>NZ_JH815222.1:920826-1090116 GCF_000158375.2 Clostridium sp. 7_2_43FAA
CGGCTTGAGTTTTAAGTTGAGCAGAATAGGATGTATTATATCCTTTGTTTAATAAACCTTCTTTCCCAAAGGTTTTATATTTACGGACCCAAGCTGAAATAGCACTTTTGTAGATATTTAGTTCATTACTTATTTCAGATAAACTTTTTATATCTCTTAAATAATCTTCAACAGCTTGGACTTTTATTTCGGTTGATACTTTTGATTTTCTTGACATAAAAAAATCCTCCCATTATAGAACAGTTTTATTATTTTAACTGTCTACTATAATGGGAGCATATCATTGAGTAGCTTGTACTATTTTTATAAATAAATGTATAAAGATGTTCTATTCTTTTACAGAAGTTGCTTTTCCGATAGTTCCACCAAGCTTTTTCCAAAAGTAATTATGTTCTTCTACAGCATTTGAAAAATCGTTATTTTCCCATCTAGTAAGAACTTCTAACATATAATCTTTATCCTCATAATCTACTTTTTCTATTAGCCTTTTTAAGGATATAATATATTCAGGGTCCATAGATATTCTGCCCCAAATTTGATTATCTTCTGCAATTATTTTTGTGTTACTCATTCTGTGAAGTATGTCATAAATTTTTTCAACAGGATAATATTCATCTTCCTTTATTTCATTATTTTCTTCCTTTGAAATTTCTTCATTTATTTTTTCAATTTCAGATATATTTGATTTAGCGTTTATGTTACCAGATGAACGTTCTTTATAATAAAAAAATGATGATACAGCTATGATAACTAAAAGTACAATAATTATTATGGTAATAATAGCTTTATTTTTAAATAATTTAGATATATTAATAACCTCCTTAAATAGAATTTATATTTATTATAATCCATAATTTGTATAATTTAAATATACATATATATAAATAATAAAGAAATAAATAAAAAGTTATATAATATATTAAATATATGTAAATTAAAATTATTTTTAACCAATAAATTATTATATGTGTATATAATAATTTATTATGAAAATAAATACTTATATTTTAATAAGTTATAGGAGGGAACCTATTGAAAAATAATGAAAATAAAATTTGCCCTATTTGTGGCGAAGTTATGAAGGAATTTGATTATGCATATGATAATAATCAATATGGAAAGAAATATTATAAATGTGAAGAATGCGGCCATAAAGAAAACACAATGGATTAATTTTGATACCACTAGAATGCAAAGTACTAGTGGTATTTTACTACCTTACAATAAGGATTAATGATAGGTTTATGTTGTATATACTTAAATAATTTTATACAATTATAGTAATAAAAGTATAAAACAGGAGGAGTTATTTATCATGTATGGATTTAATTTGTTTTCATTTATTTTCCCACTATTTTTTATAGCTTTTTTTTGCCTTTTTATATTTACAATAGTTAAGAATGTAAAAGAATGGAGTAATAATAATAAACAACCAATTATACCAGTTGAAGCATTGATTGTATCTAAAAGAGCGTCAGTATCGCATCATAATCATCATGATTCTATGTCAACATCTTCTACAAAATATTATGTAACCTTTGAATTTTCTAACGGAGAAAGAATTGAATTGAAATTATCAGGAAGGGAATATGGATTATTAGCAGAAGGGGATAGAGGAATCCTTTCATTTCAAGGAAGTAGGTTTATAAGTTTTGAAAGAAAATAATATATTAAATACAGTAATAATATAGAGGATTTGATATAAATATATATTTTTTATAATAGGATAACTTGAAAATTTATAGATATATAGAACTAAAAATACAATATTGAGTTATAAAATAGAAAGTTATATAATGTATATTAAATTAATAAGTAGCTAATATATAAATTTTAGGAATAATTAGTAATGAGAATATTAATTGTTTTATAATAATATAAAAGGAAAGTGGTGTTATTATCAGGTATATAGCAATGATAGAATCTTGTTATCCATCATTAAGTAAATCTGAGAGAAAGGTTGCAGATTATATTTTACAAGAAAAAGGTAATATAATTTATGAAACACTTCTAGAGATATCTAAAAAGATTAAGGTGGGAGAAGCAACTATATTAAGATTTGTAAGAAAGATAGGATTTAGTGGATTTCAGGATTTAAAGCTTCAAATAGCAAAAGATGACGAGCCTGTGAATGAAACATATCATGAAAATTATATAGACTCTATTGCAGCCAATATGACAAATACGATTCAAAATACAAAAAATGTATTAGATTCCAATCAATTAAGGATGGCAATTGAATTCATTCAAAGTTCTAATAGATTATTCTTTTATGGTGTAGGGGCATCGGGTTTAGCTGCATATGAAGCACAAAGTAGATTTATAAGAATGGGGAAAACAGGTCTTTCTATTACAGATAGTCATTTTCAACTTATGTATTCATCTGTTTGTGATGAAAATGATGTAATAATTGCACTTAGTTTATCAGGATATACTAAAGATATAATAGAATCTTTAAAGGTAGCTAAAAAGCAAAAAGCAAAAATTATAGCGATAACAAATTATGCACTATCACCTGTTGCACAAATAGCAGATTGTGTTTTATTAACAGCAGGAAAGGAAAATTTGTTAGATGGTGGATCACTAATAAGCAAAATATCACAGCTTTATATAATAGATTTATTGTGTACAGGTTATGCTTTACTAAATAAAGAAAGTGTATTAAGCTTGAAAGAAAAAACAGCTGAGTTACTAATTGATAAATCTGCAACATAAAAAGCATATTTTAGGTCTATATAGGCTTTAAATATGCTTTTTATTTTTATAATAATTTTAAACTAGAACTTTACAAACTATTTTTTCTATAGTTTCATCATTAATTGAAATTTTAGGCATATGAATGTCCTCAGGAAAAGTTATTACAAAGTCACCAACTTTTAGGTCTATATAATTTTTTATAGGTCCTTCAAATTTTATAAAGTCATTTTCTAAGTCGTATTTGGATACCTGATTTAGTTCTGAAATATCGGAATAACCTAATTTTTCTTTACCGTTTAGGATAATGTGTATGTCTAAATAATTTTTATGACCTTCAAAAAAACAATCAAATTCTTTTTGACCAATATAGTTAAATCGATTAATAAATATATTTTCATTATCAATATAATTTTTGCCAAGCTTTAAGTCATATAGATTGGCAGAGTATATGTAGTCAATAGCTTTGTCCAAATTTTGGTTTAATCCCTTATAACGGTTTAAATCTTTTAACTTTCCAACTATCATAAATTCACCCTCATCTTTATAATATTTTCATTATCATTATACAATAATTTATTATTGAAATTATGATTTAGAATCAAATTTATTAAAAACAAAAAGAAAATTCAGAATATTTTAACGAATTATTAAAAATATACTAATTAAATAGTAAAATCCATAAATAGTATTAAATGGATTAAATAACGTTTACAATGGAATTTTCTGGTGATATAATCAAAGTATAAGTGAAGTTAAACTCCAAAAATCAAACCGAAAATGGAGTGAAAATTTTATTTTGATAATTTAATAGGGTAAAGAGATGGAGGGAAAAGAATGAAAAAAGTTATTAGCTGTGTTATTGCTGCTGTAATGTCATTATCTTTAGTTGCGTGTGGTGGTAACAAAAGTGGAGCTTCTAACGAAAGCGAACAAAAAATTATGTATTCTAATGGTGGGCCGGTAGAGTTTTTTGAAACACCATGGTTAAATCCAGGATCATATACTTATTCGAAGGTATTATATGATCATTTGATTGAAGCAGATGCAGACTTGAAACCATCTAAAGGAGAACTAGCAAAAGAGTACAAGCTTAGTGATGACGGAACGGAATTAGTATTTGATTTAAGAGACGATATATATTGGCATGATGGAGAAAAGATAACTTCGCAAGACATAAAATGGAGTATAGAATATTCCATGAAAACAGCAGTTGCTAATCCTGTATTTTTAAATACATTCAAAGCTATAAAAGGTAGCGAGGATTACTTAGCTGGAAAAGCACAAGAACTTTCAGGAATTGTAATTGACGGAAATAAAATAACTATTACTTTTGATAAAGTTGCACCAGATGCATTGTTAACATTTACACAATTTGCCCCATTACCAGAAAAATATTTTGAAGGAGTAGATCCATTAAAGTTCCAACAAGCAGAATACTTCCAAAATCCAATTGGTTCAGGACCATTTAAAGTAGAAGAAGTTAAAATGAATGATTATACAACATTAGTACCATTTGACAAATATTATGATGGTGTTGCTAATTATACAATTCATTTAACACCTAGCCCAGGAGATAGTGATCCTAACTTAGTTAATAATGTTAAATCAGGATTATTAGATTATGGATATACAAAGAGCGTAGCCGATGTTAAGGCTTTAAAAGATTCAAGTAATGTAAAATTAACTCAAGTAGATGTAAGATACACTCGTTTATTTTATGTAAATAAATTTAATAAGGCTGATGGAACAAAATCTCCGTTAGCAAATCCAAAGGTACGTCAAGCAATTAAATATGCAATAGACATGAAAACTATTGGACAAAATTTATTTGACGATACTATAATTCCAGCAAATAGCTTAACTCCAAATGGAGCAGATAAGGTAGAAGGCTTAAATAATTATGATTTTAACCCAGAAAAAGCTAAGCAATTATTAGCAGAAGCTAATTGGGATCCAAATTACACATTAGACGTTGTTTATTATTATACAGATCAATTAACAGTAGATTTAATGACTTCAATTCAATCATTCTTAAAAGATGTAGGAATAAAAATGAACTTTAGATTAGTTGAAGGAGATTTAGCAACTATTCTTTGGAAGGCACCTGATGATCAAGTAAATGGTCCAAGTGCTGTAGAATGGGATATGGCTTATGCAGCTAATGCAGCTCTTTCAATGCATGAATATTATGACAGATATAAGACAGGCTCACCTTCGAATTCACATACTCCAGCAGATGAAACATTAAATAAATTAATAGATGCAACAAATTCATCAATGAATCCAGAAGATCAAAAGAAAGCATATTTTGAATTACAAAAATACGAAAATGAAAATTTATTCTCAATCCCATTATATTATCAACCTATATTCTTAATCGAAAGCAATAGAATTGAAACTGGCATTGAGAAATATGGTAATCCTCAATTCAACTATGATTGGAATATTCAAAACTGGAAGATAAACTAATGTAGTTTAAATAATTAAATTTAGGGATTGCATATGGCAGTCCCTAAATTTCAAATTAGGGGGGACATTATGGTAAAGTTCATAATTAAAAAAATATTAGGATTAATTCCTATGCTTTTACTTATAACATTTATAATTTATTTAGGACTTGAGTTAACTCCAGGAGATGCAGTATCACATATGATAAGTCCTGAATTATTGTCAAATATGGATCCAGCTAAGTTAGATGAAATACGTGCAGCTTATGGATTAAATGACCCTTTTATATTGCGTTATTTTAGGTGGCTTGGAGAAATACTAAGAGGAAACTTTGGATATAGTGTATCAAGTGGAGTTCCTATAATAAATATAATAAAAGATTTGTTACCAGCTACTTTAGAATTAGCTATTGCAGCTTTACTTATTTCAACTATTCTTGGAAGTCTTTTAGGATTATTTAGTGCAATACGTCGTGGAACTTTCTCAGAAAATTTATTAACAGTTGCAGGTATGATTGGAGTATCAATACCACAATTTTTCTTTGGAATGGTTTGTATATTAATTTTTTCTTTAAATTTAGGGTGGTTACCTGTAGGTGGGCGTATGATGCCAGGAAAAACAGCATTTATAGATAGATATGAATATTTAATATTGCCAGCACTTGTATTGGGAATTTCACTTACAGCAGGAGTAATGAGATATGCGCGTTCAAGTATGCTTGATACTATGAACAAAGAATATATAAGAACAGCTAGGAGTAAGGGGTTGCCAGAGTGGAGGGTAAATTTAGTACATGGATTCAGAGTTGCATTAACACCCGTTATTGTTTTAATTGGCTTCAGATTACCAACTTTAATTGGTGGTGCAGTAGTAATAGAGACAATATTTAGATGGCCGGGTATAGGAAGTGCATTTGCAACTGCAGTTCGTGCTCAAAATTATCCATTAGTTATGATGATAGCTTTACTTACAGTTACAGCAGTATTAGTTTCAAGCTTTTTAGTTGATGTATTAACGGCTTTACTTGACCCACGTGTTAAGTTAGATTAGGAGGATAGTATGGCAGAGGTAAGAATTAAAAGAAGTAGATTTGATCGTAAGTTAGATAAGATAAAGGAATTAGAGGAGTCTGGAGCTTTAGGGAAGAAAAATGTAAATCGTTCATTAAGAAAGCTTATGAATAATAAGCTTGCAGTAATTGGAATAATTATATTTTCTATAATTTTACTATCAGCGATATTTGCTCCGCTTTTAACTAAATATGATCCCCTAGCTGTTGATATGAATAATGTTTTAAGGTCACCATCATCAGAGCATTTATTTGGTACAGATAAAGTAGGAAGAGATGTATTTTCAAGAGTATTATATGGTGGAAGAATATCAATTTTAATAGGATTAGGTAGTGCACTAGGATGTGCAGTTATTGGAGTTTTACTTGGATGTTATGGAGGATATAAAGGAGGCTGGTTTGATAGGATAGTTTTACGTTTATCAGAAGTTTTTATGTCATTCCCTCAATTAGTATTAGTATTAATGCTAGTATCAATATTAGGACAAAGTCTAACTAATCTTATAATAATATTTATTTTAACAGGATGGGGTAGCGTTTATCGTATGGCTCGTGCAAAGATTCTTTCAATTAGGGAAGAGGAGTATGTACAGTCACTTAAATCCTTTGGATTAAATGATTTTATAATTTGCTATAAACATATGTTACCTAATGCAATAGGACCAATTGTTGTAAATATAACTTTAAGTACAGCAATGTTTATATTAGAAGAAGCTTCACTAAGCTTTTTAGGACTTGGAGTACCTCTTGAAATTGCAACTTGGGGAAATATTTTAAATGCATCTCAAGATATGTTTACATTACAAAATAACTGGTGGTTATGGTTACCAGTAGGTATAGTAATTTCTTTATTTGTTATGAGTATTAACTTCGTCGGAGATGGTCTTCGTGATACAACAGATCCAACACAACAAGGTTAAGGAGGAAGAAATATGAAGGATAGACCTATAATTACTGTTAATAATTTAAAGACTTACTTTTATACAAATCAAAGATGTAATAAAGCAATAAATGGAGTTTCATTTAAAATAAAAAAGGGAAAAACACTTTGTGTTGTTGGAGAATCAGGTTGTGGAAAAAGTGTAACTGCATCATCAATAATGCAGTTATTACCAAAACTATCTAGGATAGAAGAAGGTGAAATAATATATCATGGAGACAAAGGTGATATAAGAATAGACAAGCTACCTAGAAATGGTAAAGAAATGAGAAATCTAAGAGGCAAGGATATAGCTATGATATTCCAAGACCCAATGACAGCATTAAATCCTGTTTATACAGTTGGTTATCAAATAACTGAAAATATATTATGTCATGAAAAGGTATCTAAAAAAGATGCTAAAGAGAGAACTTTAAATTTACTTAAAGACATGGGAATACCATTTCCAGAACAAAGAATAAATGAGTATCCCCATCAGTTTTCAGGTGGAATGAGGCAAAGAGCTATGATTGCAATGGCGATGAGTTGTAGTCCTAAAGTTTTAATTGCAGATGAACCAACAACAGCTTTAGATGTTACAATTCAAGCTCAGATATTTGAGCTTATGGATAAGCTAAAAAAAGAAAATGATACAGCAATATTACTTATAACTCATGATATGGGAGTTGTTAGTGAACTTGCAGATGAGGTTGCTGTTATGTATATGGGAAATATAATTGAAAGTGGTTCAGTTGAAGAAGTTTTAAAAACTCCAGCACATCCATATACTGAAGCTCTTTTAAAGTCAATTCCTATACTAGGAAAAGGAAAAGATCAGGATCTTAATCCTATAAAAGGTTCAACACCTGATCCATATGATAGACCTATTGGATGTCAGTTTGCACCAAGATGCAATTATGCTTGTGAAAAATGCAATGAAATGCCAAGTGAAGAGGTTATAGGTGAAACTCATATGGTACGTTGTTTTAATCATAATATTGTGATTAAAAATAATTTAAATGAAAAAGAGGTGATATCAAGTGGAAAATAAAGAAGTTTTATTAGAGTTAAAAGGTGCACAAACATACTTTCCAATAAAGGCTGGTATGCTAAAGAAACCTACTAAATTTGTTAAAGCAGTAAATGATATTGATTTAACTGTTTATAGAGGTGAGACTCTTGGATTAGTAGGGGAATCTGGATGCGGTAAAACTACACTTGGTAAATCTATTCTTCAATTAGTTAAGCCAACTGGAGGAGAAATGATCTATGATTTTAAAAGAGATGTAGGTAAAAAAGATTTAAGAAAATTAAATACTAAAGAAATGGATTTAGCACGTAGAAAGATGCAAATAGTCTTTCAAGATCCACATTCATCTTTAAATCCTGCATTTACAATTTATCAATCTTTGTCAGATCCTTTAAAGAAATTTGGGGTAAAGGATAAAAAAGATAGAAGAATGATAATTGGGGATATATTAGAAGCTGTAAATATGAGAAGAGAATATATGGATAGATATCCACATGAGTTTTCAGGTGGACAAAGACAAAGAATTGGTATAGCAAGGGCACTTTGTGTTAATCCAGAACTAGTTATTTGCGATGAATCTGTATCAGCTTTAGATGTTTCAATACAGGCACAAGTATTAAATTTATTAAAGAAGATCAAAGAAGAAAGAAATTTAACATATATATTTATAACACATGATTTAAGTGTAGTGGAATATATAAGTGATAGAATTGCTGTAATGTATTTAGGACGAATAGTTGAACTTGCAGAAACATCTCAAATTTTCTCAAATAATTTACATCCTTATACTGAAGCGTTATTGTCAGCAATTCCAATAGCTGATTTAGATCATAAAAGAAAAAGAATAGTATTAGAAGGGGATGTGCCAAGTCCAGTGAATCCACCAGAAGGATGCAACTTTCATCCAAGATGTAGAAAATGTATGGATATTTGTAAAAAAGAAAGACCATTATTAAAAAAGCATATAGTTGATGGGGAAGAGCATTATGTTGCCTGTCACTTAGCAGAAATGAATATAAAGGAGAATAATAATGAGTAAGTTTGATATTAAAGATTTTAAGGGAGTAATTCCAGCAGTATTAACAGTTTTTGATAAAAATGAAGATATAGATGAAGTAGGAATGAGACAATTAGTATCATATTTAATTAATAAAGGAGTAGACGGGCTATATCTTACAGGATCAACTGGAGAAGGCTTTACTATGAATAGTGAAGAAAGAAAAAGAGTTGTTGAAATAGTTATAGATGAAAATAAGGGAAGAGTACCAGTTGTAGTTCATGTTGGAGCAATAGGGACAAGATTATCCATTGATTTAGCAAAACATGCAGAAGTAGCAGGTGCTGATGGAATATCTAGTGTTCCACCATTTTATTGGAAATTTAACGAAAATCAAATAGTTAAGTATTATGAAGAAATTGCAAATTCATGTAATCTTCCAATGATAGTTTACAACGTACCTTTAGCAGGATTACTAGGAATGAATACTATAAAGAAGTTAGCATCAATAGAGAATGTTAAAGGAATAAAATATACTGCTTTATCTCATTATGAAATAACACAAATAAAAGATGAATTAGGAGAAGATTTTTTAGTTTATTCAGGTGCAGATGAAATGGCTATGTCAGGACTTTTAGCAGGTGCAGATGGAATAATAGGTTCATTTTATAATATAATGCCAGAATTATTTATTGATATTAAAAAAGCTGTAGATAGTAAAAATATAGATGAAGCGCAAAAACTTCAACGTCAAGCAGTAGAGATAATAATGTATTCACTAAAACTACCATCATTTTATGCAGGGATGAAAGCTGTATTAAGATGGAGAGGAATAAATGCAGGATATTGTCGTAGTCCATTTGAAAATTTAACAGAAAAAGAAGAAATAGAGTTTAGAGAAGGATATAAGAAATTAAAAGAAACCTACAATATAACAGGGGTTGAGTTCTTAGATGAAATATAAAGTAAAGTTAAGAAAGAGTACTGATTGTGATGTATTTGTAATTGGAGCTGGGATTGCAGGAGTAATGTCTGCAATCCAAGCATCAAATAAAGGATGCAAAGTAATACTTTCAAGTAGTGTTAATATATTTTCGGGTTCAAGTTTTTATCCTGGTACATGGGGATTAGGTTTAATTAGTCCAACAGACAAAAATGATGAAGATGATTTAATTAAAACAATCATTGAAGTTGGTTGTAATGTTGTAGAAAGAAATTTAGTAAAAACATTTGTGAAGAATATAAATCCATGTATAAAAGAACTGAAGGATATGGGAATTAAATTAAAGCAAGCAGATAATGAAGGTGAGAAAGAATTTATCCCGTGTTTTGATCATAAAAAAAGAAATTGGAATGGAATTTTATTTAGTAGTGCAAAAGAAGTCTTTGGAAAGAAATTAAAAGCAAATAAGGTAATAAAATATCCTTTCTCAGAAGTTATAGATATAGTGAAACAAAATGGTAATGTAGTAGGGGTAGTTCTTGTTAATAAATTAAATAAACTAGAATTTATTAAGTGTAAATCAATAGTTATTGCAAGTGGTGGAGTAGGAGGATTATTTAAACATAGATTAAATACTAATGATATTACAGGGCAAGGACAAGCATTAGCATTAAAATCTGGTTGCACATTAAACAATATAGAATTTATGCAGATGATGCCAGGATATATTAAGCCATGTTATAAAACAATATTTAATGAAAAAACATTTAAATATATAGAGGCTAAAGATGGGGAAGGAGTAGATGTATTCAAGGGTATTTATAATTTAAAAGAAAAACTTGATATGAGATCAACTTACGGTCCATTTACTTCAAGATTAATTTCTAGAGATATTGATTATTCTATATTTAAAGAATTTTTAAGAAATAAAAATGGTGTGACTATTAAATATAATGAAGAATTAAAATATAATATGCCAGAGTTTATAAGATTATATTTTAATTGGTTAGAAGAAAATAAACATCTGACAATAGATGATGAAATAAATGTAGGAATGTTTTTTCATGCGGCTAATGGAGGTATTAGCATAAATGAAAAAGCTGAAACAAAAATAAAAGGATTGTTTGCAGCAGGAGAATGTACAGGTGGAATGCATGGTGCGGATAGAATAGGAGGTTTATCTACAGCTAATGGACTTGTATTCGGAAAAATTTCAGGTGAAAGTGCTGCTGAACATGCAAAAGATAAAAAAGATATTTGTGTGGAAGAAATAGAGTTTGAACTTTATGAAATAGATAAAGCAAATAAGCATATTGAGGAAGTTCAAGATATTATGTTTAAAAATGCAATGATAGAAAAAAATCAAATGGGGGTTGATGAAGCACTTTCAAAGATAAATAATATATCTAAAAATTTTATATATAAAGAAGATATAAATATGAAAAATATAAAATATTCATATAGGCTAGAATCTAATATTTTACTTGCTAAATCAATATTAAAGGCAATTGATCTTAGAAAGGAAAGTAGAGGTTCACATTATAGAAGTGATTATCCAACTATAAATGAAAAAATGGATAGAAGAATAAATGTAGAATTTGATAATGATATTAAAGTCTATTTTCAAGGGGAGTGACAAAATGCCTGTAGTAGATATGCCATTAGAAAAACTTAGAAAATATAAAGGTACGAATCCCATACCAAAAGATTTCGATTTATTTTGGGATAATAGGATGGAGGAAGTATATAATCATCATTTAGACTATTATCTCACTTGTAGTGAAATTGAGGGATTTAGTTCATGTGATTATTATGATTTGTGGTTTAAAGGCATAAATGGTGAAAAAGTATATGCTAAATATATTAAACCTAAATTAGATTACAAAATACCATTAATATTACAGTTTCATGGTTATCCAGGAGCAAGTAGGGGATGGTTTGAACAGTCTTCATTTGCAGGTATGGGATGTGCAGTTTTAGCTATGGATTGCCCTGGGCAAGGGGGGAAAGGTGAAGATATTGGAGGCTATAAGGGGGCTACAGTTTCTGGACATATCATTTCAGGATTAGATGGCAATACTAAAGATATGTATTACGTTAGGTTGTTTCAAAATGCTTCAATATTATGTAGAATTGCTCAAGAATTAGAAGATATTGACTCAAATAGAATATATGCTAATGGAGCAAGTCAAGGAGCTGGAATAGCATTAGTATGTTCATCTTTAAATCCAATTATAAAAAGATGTGCGGCATTATATCCATTTCTTTCAGATTATAAAAGAGTATATGATATGGATTTAGATTTAGTAGCATATGAAGGATTAAGATATTATTCAAGATGGTTTAATACTATGGGAGAAAAGGAAGATGAAGTATTTGAGAAGCTTGGGTATATAGATGTACATAATTTTTCTCATAGATTAAAATCAGAAGTCTTATTTGGGACAGGACTTATGGATAATATTTGTCCTCCATCAACTCAGTTTGCTGTATATAATAATATAACTTCTAAAAAGAAACATATTATTTTCCCAGATTATACACATGAAGAAATAAGTGCATTTGATGATATGTTAATAGACTTTTTCTTAAAGGAGGGAAAATGATATGTCGATGATGGATATGCCAATAAAGGAAATGGAGGCGTATTTAGGAAGTAGTATAAAGCCAAATGACTTTGATAATTTTTGGGATAGAGAAATAAATAGTATTACTGAAGAAAATTTAAAATATAGGATGGTAAAAAAAGAGTTTAAAAATAAACAAGCTGAATATTATGAAATTTATTTTAATGGTATAGATGGAGCTGAAATTTATGCAAAATATATTTGTCCATCAAGCAAAAAGAAATTTCCAATAGTATTAGAATTTCATGATTATAAAGAAGCAAGCAAAGGCTGGTATCACTTGAGTAGATACGTGGCAATTGGATACTCAGTAGTTGCTATGGATTGTAGAGGACAAGGTGGAAAAAGTCAAGATATTGGTGGAATAAAAGGCTCTACTGTGTGTGGACATGTAATTAATGGTTTAGATGGAGAGCTTAAAGATATGTACTATAGAAAAGTATATTTGGATGCTTATATATTATCTAGGATAATAGAAAAATTTGAGAAAACTGATATAAGCAAAATAATATCATTTGGAAAAGGCCAAGGAGCTGCACTTGCCTTAGTAGTAGCTGCCTTAAATAAAAATATAAATAAGTGTTCTTTGCAATATCCATTTTTAGCTGATTTTAAAAGGGTTTGGGATATGGACTTAGATGTAAATGCATATGAAGGAATTAGATATTATTTTAGATGGTTTGATCCAATGCACATAAGAGAAAAAGAAGTCTTTGAAAAACTTGCATATATAGATATTGTGAATTTTTCAAGCAAATTAAGTTGTGATTTATTAATTGGAACAGGTTTATTAGATAGCATATGTCCACCAAGTACTCAGTATGCGGTTTTTAATAATGTAAATTGTAAAAAGAAACATTTAATATTCCATAAATATGGGCATGAATTAAATAACTTTTTTGAAAATGAAAATCTAAAGTTTATGCAGTTCAATAATGTTAATTAAAATATATTGATTGATATTGATAATTATTATAAATGTTATATAGAAAATTACAGGTTAAGTATAAAAGTTAGGGGTGTTTTTATGAGAAAAGAAGAAATTATGGAAAAGATTAAAGGTGGATTAATAGTATCTTGTCAAGCTCTTCCTGATGAGCCACTTTATATTGAAGAGGATTCAATGATGCCATTAATGGCAAGAGCAGCAAAAAAAGCAGGAGCTTGTGCTATCAGAACAAATGGAGTAAGAGATGTTATTGGAATAAAGAAAGAAACAAATTTACCTGTTATAGGATTAATTAAGAAATCATATGAAGGATTTGAACCATATATTACATTTACTATGGATGAAATTGATTCTTTAGCAAAGGCTGGTGCGGATATTATTGCATTTGATTGCACATTAAGGAAAAGAAAAGACGGAAGGACTGTAGAGGAATTTATAAAAGCTATAAAAGAAAAGTATCCGAATATATTGTTAATGGCTGATATATCGAATTTAGAAGAAGGAATTAATGCTTTTAGAGCAGGAGTTGATATGGTTGGGACAACTTTAAGTGGATATACAAGTTATACTCCTAAGTTAGATGGGCCAGACTACGAATTAGTAAAAAATTTAGTAGAATCTATAGATATACCAGTTATAGCAGAGGGAAGGATTCATTATCCAAGCCAAGCTGTTGAAATGTTCGACCTTGGAGCTTATGCTGTAGTGGTTGGAGGTGCTATCACTAGACCTTTAGAGATTACAACAAGATTTATGGAAGCAATAAAGAAGAGGTAATTATGAAGTATTTAGGAATTGATATTGGGGGAACTTCAGTAAAGTTAGGGTTAGTAACAGATAAAGGAAAAATATTAGCTTCAGATAATTATGAGGTTGCATTTGATAATTATAAAACTCCTATATTTGAAACAGTTAAAAAATCAATAGAAAGATTTTTAAAGGATAATTCTATAAATAAAAATGAACTTATGGGTATTGGTGTTTCTGCAACTGGTCAAGTTAATAGTAATACTGGAGTTATTGTTGGTGTAGGAGGAAATATTAAAAATTGGTGTAATACAGAAATAAAAAAAGAACTAGAAGAAATATATAATTTAAAAACTACAGTTATAAATGATGCAAATAGTATGGTTATTGGAGAACAATGGATAGGTAAAGCAAAGAATTATAAAAATATAATAGGTATTACAATAGGTACAGGAGTTGGCGGAGGAATAATAGTTAACTCAAATGTATTATTAGGGAACATAGGAATAGCAGGAGAGCTAGGACATTTTTCTATAAATTCTAATGGAAAAGTATGTACTTGTGGAAATATAGGTTGTTATGAACAATATGCATCTATGACAGCATTAATTAAAAATGTTAAAGAAAAATATAGTGATATAGGTAATTTATCTATATCAAAAGATGAGATAAATGGAAAGTATATTTTTGATGAATTAGAAAAAGGAAATAAGGAATTAGAGTATGTTGTAATTAATTGGATAGAGGATATAGGTAAGGGACTAGTTAGCCTAGCTCATATTTTTAATCCTGAAATTATAATAATTGGGGGAGCAGTAAGTAAACAAGAAAAGTTATTTATAAAACCTGTTAGAAACTATGTATTATCTCATGTCATGCAAAAGTTTGGAGAAAATTTAAAGGTTGAAGCTGCTGAATTAGAAAATAGTGCAGGATTAGTTGGTGCAGTTCATTATAATATAAATAACTAGATTTATTTAGAATAATGAATAATTTAATTCATAGATACTTCCAATAATATAAAGAAAGATGCTAATTATAATTAGCATCTTTCTTTATATTATTGCATAGTGTACTTTTGCTTTGTTTGTTGAATCTTTTGAGCATCTACTTGTTCTGTAGGATACCAACCCTTGGCTTCCATTTTTTTATAAACTTCATGTTGTATTTTTAATGTTTCGCATAATAAATCATGGAAGGATTGATGTATATTTTCAGTAGAAGCTTCAATTGTTCCATGTAAATATAAATCAGCAGCACCTTTTGTAAGTAGTAAAATGTTTTCCATTAAATTTTTATCATCCATACTACAAACCTCCTTTTATAATAATGAATATAATTTTCCAAATAGTTCTTTATGTTTAGCTTCTAGTTGAGTTACTAGAGTTTTTAATTCTGCATCTTGAATTTTTGATGCAGTTTCTTGGCATTTTGTTTCCATAAATTGCTCATGTCCTAAAGCGTCTTCAATATATAATAATTCTTTTGAAGTCATGACTTATCACCTCCAAATTTATTATTAGTAAAAGGATTTGAATATATTCTTAATAATTTTTGTAATTTATATTGACATTTACTCTTATAGGGAATAATATAAATAAAAAGAAAAAATCGATGAAAAGAAAAGTAGATATTTAAGAGTATCTTCAGCGAGTGAAGGATGGTGGAAGCTTCATGAGAAATTGATATCGAAAGACATCTTGGAGATGCTTACTTGAAATTGAGTAGGGTAAGACGTGTTCTAGCGTTAATAGATTGAGATAACTTTTTAATTATTTAATTAAGTTAAATTAGGATGGTACCGTGAACATAGCCTTCGCTCCTATATGGAGTGGAGGTTTTTTTATAAAGTGGGTCCGCTTTATGCGTATGTTTTAGAATTGAACTTAATTTTATATTTATAAAGTTAAAAAAGGGTGGTACCGCGAAGTTTTATCGCCCCTTGGACAGTTTGTTCAAGGGGCTTATTTTTTTGAATAAATAAAATAATTAAGTATAAAGGTTTTAAATAGTAAAAAATAGTATTAAATTACGAAAGGAAGATAGAGATGAAAAGAATATTAGTAAAAAATATTCCTAATTTTATAGAAAAAGAAATTAAGATAGAAGGTTGGTTATATAGAGTAAGGAGGCTAAAATCAATAACTTTTTTGTTAATAAGAGATAGATCAGGATTGGTACAATGTGTTATAGAAAATAATAATATTGATTTAAGTTCATTAAAGCTTGAATCAGTAGTATCAATTGTTGGTATAGTTAAGAAAAGTAATAATTCATTAAATCCATTTGAAATATTAGTTGAGAGTTTTGAAATAATAAGTGAAGCACATGAACTTCCAATAGAACTAAACAAAAAAGAGTTGGATGTAAATTTAGACACTATATTAAACAATAGAGCAATTAGTATAAGACATGAAAAAGTTAATTCTATATTCAAAATACAAAATATAATAGTTCAAAGCTTTAGAGAATTTTTAATAAATAAAGGATTTACAGAAATATTTACTCCTAAAATAGTTGCAGAAGGTGCAGAAGGTGGAACAGAAGTATTTAAAGTAGAATATTTTGAAAAAACAGCTTATCTTGCGCAAAGTCCTCAGTTTTATAAGCAAATGATGGTGGGAGCTGGATTTGAAAGGGTTTTTGAAGTAGCACATGTATATAGAGCCGAGCAGCATAATACAAGTAGACATTTAAATGAATATATAAGCATGGATTTAGAAATAGGATTTATTAATGATGAGTTTGATATAATGAATTTAGAGGAAGATTTAATAAAGTTTATATTAAAAGCTATAGAAGTAAAAGGTAAAGAATATTTAAAAATATTAAATGTAAATATTCCTAAAATAGATGTTAGTATACCGAAAATTGAACTTAATGAAGCAATAGAAATATTAAAAAAAGTATATGGCAAGGGAGATTTAGAAGGAGATTTAGATCCAGAAGGAGAAAAACTTATATGTAAGTATGCAAAAGAAAAATATGGGTGTGATTTTATATTTTTAACTAATTATCCAAAAAGAAAGAGGCCGATGTATACAATGCCATTTGAAGAGCAAGGAACTAGAAGTTTTGATTTGCTTTTTAAAGGTGTTGAAATAACAACTGGGGGACAAAGAATTAATGATTATAATATGCTTATAAAAAGTATAGAAAATAAGGGACTAAATCCAAAGGATTATGAAAGTTATACAGATATATTTAGATATGGTATGCCAAAACATGGTGGATTAGCAATAGGATTAGAAAGGATTACAACTCAATTATTAAATTTAGAAAATGTTAGGGAAGCATCACTTATTCCTAGAGATAGAACTCGTATAACACCTTAATTGATGAATGAGTTTAATAAAAAATAAGGGACTACCTTTTAAGGTAGTCCTAACACTATTTTATTTACAAAAATCTGTAAGTTTAGTGTTATCTTGTACATCCATTAAAGCTTCGCCAAATCTTTGATAGTGTACAACTTCTCTTTCTCTTAAGAATCCTAATATTCTTTTAATTTCAGCATCATCTGTTAAGTTCATTAGCCATTCATAAGTTGCTCTAGCTTTTTGTTCAGCTGCCATATTTTCATGCAAATCTGCAATTACATCACCTTTAGCTTGGATATAAGTAGCAGTCCAAGGATTTCCAGTAGCATCAGTATAGAAAGTTGCTTTTCCATGATCAGCATAATGACCATCCATGCCAGCAGCCTTAATTTCTTCTATTGATGCATTTTCCATAATTTGATGAGCCATTGTAGCTATTATTTCTACGTGTGCCATTTCTTCTGTTCCTATGTCGGTTAATAATGCTTTAGATTTATTTGTAGGCATAGAGAATCTTTGATTTAAATATCTAAGTGCAGCACTAAGTTCTCCATCTGGACCACCATATTGAGTAATAAGAACTTTAGCCATTTTTAAGTCTGTTGATTTTAAGTTTACGGGATGTTGTAATGTTTTAACATAATACCACATTAATTTTTTCCTCCTTTCATGTTTTCCCAAGGCCATGGACTATTAACCCAAGCTTCAGGATCTTGGAAGTAAGAAGAACCAAAGTTAGTTAATGGGCCATATTGCTTTTCATATTCCCAAATTGTTTTTTTTAGTTCACAAGATATTACTTCATAATCATGTCTTGCTTTTTCACACTCAGGAAAGTTATCTAAATATAAATTTAAATCAACAACAAAGAATTGCAATTTTTGTATTTTTGCTAGATAGTCTTCACGTTTCATTATTTATGTCCTCCTTTAATATATTGAACAGCACAATAAGGACTATATAAGTCTTTGAATATTGTTCCAGCAGCAAATGCATCTTCTATATTAAATAAATTCTCATATGGTTGAAGAGCAATAAATGCTTTTGCATATATAGGAGGATTAAAAACTTTATATGATTCACGGCAGTTTTTAGTTGTGTCTGGACAAGATATATCACAATAAAGCTTGCTAGGGTCGTTTACACAATCATTACATTTTTCACAATCATTATCTTTACGATAGTACATAAATTAACATCCTTTCATTTAGTATCTATAGTTCTAAGTTATGTAGAAAAAAGTAGAAATGTGATAAAAAATAAATAAAAATAAAAATGATTCAAAAAAAGTTAAGTATTTGTAGATATCATGGATAAAAGGTAAAAATAGTTAATAAGTAATTTTAAAGGCTTTAAAATAGGCTTCAAATTATAATTAAGTAAAAGGGGTTATACAAATTTATAATAATTAATAAGTTTTATTCGAACTCTTTTTTATTGATTTTAAAGAATGATATGTTATCATCTTATATATAAAATAATTTACAGAAGGTGATTAAATGAGAAGTGTTGATTATTCAGGATTAACTGGCAAGATAATTACCAAAGAAAGTTTTGAATATGAAGAAAGTAGATTAGCTTGGAATAGAGCTATTGAAAAATATCCATTAGTGATTATATATTGCAATAATGAGGAAGATGTAATTAATGCAATACTATGGGCAAAAAATAATTCTATAGAAATAAGAGTAAGATCAGGTGCTCATAGCTATGAAGGATATTCAACAGGTAATGATGTAGCTGTTATAGATATAAGTAAAATGAATGAAATTTACATAGATGAAAATAATGGTTTTGCAAGAATAGGGGGTGGAGTAAGAAATAGAGAAATATATGAAGCTCTAGGAAGCAGGAATTATGCATTCCCAGGAGGAGGATGTCCAACTGTAGGAGTAGCAGGGCTTGTGCTTGGCGGTGGCTGGGGATATTCAAGCAGATTCCTAGGATTAGCATGTGATAGTTTAATTGAAGTTGAAATGATAAATTATGAAGGGAAAAAATTAATTCTTAATGAACAATCAAATAGTGATTTGTTTTGGGCTTGCAAGGGAAGCGGAGGATGTAATTTTGGGATTATAACTTCAATGACTATAAAGTTAAAAGAAAAAATAAAAATGGGGACTTTGATATATATAAATTATCCTAATATTAGTAATGAAGATAATATTAAAGTTATTGAGGTTCTTCAAGAATTATATAAGAATTTAGATAGAAGGATGAATTTAAAGACTGCAATATATAATTCACCTGAAAGAGGAAGAGGAGTTAAGCTTACAGGATTATTTTATGGAAATTCTATTGAGGCTAGAGAAATACTTAATCCTTTAGAAAATATAACAAGTTCAATAGAGACTAAAATAGAGGATATGAGTATATTAGAATGTAATAGATGGATTCAGGACAGTCATCCTGACTATGAAAAGTATAAGTCAACAGGTAGATTTGTTTATAGAGACTATAATTATGATGAAATAAAACAACTTATAGAAATAATAGATGCTCCTGCAGAAGGAGCAGTTTATACTGCAATATCATTTTATGGAGCTGGTGGGGCTATTGCTGATGTAGATAAATTAGATACAGCATACTATTATAGAGATGCTAAGTTTATAATGGGAATTCAATCTGTTTGGGAAAAAAATAAGTATGCTGATATAAATAGGGAATGGGTTAAGAGCAATTTTAGATCAATAGAGATACTAACAGAAGGATCTTTTGTTAACTTTCCATTAGATGAACTAGATAATTACGAAAAAGAATATTATGGGCAAAATATTAAAAGATTAAAAGAGATTAAAAAACAATATGATCCATATAATGTTTTTAATTATCCTCAAGTTATTAAAAGTGTAAAATAGAAATTTATTTTATTCGTGATATAATCATTTATAGATTATACAAAGTAGGATAGGGGATTATTTATGAAAATTTATTACTTTTCTTCAACTGGAAATAGTTTATATGTTTCAAAGAAAATAAAAGAAGCATTAAATGAAAATGTAGAGTTAATATCCATGACAAAAGCATTAAGAGACAATGATTTTATTTGTGATGATAATGCAGTTGGGTTTATATATCCAATACATTGTGGTTCTTTACCTATAATAGCTTTAGATTTCTTATGCAAATTGAAGTTAAAGAAAAATTCCTATGTTTTTGCAGTAGGGGTATCTGGTGGAGGAGAAGCAAAAAGTAGTTTTGTTCATATAAATGAAATTATTAAAGACACAAATATTTTATCAAATTTTGTATGTATAAAATATATTTCTAACTATATTAGAGCAGGTAGAAATCCAAGTGAAAAAAGAGCTATTGAAGCAATTGATAAAAATGAGAAAATTCTAAAAGACTTTATTAATGAAATTAATGAAAGAAAAATAAAAAAATGTAATTATAAATTTGGTTTAAATAAGATTCTTTATTCTATTTGGAAAAATGTATATAAAAATAAGGATAAAAAATTTAATGTTAATAATGACTGTATTGGATGTGAAATTTGTAAAAAGGCATGTCCTGTAGATAATATTATAATGAAAAATAATATTCCAACTTGGAAAGGTAATTGTACAGATTGTATGGCGTGTATAAATTTATGTCCTAAAAAAGCTATAAATATAGGGAAAAGTACAGTAAAGAAAAATAGATATAAGAACCCATATATAAAGGTTAAAGAACTGATAAGTTAGTTAAAGTAAAATACTAAATATAAGTGTTAGAAGGCTACCTATTAATAGAGTTAATAGAAAATGTAGAATGTACTATAGGTCAATATTTATATAAAGACAATAAGTTTAAAAAGTGATATAATTGATAGGGATTATTAAATGAGGTGATAAAATGAGTAGTATAGCAGGTAAAGGCTGCGAGAGACTAATTCCTACTGAAGAAAAAAAGCCTTTAGAAGAAATAGAACGTAGCCTTGTTAAAAAATATAGAAAACATATTTGGACTAAGTTTGTAAAAGCGGTAAAAGATTATAACCTTGTAGAAGAAGGGGATAAGATTGCAGTAGCTATTTCTGGTGGTAAAGATTCGTTACTTATGGCTAAGTGTTTCCAAGAGCTTAAAAAACATGGACAAATGAACTTTGAATTAGAGTTTATAGCAATGGATCCAGGATATCATCCGCAAATAAAAGAATTACTTATAGAAAATTGTAATCATCTTGGAATACCAGTACATATATATGAAGGAAAAATTTTCGAAGTTGTAGATAAGATGGCAAGAGATTATCCATGTTATCTTTGTGCAAGAATGAGAAGAGGATCACTATATAGTAAAGCAAAAGAACTTGGATGCAACAAGTTGGCATTAGGACATCATTATAATGATGTTATAGAAACTACATTATTAAATGTGCTTTATGCAGGTAATTTTAAAACTATGCTTCCTAAATTGAAGGCAGCTAATTTTGAAGGAATGGAGCTTGTAAGACCACTTTACTATGTAGAAGAAGAGTATATAAAGAGATTTACTAATAATGCAGGAATTTGGCCTTTAAATTGTGCATGTATGGTTTCGGCTGAGAAGATAGGAAATAAGAGATATGAAATTAAAGAATTAATAAAAGAGCTTAAAAAGAATTTTGATGGTGTTGAAAAATCAATATTTAAGGCAGCTGAAAATGTTAGTTTAGATTCTATACTTGGTTGGGAAAAAGATGGTATAAAGACTAAGTATTTAGAAGTTTATGATGAAGAATAATTAAAATTTGATTATAGAGATATTATGTAATGAAGAATTTCTACATAGTATCTTTATTTTTTATGAAATAATAATTTATTAAGGGTATATGGAATAATTAGAAATAGATTATAAATACTAATAACATAATGGAGGTGAAATCTAATGGCTAAAAAAAAATCAAGAAGCAAGTTGGGAAAAGAAGAGATACAAATCTCCAAAGAAAAGTGAAGCTTCTAAAGTACCAGAAGTTAAATAATTAATTGAATAAAGCTTATAAAGGAAACTACTCAAAATAAAACTTAAGAGTAGTTCCTTAGCTTTTATAAAAAATAATTAAAACATATAAAAATAATATAATTAATTACGATAATAAAAAATGAATTAGTATTCTATTTTTATCTTAATAAATATACAAAAATATGTATAATAAGCTTTTTTTATTAAAAAATATATGGTATATTTTATTTAAGATTTCAAATATATAGAAATTGTATATATAAAAAGGAGAAATAGTATGGATAGAGAAAGCGTTTTATCTATGGATCCTAATATTCTATTAAGTATGATAAATATGAAATTAAGAGATTTTTACTCTAATTTATCAGCATTATGTGAAGATATAGGAGTAACAGAAGAGGAATTAAAAGAAAAGTTAAATTCAATAGGATATAAATATAAAAGAGATCAAAATCAATTTAAGTAATTGGGTAGGAGGAATAATTTATGAAAATGAAAAACTTTGGTAAATTAGCAGTAGTTGTAGCTGCTGGGGCTGCTTTAGTTGCAACATTAATAAATGATAATAAAGAAAAATCAAAAAATGAAGTGAAAGTAGAAGAAAATAAATAGAAATTTGACTATATACTAAATATAAAAATATACTTTGAGAAGGATTAAATATATGATTAGGGAAATGAGTTATAACAAGGATGTTGGTTCCCTTAATAATAAAGATTTGAATAATCATAAAGACAGGCAAAAAGAGTTTTTATTAAATTCAAAGGAATCTTTTATTAAGTCTATTAAAGGACTATTTATTTCTGTAAATAAAGAGGAAGATTTAATAATGCTTTATGGGAACAATAAAGAAATTACAGGATACAAAGAAGATTTTATTATAATGACTTTTGATGAGTTTAGAAGCTACTTTCGCCAGGATTATTTTGATATATTAAATGATGGTATAAAAAATAATTTAGAAGAAATTGAAGTTAAGATAACTAATATTTTAGGGGTAGATATATGGATTAGCGTTAAAGGTCAGGCAAGAAAGAGTAATAAAGGCGAGTTTTTAGGCTTTGAAGGATATGTTCATAATATAACAAAAGAAAAAGAAGCACATTTAAAGTTAGAGTATATTAGTTATTATGATGAATTAACAGGATTAAATAATAGAAAGCAATTTAAAAATATTATAGAAAAAGAACTGGAGAAGCATATTGTTTCAGAATCTAGAGGAGCATTAATAATAATAGATATAGATAATTTTAAATTTATAAACGATTCTTATGGACATAAATGTGGAGATATACTTTTAGAGAAGTTTTCAGAAGACTTAAAGAAAATATTTAATGATGATCAATTATTATGTAGATTTGGTGGAGATGAATTCTTAATATTTATTTCATCTATAAGTTATTTAAATGAAATAAATACTACGGTAAGAAAGATTATGGACATATTAAAAAATCCATATGATATAAATGGTCATAAAATTTATTCTTCAACAAGTATAGGAGTATCAGTTTTTCCAGATGATGGTGAGGATTTTGAAGTACTCCTTAAAAATGCTGATGCTGCAATGTATATAGCAAAGAGTAATGGTAAAAATCAGTGGCAAATGTTTAATAATAATATATCGAGAGAGATAAATAGAATTTATTCAATTCAAAGAGGGCTTAGAACTGCATTAGATAATGATGAAATGTTTGTTGTATTTCAGCCTAAAGTGAGGCTTACTGATGATGAAGTAAATGGATTTGAGGCATTACTTAGATGGAAAAGTAATGAAATAGGCTTTGTTAGTCCTGGGGAATTTATTCCAGTAGCTGAAAATACTAGGCTTATAATACCAATAGGCAAATTTGTATTAAGAGAGGTTTTTGCGAAGGTAAAATATTTATTATCAGAAGGCTATGATAATTTTAAAATAGCAGTTAATTTATCTGAAATACAATTGAGAGATGGTAATTTATTAGAATACTTTAATTCTTTGATAGAGGAGTTTAATGTATCCCCTAAGTACATAGAAGTAGAAATAACTGAAAGTATGATAATGAAATCAGTAGATAAAAACATAGAATGTTTGCTACAAATAAAAGAACTGGGAGCATCTATTGCTTTAGATGATTTTGGAACTGGATATTCTTCTTTAAATCATTTAACTAAGCTACCAATAGATGTTTTAAAAATTGATAGAAGTTTTGTTATTGATATGGCTGAAAATGACAAAAGCAGGTACATAGTAGAAAATATTATTCAATTATCACATAAACTTGGCATGACAGTTGTTGCTGAAGGAGTCGAAGAAAAAGAGCAAGTGGATTATTTAAGAAGTATAGAATGCGATACAGTACAAGGTTTTTATTATAGTAAACCTGAGTATTTTGAAAATATAATAAGTATGCTAAGTAAATAAGGATTACCTAGGTAATCCTTTAAATTTTGTTAAAAATATAAAATATTAAAAAAACAAAGAAATAAATTTAAGTATATTGAAAAAATATATTACTAAATATATAATTTGAAGATAATAATATCATCAGAAGGAGGTACATATGAAAAAATCAGTGGATTTAGTTTCAGGAAATATATTTAATTCATTACTAAAATTGGCTATTCCTATTTTAGGGACATCTTTCATACAAATGGCTTATAATATGATAGATATGATGTGGGTAGGAAGGATAGGTAGTGAATCAGTTGCAGCAATAGGAACAGCAGGTTTTTTTACTTGGTTTGGAAGTGCACTTGTATTTATATCTAAAATAGGAGCCGAAATAGGAGTTTCTCAAGCCATAGGAAAGAAAGATGTTAAGGAAAGAAATAAATTTATATATAATAGTTTATTTATTAATATAGTAATAGCAATATTATATACAATTATTTTAATAATTTTTAGAAATCAATTAATAGGATTCTTTAATTTAGGTGATGAAAATATAATAAAAATGTCTATAGATTATTTAATTGTAGTATCATTTGGAATGATATTTAGCTTTTTAAATCCATTATTTACAGGTATTTTTAATGCTTCTGGTAGTAGTAAAATACCTTTTTTAATAAATACTATTGGATTAGCTTTTAACATAATATTTGATCCAATATTGATATTTGGACTTTTTGGGTTTCCAAAGCTTGGGGTAATTGGAGCAGCTCTAGCAACTATTAGTGCACAAGCTGTTGTAACTATTATATTTATAATATCATTTGTGAAAAATGGATATAGCTTAAGTTTAAAAAATAAAAAGTATTTAGATAAAATTTATATTTATAGAATATGTAAGCTGGGGATTCCAACAGCACTTCAAAATTGTATGTTTTCAGTTTTTGCTATGATAATTGGAAGGGTAATTGCATCCTGGGGACCAGTAGCAATTGCAGTTCAAAAGGTTGGATCACAAATAGAAGCTATATCATGGATGACGGCAGAAGGTTTTGCAGCAGCTTTAACAGCTTTTGTGGGACAAAATTATGGAGCCAATAGATGGAATAGAATTTTAAAGGGATATAAAGCAACTATGATTATGGCAATTTTAGTGGGTATTTTTTCTACAATATTGCTAGTTTTTGCAGGAGAGAGAGTTTTTTCAATATTTATACCTGAAGCTGAAGCTATCTCACAAGGTGCTATATATCTTAAAATATTAGGGTATTCCCAATTATTTATGTGTATAGAAATTACAACAGCAGGAGCATTTTCAGGGCTTGGAAATACGGTTACACCATCATGGGTTAGTATATTATTTACTGGACTTAGAGTACCTCTAGCTATTTTATTAAGCAGAATGTCTTCACTTGGAATAAATGGAGTTTGGTGGAGTATAAGTGGTACAAGCATTGTTAAGGGAATATTATTATTAGTATTATTTATTTTTATGATAATAGTGCCAAATAGAAAAAAAATTCTTGAAGTTATTGACAATTATGAATAAATAGCATAATATATTAGTAAATTAATTATTAGAATAATCCTTTGATGAGGGAGAGTAGCTATTATGTAAGGTTTCAGAGAGCCGAAGGTGGTGTGATTTCGGTACTAAAGCAAATAGTGAATGGGCCTCTGAGGAGTGATACGAAATTTTATTAAAGTAGTTGATCCGTAAGTCCCACGATATAGGGAATAGGGTATGTTAGTACCTGATAAGAGAGGCTTTTAAAGCAATTTAGGTGGCAACGCGGATAATATCGTCCTATACATTTTGTATAGGACGTTTTTTTATTCTTTTAAATTAAAATAAAGGTTAAAGGAGCTGGTAATTATGTTGTGAACTAGAGGAGACAAATTAGATTGAAGCAAATTAATTTATAAAAGGAGATTTCGAATATGAATAGAAATATGAATGTAAAAAAAATGATACTAAATGCAATATTGATAGCTATTGGAGCTCTATTACATCAAATAACACCAGCTTTAGGTTTACCTATGCAACCAGATTTTGCACTTGCAATGCTATTTATAATTATAGTAATAAATAATGATTATAAAACAACTTTGATATCAAGTATTATAATAGGTATATTAACTGCACTTACTACAAAATTTCCAGGTGGACAACTACCTAATATTATAGATAAAGTTGTAACAGCAAATGCAATATATTTTATATTTAAGTTAATAGGAAATAGAATTAATAATAATATAAAGATGATAATAGCTTTAAGTTTAGGAACTATATTAAGTGGATTTGTATTTTTAGGATCTGCAAGTCTATTAGTAGGTTTACCAGGTACCTTAGTAAGTTTAATTAGTATCGTTGTTATACCTGCTGCAATAATGAATATATTCTTAGGTATGATATTATATAAAGCTATTGTAATAGCTTTAAAAGCTACTGGGGTACTAATAAGAAAATAAATTACATTGATAATTAAAAAATTTTAATAGGAGCTGTATTGAAACAGCTCCTAAAAATTATTTCTTAGATACTTTATACAACTCTGGAGTAGTTTCATCAATAGCTTTAAAAGTATATCCCTTATCTTTATAATATTTAATTATGGAAGGTAAAGCTTTAGCTGAATTTTTATTTATATATGTACAGTGCATTAAAATCACAACAGTATCCTTATCCTCACTTTTACATGCTTTCTTTGCTATGTTTTCAGGAGCTAAATTATGATTTGCACCATCACCACTATCAGTATTCCAGTCGTATATTTTAAAATTATTTTCATGTAATGTATCTACTAATTTTTGTGTTAATTTGTAAGATTGATTATTACAGCCAAATGGAAATCTTAAAATATTATATTTTTCTCCTGTAACTTCATACAAGGTTTCTTGATCTTGTAGCATCTCTTTTAAAAAGCCTTCATCTCCGCAATATAGTTTTCCTCTATTATGAGAAAAGCTATGAAGTCCAATACTATGTCCTTCATTTTTCATTCTTAAGATAGTATTTTCTTGTCCTTTGATTTGACAGCCTATAACAAAAAAAGTAGCTGGAACATTTTCAGCTTTTAGTGTATCTAAAACTTGAAGTGTAACTTTTCCACCAGGACCATCATCAAAAGTAAGATAAACTACCTTTTCCTGTTCACTATCTTTAGATGAATTTTCAGTATTTTCTATGGCTTGGGCATTAGTTATAAAAGAGAAAGATAATATCAATGCCATAGAAAGTGTAGTTAACGTCTTTCTAAAATTTTTAAATTTCATATTAAGTATCCTCCTAAAGATTATTATGCTAGTACTAGTATTCCCAAGAATTCGAAGAATACAATGTTTATTATATGGAAATTACAATTTATATTGAAATAATAATAGATAGGTGATATAATTTTAGAAAAAGAAAATTTATTCTTTAAATTAGTCCAGAGAGGCTCAAAAGAAGTAAAATTATTGTGGGATTATTATGACTTCTCTGGAAATTTGTAGAGAAGTTTTTTTATGCAAAAATACCTTTTAAAATTAGTCCAGAGAGGCTAGAAAAGGAGAAATATGAATTTCTCCTTATTAATAAAAATAGGGAGGTCATTAAATGGCACAATATGTAGAGACAAAAGAAACAAACACCTTAAGTAATGTTAAGAAAGGTTTAATAAAAAGTGTTTTAGGTCTTCAACATTTAATAGCAATGTTTGGAGCAACAGTTTTAGTACCTATAATAACAGGATTGGATCCATCAGTTGCTTTATTTTCAGCTGGAATAGGAACTCTTATATTTCATCTATGCACTAAAGGCAAAGTGCCTGTATTCTTAGGATCATCCTTTGCATTTATTCCAGTAATTGGTGCAGTTGCAACTCAATATGGAGATTTAAGATATGCACAAGGTGGAATGTTTGTAGCAGGGTTAGTTTATGTTGTGGTTTCATTTATAATAAAAAAGATAGGAGTATCTAAAATAAGAAATATTTTACCAGCACAAGTTGTTGGACCAATGATAATAGTTATAGGTGTAAATCTTATACCAACAGCTTTAGATATGGCTGGAGTAAATTCATTTATAGCTGGCGAAGCAGGTTCAGGCAAAGCATTAATAATAGCTATAATAACATTAGGATTGGCGTTAAGCATAAAAAGATTTACAAAAGGATTTATATCACAACTAGCAATAATAATTGCAGTCATAGTTGGATATACACTAAGTTTAGTATTAGGACAAGTTGATGTAACTGCAATTCAAAATGCAAGTTTTATAGCAATTCCAAAGTTTACTTTACCCAAGTTTGATGCAGGAGCAATAATGATAGTAGTTCCAGTTATATTAGCTGTATTTATGGAACATATAGGAGATATAACAACTAATGGTACTATTGTAGGAAAGAATTTTATTGAAGATCCAGGCTTAAATAGAACTTTGCTTGGAGATGGACTTGCTACTATGACAGCATCACTTATAGGTGGACCTGCAAATACTACGTATGGAGAAAATACAGGTGTATTAGCAATAACTAAAAATTACGATCCATCAATATTAAGATTAACAGCAGTTTTTGCAATAATTTTAAGTTTTATAGATAAGTTTGGAGCGGCAATTCGAACAATACCTTCATCAGTTATGGGTGGAATAAGCATAATGTTATTTTCGATGATAGCTTTAGTTGGAGTAAATACAATTAAGAATGAAGGCGTAAAGTTTAATATAAAGAATATTATAGTTATGATAACAATTATATTTATAGGATTATCAGGATTATTTATGCCAAAAGCTATAGGAATAAGTATAACTGAAACTGTAAGTATATCTGGGTTAAGTTTGTCAGCACTTGTAGGTGTTACATTAAATATAGTATTAACAAAGATATTTAAATAAATAATAAAAGATTAAAATAGGCGAATGTAAGCTGATATATTTACATTCGTCTATTTTTTAATTTTATCAAGTTAAAATTATGTTAATATGTGGAAGAATATGATAAAATATATAATTATTAGAATATAATTTTAAGGAAAAGGTACTGGTGATAATCATGAAAAAAAGAAAAAATAATTTTATTTTCATATTTGCTAGTTTATGTTTAATTATATTAATAGTTAAAAGTAATTTTGACAATGTAACTTCATTATTATCTATCATGTTATTTATTATTTTATTGTTGATGATTAGATTGGTTTATATAAATAAAAAATATGAAAAGCTATATAAATTAGCAGAATCAAGCAAGAGAAGATATAGAATGGCTATAGATGCATTGGAATGTGCAATTTGGGAATGGAATAGTGAAAATAATAAATTGTATATGTCTAAAAAGATAAAAGATATTTTAAAAATTAATAAGGATATAGAGAGTTTTGATGAATGGTTTTCATTTATTGTTGAAGATGAAAGAGAAGATATAAAAATTTTCATTGAAAACATTATACATAATAGAATATTAGATAACTTTATTTTAGAATCATCCATAGTAGATTTTTCAGGAGAAAAACTATTACTTAAAGTGCAAGGAAATGGGAAGGTAAGAAATAATGTTTTTTATTTATCTGGACTTATTGTAGATATAACTGAAAGAAAAAGAGTAGAAAATATGAATAAGGTTATAGAAAATAAGAATAGACTAGCTGTAGAGGGATCTAAGGACATTGCATTTTGGTGGAATGTTAATCAAAATATTATATCAATTGATTATAGTATTAGAGAATATTTAGAAATTAAAGGAGAAGGAGATGTATTAATTTCAGATAAAAGTTGGAAAAAGTTTATATTAGAAGATGATATTGATTTATATAATAAGAAAATAAATAAGGTTTTAAATTCAAAAAAAGATGAGTTTTATTCTATAGATTATAGAATATTAAGTAAGGATAATAAAGTTGTATGGCTTCAAAGTAAAGGGAAAAAAACATTAGAGAAAAATGGGGATTTATTTATTCATGGAGCTTTTTCAGATATAACAGATAGAAAGGAAAAAGAAATTGAAATTAATTATTTGAGTTTCAATGATGAAGTTACAAGGATTCCAAATAGAAGGTTTTTTGTGAGAGAGGTTACAAATCATATAAATAATTATCCTAATGAAAAAATAGCATTTATTTTTATAGATTTAGATAATTTCAAATATGTTAACGATACATATGGGCATGATGCTGGAGATTTACTTTTAATTGAATTTGCAAAAATTATAAAAAATATGAAAATAAAAGATTCTCTTTTTGCTAGATATGGCGGAGATGAATTTATAATAGTTCAATATAATATACAAGAAAAAAATCAAATTAAGTATATTTTAGATAATATAATAAAGAAATTAAGTAATCCAATAATAATAAATGATAAAGAAATTTTTTGTACATTAAGTATAGGAGTTAGTGTTTATCCAATAGATGGAGGGGATATGCCAATTCTCTTAAAAAGAGCAGATATGGCTATGTATCTTGCAAAAGTTAATGGGAAAAATAGATATGAATTTTTTGACATAAAAATATTAGAAATTCTAAATAGAGAATTTGATATAGAAAAAGGGTTAAGGGTTGCTGTTGACAAGAGTGAAATAAAAATGCTATATCAGCCTAAGATTAAAGTAGATACAGAAGAGGTTATAGGTTTCGAGTCTCTTGTAAGGTGGAATAGTAAGTCGTTAGGAATAGTATCACCTAGTGAATTTATACCAATAGCGGAAAGTTCAGGTCTTATAATACCTATAGGAAAATACATAATAAATGAAAGTTTTAGAAGGTGTAAGGAATTAACATTAAAAAATAATAAGAAGTTTAAAATGGCGATTAATTTGTCTGAGGTGCAAATTAGGGATGAAGATATAGTTTCATTTATATCTGAATCATTAAAGTTCTATGATTTGAGTGCTGAATATATAGAGTTTGAAATTACAGAAAGTATAATAATGAAATCAGCAGAAAGAAATATAAGTACATTAGAGAAGTTAAAAAAGTTAGGAGTTTCATTAGCGTTAGATGATTTTGGAACTGGATATTCATCATTAAGTTATTTAAGAACTTTGCCTATAGATGTATTAAAGATAGATAAAAGTTTTATAGATGGAATAGTTATAGAAGAAAAAAGTGAGTATATAATAAATAGTATTGTTGAACTTTCACACTACTTAAGTCTATTAGTAGTTGCAGAAGGAGTTGAAACTAAAGAACAACTGGATTTTTTAAAGAGAATTAGTTGTGATGTTATTCAAGGATATTATTTTAGTAGACCTGTCGAGTTTGATGAAGCTATTAGAATGATTTCAACTTAAGTAAAAAGTGTCTTTTGACACTTTTTTTTATTATTTTATCACCAAAATCATAGGCAAAGCATATTATGTAACTATATTATGCTTTGGAGGTATATATGAAAATAGTTATTGACGATCAATATCATAGTGACGAAAATAATAATAATAATGAAGATCAATATACTGTAGATGAAAATGGAAATTTGAATTTATTTATTCAAGTCGATGGGGAAGTTGGCGAGGATAATTCTACAAGAACTATTAATAGAGACAACATATGTAATACTCAAGAAGAAATAATAGAAAGTGATTTTAGTGAGGAAAAATGTGAAAACCCTTATGATAGACTATATTCAAATATAGAAAATAAATTAGAAGGTATCTCACAAGATAGCTCACAAGAACAATATAACTCACAATATAATTCACAGTATAGCTCAGAAAATAACTTTAATAGTTATAATGGAGTAGAGGAAAAAGGTAGAATTGAAATCATATCAAGATTAGCAAGTAGAGATGGAGTAGAACTTAAGGGAGCAAGGATAAACTTATATCTATTAAATGGTATATCTCCTAAATTGTATGATTCAAAATTTACTGATTCAAATGGAGAAGTAGTATTTGAAAATTTAGAAAATGGATGTTACAGGGTTATAGCAATAGTAGATAGAAGATTTTTTGAAAAGCCTTTATACTATACTTGGAATGAGGTTACTATAGATAAAAATAATAAATCAGCAAATATATGTGTAGTAAATAAAATAAAGTCAGCTTATTACAGAAGATAGAATATGAGAAAATATTTATACACTTATAAAAAGGAGCTGTCGCGCAATTAAAAATGTAAAATATAAAATGAATAATGAAGATGAGAACTGTTGACAGTAGTTTTAAAATAGTATAAGTTTAAATACTTTATTATAAAATATTACAAGATTTTAAATTTTACGTTAAAGGGCTGTTTGTACAGCCTCTTTTTATTTTGAATATAATAAGTATAGACATAAATAAGAATTACTTGTTACAATAAAGATAAGATTTTTATTGGAGGAATACAAATGAATAAGTTAAAATTGAAAGTTCAAAAAATACATAATGAAGCTATAATACCTAATTATGCACATAAAGGGGATGCTGGGTTAGACTTATATTCAGTAGAAGAGGTTAAAATTAATCCATCTGAAACAGCATTGATTAAAACAGGAATAAAGATAGAGTTACCGCCTCAAACTGAGGCGCAGGTTAGGCCTAGAAGTGGATTAGCATTAAAACATGGGATTACTGTTTTAAATACACCAGGAACTATAGATGAAGGATATAGAGGTGAAGTAGGAGTAGTATTAATAAACCATGGAAGGGAAACCTTTATTGTTGAAAAAGGTATGAAGATTGCACAAATGGTAGTAAAACCAGTATGGTATGTTGAAGTTGATGAAGTAGAAGAGTTAAGTGAAACTGAAAGAGCAGAGGGGGGATTTGGTTCCACAGGGAAAAGATAAAACAATTTACATGATATTAAGTAAAAGTTAAGGGGCTGCCGCAAGGCACCCCTATTAAGATGAATTACTTTAAAAAATATATTTATATATTCTCATTAATTCTATACTATCAATTATAAATTGCGCAAAGTCGTTTAATTGGATAAATTCTCCCATTCCTCGTATAGACTAGCGATTTTTTCTTCTAAATCTTTTATTTCCTTATTAACTCTTTCGCTTTCAGAAGGATTAGAATAAATTTCCTCAAGACAAAGTTCTTCTTGTAGCGATAATAACTTTTCTTCTCCAGTAGAGATATCATCTTCTATTTTCTTTATTTTTAGCTTTAGAGTTTTTTCCTCTTTTTCAAGTTCTCTTTTTTTCTTTTTTTCATCTTTTAATTGAGTTTTAGTTTTTCCATTTGATAGTTCTTCTAAAACTTCAAACCTATTAGGATTAATTTTCTTTTCTTGATAATAACTATAGTTTCCTAAAAATTCTTTAATACCATTTTCATTAAGTTCTAATATTCTATTAATTACTTTATTTAGGAAGTATCTATCATGAGATATAACCATTAATGTTCCATCATAACTTAATAGTGCATCTTCAAGAGCTTCTCTAGACATTATATCAAGATGGTTTGTTGGTTCGTCTAATAATAATAAATTAGATTTTGATAACATAAGCTTTAATAAATTTATCCTACATTTTTCTCCACCACTAAGAGTATTTATTATTTTAAATACATCATCTCCAGTAAATAAAAACGATGCTAATGCACCTCTTAATTTAGACGTAGTTAAGTTAGGAAATTCATCCCATACTTCATCTAAAATAGTCTTATCTAGGTTTAAATCAGATTGTTCTTGATCATAATATCCAACATTTACGTTTGTTCCAAGAATAACTTTACCACTATCAGGATTTAAATTATCTAAAATAATTTTAAAGAGAGTTGTTTTACCACGACCATTTTCTCCAATTAATGCTACTTTTTCTCCTCTTTTAAGATCTAAATTAAGGTTTGAAAAGAGATTATTATCTCCATAGCTTTTAGCTAGGTTTTCAATATGAAGAACATCATGCCCACTTTTAACAGAGGCTTCGAATTGAATTTTAGAAGCTTCTTTTTCCTTATCTGGAGCATCTAGTCTATCCATCTTTTCTAAGGCTTTTTCTCTACTTTCAGCAGCTCTTATGCTTTTTTCTCTGTTGAAGCTTCTAAATTTTTCTATTATTGCTTCTTGTCTTTTAATTTCAGCTTGCTGAAGATTATAAGCTTTAAGTTGAGCTTCATAATTTTTCTTTCTTAGGTCAATAAATTTAGTATAAGAAACATTGTAACAATTAACATGGCCATTAATTACTTCAAAGGTATTGTTTGTAACAGCATCTAAGAAAAATCTATCATGAGATATTACTAAAACTGTTCCTTTATAATTTTTTAGATATTCTTCCAGCCACTCTATAGCTTCCAAATCAAGATGGTTAGTTGGTTCATCAAGTAAAATTATATCTGGGTTTTTTAAAAGCAGTTTACAAAGTGAAACTCTAGTTTTTTGTCCACCACTAAGTGTATTTATAGGTTTATCGAAGTCTTCTTCTAGAAAACCAAGACCTTTCAATACTCTAGATATTTCGCCTTTATATGTGTAACCACCTTTATGAGAATATAAATCCTGAAGGGTAGTGTAATCTTTTATAATTTTTTCATGATAAGCTGCATTATCCTCATTATAAGGTTCAGCCATCTTTATTTCTAACGAATGTAGTCTATCTTCAATATTACGAAGATCTTTAAATACTAAATTCATTTCATCATATATAGTATTATTTAAATCTAAATCAACATGTTGAGTTAAATATCCTATAGTTCTATTTTTATCTATAAATATTTCACCAGAATCCTGTGATAATTCTTTAGATATTATTTTAAATAAGGTTGATTTTCCTTCACCATTTCCACCAATAATTCCAACTTTATCACCTTCATTAATTGAAAAGGTAATATCTTTTAGTACATCTCTTATTCCATAACTTTTCGATATATCTTTGCAACTTAAAACTATCATTTTATCCTCCTACGCTTATCCTATATATCAAATATATTTAAACTTATAAATTTCAATAATTCCAATTTTATTATACTCTAAGGTGTTAAGCTAATCAAATACGTAAACTTTTATGTTGAATTCTTAATAGAATTAAAATAATGGCATATGTATATAAATAAAAGCATGTAAGAAGGCTTACATGCTTTTCACTATTTAGATATAGTCTTAAATTTAGGTAAATGATTATCTATAACTAATGAAGGAGTTCCGGAAATAAGAGGTAAGAAGTAATCTAATGCTTCTTCTTTTATATGATTTCCTTCATCATTAATTAAATTCATAGGAAAGTATTTAACATTATTAGCTATCTTATCTGCTTCTACAAGGAAATGAGAAGTAGAATAAGTTGAGTTTGAACCTCTTTTTATAGCAACCATATATCCACTATGCCCTTCAAGTGCAAACTTTAATGCAGAGTATCCAGCTTCAAAAGCTTCCTCTAAATCAACATCGGAAGCACAATGGATTGCACATCTTTGTAATACACCTAATTCTAAAGATTTAACTCTGGATGTTATACCAGACTGGATTATTAAGTTCTTTAAGTAAGAACCAACGCCACCTAATTGTGCATGTCCAAATTTATCATGAGATTGTTTTTCAACTTCAGTTATAAATTTGCCTTCAGAATTTCTTATGCCTTCTGAAACAACTATAAAAACTTTATTTTTTTCTTGGAATCTTTTTCTAACATCTAAAAGAAACTTTTCTATTTCAAAAGCAACTTCAGGTAAATATATAAAATCTGCAACAGGTTCTCCATTGATCCTAGCTGTACAAGCAGAAGCAGCTAGCCAGCCTGTATCTCTACCCATTGTCTCTAAAATAAATATTCCGTTATTTATATAAACTGATGAATCTAAATATGTTTCAAGGGCTGTAGTTGCAATAAATTTTGCCGCACTACCAAAACCAGGAGTATGATCAGTATACATTAAATCATTATCTATTGTCTTGGGGATACCAATAAACTTTATGTCTATCCCAGTTTTTTTTGCATATTTGCCTAGCTTAGCAATAGTATCCATAGAGTCATTTCCGCCTACATAAAAGAAGGCTTTTATGTCATTAATTTTTAATATATCTAAAAGCTTATCATATTCCTCACTTGATTCTTCTAAGTTTTTCATTTTATATCTACAAGAACCTAAACCAGAAGATGGTGTATATCTGAATGTATTTATTTCATCATCAGTAAAGGAAGATAATTCTATTATATTTCCATTTAATATACCTTCTATTCCATTTAGACCTGCATATACTTTATTAAATGCACCTAAATCCTTATTTGCATGTAGTAAACCTACTACGCTTGAATTAATAACAGATGTTGGACCTCCAGATTGAGCAATTATACAATTCGCCATTAAGTTACTCTCCTTTATATAAAACTACAAAATATGATATACTTTTTCAAATATCATATACTCTATTTAATAATATACAACAAAATTTGTCTTATTAAAAGTACTTATTTAAAAAAAATAATACATAAATACTATACTTTATAATTATATATAGAGTAGAATTATATAATTTGGAGGGGTTTCTAGAAAATGGGATTAAAAGAAGTGATTTTAATAGGAGTAGCTATGGCAATGGATGCGCTTGGACTTAGTATAAGTTTAGGAATAAATCCTATATTAAAAAGAAGAAATAAAATAGGGTTTATAGCTTCATTTGCTTTCTTTCAATTTTTATTTATATTTTTAGGAGGAGTAGGAGGAAAGTTTTTTGATACATATATAGTTGCTATACCTAATTTTATAGGTGGAGTTATAATAGCCTTAATAGGATTTATAATGATACTAGAAGCATTTAAAAAGAATGATAATGATGAGTCAGTGTTAATAAGAAAGTCAATGTATATGATTTTAGGTATGTCAGTTAGTATTGATGCTTTAGTAGTTGGCTTTACTGCATTTCATGAAGTTAATGAAATCTTATTATTTATTGATGCTATTTTGGTAGGATTAATAACATTACTTATATGTACAAGTGGATTTTTTATGTGTAGATATGCTAGAAGAGTTGATTTTATATGTAAATATGCTGATTTATTAGGAGGATTAATATTATTAATACTGGGATTTAAAATGATATTTTTTTAATATTTAATATGTAGAGTATTAGTGTTATAATTATATAAAGATTAGAACGTTAGGAGAATAAAATGAGCTGGGAAAATTATTTAAAAGAAAATGGAATGAGAGTAACAGCAGGAAGAATTTCAATTTTAAATATAATAGAGTCTTCAGATAAAGGGCTATCAGCAGAAAATATATATTGTGAATGTAAAAAGCAAAATGAAAACTTAAATCTTAGCACTATATATAGGACACTAGAGTTACTTGAAGAAAAAGATATAATTAAGAAAATAAATATAGATGGACCTGCAATATATATACTAAAAAAAGAAAGTCATAAGCATACTTTAAAATGCGATGTTTGCCATAAGTGCGTTGAAATACCTTGTCCAATGGAAGAGATAGAAGAAGCTATAAAGGCTAAGGTTGGTTTTAGTTTAACAGAACATAAGCTAGAGCTTAATGGTATTTGTGATCAATGTAAAAAACAAATAAAAATTAATATTAATAAATTATAAAAGGGATATTTTCGTAAAAATATCCCTTTTATAATTTAAAATTAAAACATTATTCAAAATTTAAAAATTTATCTAATATTATTACTATAATTAAAGTAAATACTGAGGTAATTGCAATAGTACCTCCAGGAGCACTATTTATATAATACGATAAAAATAATCCCATCAAAATATCAAACATTCCAAAAAATATTGAATATAATAATGTTGTTTTGAATCCTTTTTTTAATTGCATTGCAGTAGCAACAGGGACAATCATTATAGATGAAATTACAAGTATCCCCATTATTCGTATAGACATAGAAATAGTTGCACCAACTAATATAGTGAAAATATAATTTATTAATTTTACTTTTATCCCAGCAGTTTTTGCACCTTCTTCATCAAAGGTAATATAAATAAGCTTATTATATAAAAATATAAGTGCTATTAAGCATATTATTCCTACAATCAATATCATGAATATATCTTGTGTAGAAACGGTAAGGATACTACCGAATAAAAATGAATTAACTTTAGCGGAAGCTTTTCCACTACTTATAAGTATTATTGCTATTCCTAAGCTAAAAGTTAAAACTAATGACATAACAAGTTCAGCGTATTTTTTATAATATTCTCTTAATAATTCAATAATTATTGCACAAAGAGTTGTAAATAAAAATGCTGTTATAAGAGGATTAACCCCTAAAACCAATCCTATAGCAACTCCAGCAAAAGATGAATGTGATAATGTATCACCAATCATGGAGTAGCGCCTAAGCACTAAAAAAAGTCCTATGAAAGGACAAAGTATTGATATTATAAAGCCAGCCATAAAGGCATTTTGCATAAAATCTAATTGAAACATATAATCTACCTTTCTTGATTATAAACTTAAATAGCATCATTTAACTTAAAATTATTATTTCTAAAATTCTTATATTCATCAACTGTAAATAATGTAATGTTTCCATTATCTACTTTAAGTATATGAGTTGAATTATTTAAAGCAATATCTATATTATGTTCGATTGATATAATAGTTTTTTTATCCACTTGATTTAATTTCTTTAAAATACTGTATATTTCAATTTGATTTGCTTCATCAACACCAGTAGATGGCTCATCGAGAATAATAATATCTGGATTTCCCATTAAGGCTCTAGCAATAAGAACTCTTTGCTGCTGTCCACCTGATAGCATTCCTAAAAGTCTTGTTTCATAATCTTTCATATTTACAGTTTCAAGTATAGAAGAAATATTTATATTAATATTTTTCAAACTTTTTTTGTGACAAGATAAAACTTCTTTTACTGTAATAGGAAACTGAGAATTAAAAGAATCTAATCTTTGCGGAACATATCCAATAGAATTAGATTGAACTTCAATTGAACCAGATGTTGGTTTTAATAAACCTAGTATTAGTTTTATTAGTGTTGTTTTACAACTTCCATTTTCGCCAACTATAGATAAATATATACCTTCAGGTATATTTAAATTTATGTCTTTAAGTAAATATGGTGGTTTATTGGAATATGAAAAACATAAATCTTTTATATTAATCATTAAAAAAATCATCTCCTAAATAGTCTAGACTTATTATATATGAAAATGCAAATGGTTTGCAACAATTACTTTATATATACATTATATATTTACTTAATTATTTATATTATTACCATATTTTAAAATTGTGAAGCAACTTATTGCTAAAAAGTTAGCATGAAAAGGTGAGACGTTAATTTAAATCTACTAGGGTAAAGTTCAGTAGGAACATAACTACATTTGACTAAATATTCAATGCCTGATATGCAAAACTTAAAATATATTGGTGAAAGCATTTTCTATTGAAAAAATTCTTAAAGATTTTTTATATTAAGTTTTACATTCTTTCATTTCTTAATTATTTTATTCAGTTGATTTATATTATGAATAAAACATATAATATAGGTAAGTTATTAAAACTAAAGTAAAGATTGTGGAGGAATATATATGGATTTTTCAAGTTTAGTATTAATGGAAAAGGATAAGGATACGGGATTTATAACTAAGGAGCTTGGAAGTTTTCAAGTTTCAGAGGGAGCTTTATATGTAAAGAAACTTTTTGTTGTTAATGAAGTTGTAAATTTATATTTTGATACAAATAAAGATGTAGAAGAATGGGAATACTCAGCAATATATGATGTTTTTAATTATGATGCCTTTATAAAAGAAGAATTTGAAATTGAGGATGTGTTAGATGAATATAATCCTACATTTTTAATAAAATTTGAATATGTAGATGATTATGAGGTTATGAAGGAAAGAATAACAAGATGTGTAGAATTAATTGAAGATTCTATGGAAAACGCTTTTAAGGATATTGTAGGAAAAGAAGAAGAATATAATTAGAAGGGAGGGCCTAAAAAATTAGGCGGAAATTATGAGTGAATCAAAGGTATTGAAAAAAAGAGAAGAAATAGAAAATAAGTATAAGTGGAAGGTAGATAAAATATTTTCAACTGATGAAGAGTGGGAAAAAACTTTTGAGGAGTTAAAAAAAGAAGCGCCATCACTTAAGGATTTTGAAGGAAAGTTAAATGATGAAGAAAATATTCTAGGCTACTTAAATAAATATGTAGATTTAGGTATAAAGGCTGAAACAGTATATGTATATGCACATTTAAAGTGTGATGAAGACACATCAAATCCTAAATATCAATCTATGATGAATAAGGTAGATTCTTATATGGCAGAATTTGCATCATATACAGCATATTTTGTACCAGAAATATTGTCATTAGAGGATGATTTTATAAGAAATACTATAAATACTAATGAAAAGCTAAAGATGTATTCATTTATGTTTGAAGATATATTAAAAGAAAAACCTCATATTTTAAGTAAAGAGCAAGAAGAACTATTAGCACAAGTTTCAGATTGTTTAGATGCTCCAGACTCAATTCACAATATGCTTACAAATGCAGATATGAAGTTTGGAGATATATTGGATGAGGATGGTAAAAAGGTAGAATTAACAGAAGGTAATTATTCAGGATTTATAAAAAGTAAAGATAGAAAAGTAAGAGAAGAAGCATTTAAAACATTATTTAAGTCATATAAAGATTTAGAAAATACTTTTGCAACTACATTAACAAGTTCAATAAAGAACTTTAATTTTAGTGCAAAAGTTAGAAAATATAATTCTGCACTAGAAGCTTCATTAAAGCCAAATGATATACCGCTAGAAGTTTATAAGAATTCTTTAAAAACTATAGATGAAAATTTAAAATCTCTTCATAGATATGTAGCATTAAAGAAACAACTACTAGGATTAAATGAAATGCATATGTATGATTTATATGTTCCAGTTATTGAAATACCTAAAGAGCATATAGAATTTAATAGTGCTGTAGATATGGTTTTAGAAGGATTAAAACCATTAGGAGATGAATATTTAAATATATTTAAAGGTGGAGTTGAAGAAGGCTGGATAGATATATATCAAAACAAAGGTAAAAGAGGAGGAGCTTATTCTTGGGGTGGATATAAAACAATGCCATATGTTTTATTAAACTATAATTATGAGTTGCATGATGTGTCTACGTTAGCTCATGAAATGGGCCACTCTATTCATTCTTATTATTCAAGAAAAGAGCAACCATATATTTATGCAGGATATACACTATTTTGTGCAGAAGTAGCATCAACTACTAATGAAGCACTTCTAATACATCATTTAATAAATAAAGAAACAGATAAGAAGAAAAAATTATATTTAATAAATCAAGAATTAGAGCAAATAAGAACAACTGTATTTAGGCAACTTATGTTTGCAGAGTTTGAATTATATACTCATGAAAGCTTAGAAAAAGGAATACCTTTAACAGCTGAAGATTATAATAAAGCATGGCATGAGTTAAATGTTAAGTATTTTGGACCAGATATGATAGTTGATGAAGAAATTAATATTGAATGGGCAAGAATACCACATTTTTATTCTGATTTCTATGTTTATCAATATGCAACTGGATATGCTGCGGCATCAGCTTTTGCAAAATCAATATTGGAAGGAAAAGAAGATGCAGTTCCGAGGTATATAGAATTTTTAAAGAGTGGTGGTAGCAATTATCCAATAGAAATTTTAAAGAAGGCTGGAGTTGATATGACTACTTCAAGACCTTTAGAAGCAACTATAGAAAGATTTAATGAACTTCTGGATATGCTAGATAAAGAAATTAATTAATAAAAGATTAATAAGCAATTGGTAAACAAAATGCCAATTGCTTATTACTATTCAAATGATAGGGGGATATAGGTGGAGAAGTTTGAAAAAGTATTTTTTAATTCAATAACTAAGGAATTAAAATTCTTTATGAGGGATTATTATAGTAATTATCATAATAAAAATAAATGGATAGGATTATTAGATTTAGATGAAGTAATGGTTGGAGTTATAGTGGTAAAGGATTCAGATGAAGAAGTTGACTTTAATGAAGCAAGAGAATATCTAGCAAAATCATTAAATAAGCCATTTATCTTAAATTTAATAATTCTAACTTCAGGAGAATATATAAATTATGGAGAAAGTAATTATAATAAATTAATATTTTCTTTAAAAGAAAGAAAAATAATATATTGTAGTAATGGATCTAAGGCGTTTATTCCAATTATAGATTATATAGTGAATATAGATAGTAAAAGAAGGATAAGCTTTAAGGAATATAAAGTTACATATACAATAATTATTTTAAATATTTTATTATATTTAATTGAAGTTATTAAATCCAGAAATTTAATTGATATTGATATTTATACCTTAATTCAAATGGGCGCAAAAGTTAATGTTCTAATTAATAGTGGGGAAATATATAGATTATTAACATCTGCTTTTTTACATGGTGGAATAATTCATATATTCTTTAATATGAGTGCGCTTAATATCATAGGAAGAGAAGTCGAAGCTGTATATGGAAGTAAGAGATATATAGCAATTTATGTTATATCAGCTTTAGGTGGATCTGTGGTTAGTTATTTATTTAAGCCTAATAGTATATCTGTAGGTGCATCAGGTGCAATATTTGGACTCTTAGGAGCAATGCTTATATTTGGATTAAAAGAAAGAGATAAAATTGGAAAGCAATATATGAAAAATATATTAGAGACTATAGGATTGAATGTTATTATAGGTATAACTATTCCGAATATAGATAATTTTGCTCATTTAGGTGGATTGATTCTTGGAACAATAACTTCATTTATATTATTTAAAAAGAAAAATTTTAAGATTAATTAGTTAATATTTAGTAAACAATATTTATAAAGTAAAAATAAATTTTTAAATTTGTTATAATTATCAGTATTAAATTCTAGGAGTGATATCATTGAAGAATAAAGAAAATAAGAATGAATTTATACTAGCAGTTATTTTTACTTTACTACTAATAATAACTGCTATATACGATTTTATGGTAAGGGATGGAGAAAAGCTTTTTAGAATAGGACTTACATTTGTAACTATAGTAGGAGCATATTTATTATATATAAAGAGCTTTCTTAAGGGATCTAGAATTATATACTATATAAATATGAGTTTTATATTCTTATCAATGTATTTAGCAAGTGTTTGGGATTTTTATTCAATAACTAATTATGATAAATTTTTGCACTTATTATCTGGTGCTATAATTGCTATAATTGGATATGTTTTATTTTTATATTTAACTAATGAAAAATCAAGAAAAGAAATGAACCCGCTTATTTCAGTTATGTTTGTTATATTATTTGCAACAGCTGCAGCGGGAACCTGGGAAATATGGGAGTTTACAACAGATTCTTTATTTGGACTTCATGCTCAAAATGGTAGTTTAAATGATACTATGTGGGATATAATATGTGGAACTGTGGTTGGGATAATAACAGCTATTCCAATATATATGTATAGCAAAGGTAAAGATATAAAAATAATAAAGTATATAATAGATGATGTAGAAAAAAGTAGAAAATAAATTTTATTAAATAAATTTTATTAAATAAATTATTATAATTTAAGTACAGGTTATAAAGATTATTTTTTTATTAGTAATATTTATAATCTGTACTTAAATTCGTTACATAATAAAATTTATATAATGATTTTTAAATGTTTTCAAATTTTTAAAATAATATGCAAATGCGTATAAAATTATTAAATTAATAATTTTATAGAATATTAAAGAAAAATATAGTAAAAAATATTATAATAATGTATTATAAGTATTATTGGAAATTAAAGGAGTTGGGGCCAATGTCCGGAAGAGAATATGTAAATAAAGTTATTACTGAAGTAGAAAAAAGAAATAGTGGTGAAAAAGAATTTCTATCTGCAATAAAAGAAGTACTGAATTCTTTAGTGCCAGTATTCGACAAGCATCCTGAATACATAGAAGAGGGAATATTAGAAAGAATTGTTGAACCTGAAAGACAAATATTTTTTAGAGTACCATGGGTAGATGATGAAGGAAAGGTTCAAATTAATAGAGGGTTTAGAGTTCAGTTTAATAGTGCAATTGGACCTTATAAAGGTGGACTAAGATTCCATCCATCTGTAAATCAAAGTATAATAAAGTTTTTAGGTTTCGAACAAATATTTAAAAATTCCTTAACTGGCTTACCTATAGGTGGAGGTAAGGGGGGATCAGATTTTGACCCTAAAGGAAAATCTGATAGAGAAGTAATGAGATTTTGTCAAAGCTTTATGGCAGAATTATGTAAGCATATAGGTCTTGATACAGATGTCCCAGCTGGAGATATAGGAGTTGGAGCTAGAGAAATAGGATATATGTATGGCTATTATAAGAAAATTAGAAATGCAAATGATCAAGGCGTTTTAACTGGAAAAGGATTAACTTATGGTGGAAGTTTAGCTAGAAAAGAAGCTACAGGTTATGGATTAGTGTATTTCACAGAAGAAATGCTAAATGATAATAATTTAAGTTTTAAAGACAAGACTGTAGTCATATCAGGGTCAGGAAACGTTGCTATATATGCTTGTGAAAAAGCAACAGAATTAGGTGCTAAGGTTGTAGCTTTAAGTGATTCAAATGGATATATTTATGATGAAAATGGAATAAATTTAGATGTAATAAAAGAAATTAAAGAAGTAAAACGAGGTAGAATCAAGGAGTATTTAGATTCAATTCCAACTGCTAAGTATGTAGAAGGATTTAGGGAAATTTGGAAGATTAATTGTGATATAGCACTTCCTTGTGCAACACAAGGAGAATTAGATAGAGAATCCGCAGAAATATTAATTTCAAATGGAGTAAAAGTTGTGTCAGAAGGTGCTAACATGCCAACTGATTTAGATGCAATTGAATTACTTCAAAAATCTGGAGTAATGTTTGGTCCAGCAAAGGCTGCTAATGCAGGTGGAGTTGCCTGTTCTGCTTTAGAAATGTCTCAAAATAGTATGAGATTAGCTTGGAGTTTTGAAGAGGTTGATTTAAAGCTTAAAGATATAATGAAAAACATATATAAGAACTCTAAAAGTGCAGCAGAAAAGTATGGCGAGCCAGGAAATATATTAATGGGAGCAAATATAGCTGGATTTGAGAAGGTTGCAGAGGCTATGTTAGCTCAAGGAATAGTATAATCTCAAAAATAGCAACCCCTATTTTAAGATTATTAATAAGAAGTCACTTAGTTTTAAGTTAATACTATAAGCTAAGTGGCTTTTATATTTTAATAGTATAAATTTTATAAAGATATAAAGAAAATTATTAATAAAAGGAAACTATCAACAATATATTTATTTAGGGTAAAAAAATTAGGGAATTATTACATAAGCATATTATTTATATATGTTATTTATATAGGATAAAATAATATATATAAATAATTATTTGGTATTTGATAAACTGAGTAATTGAAATATATAATTAGAATTATTATTTTAGTAATTCAAATGAAAAATTAAATAATATGTAATTACAATTTTTATAATATATTCCTAGTTTTAATTACTTAGATTATTAATTGAAGCACGCTGGATTAATATAATATTAATGAATTTTTAAGATTTCTACACTTGATTTTTTACCCCTATTAGAATATATTTAATAAAGATGTCAAAGATAATGTTCAAAAATAGTAATACAAGGAAAATTTCCTTTATTTATAGGAGTGGATGTAATGGAAGAGATTATTTTTACTGTGACAGGTGCATTTCAGATTGTTGTCTTTGCAATAATGATGTATTATTTCATATTAGCTTTTTTTGGATTAAGAAGAAAAGTAGAAAAGAAAAATTATACACCTACAAAAAAGTTTGCAATGATAGTTGCAGCTCATAATGAGGAAGTTGTTATTGGAAAGTTAATAGAGAGTATGCTAAATCAGGATTATCCGAGAGAACTTTTTGATGTTTTTGTTATTGCAGATAATTGTGATGATAACACTGCAAAAATAGCAAGAAAATATGGAGTCTATGTTTATGAAAGATTCAATAAAGAGCAAAAGGGTAAAGGATATGCATTAGAATGGATGTTTGATAAAATATTCAAAATGCAAAAGAAATATGATGCAGTTGCAGTATTTGATGCTGATAATTTAGTATCAAAAAATTGGTGTAAAGAAATAAATTCAAAAATGATAGAAGGTTATAAAGTAGTACAAGGCTATATAGATAGTAAAAATCCTAATGATTCATGGATAGCTACTTCTTATTCAATAGCATTTTGGACACAAAATAGAATGTATCAATTAGCAAGAGCAAATGTTGGATTATCAAATCAAATTGGGGGAACAGGATTTGCTATAGACACAGATATTTTAAAGAAGTTTGGTTGGGGAGCTACATGCTTAACTGAAGACTTAGAATTTAGTTGTAAATTAGTTTTAAATGGCGAAAAAGTAGGTTGGGCTCATGATGCAATAATTTATGATGAAAAGCCATTAACATTAAAACAATCATGGGTACAAAGAAGAAGATGGATGCAAGGATTTACAGATGTAGCATCTAGATATTTTGTTAAACTTGTCAAAAAAGGCATCAAAGAAAGAAAATGGTTTGTTTTAGATTGTGCTTTATATGTTATACAGCCGTTCTTTACTTTAATGATTGGTATATCAGCAGTATTAAGCTTTATTCAAGGCATGAGCCCAGAAGGACTTAATATCTTTTTAATTAGTTATTTAACAGGAGATGTTTTCTTTAAAGTTATTGGTATTATGCAATTTTTAATTACTCCTTTAATTATGAGATTAGATAAAAAGATATCACCTGGACTTTTTGTAATGCTTATATTCTATTCTTTAAGCGTATTTATATTACCTGTATTTGCTACGAAGGCAGAAAATTATGCAACAGTTTTATTAATAGACATAGTTTATAATTTGGCGTTCTTATTAGCTACAGCATTATTCCTAGGTAAAAAGAAACTTATTTTATTCTTTAGATTCTTATTATATTCATTATATACATTAACATGGATACCAATTACAATAGAAGGTATAATAAGAAAGAATAATAAGGAATGGAATCCGACTAAGCATGTTAGAAATATAGAAATTTGTGATGTTCAGTAATTAAAAGAGCTGTTATAAAACTACTAAAATAGTTTTATAACAGCTCTTTAAATATGTAAAGAGGATTATAAATATTTTTAAATTTTAAATTCTTTTGCGAACGTTTGTTTGACTTTTTTGATATAAAGATTTATATTTTTATTTGTAAGTTAATTATGATAAAATTAAAAAGATTATATAGGTTACAATAAAGCTTTAAGGCTTAAATAATTAATTTAAGTAATTGATATTATAAAATAAATTTAATGTTTGAGTAACTTATATTAAAAATTATTAGTATATATGATTTCAATTTAAATTTTAATTAAATAAGTATGTTGGCTATTTAATATACAATTAGTTTTAATTATTTACATTATTAATTGAAGTATATATATATTGAATATGGATGGTTAAACTAATTAAAAGATCTTGGTTTGACGTATTAATAGTGATTTTGGAGGTTTGTATGAACGAAGATTTAATGAAAGGATATGATGTTACTGATTTAACTTCCTTAGAAAAATTGGAGCCAGTTAGAATAAGACCGGGGATGTATATAGGCTCTACAGGAACAAAGGGATTACATCATTGTGTTTGGGAAGTTTTAGATAATTCTATAGATGAAATATCCAATGGGTATGGAAATAAGGCTACAATTGTTATAAACAAAGATAAAAGTATTACAGTTATTGATAATGGAAGAGGAATCCCAACAGGCATTCACCCAATTAAAAAGAAGTCAGGAGTAGAGATGGTTTTTACAGAACTACATACTGGTGGAAAGTTTAATAATAAAAATTATAAAACTTCTGGGGGATTACATGGTGTAGGAGCAGCTGTTGTGAATGCTTTATCATCATGGTTAGAGGTTGAAGTACATCAAAATGGAAATATATATAAGCAAAGGTTTGGATATGCTTATGATAAAGAGTTAAAGAGAGATATGCCTGGAACACCTATAACAAAGCTTGAGGTAGTTGGAAAAACTAAAAATACAGGTACTAAAGTTACTTTTATGCCAGACAAAGAAGTCTTTTCAAGTGTTGACTTTAAAATTGATGTAATTGATGAAAGGCTACAAGAATTAGCATTCCAAAATAAAGGAATACATCTAGAGTTAATAGACTTAAGAAAAGAAGAAGAATTTAGAAAAGAATATTATTCTGAAAGGGGACTTTTAGATTTTATAGAATATTTAAATGAAAGTAAGACTACACTTCATCAAGTTCCAATTTACTTTGAAGGAGAAAGAGTAGTTAATAATATACAAATGTTTGGGGAATTATGTATTCAATTCACAGATTCATCAACAGAAAATATAGCTAGTTATGTTAATAATATTCCTACTACAGAAGCAGGAACTCATGAAACAGGATTTAAAACAGGAATGACTAGAGCATTTAAAGAAGGTGCCAAGAAACTTGGACTTGTGAAGGAAAAGGATAAGGATTTTGAAGGTGACGATTTAAGAGAAGGCATGACTGCTATCGTAAGAATTAAAATAACTAATCCTATGTTTGAAGGTCAAACAAAGACTAAACTAGGTAGTACTGAAGCATATACTATGATGAATGACTTGGCATACACTAAGTTTAGCGAATGGATCGAAGATAACAAAGAAGTTGCAACTATGCTTATAAATAATGCACTTCAAGCAGCCCAAAGAAGAGAAAAAATTAAAAAAATTAATGAAGCTGAAAAGAAAAAGGTAGGAAAAGGTGCTGCGCCACTTGCAGGTAAGGTTGCGGTTTGTACTTTGAAAGATAATACAGTAAATGAATTTATAGTAGTTGAGGGAGATTCAGCTGGTGGTTCTGCAAAACAAGCAAGAGATAGAAGATTCCAAACTATAATGCCTTCAAAAGGTAAGATAATGAATACAGAAAAACAAAAGTTAGAAAATGTTTTAGCTTCAGAGGAGTTAAAGATATTTAATACAGCTTTAGGAACAGGAACTTTAGACAATTATAAAGAAGAAGATTTAAAGTATGACAAAATAATAATAATGAGTGATGCTGATGTAGATGGATATCATATAAGAACTTTATGGATGACATACATATATAGATATATGAGACCTTTAATTGCAAATGGTCATTTATATTTAGCACAACCACCACTATATAAAGTATATAAAACAGTTAAAGGAAAAGAAGTTCATAAATATGCTTATAGTGATGAGGAACTTGAAAATGTAAAAAAAGAAATTGGTAAAGGTGCACTTATACAAAGATATAAAGGGCTTGGTGAAATGAATCCAGATCAATTATGGCAAACTACATTAAATCCAGAAACAAGAACTCTACTTCAAGTAACTATTGAGGATGCTGCTAAAGCTGAAAAAATGGTTTCTTTACTGATGGGGGATATAGTTGAACCAAGAAAAACTTATATGTACAAATATGGAGAATTTTAATTATAGGATGGAGAAAAAATATGGCGAAGAAAGTTAATGATATACCAAGGGATAATAATATAATTAGAGTCCCTTTAGAAGAGGCAATGCCTGATAACTATTTGCCCTATGCTATTGAAGTTGCAAAGGATAGAGCACTGCCTGATGTTAGAGATGGATTAAAACCAGTTCATAGAAGAATATTATATGGAGCATATCAGCTAAAAGCATTTCCAGACAGACCTTATTATAAGTCTGCGAGAATAGTTGGAGATATCTTAGGTAAGTATCATCCACATGGAGATACATCAGTTTATGATGCTATGGTTATAATGGCTCAAAACTTTTCAACTAGAGAAACGCTTATAGATGGTCATGGTAACTGGGGATCTATGGATGGTGATGGAGCAGCAGCTATGAGATATACAGAAGCAAGACTTGCTCCAATTGCTATGGAGATGCTTAGAGATATAGATAAAGAGACTGTTGATATGGTTCCAAACTATTCAGATAGTGAAATGGAACCTAAAGTGCTTCCAAGTAGGTATCCTAATCTTTTAGTTAATGGTACATTTGGAATTGCAGTAGGGCTTGCGACTAATATTCCTCCTCATAATTTAGGTGAGGTTACAGATGGTGTATTAGCATATATAGATAATTCGGAAATAACAACTAAAGAACTTATGAATTATGTAAAGGGACCAGACTTACCTACTGGTGGAATATTAATAGGACAAAATTCTATTTTGGCAGCTTATGAAACTGGAGAGGGTAAGGTAACTTTAAGAGCTAAAACTAATATTGAAAGACTTGAAAACGGAAGAGTTGGAATAGTAATAACTGAGTTCCCTTTTAGAAGAAATAAAGCAAAACTTCTTCAAACTATATCTGAAATGACTGGAGATAAAAGACATGCTAAGGCATTAGAATCAATAGTTGATATTAGAGACGAGTCAGATAGGAGTGGGGTAAGAGCTGTTATAGAGTTAAGAAAAGCAGCTGATGAAGAAGTAGCAGATAAGGTTTTAAAATATTTATTTAAAAGAACAGATCTTCAATGTAATTTAAGCTTTAATATGGTAGCTCTTGCAGATGGAAAGCCTCAAACAATGGGGTTAAAAACTATAATAAAGCATTATGTAAACCACCAAAAGGAAATAGTAACTAGAAGAACTATAAAAGAATTATCTATTGCTGAAAAAAGGTTTCATATAGTTGAAGGATTTATTAAGGCTATAGATGTTTTAGATGAAATTATTAAAACAATAAGAGAATCTAAATCTAAGAAAGATGCAGGAGTAAATCTTATAAGTAAATTTGGATTTACAGAAATACAAGCAGAAGCAATTTTAGAATTGATGTTATATAGATTAACTGGACTTGAGATAAAAGTATTCCAAAAGGAATATGCTGAATTAGAAAAAACTATAAAGAAACTTAAAAAGATATTATCAGAAGAAAAAGAACTTCTAAAAGTAGTAAAAAATGAATTAAAAGAAGTATCAGATAAATATAGAAATCCTAGAAAGACATCTATTATTAAGGATGATAATGAAGCAAAAATAGATGTTGAAGAGCTTATAGTTGTAGAAGATGTTATGATAACACTTTCTAAGGATGGCTTTATAAAAAGAATACCGCTAAAAACATTCAATAGACTTAATGCGAAGGCAGAAGATATTGAATATAGAGAAGGTGATGAATTAAAGTTCTTATTTAAATCTAATACTACAGAAAGCATTCTTTTATTTACAAACAAAGGAAATATGTATCAAACTAAAGGTATAAATATTCCAGAAGGTAAATGGAAAGAAAAAGGTGAAAAAGTAGATAATATAATAAAAACTTTAAATCTTGAAGAAGAAAATATTATATTTGCAACTTCAGTAACTTCATTTATACCAAGCAAATATATTCAATTTATAACATCAAGAGGTGGAATTAAGAGAAGTTCATTAGATAAATTCCAAACAAGCTATACAAAATTGCAAGCTATAAAGCTTAAAGAACTTGAAGAAGTTATAGATGTTATATTATTAAATCAAGAAGAGGTAAAAGAATTTATAAGCTTTGAAACAAAAGAGGGATTATCATTTAGCTTACAAATTCCTAAAATAGAAGATTTACCTAGAAATATATTACCGACAATAATGTTCAATTTATCTAATAAGGATGAAATAATAAAAGTTGAATATAGTGAAACTATGGAGTTTGTTAATTTTTCTATAGGAATAACTTCAAAAGGAACTATAAAAGGCTTTAACAGTATTAAGAAAAATGATAATTTAAAAGTAAGTACAGACTCTTTAAGTAATGTATTAATGTTTACAAATAAGGGGAAAGTATTTAAAATACCAGCATTCTTATTATCTGGAGTAAGCAAAGGAGAGCTGCCACTAGATAAAATTGTAGATAATATAGAAAAAGATGAAAAAGTAATAAAAGTATTTTCTTTAAAAACTTTTGAAGAAAATAAATTTATTTACTTCTTTACAAGAAGAGGAATGATTAAAAAGACTGCTTTAACAGAGTTTGATGGTAATTATTCAACACAAATAACGTATAAATTTAAGTATGATAATGATGAGTTAATATCAGTTGAATTATATGATGATTGTCAAGTTGAAATGCTTATTATAACTAAAAAGGCAATGGGTATAAAATTCTCTTCTGAAAATGTTAATACTATGGGAAAAGTTGCTTCGGGAGTTACAGGAATAAGTTTAAAAGAAAACGATGAAGTAATTTATGGTTCTTTAATAGGCTCACAAAGTAGGGATAATACAAATGAAATTGCATTAACATCTACGGATAAAATAACGTTAATTTCTAAAAATAAAGAAAAGAAGGAAGTAGAGCTAGAAGATATAAAGCTTCAAAATAGAGCAGGTAAGGGAAGTAGTATAATGACTATATCCTTAGAGGATGAAATCAAAGAAATTATATAATCATGGAGGGGATTGTAGAATGAAAGTAGCAATTTTATTAGCAAATGGTTTTGAAACTTTAGAAGCTTTAACTGTTGTTGATATTTTAAGAAGAGCAGAAGTAGAATGTCATACTTTTGCATTAGAAGGTGAAGAAGTAAAAACATCTCATAATATAATAGTAAAAGCTGATAAAAATATAATGGATAAAGAACTAAAAAATTATGATTTTTTAGTTTTACCAGGTGGTATGCCGGGAGCTGAAAATTTAAGAGATAGTGAACGAGTTATAGAATTAGTAAAAGAATTTAATGCTAAAGATAAGTGGATCTGTGCAATTTGTGCAGGACCAATAGCTCTAGGTGAGGCAGGAATAACAGAAGGTAAAAATATGACATGTTATCCTGGCTTTGAAGACCAAATAGGTAATAGTAATTACAAGGAAGATTTAGTAGTTGTAGATGGTAAAATGATAACAGGTAAGGGACCAGCTGCAGCAATTCCATTTGCTTTTGAAATATTATCAGTAATTTCAAAAGATAAGGCAGAGTCTATAAAGAGCGGTATGTTATTTAAATAGTTTTGTCTTAGGAGGGAAAATGAAAGAAAATTGGATACTAGTAAATAAAAAAGAGGGCTTTTTAAGGCTCTCTAATTCTATAAATGAAAACCCATTAGTACTAAGACTTCTTGCAAATAGAGGGATAGATACTTTTGAAGAAGCTAATAGATTTCTAAATGGAACAATAAATGATTTTTATGATGGATATCTAATGGCTGATATGAAAAAAGGAGTAAGCATTATAAAAAATGCTATTTTAAATAATAAAAAAATAATTATTTATGGAGATTATGATTGTGATGGAGTAATTAGCACGACTATATTTTACAAAGCTTTAAAAAATGTAGGAGCAAATTATAGTTATTATATCCCAAATAGGGAAGATGAAGGCTATGGAATGCATAGTGGAAGAATAAAAAAGCTTAAAGAAGAGGGATATGAAGTAGTTTTAACTTGTGATAATGGTATAGCTGCATTTGAACAAGTGGACTTAGCTAAAGAACTTGGCATGGAGATAGTCATTACTGACCATCATGATATACCAATTAGAGAAAATGATAAAGGTGAATTGAAAGAAACTGTACCTAGTGCAGATGCTATAATAAATCCAAAAAGAAGTGATTGCAAATATCCATTTAAAAATCTTTGTGGAGCTGGAGTAGCATTAAAATTCTCTAAGTGTTTATATGATGAATTTGAAATAGATGAAGAAAAGTTTTTAGATTTAATACAGTTTGCCTCTATAGCAACGGTTTGCGATGTTGTAGATTTGGTTGATGAAAATAGAATTATTGTTAAAAAAGGACTAGAATTATTAAATAATACAAAGAACTTTGGAATACAAGAATTGAAAAAATCAACTGGATTAAGTGATAAAAGAATTGAAGAATACCATTTAGGATTTGTAATAGGGCCATGTATAAATGCTACAGGAAGGTTAGAAACTGCAGATTTATCAGTAGAATTGTTGATAACAGATGATGTTAATAAGGCTAAAGCCTTATCAAATCAATTAAGTGAATTAAATACAATAAGACAAGATTTAACTAAAGAAAGTACTGAAAAAATTATTGAAAAAATAGAAAATGAAAAAAACAAAGAAGAAAAAGTAATAGTGGTATATGATGATACTATACATGAAAGTATTGCAGGAATAGTAGCAGGTAGAGTAAAAGAAAGATATAACATGCCTTGTATAGTCTTAACTAAAGGTAAGGAAATGCCTAAAGGATCTGCAAGATCAATAGAGAGCTATAATATATTTGAAGAACTTAGCAAATGTAGTGAGCTTATAGAAAAGTTTGGTGGACATCCAATGGCTGCAGGATTATCTATTAAAGAAGAAAATATAATTCCATTAAGAAATAAGTTGAACAATATATGTAAGTTATCAGATAATGATATAATTCCTACTGTTAAGATAGATTCGCCTCTTGGATTAAATTACTTAAACGAAGACTTAATAAATATTATTGAAAGTTTAAGACCTTTTGGAAAAGGAAACTCTAGTCCTTTATTTGCTGTTAAAAATGTTAATATAGAAAGAATATGGTTACTAGGAAAAGAAAAGAATTTTCTAAAGCTTAGATTTAAATTTGAATCTAATGGAAGATTTTTACATATAGATGGGGTAAGCTTTGATAAATTTGAAACTTTTAAAGAAGAAGTTATAAATAAATATGGGGAAGAAGAATTTATTAGAGCTTGTGACAGTAGTTATATAAATTTAAAAGCAGATGTGATTTATTATCCTAATATTAATGAATTTAATGGTAAAAGAAATATCCAGCTTATGATAAAAAATATACGAATAAACTAAAAAGGAGTTACCTTGATATGATATAAATCACGTTAAGGTAACTCCTTAAGTTTATGGTATTTAATTATTTAACAATGGAAAACTATTTTATTCCGTTTTCATATTGTTCTACCATTCTTTTAACCATTTCTCCTCCAACGCTACCACATTGTTTTGAAGATAAATCTCCATTGTAATCAGAGAATGGTACTCCCATTTCGCTAGCTACTTCATTTTTGAATTTAGCTAATCCATTTTTTGCTTCTGGTATTAAACTTCTGTTACTTGCCATGATTTTTACACCTCCTTGTCTCTTTTGTAATTATAGCTTGTGTATATTTTTTAAAAATATGATATGTAACTTTAGGTAATTGGGCATAATAGTGGAAGAGATAATTTTTTATAATAAATTAAATAACATTTAAATTGTTTTGAATAATATGATATTATTTAAGGAGAAAAATAATTTTAAATTATAGTTAAAAGTAAATAGTTTATAAAATAATTTGGATTTTTTAAATTATAATATATAAAACTGTTTGAGGGTTTTATTCCGAAATTATCGATTATTAATTATTAATTGTCAATTAAATAAGTGGGGTGTTTAAATGAGTAAATATAAAATAATAATGACTGGGGGAGGAACAGCAGGGCATGTTACTCCTAATTTAGCATTAGTGCCAAGATTAAAAGAAGAAGGTTTTGATATAAAATACATAGGAAGCAAAGATGGAATAGAAAAAGAAATAATAAAAGATGCTAATATACCTTATTATGAAATATCATCAGGAAAATTAAGAAGATATTTTGATATTAAAAATTTTACAGATCCTTTTAAAGTTATGAAAGGTGTTATAGAAGCTAATAAAATAATTAAAAAAGAAAAACCAGATATAATATTTTCTAAGGGGGGATTTGTTGCAGTACCAGTTGTAATAGCTGCTTCAATGAAGAGAATCCCAGTTGTATCACATGAATCGGACTTAACTCCGGGGTTAGCAAATAAGCTATCGGCTCCATTTTGCTCAAAATTATGCGTTACCTTCAGAGAAAGTTTAAATTATATAAAGGATGGTAAAGGTGTATTAACAGGAACACCAATAAGAAAAGAAATTTTAAGTGGTAGTGCAATTAAAGGAAAACAGATATGTGGGTTTAATGATAATAAGGAAATTTTATTTATTATCGGGGGAAGTTTAGGCGCTAAAAGTATTAATGAAGAAGTAAGAAAAAATATTAAAACCTTATTAGAAAGTTTTAATATTATTCATATATGTGGAAAAGGAAATTTAGATAAAAAACTAAACAATTTAAAAGGATATGTACAATATGAGTATGTTAAAGATGAACTTCCACATTTATTAAAAGCTGCTGATTATGTAATATCTAGAGCTGGTGCTAATGTTATATTTGAATTACTAGCATTAAATAAACCAACTCTTTTAATTCCATTATCTAAAAAGATAAGTAGAGGGGATCAAATATTAAATGCTAAATCTTTTGAGAAGGAAGGGTACTCAGTAGTCCTTGATGAAGATGAAATGATGGAAAATAAAGAAATGCTGCTTACAAAAATAAATGAGTTGAAAGAGAAAAGTGGCGCTTTAGTAAAAAATATGAAAAAAAGTGGTATAACTAATGGTGTAGATGCGATTTTAGGAGTAATTAACCAAAGTATGGAGTTAAATAAGTAAAATAAGATTTTTTTTAATTGAAAAGGATATATTGAAGTAATATGGCTTGTATAAAACTTGCAAAAAAAAAATAGTGTTATATAATAAAATAGTGAGTAAAAAAACAGGTAATATATATCCAACAATGTGACTTAATTTAGTCAAAGGATGAGGTGATGTAATTATGAAGAAAATTTCTATTATCTATTGGAGCAATGGAGGAAATGTAGAAGTTCTTGCAAATTCAATTGCAGAAGGTGCTAAATGTGCCAATGCAGATGTAAATATAAAATATGTTTATGATGCAACAGTTGAAGATGTAACAGAAGCTGATGCAGTTGCTTTTGGAAGCCCATCAATGGATAATAATAGAATTGAACAACATGAGATGGAACCATTTATAAACCAATTCAAATTATTACCGAACAAACAAAAGAAGATAGTATTATTTGGGTCATATGGATGGGATGATGGAAAATTCATGGTTGACTGGGTTCAACGTATGAATGATTACGACTTTAATGTTGTAGGACACATCGCCGTTAAAGAATCACCAAGCGAAGAAGAATTGTTAAAGGCAAAAGAACTTGGTGAGAAATTAACTAAATAAATTCTTTGAGGGGGTAAAGACTCAGGAAAGTACCTTAGGGGTTAGGTACGGAGACGTAATTAAGCGATTGAATCTTTTCTTACCAATAATTAATTTCTATTGAATACAGTATTAAATTTCTGTATTTAGCATATTTATAAAATTTTATATATAAGGAAGAGAGGTCAAACACGATGAGAAAAATGAAAACTATGGATGGTAATACGGCTGCGGCTCATATATCATATGCGTTCACAGAAGTAGCTGCTATTTTCCCAATTACACCATCATCACCAATGGCTGAGCACGTTGATGAATGGGTAGCACAAGGAAGAAAGAACATATTTGGACAACCTGTTAAGGTTATGGAAATGCAATCAGAAGCAGGAGCAGCTGGTGCAGTTCATGGATCTTTACAAGCTGGTGCTTTAACAACAACATATACAGCATCACAAGGTTTATTATTAATGATCCCAAATATGTACAAGATTGCAGGGGAAATGCTTCCAACAGTATTCCACGTATCAGCAAGAGCTTTAGCAACTTCTTCATTAAGTATATTTGGAGACCATCAAGATGTTATGGCTGCAAGACAAACTGGTTTTGCAATGCTTGCAGAAGGATCAGTTCAAGAAGTTATGGATTTATCAGCAGTAGCTCACTTAACTTCAATAAAAACAAGAATACCATTTATGAACTTCTTTGATGGATTCAGAACTTCACACGAAATTCAAAAAATAGAAGTTTTAGAATATGATGAATTAGCTAAGTTAGTTGATCATGATGCTTTAGATGCTTTCAGAAAGAGAGCTTTAAATCCAAATCATCCAGTAACTAGAGGTACTGCACAAAATCCTGATATATACTTCCAAACTAGAGAATCAGTAAATAGATTCTATGAAGATATTCCAGAAGTTGTAGAAAGCTACATGGCTGAAATAACTAAGTTAACAGGAAGAGAATATCACTGCTTTGATTATTATGGAGCTCCAGATGCAGATAGAATAATAATTACAATGGGTTCATCAACTGACGTTGCTGAAGAAACTGTTGATTACTTAAATGCAAAAGGAGAAAAAGTTGGGGTTGTTAAAGTAAGACTTTACAGACCATTCTCTACAGAAAGATTACTAAAGGTAATACCAGCTACAGTAAAATCTATAGCTGTTCTAGATAGAACTAAAGAACCAGGTTCAATTGGAGAACCATTATACTTAGACGTTAAGAGTGCATTCTATGGAAGAGAAAATGCTCCAGTTATAGTTGGAGGAAGATATGGACTAGGTTCAAAAGATCCAAATCCATCACATATAGCTTCTGTATATGCTAACTTATTATCAGAAAATCCAAAAGATGGATTTACAATTGGAATTGTTGATGACGTAACTAACACTTCATTAGAAGCAGTTGGTGACATCGATGCTACTCCAGAAGGAACTAAAGCATGTAAGTTCTGGGGATTAGGATCAGATGGTACAGTTGGTGCTAATAAGAGTGCTATTAAGATCATTGGAGACCATACAGACATGTATGCTCAAGGATATTTCTCTTATGATTCAAAGAAGTCTGGTGGTATAACAGTATCACACTTAAGATTTGGTAAGAAACAAATTAAGTCACCATATTTAGTTGACAAAGCTGATTTCGTAGCATGTCACAACCAAGCTTACGTTTATAAATATGACGTATTAGAAGGATTAAAGAAAAATGGTAAGTTCTTATTAAATACAATCTGGACTCCGGAAGAAGTTAATGAAAAGTTACCAGCAGCAATGAAGAGATTCATAGCAGAAAACAACATTGATTTCTATACTTTAAATGCTGTTAAGATAGCACAAGAAATTGGTCTTGGTGGAAGAATCAACATGATAATGCAAGCTGCATTCTTTAAGATTGCTAACATCATTCCAGTTGAAGATGCTGTTAAATACTTAAAAGACGCTGTAGTTAAGTCATACGGTAAAAAAGGTGAAAAAGTTGTTAATATGAACTATGCTGCTATAGATAAAGGTGTTGAATCTATAGTTAAAATAGAAGTTCCAGCAGATTGGAAAGATGCTGTTGAAGAAGTTAAGGAAGAAAAAAATGACATTCCAGCTTTCATCAAGAACATAGTAGAACCAATCAATGCTCAAAAAGGATTTGACCTTCCAGTTTCAGCATTTGAAGGAATGGAAGATGGTACATTCATGGCAGGTACTGCTGCATATGAAAAGAGAGGTATAGCTATCAATGTTCCAGAATGGCAACAAGATAAATGTATCCAATGTAACCAATGTGCATATGTATGTCCACATGCTGTTATAAGACCATTCTTATTAAATGAAAATGAAAAAGAAAATGCACCAGAATCATTAAAGATTGTTCCTGCAAAGGCATTAAAGACAGAAGAGCCAACATTCTATACAATTGGAGTTACTCCATTAGATTGTACAGGCTGTGGAAACTGTGCTCAAGTTTGTCCAGCACCTGGTAAAGCATTAATAATGAAACCAATGGATACTCAAGAAGATCAAATTGAAGCTTGGGATTATGCAGTTAAAGAAGTTGCACCTAAGAAGAACCCAATGAACAAGAATACAGTTAAGGGTAGCCAATTCGAGCAACCATTATTTGAGTTCTCAGGAGCTTGTGCTGGTTGTGGAGAAACTCCATATGCTAAGCTTGTAACTCAATTATTTGGTGATAGAATGATGATAGCTAATGCTACTGGATGTTCATCAATTTGGGGTGGATCAGTTCCTGCAACTCCATATACAGTAAATAATGAAGGACATGGTCCAGCTTGGGCTAACTCATTATTCGAAGATAATGCTGAATTTGGATTAGGTATGTTCTTAGGAGTTAAGGCTATAAGAGAAAGAATAGCTGACAATATGAAGAAGGGTCTAGAAGTAGAAACTTCAGAAGATGTTAAAGCAGTACTTCAAGACTGGTTAGATCACATGAACAGTGGAGAAGGAACTAGAGATAGAGCAGATAGAGTGATTGCTACTTTAGGAAATGTTGATGCTGATTATGCAAGAGAAGTATTAAAGGATAAGGAATTCCTAGTTAAGAGATCTCAATGGATATTCGGAGGAGACGGATGGGCATATGACATCGGATACGGTGGATTAGACCACGTTCTTGCTTCAGGAGAAGACGTAAATGTTCTTGTATTTGATACAGAAATCTACTCAAATACTGGTGGACAATCTTCAAAATCTACTCCAACTGCTGCAATAGCTAAGTTTGCTGCATCAGGAAAGAGAACTAAAAAGAAAGACCTAGGAATGATGGCTATGACATATGGATATGTATATGTAGCTCAAATTTCTATGGGAGCTGACAAGAACCAAACTCTTAAAGCAATAGCTGAAGCTGAAGCATATGATGGTCCATCATTAATCATTGCTTATGCTCCATGTATAAGCCATGGTATTAAGAGTGGTATGGCTAATAGCCAAGATGAAGCTAAAAAAGCTGTTGAATGCGGATATTGGGGATTATATAGATATAACCCAAGCTTAGTTGGAACTAAGAATCCATTCTCATTAGATTCTAAAGAACCAAAAGCTGATTTCAGAGAATTCTTAATGGGTGAAGTAAGATACGCATCACTTGCTAAGGCATTCCCAGAAGCTGCTGAAGCTTTATTCGAAAAGACAGAAAAGGATGCTATGGAAAGATTAGCAAACTATAAGAGATTAGCAGAACAACAATAATTTTTATAGATGAGGAGCTATAAAGCTCCTCATTTTTTTCTACTCTTAATAAAAAATAAAAATAATTTAATATTTTCCTTTTAATTTTTGTTAATTAAGGGTAGAATTAAATAGAATCATAATCTATTGAAGGAGGATTAGTTTAATGGATAACGAAAAGAAATGTGGATGCAACGAAGAAGAAAAGGAATGTGGATGCGGTCACGATCATGATCATGAACATCATGAAGGATGTGGTTGTGGAGAAGATCATCACGAACACTTTGTTGTAGACTTAGAAGATGATAATGGAAATGTTATTTCATGTCCAATTATAGATGCTTTTGAATTTGAAGAAAATGAGTATATCTTAGCTCAAGATCCAAATGAAGATTCAGTTTACTTATTTAGATCAAATGAAGATGGGGAATTAATAATTCCAGAAGAAGAAGAATTTGATAGAGTATCAAAGTTCTATAGTGAAGATTTAGCAGAATAATAATAAAAGAAGTGTCAAGTTTGGCACTTCTTTTATTTTGATAAAAATATAAATATTATTTTATTAAAACAAATAAGCATAATGCTATACTTTATAACCAAAAGTTGAATTCACAGTTTCCTTATCTATGGTTTTCAAGTGAGCATATTAATTTTACTTTGATTTAGAGTAAATTTGTGGAATAAGTAAATTTATATATGTTTACTTTTTAATTGTCATTTTATATTAATAATGATATATTTTTAATATATACTTAAGAAATAAGGTGTTAAAATGAACTATGCAGATTTACATATTCATTCAAGTTATTCAGATGGTAGTATGACACCAGAAGAAATTGTAGATAAAGCAAAAAGTCTAGGTGTGAAAAGTATTTCTATAACAGATCATGACTCAATAGCTTCACAATATATAATTAAAAATGATTATAAAGATATAAATATTATATCTGGAATAGAGCTAAGTACTGAATATGATGATTTAGAAATTCATATATTAGGATATTTTATTGATATAAAAGATAAAAATTTAAATGAAACTGTAAATAGATTAAATAAAGCAAGAATAGAAAGAATAGAAGAAATTCTTTTTAAGTTAAATAAGAATGATATCCATTTAACTTTAGATGAGCTGGCTATTGATTTAGATTCTACAGTGATTGGAAGAAGTCATGTTGCTAATGCTATGGTTAAAAAAGGATACTTTGATAGTTATAAAGCTGCTTTTACTAACTTTTTAGTTAAGGGAAAGCCTGCATATGTTAAAGGTTTCAAGCTAAATTATAAAGATGCTATAAAAGTTATAAATAATTCAGGCGGAATTGCAGTTTTAGCTCACCCAGGTCAAATATATAAAGGATTAGCAATAGAAAATATAATTAAGGATCTTAAATTTTATGGGCTAAGAGGTGTAGAAGTATATCATCCTAGCCATAGTAGAGAACAAACTAATAATTTTTATAATATATGTAAGAAATATAAATTATTCATAACTGGTGGAAGCGATTATCATGGTAAAGAATGTTATAATGAGAATTTAATAGGAAGCTATGGGATAAATGAAGCTTTACTAAATAAGTTGATAAATTTTAAAAAGTAAATGGGGGTATCAAAATGGATTTATCTAATAAAGCAATGAAAATTAATCCATCAATAACACTGGAAATTACAGCAAAAGCAAAAGAATTAAAAGAATCAGGAGTTGATGTAGTAAGTTTTGGGGCAGGAGAACCAGATTTTAATACTCCGGAAAATATAATAGAAGCTGCTATAAAAGCTATGAAAGATGGAAAAACAAAATATACGCCTACAAGTGGTATTTTAGATTTAAGAAAATCTATTTGTGATAAATTTAAAAAAGATAATGAATTAAATTATGATACAGATCAAATAGTAGTATCTACAGGAGCTAAGCAAAGTTTAGCAAATACCTTTTTAGCTATATTGAACGAAGGTGATGAAGTAATAATACCAACTCCTTATTGGGTAAGTTATCCAGAGTTAGTAAAGTTAGCTGGAGGGGTACCGGTATTTATAAATACTAATAAGGAAAATGATTATAAATATTCGGTAAAAGAGCTTAGAAATTTAATTACAAGTAAAACCAAAGCTATATTAGTAAATAGTCCTAATAATCCAACAGGAAGTATATATACAAGAGAAGAACTAACTGAAATTGCAGAGCTAGCTAAAGAATATGATTTAATAATAATATCAGATGAAATATATGAAAAATTGATATATGATAATGAAAAGCATATTAGCATAGCATCTATATCAAAAGATTCTTATGAAAGAACTATAGTGATTAATGGATTATCAAAGGCATATGCAATGACAGGTTGGAGAATAGGGTATTCAGCATCTAGCAAGGAAATTGCTAAGTTAATGAGTAGTGTTCAAAGCCATGTTACATCAAATATAAACTCTATATCTCAATATGCTGCAATTGAGGCGTTAAATGGCCCGCAAGATAGTATAAAGATAATGATAAAAGAATTTGAAAAAAGAAGAAATTATATGATTGATAGAATCAATAAGATTCATGGATTGTCAATTATAAGACCTAAAGGTGCTTTTTATATAATGGTATGTATAGAAAATTATTTTGGTAAAAAGATTAATGGTGAGATAATTAATTCATCTTTAGATTTTTCAAAAAGTTTATTAAATGAAGAAAATGTTGCAGTAATACCAGGAATTGCTTTTGGACTAGATAATTATATAAGATTATCTTATGCAACATCTATGGAAATAATTGAAGAAGGATTAAATAGATTAGAAAAATATTTGAGAAAATTAGTTTAATAGATAAAAAGTAAAAATATTACTACGCTAAAGATGTAGTAATATTTTTTTTGTGTAAAATAATAAAGATAATATTATTTTATATTTAAGCAATTCAGCTACTAATTTGTTTAATTATAGCAAATTATAGTATATAATTAATAATGAATTAGCTTAGGAGGAATGATAATGGAGAAATTAGCAATATTTGATGTAGACTATACTATAACTAAAAAAGAAACTTTAATGCAATTATATAAATATGTTATTAAAAGAGATATAGGAAATATTAAATTTCTTCCAAGAGCTTTGTATAGTGGAATTATGTATTCTATAAAGGTTTATGATGAAAAGAGAGTAAAGGAGAGTTTTCTTAAATTTATAGATGGAATAGATGAAAATGATTTAGCTATATTAGTCAAAGATTTCTATAGCGATGTTTTAGAGAATATATTATATAAAGATGCTATAAAAATGATGAAAGATCTAAAAAGTCAAGGATATAAAGTATATTTAATATCTGCATCTCCAGAATTTTATTTAAGAGAATTTTACGCTATAAAAGAAGTAGATATGGTTATAGGAACGAAATTTACTATAGATAGTGGCAAGTTTATAAGAAAAATGGAAGGTGAAAATTGTAAGGGTGAAGAAAAAGTAAGAAGGCTTAAAGAAGTGCTAAAGAAGGAAAAGATTAAAGTTGATTTTAAAAACTCTTATATGTTTTCTGATTCCTTATCAGATAAGCCGTTATTAGATTTAGTTGGAAATGCATATTTAATAAATTATAAAAAGAAAAATAGTTTTGAAGTATTAAGATGGAAATAAAGGGAGGAATTACTTATGGAAGCTATTTCAAAATATTATTTAGAAGATGGACATTTAGAAGGGATAGATAATTATACGAGTGATTCAACAGAAAAAGGTAGAATCATATATGAAGTTATAAGAGTTATAGATAGAGTTCCATTGTTTTATGAAGACCATATTAAGAGATTGGAATCATCTTTTAGGTTGATGGGAAAAACATTTTCTTATAAATATGATAAAATAAAAGATTATCTAGTGAGCTTAATTGAAGCAAATAATGTAGAGTGTGGAAATATTAAACTTACATTTGATATAGAAAGTGATACTATGAAGGTTTTTAGTATTAAACATAGTTATCCAAGCGAAGATATGTATAAAAATGGAGTAGAAACTATACTTTATCATGGAGAAAGAACAAATCCTAATGCAAAGGTGATTGATAGTAATTTTAGGCAAAAAGTAACTGATGAAATTAATAAAGCAAATGCTTTTGAAGCAATACTTGTAAACTCAAATGGATTTATAACTGAAGGAAGCAAGTCAAATATATTTATGATTAAAGAAGATACATTATATACCTCTCCATTAGAGGATGTTTTACCAGGAGTAACAAGAGGTAGAATTATATTATTAGCTAAAAGCTTAGGAATAAGTTTTGAAGAAAAAAAGATAAGTTTTGAACAATTAGAAAATATTGATGCAATATTTATATCTGGCACATCACCTAAAATATTGCCAATTTCTAAAGTGGATAAAATTAACTTTAATGTTGAAAATAAAATTATGCAAAAATTAATTAAAAGCTTTGATGAAGAAATAAAAATATACATTAATAAATTTAGATAAAATAATAGATTTTTTTGCATTTTTAAAAAGATTTGTGTATATTCAAAAATATTTTAAATTATGTTATGATTAAAATGGTAATTTAATTACCATATTTATGTAAAGGGGACTGGGGTATGGAAGAAAATTATGATAAAATCAATAACATTGATGGAAGTGTTTATGTTAGGGATAAAAGAATAATAGTTAAGAATCCAGTTGGAAATGGAGAATATGCAACCATTTCGCCACCTTTAAATGGGGAGTTATATATAAATGGAGAAAAGGTAGCTAAGCAGTCTAGTGTAAAAGAGGAAGATGTTATAGAGTTTAAAGAGTTTAAAGAAAAAGGACAACGTCTTATTAAAATAACATTTAATGATGATAAAACAGAAGCATATATTTCAATTACATATAAGAAGGAATTAGTTTATTATTTAAAAGACTCAAAGGAAGGTAATATCCTATCACTAGATGTAGACATTGAAGAAGGAATAGATCCACCAATAATAACAGAGTCTGAGGTAGTTACTGAATTAAAAGATAAGGGCATATCTTATGGTATAGATAGTGATGCTTTAAGGTATATAGTGTCAAATAAAGATATTGAAAATAAATTGATTGCACATGGAGTGCAGGCAAAACCTCCTATTGAAGATCAAATAAAGATGTTTTTTAAGTCAAATAACAAATTAGAAATAGATGAAAATACAGAAAAAGTTGATTATAGAGACTTTAATTCTATAACAAGTGTTAAAGCTAACGAAGTTTTAGCCGAGATTATAAAGGGAGAGAATGGTGTTGATGGGAAAAATGTTTTTTCACAACGAATACCAGGGAAGGCAAAGAAAAAAAGTAATTTTTCAGCTGGACAAGGATGTAAAATAAAAGATAATTTAATAATTTCAACTATTGCTGGAAGACCATGTTTTAGTAAAAATACTATTAGTGTTGAACCTATATATATATTAAATGATGATGTCACAATTTCAACAGGAAATATTAAGTTCCCATCAAATGTACAAATAAATGGTAAGATAACTGAAGGTATGAAAGTTACTGCTGGCGGTAGCCTTGCTGTAAAGGATGGAGTATTTAATGCATTTGTAGATGCAAAAGATACATCTAAAATTATGGGAAATGTAGTTAATTCTATAGTTGAAGTTGGGGGAGCAAATTTAATTAAAGAAAAGCGAGTTAAAACATTAAAAGAAATTAAGGATGATTTAGAATCTTTATTGAAAAACTCTATGTATTTAAAAGATAATAATTTAATTAAAAAAAATATAACAGATGGAATGATAATTAAATCGCTTATTGAAACAAAATTTAAAAATATTCCTAAAAAATGTATAAATATAATTTCAAATGCTATGCAAGATAATTGTTATAATTCTGTTGTTGTAAAGTTAGTTAAGGCAAAACTTATAGGGGCTGCTCCTAGCACCATAAAAGATATTAATGAGATAGAAGATATAATTTATGAGGTGGATAAGGAGTTAGAAGAGCTAGAAAAGGATGTTATAACAACATCAGATTTAACAATAGAGTACGCTCAAGAATCCCAAATAAGTGTTACAGGAGATATAAATATAATAGGAAAAGGTTTATTTACTAGCAAATTGAATTCATCTGGTAATATTAATTTTTATCTTAACTCTTCTGTCTGTAGAGGAGGGCACTTGAAGGCAGAAAATTTAATTAATGCTTCAATAGTAGGAAGTGATTCAGGAGTATTTACAAAGTTAGAGGTAGATAAAAAAGGAGAAATAAATGTAAATGTTGCATATCACAACACTATTTTTATTATAGGAAATAAAAAATATATCTTGGAAAAGCCATCTAAAAATGTACATGTATATATGGATAAAGATGGTAGTTTAATTGTAGATAAATTACTTCTATAGGAGGAAAAGAATGGGAATGAACGAGATAAAAATTTTAGTTTTCAAACTGGGTAATGAATTCTATGCTACTGATATAATGGAAGTAGAGAGAATTTTAGGGTATGAGGAACCGACAATTTTGCCAGATTCACCAAATTTTTTAGATGGTGTAATTAACTATGAAAATGGAGTTTTACCTATTATAAATCTTCTAAATAAATTCAAATTAAAATTGGAAAATAGTTTAGATAAGAAAATAATAGTTGTAAAAAGAGATACAGGGAAATTTGGAATATCGGTAGATAGTGTCAGTGAAGTTCTAAGTATATTTGATGAGGAAATAAATAATCCAGAGAGTCTTTCAACTTTAATATCAAAGAAATATATAAAAGGATTAATAAAGAAAAATAATAGTATAATTATAATGTTAGATTTAGAAAAAATATTAACAGTAGAAGAAGAAGAGAGTATTTTTCAGGGGTGACAGAATTGGAAGATAAAAAAGAGGTTAGAGTTGGAATAGCTGATGGAGCTATTGTATCTGCCCCAGATAAACTAATAACTATGGGACTTGGATCATGTGTTGGAATAGCCTTATATGATAAAGAAAAAAAAATTGCAGGACTTGTTCACATAATGTTACCAGATAGCACACAATTCAAGAATATATTAAATCCTTTTAAATATGCAGATTTAGGAGTTCAAAGTTTACTAGAAAAAATGTTATCTCTTGGATGTAGAAAAGATAATATTGTAGCTAAGATTGCAGGGGGAGCATCAATGTTTAATTTCCCAGATAAAAAGATTATTAGTGATGTAGGGAAAAGAAATAGTACTGCTGTAATTGAAGCTATAACAAAATTATCTATTCCTATAATTGGAGAGGATATAGGAGGAAACAAAGGAAGAACTATGATTTTAGAAAGTGAAGATGGTGCAGTTACAATTAAGAGTATTGGAAATAGTCTAAGAAGACTATAGGGGGTGTATGCACTATTGATACATAATGACATAAAGAATAGACGAGATATAATTTTAATAGGAGCATCAACAGGTGGGCCAAAGGCAATAGAAAGAGTGATTACAGAATTAACAACAGATTTAAATGTATCTGTTTTAGTTGTTCAACATATGCCAAGTGGATTTACAAAAACATTTGCTGAAAGATTAAATAAGAAATGCTCATTAAATGTTTTAGAAGCTGAAGATGGAATGAAGATAGAGAAAAATAAAATATATATTGCTCCAGGTGGATTTCATATGGTAGTCCAAAAGTCAGGTATTTTAAAGCTTAATACTGAAGATCCAATATGGGGAGTGAGACCTGCTGTAGATAAATTATTTATATCAGCATCTACTATATATGGTAGTAGAGTAATATCTGTTGTGTTAACAGGTATGGGAAAAGATGGAGCAGAAGGAACTGTAGTTGTAAAAATGAATAAAGGAATAACTATATCACAAGATGAAGAAAGTTCTGTTATTTATGGGATGCCAAAAGTATCTTATGAAACAGGATGCGTAGATTATGTGCTTTCTTTAAATAATATTGCAGCAAAGATAAGAAGCTTAGTTAATGCAACTTAGGAGGATATATATGGACTTTACAGAATTTCACAATTGGATATATAGAGAGTTCAATATTAATTTAAACGCATATAAGCAAGAACAATTAAATAGAAGAATTGGAAGCTTAATGTCAAGAATAGATATAAAATCATTAGAGGATTATAAAAAGCTTTTGCAATCTGATAATAAAGAAAGGCAGAGATTTTTAGATTTTATAACTATAAATGTTACAGAATTTTTTAGAAATCCAGAATTGTTCAAAGAACTAGAAAAAGCTTTGAAATCTTATCTTTTAAATAATAATAAGTTAAAAGTTTGGAGTGCTGCTTGTTCTATAGGATGCGAGCCTTATAGTATTGCAATGATGTTAAATGAGATAAATCCAATGGGGAGAAATAATATAGTTGCAACTGATATAGATAGTACTATATTGAAAAGAGCAAGTCTTGGAGAATATGTACAAGCAGAAATGAAAAATATAGATGAAGATTATAGGAAAAAGTATTTTAAATTAGAGAAAGATAAGTACATTATAAATAATAAGATAAAATCTATGGTTAGATTTAAAAAGCATGATTTGATTTTAGATAATTATGAAAAAGATTTTGATTTGATAGTATGTAGAAATGTAATAATATATTTTAAAAATGATGTTAAAAAAGAGATATTTAAAAATTTTTCAAATTCTTTAAAAAAAGGTGGACTACTATTTGTTGGAGCCACAGAAAGTATTTATAATTATAAAGAGTATGGATTAGAAAAAGTTTCTACTTTTATTTATAAAAGAGTATAAGGGGTGAATAAAATGGACGTATCTCAATATATGGGAATGTTTTTAGAAGAGTCAATGGATAACTTACAAACCTTAAACGAAGCTTTATTAGATTTAGAGCAAGAACCAGATAATATAGATAAAGTTAATGAAATATTTAGGGTAGCACATACGATAAAGGGTATGGCTGCAACTATGGGATTTAGTAATATAGCTGAGTTAACTCATAAGATGGAAGACGTGCTATCAAAGTTTAGAGAAGGCAAGTTACAAGTTAGTAGAAATGTTGTTACAGTTTTATTTGAATGTTTAGATACTTTAGAAAGAATGGTTAGCAATATAGAAGAAGGAAATGACGAAGAAGTTGAAATAGAAAATATAATGAAGTCTTTGGAGAACGTTGGCAATGAAAAGATATCAATAAATAAACAAGAGGAAATGACAGAAGAACATGATACTAACAAAGGTAATGAAGTATCAAAAGATTCTATTAATATAGCATTAAATGAATATGATTTATCAGTTTTAAGGCAAGCAAAACAAAATGGATTTAATGGAGTTAATGTTGAAATAACATTAAGAGAGGATACATTATTAAAATCTGCAAGAGCATTTTTAATTGTTCAAGAACTTGAAACACAAGGGGAAATATTAAAATCTTTTCCTTCTACAGAAGATATAGAAAATGAACAGTTTGATACAGAATTAATATTTGTTTTAATAACAACTAAATCAAAAGAAGAAATTGAAGAGATAACAAATAATATTTCAGAAGTAAGAAAAGTAGTAACATCTTATGCTTCTATAGAAGATGTTCATCCAAATGAAGAATCTACAGTACAAGATGAAATAGTAAGTGAACTAGAGAAGATTCATATAAAGGATAATATATCAAGTAATAAAATAGAAAAGCAAGATAAGAAAAAAGATAATAATAAGAAAGCTCATCAATCAGTTAGAGTTGATTTACAAAGAATAGATAAGCTTATGAACATGGTATCAGAGCTTGTTATATATAGGACTAGATTAGAGCAAATTGTAATTGATGATAAGTCTCAGGAGCTTATAGAAACATTGGAGCAAGTTGAGAGGACTACATCAGATCTACAAGATTTAGTTATGAAAATAAGAATGCTTCCTTTAGAAGTAGTGTTTAATAGATTCCCTAGAATGATAAGAGATTTATCTGTAGAACTTAAAAAAGAGATAAATTTCATTATTGAAGGTTCTGAAACAGAATTAGATAGAACTGTTATAGACGAAATTGGAGAACCCTTAATACATCTTTTAAGAAATGCTGCAGATCATGGTATAGAAACTAAAGAAGAAAGAATTGCAAAGGGAAAAAATCCAGTTGGAACAATAAGGTTAGTTGCTTATCAAGAAGGAACTAAGGCTTTGATAAAGGTTACTGATGATGGAGCAGGTATAAATCTTGAAAAAGTAAAGGCTAAAGCTGAAAAAGTAGGAATTAATACAGATGGATTAAGTGATAATGATATTAGAAACTTAATATTTGCTCAAGGGTTTAGTACAAATACTGTAGTTACGGATATATCAGGCAGAGGTGTTGGAATGGATGTTGTTAAGACAAAAATTTCATCACTGGGTGGTACTGTAGATGTTGTTAGTGAAGAAGGAAAAGGATCAAGCTTTATTATAAAATTACCTTTAACACTTCAAATAATACAAGCTCTTTTAGTTAAGGTAGGCAATGAAACTCTTGCTATATCATTAGGATTTATAGATAGAGTTATAGATTATAAAGAAGAGAATGTTAAAAAGACAAATGGAGAGGAAGTAATAGTATATAGAGATAGTATTATACCTCTTATAAGATTAAATGATAGACTTGGAATAGAAAATAAAGAAAGTAAAAAGAAGTTTATTATTATAGTAAAGGTTGGAGAAAAAACTGTAGGATTACTTGTTGATTCATTATTCGGTCAACAGGAAATAGTGATAAAGCCTTTAGGAAAAACTTTAAAATCCTTAAAAGAATATATTGGAGCTACAATACTTGGAAATGGATTAGTAACATTAATTCTCGATGTGGCGGCATTGATTTAGAAGGGAGGATTTTTATGGAGTACAAGAATTTAACTTCATTTCAATTGGATGCATTAAGGGAAGTTTCTAATATAGGAGCAGGAAATTCAGCAACAGCTTTATCAATGTTACTTGGAACTAAGATTGATATGTCAGTTCCTAATATGAACATAATAGAATTTGATGAGTTATTTAATAATTATAAAGAAAATGAAGTTGTAGCTGTATTGGTTAAAGTGCTTGATGATATTCCAGGAAGTGTTCTTTATATATTTGAAGAAGACGTAGCATTAAATATGATATCAAAAATGACTTATAAAGATGAAAAAACTTTTACTGAAATGGGTATTTCAGTTATAGGTGAGATTGGAAATATTATATCCTCATCTTTTATGAATGCAATTGCAAATTTTACAGGGCTAAAGGCAACAGCCTCTGTACCGGCAGTAGCTAATGATATGCTAAGTGCAATACTTATTTCAACATTTGTTGAAACAGGACAGTACGAAGAGTATGTTTTAGATATAGAAACATTATTTATGGGAGAAGGGGATAACAAAATAGAAGGTCATTTTTATTTTGTTCCAGCTCCAGGATCATTGGAAAAAATTTTAGAATCATTAGGAATAAGATAATTTGGAGGGATTAAAATGACAAAAGTTTTAATAGTGGATGATGCAGCTTTTATGAGAATGATGATAAAGGATATACTACAAAAAAATGGATTTGAAGTAGTAGGAGAAGCCTGTAATGGTATAGAAGCAGTAAATTTATATAAAAAAGAAAATCCAGATGTTGTTACAATGGATATAACTATGCCGGATATGGATGGAATTGAAGCAGTAAAGGAAATAAGATCATTCGATCCAGAAGCAAAGATAATAATGTGTTCAGCTATGGGACAACAATCAATGGTTATGGATGCAATTAAGTCTGGTGCAAAAGACTTCATTGTAAAGCCATTCCAAGCAGATAGAGTATTAGAAGCAATAAGAAAGGTAGTTGGTTAAAACTATTTAGGAGGCAAGTTAGATGCAATTTGTAATATTTAAATTAGGAGAAGAACATTTTGCAGTAGAGACAGATAAAATATTAAGTATCAATGATATGATGACTATAACAAGAGTGCCAAAAGCTCCAGATTATATAAAAGGTTTAATAAATCTAAGAGGTAGCATAAAATCTTTAGTTGATGTTAATCTATTACTTAATATAGAATCAAAAAGACAACAAAATAACATAATTATATTAAAGGTTGATGAAGAAGAAATAGGTATATCTGTAGATGAAGTTGAAGAAGTAATAGATATAGATGAAGATAAGCTACAAAGATTAGAAACACATAATACTGAAGCTTATATAAAAGGAGTAATTGAGTTAGAAGAAAAATTACTAACAGTTATAGATATAGAAAAGCTACTAAATTACTAGGAAATGAGGGAGAGAAATGGCAGAGGTTTTAAGTCAGAGCGAAATAGATGCTCTTCTTTCTGCCCTATCTACAGGAGATGTTGAACCAGAACAGTTAAAAGAAAAAGAAGAAAAACAAAAAATAAAAAAATATGACTTCAGAAGTCCTCAGAAGTTTTCTAAGGATCACATAAGGACTTTAGAAATGGTTCATGACGCTTTTGCAAGAATAATAAGTAATTACCTTTCAGGTCAACTTAGAAAGCATGTTAAAGTAGATATCCAAAGTGTGGAGCAGATAACATATGAAGAATTTGTTCACTCTATTGCGAATCCCACTATACTTACTATATTTAAGATGCCACCACTACAAGGAAATATATTGCTTGAAATGAATCCACAATTTTCATTTCAAATACTAGATATACTTTTAGGTGGAACAGGCGATAGAGATGAAAAAGCAAAAGAATTTTCAGAAATAGATAAAAATATTTTAGCGAATATAACTTCAGAAATGATTAAGTCTTTAATTTTAGCTTGGGATGGGATATTAGAAGTAAAGCCAGAATTTGAAGGTCTTGAAACTAATCCATCAGCTAATCAAACTTTAGCGCCAAATGAACCAGTTGCTTTGCTTAGCTTTTTGGTAGAGCTAGGTAAAAGTACAACATATATGAATTTATGTATTCCTTATTTAAGTGTTGAAAAAGTATTAGATAAGCTTGTTGTTCAATATTGGTTTAAGACTGATGAATCAGAACTTGAAGATGAAGCAAGAGAAAAGCTTAAAAAGGGGTTAGACCCTGTAAAAGTGAATATGCATGTTGAACTTGGAAAAACAGAGATAACTGTCGATGATTTTTTAGAGTTAGTTAATGGAGATGTTCTAGTATTAAATTCTCAATACAGTGATCCTGTAAGAGTTTTTGTGGAAAATGAAGAATGCTTTATAGCTAAGCCAGGAATTGTAGGTAAAAATATGGGAATACAACTTTTAGATATTTTAGATAAGGATGTGATTGAGAATGAGTAATGGGTTTTTGTCTCAAGAAGAAATAGATTCATTGTTAAATGGCGGTGCAGATAGTGTAAAACCAGAGTTAATATCAGAAATAGAGAAGGATCTGTTAGGTGAAATAGGGAATATTTCCATGGGATCAGCTTCAACAGCTCTTTATCAACTTATAAATAAACAGGTGAACATAACAACACCTAAAGTTAAGGTTACAACATTAAAAGAAATAAAGGATGGATTTGAGTATCCTAATATAATATTAGATGTTGAATATGTTTCTGGAATAACTGGAAGAAATATATTAATAATGCAAACTACAGATGCAGCTGTAATTGCTAATCTTATGATGGGTGGAGATGGACAAGTTAATACATCTGAGTTATCTGAAATTGAAGTCAGTGCAGTTCAAGAAGCAATGAATCAAATGATAGGCTCGGCAGCAACTTCTATGGCAACTATGTTTGCGAGAGAAGTCAATATATCACCTCCTAAATCAAAGATTTGGAAGGATATGAATGAAAATATATCAGAAACTATTCCAGAAGACGAGCCTATAGTTGAAGTTTGTTTTGATTTAACTATAGAAGGATTACTTCAATCAAATATGATGCAAATATTGCCAATAAATACTGCGAAAAAAATAGTTTCAATAATGATGGGTGAAGATCAAGAAGTTGCAAATGAAATAGATGATAGTTATGATTCTTCAGATATTTATAAGGAAGAATATAACATAGAGGAAAAGCCTATTATTAATACTGTAGAAGAAAGAGCAGTTAAAAATATTGTGGAAAAACCTGTAGAAGTTCATGGAGCCACTTTTGAGCCTTTGTCACAAGGTGTTGTTGGAGAATCACATAGAAATATTGATTTAATACTTGATGTTCCATTAGAGGTTTCAGTTGTTTTAGGAAGAACTAAAAAGAGTATTAAGGACATATTAGATTTAAGTACAGGATCTTTAATAGAGCTAGATAAACTTGCAGAAGAACCAGTAGAGGTATTAATAAATGGTAAGAAGATAGCTTATGGAGAAGTTGTTGTTGTTGATGAAAACTTTGGAGTCAGAATAACAAGTATTGTAAGTGGAGCTGACAGAATAAGAACACTAAAATAATACATAAAATTAAGTATTTTAAAATGAAATTTATATAAAAATGGAACTTATATAATAGAAACTTAAAAGAGTTTATATATAGGTTCCATTTTATTTATTTTAAGATAATTAAAATATAAATAAAGTAATATTGTTAAAATACTTAAGGTCGTATTAAATATACATATAAAATATAGATTTAACATTTTTAAATTAACGTCTAAACTTATAAATAACAATTCCGATAAATAAATATAAGAAGTGTTATTAGGAGGAAATTATGAATATTAAAGGTATAGGTTATACAAATGGAATTAACTATTATAATAAAGTAACTTCTAATAAAATTGAAAGGTTAGAAAAAAAAGAAAACTATGACAGAATTGAATTATCAGAAGCTGCAAAAATATTGAAGGATTATTCAATAGATAATAAAGACTTTGATAATAGAAAAAAGGTTTTAGAAGTTAAAAATAGCATTTACAACGGAACATATACTTATGATACAAACCTTATTGCTAAAAGTATGTTAGATGCTATGAGAGGAAAAGAATAGTATGATAAATAATTTAAGAGATATACTTTATGATGAAGAAAAAGAGTTAAAGGAGTTATTAATTCTATTAGATAAACAATATAAATTAATTATAGCTAAAGATATATTTGGAATGGAATCAATAGTAGAAGATATAAAACAAAAAAATAAAGATGTAGCTGAAATTGAAGTAAGCAGAAGACGATTATTAGGTAATCAGTCCATAAAAGAAGTTATATTAAATTCTAAAGATGAAGAATTAGAAAATGAATATAGAAGGATACAAAATCTATTGAATGAAATGATTCTTCAAAAAGATACAAATGATTTGTTAATAAAGCAACAACTAAGTTTTACAAATAAACTTTTGAATTTAATAAATCCTAAAAGGGATATACCAACCTATAACTCTTATGGAAGCATAAAAAGATAATAGGAAGCTGGAGGTGAATAAATGTCAGGATTATTTTCAACATTTAATATAGCAAAAAGAGGAATGAATGTACAACAAAAAAGTATAGATGTAACATCTCATAATATTGCAAATTCTAATACTGTTGGATATTCAAGGCAAAGAGCAAAAATAGAAACAAGTAGACCATTTGGTGGAACATCAATGGGTTCATCTGTACAAGCAGGGCAACTTGGAACAGGTGCACAAATTCGAGCAATAGAAAGAGTAAGAGATAATTTCTTAGATTATCAAGTAAGAGGCGAAAGTGCTGTTTTAGGGAAATATGATATAAGAAATAATTTTCTATATGAAGTAGAAAGCGTTTTTAATGAACCATCAGAAACTGGTATATCAACTTTAATGGGAAAATTCTTTGATTCATTTCAAGAGTTATCAAAGCAACCTAATAGCTCTAATGCAAGAACTGTAGTAGCTCAGCAAACAGCAGCTTTGACAGATGCTTTAAATGCAACATATACAAAACTTGAAAGCTTACAAGTTAATGCTCAAGATATGTTAAAAAGTTCTGTTACAGAGGTAAATAGTATTTTAGAGCAATTAGATAGAGTAAATCAAGAAATAATTAGTGTAACTGTTTCTGGAAATACACCAAATGACTTAATGGATAAAAGAGATTTATTGTTAGATCAATTAAGTTATAAGTTCGGAATACAAGTAGATAAACGAGAGTTCAATGGAATAGATTTAAAACCAACAGAAACAGGAAGTATGAAAGCACCGCTTTTAGTAAATTCAAGTCCCAATGGAGATGTTGCAAGATTTTCATATATAACAGATGTTGAGTTAGATTCAAGTGATTTCTCTGGAAAGACGTATATCGTTACATATTATAAAAATGGTAATATGGACAGTGAATCTAATAGACAAACCTTAAAAGTAACAGGAATAACAGCAGAGCAAGCTAAAGAAATTAAAGATAATAGAATAATATGGGCTGATAAGTCTGGACAGGCAGCCAGAGGTGACGGATATCCTATAAAAAATGGAGATGTTATAAGTTATTCAGAACTTATGATGTTTAAACCTGAAAATGGTAATGTTAATGGCTTAGTGTCAGTGCAAAAAGATATAGAAGATTATATGAATCAATTAAATAAATTAGCAAAATCGATAGCTTTTTCAGTAAATGCTATACATAGTGGTATTGAAGACCCATTAAATAATATTTCTGGAGCAGAAAAAGACTTTATGCCATTCTTTGTTAATAAAGATGTTGCTAAATATAAAAGTAATGGTATTTTAAGCAATTTAGATGAAACCTTAGTAGGAGAAGTAGGAATTACTGCTAAGAATATATCTGTAAATAAAGAAATATTAGAAGATGTAATGAAAATAAAAACTAAGACTCATGATGATTTATTCCCATATACGCATGAAAATAATATGGATGGGGATAGTGACGGATCAAGAGCATTAGCAATAGCACAGCTTAGGGATTCATTAATAAGAATTCAAGATATAAATGAAACAGTAATATCTAGAAAAGACATGTTTGACAAGAATAAAGGTGGAAATTCACTTATAAATAATGGATTGAAAATTGAAAATAGTACATCAGGAATGAAAATGGATTCTTACTTTAAGGATACAATTGATAGATTAGGTGTGCAAGCACAGGAAGCTCAAAGAATGGTAACAAACCAAGAAGATTTATTATATAGCATAGAAGAAAGTAGAGCTTCAGTTTCAGGAGTATCATTAGATGAAGAAATGGCAAACCTTGTGCAGTTTCAACATGCTTATAATGCAAATGCAAAAATAATATCAACAGTAGATGAACTTTTAGAGGTTATAATAAATGGACTAAAGAGATAGGAGGAGGAAGTAAATGAGAATTACTAATCAAATGATGAGTAAAAGCTTTTTAAGAGATCTTGGTAGAAATCAAGGTTATATGAAAAAACTAAATGATCAGCTTACTTCAGGAAAGGAAATTAGAAGACCTTCTGATAATCCTTTCAAGGTTGCAAGAAGTATGCAATTACATAGAGATATAGGAGCTAATACTCAATATAATGAAAATATAAAAGATACTACAAATTGGTTAGATACTACAGATACTGCTCTAGAGCAATTAGGTAACAGCTTCCAAAGATTTAGAGAACTAATGGTTTCAGCTGGTAATGCTGCATACGGAAGTGATGAGAAAAAAGCAATAAAAGATGAAATGAACGAAAAAGTAAATGAAATAGCTCAAATATTAAATAGTAGTTTTGATGGTAAATACATTTTTGGTGGCACTAAAGGAAATACAAAACCAATAGGAACTAATAAAGATATAGTTACTGGAAATAACTCTATTCACCTTAGTGGAAATGATGGAGAAGTTTTAGAATTAGATAATTTAGATGAATCAGTACAAAATCAAATAGGTATGATAAATAAGAAACTTACTGTAGAAGTATCTCAAGGAGTAACGATGGATTACAATGTATGTGCTACTGATTTGTTATTATTTAAAGATAAAAATGGATCAGATGTTAATGTTATGGGCTTATTAAAAGAAATAACAGATAATATAGGTTCAGAAGATGCGAGTGTTAGTGGAAAAGTAACAAATGAAAATCTAAAAACTATGGACGAAACTATAGCTAATCTTTTAAAGATAAGAGCAGAGGTTGGAGCAAAGCAAAATAGAATGGAATCAGCTGGAGATCAAAATGAAGAACAAAACTTCAATTTAAAAGATATCTTATCACAAACAGAAGATATAGATTTTGCTGAAAAAAATATAGAAGCAACAGTTGCACAAAGTGTATATATGGCTTCACTTCAAGTAAGTGCAAAAATAATACAACCGTCACTTTTAGATTTCCTAAGATAGGAGAAGATATAATATGGAGTTAATATCACCAATACATGGGAAAATGATATATGAAGAAAATGAAATAATATATTTTGAAAAAGGAATTCCAGGATTCGATAATTTGAAAAAATATATAATAAAAGAAGTTGGAAATGAAAGTCCATTTAATATTTTACAATCGATAGAAGATAAAGAATTAGGTTTTATAATTATTTCTCCATTTTTTATAAATGATAAGTACGAAATAAAACTAAATAATGAAGTAATAAAAAATTTAAACCTAGAAGATTCAGAAGATGTAATGTTATATTCAATTGTGACATTAAACTCTAAAGCAGAAGAAATAACAGCAAATTTAAAAGCGCCTTTAGTAATAAATATAAAAAATAGAAAAGGGGAACAATATATTTCAGATAAAGAAGTATATAACATAAAAGAAAAAGTATTCAAGTAAGGAAGGTGTGTTAAATTTGTTAGTTATAACAAGAAAAAAAGGAGAGTCTATTTTAATAGGTGATGATATAGAAATATCTATTTCAAAAATAGAAGATGGCAGTGTAAAACTAGCAATAAAAGCACCTAAAGAAATGACTATTTTAAGAAAAGAGCTTTATGAAGAAGTTCAAAATGAAAACAAAGAAGCAACAAAAATGAATATAGAACTATTAAAAATGTTAGGGAAAAAATAAGGTGGTGTTTTAAAAATGGAAATGAAGGTTGCAAGTCAAGGAGGACAAGTTAACCTAAGTACAGTTAAAAATCCAGAAATTAAGCAAATAGCAGAAAACAAGGATGTAGTAGAAGCTGTAAGCGCTAAAGGTAAAGATTATAAAAAAGAAGATGTAATAAAGGCAATAGATAAGTTAAATGAGTTTTTAAAAGATGAGCATACCTATGCAGAATATTCTATTCATGAAAAGCTTGGAGATGTAATGGTAAAAATAATAAGTGAAGATACGAAAGAAGTTATTATGGAGTGTCCACCTAAGAAAATACTAGACTTAGTAGCCAAAATGATGGAGCTAGTTGGTGTTGCAATAGATAAAAAAGCTTAATAGGGGGAGATGCTATGAATTTCTTACTAAATAAAATTGATACAGATCTTAGAAAAAAAGTTTATGAAAAAACAAAAGATGGTAAGGTTCATAGAAAGTCTAACATAAGTATTAATAAAGATAGTGAAAAGCAAAAGAAAAAGTTTTTTAATGAATATGTAAAAGAAGAAAGAAAGCAAATGGAGCAAAGTAAATTTACTGTAGATGCTACAAAATTAGAAAAGCCCACTATAAGTCTTCATGGTGAAAAAGAAGAAAATTTACATGCAATAGGTTATGGCACCTTTTTAGATGTTAAAAAGTAGGAGGAAACAATAAAATGTATGGCAATAATGCATTAAATGTGTATAAAAATAATAGCGTAAACTACGCATCAAAAGAACAATTACTATTAATGTTAGTAGATGGAGCTGTAAAATTTGCAAAGATAGCAAGAGAAGCTTTAGTTAGTGAAGATATTAAAAAAAGTCATGAAAATCTAATTAAAGTTCAAGATATATTTACAGAACTAATGATAAGCTTAGATCAAAATGCAGGTGAGTGGGCAAAACAAATATATCAAGTATATGAATTTATAAAAACAAGATTATTTGAAATAAACCTAAAAAAAGATGTAGTGATGATGGACGAGCTTATGCCAGTTATTGAAGATGTGAGAAATATATGGCATGAAGCATACGAAATATCTAAGAAAATGAAGTAATGAAGTAATGAAGAAATTAGGGAGAAATTGATAATTTTCAATAATTATTAATTATATGTCGGGGGTGTTTAAGTGAGAATAACAGGTTTAGCAACAGGCTTGGATATGGATCAAATAGTTAAAGATTCCATGAAGCCTTATAGAATAAAGATAGATAGAAAAGGTCAAGATAAAGAAATTTTAGAAATAAAACAAAAACTTTATAGAGAAGTTATTAAAGATTCAAGGGAGTTTTATAATAAATATTTTGATGTAACAAAAAGTGATAGCATATTATTGAGTAAAAATTGGGCAACTACTAAATTTACTTCTTCTAATGAAAATGTAGTGACAGTTACTGGGGGGAGTGATGCAAAACCAGGAAGTTATACTATAACAGGAACTACTGCAAAGGCTGCTAAAATAGTTTTATCAACTGGAATAAATAAGGATGATAAAATAAGTATAAATGGTAAGGAATTTATATTAAAAGGAGATACAGAAAAAGATAGAGCTTTAAATTTAAATAAAGAATTAAAAGAAGCCGGAATAAATGTATCTGTAAGATATAGTGATTTTGCAGGAAGTGAATCTGGAAATGCCAAAGGTTTTATATTTGAATCTACTGTATTAGGTAAAAATGGTGGTTTTACTATTGGGGGAACGGAAAAAGTAGTAGAAAATAAAGTATCAGGAACTGATGCAACTTATGCCACTATAAAAGGATTTACAACAAAAAACTTTAAAATTAGTTATACAAATACAATCTCACTGCAAACGGAAAATGGAAAAGTTGATATAAAAATAAGTGGTAAGGATATACAAAAAGATGATGGATCTGGAGTAGATAGTGAAAAGTTAAAAAAAGTTCTAGATACTGAATTACTGGATTATAACTTATCTGTTGATATTTCTGAAAGTGGCGAAGTTATATTTAAGAGTACTGTTTTGGGGGAAGTTAATGATCCGCAAGTTGTTGTAAATGATAATAGTGGAAGCTTTGATCCAGGAGTTAATGGCAAACCAGCTACTAACAGCGTGAATCTAGAGGAAGTAAAGGGTAAAAAAATATTCATAAATGGAAACTATATAGATTTATCAAGCTTTACAGATATTAGTAGTGATGAAAAAAAGAATGAATTGCTGGGACATATAAATAAAGTGATAAGTGAAAAAAATATAGATATTAATGCTGAATTAAATGGAAATGAATTGGTATTAAAAGCTAAAAAAAATAGCTCTAAATATGAAATAAACTTATCTATAGTTGATGGATCTAGTGATATAACAGAAGGTAGAGATGCAGATATTACATTTAAAGATAGTAAGAGTGGAGTTTATAAGCATACTGGAACATCTAATACTGTTACTTTAGACGGTATAACTTTCAAATTTAATGGTGAAATACCAGAGAATACATCTATAACAGTTAATGGTAAACAAGATGTTACAGATATAAAGGATAATTTAGTTAAGTTTATTAATGATTATAATACTTTAATAGAAAAATTAAATAAACTTACAACTGAGAAACGAAATAGAGATTTTGACCCTTTAACCGCAGAGCAAAAGAAGGAAATGTCTGAAGATGAAATGAAATTATGGAATGAAAAAGTTGAAAAAGGACAGCTTAGTAGAGATAACGATTTAACCAGAATATCGAATAGTTTAAAACAAGCTATGAGATCTTTAGTAGATGGATCAGGACTAAATTTAGAGAAAATAGGAATTTCTCCTGTTGCAGATTATCAAGGAGTTAAAAATGGTACTTTTACTATAGATGAAACAAAATTAACTAAGGCACTAGAAGAAAGTTCAGAAGAAGTAATGAATTTGTTCATTAAATCAAAGCCTAAAGAGGATAGTCTTTCAGAGTATACTAAATATTCCAAATCTGGAATAATGCAAAGATTAAAGGATGTTTTATATAATGAAACAGTAACGGTTGTAGCTTCTTTACTTAAGAAAGCAGGGATTGAAGGTTCTTCGACATCTTACAACAATGAATTAACTAAATCTATTGAAAAGTATGAGCAAAAAATGCTTGATATGGAAAAAGATTTTGCAAGAAGAGAACAAGCTTTATATACTAAATATGCAAATTTAGAAACTATAATGAACAAGTATAATTCACAGCAAAGTTATTTAATGCAGCAGTTAGGATTAAGTTAAAGTATGATACAAAAAATATTAGATGATTATAAGAATATAACAAAAAAAATTATAGAAAATATAAATAAAGATGAAGAAGTTATAAAGCTTATGGAAGAGAGAGAAGAAATAGTTAAAAAACTGTGCAGTTATGGAAATAACAAAGAAGAAATCAAAGAAATGTTTTTTTATCAAGATTTAATAAATCTTGATAAAAAGTTGAAATCAGCTATTGAAAAAGAAAAAAATCAAGTGAAAGAGGAAATAAGATCTCTGCATAAGTTAAAAAGTGCTAACAATGCTTATGAAAAAAATAGGAAAATAAATAATTTCTTTAGTGTAAAAATTTAAAAAATTTAAAAAAAGCTATAAAGTTAAAAATTTTAATACGATATATATAATATAAGCTTAAGCAAATTAAAACTCTATATAGAGAATTTCTCCACCTTAAGTGGTAGGAGTTCATAAATATAATGACAAGGATGTCAATTTAAAAATCAAGGAGGAATTTTATTATGATAATCAATCACAATATGAATGCGTTAAACGCACATAGAAATATGACAGGAAATACAGTTAATTCAGGAAAATCTATGGAAAAGCTATCTTCAGGTTTAAGAATAAATAGAGCTGGAGATGATGCGGCAGGATTAGCTATTTCTGAAAAAATGAGAGGACAAATTAGAGGTTTAGATCAAGCTTCAAGAAATGCTCAGGATGGTATTTCATTAATTCAAACTGCTGAAGGAGCGTTAACTGAAACACATTCTATGGCTCAAAGAATAAGAGAATTAGCAGTACAAGCTAACAATGGTACTAATAATGATGATGACTTATCAGAAATCCAAAAAGAAATTACGCAACTTAATGCTGAAATAACTAGAGTTGCTGAAAAAACAGAATTTAATACTAAAACTTTATTAACTGGTAAATTAGGAGTTAAAGCTGCAGATGGAAGTGTTACTATGGATAATTTAAAAGCAGCAGGAATATCTGTTGATGCAGGTGGTGTTAAAACAGGTAGTACTCTTACGTTTACTTTAGATGGAAAAAATTCAATTTCTGTATCTGATGGTACAACAACTCAAAAAATAGCTATAGATCCAGAAGCTATAAAAGCGGGTCAAACTCTAGATTTTGACAAAATAGGTTTAAAAATGTCATTTTCAGCAGACGTAAATTTAAGTAATGGTGTTGGTGGAGATACTATAAGTGCTAAAAATATAACTACTACTGGAAATAATACATCTTTCCAAATAGGAGCTAACTCTGCTACAACTTTAGATATTAGTATAAATAATATGAGTGCAGATGCTCTTGGAAAAGGAGCATCAGGAAGAGTTACAGACTTATCAAAAGTAAATGTGACTTCAGCAGGAGCTGGTTTTGATGAAAATATTAAGGTTATAGATCAAGCTATAAAAGAAGTTTCAGCTCAACGTTCACAATTAGGAGCATGGCAAAATAGATTAGAGCATACAATAAATAATTTAAATACTTCTTCAGAAAACTTAACAGCCGCAGAAAGCAGAGTTAGAGATGTTGATATGGCTAAAGAAATGATGAACTTCTCAAAGAATAACATTCTTTCTCAAGCTGCACAAGCTATGCTTGCTCAAGCAAATCAACAACCTCAAGGAGTTCTTCAATTATTAAGATAATTGAAAATATAAAAAAGATTTCACAGTTTGTGAAATCTTTTTTTTTGTACTATTTAAAATTTTAATATTCTAAGTTTATCTACTACTCTCAAATAAGATCTATTAAGAATTATAGTTTTCTTATTATCCTTTTTATATTTAATGTTTATTTTAATAGCAAAAGTATTTTCTAAGTGGTTTTTATAATAATATTTTCTTTTTTAGAAAAGCTCAAAGTATATAAAGTTATTCTAGGAAAATATAAATAGAATTATTTTTACGTTTAATACCCCTAAGTAATGTTTCATCATACATATAGGAATAAGCTTAATTTTATTATTTTAAGAATCTTGAGTAAATATTATGAATTAATAAATATACATAAATAGAAAGTGTAAAGAAGTTATATTCAATTTATCAAATTATATCTAGCCCATGGATCATTAACTTTCAACTAAAAAAGTATTAAGAAATTAATTTTCCTACCGATAATTAATTCAAGAAGTTTATAATTAGGAGATAATATCATGAGATTAAATCAAAATATGCAATCTTTAAATGTATATAGAAATTATAAAAAAAATTTAGTTACTCAATCTATTGCTTTAGATAGAATAACTACAGGAAGTAAAATTAATTCTGCTAAGGATAACCCTAATAAGCTTGGCGTTAGTGAAGGTCTTAGAATGCAAATTAGAGGGCTTCAAATGGCAGAAAGGAATCTTCAAGATGGAGTTTCTATGATGCAAACAGTGGATGGATCTTTATCAACAATTAGTGAATCTTTAATTAGAATTAAAGAATTAACGCTTCAAGCTGGCGGAGTTCAAAATGATGAAGATTTGTCTATAATTCAAGGAGAAATAAATCAACTTAAGGAACATATTGATTATACAGTAAATAATTCTGAGTTTAATGGAGTAAAATTATTAAATTCTGAAAAAGTTACTAATAATGATTATCCTAAGTATTTAAATCATGTTGTAGGAGCTAATGCCAAAGAAGAGATAAACATACCTGTATTTAATGTGACAACAGATATGCTTATTGATTCAGAAGGAAATTCATTGAAAAATATTAATATAACTAATAAAAATGAATTAGATAAAAATTTAAATATTGTAGATTCAGCAATAGAAACTATGAACTCCGTAAGGAGCAGATATGGGGCGATTCAAAATAGAATGGATACTTCAGCTCAAAATTTAAGTGGAAGTTCATTTAATTTAGAAAATGCTGAAAGTAGAATAAGGGATTCTGATATAGCATTAGAAATGGCAGAGTATGCAAGAACATCAATATTACATGAAACTTCGATTGCTTTAATGCAACAAACTAATAGGTTTCCACAGGATGTACTAAGAATATTAGAAAATATGAAATAAAAAATAGTTATAATATTAATTTTAAATTTTTATTGTAACATATATTTTATTTTTTAAAAGGGGCTCGCGTTTCGCGAGGCCCTTTTAAGTTATTGATTTTATTTGCGTAAAAGAGTTTTATATGAAAATTTATATCTATTATTTAAATATGCAGAAAACTAAATATTTTTAAATTTTTAATAAAAATTAGTGTTAACAACAAATTTATTATAGTATTGGTTAAGAGTCAGTATCATAAAAGTTGAGAATTATGCAGAACTTGTATATCAAAGTATTATAAAATTACAATACTATACTTGAATTTAAAACTATTTTTATACAAACATAAACAAAACTTAAAAAATAATAAATTTAATACTAAGTTAAATAAAACTTAACAAATGTTTTAAAAAATATCGACATAAAAAAATGAAGAATTTTCTATTTTCTTGACTTTTTATAGTTCAATAAAAACTTTTTGCGATATATAGAAAAATACTACAATAATATGTAAAAAAACATAAAAAAACAAGAAATGAATTATTATCGACAAAGATTATGTAAAAATATGATTATGATTTTTGATAAAATTATTATAGAAAAATAATTAATATTAAACTATAATATAAATATGGTGAATTTTGCATAAATAGCCTAATTAAGAAAATAAAATAAAAGTAGTTGTTTGTAAGTTAAAGTTGAGATGTGAAGAATGTTGTTATAGGGAGAGGAATTATGAATATAAATAATGATAGTTCAATGCAATTTATAAAACTAGGATTAGATGCTTCTGCATTAAGAGAAAAAGTAATTGCAAATAATATGGCAAATATAAATACTAAAGATTTTAAGAAATCATATGTTTCTTTTGAAGAAAATTTAACAAAAGCAACGCAAGAGTTTTCTTTAAAGAAAACTAAAAAAGAGCATTTAAATAGAGAATTAAATGATTCTTTAATTAGTGTGAAGCAAGATAAAAGTACGAGTATGAGAACTGATGGGAATAATGTTGACATGGATTTAGAAAAAGTAAATCAAGCAGCAAATACATTAATGTATAATGCATTAATAACTCAAGCAAATTCAAAGTTAAATATGACTAAGAGTGTTATATCAGGAGGAAGTAGATAGATATGGGAATATTTAATACTATGAGAATAAGTGCAAGTGGTCTTTCAGCAGAAAGATTAAGAATGGACACAATAACATCAAATATAACTAATGCAACAACTACTAGGGGAGAAGATGGAAAACCTTATGTAAGAAAAATAGCTGTATTTCAAGAAAATTTAGATAAAGCTAATAAACTTAATGGTGTAAAAGCTGTTGAAATAGTTGAAGATGAGTCGCCACTTAAAAGTGTTTATGACCCTACTCATCCAGATGCAAATGAAGATGGGTATGTTACTATGCCAAATGTTAATTTGCTTAATGAAATGGCTGATATAATAGCAGCTTCTAGAGCTTATGAAGCTAACGTGGATACTTTAAATGCTTCAAAAAGTATGTTTACTAAATCATTAGAGTTGGGAAGGTAGAAATAAAATATGATAGTTAATAACTTTGTTCCAAGTGAAAAGATTTTTGAGAGCAGTATTAATGCTAACAATATTAAGACAAGCCCTTCGGAAAATAGTTTTCAAAGCGCTTTAAAGGATAGTTTAGATAAATTAAATGAAAAACAAATTAATGCAGATAATATGACAAATGATTTTATTTCAGGAAAAGATGTTGAGGTTCATGAAATGATGTTAAGTATGGAAGAATCTAAGATGTCACTTCAGCTAGCAATTCAAGTAAGAAATAAAGTTGTTGAAGCAGTACAAGAATTAACAAGAATGCAATTGTAATTATGATAAGGAGTGCTATTAATGGATAAGCTTAAGGAAAGCTTTAGTAAGCTGTGGGGGAAGTTTAAGTCATTTAGTAAAGGAATAAGAATTGCAATAATAGCGGCACTAGTTACATTTATTATTGCTATAGGATCTTTATTTTTTTACAATTCGGCTAATAAATATAAGGTTTTATTCTCAAATCTGGATGCAAGTGATGCACAGCTTGTAACAAATAAATTAAAAGAAAAAAAAGTTGATATGAAAATTGAAGGTGAAACAATAATGGTTCCAAAGGCCTCTGTAGATGAGTTAAGGCTTGAATTAGCACCAGAGCTTTCTGATGGAAGTAAAGGTTATGAACTTATGGATACTGGAAATTCATTTGGAATGACAGATGAAGAGTTTAAATTAAAAAAATTAAGAATGCAGCAAGGAGAGTTAGAAAAAACTATAAAAAGCTTTCCTCAAATTGATACTGTGAGAGTACATATAACACCTTCAAAAGATTCAGTTTTTGTAGAAGATAAGGAACCAGGAAAGGCAGCTGTTTATTTAAAGCTTCTTCCAGGAAATAAACTAGGTAAAGAACAAGTGGAATCTATTGTTGCATTAGTTTCAGGAAGTACTGAAAATGTTCCTAAGGAAAACATTGAAGTTATAGATGATAATATGAATCTTTTAACAAAAGATTTAAATAACTCAGATGGAACAGAAGTAAGCTCTGAAACTATAGAAAAACAATTTAATTTAGAAAAAAAATATGAAGAAGATATACAAAAATCAATAATTGATCTTTTAGAACCTGTAGTAGGGAAAAATAAAGTTAAAAGCTCTGTAAATGTTGATTTAGATTTTGATTCAAAGCAAAAAACAGAAACAATTATAGATCCGAATAAGGTTATTGTTAGCCAGCAAACTATAAAAGAAAAAAATGGAATAAATACTGGTGAAAATAGTGGTGGACCTGTAGATAATAATATGGGAAATACTATAGATGAGGGAACTACTGGAAATGGTTCTTCAAGAGAAGAAGTAAACACTAACTATGAAAGTGGAAAAACGGAAACTAAAACAATAAGTGCTCCAGGGGAGGTTAAGAGATTAACTGCGTCTGTTTTTATTGATGGAAATATAGATGGAAATGTACAAGCAGCTATAGAAAAGTCTGTTGCTAATGCAATTGGACTTAATACTGAAAGAGGCGATAGTGTATCAGTAGTTGGTATGACATTTGATCCAATAACAAAGGAAGAAGCACAAAAAGAATTTGATTCTATAAATGAATTACTAGCAAAAGAGAATAGAAATAAAATGATAATTTATTCAGTTTTAGGATTATTAGGACTTATAATAATAGTAGTAATTTTAATTTTAGTTAGAAGGAAATCTAAAAATAATCAAGAAGAAAAAGAAAATTTATTAGATGTTGTTATAGACGATAGATTATCTAATGAAAATACTGAAGTTATGCCTTCAATTAATTTTGAAAGTATAAATCCAAAAGCACATATAGAAAATGAAATTAAGAAATATGCAACAGATAAACCAGATCAAGTAGCAGATATAGTTAAATCTTGGTTAGCTGAGAATGAGAGGTGATAGTATGGCAAGAGATACATCGAAATTAAATGGAGTACAAAAAGCAGCTATATTGTTTATAACACTTGGGCCAGAAGCCTCATCAGCAATTTTAAAGAAGCTTCCAGAACCGGAAATACAAAAAATAACATATGAAATTGCTAATATATCATCTGTTACTTCTGAACAAAGACAGATTATTCTAGATGAATTTTTAGAGATGAATAAGGCTAGGGATTATATTATAGAAGGTGGAATAGAATATGCAAGAACCTTATTATCTAAGGCTTTAGGTACGCAAAGAGCAAATGAAATTTTAAGTAAAGTTACAGAAGCAACTCAGCAGTACAGACCATTTTCTATTGCAAGAAAGGCGGATGCTCATCAATTATTAAATGTAATTAGTTATGAACATCCACAAACAATAGCTTTAATATTATGTTATCTTCAACCAGATAAGGCTGCACAAGTTTTAGCTGAATTGCCTGAAGATACGCAAAGTGAAGTTGCTTATAGAATAGCAACAATGAGTAATACTTCTCCAATGGTTATTAAAGAAATTGAAAAAGTGCTTGAAAGTAAATTAAGTACTGTTGTTAGAAGTGAAATGACTTCACTTGGTGGAGTTGAAACTTTAGTAGATATTTTAAATCAAGTTGATAGAACAACAGAAAAGAATATTACTGAAAGCTTAGAAAGAGAAGATGCAGAACTTGCGGATATTGTTAAAAGCTCAATGTTTGTATTTGAAGATATCATTACTCTTGATGATGTATCTATTCAAAGAATTCTTAGAGAAGTTGATGGAAAAGAACTTGCTCTTGCGCTTAAGGGATGTTCAGATGAGGTGGCAAATGCTGTATATAGAAATCAATCTAAGAGAGCAGCAGCGGCACTTAAGGAAGATATGGAATTCTTAGGACCGGTTAGACTTATGGATGTTGAAAAGGCACAACAAAAAATCGTTTCAATAATTAGAAGATTAGATGATGCTCAAGAAATAATAATTTCAAGAGGTGGAGAAGATGCAATTATCTTATAATCTTATAAAAAGTAATTCAGCATTAGAAGTTTCAAAGAAAAAGATAGAAACTAATTATATAAGCAGAGAAGAAACTTTAGAAGAAAATAAAGAACAAGATATAAAATCTATTGAAGCAGAAATTAGAAAAAGTTATGAGAGCTTAGGAGCAAGCATTTTAAAAAAAGCTAAAAGAGAAGCTGAAGAATTACTTATGGAAAGTAGAAAAACAGCTATTAAAATAGAAAAAACTTCCTATGAAGAAGGATATGCACAAGGAAAAGAAAATGGCTTTGAAGATGGATACCAAGAGGGACTGCAAAAGGCTAAGTTAGAAACAGAAGAAGAAGTAAAGAGATATATAAAAAAGTCAGAAAAAATATTAGAATCTGCAAATAGTAAATTAAAAGAATATTTGAAGCTTAAAGAAAAAGATATTATAAATATAGCTTTCGAAATGGCAGCTATAATAGCTAGAAAAGAATTGCAGAAATCTGAAGGCATATTACCTTTATTAGAAGATATTTTAAATGAAGCCAAGGCTGAAGAGAATATAATAATAAAATGCAATACAGCACATGTAAAAGCAATTGAAGATAAAGTAGATTACTATAAAAAAGCATATGCCATAAAAGGAGAAATATTTATAATTGAAGATCCTTTAATGGAGAGTGGAAATGCTATAGTTGAGAAAAGTACAGGCAAAGCTATTATTGGATTAGATATTGGCTTAGAAAAGCTTCAAGAAGCTTTATTTAAGTAATAAGTAGGTGAAAATATGATAAATGTAGATTTTGATTTATTAAATAAAAGAATTAAAAAAGTAAATACTTATTATTTAGAAGGAACAGTTAAACAAGTAATAGGGTTAACAATAGAAGTTCAAGGAGTTAAGGCTTTTGTTGGAGAACTTTGTACCATATATAATCAAGAAAACCAACCAATTAAATGTGAAGTAGTTGGGTTTAGAGAAGATGCAGTACTTTTAATGCCACTAGGAGAACTTATAGGAATATCACCAGGATGTAGAGTAGTTCCAGAAAGAAGACCTTTAGAGGTAAGGTGTTCAGATGATTTGTTAGGTAAAATACTTGATGGATTGGGTAATCCACTTCAAGGAGATGAAATTATTCAAGGGGAAGGATATCCTCTTGAAAATCAACCTCCAGATCCATTAACAAGAAGGAGAATAACAGAAATCCTTCCAACTGGAGTAAGGGCAATAGATGGATTTTTAACTGTTGGTGAAGGACAGAGAATTGGTATCTTTGCTGGATCAGGTGTTGGAAAAAGTACTACACTTGGAATGATAGCAAGGGAAGCAGAAGCAGATATTAATGTGATTTCTTTAATTGGAGAAAGAGGAAGAGAAGTTTTAGAGTTTATAGAAAAGGATCTAGGTCCGGAAGGTATGAAAAAATCTATTGTTGTATGTGCCACATCAGATAAGCCAGCTTTAATAAGAATTAAAGGGGCATTAACGGCAACGGCAATAGCAGAATACTTTAGAGATAAAGGTAAGAAAGTTATATTGATGATGGATTCAGTAACTAGATTTGCAATGGCACAAAGAGAAGTAGGGTTAGCCATAGGAGAGCCACCAGCTCAAAAGGGATATACACCATCTGTATTTGCTAAATTACCTAAACTTATGGAAAGGCCAGGTACATCTGACAAAGGATCTATAACAGCTTTTTATACAGTTTTAGTTGACGGAGATGATTTTAATGAGCCAATTGCAGATGCTGTAAGAGGTATATTAGATGGACATATAGTTTTGTCAAGAGATTTAGCACATAAAAATCATTATCCTGCAATAGATATTTTGAATAGTATTAGTAGACTTATGCCTAGTATTGCTACAGATATTCATAAGGAAGCTTCATCTATGGGAAGAGATTTACTTGCAACTTATAAAGATGCTGAGGATTTAATAAATTTAGGTGCTTATGTAAAGGGAAGTAATAAGAAGATAGACTTATCAATTCAATATAATGATAGATTAAACAGCTATTTAAAACAAGGAATTGAAGAAAAATCTGATTTTAACACTTCTTTAGATAAGCTAATTTCTATATTTAGAAATTAAAAGGAAGGCTCAAAATGTCAGGAAATTTTAAATTTAGGTTAGAAAAGCTTCTTGAAATAAGAACAGAAAAAGAAGAAGAGAGTAAAAGATTATTTAATAAGACTGAAATAGAAAAACAAAAGACCGAAGAAAAATTAAACAATCTTAAATTTAATTATGAAAAATATAATGGAATAAATAAAGGTGAAAGTATTGTCTATCAAAAAATTAAAAGAAATTATTTATTTGCTTTAGATAAAGGAATTACAGAAACTGAAAAAGATTTAACTATAAAGTTAAAGGAACTTGATATAAGAAGAGAAGATTTACTAAATAAGCAAATAGAAAGAAAAACTGTTGATATATTAAAAGAAAGAAAGTCATTAGAATTTTATAAGGAAGAAGAGAGAAAAGATCAAATATTTAATGATGAGCTTGCTTTATATGCATATATGAGAAAGCATTGAAAGGAGGTGAGTAAAGAGTGCTAAATACAAAAATTGTAATTGATTTAGACAAGAAGTTGAATAATATAAAGATTAGCTCAAAGAAAGAAGTATTTAAAAAAGAAGTATCAAAAAATGATACTGAAGTAAAAACAGATTTTAAAGATTATCTTAGCAAGGAAGTTAAGAGTGATACTTCAAGAGATTCAATAAATAGTACATACGTACAAAAAGATGATAAAGCTTTTATTAGTAATGAAGAAATTTCTCAAAGTCAAAATGAAATAGAAGATATTCTATCAGAAGTATCTAATAATTTAGAAGAACTAATTGATAACGAGTATTTCCTAGGAAATGAATCTGATATTGATGCTTTAAGTGAAATATTAATATTATTATCTAGCTTTTTAAATAAGAATCTAGGTAATGAAGATTTGAGTAACGAAGTCTTAAATGATAGTTATAATAACTTTATTAGTTTAAATGATTCTGATTTGAATAATATACAAAATTTATTTTTAACATTATTTAATTCAAAAGATGATACAAAAACAGAAAATAATTTATCAAAATTAGAGTTACTAAGAACTAATAGCTCAGATGATATAGATATTAAGGGATTGTTAAAAGACGTAAAAAAATTAACTGATAATATTTTAGAAGATATAAACTTAAATCTTTCTGATACTAATACTATAGATGATTATAAAAATGAATTATCAAATAAAATCATTTCTTTATTAGAATCATTACCAAATGAATCTATAAAAAGTATATATTCTAATATTAAAGATAAGAACAAGCTTAAAATATTAAGTACTTTATTATTACAAAAAGTGAGTAATGAAGATAATAGTATAGAAAAAAGTACTAGTGATTCAAGGATAGCTGTAAATGATGACTTTGTAGATAATAACTTTACTTCATTATATAAAGATATAACGAAAGAAAAAAATTTTAATGATAATAATTCATTAAAACAAAATTCTTTAGATGAAAATAATGACGAAGATATAATACTTTCGAAGATAATAGATAGTGATAATAAAGGTTCATTTTCAAAAGTATTAACTTATTATGATAAGTTTAATAAAAATAGTGTGGAAACAATAAAAGAACCAGTTACTGTAAATAGACAAACATTAGATTTAGACATAATAAAAAATGTTAAGTTTATGATGAAAAATTCTGTGCAAGAATTAAAAGTAAAAGTTTATCCTAAGGAATTAGGTGAAATGACTATAAAAATTCTTTCAGAAGAAGGAATAATGAGAGCAGAAATTAAGGCAACTTCTAAAGAAACATATAATTTATTAAATTCTAATTTAAATGATATAAAGAAGAACTTAGTAGATCAAAATATAAAAATTCAAGAAGTAAATATAGGAATATATAATGAAGACACTACTTTCTTTAGTGGAAAAGAAAATTCATCAGATAATTTTAGAAATCAAAAAAGTAATGAAAACAGTAATAATTCTATATTTATTGAGGATGAAGAAGTTAAAGAGGATTTACTTAATGAAAGCAATGTAAATTTATTGGCATAGGGGGATAAATAAGTGTCTAATGTTATAAATAGTTATACAGGAGCGAGAGCGACAGATAGAGGAACACAAATAGTTAAACCTGGACAAGATATGGATAAAAATGCATTTTTAACAATATTATCTGCAGAATTATCAAATATGGATCCAATGGGAAATAACGATTCTACTCAATATGTTACTCAAATGGCACAGTTTGCTTCAATGGAGCAAATGACAAATTTAAATACTACAATGTCTAGTTATGCACATAACTCAATGGTTGGCAAAGGTGTAACTTTAAAAAGTGTTGATAGTGAAGGCAAGCCTTACACTGGGATTGTAAAATCTGTAACATCAACATCAGCTAAAACTACAATTTCTGTAGAAGTTAATGAAAATGGAAATAATATTTATAAGGACTTTGATATAACAGATGTACTTACTGTTTTAGATGTTCCTGACTATTCACTACCATCAATTAATAATATAAATGGTAATATGTCATTTTTAGTTGCTTCTTCGTTTATAGGAAAGCATGTTGAATTAAGTGAGAAAGCTTCAAACGAAAATAATATTACTGGAGAAGTTTTAGGAGTATTAAAAGATCAAGGTATAGTTAAAGTAAGAGTTAAATTACATGATTCAGATGAAATACAAGAATTTACTTATGATAAGATAATTAAGGCTTCAAATAGTAAAGAAGAGATAAAATCAGAAGAAAATCAAGAGTAAGGTAAGTAAATTATTAAAGTAGGTGTTTTTTTTGAGCTTTAGAGTTATAAATGGAAAAGCTTATCCTGTAGGTAATTTTCAGTTGCAAAATGAAAGGGTAAATGAGAAAAATAATAACTACAAAAGTAAGTTTAATGATATTTTAAATGAAGCTATAAATAAAGATAGCAATGAATATACACTATCAAAGCATGCAGCAGAGAGATTGAAAGAAATCAATTTTACAGATGTAGATATGAACCAAATTGCAAAGGGCTTTAAAATGGCACAAGATAAAGGTTCTAAAAATTCTGTAATGATATATAAAGATGTAGCTTTAATAGCTAGTATAGAAAATAAAACTATAATAACAGCAATAGAAAAAGAAAGAGCTAAGGCAAATGTATTTACAAATGTAGATAGTGTTGTAATTTTATAAGCTGGACCTATTTTAGGAGGCTTAATTCTTGTTGAATGACAGATGCAAGAAAAAATAAATGGTTGGAGGTCAATTTATGTTAAGATCAATGTATTCCGGTATAAGCGGTATGAAGGTTAATCAAACTAAGTTAGATGTTATAGGAAATAATATATCAAATGTTGGTACTACATCATTTAAATCATCAAGAGCAAGATTTAGCGATATGCTAAGTCAAAATGTATCAGATGCTATGGCACCATCTAATAACCAAGGTGGAGTAAATGCTAGCCAAGTTGGACTTGGAGTTCAACTTGCAAGCATAGATTCTGTTATGACACAAGGGATGATGCAACCTACAGGAAGACAATTGGATGTTGCAATTGATGGTGATGGATTCTTTATGGTAAGTAAAGGACCAGCAATTTATGATGGAACTTTAGAAGTAAATCATAGAGCGGGCGCACATAATATAACATCACAGTCATTAAGCAATTCTGGAAGCGAAATAATGTATAGTAGAGATGGATCATTTATATTAGATGAACAAGGAAATTTATTAACAGGTGATGGATTTAGAGTTATGGGTTATTCTTTAACAAATGATGATAGTTCGCAAGAGGCAACAGGACAAGTTCCGAATGCAGTAAGTACTGCAGGATTAGATTTTAGATTTGGACCTGGATCACAATTAAATGGATTCAAAGTAGTTCTAGGATCTGTTGGACCAGGAACTGTTACATCAGCAAATGTTAATAAAGCAGAAAAACTTATAATAGTAAATGGAGATTTTTCTTCAACAGGAGCATTAACACCAGCTCAAGTAGAATCAGCAATAAATAAAGGATTATCATCAGCAGGAATATCACAACAAATGTTTGTTAGTGGAAAACCTATTACTTTTGAAGGGTTAGGCTCATCAGCTATTGTAGGTGGTACAGATGCATTAGCGCCTAAAGCTATTACAGTTGGAGGATTTACTATACAACTTAGCGAAGGTAGTGATTTAAATGGTTATAGCTTTGAAATTGGTGAAATATCGCCTAAAACTTTAGAGGTTAATGTTGAAAAAGGTAGAAAAAAAATTGTTATAAATGCTGATTTCTTAAATAAAGGATTTAACTCAGCAGATTTACAAGAGGAGTTAAATAATAAGCTTAAAGAAGCAGGAATTAAACAAGAAGCAAAAGTTACAGGAGCACCGGCTACTTTAGGAAATATAAGTGGCGCTTCAGATGCTTCTGGTAAAGTGGACAAAGCAGCTGAGTTAGTTAATGCAAAAGATGGAACAAAAACCAACTTGTCAGTTGGTGGATTTACATTTTCTAATCAAACTGATGGAGAACTTAATGATTACACAATTTCTATAGGAGAAAGTTCAGCGGGAACACCACTTACAGTAGTAGTTGAAAATGGAAATATAATAATTAATGGTGATTTTACTAAGGCAGATTCATTTACAAATACAGAATTAAAAACTAAATTAAATAGTGCATTAAAAGCAAATGGAGTTAAAACTCAATTAGATGTTGCAGGAAGTATAAAGTTAGCGGATATAACAAATAAAATTAAATTCCAAGATGGAGTTACAGCGTCCTCTCCAAAAGCATTAAACATAGCTGGATTAAATGTAGAACTTCCAGCAGGAATACTATTAAACAATTTAGAATTTGAAATTACTGATATTAATGAGCCAGCATTAAACGTAAAATATACTGAAGCAACAGGAGGAAATCCACCTAAATTAGTTATAACAGGAGATTTTACTAAGAAAGTTGCAGCAAGAGATTTAGAAGATAAAATAAATGAAGCTTTAGCTAAAGTTCATAAAATTGATTCGCCTAAAGTTAAAATATCAGGAACATCTAAACCTTACACTGGATTAACTTCAGATAATATTGAAGGTGGAGAAGTTGATAAGGCACCAGGGAAAATTGCAGTTGGTGGTATAGAACTAACATTTGATGCAGGAGCAGCACTTAATGGTTATAAGTTCCAAATAGGTGTAATAAGCCCTGGGACTAAGACATCAGCTACAATTGATGAAAAAGGAAAGACAATTACAATAAATGGTGATTTTGTAACTACGAATGCTATTACAGCTAAAAATATACAAGATGCTTTAACTAGAGCTTTAGAAGGAAAAGGGATAGCTCAAGGAATAGCTGCAACAGGAAAGCCAATAGAAATTGGCGGAGTTGTTTCAGAGGAAACAAATGGAGGAACTCCAATAGAAAGTATGAACTCAGATGGAAGTATTAATTTTGTAGATGCAACAAAAGATTTAAAATCATATGATGGAGAATTAAAAACTCTTAAGATTCCAGATAAGGTGAGAATACCAGGAACAGATATAGAGCTTAGAGTTAAAACTTATACTATAGATAAAAATGGTGTAATTAATGGAGTACTTGAAGATGGTAGGGTAGCTGCACTTGGACAATTAGCTATGGCAAGTTTTAAGAATCCAGAAGGTTTAACTAAGCTTGGAGGAAATCTTTATAGTTCATCAGTTAACTCAGGAGATGCAATTATAAAGAGTGGTGTTGGAACTTTAAATGATGATAATTCAAATGGTTATGGAGATAATCTTCAAGGAATGCTTGAAATGTCAAATGTAGACTTATCAGAACAATTTACAGATATGATAGTTTCAAGTAGAGCTTTCCAAGCAGCAGGGAAAATGATAACTACTGGAGATGAAATTCTTCAAGATATAATTAACTTAAAGAGATAATAAAACAAAATAGATTGCTCATGCTCAGTTGCTTCAATAAACTGAGCAAAGCATTCTAACTATATAAGTAAATTATGGAAAAGTATTTTATATCTATTAAAGTGAATTTACTATAGTGAAGAGGGGAATTAAATGATTAATGTAACAGCTATGAATAACAAAGAGTTTATTTTAAATGCCGATCATATAGAGAAAATAGAAGAGGTTCCTGAAACTTTAATAACATTAACTAATGGTAAAAAGTATATTGTGCTTGAAAGCGTAGAAGAGATAGTAGAAAAAGTAATTATATATAAAAATAAGATTGTTACTTATAGATTATAATGGGAGGCAATATTATATGAAAAAGTCAGACATATTAACCTCAGTTGGTTTAATATTAAGCATAGTATTAATGATTTATGGAATGCTTATTGGAAGTAGTCTTAAAATTTTCTGGGACGTAGCATCTGTAATAATAACTGTAGGAGGATCATTATCAGCTCTTTTAATAACATATTCATTAGAAGAAGTGAAAAATATGGGAAAGCTTTTCATACAAGCTTTTAAGGAAAATAAATCATCAGGAAAAGATATAATTATAAGGTTTGGAAGCCTTTCTAAAAAAGCTAGAAGAGAAGGACTATTATCTTTAGAAGATGATATTTCTGAAATGGAAGATCCTTTTATGAAGAAAGGATTACAAATGGTTGTAGATGGTATTGAACCAGAAACAATAAGAGAAATATTAGAATTAGAAATTGGAGAAATGGAAAATAGACATGAAAGAGGCGCAGGTATTTATGCTGCATGGGGGGCTTATGCCCCTGCATTTGGTATGCTAGGAACTTTAATTGGATTAATTCAAATGCTTGCAAATTTAACAGATGTAGCAAATATTGCATCTGGTATGGGAAAAGCATTAATAACTACATTCTATGGTTCACTTTTAGCAAATATTTTATGTAATCCTATTGCTTCTAATTTAAGGCAAAAGAGTGCAAAGGAAGCTGGAGAAAGAGAAATGATTTTAGAAGGAATACTTGCAATACAATCAGGTGTAAACCCAAGAATTGTAGAGGAAAAGCTAATAACATACTTACCTCCTAAGGAAAAATTAGAATATTTAAATAACAGCATTGAAAATGGAGAAGGAGTTGTTATTTAATGGCTAGAAAGAAAAAGAATAAAGCTGAAGGCTTAAGAGGCGATGAATGGATGGCAACTTATGCTGATACTGTAACTTTATTGCTTACTTTTTTTGTTTTGTTATATTCAATGGCAACTGTAGATGCGGAAAAAACTAAAAGTATATCTAATGCTTTTACTTCAATGATGAGTGGACAAAATGGTGATAGCATAATGGAATATAACATGTATAATGGGGAAGTACCTTTAATTGGAGGAGAAACTGAAGATAATATAGAAGGTGGAGAATCATTAACAGAACAAGAAAAAATGTATAAGAATGTTAAAGAATTTGTTAATGAAAATAATTTAGGATCTGTTGTAGATATTATTGATAATAAAAGAGGAGTAATAATACAACTAAGAGATAATGTATTGTTTGAAACTTCAAGTTCTGATTTAAGGGAAGAAAGTAAGGAAGTACTTAACAAAATCAATTCACTTATAGCATCTATAGATAATCAAATATTAGTTGAAGGTCATACAGATAATAGACCCATAAATACAAGTAGATTTCCATCAAACTGGGAATTGTCTGCTGATAGAGCAGTCAATGTAGTTAAATATTTTATAGAAGTAATGGGACAAGATCCTTCAAGATTTAGTGCAGCAGGATATGGAGAGTACCATCCGGTAGCACCTAATGATACTTATGAAAATATGGCTAAAAATAGAAGAGTTGATATTTTAATTGTGACAACTGAAAAGGAGGAAGAATAAGATGGCTGAAAGTAAGCAAGAAAAGAAAAAGGGTAGTAAATTAATTATAATTATTGCTATTCTAGCAATTTTGGGTGGTGGAACATTTGGGGGAGTATATTACTTTATGAATAAAAATAATGCCTCACAGCCAGTTGTTATAGAAGAAGCTTTTTTTGAAGTTGGAGAAATATTTGTTAATTTAAGTGATGAAGGATCAAAGAGATATGTAAAGCTTAACCTTTCAATAAGTTATGATAAAAACAATAAAGATTTAGCTAAAGAAATAGAAGATAAAAAAGTTGTACTTAGAGATGTGGCTATATTTTATGTAAAGTCTTGTAAAGCTAGTAGTTTTGAACCAGCAAATGAAGCTGTATTAAAAGGTGATATGATTACTAGGATGAATCAAAAATTGAAATCAGGATTGATAAAAGATGTATATATAAGCGATATTATAGTACAATAGAAGGAAGTAGAATTAAAAGATGGATTTAATATTTATGATAATTAAGTTAATATTTGCTCTTGTAGTAGTACTAGGACTTATGTATTTAGTATTTAAAATAAGCGGAAATAGACTTAATAAAATTAATGAAGGAAAATATATAAAAGTATTAGAAAAAGTTCAAATATCTAAAGATACCTCAATAGTAGTAGTAAAGATTGGGAAAAAGGGATACATAATGAGTTCATCTAATAATAATACTGAAAAAATAGATGAAATATCTGAAGAGGAGATATTGCTTTTGGAAGAGGAGAAAAGAATAGAAAAAGAAAAAATTAATCAGCAATATGAAGTAGCTATTAAGGGTTTAAAATCCAAAGTAAATAAACTTAGGAATAAATATAACTAAAAGGAAGATTTGTATGAGTAAAAAAAATAAATATTTATTTATAATGCTAATAGCATTAGCTTTAATATTCACCTTTGATAAAAGTGTAAGTGCTGAACCTATAAATATACCAAACGTTAATATTTCGGTAGGTGGTGAATCAACTTCTCCTCAAAACTATGTTGATAATATTAAATTATTAATAATATTAACTATTTTAACATTATTGCCTTCAATAATAATAATGATGACATCTTTTACAAGAATAATAGTTGTATTTTCATTTTTAAAAAGTGCATTAGGAGCACAACAATCTATACCAAATCAAATACTTATTGGACTAGCATTATTTTTAACTATATTCATAATGCAACCAGTATATAGTGAGATAAATAATAATGCATTTAAGCCTTTTATGGAAAATACAATAACGCAAGATGAAGCTATGGAGGCTGGAAGCAAGCCTTTAAGGGAGTTTATGTTAAAGCAAACAAGACAAAAAGATTTAGAATTATTTATTGAAACATCAAAATTAGATAAAGAAGAAATAACAAGAGATAATATTCCATTAACTGTTGTTATACCAGCTTTTGCAATAAGTGAATTAAAAACAGCCTTTCAAATAGGATTCTTACTATTCTTACCTTTCTTAATAATAGATATGGTTGTAGCAAGTGTTCTTATGTCTATGGGGATGTTTATGGTTCCACCTGTTATGGTAGCATTACCATTTAAATTATTGTTATTTGTAATGGTAGATGGTTGGTATTTAATGGTTAAATCATTGATAATGAGCTTTGGAGGGTAGGTGATATGTATGAGTGAAAATTTAATAATAGGAATTGTTAGAGATGCATTATACACGTCATTAAAGGTAGCAGGTCCTATATTAATAGTATCAATTTTAATTGGATTAATAATAAGTATTTTTCAAGCAACCACTCAAATACAAGAACAAACATTAACCTTTGTTCCAAAACTTATAGGAATTGCAGCTGTAGGACTAATGTTATCAAGCTTTATGTTACATACACTAGTATCTTTTACAGAAAGAATATTTGAACTTATTATTAAAATATCTACTTAGGGGGTAGGTAAAGTATGATAGATACAGCCTACTTTTTAGCCTTGTTTTTTATATTTTTAAGAGTTACAGCTTTTTTTGCTATAACAAATATATTTTTTCCAAATGGAACACCGAAAACATTAAAAGCTATGTTTTCATTAATATTTTCCTTCGCATTACTTGGAGGAATAGATTATTCAAATATAAATTCAATAACTAGCAATTATTATTTAATTATTTATATGATTTCAGAAGTTACCACTGGATTGGTTCTTGGATTAATTTCTAATATTGCTTTTGAAGTAGTACTTATGGCAGGGAGTTTAATAGATGTACATATAGGATTGAGTATGGTTAATACAATAGATCCAAACAGTAAAACAAGTACGACTATAAGTGGTAATTTACTTCATTATGTAGCATTAATGATTTTCTTTGTAGTAGATGGACATCATATGCTTATTAAATCGCTTATAGAAAGCTTTATAATACTACCGATGGGTAAAAGTTTAATGTATACAGATACAATGATGGTACTTATAGAAGTTATAGCAAAGTATTTTGTAATAGGATTGAAAATTGCAATACCAATAGTATTGATAATTATATTAACTGATCTTTGTATGGGACTTATTTCAAGGGCTGTCCCACAAATAAATGTAATGATACTTGGTATGCCAGTTAAAATGTTGGTTGGAATATTAGCAATATCAGTATCACTACCAATTATAATAAAGTTATTTGTTATTAGTATAAGTTACTTACCAGATATATTTAGAAAAATAATGACAACTGTTCCTCTAGTTTTCTTAATTGGAGCAGATGAAAAAACAGAAGAAGCTACTCCAAAGAAAAAAAGTGATTCTAGAAAAAAAGGACAAATAGCTAGAAGTAAGGATGTTGGACTTGCAATTACAATGATAGCTACTGTATTAGTTGTTGTTGCATTAAGTGGGTTTATAGTGTCTTCACTGAAGGATAATGTAGTTTATTTTCTAGGAGATATGGGTTCGATGGAAGTGACTGAAAATAGTATAAAGGGAATAAACACTCTTATTATAAGCAAGGCAGCAATGGTAATAATGCCTGTTATTTTGCCTATAATGATAGCTGGAGTTGCTGCAAGTTTAGTTCAATCTGGATTTTTAGTTGTGAAAGATGCTATAAAGCCTTCATTTGGGAAGTTAAATCCGATTAATGGATTTAAAAATATGTTTTCTAAAAAATCACTAGTTGAGCTAATAAAAAATTTAATTCTTATTGCAATAGTAATTTTTATAGCGTATTCATATATAAGAGATAACTTTGATAAAATAATGCAAATTGGAAATTTATATTTACCTACTTTAGGAATTGAAGTTAAATCTTTAATAGTAGGTATATTTGTGAAGATATGTATATTATTAGTTGTAATTGCAATTATAGATTATGTTGTTCAATATATGCTTTTTCAAAAGGATATTAGGATGACTAAGCAAGAAATTAAGGAAGAATACAAACAAATGGAGGGAGATCCTCAAATTAAATCTAAAATAAAGCAAAGGCAGAGGGAAATGTCACAAAGAAGAATGATGCAATCAGTTGGAGATGCAACAGTTGTGATTACGAATCCTACTCATTTAGCTGTTGCAATTAAATATGAAGAAGGGAAGACTGAAGCTCCTAAGGTTGTGGCTAAGGGAGCAGATACTATAGCAATAAAGATTAAAGAAAAAGCTATTGAGTCTAAAGTTCCAATAATAGAAAACAAGCCTTTAGCAAGAATGATATTTGAATCAGTAGAAATTGATAAAGAAATTCCACAAGATATGTATCAAGCTGTAGCAGAAGTTTTAGCTATGGTATATAAATTAGATAAGGAAAAAAGACGTACTAGATAATAAAGGATGGGATAAGGTTGCTTATAAATAATAAAATTAATTTAAAGAAAAATACAGACGTATTAGTAGCCTTTGGTGTATTAGGTATTGTCCTTATGATAATAATACCTCTACCACCGCTAATGTTAGATATTTTATTAGCATTTAATATTACACTGTCAGCTGTAATTATAATGATAACTATGTTTACTACAAATGTATTACAATTATCAGTGTTTCCAACACTATTACTTGTAACAACACTTTTCAGATTAGGTCTTAATATTTCATCTACAAGACTTATACTAAGTGAAGGTGATGCAGGAAGCATAATTGAAGCCTTTGGAGAGTTTGTTATAGGTGGAAATTATGTTGTTGGTATAATAATATTCTTAATTATAGTAATTATACAATTCGTAGTAATAACTAACGGTGCAGGAAGAGTTTCAGAAGTATCAGCAAGATTTACTCTAGATGCTATGCCAGGTAAGCAAATGAGTATAGATGCTGATTTAAATGCTGGAATAATCGATGAAGTAACGGCAAGGAAAAGAAGACAAGATTTGCAATCAGAAGCAGACTTTTATGGAGCTATGGATGGTGCGTCTAAGTTTGTAAAAGGAGATGCTATAGCAGGAATAATAATAACTATAATTAATATAGTAGCAGGCATTGTTATTGGAGTAATGAATGGCATGAGTTTTGCACAAGCTGGAGAATTATATACAAGACTTACGATTGGAGATGGGCTAGTTAGCCAAATACCAGCATTATTAATATCTACAGCATCAGGTATATTGGTAACTAGATCAGGATCTTCTGATAACTTTGGTAAAACCTTTAGTAAACAACTTACTGCATTCCCTGTTGCACTTGGAATAGTTTCTGCAGTAATGTTCTTTTTAGCTTTAATACCAGGCATGCCAAAGCTTCCATTTTTATTAGCTGCTGTCACAGGAAGTGTTGCTACATACCTTTTAATAAAAGAAGATCAGAAAAATCAAGAAGCTGAGCTTGCAAAAGTAGAGGAAGAGTATACAGAAATGGAAAGAAAAGAACCAGAAAATGTAATGAGTTTAATTTCTGTAGAACCTATGGAAGTAGAAATAGGTTATGGATTAATTCCTTTAGCTGATGAGTCAACAGGAGGAGATTTACTTCAAAGAATTGCTTCAGTTAGAAGGCAGTGTGCAATTGAAATGGGAGTTGTTGTACAACCTATTAGAATAAGAGATAATCTTCAATTAAAAACAAATGAATATGTAATAAAAATAAGAGGCACTGTTATAGCATCATCAGAGCTTATGGCAAATATGTTACTTTGTATGGATCCATCTGGAGATAATTCTCAAATAGCAGGAATAAGAACTATTGAGCCTACATTTAATTTGCCAGCAGTATGGATAAATAAAGATCAAAGAGAAGAAGCTGAAATAAAAGGTTTAACAGTTGTAGATCCAACTACAGTTATGGTTACACATTTAACTGAAACTATAAAGGCACATTCTTATGAATTACTTGGTAGACAAGAAGTTCAATTAATAGTAGACAATACTAGAGAAAAATATAGTACGGTAGTAGAAGAGCTTATTCCAGATTTAATGACAATAGGGGAACTTCAAAAAGTATTGCAAAACTTATTAAGAGAAAAGGTTCCAATAAAAGATATGGTAACAATAATGGAATCTTTAGCAGATAATTCAAGACTTACAAAGGATTTAGAACTTTTAACAGAGTATGTTAGATTTGCTTTAGCAAGAACTATTTGTAACCAAGTAATAGATGAGGATAGGAGTATAACAGTAGTTACTTTATCCCCGCAAATAGAGGAAATAATAGCTGCCAATACCCAAAAGTCTATGCAAGGATCATTCCCAGCCGTTGATCCAGATACAACTACTAGAATACTTGATTGTGTAAGAGACACTCTCGATAGAATATATTTTTACAATAATCAACCTGTTATATTAGTATCACCTAATATAAGGCCTGTATTTAGAAGGCTTATAGAAATGGTATTTCCGCATGTGATGGTTATATCATTAAATGAAATTCCAAATGATGTAGAAATAAGAACTGAAGGAGTTGTATCATTGTAATGTTAATAAAAAAATACTTAGTTAAAAATATGAATGAAGCTCTTACTAGAATAAGATATGAGTTAGGTAAAGATGCTATTATAATTAGCCAAAGAAAAGTGAGAGAGTCTGGTATTAAGGGGTATTTTAAACCTAAATTAATTGAAGTAACAGCAGCCTTGGAAAATAACAAGATAGAGAAAAAGAATAAATTTAATGTAGAAAATAAAAATGAAATAGACTTTAAGGATTCACTAGATAGTATTAAAAAGATAATAGATGATAGGAAGGACAGCAAGTTTGATAAATCTCAACAGCTTAATAAAGAAATTAACTTAACAAATACAGATAATATAAAAGAAGAAGTAAAAGAAATAAAAGATTTGTTAAATAGAGTTATTAAAAATACTAACAAAGAAGAAGAAAAAGATATAGTATTAGAATATTTAAAAGATATTGATATTGATGATGAATTAATAAAAGAAGTATTAACTGATAAATATGATAATATAGATGAATTTAAAACATACTTTAAGGAATTATTAGAAAATGAAATTCAAGTTTGTACTGAAAGCTTAAGTGGTAAAGTAGTTTTAGTAGGACCAACTGGAGTTGGAAAAACTACAACTATAGCTAAGCTTGCAGGAAGGTTAGCATTAATAGAAAAAAAGAAGGTTGGTTTAATTACAATAGATACATATAGGATTGGTGCTGTAGAACAATTAAAAACTTATGCAGAAATTATGAATATTCCATTTAAAGTAGTTATAACTTTAAAAGAAATGGAAAATGCAGTTAGTGAGTTAGAAGATTGTGATGTAATATTAATTGATACAACTGGAAGAAGCAGTAAAAATACTATGCAAATATCAGAACTTAGAGCCTTTACGCAAAAAGTAAATGCAGATCATATAGCATTGGTGATAAGTGGAACAACTAAAAATAGAGATATACAAACTATAATAAATGGATATAGTGAAATTGGCTATGAAAAAATTATAATAACAAAGCTTGATGAAACTAGCTCATATGGATGTATATACAATATTATAAAGAAAGCGCAAAAGCCTATAGCATATATTACTACTGGTCAAAATGTTCCAGATGATATTAGGATCCCACTGAAAAGTGAGATTTCAAAACTTATTCTTGGGGAGGAAACTGTATGTTAGATCAAGCTGAAAGCTTAAGAAGACTAGCAAGAGGCGAAGTCCAAGATGAACAAAAAAGAAAGGCTAGAATTATTACAGTAACCTCTGGCAAGGGTGGGGTTGGAAAAAGTAACTTTGTAGTAAATCTAGCAATTACATTAGTACAAAAGGGAAAAAAGGTTTTAATCTTTGATGCAGATATAGGAATGGGAAACGATGATGTATTAATGGGAATATATACTAAAAATAGTGTTTTAGATTTAATTAATGGTAAATTAGCAATAGAAGATATTATTGTTAATGGACCAGAAGGGGTTAAGCTATTGCCAGGTGGAAGTGGACTTAATAATATAGAAGATCTTCAGCAAAATCAAAGGGATTTGTTTTTAAAAAAGATAGAAATGTTAGAGGGGTTTGATTACATTTTTATAGATACAGGAGCAGGAATAAGTAGGAGTGTTTTGGCTTTTATAGCATGTTCTGATGAAGTAATATTAGTGACTACTCCTGAGCCAACATCATTAACTGATGGATATAGTCTATTAAAAGCAGTAGATCATTTCAAAATAAAAGATAAAGCAAGCATAGTGGTTAATAAGATTTTAGAAAAAAAAGAGGGAGATCAAACTTTTTCAAAATTTAAAATGGCAGTTAATAGGTTTTTAAAGTTAGATGTAAACTTTTTAGGAGTAGTATATGAAGATCGAAAGCTTATAATGTCTGTAAGGGAGCAGCTTCCATTTGTAATAGGATATCCAAGTTGTGATGCAGCTAAATGTATAAAAACTATATCAGAAAAAATTATAGGCGAAAAAAAGGAAACTATGGGGGTAGGAGCTCAAGGGTTATTTAAAAGATTATTTAATATTTTTTCTTAGGGGGTTAGTCATGGCAAAATTAGAACTTGGTATAAATTGTAGAGTAGATGTTTTATGGGAAGAGAATATGTATAAATCTTCAATTCAGGATATAAAGGATGATGAAATACTAATAAGTATTCCGGTATGTGATGGAATTTATTTAACATTAAAAGATGGAAGTGAAATAGAGCAAATTTTTTATGATGATAAAGGAAATGTATTTGGATATAAGAATAAGGTTTTAGGTAGAATAACAGAAAAAGATATACCGTTTTATAGAATAAGTAAGCCTTATGATATAACAAGGATTCAAAGAAGAGATTATGTAAGGGTTAATGTTATACAAGTTATTAATTATATAAAGGAAGAAGAGTTAAAATCAAATATTAGCGGAGAAGAAAAATATGAGCATGCATTGCTTCTTGATTTAAGTGGTGGTGGTATGCGAATTAAGATAAAAGAAGAAATTAAAGTTTCAGATATTATAATTTCAAATTTAACATATGATAATGAAAAAATATCTGTAAGAGGAAAAGTAATAAGAGTTGATAAATCAGAAGATAAGAAATATATATGCGGTATAAATTTTGATGATATAGATAATGGAACAAGAGAAAAAATTATTAAAACGGTATTTACAATAATGAGAAAACAAAGAGAGCTTATTTAAGAGGAGGTCATTAATATGGAATGTCAAAGCCCTATAATTCATAAAGAACAAATAGTCGAAAAGTATATACCATTAGTTAAATATTTGGCTTCTAGAGTTATGCTCGGTAAAACTAAGTATATAGAATATGAGGATTTAGTGAGCTACGGAATTGTTGGGCTTTTAGATGCAATTAATAGATATGATTCAACTAAGGGAATGAAGTTTTCATCTTATGCAACTTTAAGAATAAAAGGAGCCATGATTGATGAAATAAGAAAATGTAGGCCAATTTCAAAAGGAGCTATGGATAAATTAGCTAAATATAATGAGTGTGTTGAAAAGCTTCAAAATAGATATATGAGAGAGCCAAGTTTACAAGAAATTGCACTGGAATTAAATATATCGGAGGAAGAGGTTTCTCAAGTTGAAAACTATATTAATTACATGTCTATAATATCTTTGGAATCTATAATTTATTCAGATGATGATGATGTAACTATAATGGAAACTTTAGAAGATAAAAATTCTATTTCTCCTGAAGAATCTTTAGAAGATAAAGAAAAATTAGAGATTCTTGCAGAAGCAATTGAAAAATTAAAAGATAAAGACAAGCTTATTTTAAATTTATATTATTATGAGAAGTTAACACTAAAAGAAATTGGACAAATATTAGAGGTTTCAGAATCGAGGGTTTGTCAGTTACATAGTAGAGCAATAAGAAATTTGAGAGCAGTAATGCAAAAAATTAATTATATATAAAAAGTAAATTATTTTGAACATAATAGGAGGGAAAAGGTTATGCTTCCTATATTAATAATTCTAATAGGAATTATACTTATAATTTTAAATATTAAGGCAATAAAAAAAGAAAACAAATCATTCGATAAAATATTGGAGCGAGAAGAATCCAATAATGATAAAGATTATGATTTGGAGATAATAGCTATACGAAAGGATTTAGCGGAAACAGTTTTAGACTTACAGAAAGAAATTGAGGAATTAAAAATTTCAATAAATAATATTAAGAGTTCTAAGATATCAGACGATAATAAAATAAATATAAAAAGTTTAAAAAAAGAAGATTCAGATAATAGTTTCCAAAAGGATTATCCTATTAATAATTTTAATGAAGATGTAATATCTGAAATAAATTTTTCGAATAATTTAAGTATTTCAAATGATAATTTAAAAAGCAATAAGTTAGAGAAAGTAAAATTACTTTTAGAAAATGGATTAACTGATGATAAAATATGTGAAGAGCTATCCATAGGAAAGGGGGAAGTACTATTAGTAAAAAGTTTATTAAAAAATTAACTATAATATTTGATTTCTTAACAGATAGAAAAATACTTATGGGAATAGGAATAGGTATGGTATTAACTTCGATTCTTATGTTTGGATATAGCTATAATAAAGAGATTTCTAGTGTCAAGATAGAAGAAAAGGCTAGAGGTCTTGGAATGCACTATGATGATGAATGTAAAGTACTATTTAAAGGGGATGAGAGCAATGATTAGAAGTCTATATACAGCTGTATCAGGATTAATATCACTAGAAAATAGGCAAAATAATATTACAAATAACATGAGTAATGCCAATACAACGGGTTTTAAAGGAGATAATTTATCAATAAAAAGTTTTGATGAAGTTATGATACAGAATAGAGATAAAGTAGTTAATGGCAATAATGTAGTACAAAAATTAGGAAGCATAAGCTTAGGGGCAGAAATAGATAGCGTTGATACTGCATTTACTCAAGGTCTTATAAAAAATACAGATAAGCAAACTGATTTTGCAATAGAAGGAAGAGGCTTTTTTGCGATACAAAGACAAACTAATAATGGTAATGAAGTAATATATACAAGAGATGGTAATTTTAAAGTTGGAAACGATGGATATTTAATAAATACTAATAGTGATAGGGTACTTGGAATGAATAAAAATACAGGTGCACTTGAGCCTATATTTGTTGGTGGAGATAAGTTTATTTTAGATCAAAATAATAATCTTTACATAGGAAATAGAGCTACTCATACTTTGGCAACTGCAGATTTTAATGATTATGGAAGTTTAGAAAAGATAGGAGATAACTATTTTAAAGGAGAAAATCCTATATATAATGCACAAGTATGGGTTACACAAGGAGCATTAGAAGGATCTAATGTAAATATTTCAAATGAAATGGTTAATATGATAACTACAATGAGAAATTTTGAAACTAATCAGAAAATAGTACAAACTATTGATGAAACTTTAGGAAAGGCTGCAAATGAAATAGGAGCAGTTAAATAGTAGGAGGAGAATTTATGTTAAGAACATTATGGACTGGTAAAACAGGAATGAATGCAAATCAAGACAAGTTAGATGCAATATCAAATAATATAGCAAACTCAACTACTATGGGTTATAAGAAGATAGATGTTGGTTTTAAAGATTTACTTACAGAGTCTTTAGATAGAAATGGAATTCCACTTAATGATAAAGACTCGGTAATTGGTACTGGTACAAGAACTTCAGAGTGGTTTAGAGATAACTCACAAGGTATGCTTCAAGAAACTTTAAGAAGTACTGATTTATCAATAGATGGATTAGGATATTTTAAAATTATTTCAGATAATGGACAAGAAGCATACACGAGAGATGGAGCTTTAGCTATTGATTCTAGAGGTAGGCTTGTAGATAACAGAGGGAATAAATTAGAATTAAATTATTTAAATGGATATTCAGAAGGTAATGTAGTGTTTAATAAAGATAACTTTTTAGTAGATAAAAAAGGACAAGTATACATAAAAGATAAAGGAAACTTTATACAAGTAGCTGAAATTCCAGTATATACAGCAGTAGGAGATAGAGCTTTCTTATCAATAGGAGATAATTTATTTACTCCATCACCAGGAGTAGAAGTTCAAAGAACAACAGATTTTGATATATATCAAGGCTCATTAGAGGGATCAAATGTTGATATTGCAACTGAATTCTCAGAAATGATATTAACACAAAGAGCTTTCGAACTTAGCTCAAGAGGAGTAAAAACCGCAGATGAGATGTGGGGAATGATTAATAATATGAGAGCTAGATAGAAATGAGAAGAATGAAAAAGTGAAAAAATGAAAGAATTAGGTAAATAATTAATGAAGAATTAAAGAATGGGAAATAGTGAAAGAGTTAAGAAAGTAATTCAGCAAAGTTGAATTACAATTGAAAAGTAGTAATAGGTAATTAGTGGATAATACATAATTAATTAAATAAATAAAGAATGAAAAAATGAAATAATTATGGTTATAATTCAGATAAAGTGAATTATTGAATAAAATAAAGGCTGAGATTTTCTCAGCCTTTTTAATTATATTTAGAAATTTCAGCGAAATTTCATCCATAACTTTTTCATTCTTTCATTAATAATTTAGCTAGCTAAATTATAGGGATGATACTGCAGCAGTTATTGGTGGAACTACTTGTTTCTTTCTTGATAGTACTCCATCTAAGAATGCAGTGCTATCTTCTAATTTAACGTTGAATGCTTTTTCTACTATTTCTGGTCTATCTCCAGCAACTAGTATTTGTGATCCTTCGTTGAGTATGTCTGTAAGTAATAACAATACCATATCTAAGTTAGCTTCTTTTGCTTTAGTATTCATATAGGCTAACATTTCATCTTTAAGTGGCATAAATCCTTCGATATCCATTGTATTTACTTGAGCTATACCAACCCTTGTATCTTCAATTCCAAATGGTTTGAAGTCTTGGTTAAAGATTTGTTCTACTGTTTTTCCTTTTAATGAAGTACCAGCTTTAAACATTTCTTTAGCAAATTCTTCTACATTTATTCCAGCTATTTCTGCAAGCTTTAAGCAAATACTCTTGTCTTGAGGAGTACAAGTTGGGCTTCTAAATAGTAATGTATCTGAAATTATTGCCCCACATAAAAGTCCAGCAGCTTGTTTTGAAGGTCTTATTCCGTTTTCAAAGAAGCATTTACCAACAATAGTAGAAGTACTTCCTATAGGTTCACTTCTAAAGTATAATGGACCACTAGTTTGAATATCTGCTACTCTGTGGTGATCTATTATTTCTAGAATTTCTGCTTCTTCAAGTCCATCAACAGATTGACTTCTTTCATTATGGTCAACTTGAATAATTTTCTTTTTATAATTAGAAATTAAATGATATCTTGATACTGTACCAAGAACTTTACCATTTTCAGAAATAACAGGGTAACTTCTATATCTAGTATCTATCATAACCTTCTTTACATCTTCAACTAATTCATCAGTTGAGAATGTTACTAATTTATCTTTAATCATAACATATCCAACAGGAATACTTTGAACTATAAGTCTTGAAGCTGTAAATGAATCATGTGGTGTAGTTATAACACTTATATTAGATTTTGTAGCTTTTTCAATTACTTTATTAGTTGGAGTATGAGATCCAGTTATTATTAATAGAGATATATTAAGATCAAGTAAAGCATCTTGAACTTCTTCTCTATCTCCAACTATAGCTATATCTCCAGCTTCTATATGATCTTTCATGCTTTCTGGCTTCATTGCTGAAACAACTATTTTTCCAGGGAAAGTTTTTCTTTCAGTATTAACATAAATTTCTTTTGCAGATAGTGTATCTACTATATTTTCAAAAGAGGTATTACTTTTAGCTAAAATTCTATTATCCCATATATCCATATAACATGAAGTTAAGTTAGATACAGCTAAAACCCCAAGTAAATGATCATTTTCATCAGCTACAGGAAGAGTTTTTATATTTTTATCTCTCATTATAGTCCATGCAGTTTTTAATGAAATTTCAGGTGACACAGGAGTTATTTTATCAAACTCTAAATCTTCTACTTTTAATTTTACAGTTTTTAATAACTGAGGAGCCTCAACTCCAAAATAATCAAGAATATATTGAGTTTCTTGACTAACATTTCCTAGTCTTACTGGTATTGCAGGTAGTTTGCCTGTCTTATTTTTAAATTCAGCATATGAAAAAGCTGCACATATTGAATCAGAATCTGGATTCTTATGTCCAGTTACATAAATTACATCTTTCAAATTATTACCCTCCTTAGTTAATTTACATATATATGTTTCAATTATAATCTACATAATAAAAAGTATCAGTATATATAAATTAATATACATATTAGAATAAATAGCAAAATTGAACTCATATATAGTATTAAATTTTTTATAAGTTACTGAAATAATAAATCTTATTATCATACTATCAATAACTTAAATGTTTTTATTAAAATGTTAAATCTTTATTGTAACTTATATACATATTCTATATTTATATTTTAAATTTGTAAAGCTATCTATTTAAAGTATGCGTAGAAATTTGTACATTTAAACTTGATAATTCAAGCTTATAAAAATAAAAAATTAAAAAATAATTGGATTAACATAGCAATTATTAAAAAAAATCATATCTTTGATTTTACTAAATATAATATATAGAAACTAATTTAAGGAGGACAACCGGTGATACAAGAACGAGAAATGTCTAGGGGGCTATCTACAAAGGAGGCAGAAAAGAGACAAAGCACGTATGGGTTAAATGAATTATCACACAAGAAGAAAACATCGCCTGTAATAATATTTTTATCTCAATTTAATGATTTCATTGTTTGGGTATTAATAGCTGCAACTATAATATCTGGATTAATGGGTGATACTGCAGATGCTATAACAATACTTATTATAGTTGTTGTAAATGCAGTAATGGGGTTTGTTCAAGAATATAGAACAGAAAAATCCTTAGAAGCATTAAAAGAATTAGCAGCACCAACTTGTAAAGTTATTAGAGATGGAGTATTGAAAGTATTAAATTCAATAGAGGTTACTATAGGTGATTTAGTAATTTTAGAAGCTGGTGATAGAATTCCAGCAGATGGTACATTTGTTGAGGCATCAGGAATAATGATTGATGAATCACTTCTAACTGGAGAATCAGTTGGAGTATCTAAAGATTCAAAAAGAGGAAAAAACCAAGGATTTATGGGAACTACAGTATTAAAAGGGAGGGGTATTTTGCTTGTTGATGGTATTGGAATGAATACTGAAATGGGGAAAATAGCTAATCTTCTAGATAATATTGAAGAAGAAAAATCTCCATTAAGAGAGAGATTAGATTCACTAGGCAAAATATTAGTAGTATTATGTTTAACAATTTGTGCAGTTGTAACAGTGCTTGGAATACTTAGAGGTAATGAAATAGCTGAAATGTTCTTACTTGGAGTTTCATTAGCTGTTGCTGCAATACCAGAAGGGTTAGCAGCTATTGTAACTGTTGCATTAGCACTAGGGGTATCTAGAATGTTAAAGAAAAATGCTCTAGTAAGGAAATTACCTGCAGTAGAAACTTTAGGATGTACGTCTGTAATATGTTCAGATAAAACAGGAACATTAACTCAAAATAAAATGACAGTAAAAGAAATATATATGAATGGGAAAATCTGCGATTTAGATAAGGAACAATTAACTAACCATTCAACTATGATGAAAGCTTTAGTTTATTGTAATGATTGTAATTATGATTTTAATGTTAAAAACATAGAAAAGGCCCTACATGGAGATCCAACTGAAACGGCATTAATAAAAGCTTTCTTTAAAGATGTAAATTTACTTAAAGCTTTTGTATCTAATGCAAAAAGAGTTTATGATATTCCATTTGATTCTTCAAGAAAGATGATGAGTGTTATAGTTAGAGAAGGAACAAAGGAAGTTTGTTATATGAAGGGAGCTCCAGAAAGAGTTATTGAAAGGTGTACCCACATATTGGAAAATGGAACTATAAAGCCTTTAACAGCTCAAAAGAAAAAGCAAGTTGCATCTTATATAGAAGCAATGTCAAATAGAGCTTTAAGATGTATAGCTGCTGCATATAAAGAAACTGGATTAGTAAAAAATGAAAGCTTAGAAAAAGACTTGATATTCTTGGGCGTTGCAGGAAGTATTGATCCACCAAGGCTAGAAGTTAGAGATGCTGTTCTTAAATGTAAACTTGCAGGAATACAACCTGTAATGATAACAGGAGACCATAAAAATACAGCACTTGCAATAGCAAAGTCAATAAATATTTGTAATACAGACGATCAAGCTATGACTGGTGAAGAAATTGAAAAGACTAGTGATGAAGAGCTTATGAAGAAAGTTAAAAATGTAAGAGTATTTGCAAGAGTATCTCCACATCATAAGCTTAGAATAGTAAAAGCCTTTAAAAAGCAAAATAATATTGTTGCAATGACTGGTGATGGTGTTAATGATGCGCCAGCAATAAAGGAAGCAGATATAGGAATTGCTATGGGGATATCTGGTACAGATGTAACCAAAGAAGCAGCTTCAATGGTGTTAATGGATGATAATTTTGCAACTATAGTATCTGCTGTGGAAGAAGGAAGAATAATATATGATAATATAAGAAAATTTATAAGATATTTATTATCTTGTAACTTAGGTGAAGTATTGACTATGTTCTTAGCATCATTATTTTACTTACCTAATCCACTTACTCCAATACAAATATTATTCGTTAACTTAGCAACAGATGGTTTACCTGCAATTGCTCTTGGTGTGGATCCAGCAGATAAAGATATAATGATGCAACAACCTAGAGAAAAAAGCGAAGGAATTTTTGCAAGAGGATTATGGTCAAAGATTGTAGTAAGAGGATGCTTAATTGGAATATGTACTTTACTTTCATTTATGACAGGAAGATTATATGGAATGGATTTAGCTACATGTAGAACACTTGCATTAATAACACTTGTTATGTCACAATTATTACATGTTTTTGAATGTAGATCAGAAAGACATTCTATTTTTGAAATTAAGGTATTTAGTAATCCATATTTAGTTGGAGCTGTAGCTGTTTCAATGCTTATGGTATGTGCAATACTATATGTGCCATTTTTATCAGGTATATTTAACACTGTTCCTTTAAAGCTTGGACAATGGGCAATAGTGTTATTCTACTCAGGAATAATTTTCCTAATAAATAGTGTATATTTATTTATAAGATCAAAAAAATAGTAAATAGATATGATTTTAATTTATTATTTTAATTGAATAAGTAAATAGGTATTTATTATTATGCTATTATTAATTAGCTAGAGTACTAATTAAAGTATGTATATAGAAAAATATGAATTAAAATATAGGGGTGGTTAAAAACTCCTATATTTTTTTGTGAAAAATATGTTTATCACACAGAAACACTTGTATTTAATTTAAGAACATGATAATATATTGGTAAAGGTGATAAACCAAAGCTTGGGGTGATTTTATGAGGTTTATTAGTACCAGAGGAGGAGAATTTGATATATCTTCTTCAAAAGCAATTATAAATGGAATTTCTAGTGATGGTGGGTTATATGTTCCAGAAGAATTTCCTAACTTATATGAAAAGATAAAAAACAAAAAAAGTCTCAAATATGAAGAAATTTCTTTTGAAATTATTAAAGAGTTTTTTACAGATTTTACTTTTGAAGAAATCAAATTTGCAGTAGATAAAGCATATAAAAATCGATTTAAAGTCATAGAGGAAAATGGATTTTTAGAACTATATCATGGGCCAACAGCTGCATTTAAAGATGCAGCGTTATTATTTCTCCCTCAAATAATGAAGTTAGCAAAAGAAAAAGAAAATATAAGTGATGAAATTATTATTTTAGCAGCTACTTCGGGGGATACTGGAAAAGCAGCATTAGAAGGATTTTGTGATGTAGATGGATTTAAAGTACTTGTATATTATCCAAATGATGGGGTAAGTCCAGTACAAAAAATGCAGATGCTAACTCAAAAAGGTGCCAATGTAAAAGTTGTTGGTATTAAAGGTAACTTTGATGAAGCTCAAAGCGGCGTAAAAGAGATATTTGGGGATAATGAGTTTAAAAAAAGAATGCTAAGAAAAGGTGTTAGGATTTCTTCTGCAAACTCAATTAATATCGGAAGGTTAATTCCACAAATAATATATTATTATTATGGATACTTTCAATTAGTAAATAAGCAAAAAATAAAATTAGGGGATAAGATAAATGTTTCAGTTCCAACGGGGAATTTCGGAAATATATTAGCTGCATATTATGCAAAGGAAATGGGGCTTCCTATTGCAAAGTTTATATGTGCATCAAATGAGAATAAAGTCTTATCTGATTTCTTCAATGAAGGAATATATGATAAAAGGAGAGAGCTTATATTAACAGAATCCCCCTCTATGGATATATTAGTTTCATCAAATTTAGAAAGGCTTTTATTCGAAGCTAGTGGACGAGATTCCAAGGAAACAAAAAAATTAATGGATGAATTAAAGCATAAGGGTGTATATAGTATTAGTAAAAAAAGTAAGGAATTTTTAAAAAACTTTTATGGAAATTATGCTAATACAAAAGAAGTATATAAAGCAATAAAGGATTTATATGAAAAAGAGGGCTATTTAATTGATACTCATACAGCAGTGGCTTATGTAGTTTTAAAGAAGTACATTAAGTCTACAGGAGATACAACACCATATTTGATTTCTTCAACGGCGAGTCCATACAAATTTCCAAGAAGCATAACAAATGCTTTAGAAATAGACACTAATGAAGATGATGATTTTGAAGTAATAAAAAGGTTAAATAAATTTTGTGGAATAAATATTCCTACTAATTTAAAAAATCTAGATAAGAAAAAAGTTCTTCACAATAATATTTGTAGTGTTAATGATATGAGGCAAGTTCTTGAGGAATTTGTGGGAGAAAATATATGGTAAGAGTTAGAGTACCGGCAACATCTGCTAATATAGGACCTGGATTTGATTCTTTAGGAATAGCTTTTAACTTATATAATGAATATGAGTTTTCTGAATGTGAAAAAGGAATCCATTTTTATGGATTCAAGAATGAGTTTTGCAATAAAGATAATATAGTATATAAGGCTATGAACACATGTTTTGAGAAATATAATTTTAAACCTAAGGGATTAAATATAAAATTAATTAAAGATGATATACCTATTTCAAGGGGATTAGGGTCAAGTTCTAGCTGCATTGTTGCAGGCTTATTAGGTGCTAATTATGTTATGGGAAATATATTAAGTATAGAAGAACTTTTTAAAATAGGAGTTGATATTGAGGGACATCCAGATAATATAGCTCCAGCCTTTTTTGGTGGTATGGTTGTTTCTGTTATGGAAGGAAAAGAAGTTATTTACAATAAAATAGATATAAAAGAAGGGATTAGTTTTATAGCATTAATTCCAAAATTTGAATTATCAACTTCTGTAGCTAGAAAGGTTTTACCTGTAGAAGTTAAATTTGATGATGCTGTATATAATATTAGTAGAGTATCATTAATGATTTCTAGTTTTACAAGTGGGAAATATGAGTTGTTAAAATATTGTTGTAAAGATGCAATTCATGAAAAATATAGAAGTCCATTGATAAAAGATTATAATTTAGTTTATAATAAATGTATATCACTAGGAGCATTGGGGTGCTTTTTAAGTGGTTCAGGGCCAACAATTATGTCTATAATAAAAAGTGATGATACCAAGATATTTTCGTATATAAAGGATTTCTTGAAAAATGAGAATATTAGTTGGGATGTAAGGAAGCTTTGTGTAGATAGTAATGGGGCAACTATAATTGAAGGTGGTACTAATGAAAGGAAATTTTCTAGTTGTAGATAAAAGGGTTTTGCCAGAGGTTTATGAAAAGGTAGTTGATGCAAAAAGACTACTAAAAGAAGGAAAAGTTAAAGATGTTACTGAAGCAGCTAAAACCGTTAATATTAGTAGAAGTGTATATTACAAATATAAAGAAGCTGTTTTTGAACTTGCAGAAACTGGGCAGGGGCAAAAGGTAACAATTAATATGATGATAAGAGATAATAAAGGAGTACTTTCAGGTATTTTAAATTATATTTCTGAAGAGGGAGGAAGTATAATAACAATCAATCAAGGAATACCTATGAATAAAAGTGCAAACTTAAGTTTAACAATTGATATATCATCACTTGGTGGTGATTTAAAAACTTTACTTGAAGATTTATCAAAGTTAAATGATGTTGAAAAGGTAGAGTTTGTGGCTATGGAATAATTTAAATTAAGCTTAAAGCTTCTTTAGAGAAGTTTTGATATCTTGCAAAGGGCTATTGTAATATGTTATCTTATACAATTACAAAGCCTTTTTTTAATTATTCAAATTTATTGGGTAAATATGTAATATTTATAAACACTATATATACAATATATTATATAGCAGTTTATTAGGAGAATAAATCTTGTTAGAAATACTTTTATCAATTTCAATGGTACTTTTAACAACAACAGTAATACTTATTATAGAATATAAAAAGATGAAAAGTAATAATAAGTGAAAGAAAGGATTATCTCTAAGATATATTAATATTTTAAGAGATAGTCTTTTTACTTGTTTTTTATAAATTAATGATAAAAAATTAAACCTTTATTTATTTTGGGAAATTTGATATAGTAATTTTAAACATGAAGAAAAGATAGGAAACTTTAGTTTATAATTTATTTATAATAAAGTTTATATTTCTTTGCGTAAAAAATAAGGGGATGCTTAAGTTTTATATTGTGAATTTAAGAAATAATAAAAGATAATAATATTATTAGAAGGAGGGATAAAGTTTGGAGATTTATTTTGACAACAGTTCAACAACAAAGCCATATAAAGAAGTTATAGATGAAGTAGTCAATGCAATGGAGGAATATTTCGGAAACCCATCATCTCTCCATAGGATAGGTATAAAATCTGAAAAGAAGCTTGTTGAAGCAAGAGAATTTTTAGGAAAGAGCATAAATGCATCAAAGGACGAGATTTATTTTACATCAGGTGGAAGTGAATCAAATAATTTAATAATAAAAGGCTTAGTAAAGCCTGGGCATCATATTATCACAACTATTTTTGAACATCACTCAGTTTTAATGACATATAAAGAGCTTGAAAAAACCGGAGTTAAAGTTACATATTTAGATGTAGATAAAGATGGAAAGATATCTCTAGATGATTTAAAAGAGGCAATATGTAAAGATACAGTATTAGTTTCTATAATGCATGTCAATAATGAAATGGGAGCAATACAAGATATAAAGAGCATAGGAGAGATTATAAAAGAAAGAAGTTCTAGAGCAAGGCTTCACGTTGATGCAGTTCAATCTTATGGAAAGTTAGACATAGATGTAAAAAAAATGAATATAGATATGTTATCAGTATCTGCGCATAAAATTCATGGACCAAAAGGAATAGGATTTTGTTACATTAAAAAGGGAATAGTTTTAAATTCATTAATAAATGGTGGAAGTCAAGAGGGTGGCTTTAGAGGTGGTACTCAAAATGTACCTGCTATAGTTGGTTTACATAAGGCAGCAGAGATAACTTTTAACCACAAAGAAGAAAATTTTAAATATGTAAGTGGGTTAAAGGAATATATGGTAAAAAGGCTAGAAGAAATAGATAATATACGAATAAATAGTCCTTTAAGTGAAGATTTTACACCATATATATTAAATGTTTCTTTTATTGGAGTAAGAGCTGAGGTGTTACTTCATTTATTAGAAGATAAAGATATTTTTGTAGCTACTGGATCTGCTTGCACATCAAAAACTAGTGCAGTAGCAGGAAGCTATGTAATAAAAGCTTTAGGGTTAAGTAATAAAGAAATAGAAAGTGCCATAAGATTTTCATTTTCAAAGTTTAATACTAAAGAGGAAATAGATAAAGTTATAGATGTTTTAAAAAGTTCATTAACATTTTTAAGGAGAGTAAGAAAATGAATAAATTAATATTAGTAAAATATGCATCAGAGATTTTTTTAAAGGGCTTAAATAGAAATAAGTTTGAAAAAAGATTAAGAGACAATATAAAGAAAAAACTAAAAGGAATTGAGCATACATTAATATCTGATCAAGGTAGATATTTTATTAAGGCAGATGATATAGAAGAAGCTACTGAAAGAGTAAGAAAAGTTTTTGGAGTTGCTGAGGTTTGTATAGTAACAGAAGTTCCAAGAGACATGGAAGCTATTAAAGAAGAAGCATTAAGAAAAGTTAAAGAAGCTAATCCTAAAAACTTTAAGATTGAAACTAATAGAGCAAATAAATTATTTCCAAAAAACTCATTAGAAACATCAAAAGAAGTTGGAGCTTATGTAGTTTATCATATGAATGGATTAGAAGTTAAAGTTAAAAATCCAGAATGCTTAGTAAATGTAGAAATTAGAGAAAATGCATATATATATACAACTAAAGATAAAATAAAAGGTGTAGGTGGATTACCATATGGAATTAATGGTAGCACTATGCTTATGTTATCAGGTGGTATAGATTCTCCAGTTGCTGGATACTTAATGGCTAGAAGGGGTGTAGAATTACATTGTGTATATTATCATAGCCATCCATATACATCAGAAAGAGCTAAAGATAAGGTAAAAGATTTAGCTAAAATATTAGCTACATATACAGAAAGAGTAAATCTTCATATAGTACCATTTACAGAAATACAAATGGCAATAATAAATTGCTGTAGGGAAGATGAATTAACAATAATAATGAGGAGATTTATGATGAGAGTTGCTTGTAGCTTATCTGAAAAATACGGTATTCAATCAGTATCATCAGGGGAAAGTATTGGGCAAGTAGCAAGCCAAACTATGGAAGGATTAATGGTAAGTAATGATTGTGCTGATAGACCAGTATTTAGACCATTAATAGCTATGGACAAAACAGATATAATGGATATAGCAAGAGAAATTGGAACATATGAAACATCAATATTACCATATGAAGATTGTTGTACTATATTTGTTCCAAAACATCCAAAAACAAAACCAAGAGTAGATTTAATAAGAAAATCAGAAGAAGTTTTAAATATTGACGAATTAGTAAATAAAGCTATTGAAGAAACAGAGCTTGTAGTATTTAACTAATATAGCTTTTGAACAGAAGATAAGGAAGTGAAGATAAGGGTGAAGAGAAAAGTATCTTTATTTATAAGTGTATTACTATCAATATTAGTTATTGTAGGATGCACTAATAATAAAGAAGCCTTAAATAGTGAGAAAAGATTAGTTGTTGCAATGTCCGGAACTTATTATCCTTTTACATTTTTAAATGGTGATGAGATAGAAGGATTTGATGTTGATGTATGGAGGGAAATAGGTAATAGATTAGGATATAATATAGAGTTTACAACTGCATCTTTTAGTGGACTGTTTGGACTATTAGATACTAATAAAGCTAATACTATTTCAAATCAAATTACTATTACAGAAGAGAGAAAAGAAAAATATTTATTTAGTGATCCATATGTTTATAGTGGAGCGCAAATAATTGTACAAGAAGGAAATACAAAATCAATTAATAGTTTTGAAGATTTAAAAGGAAAAAAAGTAGGGGTTGATCTTGGTAGTAACTACGAGCAAATAATAAGAGATAAGGATGTAAATAATGAAGTTTCTGTTGTAACATATCAAAATACAGATGCTGCCTTTACAGATTTATTACTTGGTAGAATTGATGGAGTAGTTATAGATAAGATTTCTGCAATAGTTACAATAAATGAAAAGAACTTAGAATTAGAGTTAGCAGGGGAGCCAATAGAACCTGTTGAAAATGCATTCCCATTTATAAAGGGTTCAGAAAATGAAACACTAGTAGCAGAAGTAAATAAAGCTTTAAATGATATGAAAGAAGATGGAACATTTGCTGAAATATCTAATAAATGGCTTAAAACAGATGTAACAGGATCAAATACTAACTATATAAAATCATTATTTATAAGTATAATAAGTGGTTTAAAAACTACATTAAGTTTATCAATAATATCTATGATAATTGCTTTAGTAATTGGAGTGATAATAGCTCTAATTAGAATTAATAATATAAAGATATTAAAGCAATTAGTAGAAGTTTATATATCATTTTTAAGGGGAACACCACTTTTAGTTCAGTTATTTTTACTTTACTTTGGATTACCCCAAATAATACCACAATTGAAGGGGATTACAGCTTATACAGCTGCAGTTATAGGATTAGCATTAAATGCTTCAGCTTATATTGCAGAATCATTAAGAGGTGCATTTGATGCTATAGATAAAGGACAAATGGAAGCTGCTTTATCAGTAGGGATGACTAAGATGCAAGGAATGAAGCGTATAGTTATGCCGCAAATGTTTAGAGTTGCAGTACCTTCCCTTGGAAATGTATTTGTAGATAATATCAAAGGGTCTTCTTTAGCATTTACATTAGGAGTAACAGAAGCATTAGCTAGAGCACAAATGAGTGCAGCAGCAAGCTATAGATTTTTTGAAAGTTATATAGCTGTTGCAATAGTTTATTGGTCAACAATTAGTGTTTATAATGTTATACAAAAATCAATAGAAAATAAGCTATCTGTTTACTAAGAGGTGTCAAAGATGATTAAAATAAATAATTTAAAAAAGAAATTTGGAAATGATGAAATACTAAAAGGAATAAATTTAGAACTGAAAAAAGGTGAAGTAGTAGTAATGATTGGACCATCTGGGTCAGGAAAATCAACTTTTTTAAGATGTTTAAATTATTTAGAAGTACCTACTTCAGGACAAATTCAAATTGGAGATTTAAAGGTAGAAGTTGATAAAGTTTCCAAAAAGGATATTCATAATTTAAGATCTAAATCAGCAATGGTTTTTCAAAACTATAATTTATTTAATAATAAAACTGTTATTGAAAATGTAACAGAAGCATTAATTGTAGTTAAGAAAATAGATAAAAAAGAAGCAAATGATATAGCAAGTAAAGCACTAAAAAAAGTTGGACTATTAGAAAAAAAAGATGTTTATCCTAAAACTCTATCTGGAGGACAAAAGCAAAGAGTTAGTATAGCAAGAGCAATAGCAATTAATCCAGAAGTAATATTATTTGATGAACCAACTTCAGCTTTAGATCCAGAATTAGTTTCAGAGGTTTTAGCAGTAATTAAAGATCTAGCAAAAGAGCATATGACTATGATAATAGTAACTCATGAAATGAGATTTGCAAAAGATGTTGGAGATAGAATAGTATTTATGGAAAATGGAGTTATCGTAGAAGAAGGAACTCCAGAAGACATATTTACAAAGCCTAAAAAAGATAGAACTAGAGAATTTTTAAGATTAATAGAAGAAAAATAGATAATAAAAACAGCCTAAATTTTTAGGCTGTTTTTATTATCTTGCTCTCATTCTTGTTGCTTGTTGTCTTGCTTTTTTAATTTGATTGTGATCAAATGGATGTAAGTCTTTTTTAGTAGTTAGATTAGCTATATTTGAAATAGTAATAACTTCTGAATCAGCCTTACCTTTTTCACCTTCAATTCCCATAACGATTACTTTATGACCTTGTTTAACATCAATAAAAGTTGGCTTTTTAAACCATTTTCTAGCCTTATATTGAGTTTTAACTACACCTTTACCCATATCTGGTTTAATTAAAATATGAGCTGTTAATTTTCTTATTATACCTAGTATGTTTTTTTCTTCAATTTTTACAGATAAAACGGTACCAGCAGTGCTAGTCATTCTATCCCCGTATTTTTCCATATATGCATCTGTAAAATATTTACTCATTTTATCTTTGAAACCCATAATTAAAACTCCTTTATATTTAAGAAATATTGTCATAATCAAATAATTATAATAACAAGGTCATTATAACATAATTCTATTATTAATTAAATAAAAAATTAAATTAATTATTTACTCATTTCCCTTTCATATAAGTTAGTTAAAATTTTTATATGAAGTTCTTCATCTAATATTATTCTATTAAGGATTGCAATTATGTTTTCATCGTCGATTAAATTAGCTGTTTTCCTATATTGCCTTATAGCTTCTTCTTCATTTTTTATATCCTCCAAAAGCATTTCTTTTATTGAATTGCAAGTACATATAAATTTAGAAGTCCAGTTTAATTTTTTATCTTTTTTATTTATAGAAAAGTCTGGATTTTCACCTAGAGCCACAATGAGTTCTCCTAGAATTTCTAAGTGATGCATTTCAACCTCTGCTATTTTCTTTAAGATATTTCCTATTGCATTCTTGACAACTAGTCCTTGATAAGTATATTGTGATACAGCTGTTAATTCAGAAATAGTTCCAGCATAACTTTTTTTTATTAAATTAGCATAAGTAGGATTTTTTTCTGCAATTTCTATTTTAGGGTAAGGCAATCCTAATGAGTAATTTTCATGTAAGTCTATAAAGTCACTTTTCATAATATCTCCTTTAAATTATTATTTATTATAGTATACGAAAATAATTTGTATGGTGATATTAAAAGAACTAAATCCTTTAAGCGTAAATATTAGGATGAAATTTTGATAATACAATAAAATATATATATTATCTATTCAATATTATTTCTAGTTTTAAATATCTAGAATATTGATTAAAACATGTATATAATAAAATAATAATTATCTTTACAAAAATATATAGGAGGAGAAATATGAATATAATATTTAGTGAAAGTACAAAAAAGGCATTATTAGATGAAATAGAAAAAAGTAGCTATAATCATATAAGAGTAAAGGTAGTGGGTGTTGGGTGTGGAAAACCAGCTTATGATTTATTTGCAGATTTTATTTCAGATGAAGATTTTGAAGTAATTATAAATGAAGTGAAATTTACTATAGCTAAGAAAGATGAAAAATTATGTAATGATATTGAAATAAAATATGATAAAGAAATTTATAATAAAGGATTTTATGTTAGAAGTTTATAAAGTTTTATGCAATACTAAACTAATATTACACATTACTTTATGAACAATAATTGATAATTATAAAATAGAATTTACTTATAAAAAGAAAGATGAATGAATTTAAAAAATTCATTCATCTTTTTTCATAATACTAAGAGGACACTAATTAATGCATCCATTATTAGTATTGACAATAACACAATTATTATACGAATTATTTAGTTTATTGATATAAAATATCTAGATAAATCTATTTTATATTCTAATAGCATTTCAATTATTGTATCCCTAAAATCATTTTGAGGTGATTTTTTAGTATTAAGATTTGGAACTGTTATGTTTGAATATAGTAGATTCTTTGAGTCCTTATAATTTTTTATAAGTATGTCTGCAGTTTTTATAACCATATCATTCCAATCGTCTACTTTTACTTTTGAGTTATCTAATTTAAAGTATAAAGGATTTTTATCAGTGAAATCGCTACATATTTCTAAAAAATAATTATTAATTTCATCATCTAAGGGGAGAGAATCCTCGCTTCCATTTTCATTTTCAGGTGTAGAGTCAAACTTTTGACTATTATTTAAGTTATTCATCCATTGTATATATTTTTCTATATCAATGCTGATTTCATGAAGTCTTATTGAGGTTTCTCTATATTTTCTACTTAATGTGAAGTTTCTTTCACTTTTTATTATTGCACTAGAGACATCTTCAATATAATCTATGGATTTCTCTAATGTATTTTTTAAGTTTGTAAGAGAGTTACCTATTTCCTTAGATGTATCAGGAAATTCTTTGGATATAAACTCTATTACTTCTGTATCTATTATTGGGTAATCATCTCTTTTTTTTGGAACAGTAGTTTCTTCAATAACCTCATCAGTTGATGATTTTAATAGTGAAAATTTCTTGCTAGCCATATTTATTCCTTTCAAATTTATTGTTACATAGAATTATATTAATAGGTATAGCCAATATATAACTAAATGAGTAAAATAATAAATCTATATTGGGTAAACAATACTAGAAGTTAAACATATTATGTATTATCTAACTTTGTGATAAAAGGAGAAAATACAAATGAAAATATGTTTAACAAGAGTACAAAACAATGGCTGTATAGGCAATGAGTATAATCTAACAATTTGCGCAGATGAATGTATAGGAAGAGAGCTTAGGCGAAATTTACCAAGATGCATCTGTGGGGATGGAATAAAGATAAATATTATCATTATTAATTGTGATAGAATTTTACCAGCTCCAGCTCTTCCATGTAATGATTTATTAGCAATTTCTACTCCAATTAGAGTAATAAGAAGAAATCCGTGCTGTAATAATAATTCTATTAATAATTTTAATAATAATCTAAATGATTTTAGTAATAATTTTAATTTAGAAGGCTTAAACGGTAGGGATTCAAGTATCAACAATTTTAACATTAACGATTTTAATATCGATGACCTTAATATTAATGATATAGGTAGTATAAGCTGTGACAATAGATTAATTAATAACGATTTTACTTTAGGATTAGAAAATGCAAATAAAAATTGTTGCTTTAGAGAATCTTCTGAACCTCAAGAATTTGTAATTATAGTAAGATCTTTTAAGCCATGGTTATCAAAATTCTTCTGTAAATTTCCACAAATGTTTTTAAAGGATTGTGAAAATACTATAAAATTAACTATCATATTTGATAGAAAGGGTAGTGTGCTTCAAGAGCAATGCTGTAATAATTGTTGCGGAGGCTGCGGTGGCTTTGGTTGTGGTGGATTCGGCTGTGGCGGATTCGGTTGTGGTGGTTGCGGATGTGACTGCTGGTTTGGATTAACAGCTCTTGCATTACTATTCTGTTGTTGTTAATTTATAAAATAAACAAATGACAAATGTTAAGAGCCAAGATAAGATGAAGTCTTACCTTGGCTTCTTTATTGTAAGTTTTATAAATTGTTATAATTTTGTTATGAAACTGACACAGTTTTTATAGTATAATATTATTGGGGAAATTAATATGCTTAAAGTAAAGTGAGGGAGTATTGGATATGGAGAAACTTCTCAAAGACAGAATTAATCTGACCATTGAGAACTATAGAAATGCAAAAGAAGATCTTAGAAATGATGGAGATTTAATAAACCATTTTGCATCTTTAGTTTTTACCCATTATGAAAAAGAAATTCCATTTGAAAAAGTAAAAGAAATTAGAAAATATATAAAAGCAACGTCATCAAGGGTTTCACCTTTTAGAGGGGACATGCTTTATATTTTATCTTTATTGATTGCAATAGAAGAAGGAAATGAAAATAAAATAATTGATGATATATATGAAATAATGGATGTTTTAAAATTTCAAGGGTTTAATGAATGCGATTATTTAGTGTTAACTTCATTTGTTATAGCTAAATATGGACATAATAAAGATAAGCATAAAATAGCTAATAAAATGAAAGACGTATATATATTATTAAAAGAAAAATATTATAATATAACAGGCGAAGATGATTATTTAGTTTGTGCTTTATGGGCTTTAAATGATATAGACATTGATACAATTGATGAGTTTATAGAAACTATTTATACTCATATGACAGATTTAAATATCAAGTCAAAAAATAGTATTCAAGGATTAACAAATGCCATTATGTTAAATGGATCTTCCGGGCATATGTATAAAACAATAGAATTTATGCTACAATTAGAAAAAAGAGGTATAAAATTAGCACAGCAATTTTTACCTTTATTAGGAGTACTGTCTAATAATGATATGAGAAAAAGTGTTGATTTAATTGAAGATGTAGTAGATATGCTTTGTGATGAAGAAAGTGAATATGAATATTATATGGATAAGGGATTTAGAACTATTATTGCAATATCAATAATTTCATTTACAACTATATCTGAAAAAAGAAATTATGTAGATGAATTATTAGCACAAGGAGTATATTGTTTTATTAAATCAAAAAATAAAGGAATGTTTGCAGAAGCCTTAGCTTAAAAGGAGAAATTATGGAAAGGGTAATTTTGCATGTCGATATGGATGCTTTTTTTGCATCAGTTGAACAACTAGATAATAAAAATTTAAGGGGAAAGCCAGTTATAGTTGGAGGCGTTAGTGAAAGAGGAGTAGTATCAACATGTTCATATGAAGCTAGGAAATATGGAGTACATTCTGCAATGCCAATTTTTATGGCACAAAAGTTATGTCCACATGGAATATATTTAAGAACTAGGATGTTTAGATACAAAGAGGTTTCAAATCAAGTTTTTGATATTTTAAAGGACGTTACTTCAATTATACAGCCTATTTCAATAGATGAGGCTTATTTAGACATAACGCATAGCAACTTTAAAAGTGGGATGGAAGCAGCAAGGTATATAAAAAATAGAGTTCTTAAAGAAATTGGATTAACTATTTCAGTAGGTATATCTTATAATAAATTTTTAGCAAAATTAGCTTCAGATTGGAATAAACCTAATGGAATAAAAATAATTACAAAAGAAATGATTCCACATATTTTATTACCATTTCCAGTATCAAGAATACATGGAGTTGGAAAAAAATCAGTTGAAAAACTAAATAATATAGGGATATTTACTGTTAAGGATTTATATGAAATGCCAAAGAGTTTTTATATAGAATACCTGGGAAAGTATGGCTTAGAAATTTATGATAGAATACGTGGGATTGACAATAGGGAAGTGGAAGTTGAAAGAGATCGGAAATCCTATGGAAAAGAAAGAACCTTAAAAAGTGATACTCATGATAAAGAAGAATTAATGCTTTATTTAAAGGATTTTTCTAATGAAATAAGTGGATACCTTATAAGGGGTAATTTAGAAGGAAAAACAATTACAGTAAAATATAAAACAAGTGACTTCCAAAATCATACAAGAAGCAAAACATTAAATTATTATACTAATAATTTTGAGGATATATATAGGACTTGTGAGGAAATACTAGATAATGAAGAAATAAATGAAGAAGTTAGATTAATAGGAGTTACAGTTTCATCATTTAAAGAAAACAAGGTGGAACAATTACGTTTATTCTAAATTAAATTTTATAAAAAATAGGTTTTGTTTAAAAACTCCCTTTAATTACTAAAGCTTTTCATTTATAATAAATTTCTGAGAGAAAAAAATAGTTTAACATACAGGAGGAGATCTTATGAATAAAAAAGATTTAGCAAGAATGATAGATCATACTATATTAAAAGCAGACGCTACAGAAATGGAAGTTGAAAAACTTTGTACTGAAGCATTAGAGTATAATTTTGCATCAGTTTGTATTAATCCATCTATGGTAGAAAAAGCTGCAAATATGTTGAAGGGTAGTGATGTGAAGGTTTGCACAGTTATTGGATTTCCTTTAGGAGCAACAACAACAGAAGTAAAAGCTTTTGAAACAGAAGATGTTATTAAAAAAGGTGCAACAGAAGTTGATATGGTTATAAATATAGGAAAGCTTAAAGAAGGAAACATAGAATATGTTAAGAAAGATATAGAAGCTGTAGTTAATGCTGCAAAAGGAAAGGCTTTAACAAAAGTTATTATAGAAACTTGCCTTTTAACTGATGAAGAAAAGGTAACAGCTTGTAAATTATCAAAGGAAGCAGGAGCAGATTTTGTTAAGACATCTACAGGATTCAGCACTGGAGGAGCTACAGCAAGTGATATAAAACTTATGAGAGAAACAGTAGGACCAGATCTTGGAGTTAAGGCTTCAGGTGGTGTTAGAAGCTTAGAAGATGCAATGGCTATGATTGAAAATGGAGCTACAAGAATAGGAGCTTCAGCTTCAATAGCAATTTGTGAAGGAACTAAATCTAATTCAACTTACTAATTATAAAGCTGTTGATTTAAGGTAATCTATAAATATGGATTGCCTTATTTTAATGTAAATAAAGTATAGAAATTTTACTTATGTATTTAAATTTTTCATTTCAATAAAATTAAATAAAAAAGGAGAAGTAATGAGTTATTTAATATTAATAATAGGTTTTATACTACTAATAAAAGGTGCTGATATTTTTGTAGATGGAGCTGCAAAAATAGCTAAAAAGTTTGGAATACCATCAATAATAGTAGGGTTAACAATAGTATCTTTAGGAACGAGTGCTCCAGAACTATCAGTTAGCTTAATAGCTTCCTTTGAAGGTAATAATGGAATAACAATTGGAAATGTGTTAGGATCTAATATATTTAATACCCTTATGGTATTGGGAGTAACAGCAATTATAATGCCTATAGTAATTAAGAAAAATTCAGTAATTAAAGATTATATAATAAATATTGTCGTTTCAATTGTTTTATTAGTTTTGACTTTTGGAAGAGTATTATTAAATAAAGAAGCTGCTTTAACAAGAATATCAGGAATAATATTATTAATTTTATGTACAATTTATACAGTGTATTTAATTAAATCTGCTAAAAGTAGAAAAGAAGAAGATTCAGAAGAGGAAGAAGATATAAAAATTTTAAGTTGTATAATAAAAATAATATTGGGAATTATAGGAATTATAGCTGGTGGTAATTTAGTTGTTAGTTCAGCATCAGATATAGCATATTCTTTTGGATTAAGTGACAAACTAGTCGGATTAACTATAGTGGCTGTAGGTACTTCATTGCCAGAATTAGTAACTACGATGATAGCATCAATTAAAGGAGAAAATGATATTGCTATAGGAAATGTATTAGGTTCAAATATATTCAATATTTTATTAATACTAGGAGTTTCATCTTCAATTAATGCAATTCCAATTTCTTCATCACTATTAATAGATATATTATTTTTAATAGTGATTTCTATAATACTTGGAATTTTTATGTTCAAAGGAAAGAAAGATAAATTAAAGCTTGATAAGCTTGAAGGTTTAATTTTAGTACTTTTATATATTATATATATGATTTACATAATATCGAGAAATTAATATTTACTTTGGAAAAATAAAGCTTTATATTAGTTATTAATCCATATATACAACATTTTTTATAACATTAAATTTGTACAAGAAACAAATAATAAGGATGTAAGTTATAGGAGGTGTTTAAGATGACTAATGGATGTGGTTGTAAAAATAAAAAAGCAGAAGAAAAGAAACATACTGATGAATGTGGATGTCATGGAGCAAAAAAGACAGCTACAAATAATCAATGGGGTAAATAGTAATTAAATAAAATAGTCTGTAATAAACAAATGTTTATTACAGACTATTTTATCATTAAGGCACTTTAAATCATATTATATTAATAGAAAGATTAAGGATATGATATGAGTGAAGTTTTTACTAGTATTTGTAACTGAAGCTGTTGCCATAATTCTTGCAATAGTAGATATTATTCCCTATTTAAAGGAATATAAAAATAGGAGTTAATTAAAACTCCTATTTTTATATATCATATTTTAATTTTAAATAAAAGTTTGTTTCTGTAACTTTTTGATAAGGATCAACCCATAAACTACCGATACCTAATGTTAATCCTGATAACAACCACCATCCAATAAATGAAAGCTGTAGTATAAATAACTCCCATTTATAGCCGTACATAAGATTTGAACTTTCTTGTAAACATTGTATTATTCCTTTATCAGGATTTTCAGCTAAAATATAAAATGCTTGTGAAAACATTAAAGCTACTATAATTCCAGGAATGATGAAAAATAATGTTCCTAATATTATAGCAATTCCCATTATAATAAATAATCCAAGTGCCTTAAAAAATATTTTGAATTGTGAAAATAAATCTGCAAATTTAGGTTCTTCTCTATTAGTTGTAAAGTTTAAAAGAAATTTACTTAAACCAGTAGATACAACACCACCAAATATCAAAGAGATTAAGTTTAATGTAAGAGTTAAGTTTTCTGAAATTTCTATTACGAAATCTACACCCTTAGACATGTTATAGGAGTTAATAATTAAATTTGATACAAGAACAGTAATTATTGCTAAGCCCCAACGACCTTTTAATTGTTCTTTTGCTTTAGATTTTAATTCAGCTCTATTCATTATACACCTCTAAAACTTATTTTAATATTATTATATAATATTTCCTAATTATATCTAATAGTTATATCTAATATTTTTCAATTAAAATTTTTAATTTTTAGAAGATATAATTTCTTATTAAATTATGAACTTAATAAGAAATTATATTTTAATATTAAATAGCTAATATCCTTACAAATAAAAAGTAAATAAAAATACATAGTATAGTTTTATAGTTTTTAATGAGAGGTAAAGATTTTAAAAAAATATATTTACAAACATTACATTATACTGTAATATATACTATATAAAACAGTAAAAAATATCTGGGGGATGAATATGGATAATATTAGAAACATTACACCAAAAAAAGGATCATTTTTAAAATATCTAGGATGGCTAATTACAGCTTACATAGTAGCAGGAATATTTTTAGCTTTTAATAGTAAGTTGATATTAGATTTTACATTAAGTTCATTTTATATTGTAGGAATATTTGTTGTAGTAACAGCAGTTTATGCTTTTTTTACATTTAATAAGAAGTATGGACTAGCAGCAGTTATAGTAGCTGTAATTTATATTTTATCATTAGTGGTATTTAGTCCTATAGTTAGCTATAAAGCTCATAGAGAATTAATTGGTAATATTGAAGGTGTTGAATTTAGTAATGAAATTGAGCATATAGATTTAAAGCAATTACCAACAATAGATAAAGAAGTAGCATATAAGTTGGCAGATAAAAAATTAGGGGAAATACCTAGCTTAGGAAGCCAAGTAACTATTGGAGATTTAACATTACAAAGCGTGGGTGGACAACTTTACTATGTTGCCCCTTTAGAGCATTCATCATTATTTAAATGGTTTACTAACAGAGAAGGAACAACAGGATATATAAAGATAAGTGCAACAAATGAAAGTGACGTTCAATTAGTAACAGAAGTGAATGGAAAAGATATTAAAATTAAATATTTAGAATCAGCGTATCTTTTTAGTGATTTGCACAGAGCAGCTTATATTAAAGATATGAAAGCAGGGCATACTGATTTTACATTTGAATTAGATGATGAGGGAAATCCATATTGGGTTGTTACTAGATATGACAATGCTATTGGAATAACAGAAGCAAAAGCAACAGGAGTATTAGTGTTAGATGCTGAGACTGGAGAATCTAATATTTATGGAATAGAAGATGCACCAAAGTGGATAGATAGAATTCAACCAGATAGATATATAAAAAATTATATAGATAAATGGGGAGAACTTGTTCATGGGGTATTTAACTTTAGTGATAAAGATAAGTTAAAGTCTACAGATGGAATGAATTTAATATTTAATAATGATGAATGTTATTATTTTACTGGAGTAACATCAGTGGGAAATGATGAAGGGTTAGTAGGGTTTACTTTAACTAATACAAGAACAGGTGAAACAAACTTATATAAAACATCAGGAGCAACAGAAACTGCAAGTATGAAATCTGCACAAGGTAAGGTTCAACAATATGGATATACAGCAACCCTGCCGTATTTAATAAATATACAAAATGAACCAACTTATTTTATGACTTTAAAAGATTCTAATGGATTAGTTAAACAATATGCTATGGTAAATGTCAGAAACTACAATATAGTGGGAGTTGGAGATTCATTACAGTCAACTCTTAATAAATATTTAGAAGGATTAACAAATACTAATATTTCACTTGAAGGAAGTAATAGTGAAGAAACATTAGAAGGTGAAATCGAAAGAATTGGATTAGTTGTTAAGGATGGAACTAGTATTTATGATATAAGAATAAAAGGAAATGATAATATATTTTCAGTTTCAACAGAAACATCAAGAGAAGTAGCATTAAGTTCTGTTGGTGATAAGATAGTAGTTAAATTTATAAAAGTTGGAGATGGAAAATTTATATTAACAAATTCATTTGAAAATATTAGTTTAAAGGGAATACAAAATTAATAAAATTAAATATGCTGTCACAAAATTAAAAATTTAAATGTAAAATTAAGTTAAAAATATTTAGTTAGTTTAATATATGAAATATTACTACAAATTTACATTGTAACTAAAAGGGGATATCGCTGATATCCCCTTTTAATTTTGGAGCAAAGAATAAAATGATTTATATTTAATAATTATTTTGTTAATAAAAGTAGTAATATAATTTAAATTTAACACATAAAATGTTTAGAACATTATAAGAGCAAGTTTTATATAGAGGTGTTAAATGAAGATAAAAATAGATATATATTCAGGATTTTTAGGAGCAGGAAAAACCTTTCTTATGAAAAAACTTATTACTGAAGGAGCATATGAAAAAAACATAGCAATTATAGAAAATGAGTTTGGAGAGGTAAGTATTGATGCAGCTATACTTAGACAATCTAGTATAGAAGTTAAGGAAATAAATTCAGGCTGTATTTGTTGCCAAGTTACTGGTGATTTTAAGGAAGCAGTATTAGAAGTAATAGAAAAATATAATCCAGATAGAATAATTGTTGAACCTTCAGGGGTTGCAAAGTTAACAGATATAATAAAAGTATTTAGGGAAGGAAAATTAAAAGAAAAATTAGAAGTTGATAATATAATTACTGTTATTGATCCTGAAAAATTTGATATGTATATTAATAATTTTAAAAATTTTTATGAAGATCAAATATTAAATACTAAGAAAATAGTTTTAAGTAGAGTTCAAAAGTTAGATTATGAAAAAGTACAAGAGGTAGTTTCAAAAATAAGAAAATTAAATAAACGAGCAGTTATTATTAGTGAAGATTGGAGAAAGATAAAGGGAAAGGAAATATTAAATCAAAATGACTATGAAAGTTTAAATTTAAAGAGCAGTAACTTATTTAAGCCTAGATTAAGTAAAAAGTTAGAAGAGTTCAAGAAAGCTGATGAAGTTTTTGAAACTTTTGCAATATATCCTAATTCTAAGATATCTAAATTAGAATTAATATCAAAGTTTAAATTTATATCTTCATCAAAAAGCTATGGGGATGTGTTAAGAGCTAAGGGAATTATTAAGCTTATAGATGGAAGCTATGGGCAGTTTGATTTTGTAAAAGATGAATTTGATATTAGAGAAATAAAAGATAATAACAGTAGTGTAATATCTTTTATTGGTATTAAATTAAACAAAGAAGAGCTAAAAGGGCTTTTTAAATGAGGATAAGAAAATGAAGTGTAGGCTAGAAGTTGTAAGCGGATTTTTAGGCTCAGGTAAAACATCTTTTATAAATTCGTATTTGAAAACAGAAGTGTGCAGTAAACAAGAAATATTAGTAGTTCTTCTAGAAAGAGGATCTACTAATATTGAAAAAGGTTTTAGGAATGTAAAAATAATTTATTTAAATAATTGCAATAATATAGAAAGTGTTTTGTTAGACGAAATAAAATATAAAAATTACAATAGGATAATAATAGAATTTAATGGAACTTATAGTTTAGATGTAATTGCCAATCTTATTAAGAATAAAAAAATTAAAGAAAAAATAAATTTCTATGGAAATTATTATATAGGAGAATCAAGTAACTTAGAAGTTTATTTAAAAAATATGGGAGAGCTTATAATACCATTTGTACAATCAAGTAAAATTATTGTTTTAAATAATTTAAATTCTATAAATGAAGAAAAAAGAAAAAGCTTAGTAAATATACTTGAAAGTATTAATCTTACTGCGCCAATTATATGTTCTTTAAGCATAAATAATTTAGAAGAAGATTTGAAATCAAGTAGTTATTTTAAAGAAAGTATATTGACTAGGAGAATTAAAACTCTTCTTAATAAGGAGGGAAGATAAAGGGTGGGTATTGGTTTAGAAAAATGGGCTAACACATTTATAAGCATGATTTTAGAAGCATTACCTTTTATATTAATTGGATCCATTGTTTCAGCAGTAATACAAATGTACATTTCAGAGGAATTAGTAAAAAAAATACTTCCTAAAAATAAGTTTATTTCAATAATATTTGCAGCATTTGCTGGAGTTTTTATTCCAATATGCGAATGTGCTATAGTACCTATTGCAAAAAGCTTAATTAAAAAAGGAGTACCTGTAGGAGTTTCAATAGTATTTATGCTTTGTGTTCCTATTGTTAATCCTGTAGTTATGGCATCAACTTTTTATGCATTTAATGACATAAGAGTTGTTTTAGTAAGAGTATTTGGTGGAATATTATGTGCTATAATTATAGGAATTTTAATAGATTTATTAACCAATAGAAGAAAAGAAATTATAAAAAATACTTTTGATTATGAAAATTTATGTGACTGTGGTTGTGTAGTAACAGATTATTTTTATAATAAATCAAAAATAAGGTTATGTTTAGAGCATGCTAATAAGGAGTTTTCAAATATATTAAAGTACTACATATTTGGGTCTTTTCTATCTAGTATATTTATAACTATGGTTGATGAAACTATGCTAAATAATATGGCAAATGGAAAGTATTTAGCTATAATTGTAATGATGTTACTTTCCTTCTTACTTTCTTTATGTTCAGAAGCTGATGCATTTATAGCAAAAGGATTTTTAGATCATTTTGGACTACCAGCTATATCAGGATTTTTGATACTTGGACCAATGATAGATTTAAAAAATGCTATAATAGTTGGATCGTATTTTAAAAAAGGATTTACAATTAAACTTATTACCTTAATTGTTTTAGTTGTACTAGCGTTTTCAGTAAGTTTAACAATAATCATATAGGAGGTAATATGAAGAAATTTAATATAGATGAATTTATATGGCTATTAATATTAATTCTTTTAACAGCATTTATTGGTTATTTAATGATGTCAGGTTATATATATAATTTTTTAAGTCCTAAAACTGCTAAAAATTTATATATAGCTTTAGTAATATTACCTGTTTTGATTATAGTTCAAATATTTAAAGTTATAAGCTTCAATACTAGAAAAGATAATTCAATTAGTTATATACCTATAATATTTACTTTAGCAATTGGAGTTTTTATATTATTAAATGACTTTGTTTCTCAAGAGCAATTTGGTAAAAATGACCATAAATTTAAAAATAGTTATGGGAATCAAGCAATAGAAATATCTTATGAAAATCATCATATAATTGAAGAAATTAATGAAAGTGGACAAGAGTATTTAGGGAAATATATAATATTCACTGGATTTGTACACAAGCATAATGGAGAAGAAAAATTTATTTTAGCAAGAGAAGAAATGAACTGCTGTGTAGCAGATTCAGTAATAATAGGATTGAATTCAATATGTCAAGATACTTTAAATGAAGGGCAATGGATTAAAGCTTTAGGTAAAATAGAATATGATGGAGAATATTACTTTAACATAGAGGAATATATTAAGGTGAAACCACCAGATAACCAATATTTTTAACAAAAAGTGACTAGTTATATCTTTTATAACTAGTCACTTTATTTATAATCATTCAGGTTCAACATGAATAATGATATCTATTTTTTTTCCTAGTCTATCAGATAAAGTATTCTCAACTTTATGAACAAGGCTATGTGCTTCATCAACGCTTAATTTTGAGTCTACTTTTATGTGCATATCTAAGAATACATAATCCTTATATCCTCTAGATCTAATATTATGAACATTTTTAATATCATCAAATTCATCTAAAATATCAACAACAACTTCCTGATCTAACATCACCTTATCTGTTAAAGAAGAAAGATTATCTTTAAATATTTCGTAAGATGCATGAAGAATAAAGAAAGCAACAACAAAAGATGTAATTGTATCTATTACAGGTGGAAGTCCAAGTTTTACAGAAAATAAAGCTATAAGTACTCCAATGGAGACAAAAATATCACTCTTAGTATGAAGAGAATCAGCTATTAATAATTGACTATTAAGCTTTTGACCTTGCCTATTTTCATAAGAGGCAACAAATATATTAATAAATAAAGTTATTAATATAATAATTAAACTTTCTAGACTAACTTCTAATGTTGAAGGATTAAATAATTTACTAATAGAAGATTTAATAACATTAAAAGATATAAATAGAAGCATTGTGCCTATAAACATACTTGCAATTGTTTCGAATTTTTTATGACCATATGGATGATCGATATCTTTAGGTTTTGAAGCCATAACGATTCCAATCATTCCTACAATATTCGATGCACCATCTGAAATGGAATGAAAGCCATCAGCCATCACACTAGCACTATTAATAACTAATCCAACTACTATTTTTGATACTGCAACAACTATATTGGCAATTAATATTACTAATAATATAATTTTAACTTTTTTATAATTAGATTCTATTTTAGTTCTCTCCTTTACAAATAATCTATAATTTCATTTTATTCCTACAAAATATAAAAGTTACAATGAAATAAGAAATGTAAAATAGAAGAAATTGGTGTAAATAAATGTTAGTTTCAAAATTTAGGGGTAAGGGGAAAGATTTAATTATTGAGAAGGTATTTATAAATATATTTTGGTTAAACTAAAAGTAAAATTAGTGAAGGTCGGTGTATTCTTGTGACTATAATAAATTTTACTTTATTTAATTTTATATTATATTCCATAGTAGGTTGGATAATTGAAGGTGTCTATAGTTATATAATAACTGGAAATTTTAAAAAAGAAGGTTTTATGAAAGGGCCATATAAGCCAATGTATGGTATTGCCTTTACTATTTTAGTATTGTGTGATAAATATTTTAATTTTAATATTATAACAACTCTTATATTATTTTTAATAGTTCCAACAAGTGTGGAGTTTATAAGTGGATATCTATTAAAAGAAATATTTAATAAACAATACTGGGATTATTCTAAATTAAAATATAACTATAAAGGGTTAATAACATTAAGATTTTCCTTGTATTGGATGATATTATGTTATGTAGGGATTAATTTAGTTCAACCTACCATAAATAATATATATTTAAGTTTAGAAAAATTATTTAGAGTAACAAATTTTATTCTTTTTTTTATAATGTTATTTGATTTAATAATAACTGTAAAAATACTTCATAGAAATCCTATAATTCAAAATTAATATTAAATAGATTTATCACATAAATTCAAGGTTGCTTAATTCTTAGTATTTTTATATGATATAGTTATATAAATAAAATTAGTTAAGAAGGAGAAGATTATGTCATTTGAAAAATTAGATGTAAAAGATACAGAAGTTAAAGATGGTAGGAGTTGTGTAATTTTATGTAACTTTAATGCAAAAGAAATTAAAACAGTAAGCAATCTTGCTGGAATGATCGGCATTAGAGATAAAATTATCTTAAGTTATAAAAATGGAAACTCAATTGTAAAAGATGTACTAGAAGGTAATATATTAAATGATTTAGAAGATGGGATAAAGAATAAAGCAATTATATTTAATAATATTCCTGGTGCTAAAATGGGTATATTCATTGAAAACTTAAAGAAGTTTAGAGTTAAAAATGTTTTAAAAGCAACAGTTACAGAAACATCAAGAGAATGGACTGTAAATGTATTGTTGAAAAATTTAGTTGCTGAAAGAATAGCAATGAAAACAGGTAAAGATTTTGAACATGATGAAGAATAATACATTTTATAATTTAGTTATTAGTTAAAAGAGGAGATTATAAATGGGTGTTAAAAGAGAAGTTGAGTTACAAACAATAACAACTAGATTTTTAAATCTCAAAAGTTTAGGATTAGATGAAGAAACAATTATAAAGTTACTTGAAATAAATGAGGAAGATTTAGAAGTTATAAAATTAAATTTAGAAAAATAATTAAGATAAGACTTAAGGTCTTATCTTAATTTTAATAGGCGCAAAATGAAATTAAATAAAAAAACTAAATATATATTAAATATTATTTTAAGTATTATTATATTAACATTTTTAGGATTTATAATTTGGACAAGCAACACATATAAACCATTAAATGAATTATTTAATACCATAAGCGTAGATGAATATTCTAAGGAAGAAGGCTTTTATGTATTTTATCCAAAACAAAATAATAAAAATGTAGGAATAGTCTTATATCCTGGTGCTTTGGTTGAACCTTTAAGTTATTCTTATTATGCTAATGAGTTATCAAAGGAGGGATATTTATTAGCAATTGCAGATGTTAATTTTAATTTGTCAATTTTAGATAATAATAAAGCAAGCAAATTTATAAAAATGAAGACAGATATAGAGAAATGGTATGTTGGTGGACATTCTATGGGAGGAGTAAGTGCGGCTATGTTTGCAGAAAATAATCAAGACATAGTTAAAGGGGTAATATTTTTAGCTTCCTATCCTGCAAGAAGTAGTGATTTATCAGATAATGATATAGAAGTTCTTAGTATATATGCCGAAAATGATGGATTAACAACTATAGATAACATAGAAGAAAGCAAAGAAAATTTACCAACAGAAGCAGTCTTTAAAGAAATAGATGGTGGGAATCATGCACAATTTGGAGTGTATGGATACCAAAGTGGTGACAATGAGCCAGAGATATCTTGGGAAGAACAGCAAAAAGAAATGATAAAGATAACTTTAGAATTTTTAGAAAAATAGATATTGTAAACATTATAAGTTTACAATATCTATTTTTTTATATTTCAGACATAACAGCAACAGCTAATAATCTAGGTCCAGAGTGAATTCCAACTGCTGGAGTTATAGTACCCTTATAAATAAAAGTAGTATTTTCATGGGAAGATAAAATTTCTTTAAGCTTTTCAGCTTCTTCATGCATAGTGCCAGTCATTATTATAACTTTTCCTTTACCTTTATTTAAAATATCTGTAGATAAGTCTAGAAGTTTTTTAAATGCTTGTTTAGATCCTCTTACTTTTGTATAATTTGTATATGAACCATTATCGTCCATAGTTATAATAGGCTTTAAGTTTAGTATTTCACCTATTCCTCCAGTGACTTTGCCAATTCTACCACCTTTTATTAAGTATTCTAAAGTGTCTACAGTAAAATACATCCATAAATTTTCTCTAAGCTTAGGGATTATATTACATATATCTTCAAAATTCATTTTTTTCTTAATCATCTTACCAACTTCTATTACGATTAATCCAACTGCCATTGACAAAATTTTAGTATCAAATATAAATGTATTTATTTTATCTTTAAATTCTTCACTAGCCAGTTTAAAGCTATTTATTGTACCAGATAATCCAGATGATACAGGTAAAACTATAGCCTGAGTATAACCTTCTTTAATTAATTCATTATATAAAGATGTTATATCATCTACAGATGGCATAGAAGTGGTTGGTAGCTCTTTTGGTAATTTAGAATAAACTTCTTCAGGTGTAATATTTATTCCATCTATAAACTCTTTATCTTTATATAATATTTTTAAAGGAACAACCTTAACATCGTATTCATTAATATATTCTTTAGGTAAACCACATGTACTATCAGTTATCAAAGCAATTTTATTCATATAAACATTCCTTTCGCATATCGTTATATAAATAATACATCATAAAATTATATAAAGTCAATATCTAGTTTTTAAAACTAGATTAGGTGTTTTTGATAATTCAGGTATCAAAAAAGTAACTTATTCAATTATTCCAAATATTATGATATACTATCAAAAAAGAAGAGGAGTGATGTTGTGAATTATTTTATTCTATTTTTAGAGGGAATAATAACATTTATTTCCCCATGTATATTACCTATGATTCCTATATATGTCTCATATTTTATGGGAGGTAATGATGAGGGAAAGAGTAATAAGGCTTTGATAAACTCTATTGGATTTGTAATTGGATTTTCAATTGTCTTTACAATTCTAGGTGGAGCGGCTGGAACCTTTGGAGTATTTATACAAAGATATATGAAAACTTTTAATGTTGTAGCAGGAGCATTATTAATTTTATTTGGATTAAATTACATTGGAGTGTTAAAAATATCAATCTTAGATAGAAGCTTTAAATTAAAAAATAAAAGTAATTTAAATAATCTTAATTTAATTTCATCAGTATTATTTGGAGTTGTTTTTGCAATAGGATGGACACCATGTGTTGGAACATTTTTGGGATCTGCTTTAATGCTAGCAGCAAATAGCCAGGATTCAATGCAAGGGATATTTATGTTACTTACTTATAGCTTAGGTCTTGGAATTCCATTTATAATATCAGCATTATTAATTGATACCTTAAAGGGTGCTTTTACTTTTATTAAGAAAAATTACAAGATTATTAATACAATTTCAGGGATATTATTAATTATAATAGGTATTTTAATGATAACAGGATACTTAAACTTATTATTATCATTACTTACATTTAATTAGGGAGGTAAAAAGTTTGAATAATAAGAAAAAATTAATAACAATAATTATATCTTTAATTTTATTAATTGTAATAGTAAAGTTTGGATATGGATATTTATCAGGAGAATATATGCCTATAGATGCAACAAATGGAAATAGCTCAACAGATTATAAATCGGCTCCAGATTTTGAAGTTTATAATGAAGATGGAAATGCCATAAAATTATCTGATTTTAAAGGGGAAAAACCAGTTGTAGTAAATATATGGGCAAGTTGGTGTGGACCATGTAAAGCAGAAATGCCATATTTTGAAAATGCTATGGAAAAGTATGGTGATGATGTTGAAATACTTATGGTAAATCTTACAGATGGTCAAAGAGAAACTAAAGAAAAGGCATTAAATTATTTAAAAGAAAATAACTTAAATATGAAAATAGTATTTGATACAAAATTTAGTGCTGCAAATGCCTATGCTGTTCAAGCAATACCAAGAACTATATTTATAGATAGAGATGGGAATATAGTTAAAGACAATAAGGGATTAATTGATGAAAAAATATTAAATGATTATATTAAGAAGCTTATAAAGTAAAGATTTAGAAAATGTAAGGTCAGGCAAAAGTTTATGTGTCTGATCTTATATTTTTATAGTAGTATAAAATATAATGATTTTTAGTTAGGGGGATATTTAGGTGGATAGCAAGAGGTTGCTTTCTTTAATTAAAAAGGAAGAAGGGGTAAAACTAGATTTTAAATTAAAGCTATCCTTACAATCAGAAGGTAATAAAAAAGAGCTTGCGAAGGATGTTTGTGCTATTGCTAACTCTAGAGGTGGAAGAGGTTATATAATAATAGGTGTAGAAGATAAAAGTAAAGAAATTATCGGTGTAAATGAATCAGAAATTATAAAAGAAGAGCAAGTGCAGCAAATAGTATCATCAAGATGTGAGCCTCCTATACCAATATCTGTTGATACATGCAAGATACAGGGGAAGAGGATATGTGTAATAACTATATATTCAGGAGATCAAAAGCCATACCAAATAAGGGAAAGTGGAGCATTTTACATAAGAAGAGGATCGACTACAGATACAATGAGAAAACAAGAATTAATTGAAGCCTTTGAAGAAAATTTAGATTTTTTTATGGAAACATCTACAGTGATGAAAAGTGATATTTCATTTTTAGATGAAGATTTGCTTAGACAGTATTTTAAAAATAAAGGAATAGAGTTAAATGAAGAAAATAAAGAATTTCTTTTAGAAAGTTCTAGAATAGCATATAGGGAAAAAGAAAGTGGAAAGATGAATTGTACTTTAGGTGGATTGTTAATATTCTCAAATTATAATAGCTTATGGATACCTCAGAATATGATAAAAATTATAAATAGAATAAATAAAAATAAAGATGAAGTTATTGTAATTCAAGGTAGTATATTAGAAATGGTAGATAAATCAGAAAGAGTAATTTATGATTTAATGCCAAATGATTACCCATCATCTGCAATAATAGAGGGAGTTAAAAATGCAGTATTGTATAGAAAATACTCATCAGTAAATAGAGTTATAGAAATAAGTATTGGATATAAATCTGTATCTATAAATAGCCCGGGGGCCTTGATAGAAAAAAGCAATTTAGGTAAGGAAATAAGCCATAGTAAAAGAAATATTTGGATATATGAAAAATTAATAACTTTAGATAATAATAAAAGATTTTTAAATAACGGAAGAGGGTTTTCAAGAATGAAAAAAGCTTTTTATGGGTTTGGAAAAGTCAAGCTAATAAATTCAATTAAAGATGATTATTTTAAGGTTATATTGCCAGGTGTAAGTATATATGATAAATAATAAGTAAGTTTGTGATTTTATCACAAACTTACTTATTATTTTATTTTATAATTTATATGAGGTGATTTAATTGAAAAAAGTTATATTTACAATAGCATTAATATTCATTTTTAATTTTATAATTTTTACTGGGTGCACAAATAAAAAAGATATAGGAGAAAAAAATGAAGTTTCTGAAAGTGTTACTGAAGATATTAAAGTAATAAATATAGATGCACAAGAAGCAAAAAAGGAAATAGAAAAAAATGAGGTTATTATTTTAGATGTACGATCTGAAGAAGAATATAATAGTGGACATATAGAAAATAGCATTTTAATACCTATAGATAAATTAGAAGAAGAAGCAGAAAATATATTAAATGATAAGAATAAAAAGATTCTTGTGTATTGCAGAAGTGGAAATAGAAGTAAAAAAGCATCGAATATATTATTAGAAAAGGGATACACTAACGTATATGATTTTGGTGGCATAAAAGATTGGCCATACGAGATTGTTAAATAAAACAATATAGTCCTTGAAATTATAAACTATTATGATATAATAATTATTATTAGATAATAAATTTATATTTATTAGTAAGGGGAGTTTAAGATGAATAATAGAGTGGAATTAATATATGAAAATAATGAGTATAGCGTTGCTGTTAATGGATCAGTAGTAAATATGGATAAAGATTTAGAAAATGCTTTTTCACAATTTAAAAGTGTTATAAATAATAATAAAACTGCTGAAGCAAGAGCATGGAATGATATAGTAGAAAAATTTCAAGCATTAAATAATAAAGATTTAGAAATAAATTATGAATTTAGAACAATGAGTTATGGTAATATGAAGTATTTCTATAACATGGGTAAAGTATTTTACATGGCAAATGGTTCTATGATACCACTTATTGGAGGATATGAATTATTTAAGTTTGCTTTAACTGTAGTATGTAATGGAAATATAGAAAAGGCTAATAATTTTGTGGAATTCTGCAAGGACGTAATGTTAGCAAAAGTAAATTATAGAGTTACAGAAGCAAGTATAATAGTTTCTAGTGCAAGCTTTAATTATGGTTCAGCAGAATATAATTTTAATAGTGGAAAAATAAATAAAGGAGCTTCAATAATAAGTGGAAGTTTTGAAGAATTTAAAAATTATGTTTTAGATATAATAAAACCAATGTAAAGGGTGAGAGTTATCTCATCCTTTTTATTTGTTACATTTTATATATTAATGTATAATTATTGTGTGAAAAAAATAATGATTATAGTATAGGAGTATAAAAATGACTTTAGAAAAGAAAATTACAAGACTTACAATTAGTATTTTTATTGCAGTAATATTAATTATAAGTATTTTTTCTTTAGTAGTTATAAATAATAAAGTAACTGAAGCAATAGGAAAGAGTCTTATTGATACTGCTTTTGTGGTGGCAGCCAATCCTATGATTCAAAAAGAATTAGCTGATAATGGAGATCCAACACATTTAAAAGTCCAAAACTTTGCTGAAAGAGTAAGACTTAAAACAGGATTATTATTTATAACAGTTATGAATAATGAAGGAATTAGATATTCGCATCCAATTCCCGATAATATTGGAAGAAGATTTTTAGGTGGAGATGAAAAGTTAGTTTTAAGAGAAGGAGAAACCTATGTATCTGAAGGAGAGGGGCATTTAGGCAGATCTATAAGAGGCTTTGTACCAGTACATAAAGATGGTGTACAAGTTGGGGCTGTAGCTGTAGGAATGCTAAAAAGAGATTTACGAGGGGAGGTCAAGGAATATATAAAAGGATTAATACCTGTATTTATAGGAGTTTTTGTTGTTATAATTTTTTTAGCAAAGAAGTTAGCTATTAACATAAAAGAAGATATTTATGGATTAGAGCCAGAAGAAATAGCTATTCAATTAAGAGAAAAAGAATCTATTATCAATAATATAGAAGAAGGATTAATAGCAATAAATAATTCTGGATGTATTACAGTAATAAATAACAAAGCCTTTGAAATACTTAATATAAATTCAAATGATGAAATAGATAGTAAAATAATAAATTTATTATTTGAAGTTATGTATAGAAGAAGTAGAATATTCAATAAGGAAATACGATTAGAAAATAATATAATAATAATGGGAAATTTCTACAGCATTATTGGTGAGTATGGCAAGGTTGTAGGAGCAATTGCGAGCTTTCAAGATTTTACAAAGGTTCATAATATGGCAGAAGAGTTAACAGGAGTAAAGGAGCTAACTTGGAATTTAAGAGCTCAAAATCATGAATTTATGAATAAATTACATACAATAGCAGGACTAATACAATTAGATGAAACTGATAAGGCTTTGGAGTACATTTTCCATACAACAGAAACTAGAGGAATAATAACAGATAATTTAAGTAAAATAAAAGAGCCATCAATACAAGGATTGTTATTTTCTAAATATAATAAGGCGGATGAAATGAAAATAAAATTTGAAGTTGATGAAAAATCATACTTAAAGTTTATTCCTAATAATATAAAAGTACAAGAGATATTGACTATTATAGGAAATCTCTTAGAAAACTCAATTGAAGAACTTAAATCAAGAGAAAATGGATATATATATATTGGAATCTTTCAAGAAGAAAAAATAAAAATAATAGTTAAAAATAATGGAAATAAAATCGCTGATGATACAAAAGAAGAAATATTTAAAAGGGGATTTAGTACAAAAGGAAATTTTAGAGGCCTTGGCCTATATAATATAAAGAACATTATAGAATCATTAAATGGCAGTTTAAAATTAACTTCAGATAAGATTACAACATGGGAGGTAGAAATATAGCAATGAATAAAATTAAAGTTTTTATTGTTGAAGATGACCCAATGGTAAAGGAAATAAATACAAGGTTTCTAGAAAAGCTTGAAGGTTTTATAGTTGTAGGAGATGCAAGTAGCATAGAAGAAGCAAAAATTAAAATTACTAAAGAAAAGGCTGATTTAGTTTTATTAGATATTTTTTTGCCAGATGGAAAAGGTATAGATTTATTAAAATGGATAAGAAGCAAAGAAATAAATATAGATACTATTTTAATTACCGCTGATAAATGTAAATCTTCAGTAGATGAGGCATTTAAGTATGGTGCGATTGATTATTTAATAAAACCATTTAAATTTGAGAGATTTAAGGAAGCTTTATCTAATTATAGGAATAGATTTGTTGAATTAAATAATATAGATAATATAAATCAAGATTATATAGACCAATATATATTAAATATTAATGCTAATTTTCTAGATGAAGAAATGCAAGAAAAAGAATTGTGCAAAGGTTTGAGTTTAAAAACATACAATAAAATAATCAATTATATGATCCAAAAGAATGGACAAGATTTGACTGCAGAAGAAATTGCAAAAGGAAGTGGACTAGCTAGAGTAACGGCAAGAAGATATTTAGAAAAGATGGTTGAAGAAGGTAAAGTTGAAATAAATCAGGAGTATGGGAAAATAGGTAGACCAACAAATTATTATATACTTAAAAAATAAGACCAAAAAGACCAAAATAAACAATATGACCACAATATTGATTGTTTATTAATTAACAAATATACTAATGCTGAAAATAACTTAAAGATTAAGGGGAGAATGTTAAATGAAAAAGAAGGTTTTAGCATTAGTAATGTCAGCTTTAATTTTAGTTCCAACAGCTTTAGTTGGTTGTGGTGGAAAAAAAGAAACTGCTGATATAGTTGTAATAGGAGCTGGTGGTGCAGGATTATCTGCTGCTGTACAAGCTAAACAAGATGGAGTACAAAATGTTGTTGTTTTAGAAAAGATGCCAATGGTAGGTGGAAATACAAATAGAGCTACAGGTGGATTAAATGCAGCTGAAACTGAACAACAAAAAGCAAAAGGCATAGAAGATTCAATACAAACTATGTATGATGATACTATGAAAGGTGGATATGAAAAAAACAATCCTGAATTAGTTGAAAAGTTATCAAATGAAGCTAAAGAGTCAGTTGCATGGTTAACTGATTTAGGTGCTGATTTATCAGATGTTGGTAGAATGGCAGGAGCTACAAATTATAGAACTCATAGACCAACAGGGGGAGCAGCTGTAGGAGCTCATTTAGTTGATACATTAAAGGCATCAGCTGAAAAAGAAAAAGTTGATTTAAGATTATGGAATGAAGCAAAAGAAATAGTTTTAGATAAAGATGGTAATGTTTCAGGAGTAAAGGTTACTGATAAAGAAGGAAAAGAATATACTATAAATACAAAAGCTGTAGTTATTGCAGCAGGTGGATTCTCAGCTAATCAAGAAATGGTAGTTAGTTATAAAGAAGATTTAAAAGGATTTGCAACAACTAACCATAACGGAGCTACTGGTGATGGTATAGTTCTTGGAGAAAATGTTGGTGCTGATTTAGTAGATATGAAGGAAATTCAAACTCATCCAACAGTTGTTCCAGAAAAGGCTGTAATGGTAACAGAAGCTGTAAGAGGTAATGGAGCAATTCTTATTAATAAGGATGGTAAAAGATTTACAAATGAATTATTTACAAGAGATGTAGTTTCAAAGGCTATATTAGATCAAAAAGATGGAGTAGCTTATCTTTTCTTTGATGAAGGATTAAGAAAGAGCTTAAAAGCAACTGAGGAATACTTCAATATGGGATTAGTTACAGAAGCGGATTCAGTAGAAGAACTAGCAGAAAAATTATCAATAGATAAGAATACAATGGCTGAAACAATTAATAAGTACAATGAAGCAGTTGCAGCTAAAAAAGATTCAGAATTTAATAGGGAAGACCTTCCAAGACAATTAAATGAAGGGAAAGTATATGCTATACCTGTAACTCCAGCTGTGCACCATACAATGGGTGGATTAAAGATAAATACAAATGCTGAAGTTTTAAATAAAGATGGAAATGTAATTCCTGGTTTATTTGCAGCAGGAGAAGTAACTGGTGGAGTTCATGGTGGAAATAGATTAGGTGGAAATGCATTAGCTGATATAGTTACTTTTGGTAGAACAGCAGGAAAAAATGCAGCAACATTTATTAAATAGGATTTAATTGTAGGAGGAATAAAAATGAAGAAAATAACTGCAATATTAAGCACAATAGCATTATCAGCAACTTTGTTAGTTGGCTGTGGTGGTGGAAAATACACTGATGGAACATATACAGGTGAAGGTCAAGGCGCTTCTGGAGCAATAAAGGTAGAAGTTAAAGTTGAAAAAGGAAAGATATCTGAAGTGAATTTAGTTGAACATAACGAAACTAAGACTTTAGTTGATGGTGTTAAAGATAATTTAGTTCCAGAAATAATTGAAAAGCAAAGTACTGAAGGTGTTGAAGCTATATCAGGAGCAACTAATTCATCAAAAGGTGTAATAGAAGCTGTTAATAAAGCTTTAGAATCAGCAGTAAAATAAAAATTATCCCTTAAAATTTATAAATAGACAATAGGTAGATTTTAACAAGTAAAATCTACCTATTTTTTTATTGAAGTTTAATTATCTTATATTCCATGGACTTAAAGTTTATAGAATTATGTTTGTTTATATTAATTATAGATTTATTTATTAAATCAAAACCATTTATATCAAAATTTAATTTAGCATCTATATCTTTAGTATTTTTATTTAAACATATTAAAATTGATTCATTAGGTAACTCTCTTTTAAAAATTAAAAGATTATCTTTATAATAAATAGGAGTAAATGTACCATAAATTAAAGATTTATATTTTTTTCTAAGATTTATTAATAATTTATATAAGTCTAGTAAATCATTATTTTGTTTAGAAGTGTCCCAAATCATACATTTTCTATTAAGTGGATCATCTTCTCCAGTTAATCCAATTTCATCACCATAGTAAATATAAGGTACACCTATATAGGAAAATTGAAAAACTAAGGCAAGTTTCATAGATGAAATATCAAATTGACATTCATTAATGAATCTCTTAGTGTCATGACTACCTAATAAGTTCCACATTTGACGTGATATATTATTCATATATAACATTCTATTTTCAGATAAGATATTCAAAAAATCTTCTGAATCTATTATTCCTTTAGCAAAAAAATCTACACATGCATTTTTAAAAGTGTAATTCATAATACAATCAAATTCATCACCTCTTAAAAAATTAAATCCATTATGGAATATTTCACCGATTATTATTAAATCTTTGTTTAGTGATTTAATTCCTTTTCTAAAGTTTTTCCAAAAATTATGACTAACTTCATCACTTACATCTAATCTCCAACCATCTATTCCAATTTCATTTATCCAGTACTTACCAACATTAATAAAATAATCTTGAACCTCTTCATTTGAAGTATTTAATTTTGGCATTTTTCGTATATTATTTGCAAAAGTATAGTAATTAATTTTTTCTTGATCAATAGGAAAGCTATTTATAATATACCAATCCTTATATTTTGAATTTTCACCATTTTTTATAACATCTTGAAAAGCAAAAAAGTCATCTCCTGAATGATTAAATACAGCATCAAAAATAACTTTAATACCCTTTTCATGGCATTTATCTATTAAAGATTTGGCTATTACAGTATCACCAAATGCTTCGTCGATTTCATAGTAATTGCAAGTATTATATTTATGATTAGAGCTAGATTTAAATATTGGAGTAAGGTATAGTAGATTTATTCCTAAAGATTCAATATAATCTAATTTATCTATTATCCCTTGTAAATTTCCGCCTAATACTGATTTAGAATTTATATTTTCATCTCCCCATGAAGCTGTAGTATTGGGATTATTTATATTAAGTCCTTTACAGAACCTATCAGGGAAAATTTGATATACAATAGATTCTTGTAGAGTTTTAACTTCATCATATACATCATCAGGTGAGATATAAGGAAATTGAAATGAATTTGCATCAACACATTCATAAATTGATTTTCTAAAACCTCTTTCATCTAAGATATAAATATTATTATCTTTGTCTATAAGCTCAAAAATATATTTATATCTATTTTTACTAACTGATAAATCAGCTTCATAGTATGAATAAAATTCTCCTTCAGATATTAAAGACATTTCTTTTTTTATAAAAGGATAATTTCCAAATCTATCTTTATAATAAATATAACAACTATTTAAATCATTTTTAGCAGTACGGATTCTTATAGTTAAGGTATTTGTATTTTTAGCATAAGCATATGGTACATCTGTTATATGATAAACAGCAAACTTATTCATATATATTACTCCTTCTTATTGTGTACTTTAATGAAATTATATCAAAGGATATTGATTATATTTGTATATTTATAATATAATATGTATATAATTATTATGAAATGTAATTGGGAGAGAAATTATGAATGATGGATATGAAAGCTTTGAATCAGATTTTAATATTTTTAGTAACAAGATATCTTTTTTAATAGAATCTAGAAATAAAGAAGAAATTATAAGGATAGTTAAAGAAAAGCATAAATCAGAAGTTAGTGATGATGTTGACAAAGAGCATAAAAGGGATGATTTAATAATTTGGAATGCTGTATATACTAGGGAAATTATAAAGAGTGGAATTTCTAAGAAATATCTACATCCTATTTATAATGGATTTTATAGGCAAATTAAGGAAGCAAGTAATGTAAGTTCATTGCAAGTTATTGAGATAAATATGATAAATGAATATATAGATTTACTAATAAATGATACAGAAGTTACTGATAGCTTTACTGTTAATAAGCTTTTGCAAGCTCTTCATTTAAATATAGAAAATCATACTTCATTAGAAACAATATGTAATAACTTAAATATATCAGTAGGATATGCATCAACATGTTTTAAAAAGCATAAAGGAATATCTATAATGAAATATTTAAGAGAAATAAAAGTTGAAAGAGCTAAAACTTTACTTTTAAGTACTGAAAAGAGCATATTAGAAATAAGTATATTATTAGGATTTCATGATCAAAGTCATTTCACTAATACCTTTAAAAAAATTGTAGGTATGTCACCATCAGAATTTAGAAATAAAAATTATTCAATATAATTACAATTAATTGAATTCAATTTAGTTTAATAATATAATTTAAAATAAGCATTTAAAAATAATATTAAAAAGGGGGCATAAAAATGTCGTTAGAATGGAGTTTAAAAGAAATATATCCATCATTTAATTCTAAAGAGTTTATTACAGATTTAAAAAAAGTTGATGAGGGAATAGAAGATCTTAAAAATTTTGCAAAATCTACTGATGAAAAATCAAATGATGTAGTAAAATTAGAGGAATTAATAAATAAGTTAGAGAGCATAAATTTACTTATAAATAGAATAGGTGCTTATGCAAATTTAACTTTAAGTACAGATTCAAAAAATGCAGAAGGAAGAAAGTATTTAGATGTTATAAATTCTAAATATAGTCTTTTAGCAGAGCCGCTAACAAAAATTTATAAATGGATAGCAAATATAAAAGATATAGATACTTTAGTAAATTCATCAAATTTATTAAGTAAACATAAATTTTTTATAAATGAAATTAAAGAAAAAAATAAATACATGCTAAGTGAAAAAGAAGAAGCTATAATTGCTAAAATGAGAAATACCGGTTCAGATGCATGGTCAAATTATAAGGATTATTTAATATCAACACATAAAGTTGATATTAATATTGATAATGAAGATAAGCCATTACCATTAACGGTAGTACTAAATATGGCTTATAGCCCAGATTCAGAATTAAGAAAAAAGGCATATGAAGCAGAAATTAAATCCTATGAAAAAATAGAAGAGGGAGTTGCAGCAGCTTTAAATGGAATTAAAGGAGAAGTTTTAACTACTTCTGAGCTTAAGGGATATAAATCACCTCTTCATATGACATTAGAAGAATCTAGGATGGATGAAGATATTTTAAATGCAATGCTTACTGCTATAAAAGAAAGCTTACCTGCTTTTAGAAAATATTTAAGAAGGAAAGCAGAACTTCTAGGTCATAAAAATGGATTACCATTTTATGATTTATATGCACCTGTTATAAATAAAGAAATGAAGTTTTCTTATGAAGAAGGAAAGGCCTTTGTTGAAAAGAATTTTAGAAGTTTTAGCAATAATTTAGCTGACTTTGTTATAAACGCATTTAATAACAATTGGATAGATGTTATGCCTAAAGAAGGTAAAGTTGGCGGTGCTTTCTGTGAAAGTATAAAAGCTATAAATGAAAGTAGAATATTATTAAATTATGGTAATAGCTTTAGTGATGTTGTAACTATGGCTCATGAGCTTGGACACGGATTTCATAGCCATTGCTTAAGCAGTGAAACTGCATTAAATTCAGAATACCCAATGACATTAGCTGAAACAGCATCTAATTTCTGTGAAATATTAGTAAAAAGGGGAGCTGTTAAAAGCGCAACTAAAGAAGAAGCCTTTGCTATTTTAGAAGCAGAAATATCTGATTGTAATCAAGTAATAGTTGATATATATTCAAGATTTTTATTTGAAAGTGAAGTTTTTGAAAAGAGAAAAGAAAGCTCTCTTTCAGTAGAAGAAATTAATAATGCCATGTTAAATGCACAAAAAGAAGCTTATGGAGATGGTCTTGATAATAACTTCTTGCATAAATATATGTGGACTTGGAAGCCTCATTATTATTATGCAACAGCTAACTTCTATAACTTCCCTTACGCCTTTGGAAACCTATTTGCAAAGGGTTTATATGCTGAATATTTAAAGAGAGGCGAAAGCTTCTGCAAGGAATATGAAGAATTATTAGCTGTTACAGGAAAAGAAAAAGTAGCAGATGTAACAAAAATAATGAATATAGATGTTCATGATGTGAATTTCTGGAGAAATTCTTTAAAGCTTATTGAAGAAGATATAGAAAGATTTATTTCTTTAAGTTACGAAATAAAATAAATTTAAATTTTAAGGGATATTTAAAATTTTTTAAATATCCCTTAATTTCAGTTTAATATTAAATATATATTTAATAAGAATATAAAACTAATAAATATATAGTAATTTTATTAGAATTAGTTTTTATTAGTACAGTATATTAATGTAAGTTCATTTGAACTATTTCACTCCTACTACCTATTCTTATAGGAGGTCCCCAAGTTCCATAACCAGAAGAAACTACAACATTTAAGTTGTCTTTCTTTAAATAACCATAATCAATTTCAAACATTTTATTTGTAACTAAATTTCCAGGGGTAATTTGTCCTTTATGAGTATGACCAGAAAGTTGTAAATCAATATTGGCATTTAAGCTTTCGTCTATATATTTAGGATTATGATCTATAACAATCATAGCTTTAGAGTTATCAAGATTATGTGTTAAATCTAATAATGAAGCTCTATCATTTTCTGAAAATCTATTTATTGTAATATCATCTCTACCTATTATATAAAGGCTATCATTTATTAAAATAGATTCATCTCTTAAAACTTTGACAGAGTTTTCTTCAAGAATATTTACTATTTGGTTTTCAGCTTTAGTCATTAAATCATGATTGCCAAGTACTGCATAAGTACCATATGTAGATTTAATCTTTGAAAATTCAATTCCCATATTATTAGCTAAAAATGGCTTTATATCGCTATCTATAATATCCCCAGCAATTATTACTATATCAGGATTTAAATCATTAATTTCTTTTACCATATTAGAAAGTCTTTTGTTTTTAATTATATTTCCTAAATGTATGTCAGATACCATAACTACATTTATAGGCTCTTTCAAAGCTTGTTTATCTATATCTATATCAAAAGATTTTACATAAGAACTTTTAGCATTAAAGCTTCCAACTATAGTTATTATAATAAAAATTATAGTAATTAATAGAGTTTGATAAATGTAATATTTATCAGTTAAGTTATTTGATAAGTGTGATTTACTAACTATTATATTTATGATTCCTATAATAGGAAAAGTTAATAAAGTGTACATTAATAATCCCATCCAATAGGAACCAGATAAATAAAGAAAGTTAGTTAAATTAGGAGATATAAATTTATTAAGTAACATTGAAATTACATATGATAAAGCTAAAGCCCAAAAAATAACCCAAAAAATTAATGGAGAAATTTTGAAAATATAGTTAAAGCCATTGAGCATTTTTCGACCTATATAATAATTTATTAAAAAATATAAAAGTGAAAATATAAGAAAAATAAGTATATATTTAACCTTCAATTTAATCAACTCCAAAAATAAATTTTAGATTATTATAACATAACAGTATTTTTGAACCAAACAAAATAATGAAATAGTGAAGAGTTAAAGAGTTAAGGAGATAATTCACTTACGTTGAATTATTAAAATTGAATGATTATTAAGTTTTTATATTAAGAAAAGTATTAACAAAGATGAAATTAGAAAATAAATGTATTATATGATCCTTATAAATTGGGAGTGATATAAGAATTTCTTGAACAAATAAATTTTTGTAGTGCAGAGTATTATTGTATTAGATTATAGGTTAATGTTATAATGCAGATAAAGAAATGATATGTTGAGGTGAACATTTTGAAAGAGCAAATTACAAGAAGGATATTCAATGGGTTAATATATGTGCATATACTTCATCATGGAAATATAGGTGAATTTTATGGGTCGTGGATGATAGAAGAATTGAAAGAACACGGTTATAATATTAGTCCTGGTACTTTATATCCTTTATTAAAATCAATGGTAGAAGAAAATTTAATAGAAAAAGAGGATAGAAATGTTAATGGGAAAATAAGAAAGTATTATAAAACTACACAAAAAGGAAATAAACTTTTATTTGAATTAAAAAATAATTTGAAAGAATTATTTAATGATATAGAATTGCAGTAAGTTAAGTAAATTTGATTTTACTTAACTTTTTTGTTGTATTTAGAATACCACAGGTTCGACCTGTGGTTCCGGAAAGCTTCTAGCGGTGAGTAGAAATAAAAAAACCTCCTTGTAAAATTATAGTAGGTTTGCCGACCACAACTATAATACAAGGAGGTATCCAATATGGATAATAGTAGTTTAGCACATAGTAAATGGAATTGTAAATATCATATAGTTTTTGCACCAAAGTATAGAAGACAAATAATTTATGGAAAAATAAAGATTGATATAGGAGTAATATTGAGAAAGTTATGTGAGCAAAAAGGAGTAGAAATAATAGAAGCAAATGCATGCAAAGATCATATACATATGCTTGTTAGTATACCACCCAAATTGAGTGTTTCACAATTTATGGGATATTTAAAGGGGAAAAGCTCGTTAATGATATTTGACCGACATGCAAATTTGAAATATAAATATGGAAATAGGCAGTTTTGGTGTAAGGGGTATTATGTTGATACAGTAGGAAGAAATAAAAAAGTAATTGAAGAATATATAAAAAATCAAATTCAAGAAGATTTAGTTTATGAACAAATAAGTCTAAAAGAATACATAGACCCGTTTACGGGTGAGCCGGTAAAGAAAGGCAAGTAATAAAGCCCCTTTAGGGGTAGCCAGTGAAAATATGCGGTTGGCAAACCGTTCGATGTGCGAGTAGCACAGCCAGTAACAGAGCCTTATAGGCGTAGAGCAAACCACCCGTTTTACGGGTGGTCCTGATTTGCAATAAACTGTGAAAAATGATATTATCGAATCACGATATCGAAATGCGATAATAGGGGTGAAATATTATGAGTATAATAAACAAGAGACAGAGTATAAGAAGATTTAATGAAAAAGAAGTTGAAGTTGAAAAAATAAATAAGATAATTGAAGCAGGAATGTTAGCTCTATCATCAAAAAATAAGCGGCCATGGAGATTTGTTATATTAGATTTGATAAAAGTAAGATATACTTCAATAAATGGTAATTAAAAAGGAGATTTATTATGAATATACTTAGTATAAAAGATGTTTTTTACAATATGGGTGATTTAGAAATTTTAAAAGGTATATCATTTGATATAGAAAAGGGAGATTGTATGTCTATAGTAGGTCAGTCAGGAAGTGGTAAAAGCACATTGTTAAAATTATGTGCAGATATGATTCCTATAACAAGTGGAAATATTTATTTTAATGGGAAATGCTATACAAGATATAATCCAATAGAATTAAGAAAAAAAATAAGTTATTGCTTACAGACACCAGAATTGTTTGGGAAAAGTGTTTGTGAAAATCTAGAATTCCCATTCAAAATAAGAAAAGAAAAAGTGAATAAACAAAGAATTGTAAAATTATTAGAAAGATTCAATATTGATGAAAGTTTTTTAGATAAGGATATTATTTCATTATCAGGTGGGGAAAAACAGAGAATTTCAATAATAAGAAATCTATTATATACACCAGATATTATTTTACTAGATGAGGCAACATCATCATTAGATTTAGAAAATGCAAAGATTGTTGAGGAATATGTACAGGAGTTAAATGATTTAGGAGTAACTGTGCTGTGGATTACTCATAGTATGGAGCAAAGTGAAAAAATATTTAATAAAAGAATAACTATATCTGAAGGCAAGATAAAATGTATGGAGGTTCTTAGATAATGAATACTATATCATTAATAATAGCTTCAGCTTTAATACTAATACCTATTTTTATATCATATAAAGAAGATTTAGGTTTAGAAAAAGAGATAATAGTAAGTATTTTACGAGCGATTATTCAGTTAATAATAGTAGGTTATATTTTAGAAATTATTTTTGGACTAGAAAAGTCTATTTTTATAGTGATATTAGTGTTAATTATGATAATAAATGCAGCTGTTAATATAAAGAAAAGAGGAGAGAATGTTAAATATGCTTTAATAATATCATTTTTATCAATTTTGGTTGGTACAACTATTACTATGATGGTTCTCATATTATCGGGAGCTATAAAGTTTACAGCAAATGAAGTTATACCGGTAGCTGGAATGGTAGTTAATAATTCCATGGTGGCTATTGGATTGAGTTATAGAAATTTGAACAATTCATTTAAAGCTAGAAGAACTGAAATTGAAGTGAAATTATCATTAGGTGCTGATATGAAAGATGCATCTAGTGATGTAATTAAGGAGAGCATTAAAATTTCAATCATACCTACTATTGATTCAGCAAAGACATTAGGGATTGTATCTCTTCCTGGTATGATGACAGGTTTAATACTAGCAGGTGAATCACCACTTATGGCTATAAAATTTCAAATTATGGTTACTTTTATGATTCTTTCATCAGCTTCTATATCAACTATGATGGCAACATATTTAGCATATAAGGGTTTTTATAATAAGAGGAAACAGTTAATATAAACAATAATTATTAAACTATAAATAACCAGAAAAATTAATTAGTTAAGTAGTGGACCAATTTATAAATTGTGATAAAATGAGATAAAAGTAATAAAGCTGGGAGGGGTAAGTATGACTTTAAATCAAGAACAAGCTTTAGTTGTAAATGAATTAGAAAATAACATTTTGCTTCTTGCTTCAGCTGGCACTGGAAAAACTAATACTTTATCAAGTAGAATTTCTAATATTATAAAAAGTAATAAAGCAAAAGCTTCAGAAATATTATGTATAACCTTTACTAATAAGGCTTGTGCAGAAATGAGAGAGAGAATTGAAAAAATTGTAGGGGAAGAGGCTAAAGACATTACTATAAGAACCTTTCATAGCTTTTGTTATGATTTAATAAAAAGTGATGCAAAGAAAAGGACAGATATATTTACTGATTTTATTGTTTTTGATGAAGAAGACTCTAGAGAAATAATAAAAGAATGTAATTATTACAATTATTCTGTTTTTAAATTACAACAGTTTATAGAGCTGACTAAAATAGAAAGAGCAAAACTTGATTTTTATAGTAATAATATTTTAGATGATTATAGTAAAACTATAGCAAATATATTTAAGTATAATGAAGCTAAGATAAATTCAATTTGTAGTGATAAAGGGATATTAAATAATGAAATGAAGAACTTTTTATTAGAAAAGGGGCATTTCCTAGTTAATTTATATAACTCATTACTTTATAGTAATCATGGGTTAGATTTTGTAGATTTAACTTCAAAGGCAAAAGAAATATTAAAGGATGATAAGTTAGTTTTAAGATTAACAGAAACTTATAAGTATATAAATATAGATGAAGTTCAAGATACAAGTACGCTAGAGTATTTTATAATTGAAAAGATATTTAAAGGAAATAATATTTTACTATGTGGAGATATGTTTCAAACTATTTATGGTTGGAGAGGTTCAGAGCCACAAAAAATACTAGAATTTTATAAGAAAGAGTATAATCCAAGTGAAATAGTATTTTCTAAGAATTACAGATCAACTAAGTTTATAACTAATGGGGCTTTAAGCTTTTTAAAGAATGCTTTTGAATTGCAATATAAATCATTATATAAAAATGAGATATCTTCAGAAACAAAAGATAATGGTGAAAAAATAAAGTTAAAGATGTGCAATAATTTAAGAGATGAAGCTAGATTTATATTTAATGAGGTAAAATCATTAAAAGAAAAGGGGGAAGATATATCCAAGCTTTGTATTTTAAGTAGAGATAATAATTATAATATTAAGTTGAGTAGAGAACTTGGAAGCATAATTGGATATGAAGGTTCTGATTTTGAGTTTATTTTAGTAGATCAATTTAAATTTTTTAGAAGGCAAGAAATAAAGGATATTATAGCTTTTATGAAGCTTATTGCAAATAAGTATGATAATGTAAGCTTAAAGAGAATAGTCAAAAGACTTCCAACAGGAATTGGAGAGAAGACATTTCAAGTTATTGAATCAAAAGAATATAAAGAAGTTGGAATTTCCTTATGTGATTTTATAGATTTAAATGCAAGAAATTATGGAGAAAAATACTCGCTATTAATAAATGAATTTGCGCAAGATAATATAATAGTGTTTGATGTTGAAAGTACAGGAACAGATGTAACAGAAGATGAAATAATACAAATAGCAGCAATAAAGATAAATAAATATGGAGAAGTTATCGATAGCTTTGAAAAGTTTTTGAAAAATAAGAAGTCTGTAGAATCATCATTTAAAGTACATGGATTTAGTGATGAATTTTTAAATGAAAAAGGTGAAGATAAGAAAAAAGTATTAAAAGAGTTTATAGATTTTTCAAAAGGTGCAGTTATAGTAGGCCATAATGTGCAATATGATATAAATATTTTAAATAGTGAATTATATAGAAATAACTTAGATGGAACTAAATTTAAAGCTTTTTATGATACATTAGATATATATAGGAGATTTTATACTAGCTTACCTAATTATAAATTAGAGACACTTAGTAAGATATTTGAAACAAAAAATAAACCAAGTCATGATGCTATGGATGATATATTAGCTACCAGTGATTTATTAGTGAGAGCAATAAATGAAAATTTAATTCCTACATCAATGCAGAGAATAAATTATATGTCTAAGCACTTAAAAGCATTTTCATATATTAGTGATAAACTTAATGAGTTATTTAAGGAAGCTGAACTTAAAAGACCTCAAGATATAATAGTTGATATTATAAATAAATTTAATATAAAAACATTATATTCGGGAAGAGGTATTGAAGCTATTAAAGAAGGAAGAGAAAAAATAGAAAGACTTAGGGATTTTTATGTGCTTGTAAGAGATTTAGATGATAATAAAAAAAGCAATAGAGATTTTTTATTAGATATAATTAAATTAACAGGACTTTCAAATGGAGAACTTGAAAATCTAATTATAAATAGAACTAATAAAAAAAGAATTCCAATAATAACAGTACATCAATCTAAAGGGTTAGAATTTGATAGTGTATTTATAGTAGGGCTCCAAGAAAATACATTTCCATCATATATGTCGATAAAATCAAATAACCTAGAAGAAGAAAAAAGAACATTTTATGTTGCATTAACTAGAGCTAGGAAGCATTTATATTTATTAACTCATTTACATGATGATTATAATAGAAAAAATGAAGTGAGTAGATTTTTAGGATATATAGATAAAGAGCATATAGAAATAGATAATAATTATTAAAAGATACTTATAGTCATTTTAATTAAGTTATAGTATAATAAAAAATATTATATAAGTTACAATGAAGAAAAAAGCTTTCAAGTAAGATATAAACTATTTTATATATTAATAGTTTAATTGATTAGATTATTATTTGAAGCAAATATAGTGATAGCTGTGAGGGATAAAAATATGAAGTATGATTTAAATGTATATGAATTAGGGCAATTATTAAGTAATATTACAAAGGAATATAATACAGAATTGCTTTCTAAAATAAAATTAAGTGGTGGATGGATGACTATGACGGGTAAAGTATCAGTAGTATCAGTACCAGAAGATAAAGTAGTTTTAAAAGGAAACAATATAATAACGCTAAATATAAGAGATAATGAATGTGAAGGAAGCTTAATAAAAATTACAGGAGCTAAAGATAGTAAATTCAATATTGATATAGCACCAACTAAATATAAGGAATTTGGAGCTACTGGATTAAATTTAAATAAAGTGAAAATAAACGAAAATGAATGTAAGCTTAGAATTGGTGAGGATATGATTTTCACTATTAGAAATGCTTCAGTTAAAAATATATCAAATATAATCGATAATATGTAATTTTTAAGGGAAAATCTATATGGTTTTTCCTTTTTTATTTTATAGATAATTATTTTGTTACGTTTAATTGACTATTGATTATTGACATTAAAAATAAAAATTTAAAAAGGAAATAAACTATATGGACATGCCATTATGAGAATTGTATAATATATAAAGTTAAATATAGAAGAAGGTAATTTAAATGGAAATAAATAATATACTTCAAGTAGCAGCTTATGCAGGCAAAATAATGTTAGAAAGTGGAGCAGAAGCTTATAGAGTAGAGGAAACTATGAATAGAATTTGCAATTCATTAGGAATAGAAGTAGCAAATAGCTATGCTACTCCAACTGTAATTATAGCATCTGCTTCATATCAAGGTGAAATAAAATCACTTGTAGTAAGAATTTCAAGTAGATCAGTAGATTTGCAAAGAATTCATAAGGTAAATGATTTAGCTAGAAATATAGTGAAAAATAAATTAACAGTAGAAGAGTTAAACGATAATTTAAAAGAAATAGAAGAAGAAAGAAGATATTCAAATACAATAACTATATTTTTTTCAGCAGTAGGTGCCTTTGGATTTGTTTTTTTATTTGGAGGATCTTTAAGAGACGCAATTGCAGCATTTTTAATAGGAATAGTAGTTAAGTATTTTTCAATAAAAGGCGAGAATATAGGATTAAATTCATTTTTTAATACTAGTATTTGTGCAGGGATTTTAGCCTTTTTAGCAATTATATCTATAAAGATTGGACTAGCTTTTGATATGGATAAAGTTATAATTGGTTCAATAATGCTTTTAGTTCCAGGTCTTGCAATTACAAATGCAATAAGAGATACAGTTGCAGGTGATTTAGTATCTGGGCTTGCAAGGGGAGCAGAAGCATTTTTAACAGCTATAGCAGTTGCTGTTGGAACAGGTGTAGTTTTAAGTTTTTGGATTGGATCATTTGGAGGAATATAAATATGATTATTGAAGTTCTATCAGCATTTATAGCATCATTTGCATTTGGAATAGTTTTTAATATTAAAGGTAAAAATTTATTTTTTTCAGCTTTATGTGGTGCATTAGGATGGTTTATATATAAATTTTCGTTAAGGATTGGAAGCTCTGACACAACAGCTTTATTTCTTGCTTCTGTTGGTTTAAGCGTATATTCAGAAGTTTTTGCAAGGATATTAAAAACTCCAGTAACGACATTTGTAATAACTGCTTTAATACCTTTAGTTCCAGGTGGAGGAATGTATTATACAATGGTTGAAGCAATTACAGGAGATGTTATGAAGTCATTAGAAATAGGAATAAATACATTAGCTTCTGCAGGGGTACTAGCACTTGGCATAATATTAGTTTCAACAATAACTAAGACTTTAATAAAATATAATTCAAGTAAAAAAATAAAAAGTGAAAGCAAATGTAACTCTTTGAATAGTTAATGAATAAAACCTAGAAAAATACAGATAATATTATCATAGTCAGAAGTTATATTTTTAATTTGACTATGACTATGGGGCGTTGCAGGACAAAATGTAACGCCTTTTGACTTTTTCTCAATAAAAACATATAATAATTATTAGCAAGAATGTATGTTTGTAGGGAGGAATAAAAATTTGACTAAAGAAAAAGACCTAAAGAAATCTTTTGAGAAAACTATGAAAAAACATAAAGGTAATAAAAAAGCACAATTTATAACTATTATTGTATTTGGTATAATTACTGTAATATCTTTATATTTTGGAAAAGATTTAAAAGATTCCAATATAGGAACTCCAAGTGGTAAATTAGAAATATCATATTTAGATGTTGGACAAGGTGATGCAGCTTATATTAGAGTAAATGATTTTGATATTTTAGTAGATGCTGGTCCAAGAAGTGATGCAGATAAATTAATGAAACAATTAGAAGAAAAAAATATAGATGATTTTGAAATTGTTATTGCAACTCATCCACATGAAGATCATATTGGTGGAATGGTGAAAGTTTTTGAAAAGTATGATGTTGAAAGTTTTTATATGCCAAAAGTTACACATACAACGAAAACTTTTGAAAATATGATAAATGCAGTGAGTAAAGAAGGCTTAAAAGCTAAAGTAATAAAAGAAGGTACAAGTTTTGACTTAGGAAATGGAGCAAAGATAGAGGTTTATTCTCCAATTTATGAATCATATGAAGAATTTAATGATTATTCACCTATAATGAAATTAACCTTTGGAAATACTAGTTATATGTTCACAGGTGATGCAGAAGCTCATGCAGAGCAAGAAGTTGTAGCTAAATATCCTAAAAATTTAGATGCTGATGTATTAAAATTTGGTCACCATGGCTCCAGTACATCATCAACTAAGGAATTTGTCGAGGCAGTTTCACCAGAGTATGGAGTAATTAGTTGCGGTGTAGATAATAAATATGGGCATCCACATAGAGAAACATTACAAACTATAGATACTCAAGGAATAAAAGCTTATAGAACAGATAAGCAAGGGCAAATAACAATTACGTCTGATGGAAACACTATTAGTGTAAGAACTGAAAAATAGCACAAAGAGATATGAATTAAATTAATTCATATCTCTTTTTTTATTCTGAAATAGTAAAATCACTTAAATTTTCATTTGAAGTTTCTTTATCCTTTAAAATCTTGTCAACTAATATAGCTATTGCTCCATCACCAGTAACATTAGTTGCAGTTCCAAAGCTATCTTGAGCAGCATGAAGTGCAATCATAATTGGCTTTTCAAGTGTTCCAAAGCCAAGCATTGATTCTAAAATTCCTAATGCAGCCATAACTCCACCACCAGGAACACCAGGGGCAGCAACCATAGTAACTCCAAGCATAAATATAAATGGAAGCATTAATGAAAATGTAGGTATTCTACCAGTCATATACATTACAGCCATAGATGTTAATACAAGAGTTATAGTATCTCCTGCTAAATGTATAGTAGCAGATAGAGGGATAACAAAATCAGTTACTTCTTCGCTAACATCATTATTATTTACACATTCTATTGTTACAGGAATTGTAGCAGAAGAGGATTGAGTTCCAGCTGCTGTTAAATAAGCAGGTAGCATATTTTTAAGAAGCTTTAATGGATTTTCTTTCTTTATACTACTAGCAAATGAATATTGAATTATTATATAAATTCCTTGAAGAGCAAATAAAATTATATAAACTAAAGCAAAGCTTTTTAATGTACTAAATATTTCACCACTAAAACTAAGTTTAGAAAATATTGCACCAACATAAATAGGAACTATAGGTATAAGCATATTAGAAATAATCTTAGTTACTATTGAGCTAAATTCATTAAATATATTTAATATGCTACTATTTTTTATTTTTGATAAGCTTATTCCCATAATAAAAGAAAAAACTAAAGCAGACATTACAGACATTATAGGTGGAATATCAATACTAAAAAATGTGGTTATTTGATTACTTGATTCTATTACTAAAGAATTTGATTTTAAAAATTTAGGCAATAAATATGAGCCTGCGGAAAATGCTAAAAAACCAGAGCAAAGAGTAGAAATATACGCTACTATTGTTGTAATTAATAAGCCTTTTCCTGATTTATTTCCAAGTGATGAAATTCCAGGAACAATGAATCCAATCATAATTAATGGAATAATAAAAGATAAAAAACTTCCAAATAATTCACTAAATGTTGCTAAAAGCCTAATTGGAAAATCTAAATTAAGACTTTTGCATATTATCCCCAAAGTTATACCAAGTACTAGTGCTATAAATATTTTTAAAATTAAAGATGTATTTTTCACGATAAAGCCCCCTTTAATAAATGTATATGTATGAAGTACATCTGTATATGAATTAACTACATAATACAACTTGAATGACTTAAAGTCAAGAAAAAATATTAATGATATCTATAAATGTATTAATATTTTCAAATGGGAAAACCTAAATAAATATAATGTATTTAATGGAAAATACAATATTATTTAGGAGGGAGAAAGCTATGAGCATATTGGACGTATTTAGAAAACCTTCAAAATATGAAGGAAGATTAGATGAAGCAATAGATATATTAAGTGATATTTGCAAGGCAATAAAAGACTATAGTAAGGAAGATGATTTACTTGAAAGTTATCATTATTTAAGAAAGGATATTTATAATATAAATTTAGCAAGATTAGAGCTAGAAAATTCTTTGCTTAGAAATAATTTAAGCAGAGATGAAGATTATGAAGAATTATGTTATGAGCATAAATATAAATTATCAACAGTAAAAAGTGAAATGGAAACATCAATTATTGAAGCTTTATCTGCAATTAATTTATTAATAAAAAATTATAAGAAATTATATAAAAATTGTGATAAGCAAACTCAAAAAAGATTAATAGAAGGATATAATAATTGCTTAAAGTATTTAAATAAAGCAAAAAAAATATTGCTTGATAAGGATTCTGTAAGTAGATATATAACAGATAGGGAGGGAAAATTACAAGAAGAAATAGAAATTAAATTAAGAAATGAATATAATATTAAAGTTGATAACAGTGTTAACGGATTAATATTAAAACTAGATAAATGTAATAGTGGGATACTATCAGACTTATCGCAAATGGTGACTTTAGTTGGTGAAAGGAAGATAGAAAATGTATCTATGATATTAAAAAAGCTTAGTAAAAGAGTAGAGTTTATAGAAATAGTTATAAATGTTATAAAAAATAAAAATTCAATAGAAAACAAAAACGATATTATGAAAAATTTAAATTTTATAGAAAACGAAAATAATGAAATTAAGTTTAATATAGATTTAATAAGGTATAATTCCAAAAAGATATTGATGGACATACAGCTAAATAATCCTATAGATGCTGATGACTTTAAAGAAGCAATAGATAAAGTTAAGGAAAATTGTGAAGAAATAAAAGAAAATATATTTAAAATAAATAGTAAGTTAAAAGAAAATTATCATAAAGATAAAAATGAATGTTTAAATATAGAAGATAGAAAATATAATGCTTTTTGCATAGATTCATATATACGATATTATTACTATGATAAAGAAGATATTGAAAGAGAATGGGATAATTATGAGGAAATTATAAATGGAATTGATGAAATGGGTGCTTTTGAGCAAGATGGATATTGTTTTAGATATACTAAAAATGGAATGATTTTAGGTATTAAAACAAAAGAAGATGTCATGTTTGAATTTTTAGATAATTGTAAAGACGTCAGAATTAATGGAAAGAAGAAATATTTAAATTTAAATAAAAGATTTGAAGTAGATAAATTAATGAATTATACAAGAATTACTACAACTGTTACTGAATTAAATGACTACATAATGTGTGTATTTTATATAGATAATACAAATGCATATATATTTGTTAGAGAACTAGAAAAGGTTAAATCTATACAAGAAAATAAAAGAAAGGATATTTAAGAAGCAAGTTCAGACTTGAAAAGAAAATAGGCAATTTCGTGTAATTTTTTATTCTTTCAATTAATAAATAGAAGGGTATAAGAGAGAATAGATAATTCTGTGTAATTATTATTTTTATTGTTTTAATATTACTGGAAATTTTCATTTCCAGTAATATTTTTTTATATTTAAGAAATACTAATAATGTTTCTTATTACCTTTTTTAGTATTTCAAAAAAATCAAATAGTATGCATATAATTTATAAAAAGTACAAGCTTCT
>NZ_JH815222.1:1090216-1119554 GCF_000158375.2 Clostridium sp. 7_2_43FAA
GTTCCTCCATTTCTCCTTCTAATATATTTTCAAGAACATCTTTAACAAGCTTCTGAATAAGCCCATTTTTCCCCATAACATCATCAATAGTTTTACATTTCTTTACTTCCTCATTGTAATCAAAGTTGGTATTAATATTCTTTGTCATAATTTTTCCTCCTAAATTTATATAGTATATTATTCCAAAACCACCAGCTGTTCATACAAAAAAACAGTAGTTAGTTTTGTTTTTACACAAAACTAACTACTGTCCCGGGTATAACGAAATGTTATATCCTTCTATTTATTATTAGATTTACTAATTATAATAACTTTCGACTTTTAAAATATGCAGTATATAACTTTTTTATTTATTTTTACTTATATTCTTTTCATATAAAGAATATAAGATTAAAGCTATAATTGCAAAAATTATAGGTCCTGCAATTTGAAAGATAGTAGAAATATAATCTTTAGTTTCTAAAGCAGGTTGCAACACGGTAAATACATTGGCAAAGCCAACAGTCAAAGTTACTATGATTGCAGCTGCAGTAGCGAAAGAATCTTTTTTATATATTTCAAAAGGTTTTTCAATTTCCTTTTTCTTTTTAAAATATATAAATGCAAAAGATAAAAACATATATGGAATTGTCATAGCTACATTGCCCATTAAAACTAAATAATTTAAAAAGACACTTGCGCTTTTACCTCCAAAAGATGTTACAAGTATTATTGCAACGACTATGGCACATTGAACCCACATTGCATTCTTATGCATATTATTTTCATCTTTTTTACTCCAAGATTTAGGCCAAATGCCGGAAGGAGTTCCTTCTATTAATTGTTTTAAAGGTGAATATGCTAATGTAAAAAATGCACCAAGTAACGCTAAAAACATTGCAAGTCCTATATATCTAGCAAACAAGGAACCAAGAATGTTTATTGTATTTTGAGATAAGCCAAAAACTTTTCCAATTTCAATTCCTAAGTTTTTTATAACTATGTATGAAACATTTGCCATATTAATTTCAGGGCCTTTTAAAATATTATTCCAATTTATAAAAAATCCTGCAAATAATATTGCTAAAGAATATCCTATAGCAATAACTATTGCTGAAATTTTAATTCCTCTTGGAAAGGTTACTTTAGGATTTTCAGTTGCATCAGCTAAACCACCAACCACTTCAAGGCCACCATATGCAAATAAAGCAAAAACTAAAAAACCTAAAATTCCTAAAGGTGATTGATAAGCCGGATTAGGTGATACTAAAAAAGCATGAATATCAATAGGTTCAGCTAATTTAAATTTATTTCCAATTAGAACTATTAATCCACCAATTATTAAAACTAAGTTAGCACTAGTTACAAATATTCCACCAATAGAAGCTATTTTAGCAATTCCCTTAAGTCCCTTTGATGATATAAATGTAATTAATATAATGAATATTGAGCCTAGTATAGCAAGTGTTCTTGGCGCATTTAATCCAAATAAAGACCAAGTGGATGTATTATCTGATCCAAAAATTAAATTAGATAAAGGTACCCAAATTGAAGATGATATATTAACCATCCATATCAAGTAAGAACTATACCACATAAATGTACCAACAAAAGCATATTTAGGTCCAATAGATTTATCCATCCATGTATATATTCCGCCACTTTCATCTCTAAAAGCTGCCCCATATTCCGCCATCATAAAAGCATATGGTAAAAAGAAAAAAATTGCAGCAAATAAATACCAAGGAATTGCTGAGTAACCCATTAAATAAAATGCTCTAGGAATATTATTAAATCCATAAACTGATGTAAAAATCATTAAAATAAGTGCAGATAAGGTTAACTTACCACTATCTAATTTTTTATTTCCCACGATTAGACCTCCTTAAACTATTATTAAAATTATTTTGTTCAATATTAAAGTAATATATTAAGGGAAGTTTACCCATTTTTAATAGCTTAATTATTAATAAGTCTTAAGGAGATATGATATAATTAAATAGTAAGTTATACATTTATAAGTATATAAAATACCAAAAGAAAATTTAATTTATTTACTGGTGATGATTATTATATAGTAAAGATATCTACAATAAATACAAATAGAAAGGTGAAGAAAATGGAAAAGGTTAAGTTAAGTAATAGTTTAGAAATGTCTAGAATAGTTCATGGACATTGGAGACTTATGGATTGGAATTTAAGTAATGAAGAATTATTAAAATTAGTTGAAGAAGTTAATGAATTAGGTATAACAACAATAGATCATGCTGATATTTATGGTAACTTTTGTTGTGAAGAAAAATTTGGTGATGCATTAAACTTAAAAAAAGGCTTGAGGGAAAAATTACAAATAGTAACGAAGTGTGGTATTAAGTTTCCATCAGTTAATAGACCAGAAAATAAATCACATTGTTATGATACAAGTAAAGAACATATAATAAAATCAGCTGAAAGATCTTTAAAAAACTTTAAAACAGATTATTTAGATTTATTATTAATTCATAGAGTTGATGCTTTATTAAATCCAGAGGAAGTAGCAGAGGCATTTTCAAAATTAAAAAATGAAGGTAAGGTAAGAAATTTTGGAGTATCTAACTTTTTACCAGCTCAATTTAATATGCTAAATTCTTATTTAGATGAAAAATTAGTAACAAATCAAATTGAAGTATCTCCTTTAAATTTAGAGCATTTCGAAAATGGAACACTTGATTTAATGCTTGAAAAAAGAGTAAAGCCAATGGCGTGGTCCCCTCTTGCTGGAGGAAGAATATTTAAGGGTGAAGATGAAGCATCTATAAGAGTTAGAAAAGTTTTAAATAAAATAAAAGAAGAAGTTTCTGCAAAGGACATTGATGAAGTTGTATATGCATGGATATTAATGCATCCAAGCAAAATTGTGCCTATAGTTGGTTCTGGAAATTTAGATAGAATTAAATCAGCTGTTAGAGCAACTGATTTAAACCTTACAAGAGATCAATGGTTTGAAATATATGTAGCAGGAAGAGGAGTAGATATTCCTTAAGCTAAAGAATTTACAAATTAAAATAGGATATAAGCTTACTTAATTAGCTTATATCCTACCATCTTAAAATTAAGTTTTAAAATCAAATTTATTAGAGCATCTTTTACAAGTTACAACTATTTTACCTTTTTTTCTAGGTAATCTTAATTTTTGTCCGCAGCTTGGACACTTTGTTATTTTATAATTTTTCTTTTCATTTATCTTATTTTCAAGAATTTTAAAAAGATAAGTAAGATTATTTAAATCAAGTGGTGGCATATTACTTGGAATTGTAAATCCAAGCTTAGATAATGGTTTATTTATAAATGTAACAAAAGAGTTAAGTTCTCTTCTTCTTCTATAGATATCTTTAGAAAATACTCTGAAGATAGCAATTAAAAGTACTGCATAACCAATGATCCTTGTAAAACGAGAAAAATTAAGCAATGAGCTTAAAAATAATAAAACTAAAGTTAGTATATCTACTCCGTATGTACCTTTTAAGAATCCCATTTCAACACCTCTATCATAATGTAATATTTATATTATAATACAAAGAGTATACTTCTTCAATTTATATCATAATGACAATATATATTATTAGGCTTGAATTGTAGGTGCATATATAGTTAAATATACATAGTAATATATCATGAGGTGAGAATATATGAAAGAAAGAATACCAAAAGATTATCTAGTTAGAATAACAAAAGCATCAACTTATTTTATTTTTAGAAATGGACCAGTTAAGAAATTGTATGACGAGGGTAAACTAGAAGATTCAGATATTAGAGAAATGCAAAAATACATGCAAAATCATTTAGCATATTTATATAATGTTCTATTAGAAGAAAATGATTTAAAGAAGTTTGATTTAATTATTTCTACAATGGACAAGTTTTATATAAATGATTCTGAAGAAATTGAATTGGATGATGATGGATTTGATAATTTCTATAATCAATTATTTAATGAAGTAATGGAAACCATAAAGATAAAAAAATAAATTACAACCGCATTTTAAGGAAAACTTAAGCTTAGAAATTATAATTAAAAATTATAATTAACTATTATATAGCGTTATGGGGGGATTCTTATGTGGTTTTTAAATATGATATTATATTTTAGTATATATAGTTTTTTTGGTTGGATTTGTGAAGTTATTTATTGCTCAATACCAGCTAAGAAATTTATAAATCGTGGTTTTTTGAAAGGACCAGTATGTCCAGTTTATGGTTTTGGCGCAATGTTTGTTATTTATATAATGAAATGGATTAATATTAAATCTACAATTTTAGTATTTATTTTTGGAGGATTAATTGCTTCGATAATAGAGTTTATTGCTGATATTTTATTAGAATATGTATTTCATACAAGACTATGGAATTATTCAGATAGAAAATTTAATATTAAAGGTAGAGTTTGTTTGCTAAATTCTACTTTATTTGCAGTTTTATCTGTTATATTAATTAAAATAGTACATCCTTTTGTATTAGATATAGTAGTTAGGCTAAGCTCAATTACTATAATAATAATATCAAGCTTATGTGTAATATTATTTTTAATAGATTTAGTATTAACTGTTAGAGAAGTAATTAACTTAAATATAACTTTAAAAAATATGAATATTTTAGAAGAAATTAAAAAAGAATTGAAATTAAAAAATCATAAAAGATTTATTGAGGCCTTTCCACAATTGGAGCATAAAAAGTATATGAAAGAGTTAAAAAAGCTTAAGGAATTAATTAAAGAATCTATGAAGAATAATAAGAAGGTATAACTTTATTATTATTTGTAAAGATTTATTATTACGGTGGTGAAATTATGTACATCGCATTTGGAAGAAAAGTGGTTGATACAGAGGAAGTAAAAAATGAAATTGAAAATAATTCAGAATTTAAAGTAATTAAAGATATGAGCAAGGGAACTAAAAGAGAAGATACATTAGCTTTTAACTTAAGCATAGATGTAGGTATATTAAATGGAATTATAGAAGATGATTATAATATAGATGAGTTAAATGAAGATGAGCTTTTTGATGAATATATGAGTTTATCAGAAGAATTAGCTACAGATATGGAAGATATTTTACCAGATGAAGCTATTATGGACATAAAGGCTTATAAATGGGATCCGTCTGATAATGATATAAAGCTGATAATAGCAGCAACACATGAAGATACCGGAGAAGGTAAACTTAAAGATGTAATGAGAAGATTAATAACTCAATTAGAATAATAAAAAGTCACCATATTTAAACTATGGTGACTTTTTAGATTTAAGTTATAATTTTTAAATATAAGAATATCTTCATTATAATTTATTTTTTCTTTTTTGAGTTTTTTTTAGCTGAGTCTTTTTTACTATTTTTTTTGTCTTTAGAGTCGTTCTTTTTGTTTTGATTTGACTTACTCATTTTATTCTCCTAAATAATAATATAATTAATAATATTATTTTATCTTGTAGAATAGACTAGAAATTTATTAAAGATATTAGAAATTATACCAAAATATAGTATAATCAAAATGGATATATAAAAAGTATATTAATTAGGGGGATAAGCTATGAGACTCAACAAATTTACTAACAAGATAGTTGCATACTGTATAGGAGTGGTTATAATAGGGCTTACTATAATATCATTTATTGCTTATTATTTTGCTAACGATACATTAGCAAAAAGTAATACTACGTTAATGTATGGAATGACAAAGATCTCAGCAAAGCTAATAAGTGATGAAGTACAAGATCATTTGAGGTTTTTAGAGGATATTACAAATGATGAAAAAATAAAAAATAAGGATATTAAAATAGAAGAAAAAGTTGAAATTCTAGATCAAAATCTTAGTGATAAAGGTTTTTATAATTATGGTATCGCCTCTAAGGATGGAAAAGTAATTTATAGCAATGGAAAAACTGATGATATAAGCAGTAGTAATTTCTTTAAGGATTCAATTAATGGGAAAAAAGTAGTATCTAATCCGTACAAAAGTGATTCAGAATATTTGATGTCATATTTAGTTCCATTTAATGATGGTGGAGAAAATTACATATTAGTTGCTGTAAGAAAAGCCATAGAGTTTAATGAAATAGTTAATGATACTAATTTACTAGAAAATTCTAATACATTTATATTAGATAAAGAAGGAAACGTAATTTTGAATAACGATTACAATGTTGTGAAAAATAATACTAATTATATAAAAAATAATATAGATGATAAAAAGTATTCAGAATTTATAACAGTTCAAAAAAATATGATATCAAAAAATGAAGGAATAGAAAAATATAAATTTGGTGTTGAAAAGATGTATATTACTTATACTCCTATTGATAGTACAGATTGGTCTATAGGAATAACGATTAGCAACAGAGAACTTTTAAAAGAATTAAAGGGATTAATAACTTGGTTATTACTTTCTTCCATTACAGTACTGCTATTAAGTATAGTAATAATTATATTTTTAACTAAAGCCATAAGTAAGATATTTGAAGCAATAAAAACTAATATGAATGATTTTTCAAAAGGAAACCTTCAAGTCAGTTTTCATGAAAAATATTTAAAGAGAAAAGATGAAATAGGAAATATATGTAGAGCTATTGAAGGTACTAAATCAGAAGTTGGAAGCATGATAAGAGGAGTACAAAATCTATCAAATGATACTCTTGAGGATTCAGCTAATTTAGCATATATCTCAGAAGAACTTAGTCAGTCAACTGAAAATATATATTTATCAATAAATGAAGTTGCTAAAGGCACAAGTAAACAATCTAATGAATTATTAAATATAGTTAATATAGTAAATAAATTAGGGGACAGCATGAAGGAGGCAGAATTAAATATAAAGAGAATAAAAAAAGTTTCAGAAGAAATAGATAATAATTCTGAAAAAAGTAATGAAGATATGATAAATTTAATTGAATCCATAAATTCATTTGATAAAAAGTTTTCCATATTTATAAAAAGCATAAAAAATATGAATTCTGATATAGAAACTGTAAAGAATATATCTGTTTTAATTGATGATATATCAGATCAAACAAATTTATTAGCTTTAAATGCAGCTATTGAAGCAGCTAGAGTAGGTGAAGCAGGTAAAGGATTTGCAGTGGTAGCAGATGAAGTTAGATCTTTAGCAGAAACATCTAAAGAAGCTTCAAATAATATTTATAAAATATTAAATAATATATTTAATAATGCAAAAGCAATATCAAATGAAACAGAGGAAATGAGTCAAGGATTAGAAGAACAAAAAATCGTAGTTGAAGAAACTATAAATTCTTTTAATAATATATCTAATTCAATTAAAAGTGTTAGTCCAAAAATAAAGGATATAAATGAATCTTTTATAAAGGTTGAAGAAGATAGAAGTTGTCTTTTAGAAACAGTTCAAGAGGTTTCCGCATTATCAGAAGAAATAGCTGCATCATCAGAGGAAATTACAGCATCATCTGAAGAGTTAAAGAAAAATACAACAATGGTAGCTATAAGTTCTCATAATTTAGCAAATAAAACTGCTGATATGAATGACTTACTAGATAAATTTCAAGCTTATTAAAGTTTGAAGGTGTAAAAGGTAAAACTTCATTGTAAGGTTTGGGAAGTGACACAAATATACTTAATGGAAATGTAACTAAAAATATTAATGTTTCAAGTGATAAAAGAAAATATCATATATTAGATGAGTATATTGTGATAGATGATTTAGTGATATTATCAAAGTTAATACTTGAAATAGTTAAGATAAATAGAAAATAAGGAGCAGTAAACTTATAAGGTACTACTCCTTATTTAATTTTATATTAAGTAGCAGAGAATTAACACATTCCGCCACTACCTCCGCCCATGTTGCCGCCACCACAAGCATTCATATTATTTTGGGTAGTTCCTTGAGAACTATTTTGTTTGTAGTAATTAATTATTTCATTAGAGCGCATTCTTAAAGTATTTAAAGTCTTTGCATATTCATCATTATCAGGATCGATTTCTGTAGCAGTTACTATATGCTGAACTCCTAGGTAAAACCAGCCTTTTTTAAAATAAACAAAGCCTTTTAAGTAATTCCATTCAGCAGAGTCGTTTAAATCTAGAAGATTTAATTTACTTTCAGCAATTGGAATATTATTATTATCAATAAGTGTTCTAATTTCTTTATAAATAGCACCATTAATTAATACATCGTAAGCCATATTAGCTTCGGAAAGAACTTCTTCAGCAAGTGGACGAGATTGAAAATCTGTGTTGTTAGTAGCATATTCATCTAATATGTTTTTATAGGCTTGTTTAATTTCATCTTTTGAAGACTCTGGAGTAACCCCTAAAATTTTATATGGGTCCAAAATAGTTTCACATCCTTCATATTTATATACTTATTATAAATATATAGATAACCATTAAATTATGTTACAAATTAAGTTCGTCATATATTTTAAATATATTTGGAAAGAAGACAATAATGTGATAAATTAATTTTATAAATATAAATGAAAAGGAGATAACAAATGACGAGATTTAAAAAAATATATATAGAAACAACTAACATTTGTAATTTAAGTTGTAATTTTTGTCCTAAAACAAGTAGAAAATTAGGCTTTATGGGTATAGAAAGCTTTAATGAAATAATCAATAAGATTAAGGGTTATACTAATCATATTTATCTACATTTAATGGGTGAACCATTTTTAAATAAGAATTTAGAAACATTTCTAAAGATAGCAAAAGAAGCTGATTTAAAAGTAAATATAACAACAAATGGAACATTAATAAATAGAGTTAAAGATGTAATAATAAATTCAAAAGCAGTGAGGCAAATAAATATATCATTACATAGTTTTGAAGCAAATGATAATGATATAGAGTTTAATAAATATATAAATAATATTTTAGATTTTATTAATGAGTCTACTGAAAAAAGTGAAACCATTTGTGCTCTTAGACTTTGGAATATAGATACAGAAGAATTAAAAGCCAACAATAATTTAAACTCACAAATAATAAATTTAATACAAGATAAATTAAATCTTGAAATTAACTTAATAGAAGAATTAAAGGAAAAAAAGAGATTAAAATTAAAGGATAAAGTATATTTAAATATGGCAGAAAAGTTCAGTTGGCCAGATGCAAATTTATCGTTAATAAGTGAAGATGTATTTTGTCATGGACTTAGAGACCAAATTGGAATATTACTTGATGGTACTGTTGTTCCATGCTGTCTAGATAGTGAGGGGAAAATACCACTAGGTAATATTTTTGAGAAAAGCTTAGAACAAATAATTACTTCTGAAAGAGCAAGAAATATATATGATGGATTTTCAAGAAGACGTGCAGTAGAAGATTTATGTAAAAGATGTGGATACGCAAAAAGAAATTTTAAATAATATATGCTGGGAGGGGTAATGTGAAGTATGTGTATAATTTAGCAGTCAAAATGTCTGTTTCAGCAGCTATATCATTAATACTTGCTAATTTATTAAATTTACAATTTTCAGCTGTTGCAGCTGTAATAGCAATTTTAAGTATTCAAGATACTAGAAAAAAGGCACTAATGGTTGGTAAAAATAGAGTTGTTGCATGTGTAATAGCAATTTTGTTATCGGTTTTAATATATGGTTTTCTAGGACAAAATCCTATTACTTTTGCAATATTTCTTTTAATATTTATACCTATTACATCAAAATTAAATATATCAGAAGGTATGGTACCTGCTGTTGTATTATCAACTCATTTACTTATAGCAAATCCCATTAATCTTTATTGGGTTATTAATGAAACATTAATTATGATAATAGGAGTTGGAATAGCCTCCATAGCTAATTTATTTATGCCATCTCTTCAGTATAAATTTAATGAAGATAAGGAATATATAGAGAAAAATTATAGAGTAATTTTATCTAAAATGTCTAAATCACTTGTAACTCATACTGTAGATATCGATGAGGAATTTTTAATGAGGGATTTAGAAAAAAGGATAAATGAAAGTTGTGAAAGGGCTTATAAAATAGTAAATAATAGCTTTTTAAAAAGTGATTCTTATTATACTGATTATATGAATATGAGAAAAAATCAATTTAATATAATAAAAAAGCTCAGATCCCATTTTGAAAAGTTTTATATGTCTTTTGAGCAAACACATATGATATCAAAATTTACAAAAAGTGTTGCTGATCAAATAAAAGATACAAATGATTGTAAGGAGCTATTAGAAGAACTAGAAGTATTAAAAAATGACTTTAAAAAAATGGCTTTGCCAAAAACTAGGGAAGAATTTGAAAATAGAGCACAACTTCTACAATTTTTGAATGATATGGAAGATTTATTAACTATGAAAAGAAATTTTGTTTTAAATTATAATTTATTCAATAACATTAAATAAAAACTTCATATTAAGTAAATATTTTACAAACAATAAAAGTTATTGTAAAATATTTTTGGGAGATGATATTTATGGAAACGAATCAAATATTAGAAATAATAGATTTAAAAAAGAGTTTTGGAGAAAAACAAGTATTAAAAGGGATAAATCTTAAAATAAATAAGGGAAGTATAATAGGATATATAGGACCAAATGGCGCAGGGAAAAGTACTACAGTAAAGATAATTATGGGACTAGTTACTGGATATACTGGGGAAATAAGAATATTTGGAGAAGATATTTCTAAAGATGATGGAAGCTATAAAAAGAAAATAGGATATGTTCCAGAGGTACCTGAAATATATGATAGCTTAACAGGAAAAGAATATTTAACTTTAATAGCCCAATTATATGATATAGATTATGACAAAGCTGATGATAAAGCAAGAAAATTAATGGACATACTAGGAATAGCAGATGTTTATGAAAAGAGGATTTCATCATATTCAAAAGGCATGAAGCAAAAGTTAATATTGATATCAAGTTTAATACATGATCCTGAAATATTATTTTTAGATGAACCTTTAAGTGGATTAGATGCTAATAGTGTAATGATTATTAAAGAAATACTTTCTTATCTTGCAAAAGAAGGAAAAACAATTTTTTATTCATCTCATATAATGGAAGTTGTTGAAAAAATAAGTGATAGAATAATATTGATAAATAATGGTGAAATAGTTGCAGATGGTAATTTTGAAGAACTAAAGAGTAATTATAAGGAAAGTTCACTTGAAAGCATATTTAATGAGGTCACAGGATTCCACCAATATAAAGAATTAGCTGAAAACTTCATATCTGTAGTTAAAGAGGTATAAGAAGTATGAAGGAATTTAAAGTTATAAGATTTTTAGATAAGTTTAGAGGTTTATATGAAAAAGTTGGGGTAGATTATGATATTTTTAGAATAATACTTCAAGCTAAACTTACAATGGATGGAAGAAGAAAAGCCACAGTTTTTAATAATGAAAGTAAAAAGAAAAATAGAGAATCAAACGAATTTTATAAAGCCTTAATACTATACGCTTTTATAGGATTGTTTTTTGGATTAATGCTTATATTTAAAATGAACTTAATGTATCAAATGGCAGCTTATTTTTCTGCAATTATGTTTATGATACTAACAATTTTCATTTCTGATTTTTCTTATGTGATATTAGATGTCAGAGATAAAAATATTTTAGCAACAAAAGGAGTAAGTAGTAAAACTATAAATGCTGCAAAAATTACTCATATTTGTATTTATATAATTTATTTAACATTAGCATTAGCAGGAATTTCACTTATAATTTCATTTAAACAAGGAATAGGGTACTTTTTAATATTTTTAATTGAAATAATTCTTATAGATATTTTTATGATTATAATAACTGCATTATCTTATCTTTTAGTACTTAAAATTTTTGATGGTGAAAAGTTAAAAGATATGATAAATTTTGTTCAAATTGGATTAAGTATATTCATGGTAGTAATTTATCAAATAATACCAAGAATCTTTCAATTTATTGATGTAGGTAATATTACTTATACAGAAAAGATTTGGCATATATTAATACCGCCTATATGGTTTGCAGCTCCATTATCTATGGTTGCTGGAGAGGGAATAACTACCTATAAAATAATTATGACAGTATTAGCAGTATTGATACCTATAATAGCATTATTAGCTTATTTAAAGTTAACGCCTACATTTGAAAAGTATTTACAAAAATTAAATAATAATAATGAAAAGTCTAATGAAAAAAGTAAAACTTTACTTAGAATTGGTAAAATAATATGTAAAGATAAAGTTGAAAGAGCATTTTATAATTTATCATTGGGAATTATTAACTCAGAAAGAGAGTTTAAACTTAAAGTTTATCCTAATATGGCTCTTGGAATAATTTTTCCATTTATATTTATGACAATTGGTCTTCAGGGAGAAGGTATTAGTGATATAAGAAATAGTTTAATTAATTCAAAGTTTTATCTTTCTATATATTCTTTTGCTTTAATGATTCCTAATATACTTATAATGCTTAGATATTCAGAAAGATATAATGGAGCATGGATATATGAAGTAGCACCAATAAAAAAGATATCATCAATATATAAGGGGGTTATAAAAGGAGCTTTATTTAAGCTTATAATACCTCCATATATTATTATATCTATAATATTTATAGCAATTTTTTCTCCAAGTGTAATAAAACATATTATAGTAGCCTTTTTGGCTTTAATATTAATTACTATGGTTGATTTTTCAGTTAGCTCTAAAGTGTATCCATTTTCAAAAAAATTTGAAGGCACTAATAATACTGGAGATAGTATAGTTTCATTCATGATATCATTTATGTTTATACTTATTGGTATAGGAATACATTTTGCAACAAGCTTTTTTAGTATAGGAATATATATTTATGGAGCAATATTACTTGTGTTAGATATTTTATTATGGAAAGTTTCATTTAATATTTCAAAAAAGAAATTAAGAGAATAAATATATAAATAAAATCATTTAGGTTAACTCTAAGTGATTTTATTTTATTTTTAGTATATAATATATTTCAAAGATTATATGAAATTATTTTAAGGAGATAAATTATGGCAAAAGTTATAGTTGTTGGAGCTGGGCCTGCTGGTATAATGGCATCATTATCGGCTTCAAAAAACAATGAAGTTACTTTAATTGAAAGAAACAGTGAAATAGGTAAGAAGCTAAAACTTACTGGTGGTGGAAGATGTAATATAACAAATAATAGGGATATAGAAGAATTTTTCGATAAAATAGTGACAAATAAGAAATTTTTATATAGTGCACTTTATACTTTTTCAAATACTACTTTATTAGAATATTTTTCTAATAATAATTTAGAGTATAAGGTTGAATATGATCAAAAAGTATTTACAAAAAGTGATAAAGCTGATGAAGTTATAGAAATATTTAAGAGAGATCTTATGAAAAATGATGTTAAAGTTTTATATAATACAAAGGTAAATGATTTTATTATTGAAGATGAAATTATTAAAGGTATCATAACAGAAGATGGAAAAAAGATATATGCTGATAGTGTTATTGTAACTACTGGTGGAAAAAGTTATCCTACTACAGGTTCTGATGGTAGCATGTATGATATATTACAAAAACATGGGCATACAATAAATACTTTATATCCAGCATTAATTCCACTTGTGACAAAAGAAGGATTTATTAAAAATCTTCAGGGTATATCAATGAAAGAAGTAATAATAAGCACCACTATAAAAAAGAAAAAGATTCAGCGTCAAGGAGATATGATATTTACTCATTTTGGGATATCAGGGCCTGGAGTATTAAAATTCTCATCTTACATAAATAAAATCTTAAAAGAAAAAGAAGTAGAAATAAAATTAGATTTTTTACCAGAAATTTCTAAGAACGAGTTATCTGAAATAATTAGATCTAATTCAAATAAAAGTTTATTAAACAATTTAAAAGCTTATTTACCTCAAAACTTTGTAAAAGAAATACTTAATATTTTAAGCTTAAGTGAAGTAAAGATTGCAGAATTGAAAAAAGAAGACGAATTAAAGCTCATAGAATATATAAAAGAAATGCCTTTAACTGTAGAAGATACTATTACAATAAAAGCAGCAATGGTTACTAGTGGAGGAGTTAGCGTTAAAGAAATAAATTCATCCACTATGGAATCAAAAAAGATAAAAAATCTATTTTTTGCCGGAGAAGTTATTGATATAGATGCGGAAACAGGAGGATATAATCTTCAAATGGCATTTTCGACTGGATATTTAGCAGGATCAAGCATAGAAAATTAAAAATCATCAATTAAATTAAAAATTTCGATTTATAACAAATTATTAATTATAAATTAAACTAAAAAAAGCTGAGAAAACTCAGCTTTTTTTAGTTTGGAAGTGGTTGATAGGTACTTCTATCTAGGTATTGATTAACAACTAATTCACCATTTGCATCATATCCATATAGATAAGCGTCAGCACTTAGTGGGCCTAGAGGTACTGATACTGGCTCATATGTTATACCACCTTTTACTGTTTCATTTGACCAAAATTCAATAGTTAAATTTCCATTTCCAGCGTAAGTGTTTACTACTACTGGATATTCAAAATCATTAACAAACTTTAAGTCAATAAGATTATCAGCTAAAGTAGCATCAAGTCCTATAGGAACATAAGAAACTTTCATCATATGGTTAAGTCTTTCACTAGGTATTATTCCAGCCCTTAACATAGTGTTATAAAGAGTTGAAGCAACTTGACAGACACCGCCACCTACACCAGGAACTACTTGACCATCAACATAAGTATTAGCGGCTACGAACCCATTTTCAATAGTAGTTGGACCTATAGCTTTTTCAGTAGAAAAAGTTTCACCTGGCATTACTATAATATTATCAATATTTCTTGCAGCAAGTTGAAGGTTTGTACCACTAGGGCCAGCTGGATAACTTGTTGAAAAAGATGAAATTTTATTATTTACATTAATTAAAGCACTAGCTTTAATATTAGCTTCAACAACATCAACATTTCCAGTTACCGATACTACATTTGGAGCTTTCATGTCTTTTATTTGAGATTTAATTTTATCTATTAAGTCAGTAGAATTTAATTTAAGTCCAGTGGAATCATTTGATATATTTATTGATCCTCCAGAGATATCTATAGAAGCATTTGTAGGGCTAACGTCTACTGCAGTAGATATACTAGATACAAATGAAGTTAATTTTTCATCATTAAAAAGAACTTCAAATTCATATTCCCTATTTTCTGGTTTCTTTAATAAGTTTATTTTTTTAAAGAAACCTTCATTTTTCCCAAAACTTAAAATTTCATCTTCAAGTTTTTCATAATTAATAGTTGCTTCTAGATCCTTATAAGAAATCTCAAAATTTTGTTCCTTTGCTTCAACATTTACTTTTTTGTTACTTATATCTTCAACCAAAGAAATAAGTGTAGAGTGTAAATCATTATTATTTAACCCTGTTAAATCTTTATTTAGTATATAAGCACCAGGATAAACTTTATCTGCATAGTTATTTATTAAATTAGTATTTGAGATAAGCCAATAACCAAGAATAGAAATTAGAATTAAAAATACTAAAAGTATGAATTTCCATGATTTTAAAATAGAAACTATACTTTTTTTATCGGCTTGTACCACTTCCTTGGATGTTTCAGTATTAAGATTATTATTGCTCATAAATACCAACTTTCTATATATTTACTTTATCATTTTCATGACATATATAGTTTACCTCGAAGTGATAATAATTTCAAGAATTTGTGGAAGAAATTACTAAATATATACACTTTTTATATTATTTAATAATACAAATAAAGATTTAACTAAATTACTCGAATATTAAATTAAATATAAGTAAATTAATATTCAATAATATGAAATAGTAAGGATAAAATTTTGAAAAAGTGCCGTAAGCTATTTTAGGCTTAATAGAATTCTTGAGTGATTTATAATATTATGCAAATAAAGTTTATATTCTATTGATTTATAAAAAAATAATAATAAAGAATAGTTATTAATAGTAGTATAAATTTTAAAATTATTACAAAATTACGTATATTTACAAAAAAGTTACTAAGTGATTAAAATTATAACATAGTAAATATTAAATAATAATTAGGGGGCAAATAATGAAAAAAAGAGGGTTAAGAAAAAATAATAAGGAACATAAGAAAGTAAAAGAAAATAAGAGTTCGAAGAAAAGGTCAAAGAAAAGGGCAAGTACAATAGGAAAAAAGATTTTTAGTATCACAGTAACAGTAACAGTAATAGCAATGATCATATTATTAAGCATTAATATACTAATGTTTAATAGATTGCTAAACTCAATTGAAAAAGATGTATTAGCTAGAGGTAAGAATATTAAAGGAAGTATATCTACAGGAGATATAAGTGCCATAATGCAAGATAAGACAACAGGAAGTTATGATTATAAGAAATTAAAAAATGATTTATCAAATGCAAAAAGCAATGAAAATGTTATATATGCGGCTATATTGACTAAAACTAATAATGAAAATGCTGAAATAATAGTAGACACAGAAAGTAATTTGTTGAATTTTGGTAAGAAAATAGTATTAAATGATGAATTACATAAAGTTTTTGCTGGAGAGGTTATATCTACAGAAGTTAAGGAGAAAAAGAATACCTTAATAAAATCATACTATCCAATTATAGGGGTAAGTGGAAGAATTGATGCTATATTAGAGGTTAGAGAGGATATTACAGAAATTATAAATGTAAAAGAAGTAATACTTATTCAGCTAGGTATATTAGCAATTATTTTAATTATTGTGTACAGTATAGTATCATATGCCTTATCAAAGAGTATTAATAGAGGTGTGAAAAAAGTTATAGATGGACTTGTTACAATTTCAGAAGGTAATTTAACTAAAGTAGTAGATGTTAATAGTAATGACGAAATTAAGTTAATAGCTGATTATATAAATGTATTGCAAGAAAAAATTTCTAAAATGATAAATCAAATAATAATTTCATCAAATAAGGAAACTATCAATATAGAAAAATTATCTAACTCAAGCAAAGAAATGGCAGCGGCTTCAGAAGAAGTGACAGCTACAATTCAAGAAGTTGATTCAAATATTTATATTCAAAATGAAGATACAAAAGAAATAAGCAATTTACTTAATGGATTTGGAGTGTCAATTCAAGAAATTAAAGAATTAATTAATGAAACTAACTATTTGCTAAGTAATGTAAATAATCAATTAAGCAGGAATAAAGAAGATTTAATAATGCTACAAAATTCAAAGATTGATATACAAAACTCTTCATTATATATGAATGATGAATTGAAAAATTTATATTATTCATTAGAAAAAATAAAGAATATAGCTATTTTCATAGATTCAATAGCAGATCAAACTAATTTATTAGCATTAAATGCATCTATTGAAGCAGCAAGGGTTGGTGAAGCTGGAAAGGGATTTGCAGTTGTAGCAAATGAAATAAGAAAACTTGCAGAAGAGGTTAAAAGTTCATCTCTTGATATTGATAAGCTATTAACAGATGTAATTAAAGAAGGTAATGATGTAAAAGAAACTTCAAATGTTATGAATTTCAAGTTGGAAAAGCAATATGGTGTAATAGATAATTCAATAGTATCATTTAAAGATATAGTAGATAAAATAATTGAAATAGTTCCTAAAATGACAGATGTAAATAATAAAATGGATAAAGTATCATCTGAAAAAAATACTATTATAGATTCAATAGAAAAATCACGAGTGTTATTAGGTGAAATATCACGTTCTTCAGAAGAAATAAAAACTTTTTCAAGCGAATTAAGTATTATGGCTCAAGGAGTTGCAGAAGTTGGTGAAGAGTTAAATAATAATGCTAGTGAGAAAAATATTGAAATTAATAAATTTAAGATAAAGTAAATTAGTTTTAGGGATAGATACAATCTATATGATGTACTTTTATGCTTTTTATTAGAAAGTAAAAAATGAAAGATAGTCATATTAATAAAAAATATAGAACGTTTTAATGAATTGAAAGATGCAATATAAAAGAATAAAATAATATTAGAAGATTTCAGGTTGAAGGAGTGATATTATGAAGGCGGAAAACAAAATTCTTAAGTTTTCAGCAATTGGTGGATTGTTCTTCGCTGTCTTAGGTATTGCATGGGGATGAGCTATACATTCAGAAATGATAGCTTTTGATGGATTATACTCATTTATAAGTCTAGGACTAGCAGTGTTTGCAATTATTACTACAAATTTTATTAATAAGAGTGATTTTAAAAATTATCCTTTTGGAAAGGCAACATTAGAACCAATGCTAGTTATTATTAAATCATTAGTACTTTTGATAATGTGTGTAATAACTATGCTTTCTTCAATAAAGCAAGTTTTAAATGGAGGAAATGATGTTGAGGCAGGTTTTGCATTAGGATATGCATTAATTTCATCTGTTGGATGTACTGCAGTTTATTTATATATGAGAAGAGCATCAAAGAATCTTAATTCTGAGATAGTTAAAGTTGAAAGTAGTCAATGGCTTATGGATTCTATGTTAAGTGTAGGAGTTTTAGTAGGATTTTTAATTTCAATTATTTTAAAATATATTGGATTAGAAAACTTAGCAAGTTATGTTGATCCAGGAATGGTTATCTTAAGCTCAACAATATTCTTGAAAATGCCTATAACTTCTATAATGGAAGCTTTCAAAGAAATAACAAACTCTACAGCTGATGATCAAATCAATTATGATATAAATTTGTTAGTAAAAGAAATTGAAGAAGAATATAATTTGGAAGAATCTATAGCAAGAGTAGCAAAAGTAGGAAGAGAACTTAGAATAGAAATTGACTTTATAGTATCTAAGGATTCAAAAATAAAGTCTATAGAGGATATGGATAAAGTAAGAGAAATAATAGATAAAAATACAAACCATTTTGATTTAAAAAAGTGGATGAATGTATCATTTACTAAAAATAAAAAATGGGCTATATAAAAAGCTACCCTGGAATTTATCTAGGGTAGCTTTTTATATAAGTATTTTACTAATTAATAAAATTATGGTATTTTAAAAGTATGTTTATAATTTTATCTAAGGAAAAGTTGGTGGGGTACAATGGTAAATGAGAAATATTCTTCTGAGGATATAAAAGAAATTATTGATGGCGTAATAGAAGAAATTAATGTAGGAAAAACTAAAATTTTTCATATAGCAGATGCTATGAGAGATGAATTAGAAATAAAAAAGAAAGAACTTTATGATATTAAAAGTAGACTTTCTAAAGTTATTAATGAGGTAGATTATTTAGAAAAAGCTGATAAAGCAATGAGATATAAGTTAGTAGAAGAATCAAAAAAATTATCTCAGGTGGATTCGGATTTGTTTAAAGAGGTATATGAAGAAGCGGTAGATATAAGAGTGAGATATATAACAAAACAAAATGAAGAAAAAGAATTAATTTTAAAAAGAGATAATTTAGAAAGAACCCTAAAAAATTATAATTTAAACATAGAAGAGGCTCAAGGAGCGGTTAACCAAATAAATATAGCATTAGGATATTTAGAAGGTAATATTTTAGATATAATAAATGACCAAGATGAGAAGTCTCAAATGATAGTTGGAATAAAGATATTGGAAAATCAAGAGTTAGAAAGGCAAAGAATAGCAAGAGAAATACATGATGGGCCAGCCCAATATATTGCAAATGCAATGATGCGGGTGGATTTTTGTAAAGTAGTAGTAAAAAAAGACCTTGAAAAAGGAATAAATGAATTAGATGATTTAAAATCAAATATAAGAATGGCATTAAAAGAAGTAAGAGGCATAATTTATGATTTAAGACCATTGCACTTAGAAGAACTTGGATTAATGGATGCAATAAAAGATATGATAAATATTATATCAGTAGAAAACGATGTAAAAATAGATATGATTGTTGATGAATCAAGTTATGAAGTAGAAAAAATAATGCAAATTGCTATATACAGGATTATGCAGGAAATATTGAATAATATAAAAAAACATTCTAAAGCAAAATATGTTGATATAAAGATTAATTACATTAAGGATTATATATATATTTATATTCAAGATGATGGAATAGGTTTTAATGTACAAGAAACTTTAATAAATACTAAACAAAAAGGAAATAGGTATGGGTTGATTGGGATATTTGAAAGAGTAAAACAATTAAGGGGAAAAATAGAAGTAAAATCTTCAAAAGGGGAAGGAACTATATATAAAATAAGGCTTCCAATAAATAGAAAGGTAATAAGAAATGATTGATAATAAAATTAGAACTATAGTAGTAGATGATCATGCTTTAATAAGAGAAGGATTAAATAGAATAATAAGTTTTGAAGAAGATTTGATAATATGTGGACAGTTTAGAAGTGGAGAAGAGCTTCTCAATAATATGAAAAATTATAATCCAGATGTTATACTTTTGGACATAAATATGCCTGGAAAAAATGGAATAGAAACTTTAAAAACTTTAAAGATATTATATCCTGATATTAAAGTAGTTATGCTAACAGTAGAAAATGATAAAAAGACTATAATGGAATCTATAGACATAGGTGCAGATGCATATATATTAAAAGAATCAGCCGGAAGTGAAATTGTAAATGCGATTAGAAATGTGTATTTAGGCGAGAAATATATAGACAAGTCTTTAATAAAGGCAATATTTTTAGATATTAAAAGTGATGTTGCTTGCAAAAATAAAGAAATAGAGTCTTTGAAATTATTAACTAATAGAGAGTTAAATATATTATATGAAATTTCAAAAGGATTAAAAAATAAGGAAATTGCAGAAAAATTATTTTTATCAGAAAAAACAGTGAAAAATTATATTACAAGCATATTCAAGAAGATTGAAGTAGAAGATAGAGTTCAAGCTACAATTTATGCTATAAGGAATAATATAGAAGAGTTTTATCATAATAAATTTAAATAATATACCAAGTTGTGTATATAAAGTATAAGAGACATAATGTGTTAAAAAAGTGACTAAAAATGAAGTTTGATGTTCGTTTTCAGCTGTTTGTGCAAAATAGGTAAATATTATAAATAATAGAATTAAATAAGAGAAATATATTATTTCATTAATAAAGCAGCGAAATATAAAATGAATGTGTAAAGAAATATGACAATATGTAATAAAACGTTAATTTATGTTATATAAATAAATGAATTTATCATATGAGTATAGGATAATAATTTAACAATATTGTTGAAAAAAAAACAAAGTCAGTATAGAATTAGCTTGTAAATATCATTTTAGGGGGATAAATTTTATGATATCAAAGAAATTAATTGCTGTATGTTTATTATCAACTGCATTATTAGTTGGATGTGGAAGCAAGGAGCCTTCAACTTCAAATAATAGTAGCTCAAGTTCAACAGAACAAAGTGAGAAATTCACAGGAACAAAGAAATATGAAACTTTATATGATGAAACTGGTGCAAAAGGTGATGTTATAGTAACAGAAGTTGAATTTAAGGATGGAGAAGCAGTAAAGGTTTCACTAGATGTTCGTCAAGAAGATGGAACAATGAAAAAAGAAGAAGCTAAAAAAGGTAATTATGTAATGAAGGAAGGCGAAGCTAAAAACTGGGGAGAACAAATCGAGTTATTAGAAGCTTTCTTAAACGAAAACAAAGTTGATGTATCTAAAGTAAAATTAACTAATGATGCTGGAAATACAGATGCAGTATCAGGAGTATCAATTAAGGTTGGTGCATATGTAAATGCAGTTAAAGAAGTTGTAGATGCAGTTAAAGAAGGTAAAGAGTTAGAAGAGGGATTCACTGGAGCTAAAATAGCTGAAACTCCATATGATTCAACTGGAGAGAAAAAAGATATGGTAGTTACAAAAGTTGTATTTAATCATGGAAAACCAGTTGGAGTAAATATAGATGTTAAACAAGAAGATGGATCTATGAAGAAAAAAGCTTCAGAAGAAGGTAAATATGTAATGAAGGAAGGCGAAGCTAAACATTGGCATGAACAAATGGAATTATTAGAAAAGTTCATGGTTGAAAATAATTTCGATCTTTCAAAAATAAAATTAACTAACGATGCTGGAAATACAGATGCAGTATCAGGAGTTTCAATTAAAGTTGGAACTTATGTGAAAGCTGTACAAGATGTTCTAGATTCAGTTAAGTAAAAAATGTATTAGTCACCTATTTATAGGTGGCTTTTTGTTTTATAGTAGAAATTTTATTTACCATTTAATAAAGTGTTGAGTTTATTTAAAAGTACAAAATAATTATATTTTTATATTGAGGTTGGATCACATATTTTTTCAAATATATAGATAAATATTTAATATTTATATAAAAAATACTAGTTAATAGTACAGAGAATTTATATTAAAATTGTATCAAAAAACAAAAAAATATTATATGCACAAGTTATATATATCATTTGTTGACTGGATAGTATAGAGAGAGTAGAATAAACTGGAAATATTTTGTTTGGTGCAAAGGTAGGTGAGTTCATGATAAAAGTCGAAAATTTAAGTAAGGAGTTTAAAAGTAATAAAAAGTATCCAGGATTTAAAGGTGCAATAAAGTCATTTTTTTCTAGGGAATATATAATTAAAAAAGCTGTTGATAATATTAGCTTTGAAATAGAAGATGGAGAAATTGTTGGATATATAGGGGCAAATGGTGCAGGTAAGTCTACTACTATTAAAATGATGACAGGGATTTTATCTCCGTCATCGGGTACTATTTCGATAAATGGATTAATTCCATATGAAGATAGAGAAAAAAATGCTAAGGATATAGGCGTTGTTTTTGGACAAAGGACACAATTGTGGTGGGACTTGCCTCTTTCTGAAACCTTTTCTTTATTAAAAGATATTTATGATGTAAATGATAAAGATTATAAAGAACGGATGGAATTCTTAAATGAAGTTTTAGAAATAAACGAGTTTATCTTAAGTCCGGTAAGAACTTTATCTCTTGGTCAAAGAATGAGGGCTGATTTGGCAGCGGCTTTATTACATAATCCTAAAATTATATATTTAGATGAGCCAACAATAGGGTTAGATGTAGTGGTAAAAGAAAAAGTTAGAAGTGCAATAAAAGAAATAAATAAGAAATATGGAACTACAGTTATTCTTACTACTCATGATTTAAATGATATAGAAGAATTATGCAATAGAATAATTATAATAGATAATGGAATTAAGATATATGATGGGAGTTTATCAGATATTAAGGGTAGTTATGGATATATAACAACTATAGAAGTTCAAGTTAAAAGTTTAAAAGGAAATGAAAAATTTGATATTAATAATGAAATGAATATTAGTAAGGAAAATTTAGAAATGAAGGTCTTGGAAAATAAGATTATTGTTAGATTTAATAGAAATTTTACAAACCAAGCAGAAATAATATCTAAAATAATATCTAAATTTGATATCTTGGACTTCTCAATTATTGAGACAAGCATTGAAGAGATTATAAAGAAGATATATAGAAAAGAGGTGTAAATATTGAAGTCTTTTTTTGACATAAAATCATATTTAACCTTTACAAAAAATACATTTCAGAAAAATCTTTCATATAGAGCAAATGCTATACTATTCTTTTTAGGAGATTTAATGCTATTATTTGTAACGTTTTATTTATGGAAGGCTATATATAGAAGCTCTAATAGTATGATTATAAAAGGATTTAACCTAAATGAAATGATAGTTTATGTGCTTATATCATTTATAACATCTGTAATTGTAAATGCTGATATAGCTTATATAATAAGTAGAGAAGTTAGGGAGGGTTCAATAGCTATAAATTTAATTAGACCAATAAACTACCAAAAAAGAATGTTTTTTGAATCATTAGGGAATTTAGCGTATAACTTTATAGTTGTATTTTTTATAGGTTTTGTAGTGGTTACTATATTAAAAGTTAATTATAGTGGGGAATTTTCTATAGATAATATAATTTTATATTTTATTAGTATTTTTGCGGGATTTCTTATTAATTTTTATTATAGTTATATATTTGGATTATTATCTTTTAAAATAACAAATATGTGGGGATTAACTCAAATTATGAATGCTATTTCACAGCTTTTATCTGGAGCCTTAATACCAATAGTGTTTTTCCCAAGCTTGATGCAAGAAATTTTTAATTTCCTTCCTTTTAGTTCTATGATTTATACACCTAGTATGATATATCTAGGAAAACTAACTAATATTGAAATTATTAAAGCAATAACAATTCAATTTTCATGGGTAATTATACTTATGATTATTGGGAAGCAAATGTGGAAGGCTTTAATAAAAGAATTAACTATATTAGGAGGATAGAATGGCTAAATATATAAAATTATACGTAAAGTTTTTTAAGCAATATATAAAAACATTAATGGAATATAGGATTGATTTTATATTGGGGTTAATTGGGTTTGTTTTAGTTCAACTAGCTGGTATTGTATTTATAAAATTAATCTTCAATGTTATCCCAACTTTAGATGGATGGAGTTTTTATGAAATTTTATTTATTTATGGGTTCGCTCAAATTCCTAGGGGAATAGATCATATATTTACTGATTACTTATGGATATTTAGTTGGAAGACAATAGTTAAAGGAGAGTTCGATAAATATTTATTAAGACCAATAAATCCATTATTTCAAGTTATATCAGAAAGCTTTCAACCAGATGGTTTGGGAGAAGTTATAATAGGATTTATTTTGCTAATAACAGCATCAGTGAATTTAAATATTTCCTATAATCCAATAAAAATATTAGAATTTATATTTGTGACTATTTGTGCAACTTTAATATATACTTCAATAAAACTTGCAACAGCATCCATAGCCTTTTGGGTTAAATTTTCACAATCGCATATGTTTATGGCATATCAAATAAGTACTTTTGCAAAATATCCAATAAGTATTTATCCAAGTGCTATAAAATTTATATTAACTTTTCTTATACCATTTGCATTTACAGGATATTATCCAGGTGCATATTTTATAGGAAAAGGAAATTCATTAACTGGAGTTTTTTTACCTTTCATTATAAGCCTGCTATCTATAACGGCATCGTATAAAATATGGTTAAAAGGAATTAGCGTATATGAAAGTGCAGGAAGTTAAATAATAGACATATGTATACTAAAAGGTATATGTATGTCTTTTTATTTTAGTAATAAATAGTTAAAGCAATAAGTATTGGTGTTTTACTGTATGATACATAGCTAATATTTGATTATTTACAAAATAATATAAATTTGCATTTTGAATGAGAATTATTATTGACATTGCATATAAAAATAGTATAATAAAAATATACCACACCCCTGGGGGGTGGTTGGAGGAGGTATTAGTATGAAAGAAGAAAAAGTTAAGATATTAGGCATGACATGTACAGCATGTGCAAGCAGAGTTGAGCGAGTAATAAATAAACTTGAAGGAGTAGATAAGGCAAATGTAAACTTTGCTACTGAAACTTTGAGTGTTAAATATGACAATGAGAAAGTAAATAGCTTGGATATTGAGAAGGCTGTTGAAAAAGCAGGTTATGGAGTTGAAAAGAACACTAAAAATTATAGTTTTAAGGTCGAGGGAATGACTTGTTCTGCTTGCGCAAATAGAGTTGAAAGAGTGACTAAAAAGGCAGATGGAGTTATAAATTCATCAGTAAATTTTGCAACAGAAAAATTAAATATAACTTTTGATGAAAATAAAATATCTGTTAATGATTTAAAAAATATAGTAGAAAAAGCGGGATATAAATTAATAGTAGAAGAAAAGAAAGATAGTGCATCAGATAAGATTCCAGCGCATAAAAAGCTTTGGTATAGATTTATCTTATCAATAGTATTTACGATTCCTTTATTAATAATATCAATGGGACATATGGGAGGAATGCATTTACCAGATATTATAGATCCTATGATGAATCCGTTAAATTTTGCAATAATTCAACTTGTATTAACTTTACCAGTTATGATAGTAGGTTATAAGTTTTATTTAGTAGGATTTAAGAACTTATTTAAATTAAGTCCGAATATGGATTCATTAATAGCTATAGGAACATCGGCAGCAGTAATTTATGGTTTATTTGCTATATATAAAATAAATATTGGAGACCATGAGTATGCAATGCATTTATACTTTGAGTCAGCAGCCGTAATACTTGCATTAATAACTTTAGGAAAATATCTAGAAGCAGTATCAAAGGGAAAAACTTCAGAAGCTATTAAAAAGCTTATGGGATTAGCGCCTAAGACTGCAAATATTATTAGAGATGGTAAAGAACTTACTATTCCCATTGAAGAAGTAAAAGTTTCTGATATTGTAATTGTAAAACCAGGAGAGAAGCTACCTGTTGATGGAGAAGTTATAGAAGGAAATACATCAATAGATGAATCAATGCTTACAGGAGAAAGTATTCCGGTTGAAAAGAGCATAGGAAGTAAGGTAATTGGAGCAAGTATTAATAAAACAGGATTTATAAAATATAAAGCTACTAAAGTAGGAGATGATACAGCACTTGCTCAAATAATTAAATTAGTTGAAGATGCTCAAGGAACAAAAGCACCAATAGCAAAACTAGCAGACGTAATATCTGCCTATTTTGTACCAACTGTAATAGGATTAGCTATTATAGCAGCCTTAGCTTGGTATATATCAGGTGAATCAGCAGTATTTTCTTTAACTATATTTATAGCAGTTTTAGTTATAGCATGTCCATGTGCTTTAGGGTTAGCAACACCTACAGCAATCATGGTGGGAACGGGTAAGGGTGCAGAAAATGGAGTTCTTATAAAAGGTGGAGAAGCATTAGAAACTGCATATAAAATAGAAACTATAGTTTTTGATAAAACTGGAACTATAACAGAAGGAAAGCCAAAGGTAACAAATATAATAAGTAAAGATATAAGTGAAACAGATATATTGGCATTAGCAGCCAGTGCAGAAAAAGGTTCAGAGCACCCCTTAGGAGAAGCAATAGTAAGAGCAGCAGAAGAAAAAAATATTACTTTAAAGAAGATAGAAGATTTTAAAGCTATACCAGGTCATGGAATAGAAGTAAAAATAGAGGGTAATATTATTGCTTTAGGAAATAAAAAGCTAATGACAGAAAGAGGAATAGAATTAGGAGGTTTACAAGATAAATCTAATAAGCTAGCAGAAGAAGGAAAGACTCCTATGTTCTTAGCAATAGATAATGAATTAAAAGGAATTGTAGCTGTTGCAGATACAGTTAAAGAAAATAGTAAAAAAGCTATTGAAGCACTTCATAATATGGGAATAAAAGTGGCTATGATAACTGGTGATAATGAAAAAACTGCAAAGGCTATTGCAAAAGAGGTAGGAATAGATATTGTATTAGCAGAAGTTTTGCCAGAAGATAAAGCAAATGAAGTCAAAAAGTTACAAGGTGAAAATAAAAAAGTTGCAATGGTTGGAGATGGAATAAATGATGCTCCAGCACTAGTTCAAGCTGATGTAGGAATAGCAATAGGATCAGGAACAGATGTAGCTATAGAATCTGCGGATATTGTATTAATGAAGAGTGATTTAGTAGACGTTATAAAAGCAATTCAATTAAGTAAAGCAACTATAAATAATATAAAACAAAATTTATTCTGGGCATTTGCATATAACGTATTAGGAATACCAGTAGCTATGGGAATACTTCATATTTTTGGTGGACCATTACTAAACCCTATGATAGCAGCTGGAGCCATGAGTTTAAGTTCTGTATCAGTGTTATTAAATGCATTAAGACTTAGAAAATTTAAAGCTGATATTTAGTTAATGTCGAAATTTCTTGACATGTGTAGAATTTTTGATAAAATTAAGAAGTAAATTTAATAGTGTAGATAGAGGTTGCAATAATTAATATTAGTATTGATGAGGTAAGCACGATGATTTAATATGAAAGGAATTATTGCCGAAGTTTATAATTTTGCTTAAGGATTATAAGCTGGTTTTGTATAAAATATATACAAAACTGTCACAATAATTTGTGGGGAGCTATCTTTGTGTTTGTTTAAAGTTTGCAATAAATACAAGCCCAAAGAGTAATCTTTGGGCTTATTTTTTTAGGAGAAAAATATGGAAAAGAAGCATATGAAAAAGGAAATTACTTTATTTATGGCTACTATGCTTGTGTGTGGCAATATGATAGGTTCAGGTGTATTTATGTTACCAGCAACATTAGCAGATGTATCTGGACCACTAGCAACAATGATTGCTTGGATAATAACTACAATAGGATCAATTTTGATAGCTATATCATTTGCTAATTTAGGATCTAAATACCCATCTACAGGTGGAGCTTATCAATATACAAAAGAAGCTTTTGGAGAATTTGCAGGTTTTTTAAGTGCTTGGTTATATTGGAATGGTTCATGGATTGGTAATGCAGCTATAATAGTAGCATTAGCTAGCTATAGCGCAGCAATAATCCCAGCACTTAATAATCCATTAGTATCAATAATATATACTAGTTCAATATTATGGATATTTACAATTATAAATATTGTTGGAGTTAAGAAAGCTGGAAAGATACAATCATTTGTAACAGTATTTAAAATTGTATTCTTTGGATTATTTGTAGTAGTAGCTTTTTTAAATTTTGATAGTGCTAATTTCTTGCCATTGATGCCAGATGGAAAAGGTCTTGAATCAATTCCTCTTGCTGCTACTTCTACTTTGTGGGCTTTTGTTGGATTAGAAAGTGCAACAGTAACTGCAGGTGAAATTAGTAACCCAGAAAAGAATGTAAGAAAGAGCACCATTTATGGAATGATAATTTCAGCAATAATATATATTTTAATAAGTGTAGCTAGTATGGGAGCAATGCCAAATGGAGAATTAGCAACAAGCTCTGCACCTCTCACTGATATACTAACTAATATTTTAGGGTCTGCCATAGGAAAGCCTTTAGCAATATCAGTAGTTATATGTATTTTAGGTACAACTATTGGTTGGTTATTATCCACAGCAAGAGTTGCATATGCAGCAGGAGAAGATGGTGTTTTCCCAAAAGTGTTTGGAAAGTTACATCCTAAATACTCAACGCCTTCACATGCTTTGATAATAGGATCAATACTTGTAAATATATTATTAATAATGAATTATCAAAAAAGTATGGTTTCAGCATTTACTTTTATAACTATACTTGCAACATTAGCATTTTTACCAGTATATCTTTTAACTGCATGTGCAGAAATTATGCTTATGTTTAAAGGAGAAAAAGAAATAACTTTAAAAATTTTCTTTAAGAAATCTTTTGTTCCTTTATTAGCATTCATATATACAATATGGACTATATATGGATCGGGTGCCGAAATTGTAATGTGGGGATTTATACTTATGTTACTTGGAGTTCCGTTTTATATATATAATTATCATAAAAATAAATAACATTATAAATAAATTATAAAATAGTAAAAATAAAGT
>NZ_JH815222.1:1119654-1154044 GCF_000158375.2 Clostridium sp. 7_2_43FAA
AAGCTTATCTTTATAGAAATTAAAGATAAGCTTTATTTTTTATTTTTTAAAAAATTTTGCTACTGTAAAAAAAATAATTATATGTTAGAATTAATAAGATATAAAAGTTTACATAAAGGGGATGGGAGGTAAATATGAGCAAAATAGATGAGATTTATAATGCTTTAAAAGAGTTAGAAGTAAAAAGTGATGAAGGAATAACAGCAAGTGAACTTAGTATTTTTATGAAGTTGGACAGGGCTAATGTAAGTAGATATTTAAATCAGCTTTATAAAGATGGAGTTGTTAACAAAGTAGAAGGCCATCCAGTTAAGTACAGCTGTGTAACTAGGAATGAAGAAAAAAAGTCAAAAGAAATTAAGAAAGCTTATAAAGAGATAAAGCGAAATACTCTTGATACATTAGTTGGGGCTAAATTAAGTTTACAAATGCCAATTCAACAAGCAAAAGCTGCAATATTATATCCTCCGAGAGGATTGCACACTTTAATTTTAGGTGAAACTGGTGTCGGTAAATCTATGTTTGCGGAAGCTATGTATAACTTTGCAATAGAGTCAAAGGTTATAGTAGAAGAAGCTCCTTTTGTTAGATTCAATTGTGCAGATTATGCAGATAACCCACAACTAGTTATGGCTCAAATATTTGGAGTAAAGAAGGGCGCTTATACAGGAGCTGATTCTGATAGAGATGGCTTACTAAAAAAGGCTCATGGTGGGATATTGTTTTTAGATGAAATTCATAGGCTATCTCCACAAGGTCAAGAAATGTTATTTACATATATAGATAAAGGACATTTTAGGGTATTAGGAGATACTGAAAAGCTTGTTCATGTCGAAGCACAAATTATTGCAGCAACTACAGAAGACCCTCAATCATTTTTGCTTAAAACTTTTAGTAGAAGAATACCTATGGTTATAACTTTACCATCATTAAAGGAAAAAAATATAAAAGAAAGATATTATCTACTTAGAGAATTTATAGAAAATGAATCTCAAAGAGTTTCAAAGAGTATTTATTTTAATAAAAATGCATTAATATCATTTTTATTATATGATTGTCCTAATAATATAGGCCAATTAAAAAGTGATCTTCAACTTTCTTGTGCAAGAGCATTTTTAAAATATAAAGCTAAAAATAAGGACTATATATTAGTTGATCAGGAAGATCTACATCAAAGAGTAAAAATGGGACTTATGAAATTGCAAGAATATAGAGATGAAGTTGATGAGATATTAAATAATATGGGAGATGTTCTTAAATTTTCGTATAGAGATAAAATTGCATTAATAGAAGATAGCCAAAACTTAGAAGAATTTAAAGAAGGAGCTATGTTTTATGATAGAATTGAACAAAAAATAGAAGAGTTAAAAAATGATGGAATAGAGGAAAAAGAAATTGATGAGATTTTAAATATAGATATAGAAAAATATTTTAGAAAATATATAAGAGACTTACCAGAAAAATTTAGAAAAGATGAAATATCAAAAGTTGTTGATGTTGAGATAGTAGATTTAGTAGAAGAAATTCTTTTATTTGCGTCTAAAAAGTTAAATAGAGACTATGATGAAAAAGTTTACTTTGGATTAGCTCTGCATATTCAAGGAAGTTTAGAGAGAATAAGACAAGGCATAAAAATATTTCATCCTAAATTAAACTTTATTAGAGGGGAATATGCTAGGGAGTTTATTGTATCAATGGAAGTTGCTAGCATTATAGATAAAAAATTTAATATAGAAGTACCATTAGATGAAATAGGATATATAACAATGTTTTTAGCAACTAATCCATATGAACAAGATAAAGCAAGAGATGAAAAGGTAGCTGTGCTAGTTATAATGCATGGACATTCTACTGCTTCATCTATGGTAGAAGTTGCAAATTCTTTAATAGGTGAAGAATACGTGCAAGCTTTAGATATGCCTTTAAGTATGAAGGCTGAGGATATGTATAAGATTGCTATGGAAAAGGTAAAAGAAATTCACACTGGAAAGGGAGTTTTTCTTTTAGTAGATATGGGCTCTTTAACTAACTTTGGAGATATGATAAAAGATGGAACTGATATTAAAGTAAAAACTATTGATATGGTTACAACCTTGCTAGTTATAGAAGCAGGAAGAAAAGCATTAAATGGAAGAGGTTTAAAAGAGATATATGAATCTTGCCTTGAAATTAAGAGATATGGAATCCAAGGTGCTGCATCAAAAATAGATCAAAAGGAAAGTATAATAATTACTTCGTGCTTTACTGGAGATGGTTCAGCACAAAGATTAAAAGAAATAATAGAAAACAATATAAATAGCAAAACTAATATTAAAATTCATGCGCTTAATATATTAGATAAAGATGATTTTTATAGCAATATAGAGTCACTAAGTCAAAAATATAATATACTTGCTATTGTTGGTGTTTTGAATACTTATGTCCCTAATATACCATTTATATCAGCAGCAGATATTTTATCCGGAGAAGGGATAGATGATTTAGAAAAGCTTATATCACAAGAAGAAGAGTACTATAAGATAGTAGAGAGTATGGAGAAACAAATAAATAATATTGATTCATACAAGCTTATAAGAGATATAAGGAAAACTTTGATTAATATAGAAGAACATTTAAATATTAAATTAATACATGAAGTGAAGATAGGTATATTAATTCATATTTGTTTCTTAATAGATAAGCTAAATAAAGGCGGAAAAGAAACACCTTTCGTAATGTTAAATGAATTTAGGCATTCAAACAATAGAGAGTTTATACTTATAAAACAATGTTTAAAACTGCTTGAAGAGAACTATAGTGTAAATATTGGAGAAAATGAATTGGCTCATATAGTTAAAATGGTAGTTAATAATAAGACATCTGTGTAAAAACAAAGATGAATATATATTGTTATTATTATGTGTGTAATGAATTGTTACACACTGAAGAATTTTATTTGTAATTTTGGAAGTAAGTAAATATGCGGTTTCAAGATAGATAATAAGTGGAATTTTTATGAGATTAAATTTGGCATTAAAATTGCTATTAGATATAGTGTAAGGAATTATATATATGAGGAGGTAATTTAAATGAAAAGAATATTACTTGTTTGTTCAGCAGGGATGTCAACATCTCTATTAGTTAGTAAGATGCAAGCAGCAGCTAAAGCTCAAGGAATCGATTGCACAATAAATGCTGTTGGTGAAGCAGAATTAAAGAAACACGAAAATGAAATAGATGTATTATTATTAGGACCACAAGTTAGATTTTTATTAAGCAAAATGAAAGCTAAATTCGAACCAATAGGAGTTCCAGTAGAGGTAATCAACACAGTAGATTATGGAACAATGAATGGGGAAAAAGTTTTAAAACAAGCGCTATCAATGAGCAGTAAGTAGCAATAATCGTAAAAGGGGTGTAACCAATGGAAAAAATTATAATGGATCTAATAATCTTTAGTGGTGAAGCTAGAAGCTATGCAATGGAAGCAATGCAATTAGCGAAAAATGGACAAATAGATGAAGCAAGAGAATTACTAGAAAAATCAAAGGAAACTCTAGGTAATGCCCATGCAACACAAACTAGTTTAATTCAAGGAGAAGCAGCAGGAGATAAATGTGAAGTATCACTATTATTAGTACATGCACAAGATCACTTAATGACATCAATAGTTGTAAAGGATTTAGCAGAAGAAATTATAGATCTTCATGAAAAGTTAAGTAAGGTGGAATATAAAAATGAATAAGTTAGGAATTTCAATATATCCTAGCAATGCCTCAGTTAACGAAATAAAGGATTATATAAGACTTGCAGCAAAATATGGCTTTAAGAGAATATTTACATGTTTAATATCAACAAGTGATAAAGACATTGATGTTGTTTTAAATGAATTTAAAGATATATTAAGTGTAGCTAATGAAAATGATATGGAAGTTATTGCAGATATAGATCCAACTGTATTTAATAAGTTAAAGGCATCTATATTTGATTTAAGAGTATTTAAAGAAATGGGGCTATCAGGTATAAGGCTTGACATGGGGTTTAGTGGATATGAAGAATCTGTTATGACATTTAACGAGTATGGGTTAAAAATAGAATTAAATATTAGTAATGGAACAAAGTATGTTGACAACATACTTTCTTATAAAGCAAATTTAAATAATCTTTATGGTTGTCACAATTTCTATCCACATATTTATACAGGTTTATCTTATGAAAATTTTATAAATTCAAGTAAGCAATTTAAAGAGTTAGGGATAAGAACTGCTGCTTTTGTGAATTCACCTTCAGCAGAACATGGACCTTGGCCGGTATCAGAAGGGTTATGCACTTTAGAAATGCATAGAGATTTACCGATAGAGGTACAAGCTAAACATTTATTTGCAATAGGCTTAATTGACGATGTAATAATAGCAAATGCTTTTGCATGCGAGGATGAGCTTAAAGCATTAAGTGAATTAAATAAGGAAATGCTAGAATTTAATGTTGAATTAGTAGAGGGTATAAGGGATTTAGAGAAAAAAATAGTTTTAGAAGAATTCCATTTTAATAGAGGAGATTCTTCAGAATATATGGCAAGAAGCACTCAAAGTAGAGTTAAATACAAGGGAGAAAGCTTCCCACCATACAATTTGGTAGATATAAAAAGAGGGGACATTTTAATTGATACGGATTTATACACTAGATATGCAGGAGAGTTACAAGTAGCTTTAAAAAATATGAAAAACACAGGAAAAACTAATGTTGTGGCAAAGATAGTTGAAGATGAAATCTTCCTATTAGATTATATAAAGCCATGGAGTAAATTCTCATTTAAACTAAGAGATTAAAAGGTTATTCTAGTGATTAAAAAGAATTCTGGCGCAACCAGAATTTTTTTTATATAAATATTTAAAATTAAAATAAAAAAAATAATAATATTAACATATTATTACACAAATGAATTTTTTATAAATTTGTGTAATAGAATTACACAGACTGAGAAAAATAAGTGTGTAAAAAAGTAGAGCTTGAAAGCTAGATATATCAAGGCTTTTAAGAAAAATAAGGATTTTAAAAACTTGGCACACAAATTGCTTTGTATATAGACAAGAAAACAATATCAAATAAAATTAAATGTAAAGGATTTTAGATAATGTTATTAACTGATTTACTCTATATAATGAAATTATGTTTAAAAAATATTCTAAGAGGAGATCAGTAAATATAAACAAAAATTTTAAGGGGGAATTTAAATGGAAAAATTCATGAACTGGATGGAACGTTATATGGTTCCAATAGCATCTAAAATAGGTGCTCAAAGACACTTAGTAGCTATACGTGATGGTTTTGCTACAATAATGCCACTTATGATTATTGGTTCTTTCGGACTTTTAATTCACAATTTTCCGATTCAATCAGTTAAAGATTTATTTGCAGAAGGACAGCCTTTACATTGGTTAGATGTAATTGCACTGAATGTATATGGTGGATCAATGTTCTTAATGGGACTGTTTGCTGCAATATCTATCGGATATGCATTAGGTAAATCATATGATGTTGATGGGTTTGCAACAGGATTAGTTACATTAGCATCAAGTTTAGTATTTACAAATATGTTTGCTTATAAAGCTCCAGTTACTTGGGGTGGATTTGATGCAGGAACACTTGGATGGGAACCAGGTATATTTACAAAATGGCTTGGACCATCGGGGCTAATTACTATATTAATTGTTACTTTAATTACAGGTACAATTTTTGCCAAGTTATCTCAAAATAAAAAATTAGTTATTAAATTACCAGATGGAGTACCACCTGCAGTATCAAGATCATTCTCAGCTTTATTACCAACTATGATAACTTTAACTTTAGTAGGAATAGTATTTGCTATTTGTGAAGCATTTGGATATGCAGAAGTTTATCTACATGTATATAACTTAATTTCAAAGCCATTAATGGGCCTTGCAAATTCTTTACCAGTATTATTAGGATTAATATTAATACAACAACTTTTATGGTTCTTTGGATTACATGGATCAAATATATTAGCACCAGTTATAAATTCTATATTCCTTGCTTTAACAGCTGAAAATATGGCAGCTATAGCAGCTGGTAATACAGAAGGAATTAATATTATAAATAGCCAATTCTTAGATTCATATGTTAACCTTGGAGGTTCAGGATTAACAGCAGCATTAATGATAGCTATGATAATTAAATCGAAGAGTGCAATAAACAAATCAATTAGAAATGTTGCAACAGGTCCAGCATTCTTTAATATAAATGAACCAGTTATCTTTGGTTTACCAATAGTGTTAAATCCAATATATATTATACCATTTATTTTAGCTCCAATGGTTTCAGCAGTTATAGCTTACGTATTTAGTGTAATTGGATTCGTTGCTCCAGCATCAGCAGTAGTTCCATGGACTTGTCCACCGGTAATCTCAGCTTTCTTAGCAACTGGTCAATGGCAAGGAGCGGTTGTAGCATTAATTAATATTGCAGTTTCTGTATTAATTTACTTACCATTCGTTGCTTATGCTGATAAGAAAAATTTAGAAAATGAACAAGCAGAGCTTGCTTGTGATCAATCAAGCGCCCTATAAATAATAATATAAAATAAAAAGCAAAAGGGATAGTTTTATTACTATCCTTTTTGCATAAATTTTAGGAGTTGGTATTATGAGAGAAGTTTTGTATAAATTTACACATTTATTTACTTATGCAACAGAAGATAAAAATGATGAAAGCGTTAAAAAAAGAAAATCACAAGCCGTTACAAATATTTGTGCAATAATAAGTATTTTATTATTATTATATTTATTAACAGGGTTAAATTAATAATTATTGAATTTAATAATATAAATAATTTATTTAAATAAGGGAAAGTTATTATTGAGAAAACTTAAGGAGGTAATTGATATGAAGTTTAAATCATTAATAATTCCTTTAACTATGGTAGCATTATTATCAGTGGGATGTAGTAAAAACGATAAAAATAACAATAATGCTAACGAAAATACACCACCCGTAACTGATAACAATGGTGGTACAACTAATAATAGTGGTACAGGCGAAAATAAAGCAGATATGGTAACATCTCCATCACGAGTTACTGATGAAGCAAATTTATTTAGAGCACTTGGAGAAAGTTGGATCGTCATATTAGAAAATGATGTTAATACTACAAAAGAAGTAGTATTAGATACAGGTTTTGAAAAGGCTGATAAAGATAATTCAAGTAAGATGGTGCCGGCATCACGTGTATTAGCATTATATAAAAATGGAGAAAATAAAGTAAAAGAAGCAGCATATACTTTAACTACACCTAAATTAACAATTAAAGATGAAAATGCAAAAATAGAAGGTGGAGTTGTTAAAGGAGATGTATATGTGGAAGCTAATGGAGTAACATTAGAAGATGCAACAATTGATGGTAATGTTTACTTTAAAAATGAAGAAGCAAAAAATACATTCCATATGGATGAGAAGTCAAAAGTAGCAGGAACTATGGAAGTTAAATAAATATTTTAAGGATAAGTGTATTAGCACTTATCCTTTTTTTATATAAATCTAGTAGGACTGTATATAAAGATACAGTCCTACTAGATTTTCCAGTGTTCTTTAAATTTAAGAACTTCATTTAAACTTTTAGTAGACATTTGTTGAGTTAACACTAGCTCATCTTCAAGTTCAGTCATCCTTTTTCCTAGAACTTGATCTAACACAGACAAATCGTCTTGGATTTTATCAATTACATTAAATTTCTCAGATATTATATTTAATACGTGAGTAATATCATTTTTAAATTTATCTTGGTCAGATTTCATAACTTGAACTTCGGTTTGAAGCAAGGCTAAGCTGTGGCTAGTGCTTAAGATAATATTCTTCATTTGATTTAATATTTTAGGCAATTGTTTAAGCATTTCATTTGTCTCTTGTAATGTGAGATCGCCATTGTCTTTTATGTTAGATGCTATATTTCCTAAATTTAAAACTTGATCTTCCAACATTTATCACCTCTTTATAATATATGCTTATAAATATATTAGGTACATATAAAATAAAAAAAGTCAAAATGATGGTTTAAATATGTATTAATTACTGGTTTGTAATTATTTATATTTTTCGAACTTCAATAATATAAATAATACATATGATAAGTAAGTTTAGTGCTTAATTAATCAATTCTATTAAAATAGAACTTAATTTATTGTATAATAGTATATAGGTCTAAAAAATAATATCATAAGAAAAAAAGTATATGATTTTTGATATAACTGTATTTATGGAGGAATCAATTTGGAAACTAATGCTAATATATTAGAAAAGATAGATTTAAAGATAAAAAAGCCTAAAAAGTTTATTGTTATTATGCATAATGATGATTTTACAACTATGGAATTTGTAGTTGCAATTTTAAGTGATATTTTTAATAGAAGTATAGAAGAAGCTAATAAAATAATGATGGAAGTTCATAAAAATGGTAAGGGTGTAGCTGGAATATATCCGTATGATATAGCTATATCAAAAGCAACTAAGGCAATGACCCTTGCTAAGGAAGAAGGATTTCCATTTAAGCTTACAGTAGAGGAGGAGTAAAATGGATATTAGTAAAGTAGTTAGAGATATTTTGCTTAGATCTTATAATAATGCAAAAGAAAATAAAAATGAATACGTAACACCAGAGCATCTATTATTTAGTGCGCTAGAAGAAGAGTATTTTATTGAAGTAATAAAAAAGTTAAATGGTGATGTTGAAGAATTAAAAAGCGATTTAGCAAGTTATATAGATGAGTATGTTGATAAAATAGAAGATGGAGAGCCGGAAGAAAGCTTTGGTATAAGAAATATATTAATTGTTGCAACTCAGCAGGCAGCTTTTAGCGAGAGAAATATTGTTGCATTAGAGCACATAATTGCAGCTATTTATGCTCTTAAAGATAGTTATGCAGTATTCTTTCTAGAAAAGCAGGGAATAAATAAGCAAGAATTATTATTTGAACTTTCACATAATAAATCAGAAGACGAAAATGTATCTAAAGATGCTATAAGGATAATAAGAGCAGAAAAAACTCATGAAAAGTTAAATAAAAGTATAATAAATAGTTATTGTACAAATTTAATTGATTCAGTTTCACAAGAAGAAAGTGATCCTTTAATAGGTAGAAAAGATATAATAGATAGGACAATACAAATACTTTGTAGAAGAACTAAAAATAATCCTGTTCATATAGGAGAGCCAGGAGTTGGGAAAACTGCTATAACATTAGGACTTGCAAAATTGATAAAAGAAGGAAATGTTCCAGATAAGCTTAAAAATGCACAAATATTTTCATTGGATATAGGTGCTATACTTGCAGGGACAAAGTATAGGGGAGATTTTGAAGAAAGAATAAAGCAAATATTAGATGAAATAAAAACTTATGAAAAACCTATAGTTTATATTGATGAAATTCATAATATAGTTGGAGCAGGAGCGCTAAATGGAAGTTCATTAGATGGTGGAAGTTTAATTAAAGGTTATTTACTAGAAGGTAAAATAAGATTTATTGGAGCAACTACCTTTGATGATTATAAGAAATACTTTGAAAAGGATAAAGCACTTATAAGAAGATTTCAAGTAATTGAAGTAAAAGAAACAAGTATAAAAGAAACTGTTAAAATACTAGAAGGTATAAAAGAAAATTTTGAAGACTACCATAAAGTAAAGTTTACAAATGAATCTTTAAAGGCGGCTGTTGATTTAAGTGCTAAGTATATAAATGATAGGTTTTTACCAGATAAGGCAATTGATATAATAGATGAGGCTGGAGCATATGTAGATATTAATAGAGAAAATTATAAAGAAGGAATAGTAGATGAAGGAGTAATTGAAGAAATAATATCTAAAATTTGTCATATTCCTAAGCAAACAATTGAAAATACAGAAATAGAATCGCTTAAAATTCTAGAAAGTGAACTTAAGAAAAATATCTTTGGTCAAAACCAGGCAATAGAAGAAGTTACTAGATGCATAAAAATGTCTAGAGCAGGATTAAATGATGATAATAAACCAGTTGCATCTATGTTGTTCGTTGGGCCAACAGGGGTAGGTAAAACTGAAATTGCAAGAGTTTTAGCTAAAACGTTAGGAGTTGATTTAGTAAGGTTTGATATGAGTGAATATGGAGAAAAGCATGCTGCATCAAAACTTATAGGGTCTCCTCCTGGATATGTAGGATATGAAGAGGGAGGGCTTTTAACAGATACTATAAGGAAGAAACCCAATTGTGTTTTACTTCTGGATGAAATAGAAAAGGCTCATTCAGATATTTTAGGAGTATTGCTTCAAGTCATGGATTATGCAACACTTACAGATAATAAAGGACGAAAAGCGGATTTTAGAAATGTAATAATAATAATGACATCTAATGCTGGTGCTAGAGATATTGGTAAAAATCTTGTTGGATTTGCTAGGGACACAATAAAAATGGAAGCAATAAGGGATGAAGTTAAAAGAGTGTTTACTCCTGAGTTTAGAAATAGATTAGATAAGGTTGTAGTATTTAATCAAATAAATAAAGAAATGGCTAAGGATATAGCACAAAAAGAGTTAAATAAATTTAAAGAAAAGCTTACAAATAAAAATGTTAACTTGGAATTTAGTGATGAATGTATAGATTTTATAACTGAAAAAGGATTATCTAGAGAATTTGGAGCAAGAGAAATTCTAAGGGTTATTAATTCAGAGATAAAAACATTGTTAGTAGATGAGTTATTGTTTGGAGAATTATCAAATGGTGGAAGATGTAAGGTAGTTATAAAAAATAATAAATTTAGTATAGAAAAGATAAATTAATATCTAAGTAAGAGTAGATGCTATAAATTATTAATGATTTATAGCATCTGTTTTATTAGTTTAAAATCTTATTATGTACACAAATAAGAAAAACATATATAATGGTATTTGTTTTTAAATGAATATAAGAGGTGACACAGATGGATAAGGATATAAGCAAAATACAGGAAGATATAATAAAAAAGGATATAAGAAAAGTTGAAAAGCTGTGGAAGGATGTAGAAGAAAATAACACCCTAGAGTATCATTTAGATAGAATGACAAAAGATGAACTGGTTAAGGTTGCCAGTAATTATTCTGTAAGAGGGATTACTTCATTAAAAAAAGCAGATGCAGTAAATAAAGTAAAAGATGGAATAATAAATAATATTGATTATGTATTAGAATTACTTGATTTAGATGCATTTTTATACTTAGAAGAAATAGTAAAATTAGATGGTAAAAAAGAATACTTTGGTTCAGAGCTTATCAATGCAAATTACTTTAGAAATAGAGGGATAATGTTTACTGGAATAGATCAGGGAAAGTTATATGTTATAACACCTAAAGAATTATGTGATATAATAAAAGATAAGTTAAATGACAATTTAAAATCTATTGCAAATAATAATTCTGATATTATAAAACTTTCTGCAGGACTTATATATTTTTATGGAGTTTTAACAATTGAAGAATTAAGTAAGATATTAAAAGAAGAATGTAACTTTGATTTTGAATATGAGAAATTCAAAAAGTTACTTTTAATTGGAGAAGAAGTAGGCTTTGATTATCAAATAGAGGAAGATCTTGTTTACCATATAGATGTTGAGGATCCTTTTTTTATAATTGAAGAAAGAAATAAGAATACAGATATAAATTTTGCAAAGTTTGATAGGAAAACTTTATTAAAAGCTGCAAAACCTGATTATATAGAAGAAAATAAGCAAGCAAATAAACTTGAAAAAGTATTAAATGAGTTATTTGTTATAGATAAAAATATCTTAAGAGAAGAAATAGATAGTTTTTCTATAGCTACAAAAAATGAAGCACCATTAGATGAAGCAATAGATACTTTCTTAGAAGCCTATGAAATAGAAAGTGAAGAAGAAAATGAAATTCTTAAAGAAGAGTTAAAGAAATTATCATTAGGGGTTAAAAGATGGACATTAAAGGGATTTACGCAAGGGGAAATTGATAATAAGAAAAAAACTATCGTAAATGAAGAGAAAATAGGAAGAAATGATCCATGCCCATGTGGAAGTAATAAAAAATATAAAAAGTGCTGTGGTAAATAAAAGGGGAGTTTAAATATGATTTTTAAATATTTAATATTAGGATGGGGAGTTATAGAGTTTATACTTGGAATAACTGTGTTATTAAAGAAAAAATTATTTTTACTAGGATTTATAGTTGAAAGTTTTTCGATTTTAAATAATGAATTTAATGTTTCAAATATAAAAGATATAAAAACTTTTTCGAGATGGATTGGGGAAGTTGTAGTGTTAGAAGGTTCATTATATATATTCCTAGCATCTGCATCTATATTTTTCGAAATGAGTGTAGTAATTATTATAGTATTTATAATTCTTATTGAAATATTTTTCTTTAATGTAATAAGCAAAGGAATCAGAAACTTTATTGAATAAATATAAATGAGGTAAAAAGATGCAAGATAATAGATATCTTTTTGACAATTATATTAATATTGCTAGAAATTTTGTAACAGAAAAAGAATATGTAAAAGCACTGAAGTTTTATAAAAAAGCATATAGGTTTGAGCAGGGAAGAAAAGATATAGAACTTATATTAGATATAGCACTTTTATATGACAAATTAGGTTATAAAGATTTATCAGAGGAAAAATATAGGGAAGCTATTTTAATAGAAGAAAAAGATGCAAGAGCATATTATGGACTAGGTGTTCTTTATGATGAAGATGGATTTTTAGAAGATGCTATAGAATATTATAAAACAGCTATTAATTTAGATAATAATTATGATAGAGCATATTTTTATTTAGCTAATGCATATGATGAATTAAGTGATAAGGAAAATGCTATAAAATATTATAATAAGACCTTAGAATTAGTACCAAATGATTTATGGGCAAATGCAAATTTAGGATGTATTTATGAAGAACTAGGAGAGTATTTTAAAGCTTTAAAATACATGAATAACGCTTTAGAAATTGAACCGAATAATTTTAGAGTTTTATTTAATATGGGAGTATTACTTAAAGATTTAGGAAGAGAAGAGGAAGCAAAAGAATATTATAAAAAATCTATAGAAAAAAACTTATATTATCCATATAGTTATTTAAACTTGGCAGTTTTATATAGAGAAAAAAATGATTTTTATAAAGCGATAGAAGTTATTACAGAAGGAATCAAAAATAATAATGATTCGAGCTTTTTATATTATAATAGAAGTTGTTTTTATGTTAATATAGGAGAACTACATAAAGCTTTTAATGATTTAATTAAAAGTATAGAACTAAATGATTTATTTTTTGAATATATGATAAAAGATAAAGAATTAGATAAATTGAGAAATTTAAATGAATATAATGACTATTTAAAAAGTAAGCTATAGTAGCTTGCTTTTTAATTTGAAAGAAGTTGTTAAAAAAGTAACAAAAAGATAAAAAAAAATAGAAAAATGTTAGTAATTTTAGGTAAAGTTTTGGCGCTTATAATGTTTATTATAAAAATTTTAAAATTTATTTTAAAAACTTTGTTAAATAAATTACAAAAGTTGTGGGAAGCTAGTATTTATGGTAAGATGAGAGTATAACCGTTAAAATATACGGATTATATAGTATATTTTAACGGTAAATACTTTAAATAAAAGTAGGAGGTTTTTTATAGTGTTAAGTAATCTTTTTAGTAATGTAAATGTTTCTAATAAATTATTTACATTAAATGATTCTAGCATATTAGAATTATCAATTGAAAATTCTAAAGAATTAAATGCTAAAGAAATCGAAGAAAGCTTAGTTTTACCTTATGAAAATAATAAAGGTAAAAAAGTGGTAATAAAAGCTTTTAGTTTTCAGCCTAATTTAAATGGATATGGAACAATAGTAAGAGAAAGAAAAGAAGATTTAAAAAAAGGATTAGAAAAAATCAAATCAATTTCAGAAATCAAATTTGCTGTAGATGGAAAGGATAAAAATCTACAAGAATCTCTAAAAGAATATGGAGAGGTTATAAAAGTAGCGTCTATAACAGATTTATATGAAAGTAAATTAATTTCGAAGGTATATAACGAAGAAAAGAATGTAGTTATATATGATGTTATTGAAATTATACAATTAGGACAAGCTTTAAATAGAAAAAATACAGAAATATTAACTGCTGTTTATGGAAGTGCCATAAATGGTAGAAAAGTTGTTGCGCTAAAAAAAGGAACAACATATAAAGAAGTTTTTGAAAGCTTGAATGGTAATGCTCAGGAACTTAAAAAAGTTATCAATGGTGGTAGTTTAAATGGAACACCTGTATATAATTTAGATTCAGTCGTAGATGATACAACTAAAGGAATTTTATTCTTAACAGAAAAAGATTCACCATCTGAAGAAAGTTATAGCTGTATAAGATGTGGTAAATGTTTAAGAGTCTGTCCAGAGGGGTTAAATCCAATAAAGTTAGTTGAACTTTATAAAATGGGAGAAAAAGAAGAGTTTATAAAGTTTGGTGGAGAAAAATGTATTGATTGTGGCTTATGTAGTTTTGCTTGTCCTTCTAATATAGAAATAGCACAAACTATTAAAACTGCAAAAACATTTAAATAGTAATAAAAATCTGAATAGGAGTGAAGAGAGTGGAAATTAAAAATCTTAAAATATCACCAGCACCTCATGTGAAAAAAGGTCTTGGGATTAATAAGATAATGCTTGATTTTATTATAGCATTAATTCCAGCAGTATTTGCAGGAGTATATTTTTATAAGATTGATGCTGTTAAAGTAATAGTTGCAACTGTTGTAACTAGTATTATAGCAGAAGGACTTTGGAATAAGTTTGTAAAGAAGACTTCTTTTTTAACTGATTTAAGTCCAATAGTTTTAGGTATTATTTTAGCACTTATTATGCCAACTTATATTCCATTATGGATACCGATCATAGGATCAATATTTGCAACAATAGTTGTTAAACAGTTCTTTGGTGGACTTGGTCAAAACTTCATGAATCCAGCAGCAGCTACAAAAGCATTTTTAATTGCTTCATGGGCTGGAGTTATGGCAAAGCCAGCAACAGATGCAACATCAGCAGCGTCTGGTTCAGCAGAAGTAGTAGTTCCATTAATTGATAAAATTATAGGACAAGCGAATGGAAGTATAGGGGAAGTTTCTATATTAGCGCTATGTATAGGTGGATTATACTTAGTATTAAGAGGAAGAATTAGCCTAAGAGGGCCAATTGCGTTTATAGTTTCAGCAATGATTATGTATAATATTTTTGAAAAAGATTTATTACTTCCTGGAGCATTCTTTGTATCAGCTATATTTATGACTACAGATTATGGAACAACACCAATGACAAAGATAGGACAATACATATTCGGGATAATAGCAGGGGTTTGTGCAGCAATTATAGCTGTTAAGGGATTTAATCCAGAAGGACCTTATTATGCAATAATAATTTCTAATTTATTTACTCCTCTTATAGAGTATTTTACAACTAAAAAAATAAAAATTAAGAAGGAGGCTTAATAAAGTTATGAAAGAGAATTTTAAGCTAGGAGGAATCCTTCTAATAATAACTATGATTGCAGGGATTGTACTTGGGTTCGCAAATGATTTAACTAAAGAAGCAATTATAGAAAACTCAAAAGTAAGTAAAGAAGATTTAAGTTATATAATGCCTGAAGCACAAGGGATTCAAGATATGGATATGGAGCTTGATGCTGAAGGAAATGTAAAGGAAATATATGAAGCTGTGAGTGGAAATGACGTAATAGGATATGTTTTAAAGGTTACTAGTAAGGGATTCCATGGAGCAGTAGACTTTGTAGTAGGAATATCAAAAGATGATAAGGTTTCAGGAATAAAGGTATTAGCACATAGTGAAACACCAGGTCTTGGGGCTAAAATTGCAGAAGAGAAGTTTACTTCTAGATTTAAGGATAAGCCTGCAACAGAATATTTAGAGGTAGTTAAAGTAACTCCTAATAAGGATAATGAAGTAGAAGCTATATCAGGAGCTACAACTTCAAGTAAAGCATCTGTTAGCGCGGTAAATGAAGCTATAACTTTCTACTTAGAAAATATAAAGGGAGAAGAAGTAGCGCCACAAGAAGATACTGATGCAGATACAGGAGCTAGTGCAAATTAATAATAAATTAGGAGGAAGACAATGAATAAGTTAATTGAAAGATTAAAAAATGGGATAATTACTGAAAATCCGATTTTTGTTCAAGTTTTAGCTATGTGTCCTACTTTAGCAGTTACAACAAGCGCTAAAAATGCATTAGGTATGGGACTAGCTTCAACTGTAGTTTTAATATTTTCTAATATGATGATTTCAGCAATAAGAAAATTAGTTCCAGATAAGATTAGAATACCAGCATATATAGTAGTTATTGCATCATTTGTTACAGTAGTTGATATGTTAATGCAAGGATATATTCCAAGCTTATATTCATCTTTAGGAATCTTTATACCATTAATAGTTGTTAACTGTATAATATTAGGTAGAGCAGAAGCTTATGCTTCAAAAAACCCAATTTTACCATCTATATTTGATGCAATTGGAATGGGACTTGGATTTACTATTGCACTATTCTTAATAGGAACATTTAGAGAAATATTAGGAGCAGGGCAAATTTTAGGGATACAAATAATACCTGAAAGCATTAAACCAGCTTCTATAATGATATTAGCACCTGGTGCATTCTTTACTTTAGGTGGACTTATGGTAGCCTTAAATGCTTATAACATAAGAAAAGCAGCAAAAACTGGTGAAGCAGTTAAAACGCTAGAACATAGTTGTGGAAGTTGTTCAGGATGTGGAACAGGAAGCTGTGGTAGCAGTAATAGTGGAATAGAAATAAAAGAAAATAAGAAAAACTAAGAGGGGTGTAACAAATGGAATTATTTATGATTTTCATAGCAGCAATGCTTGTAAATAACTTTGTACTTTCAAAATTCCTAGGGATATGTTCATTCCTTGGAGTTTCAAAGAAAAAAGATGCTGCAGTAGGTATGGGACTTGCAGTAACATTTGTTATGACGTTAGCTTCAATAATGTCATGGCTTGTATATAATGGAATATTAGTTCCGTTAGAATTAGAATATTTAAAAACAATAGCTAATGTATTAGTAATTGCAGCTTTAGTTCAATTTGTTGAAATGGCAATGAAAAAATTATCTCCAGCTCTTCATAAAGCATTAGGGATATATTTACCGCTTATAACAACAAACTGTGCAGTTTTAGGTATGGCTACATTAAATATTCAAGAAGGATATAACTTTATAGAAGCTATAGTAAATGGATTAGGTGCGGCATCAGGATATATGCTATCAATAGTACTATTAGCTTTCATAAGAGAGAGAATAGATAATAATGAAAATATACCAGTTGTTCTAAGAGGGTTGCCAATAACATTATTCACAGCAGCATTAATGTCAATTGCCTTTTTAGGATTCCAAGGATTAATTCACTAGGAGGAGATTTAAAATGAATATTTTATTTGCAGCGTTAAGCTTAGGAATTCTAGGATTAATTTTTGGAGTACTTTTAGGCTTTGCATCAAAGGCTTTTGAAGTTAAAGTTGATCCTAAGATACCTATGTTAAGAGAGTGTTTACCAGGAGCAAACTGTGGGGGATGCGGTTTTGCTGGATGTGATGCTTATGCAGAAGCTGTTGTGACAGCTGGAGCAAAACCAAATTTATGTTCTGTAGGTGGAGCAAAAACTGCAGAAGATATTGGTAGTATATTAGGAATTAAGGTAGATGCAAATGAAAAGATGACTGCCTTTGTAAAATGTAATGGAAATTGTGATTCAGCTAAGTCAAAATATGAGTTAGAAGGTGTAAGTGATTGCCTTACAGCATCATTAATGATTGATGGTGGATCAAAATCATGTTCATATGGCTGTTTAGGGCTTGGAAGTTGCGTTAGCGTTTGTGAATTTGGAGCATTAGATATAGTAAATGGAATTGCTAAAGTTAATGTGGATAAATGTACAAACTGTGGAGCTTGTATAAATATATGTCCTAAAGGACTTATTGAATCAGTTCCTGTTTCAAAGAAAGTAAGAGTAGAATGTAACAATATAGAAATAGGAAGACATGTTAAAGAAAATTGTTCAGCTGCATGTATAGGCTGTAAATTATGTGAAAGAAACTGTCCTAAGGATGCTGTTCATGTAACTAATAATTTAGCAAAGGTTGATTATGATAAGTGCGTAAATTGTCAATTGTGTACTAAAAAATGCCCAACAGGTGCTATAAAAAACATATTCTTAAATTAAGATTAATAAAAAAATATATGTTATGAAGAGTGGATTCGTTAAGAAGCCACTCTTTTTATATTATTAAGCTAATATTAAAACAATGAACATGAATCAATATTAAATTTGTTATAAAAATATACTTATTTAAATTTATTTATGTTTTATTTATAAATAAAGAACATTTCATAATTATTAGAATATTATGCATTATAGATAAGAAATTTGTAGGATACTAGGGGAAAGAATTCAATATTAATATGGATGAGTATTTAGAAGAACTTGAACGTAGATATGGATGTTATAATAATAAATGTAAACCAAATTGTAGATGTAATAAATGTTATTATATTGGAGCAATAGGGCTAATGGAACCAGTGGTACCACAAGGAGCAACAGTGCAAGTAAGAGGGGTAAGTGCAGAGCTTATAGGTAGTATTTTAAGAGAAATATTGAATGAAGCCAATGTAATATTTAATAATATAATTAATAATCAAAGTCAAAATATTAGTTATAGTAGGGCAACTGGTGAGTTCACAATTAGTGCGACAGGTAATTATTATGTACTTGGTGGGTAAGTACTGATGGTACAGGAAGCATCGACTTTTATAGATTTTGATCTAGAATTAAATAATAATATAGTAGGGGCTACTCTATCTCCTAATACAACAGGATAAATAAATGGAAGTGGGCTTATAACAGTTTTAAATAATAATTCTGTACTAAGGTTAGTTAAATAGAACAGGTGAAACTGTTAATTATTCAGGGACATCAGTACGAGCTAATATAGTAATTATAGAAGCAACAGTCTGAGCTTTACTATAATATTAATTGTAGCATATTTAGCATTGGTATTATTTTTTGAAAAAACAATTACTGGTGTTACTGATAATAGTTCAATAATGGGCATAAATGGAGATATTTTAATGGTATTTTAGTGAAATTATTAAACAGCACTATTATTAATAATAATGGGAAGATTTAATATAATTAGATTAACATAATATTATCTAAGGAATAAAAAGAGATAAAAGCTTTATTATAAATTAAAGCTTTTATCTCTTACTTATCTTACTTATTAAATATATTTAATAATGATAAAGATTTAACTCTTTCATAAATAAGATTTTTATCTGTTGTATATAAATTAAGTTTCTTCATTCTTTCAAAGTATTTTCCACCAGAAAATGTATGTCTTAAGCTTTTACCATTTTCCATATCTAAAGCATCGTTTGCAAAAGCAATTATATCTCCTATTGCTAAATTTCTAGGTAGAATTAATAATGGCTCATTTAATGCATATTTAACAGCATTATATCCTGCTAGTGCACCTGTAGCCATAACTTCTGTATGGCCTACAAAAAATCCAGATTTTTCACCAGCACAGAACATATTATTTAATCCAAGTATTTTCATAGAATTATCTCTAGGACTTGAAGCTAAATATCTAATTGAGTTTGAATTACCACCAGATAATGGATCGATATATCTTGCATTTTCAAGTCCAGGTATTTTTCTAAGTTTATCTAAAGGATAATAAGAAGTCATAAGTTTAATATGTCCAGTATCTAATAAAATAACATTTTCAGCAAATTCTTTCAAAGCATATTGTTGACAGACCTTTTGGCTTAGCTTATCTAAATTTACATCTTCTTTAGGAACTGGTAAAGTAACAACTCCATATTTATCAAGTTTTTCTATAATATCTTCAGAGAATGATTCACGGGGAAGTTCACAGGATCCACTCATTGCGCCAGGGGTTCCATTTGATCTTTCCCCTATAATATCCCTTATTCCGGCTTTGGCACTTAAACTTTCTCTGCTACCAAAAGATGGGCATCTAAGTATACACATAGAGCAACCATTACCGTATCTATTACAATTTGTCATAGATCCAGTAGAACCTGTTGTTTCAATAAATACATCACCATCTATAAAAGATCCATCAGCTAATTTGATTCTAGTTATAGAATTGTTTTCTAAAGAAACGTTAATTGCTCTACTCTTAAAATGAATATTAATTCCCAAAGATAAAATGTATCTTCTTATTTCTGGTTCTGCTTTAGCTATGTCAGTTAAATTAGCATGTTTATGACCAGAAAACTCTATATTTTGATGAAGAGCAAGAGAATCCATAATGTCTATTAGTTCATTAGCACCTAAAAATAATAGTTCTTCTGCAGCTGTAAATCTACCATTATTTCTCATTATACCGCCTACATTACCAACACCTAAAAGCATATCAGTTCTTTCAATTATATGAACTTCTGCACCCATTTTTCTTGCTTGTATGGCGGCTTGGCAACCAGCAAAACCACCACCTATTATAATGATTTTCATTATTTTATACCTCAAATATTAATGTTAATAATAAATTATTCTATGGTCATTAAAATGCTACTATAAATATAAGTTTTATTACATAGTTATTAAAACGGTAATGGCGACTTTAAAATAAAGTCGCCATAATTATTTTTATAAATTAATTTATTACAGGAAATATGTTATAAACAGGTTCTTCATATGGATGAAGGTTTTTTATAACGTTAATAACTTCAAAGGCTAAATCTTTATCGCATCTAAACTCTATTTTAGCCTCTTTTTCAATAGATAAGTTACCTTCTTTCCCAAGGTGAGGATTCGCTCCTTTTAAAGGCCTAAAGTAACCATTAACTTCGCTTATAGACATACAATTATCATAATTACCTATAGTTAAAGCACCAGTTCTATTTATTGCCTCTCTTAATTTGTCTACATATTCTAAAGGAACATATATTTCAAATTTAACTTTGGTATAATTCATATATTTAATAGACCCCCTATTAATAGCTATAATTAAATAATAGCTCATTATAGCAAAATAGTAAACGAAATAAATGTCTATTACAAACAAAAGTTAAATTTAAAAAATCTCATAAAATACCTAAAAAAACTAATAAATTATTATTAATATTAAAACTTATGAAAGAAAATAGCATATAAACAAAGAAAAAACTGGAAAAGTATGAAAGATGGTATATCATATATCTTTTAAAGAGATATAGCATACTATATTAATGAAGAAAATAAAATTAGGTTGGGGGGATTTTAAAATGGGAGTTTTATTTACGATTATTGGTATTATATTAACTATTTACACTTCTTTTAACTTAATAAGAAGCATAGAACTAAAGAAAAAAGCTATAATAAAAAAAGCTAAAGTAATAGGCTTTGAAAGCTACACTTATTTAATGCCGGGAGCTGAATATCATACAGTTTATAATGCAAATGTCTATCCTATTTTAGAAATTGAGGATAATAATAAGAAAGTAAAAGTTGCTATTCCATATTTATATGAAAAGTTTGATTTGGAAAGAGGCGATGAAATTCAAGTAATATATCCAAAAGGAAAAGTAGAAAAGCTTAAGATATACAGTAATGAAGATATATATAACTTTTATTATTTAACAATTATAATAGGGATAGCAATTACTTTGTTATCAATGGCAATAATTTAAAAGGGGCTAATTTCTAGCCCTTTATTAATTTAATAATTGTATAAAAAACCAAAATATTACAAAATGCTTATGCAAGTATACAATTGTGTCTGTATAAATTTAGGATATATAATTGAAATATAAAAGGAAATGTTTACTTATCTTATATCAAATAAATAAATTTATAATAAGAAGATTTGGAAACGTTACCGAACGAAAAAGTATAGGGTGGGATTATAATGAATTTTAAAAAGCTATTAGTAAAGATGCTACTATTTTTTATACCAGTAATAGCTATAGGAACTATTAGCAATTCAACTATATCATATTATACAGCAAAAAGTACATTAATAAAAAATAGTTTGACTATAATGGAAGAAATGTCAAAACAAGCATCCATGAGAATTAATGATAAGTTTTTAGGAAGTATTAAAAACTTAGAAGAAATAGCTATGGATAAAAGACTTTCAAGTGATGAAATATCAATTAAAGAAAAAAGAGATATATTGAAAAAAGAGCTTGAAAAGGGGAACTTTGACAATATAGGAATATGTGGGGTGGATGGAGTCGTTTATTATAAGGATGGAATGGAGCAAATAAAAGATAAGGATTATTTTGAGAAGACAATAAAGGGTAGTGAGGTTATATCAGATCCATTTATATCAACCATTGATAAAAGTAGGGTTACTGCATATACTGTACCACTAAAGATGGATAATAAAATAATTGGAGCTATAATAGGATTAAAATCAGCAGAAGATTTTAGTAAGTTATCAAATGATATTGAATTTTTAGATACTGGATCAGCTTTTATTTTGAATTCTGAAGGAACAGTTATAGCTCATGATGATTTTTATTTTGTTATGGAAAAAAGCAATTTAATTAATCAGTATGGAAGTGATGAGAACTATAAGGATGTTATAAATGTACAAAAAGACATGATTTCTGGAAAAAGTGGTTCTTCAGAGTATAATCTAAACGGTAATAAATCTTATATTGCTTATTCACCTATAGCAAGTACTGGGTGGTCTATAGGAATAACTGTAGATAGCAATGACTTGCTTAAATCATTAAAGGAATTTAAAAATACTACATTTTTAATAGTTTCTTCAATATTAATTTTAAGTATTTTATTAATATATATTATTACTAGGGGAATAACAAAAGTCTTAGAAAACATAAAAACTAATATGATACATATTTCTGATGGAGATTTAACAGTTAGTTTTGAGGAAAATCATTTGAATAGGAAAGATGAAATAGGGGATATATGTAAGTCTATAGAAACTACTAGAATTTCAGTAAAGGATATTATATCTAAAATAAAAATATCTTCAAAAGATGTCACTGAGAAATCAACTTCTCTTGCTGTTGTTTCTAAAGAGTTAAATAAACTAGCAAGTGATATATCTACTTCTATTTTTGAAGTTGCAGCCTTTAGTGGTAATCAAAAAGATGAATTAGAAAATACAATAGATGTAATAAATGTCTTTAGTGAAGAAGTAGATGAAATTTCTAAGAATATTATAAAGATAGATGATATGGCAAAAGATATTGAAATGAAATCAGTAAAGAATAGTAGTGAGATGAATACTTTAATAGCTTCAGCTGAAGATTTTGATAATAGATTTAGTAAGTTTAGTGATAATATGGATAACATGCTTAATGATATAAGCACAGTAAAAGAAATACTAATTTTAATAAATGATATTTCAGAGCAAACAAACTTATTAGCTTTAAATGCAGCTATTGAAGCTGCAAGAGTTGGACAAGCTGGAAAAGGGTTTGCTGTAGTAGCTGATGAAATAAGGAAGCTTGCAGAAAATTCAAATAATGCATCAAATAATATTCATAATATATTAAATAATGTATTTAAGAATACAAAGGGAATAGCAGAAGATACTGTAGAAATTAATAAAAAGCTACAATTACAAAGAAGTACTATAAACAATGCAATTAGTTCCTTTAATGATATAGCAAAAGAAGTTAAGAGCATAACACCTAGAATAAGTAATATAAACACTTCATTTACTGAAATAGACGAAAAGAAGAAGAATATATTAGAAAAAATTATAAATGTAGCAAAAGCATCAAAAGACATATCAAGTGCATCTGAAGAAATAACAGCATCATCAAATGATTTAAATAAATTTAGTGAAAATGTAGCTGAAGATTCTCAGGATTTAGCATATAGAAGTATTGAAGTTTTAAAATCTATAGATAGGTTTAAGATATAGAACTAAACGCTAGCATAATATTAAAGTGCTAGTGTTTTTTATTATAACTATAGAAAATAATATATGTTTGTTATAAATATAATCAATATATCTCACTTTTAATCATAATATAAAGAATAAATCCTTTATTTCAATATAGTAATTTTAAAGGAGGATAAGATGATACTAAACATTCGAGAAATAGTAATTAGATTCGTTCTTGCTGTTATAGTTGGAGGTATAATTGGATATGAAAGGGAAAGGCAACATAGGGCAGCAGGTTTTAGAACACATATATTAGTTTGCTTAGGAGCAACAATAATATCTTTATTACAAATTGATATTGGAAATAAAGCCATTGCTATGATTGAAGTAAATAAAGAGTTAAGTGAAGTTATAAAAATTGATTATGGAAGATTGGGAGCCCAAGTAATTACTGGAGTAGGATTTATAGGGGCAGGAGCTATAATTCACACTAAAGGAAATATTAAAGGACTAACAACAGCAGCAACTTTGTGGGTGGTTGCTTGCTTAGGATTATCTATAGGAATGGGAGAATATTATATAAGTATATTTGGAGCTATTATAATAGTAATAACATTAGTTTTTTTAAAAAGAATAGAAAATAAATTTATATCAAAAAATATAATTAAAAAGGTTGAAATTAAATATCGTAAAAAAGAAAATTTAAATATAGAAATACAAAAATGGTTTGAAAATGAAAATTTAAAGGTGAAAATAATTGAATACATTTTAGAAAAAGAAAAAACTCAATATGAGCAAGAAGAAGTTCATGCTATATATACAGTTATAAAGCCAGGGTATGTTAAATTAGATAAATTAATAGAAGGATTAAGAAAAAATGAAAATATAATTTATATAAAAATGTTAAGCTAATAAAAATAATTTTGATAATCAAAATACTTTATGTAAAAATATTAATTATACAATTGAAATTTGATGATTATTAGATTATTATTTAAATTAGGAACTATAGAAAAAGGATGGGATAAAGTTATTATGCAAAGAAGTGAAAGTATAGTTAATGAATTGCTTGTAAAAATATTTAATGAAATATTGCAAATTGAAGAAAAAACATTGAAAAGTGGGTATTTTTCAGACTTATCTGTTAGAGAAATGCATACTATAGAAAAAATAGGAAGAAAAGAACAAAGAATGATGAGTGAAGTAGCACAGGACTTAGGTATAACTGTTGGAACGTTAACTACATCAATAAATAGATTAATTAAAAAGGGATATGTAGATAGAAAGAGAATAGAAGAAGATAGAAGAGTAGTTTTAGTTGAATTAACTAAGAAGGGGAAGATTGCACATAGATTACATGAAAGATTTCATAATGAAATGGTAAGAAGTATGATGGATGATCTTTCAGAAGAAGAAAAGGACATATTAATAGGATCTTTAGATAAATTAAATGAATATTTTAAAGCTAAGTATGATTCTATAAAATAAAAAAGTCCCATATGCTATAATAAAGTAATCTTATTAAATTTACTATAATGAATCTAAGATTTATGATATTATTAGTATATTAAGAAGTATGGGAGGATATTATGGGAAACACTAGTTTGGAAGTTGCTAAGTATGCAACTAGGATGGCAATTTCATCTAGAGAGGAAGAGGAAGAACTCAAGGTTGAATTTAAGAAAAAAGGTGTGTTAGTAACTGCTGTAAATATAGGTGGGAATATAAATGATTCAACATCTAAAATATTAGAAAGAGCATTAGTAGCTTCTAAGAGAAATGGAGTAATAAGAGAAGAGCATTTACATGAAGGTGGAGTAATAGGAGCAACTAGAGATGCATTGATGCAGGTTTGGAATAGAGCAAGTGGACAAAATGTTGGTGGAAAAGTAGGGATTGCAAGAAGGGGAGAGCACTTAACGGTATGTATTTTTCTAAGTGTTGGACTTTTACATTTAGACGAAGTAGTGATTGGAATAGGTCATAGAGCCATTCCTGAATAATTATTAAAAATAAAGGTAATATATTTATGAATATATTACCTTTATTTTTATAAAACAATTTATAAAAATTTAAGTAAGAAAATAATAATAATGCTTATTTATTAAAATAGTAATATAGTAATTATATATAACAAAAAAAATATTATATATGAATATTTAAAGGCTTTTTTGGAAAATTAATATTAGCTTTAGTTTTTATAATAAAGCTAATATTTTTTTTATTTCAAAAATACTAGTTTTAAAAGTTGTTATAATTAATTATTAATTGTTATAAATATAACAATTAAATACTGAGAGTTATAAAATGAATTTTAAGTTGTTTTTCTAAAAAATCATTTTGAATTATATTATTATTCAGAATTTAATAGATAATCAGATAATATTAAGGAGGGTAAGTCGAATAAAAGAAAAAATATTAGAATTAAATATAAAACAGGTAGCAAAAGGGAAAAAACAAATCAAATAAATTGTATTAAAATAATACAAAAATATAAAGAATAAAAAAATGATAAATTTTTAACAAAATATATTGACAAAAATATAACAATGAAATAGAATAATATTGTAATCAAGTTAAGAAAAAACAAAAGACTAAAAAGAAAATAATTTTAAATGTAAAAATTATCTTATAGATATTTAGGAGGAATAAAAAAATGGCTGTAACAAATGCAAAAGAATTAACTCAAAGAATTAAAGAATTAAGAGAGGCGCAAAGGGTATTTGCTACTTATACTCAAGAGCAAGTAGATGAGATTTTTAGACAAGCAGCTATGGCAGCAAATGATAACAGAATTAAATTAGCAAAGATGGCAGTTGCTGAAACTGGAATGGGAATAGTAGAAGATAAAGTTATTAAGAATCATTTCGCAGCTGAATATATATATAATCAATATAAAGATATGAAAACTTGTGGAGTTTTAGAAGAAGATAAAACTTTTGGTATAACAAAGGTTGCAGAACCTATAGGTGTTATATCAGCTATAGTTCCAACAACAAATCCAACTTCAACAGCTATATTTAAAACTTTAATAGCATTAAAAACTAGAAATGCAATAATTATATCACCACACCCAAGAGCTAAAAAAGCTACAATTGAAGCAGCTAGAATAGTATTAGAAGCAGCAGTTAAAGCTGGTGCTCCAGAAGGAATCATAGGATGGATAGATGAGCCATCAGTAGAATTATCACAAAATGTTATGAGAGAATCTGATATAATTCTTGCAACAGGTGGACCAGCAATGGTAAAAGCTGCTTATTCATCAGGAAGACCAGCTTTAGGTGTTGGAGCAGGTAATACTCCAGCGATAATAGATGAAACAGCTCATATAAAGATGGCTGTAAACTCAATATTGCTTTCAAAGACATTTGATAACGGAGTTATTTGTGCATCAGAACAATCTTTAGTTGTTTTAGATCAAGTTTATGATGAAGTTAAGAATGAATTAAGCGATAGAGGTGCTTATATTCTTAAGGGAGAAGAAGTAGATAAAGTTAGAAAAATTATATTAAATGAAAAAGGCGGATTAAATGCAAATATAGTTGGTCAATCTGCATATAAAATTGCTGAAATGGCAGGAGTAAATGTTCCAACAACAGCTAAAGTTTTAGTTGGAGAAGTTGAATCTGTAGAATTAGAAGAACCATTCTCACATGAAAAATTATCACCAATTTTAGCAATGTATAGAGTAAAATCATACGAAGAAGCTCTAGAAAAAGCTAATAGATTAATAGAATTAGGTGGTATGGGTCATACTTCAATACTTTACACTGATCAACTTAAGTCAAGAGACAGAATATTACAATTTGGAGAAAAGATGAAAACAGCTAGAACATTAATAAATATGCCAGCATCTCAAGGTGCTATTGGAGACATATTTAACTTTAAACTAGCTCCATCATTAACTCTTGGATGTGGATCATGGGGAGGAAACTCAGTTTCAGAAAACGTTGGTCCAAAGCACTTAATTAACGTTAAGAGCATAGCTGAAAGGAGAGAAAATATGCTTTGGTTTAGAGTTCCAGAAAAAGTTTACTTCAAATATGGTTGTTTACCAGTAGCTTTAGAAGAGTTAAGAGACATGGGTAAGAAGAAGGCACTTATAGTAACTGATAAGGTATTATTTGAAATGGGATATACAAATAAAGTTACTGATGTTTTAGAAAGAAATGGAATACAATTTAAAATATTCTCAGATGTTGAACCAGATCCAACGCTTAGATGTGCAAAAGCTGGTGCTAAAGAAATGCTAGATTTTAATCCAGACGTTATAATTGCACTTGGTGGTGGATCAGCAATGGATGCCGCTAAGATTATGTGGGTAATGTATGAACATCCAGAAGTTAGATTTGAAGACTTAGCAATGAGATTTATGGATATAAGAAAGAGAGTTTATAAATTCCCAACTATGGGTGAAAAGGCTATGATGGTATCAATAGCTACTTCAGCAGGAACAGGTTCAGAAGTTACTCCATTTGCTGTTATTACTGATGAAAATACAGGAGTTAAATATCCACTTGCAGATTATGAACTAACTCCAGATATGGCAATAGTTGATGCTGAACTTATGATGACTTCACCTAAAGGATTAACAGCTTGTGCTGGTATAGACGTATTAGTTCATTCAATAGAAGCATATGTATCAATAATGGCTTCAGAATATACTAATGGTCTAGCTTTAGAAGCAATAAGATTAGTATTTAAATATTTACCAGATGCTTATAATGAAGGAACAACTAACGTTAAAGCAAGAGAAAAAATGGCACATGCGTCATGTATGGCTGGAATGGCATTCTCAAATGCATTCCTAGGAATTACACACTCAATGGCTCATAAATTAGGTGCATTCCATCACTTACCACATGGTATGGCTAACTCATTATTAATGAATGAAGTTATAAGATTCAATGCTACTGATGCTCCAACTAAACAAGCAGCTTTTGCTCAATATAAGTATCCAAATGCAGCATGGAGATATGCTAGAATAGCAGATCATCTTGGATTAGGTGGAAATAGCGAAGTAGAAAAAGTTGAATTATTAATAAAGGCTATAGAAAAATTACAAGCTAAAGTTAATATGCCAAAAACTATAAAGGAAGCAGGAGTATCTGAAACTAAGTTCTATGAAACTTTAGATGAAATGGTTGAGCAAGCATTTGATGATCAATGTACAGGTGCTAACCCAAGATACCCACTAATGAGTGAATTAAAAGAAATGTATATTACAGCTTATGAAGGTCCAAAGACTAAAGAAGTTAAAAAGGAAACAAAGAAAAAATAGTGTTTTAGAATAAAAATAGAGGTTACTTTATGTAACCTCTATTTTTATTTACATATTACTCATATATGAGAAGAAATTGTGATATTATTTATAGAGAGAATTTGTTAAGATGTTACAAAGATTATATTATAGCATGGAGGAAATATATGAAAAAGAAAATATTAATAATAACTCTATTATTATTTGCACAAATACTTATGTTTGGATGTTCAAAGGATGTAAGTAGACAAGATGAAAAAAAGATAAAAGAAACAATTGATTTAGTTTTATCATATAAAGATGGATATGATGATACTATGAAGAAACATATAAGTGAGGAGAAGTTTTATATTTGTAATTATGTAGAGTTTTATTCATTATATATAGGTGAATTAAATCTTGAAAAATATGAAAGTAATATAGTAAGTATTAAAGAGGAAAATGGAAAGTATAAAGTTTATATGACTCTTGATATGGTAGCAAAAGCATTAGAAAAGCATGGAGATGAAAAGGCAAGTGATGAAGCAGTAGGTGAAGATGTTCCAGTTGAAGTAGTTGTAAAAGAAAAGGATGGAGAATTTTATATAGAAGGATTTACTGAATATGAAGATCTTGAAAAGGCTAAAGAATTAAATGATGGATTTAAGTAAAAATAACAAAAGGAAAGAGTGAAAATAATGAAACCATTAGCAGAAATAATGAGACCAAAAACACTAGAAGATTTTGTTGGTCAAAAGGATATATTAGCTAAAGGAAAGCCGTTATATAACTTAATTACAAATAAGATGATTCCTAATTGCATATTATATGGACCACCAGGAACAGGAAAAACAACTTTAGCAAATATAATGGCAAACTATGTTGATAGAAAATTTTATAAATTAAATGCTACTACAGCTTCTGTAAAAGATATACAAGAAATTACTGAGAGTTTAGATAGTTTACTTAACTATAATGGAGTAGTTATATATATTGATGAATTACAGCATTTTAGTAAAAAGCAACAGCAGGCACTTTTAGAGTTTATTGAAAATGGAAGAGTTACATTAATAGCTAGTACCACAGAAAATCCTTATTTTGCAATTCATAAGGCAATATTAAGTAGATGCAATATATTTAAGTTTGAAGCATTAAATATAAATGATATAACTATAGGATTGGAGAAAGCAATAAAAAAGTTAATAAATGAAGGTATTCATGTAGAGTATTCTTTAGAAGCTTTGAAATATATTGGTGAAATTTCTCAAGGGGATTATAGAAAAGCTTATAATATATTAGAACTAACTATAAATTCTCAACTTAAACATATAAAAGAAGTATCTGTAGAATATATAGAAAGCTTAAATCAATCACATATGAGAGCGGATGCAAGCGGTGATGAGTATTATAATTTATTAAGTGCATTACAAAAGAGCATAAGAGGTAGTGATCCTGATGCAGCTATACATTATTTAGCAAGACTTATTAAATCAGGAAATTTAACAGCAATAATAAGAAGAATATCTGTAATAGTTGCAGAAGATATAGGGCTTTCACATCCTAATGCACTAAGTGTAGTAAATTCAGGTATAGAATTAGCTTTAAAGGTAGGATTTCCAGAAGCACAGATAATACTAGCAGAACTTGTTATATATTTAGCAACATTACCTAAATCTAATAGTGCATATTTAGCTATAGCTAATGCTATGAAGGATTTAGAAAACAAGAATATAGGAGATGTTCCTAATCACTTAAAGGATGCACACTATGCGGGAGCAGAAAATTTAGGCGTTTCGGGATATAAATATCCTCATGACTATGAAAATAATTATGTAAGGCAATCATATATGCCTGAAAAAATAAAAAATTCTAAATATTATTTTCCTCAAAAAAATAAATATGAAGAAAGTATAAACATGTACTGGAGCAAGATAAAATAAGGCGTTGGGATAGTATTATGATTATTGACAATAGCAGAGTGTTTTGATAAGATATAAAAGTAAATACTAGTAAAATGGTCAACATTAAAAGGGGGAAGTATAATGAAGCTTTCTACTAAAGGTAGATACGGGGTTAAGGCTATGGTAGACCTTGCAATGCACTATGGAGATGCCCCCGTTTCAATAAAAACAATCTCCCAAAGACAAAATATATCAGAATATTATTTAGAGCAGTTGTTTTCACCACTTAGAAAAGCAAAACTTATTAAAAGTATAAGAGGTGCTCAAGGTGGATATGTGTTAAATTATGCTCCAAAGGATATTACAGTAGCAGATGTTATGAATGTGCTTGAAGGTCCTGTTGAAATTGCTGAATGCATTGAAGGAACTGAGTGTGATAACATAGATTTTTGTGCTACTAGATTGTTATGGGAAAAAATAAAAAATAGTATTGATGAAGTAATGAAGAACATTACGCTTCAAGATATAGTAGATGATTATGTAAGAATGAAGGATGAAAATCAATCCGTTAAGATTGTTAAAAGGAGCGAATAGACATGAGAAATGTATATATGGATTATGCAGCAACTACATATGTTAAACCGGAAGTTTTAGAAGAAATGATGCCATTTTTTACTAAAAAGTATGGAAATCCATCATCTTTTTATGGAATTTCTAGGGAAACTAAAATGGCTATTGATAAGGCTAGAAGTAGGGTTTCAAAAGCATTAAATTGTGATTCAAATGAGATTTATTTTACTGGCGGTGGATCAGAAGCAGACAACTGGGCTATTAAAGGAATAGCATCAGCTCATAGAAAAAAAGGAAATCATATTATAACAACAAAGATTGAGCACCATGCAGTACTTCACACTTGCGAATACTTAGAAAAAAATGGATTTGAAGTAACGTATTTAAATGTTGATAAAGAAGGTTTTATCGACTTAGAAGAACTTAAAAATGCTATAACAGATAAAACTATATTAGTTTCAATTATGTTTGCTAATAATGAAATAGGAACTATTCAACCTGTTAAAGAAATAGGTGAAATTTGTAGAGAAAGAAAAGTTTTATTCCATACTGACGCGGTTCAAGCAATAGGAAATATTCCAGTAGATGTTAAAGAAATGAATATTGATTTATTATCTTTAGCTGGACATAAAGTATATGGACCTAAGGGGATAGGAGCACTTTATATAAGAAAAGGTGTTAGAATTGATAACTTAATTCATGGTGGTGGCCAAGAAAGAGCTAGAAGAGCAGGTACTGAAAATACAGCATCTATAGTGGGTATTGGAAAAGCAATTGAACTAGCTACTGAAAGTTTAGAAGAGCATAATAAAAAAATCACTAAGCTTAGAGATAGATTAATAGATGGCTTACTAAAGGTACCACATACAAGATTAAATGGACCAAGAGGGGAAAAAAGATTACCAGGTAATGCCAATATTACTTTTGAATTTATAGAGGGTGAATCAATACTTCTATCTTTAGATTTTGAAGGTGTATGCGCATCAAGTGGTAGTGCATGTACCTCAGGATCACTTGACCCATCTCACGTATTGTTAGCAATAGGATTACCTCATGAGTTAGCTCATGGATCTTTAAGATTGACATTAGGTGATGGATCAACAGATGAAGATGTAGATTATGTTTTAGAGGTTGTTCCACCTATTATAGAAAGACTAAGAAATATGTCTCCATTATGGGAAGACTTTTTAAAGAAGGGAGAAAAATATTATGATGTACAGCGATAAGGTTATGGATCATTTTAGAAATCCAAGAAATGTAGGGGAAATTGAAGATGCAAATGGCGTAGGTGAAGTAGGAAACGCTAAATGCGGAGATATAATGAAGGTTTATTTAAAAATTGAAGATAATATTGTCAAGGATGTTAAATTTAAGACATTTGGATGTGGATCTGCTATTGCTTCATCATCAATGGCAACAGAATTAATCAAAGGAAAGACTGTAGAAGAAGCTTGGGAGTTATCCAATAAAGCAGTTGCAGAAGCTTTAGATGGACTTCCACCTGTAAAAATGCACTGTTCTGTTTTAGCAGAAGAAGCTATACATAAAGCAATTAATGACTATAGAAAAAATACAGGTTTAGAGCTTTGGGATTTTGAAGAGCATGATGATATACACGATCATGTTCATGGTCATGAATAGGAATTAATATGAAGAAAAAAGTAGTAGTAGGTATGAGTGGTGGAGTTGACAGCTCTGTTGCTGCATACCTTTTAAAAGAACAAGGTTACGAAGTAATAGGCGTAACAATGAAACATTTTGATGATGAAGATGAAGACTATATTGAAAGAGAAGGTGGATGTTGTTCTCTTTCATCAGTAGAAGATGCAAGAAGAGTTGCCGATAAACTAGGAATACCTTTTTATGTTCTTAATTTTAAGGATTCCTTTAAAGAAAAGGTAATAGATTATTTTGTACAAGAGTATATGGAAGGAAAAACACCTAATCCATGTATTGCGTGCAATAAACATATAAAGTTTGATGAATTTCTAAGAAGAGCAAAAGGAATTGGAGCTGATTATGTAGCTACAGGACATTATGCTAAAATAGAAAAAAATGAAGATGGTAGATATCTTTTAATAAAAGCAGATGATGATAAGAAAGATCAAACATATGCTTTATATAATTTTACACAAGAACAATTAAGTCAAACATTAATGCCTTGTGGGGATTATACTAAGGATAAAATAAGAGAAATAGCTAAAGAAATTGGTCTTGCAGTTCACAATAAAAAAGATAGTGAAGAAATATGCTTTATACCTGATAATAATCATGGTAAATACATTTTAAATGCTAGACCAAATCAAGTGAGAGAAGGAAACTTTGTTGATAAGAATGGTAATATATTAGGTAAACATAAAGGTATAGTTTATTATACAATAGGTCAAAGAAAAGGCTTAGGCTTAGCACTAGGTACTCCTATTTTTGTTACTGATATAAATCCAAGAACTAATGAAGTTGTTATAGGACCAGAAGAAGATGTCTTTAAAACTGATTTAGTTGCAAAGGATGTTAACTTTATTCCTTTTAATTCTCTTAGTGAAGAAATAACTGTATTTGCTAAAGTTAGATATCAAGCAAAACCTTCTGAAGCGATAATATCACCACTTGCAGATGGAAGAGTTAAAGTTTCTTTTAAGGAAAAGCAAAGAGCTATAACTAAAGGTCAATCAGTTGTATTTTATGATGGAAACGTTGTTGTTGGTGGCGGAATAATAGAAGAAATTATATAAATAAAAAAAATTCTCATATGTAGATATGAGAATTT
>NZ_JH815222.1:1154144-1173594 GCF_000158375.2 Clostridium sp. 7_2_43FAA
ATATGAGAATTTTTTTTTGGCTTTAGGAGATAATATAGTTATTCTATATAGAAGGGAGAAACTTATGTTAAAGAGTAAGGATTTCTATCTGCTAAAAGTTTATGACGTAAGGGGGAAGTACCTAGGTGTTGTAGATGATATATATATTGATTTTCATAAAGGTAAAGTAGTAGGCTTTTTTGTTTCTAATTATCTTCTATTTAGTAAGAAAAATTTTGTTAGAAGCAGTGATATTATTTCTTTAGAAGAGGTAATGATTGTAAAAGAATTAAACGAAAAAGAGGGATTATCTTTTAAAAGCATAAAAGACATGGATATAAAAGATAAAAATAACATAATGAGAGGTGTATTAGAAGATGTGATAATTGAAAAAAAAGATTTATCAATAAAAGGGTTAGTTATGAGTTCTGGTATATTTGATAGGATGATAAAAGGAAAAGAAATACTATTATTAAAGGACTGTTTATTAGGGGAAGATTTTATTTTATATTATGGAAGTGATGAGGTTAGACTTCAAAGTTTACCTCGTAAGAGGAAAACATGTTGATATATAAAAAGTATAAAAAGATTATAAATTCAATCTTAGTAATCCTATCAATTTTATTAATTCTAATTTTGTATATAAAAATCAAGACTATAAGTAGCATAGTAAACATTATTTTTATAGGATTTATACTTGCTTATGCATTAAAGCCTCTTAGGGATACTATAAGCGAGAAGTTTAAACTAAGTAAAAAAATATCATCAACTTCAATAATATTAACTATCTTTTTAGGTTTGATATTACTTTCCTATATAGTTATTCCGTCTATAATAAGGGAAAGCTATAATATTGGATATATATTAGATAATATAGATGAGTATGTTAAGAATATCGTATATAAATTGAATTTGAATGATATATCTTTTTTTGAATCTATATATAATCAAATAAGTGAAGAAGTAAATATATTTTTTAGTAAAGTTACTGATAATTTATTAGAAAACTTGATGGTTTGTTTTGAAAGTTTAGTGTCTCTTGCTATTGTACCGATAGTAACATATTATTTCTTGGTTGATGGAGATTTAATTTATAATAAGCTTTTATTAATATTACCGACAGAAAAAAGAATAATTGCTAAAAGGGTTATTAGCCATATAGATAAAGTTTTATCAAGATACATAATAAGTCAATTGTTATTATCATTAATTATAGGAGCATTAACTTTTATAGTTCTTGTAATAATAGATGTAAAATTTGCTTTAATACTTGGCATATTTAATGGCATATTAAATATAGTGCCTTATTTTGGGCCTATAATAGGTGGGGTACCAGCTATATTTGTAGCTCTTATGGAATCACCTAATAAAGCATTATGGACGCTTATAGCAATATTTTTAATACAACAAATAGAGGGAAATATATTGTCACCTAAAATAACAGGGGATAGCACTAATATGCACCCGATTATAATTATAATTTTATTATTAGTAGGAGAAAAGCTAGGTGGACTTATAGGAATGATAGTTGCAGTTCCTATAGGAGTTATAGTTAAAGTAATATATGATGATATCAATGATTATTTGTTTTAAATAAAATAATTGACATATTTTAATAAATAAACTATAATTTCATTGAAATATAAGAAAATTTAATATTTAGCGTTGATAAGAATGAGTAAATATAGAGTATGTATTCAGAGAGGAAGTGGATGGTGAAAACTTCTTACATTATATATTGAAGCTATCTTGGAGCTATATTATCTAAGTGATGTATTTTTAATACATAATTAGGGTGGTACCGCGGAATTTATGTTTTCGTCCCTTTTTTATAGGGATGGAAACTTTTTTTATTATAAAAAACTATACAGTAAACAAATGGAGGTAATAGATATGAAGTTCATGGGAACAAACGAGCTTAGAGAAGCTTATTTGAAGTTTTTTGAATCAAAAGATCACTTAAGATTAGAGAGTTTTCCTCTAGTCCCTAAAAATGATAAATCATTATTATTAATAAATGCAGGTATGGCACCTCTTAAACCATATTTTACTGGATTACAGGAGCCGCCAAGAAAAAGAATAACTACTTGCCAAAAGTGTATAAGAACAGGGGATATAGAAAACGTAGGTAAAACATCAAGACATGGTACCTTCTTTGAAATGCTTGGGAATTTCTCGTTTGGAGATTATTTTAAAGAAGAAATTATTCCTTGGGCTTGGGAATTCATAACTGAAACTCTTCAAATTCCAAAAGATAAATTGTATGTAACAATATATTTAGAAGATGATGAAGCTTATGATATTTGGTGTAAAAAGACAGATGTAGATCCAAAGAGAATATTTAGACTTGGAAAAGATGATAACTTCTGGGAAATAGGTGTTGGACCATGTGGACCATGTACAGAAATTCATTATGATAGAGGCGAAGGAGCAATCACAAATGTAGAGGACTTCGTAAAAGCAAGTGATGAAGATAGAGTAGTTGAATTTTGGAATCTTGTATTTACACAATTTGATAAGGATGAAGAAGGAAATTACAATAGATTAGCAAATCCTAATATAGATACAGGTATGGGGCTTGAAAGAATTGCTACTATAATGCAAGGTGTAGATAATATATTTGAAATAGATACAGTTAAAAATATACTACAAAAAGTATCAGAACTTTCAGGTGTAAAATATGGAGAAGATAAGCTTAAGGATATTTCTTTAAGAATAATTACAGATCACGTTAAATCAGTTACTATGCTTATTTCAGATGGAGTTCAGCCAAGTAATGAAGGTAGGGGATATGTATTAAGAAGACTTTTAAGAAGAGCTGCAAGACATGGAAGATTACTTGGAATTAAAGGATTGTTTTTAACTGATATAGTTGAATCAGTAGTTGAAAACTATAGTGGGGCTTATCCAATGCTTATAGAAAGTAAAGAATATATTGAAAGAATTGTTTCATTAGAAGAAGAAAGATTTAATGAAACAATAGATTCAGGAATGAATATCTTAAATGATTATATTGAAGAAATGGAAGCTTCTAATGAAAAAACGTTAAAAGGTGAAAAAGCATTTAAGCTGTATGATACTTATGGATTCCCAATTGAGTTAACAGAAGAAATTTTAGAAGAAAAAGGTATGAATGTTGACTATGAAGCATTTAGAAAAGAAATGGATGAGCAAAGACAAAGAGCTAGAAGTGCAAGAGGAGAATCATCATATATGGGAAGTGATGAAAATCCAATTAATAAGATAGATGCATCAATAAATACTGAATTTATTGGATATGATAATATTGAAGTAAATTCAAAAATATTAGTTTTAGCTAATGATAATAATTTTGTAGATGAATTATCAAAAGGTGAGAAAGGTTATATAGTAACTGATAAAACACCATTTTATGCTGAAATGGGTGGCCAAGTAGGAGATAAAGGTATTATAAAAACAGCTTCAGGAGAAGCATATGTTTATGATACAAAGAAAAATGTTGGTGGAAAAACTATTCACTATGTTAAAGTTGTAGAAGGTACAATAAAAATAAATGAAGAGGCAAATCTAAAAATAGATGTTTTAAGAAGAAATAATATAGCTAAGAACCATACTGCAACACACATGTTACATGAAGCGTTAAAACAAGTTGTAGGTAAGCATGTAAATCAAGCAGGTTCATATGTTGATGATGAAAGATTAAGATTTGACTTTGCTCACTTCCAAGGGTTAACAGAAGAAGAAATAGAAAAGATAGAAGAGTTAGTTAACAAAAAGATAATGGAAGTATTTAATGTTGATACAAACCTTATGACTTTAGATGAAGCAAAAGAATCAGGTGCAATGGCTTTATTTGATGATAAATACGGCGATAAGGTTAGGGTTGTAAGTGTTGGAGAATTCTCAAAGGAACTTTGTGGAGGTACTCACGTTAATAACTCAGGAGAAATTGGATTATTTAAAATAATAAATGAAGCAGGTGTTGCTGCAGGTATAAGAAGAATAGAGGCTGTATCAGGACTAAATGCAATAAAATATATGGAAGAAAAACAAAGACTTTTAAAAGAAGCATGTAGTGCTTTAAAATGTAGTGAAAAAGATGTATTAAAGAAGATAGCTTCACAAGGTGCTGAAATTAAAGAAAAAGAAAAGGAAATTTCAGAGCTTAAGAGTAAATTAACATGCGGTGTTGAAGATGATATTCTATCTTCTGTTAAAGAAGTAAATGGCATAAAAGTAGTAGCTTATGGTTTAGAAGGAATAGATGGAAATGCATTAAGAGACTTAGGTGATAAAATGAGAAGTAAACTTTCAAGCGGAGTTGTTGTCTTATTAAGTAATGTAGGTGGAAAAGTTAATGTGGTTTCTATGGCTACTAAGGATGTTTTAGAAAAAGGTATCAATTGTGGAAAGATAATTAAAGAAGTTGCAGCAGTAGTTGGCGGAGGTGGCGGTGGAAGACCGGACATGGCTCAAGCTGGTGGTAAGAATCCAGAAAATATAAAGTCTGCAATAGAAAAAACGTACTTAGTAGTAGAATCTTTAATAAAATAATCTTTAGTAAAATAGTGTACTTTTATAATTATATGGTTTATAATATAATTAAATTAAGTAAACCCATGTATAGAATTTTAAATATATGAGATAATATTATTAGGGATACTGTTAAACTAAATATAAGTAAGGGGGTGAGCTGCGAATAGCAGCAGTTGTATGAATAATAACTTAGATCAAACAATGCAATTTAATTTAAACATCAACAAAGAGGATTTGACAAAGTCAATATTAACAGATGTTTACAATGCGTTACAGGAGAAAGGTTATAATCCGATTAACCAATTAGTTGGATATCTTATTTCAGGGGACCCTTCTTACATCACAAGCTACAACGGAGCAAGAGCTTTACTAAGAAAACTTGAAAGAGATGAAATTCTTGAGGAAGTTATAAAATCTTATTTAGAAATAAAATAAAGAGTGCCCGTTTAATCGGGCACTCTTTAATGTTTAAGGAGATAAATATGAGAATTCTAGGTTTAGATGTAGGATCTAAAACTATAGGTGTTGCTATAAGTGATCCATTAGGATGGACTGCGCAGGGAATTACTACGATAAGAAGAAGTAAAAAAGAGCAAGATATAGAAGAAATAAAGAAGTTATGTAAAGAATATTCTGTTGAAACTATAGTTATAGGATTACCTAAAAATATGAATGGAACTATAGGTGAATCAGGAGAAAGAGTACTGGAACTTTCGGAAATTATAAAAGAAGCTACAGGTATAAAAGTTGAGATGTGGGATGAGAGACTTACTACGGTAGCAGCTCATAAAGCTATGCTTGAAGCAGATCTATCAAGGGGAAAAAGAAAGAAAATAGTTGATAAAATAGCCGCTACATATATACTGCAAGGATATTTAGATAGGCTTAGTATGAAATAATTAATTCATTTCCAATTGAAAATTATTATTGACAACCGTTAAGGTAAAAATTACAATTATAAAAAAAGGAGAAAAAATTATGGATAAGGATTTAAAACAATTAGAATTATATGATGAAGATGGAAAATTAGTAAAGTTAAATGTTGTTGCATTTTTTGATATGGTAAACCCAGATACAGAAGAAAAAAGTGAATATGTTATAGTTTATGATGATGATTATACTGAAGATGATATATTTGCTTTAAAGGTAGGGATAGATGAAGACGGAGATGATCTATTAATACCTATAGATGATGAAGTAGAATTAGCAGCGGTTCAAGAAGCTTATGACACTATTTTCGCTGATGAAGAATAAGATTAACTAAGAATAAAATCTAACTAAGAATAAAGGAAAGGGGTGTTGTTTGTGGAACAATCAAATAGTATAGATTTTAATGTTTTAAAAGAAGATTTAAAACAAAAAGGATATAAATTGACGCCTCAAAGAAGAGCTATAGTTGACACTATTATAGATAAAGAAGGAGAACATTTAACTGCAGAAGAAATTTATGATGAAGTTAAAAAAAGTTGTCCTGAAATTGGTTTAGCTACAGTATATAGAACTATAATTTTATTAGAAGAATTAGGTGTAATATGTAAGCTAGATTTAAATGATGGTTGTAGCAGATATGAATTAGTTCGTAAAGATGAGGGTCATAGACACCATCACTTAGTTTGTAACGAATGTAAAAGTGTTATTGAAGTTCAAGATGATTTACTAGACGAACTTGAAGAAGAAGTTGAAAGATCATATGGATTTAAAATTTTAGACCATAGTGTTAAATTCTTTGGGCTTTGTAGAAAATGCCAAAGTAAGATGGATAACAATAAATAAGATAAATAAGGGAACTCCTCTCTATTGAGACGACAACCTTTGTAATACATATTTTAGGAAGAAGGAGGGGACATATTGAAAAACGAGAAGGCAAAAGTTAAGATTATTCCTTTAGGTGGGATAAATGAAATAGGTAAAAATATAACTGCAATAGAATATAAAAATGATATAGTAGTTATAGATTGCGGCTTAAAATTTCCAGATGAAGATATGTTCGGTATTGATTTAGTAATACCAGATATTAGTTATTTATTAAAAAATAAAGATAAGATAAGAGGAATATTTTTAACTCATGGGCATGAGGACCATATAGGTGCATTACCTTATGTTTTAAGACAATTAGATGTACCTGTATATGGAACAAAGTTAACTCTTGGAATTGTTGAAACTAAGCTTAAGGAGCACGGATTGTTAAGTTCAACAGAATTAATAAGAGTTAAGCCGAGAGATGTAATTAAATTAAACTCAGTTTCAGTAGAGTTTATAAAAACAAACCATTCTATTGCAGATTCAGTTGCAATAGCAATACACACTCCACTAGGAGTAGTTTTACACACAGGAGATTTTAAAATCGACTACACTCCTATAGATGGAGAACCAATGGACTTTGCAAGATTTGCTGAAATTGGTAAAAGAGGTGTATTGGCAATGATGGCTGATTCAACAAATGTTGAAAAGCCGGGATACACTATGTCTGAAAAAGTAGTAGGTGAAAGTTTTGCAAGGTTATTCTCAAAAGCAAAGGGAAGAATAATTGTTGCGACATTTGCATCAAATGTACACAGAATACAACAAATAATTGATGCAGCAAGTATGCATGGAAGAAAAGTCGCAGTATCAGGAAGAAGTATGGAAAATATAGTAGCTGTTGCTGCAGAACTTGGATATTTAGAATTTGAAAAAGATATTCTAGTAAGCATAGATCAAATCAATAAATATACAAATGATAAGGTAGTAATTATAACTACAGGTAGTCAAGGTGAACCTATGTCAGCACTTGCAAGAATGGCAAGTTCAGAGCATAGAAAAGTTAACATTGTAGAAGGCGATACTGTAATAATTTCTGCAACACCAATCCCTGGAAATGAAAAATTGGTTTCTAAGGTTATAAATCAATTATTCCAAAAGGGAGCTGAGGTTATATATAAATCATTAGCTGAAATTCATGTATCTGGGCATGCATGTCAAGAAGAATTGAAGTTAATGCAATGTTTAGTGAAACCTAAGTTCTTTATACCAGTTCATGGTGAATATAGACATTTAAAGCAACATGGAGAGCTAGCAATATCTTTAGGTATGCCAGAAGAAAATGTTATAATTCCTGAAAATGGCGGTGTCATAGAAGTTAATAGAAGTACTATTAAAAGAAATGGCTCTGTAAATTCAGGTCAAGTGTTTGTTGATGGATTAGGAGTTGGAGATGTTGGAAATATTGTTTTAAGAGATAGAAAGCATTTATCTCAAGATGGTATTCTAACTGTTGTAGTAACTTTATCAAAAGAAAACAACTCAGTTATTGCAGGGCCAGATATAATATCTAGAGGATTTGTTTATGTTAGGGAGTCAGAAGGATTAATGGACGAGGCTAAGGAAATAGTTAAAGATGCTTTAAGACAGTGTGAAGAAAATAATATAACTGATTGGGCAAGCTTAAAGTCTAAAGTAAGAGATGAACTAAGAGGCTATCTATATGAAAAAACAAAAAGAAAACCTATGATATTACCAATAATAATGGAAATATAATCTGTAAGGTTGACATTTTGCAATAATAATCTTAGAATGGAATATAGTCTAAGATATAAATTTAAAAAAATTGGATACAGGTGTATCCAATTTTATTTTGGGAAAAATAAGTTATAGGTTTACATTATGAAATATACTGGAGGAAATTAAATGAATTTAATAAGTAGAGATGATATAAGAAATATAGCTATAATAGCTCACGTTGACCATGGTAAGACTACACTTGTAGATGCCTTATTAAAAGAAAGTCACGTTTTTAGAAATAATGAAAAAGTAGAAGAAAGAGTCATGGACTCAAATGATTTAGAAAAAGAAAGAGGAATTACAATTCTTTCTAAGAATACAGCTATTATGTACAATGGAGTTAAAATAAATGTAGTAGATACTCCAGGTCATGCTGACTTCGGTGGAGAAGTTGAACGTGTACTTAAAATGGTGGATTCTGTTTTATTAGTAGTTGATTCCTATGAAGGTCCAATGCCTCAAACTAAATTTGTTTTAAAGAAGGCATTAGAGCTTGGATTACAACCAATTGTTGTTATAAATAAAATAGACAAACCAAATGCAAGACCAGAAGAAGTAATTGATGAAGTATTTGAATTATTCTTAGAGCTTGGTGCTGATGATGAACAATTAGATTTCCAAATTATTTATGCATCTGCAAGAGAAGGATTTGCAAGATATAATGTTGAAGATACAAATGCTGATATGGTTCCATTATTTGAAACTATATTAGAAAATGTAGAAGCTCCAAAGGGATATATAGATGGACCATTCCAAATGCTTGTAACTACACTAGATACAAATGAATATGTAGGAAGAATAGCTATTGGTAAAATACATAGAGGTTCTGTTAAAAAGAACCAACAAGTCGCTTTAGTAAGAAGAGATGGAAGCACATCAAACTATAGAGTTTCAAGTATATTTACATACAATGGATTAAATAGAGAAGATGCACAAGAAGCTTCTCTTGGAGATATAATTGCTTTAAGTGGTATTCCAGATTGTAATATAGGTGAAACTATAGCAGATGCACAAGAGCCAGAAGCTCTACCATTTGTTGAAATAGATGAACCAACATTAAGCATGAACTTTATGGTTAATGATTCTCCTTTTGCTGGTAGAGAAGGTGAATTTGTCACATCAAGACATTTAAGAGATAGATTATTAAAGGAATTAGAAACAAACGTAAGTTTAAGAGTTAATGAAATATCTTCAGATTGCTTTGAAGTTTCAGGAAGAGGAGAACTACACTTATCTATTCTTATTGAAACTATGAGAAGAGAAGGATATGAGTTCCAAGTTTCAAAAGCAAATGTTATTTTTAAAGAAGAAAATGGTAAGAAGCTAGAACCTATGGAATACTTAACTATAGATGTTCCAGAAGAATTTATGGGACCTGTTATGGAAAAGTTAGGACCAAGAAAGGCTGAAATGGTTAATATGACTTCAGCAGTTAATGGTTATACAAGATTAGAATTCATTGTGCCTGCAAGAGGATTAATTGGATTTAGAAACGAATTTATGACTGATACAAAAGGTAATGGTATAATGAACCATGTATTCCATGGATATGATAAATATAAAGGCGAAATTCCAGGAAGAAGCAGAGGATCAATATGTTCATTTGAAGATGGAGATGCAATAACTTATGGACTATTCAATGCACAAGAAAGAGGAACATTATTCATAGGAGCTGGAGTACCTGTATATCAAGGTATGATAGTTGGAGAATGTTCAAGAGCAGAAGATATTGATATAAATATATGTAAAGGTAAGAAGTTAACTAATACTAGAGCTTCAGGATCAGATGACTCACTTAAGTTAACTCCTCCAAGACAAATGACATTAGAACAATGTCTTGAATTTATTAATGCTGATGAATTAGTTGAAGTTACACCTGAAAATATAAGAATGAGAAAAAGCGTATTAGATGCAGCTGAAAGAAGAAGAATAACAAGTAGAAGTAAAAAATAATAAATGAAATAAAATATCTTTATAAGTATAAAAAAAAGTATTATAATAAAGTAAATAGCCATAATAGGCTATTTACTTTATATGTAGGGGGTTTTTATGAGAAAATCGAAATCCAAAACAATTCCTATAATAATAATTTTAATACTAATTATAAGTTGTTTCGTTTTATTTAAAAGAGTATTAAATAAACCATTAAACACTTCAGAAGACATAGTTATCAATGTACAAGAAGGGGATAGTTTTTATAGCATAATAAATGCTTTATCAAAAGAAAATAAAATAAAAAATTTACCACTTATAAAATTATTTGTTAAGATCTCAAGGAAAAATATAGATGTAAAACCAGGTGAATATGTTTTACAGAAAGATTTAAATGTTAATGAATTAATAAATACATTAACAAGTGAATCATCATTGAATATTGTGAAGTTTACAGTTCCTGAAGGATATACAATAGATGATATAAGTGAAAAATTAGAAAAAGAAGGAATCTGTAGTAAAGAAGATTTTATTAAAGCTATAAAAGAGTATGAGTTGCCATCGTTTGTAAACATAAATAGTGAAAAAAGATATAATTTAGAGGGATATTTATTTCCAGATACATATTTAATAAAAGTTGGAGAAACACCTAAAGAAATAATTACAAAAATGGTTGCAAGATTTAAAGAAATGCTTAGTGAAGCAATCAAAGAAGTAAATACTACTGTTAAAAATGAAGATATAGAAACTGTTGTTACTATAGCATCTATGATAGAAAAAGAAGCTAGGATTGATTCAGAAAGACCTGTTATTGCATCTGTCATAGTTAATAGACTAAATATTGACATGATGTTACAAATAGATGCAACCGTGATATATGCATTAGGTGAACATGTTGATACGGTGTTATACAGTCATTTAGAAACAAATTCTCCATACAATACATATAAAAATTATGGATTGCCTGTTGGACCAATATCTAATCCAGGCTTAGAATCTATAAAAGCAGCACTTAAACCTGAGCAAACAGATTACTTATTTTATGTTTTACAAAATGATAAAACACATTACTTTACTAATAATTATGAAGATTTTATAAAAAAACAAAATGATCTTGGATATTAAGATAAAAACTTAAGGCTATAATTTACAGTGCCTATTCGGAGGAGTAACATGAGTGGAATAACCCATGATTATATGGAAGAATATATAAGAAGCTTAATACCTAAAGCTTGTGATAAATATAAAGAATTAGAGGACTTTGCTAGAGAAAATAAGGTTCCAATAGCACAAAAAGAAACAGCTAAATTTTTAGAGTTTATGGTTAGTATGAAAAGACCTTTAAGAATTTTAGAACTTGGAACAGCTATAGGATATTCAGCGATTTTGATGTATGAAGCATCAGGAACAAAACCAACTATTACAACTATAGAACGTGATGAAAATATGATAAAATATGCTAGGGAAAACTTCGAAAAATATAATCTTCAAGAAAAAATAGAGATTAAAGAAGGAGATTGCCTAGAAATTTTAGAAGATTTAAATGAACCATATGATTTAATATTTATGGATGCTGGGAAGGGTCATTACAATCATTTTTTACCACATTGTTTAAGGTTGTTAAAAGATGATGGAGTTATAGTAGCAGATAATGTTTTGTTTAGAGGGATGGTTGCATCTAATGAATTAGTAAAAAGACGAAAAATAACAATAGTAAAAAGAATGAGAGAATATTTAGAATTAGTATCTAATGATAAAGATTTAATTACTTCTGTAATACCAATGGGGGATGGAATTGCAGTGACTAAAAGGAGGTAAAAATATGATTAAACCAGAAATTTTAGCACCAGCAGGGAGCCTAGAAAAATTAAAAATTGCAATAGACTTTGGAGCCGATGCAGTATATATAGGTGGAGGAAGACTTAATTTAAGAGCTTTTTCAGATAACTTCACTAATGAAGAAATGGCAGAAGGAGTAAAGTACTGTCATGATAGAGGGAAAAAATTATATGTAACAATGAATGTATTTCCAAGAAATCATGACTTAAAGGGTGTAGAAGAGTATATCAAGGGATTATACGATTTAGGAATAGATGCAATTATAGCTGCTGATCCATCAATAGTAATGGCAGCAAAAATAGCAGCACCAGATTTAGAAATACATTTAAGTACTCAAGCAAATACAGTCAACTGGATGGCGACTAAGTTTTGGTATGAACAAGGCGTTAAGAGAGTAGTTTTAGCTAGAGAGTTAACTCTAAATGAAATTAATGTTATAAAAGAAAATATTCCAGAAGATTGTGAGTTAGAAGTATTTATACATGGATCAATGTGTATTGCATATTCTGGAAGATGTCTTATTTCAAATTATATGTTAGGAAGAGATGCTAACAAGGGAATATGCTCAAATGCTTGTAGATATAAGTATTATTTAGTTGAAGAAACTAGACCAGGTGAATATTATCCAGTTGTAGAAGATGATAATGGCACATATATAATGAATTCAAAAGATTTATGTATGATAAAACATATACCTGAGCTTATTAAGAGTGGTATTCATTCATTAAAAATAGAAGGTAGAATGAAGAGTGAATTTTATGTAGCTTCAGTAGTTAAAGCTTATAGAGAAGCTGTTGATTCATATATAGCAAATCCTGAGGGATATGAGTTTAAACAAGAATGGATGGATACATTATTAAAAATAAGTCATAGACAATATCATACAGGTTTCTTCTTTGGAAAAACTGGAGAACAAAATTATGATGTGTCATCTTATGTTAGAGATTATGATATAGTAGGTATTGTTCAAAGTTATGATCCTGAAACAAAAGAAGCAACTATTCTTCAAAAAAATAGAGTTTTTGAAGGTGATGTAGTTGAAGTTTTAAGAGCTCATACACCTAATTTCAATGTAAAACTTGATGAAATGTTTGATGTGGAGAAAAAAGTTAAAACTAATGTTGCTAATAGAGCGCATATGGTATTTAAAGCTAAAGTGGAAACCCCATTAAAAGAAAAAGATATGTTAATTAAAGGAAAGAAAGTTTTAGAGCTGTAGACATAAGAAGGAGGAACTATAATGAAAAAGCCAATCTTAATTGGAATAACTGGTGGAACAGGATCGGGTAAAAGTAGCATTGCAGACGCCATATATTCAAGTTTTTCTAATGAATGTATAGCAATGATACAGCAAGATATGTATTATAAAGATCAAAGTCATTTATCTATGGAAGAAAGGATTAAAACAAATTATGATCATCCAAGAGCGTTTGATAATGATTTGCTAATCAAACATTTAAGCGATTTAATTAATGGAATTGCTATCAACAAGCCTATTTATGATTTTTCAAATCATAATAGAGCTAAAGAAACAGTAAGAATAGATCCTAAAGATATTATAATCGTTGAAGGTATATTAGTATTAGAAGATGAAAGACTTAGAGAGTTGTTAGATATAAAGGTATATGTTGATACTGATGCTGATATAAGAATCCTTAGAAGATTAATTAGAGATATTAATGAAAGAGGAAGAACTGTAGATTCAGTTGTTAGTCAGTATTTAGATGTTGTTAGACCTATGCATATGCAATTTACGGAGCCAACAAAAAGATACGCAGATATTATAGTTCCAGAAGGTGGACAGAATAAAGTTGCAATTGATATACTTGTAACTAAAATAAAAGATATTATAAAATAGAAAAAAATGTATAAAAGACACCTCCAAAGGCTAGAATTAAGCCTAGGGAGGTGTTTTTTTATAATGAATAAAAATAGAGCTGATTTAAAGAGAATTGTAATAATAACGGGGAGTTACTTAATAATTATATCTTTATTGGTTGTTAGATTATATTTTCTTCAGGTGCATCCATCGTCAAATGTTTCGGGGCAAATGAAAAATTATCAATCTGAAAATCTATCTCAGATGAAATATAGAATTTTTGATACTAATGGGAAAGATATGATGGACTATAATAAAAAATACATAGTTATATTGGATACTAAGCCTTTTATGCTTAATAATTACGAAGAGACACTGGAAGATTTAATGGCCTTAAATTTTATCATGAAATCTGAAGAGCCTGATTTTAATTATTCAGATGTTATGAAAAATGATGGTAAAATATACTATACTGTTAGTGAAGAAACTTTTAATAAAGTAAATAAATTAAAAAATATAAAAGGGATATATACCTATACATACGATGAAGTTGATACTAAGGAAGCTTGGAAGACAAGTAACTTTTTAGCAAATATAGCTGATGAAAATGTTATTGAAAATTCACTAGAATATGATTTGAATTCTTATATAAAAAATAATACTTATCCAGAAGCTAAATTTTATTTGGATGAAAAAGCTGTTTATGGAGATGGAGAGCTTACTTTAGAAAATAATAATAATATTAAATTAACTGTAGATGAAACCTGGGAGGATAAGGTTAGAGAGGTGCTTAAAAAAGAAAATTATGCATTTTTAAAAAATATTGGTGTAGTGGTATCTGAGGTGGAAACAGGGAAAATAAAAGCTATGGTTCAAAAGGATGAAACTCAAGCAAATGTAAATTTAGGAATAGAGCAATTAGGCTATGAGCCAGGGTCAATATTTAAGGTAATAACAGAAACAGTTGCATTAGATAAAGGCATTATTAGTCCAACTGATGTTTTTTCTTGTACTGGTGAGATCTGTAGCAAGGATGGTAAACCTTATGGTCATGGGGATTTATCAGTAGAAGATGCATTGAAAATATCATGTAATGATGTCTTTGCAAAAGTGGGAGCAAAAGTCGGTTATAATGAAATGATGACTTACTTAGAAAAAATGGGGCTATTTAAGCCGGTCTTTAATATAAAAGGTGAAAATAGAAATGAAGCTTCAGGAGTAAAACCTACTGTGGAAAATAGTATGAATAATATTTCAATAGGTCAAACTATAATGGTTACTCCAGTACAAATGGCTGGATTATATAATACGGTGGTCAATGATGGCGTTTATATAAAGCCTACTATAGTTGAGTCAATAGTTGATGATAATGATAATATTGTAAAGGAATTTAAAGAAGAGCAGGTAAGGGTATTTAGTCAAACAGCTGCAAGACTAGCTCAGGAAACAATGTCAAAAGTAATTTGGGAAGGTTCAGGGTTTGAAGCTAAAGTAGAAGGCGTTAATATTGGAGGAAAAACTGGTACATCAACAGGAAATGGGGGTACTAACCATGGGTGGTTTGCTGGATATTTTGAAATAGATGGCAAAAAGTATACTATAGTAGTTATTGCACCTAATATTGGAGAAAAACATCCTGATGGAAGAGAACTTGGTGGAGGAAATACTGGAGCTCCTATCTTTAGAGATATAGTTACATCATTAACTAAGAAATAAGAATACTTAATTTTAAAAAGAAAATATAAAATTATTATAAATAATAAAAACTGTCATAAAATCTGTATTGATGTTATGACAGTTTTTATTTTATGAGATAGTATGAATTTTATGATTAATTATAGCTAGTTATAAAAACTTAATAATAATAATATATCTAATATAAAATTACTAAAAAAATATTCCAACTTTATTTTAAGAAACACAAGCAATATTTTCGGATTTCATCATATTATATAATAAGCACTACGAGGAGGAAGTTCTGTGTTTTTTTTATCTAATATTATAGAGCTGTTATGTAATTCTGTATTTTTAACAGGTTATATTTCAGGCAATAATACATTTCCAAAACCACTTGATGAAGAAGAAGAAGAGCAATATTTAAAACTTTTAAAAAATGGGGACAAAGAAGCAAAAAGCATATTAATAGAAAGGAATCTTAGATTAGTAGCACATATAGTAAAGAAATATAATTTTCCCAATAAAGATATTGATGAACTAATATCTATAGGAACTGTTGGACTTATAAAAGCAATAGATTCATTTGATGCATCAAAAGGAACTAGGTTAGCTACTTATGCATCAAGATGTATAGAAAATGAGATATTAATGCTTTTTAGAAATAACAAAAAACAAAAAAATGAAGTATATTTACAGGATCCTATTGGAGTTGATAAAGAAGGAAATGAAATTTGCTTAATTGATGTATTAAGTAGCGAAAAAGATTCTGTTTTAGAAAAAGTTGAAAGTAATCTTCAAATTAAGCAATTATATAATAAAATATGTGTTTCATTAAGCGAAAGAGAAGGAGAAATTGTAAAGATGAGATATGGTCTTATTGATGGTAGATGCAGGACCCAAAGGGAAATAGCAGCATTACTAGGTATCTCAAGATCCTATGTTTCAAGAATTGAGAAGAAAGCCTTAAAGAAACTGAAAAAGGAGTTATCAACAAAATAACATCATAGACATATATATCCTACGTTGAAATATTATGTAATATAAAGAAGGAATATAGAAAGTTTTATAGAATAAAATAAGATAGACATAATCTAGCAACATGGAGGATATAGAATAATGTATGTGTTGAATGATTTATTAAACGAGACAATAGAAAAGGGTGCATCAGATTTACATTTAACAGTTGGGTTACCACCAACTATAAGAGTTAATGGAAGTTTGATTAAATTAGGAACTGAAAAACTAATGCCAAGTGCATTAAGGGATTTTTCAAAAGAAATATTGGGAGAAAATTTTGAATTATATAATAAAACTGGTGAAATGGATACATCATATTCTATTTCCGGAACAGGAAGGTTTAGAGTAAATATATTTAAACAAAGAAATAGCGATGCTATTGCTATTAGAGTAATTGCATTAAAAATACCGAGTTTAGATGAATTAAAGCATCCTAAAGTAATAAAGGATATAATTCAAAAACAAAGAGGATTAGTATTAGTAACTGGGCCAACAGGAAGTGGTAAAAGTACAACATTAGCGGCCATGATAAATGAAATAAATAATACAAGAGAAGCTCATATTATAACATTAGAGGATCCAATAGAATACCTTCACAAGCATAATAATTGCATAATAAATCAAAGAGAAATAGGAAAAGATAGCAAAAGCTATCAAAGTGCACTAAGAGCTATTTTAAGAGAAGATCCAGATGTTATACTTGTAGGGGAGATGAGAGACCTAGAAACTATTTCAATTGCAATAACTGCAGCTGAAACAGGTCATTTAGTATTCTCCACGCTACATACAATAGGAGCTGCTAAAACTATCGATAGAATTATAGATGTTTTTCCACCGCATCAGCAACAACAAATAAGAGTACAATTAGCAGCTGTATTACAAGGTGTTGTATCTCAGCAATTAGTACCAGTTGAAGATAATAAAGGGAGAGTTGCTGCTTTAGAAATAATGACTACAACACCGGGCATTCAAAATCTAATTAGAGAAGGTAAGACACATCAAATAGAATCAGCAATTCAAACAGGTGGAAAATATGGAATGAAAACTATGGATATGGCATTAGCAGAATTATATAAAAAAGGTATCATAAGTGGAGAAACTGCATTAACATATTCAGTTGATAGGGAGACTATAAAAAGAATAATGATGTTATAAGAAGCTGTATCAAAATAAATTTTGATATTAGCAAATAAAAAGGGAAGTTCTAATTGGAGCTTCCCTTTTTAGCATATATAAATAATAGATAAAAATCTCTATTTAGGTTTAAAACGTCTTTAAGTAAGTAAAATCAATGGTTTAAAATGGGCTAACGAAACGCGAGATCCTTTAGAAAAATAAGAGATTAACTTTTTTAAGGAAATAAAGTTTACTTGAAATTGAATAAATTAAATTTTATATTAAATGGATTTATAAGACCGCACCTTTTATAAATTTATAAAATAACACAACTTATTAGAGGAAATTTAGAATCTTTGTTGAATATAAGATTATAAATGTTTTTTATATATTTTAAATGTATTTAACAATAGATAATAAGAAAATCTTATTATACATAGATAAAGGGAGTGTTATTAAAAAAAAGTACGTATGATTTTTTTAAAAATAATCATAATATTGACTAAAAGGTTGAGTTATTTCATTGTAGATGATAAAATATAATTGAATTTTATTAAATTTAATTATAAAAATTATGGTTATAATTATAAAACTAAATAAAATTTACATTAGTTTCTAAATTTTAATAGTAATTAAAAAGAATATAATTAAAGAAATACAAGTCAAAGCCCAAGAATATACATTTATTGCCTTTAAGTAACAAAATTTTTCTTGTTTAGGATATTAAAGTATTGTTAAAAAGGTACAGTATGATGTAAAATTAATATATGAAGATATATTATTATTGAATTTGAGATTAGTAAATGAATTAAGAGAAGAAACAAAGTAGAAAAATTACTAGTATATATTTTCTAAAGGAGGAATTATTTTGTTAGATTTCGAAGTAGATATGCAAGAGTTAACCAATATTAAGGTAATTGGTTGCGGAGGCGGCGGAGGAAATGCCGTTAATAGAATGATTGCTGAAGGGCTAAAAAACGTTGAGTTTATTGCCGTTAATACTGATAAACAAGCTTTAATGCTATCTCATGCTAATGTTAAAATCCAAATCGGAGAAAAGTTAACAAAGGGACTAGGAGCTGGAGCTAATCCTGAAATAGGAAAAAAGGCAGCGGAAGAAAGTAGAGAAGAAATAGCAGAAGCTATAAAGGGAGCAAACATGGTATTTATAACTGCTGGTATGGGCGGTGGAACAGGTACTGGTGCAGCCCCTGTAGTTGCAGAAATAGCTAAATCTATGAGTATATTAACTGTAGGTGTAGTTACAAAGCCATTCCCATTTGAAGGTAAAAGAAGAATGAGACATGCAGAAATGGGGATTGAAAACCTTATGAAAGCAGTTGATACTTTAGTTATAATACCAAATGAAAAATTACTAAGTATGGCAGATAAGAAAACAACTCTATTAGATTCATTTAAATTAGCGGATGAAGTATTAAGACAAGGGGTACAAGCTATATCAGATCTTATAACTATTCCAGGGGTAGTTAATGCTGACTTTGCAGACATAGAAACTGTTATGTTAAATAAAGGACTTGCTCATATGGGAGTAGGTCATGGAACTGGAGATAATAAGGCACAAGATGCTGTAAGACAAGCTATTTCATCTCCATTACTTGAAACATCAATAGATGGTGCAACAGGAGTTATTATTAACTTTACAGGTGGAGTAGATTTAGGAGCTATAGAGGTATATGAAGCAGCTGATATTGTTAGAGAAGCAGCTGATCCAGATGCAAATATAATATTCGGGGCTGTTATAGATGAAACATTATCTGATGAAATCAGAATAACAGTTATAGCTACAGGCTTTGAAGAGGATAATAATAAAATATTGAATCATGAGCCTGTATTTGAAAAGAGAGTAGTTAAAGAGCAACCGGTTAAACAGGAAGTCGAAATGCCAGAACCAACAAAAAGAGTAGATCCTCTTTTAGATATTGAAACTGAGAGTGTAAATATACCAAGCTTTTTAAGATCAAGAAAATAATTAATAAAAAAAGACTAAGAAAGTCA
>NZ_JH815222.1:1173694-1206770 GCF_000158375.2 Clostridium sp. 7_2_43FAA
TTTTTATTATTAATGTAAATTAATAATAATAGTACTTCTTTGTTATTTTTTATTATAATAATCAATTAACTGTAATTATATGTAGTAAATAAGAGATTAAAATATATGTTACGAAGAGTTTTTATGACAAAATTTTGAAGAGTAACAGTTTATAATTTAAATACAAGGGGGGAGATTTGTATGGTAGTTTACATAGATATACTTATAATAGAAAACTTTATTGTAAATTTATTCTTACTGTTAATTACTATGAAGGTGTCTAGATATAAATACAATAAAACTATTTATTTTTCAGCTGCAATTGGAGCATTTTATACTATAGTATTATTCTTTGAAAATAGTATTTTAACATCTTTACCATTTAAACTTTTTGTAGTATTGATAATGATTTCAATCACAAGTAAAAGTTTTAAAATACTTAAGATTATAAAAGCTTCAATAACATTTTTAATTATGTCATTTACGTTAGCTGGATTTTGTTTTAGTTTTTCATTGATGGACAACCAATACAGTATTTTCGATTCTTTTGAAATAAGTAATTATTCTATGAAATATTTAATAATATCAATAATGATACTATACATAGCTATAGTTAGGGTAGTAGATCACTTAAGAGAAAGAGCTGTAATTAATAATTTCATATATGAAATTGAAATATCAGATGAAAAAAATACATTATTTATTAAAGGATTATTAGATACTGGAAATGCCTTAAGGGAACCTGTTACTAATTTACCTTGCATTATAATAGAAAATGATTTTTTGAATGGATTTAATATACAAAAGCATGAAGAATTTTATATTCCTTATAGCACCATTGGAGAAGAAGGAAATTTAAAGGGATTCAAAAGTGAAAAAGTAAGAATTCGTGGAGAAGATAAAGAGTGGAGAACTATAGAAGCTATAATTTGTAGCTGTAAAAATAAATTAAGTAAAGAAAATGAATTTAATGCATTATTATCAAGAGGAGTAATATAGGTGAGAATATGATGAGTTTAAGAGTATTAATAAATAGAATTTTACAAAAATTAAAAGTTTTTAAAAATGAAGTCCATTATGTGGGAGGAAATGACGCTCTTCCACCACCTTTAAAAAAAGAGGAGGAAGAAGAACTTGTAGAGAAACTTATACATGGTGATGAATCTATAAGAGATATATTAATTGAAAGAAACTTAAGATTAGTAGTGTATATAGCAAGAAAATTTGAAAATACAGGAGTATGCGTAGAAGATTTAATTTCTGTAGGGACTATTGGATTAATAAAGGCAGTTAACACTTTTAATCCAGAGAAAAAAATAAAATTAGCTACATATGCTTCTAGATGTATAGAAAATGAAATATTAATGTATTTAAGAAGAAATAGTAAAGTAAAAGCAGAGATATCTTTTTATGAACCATTAAATATTGATTGGGATGGTAACGAGCTTTTATTATCAGATATTTTAGGAACTGAAAATGATATTGTTTATAATTTGATTGAAGATGAAGTTGATAGACAGTTATTATTCCTAGCATTAAAGCATTTAAATGATAGGGAAAAAGAAATAGTTAAGCTAAGATTTGGTTTAAACGGTACTAGAGAAAAGACTCAAAAAGAAGTTGCGGATATGCTTGGAATATCGCAATCATATATTTCAAGGTTAGAAAAGAAAATAATAAATAGATTGAAAAAAGAAATCAATAAAATGATTTAGGTTGTCTTTAGTATAAAACTAATCACTCTCGGGGATACTTTTTAATGCAGTATGTTATTACTTCCGAAGGGGTTGATGAGCTTGATTATTAATAAAGTAGAAATATGTGGAGTGAATACTTCAAAACTACCTATATTAAAAGAAAAAGAAAAAAGAGAGTTACTTTTAAAAATGAGAGACGGAGATAAAGGTGCTAGAGAAACTTTTATTAAAGGTAATTTAAGATTGGTTTTAAGTGTTATACAAAGATTTAATAATAGAGGAGAAAATGTTGATGACTTATTCCAAGTTGGATGCATAGGATTAATGAAGGCAATAGATAACTTTGATTTAGGTCAAAATGTTAAGTTTTCAACTTATGCAGTACCAATGATAATAGGGGAAATAAGGAGATATTTAAGGGACAATAATTCAATAAGAGTAAGTAGATCTCTAAGAGATATAGCTTATAAAGCTCTATTAGTAAGAGATAGATTAATAAAAGAAAATAACAAAGAACCTACAGTTTCACAAATAGCTAAAGAACTTAATTTACCTAGGGAAGAAGTAGTATTTGCGTTAGATGCTATTCAGGATCCGGTATCTCTATTTGAGCCGATATATCACGATGGTGGAGATGCCATTTATGTTATGGATCAAATAAGTGACTCAAAAAATAGTGATGAAAGTTGGCTTGAAAATATATCTATAAAAGAAGCAATGAAAAAGTTAAATGATAGGGAAAAACTTATATTAACATTAAGGTTCTTTAATGGAAGAACTCAAATGGAAGTTGCTGATGAAATTGGAATATCTCAAGCTCAAGTTTCTAGATTAGAGAAAACTGCATTAAAGCATATGAGGAAATATGTATAGAGCTCTTTTAAGAGAGCTCTTTAAAAATAATAAAATGTGTACAGGCTATTAAATTTATATTGAATAAATTAAATCTTAAAGACATAAGAATATTTATTAGTATGAAGATTATTTAAGGAGGATTTTTAATGGGGTTGTTTGATAATATAAAAACTGAAAATGAAATGTATTCTGAAGTAGAAGATGACGATTTATTATTACATTCTTTAAATGCATTAAGAACTATGGAAGTAATAGATATTAAAACAGGATCAAAGATGGGATATATAAAAGATTTTGTTATTAATATAGAAGAAAGTAAGGTTATATCAATAATACTACCAGGAACAGCTAAGGGTTGGTTTAGTAAAGAAGAAGATTTAGAAATACCATGGAGTAAGGTAAAAAAAGCAGGTGTAGAAGTTATATTAGTTGATAGTGCTGATATAGAAGAATTTAATTTGTAAAATAATATCTAGTAAAATTCTAAAAAAATCTGTATAATCTATATATACTTAAGACAATAATTAGGAAAGGCGTGAATAAAATGAGATGTCCTTTTTGCTCTTTTGAAGAAAGTAAGGTAGTTGATTCTAGATCTACAGATGATAATACTACTATTAGAAGAAGAAGAGAATGTTTGAACTGTAATAAAAGATATACTACATATGAAAAGGTTGAAGATATTCCGATATTAGTTGTTAAGAGAGATTTAACAAGAGAAAATTTTAATAAGGAAAAGATAATAAATGGTCTAATTATAGCTTGTCAAAAAAGACCTATATCAAGAAAGCAAATAGAAGAGTTAGCAGAAGACATAGAAAAGGCTATTTCAAATAAGATGATAACAGAAGTTAACTCTAAAATCATTGGAGAAATGGTAATGGATAGACTTAAAAATTTAGATGAAATATCATATGTTAGATTTGCGTCTGTTTATAGACAGTTTAAGGATATAAATACTTTCTTAGAAGAAATTAAAAATTTAGTATCTAATGAATAAAAAGTTAACTTAAAATAGAATACTTCTATTTTAAGTTAACTTTTTTATGTTAAAAATAAGGTTAAAAGTAAGTTAAAACATAATCAATAAAGCAAAAAAAATAGAAAATATGTTTAATAAATGGTAAAATGTATTAAAACAAATTAAAGAGGTGACTACATGATAAACTTATCTGTAAGGGATTTTAAGTTGAAAAAAGATTTTTTAGTTTATGATTTAGGAAAAATAGAATTAGTTTTTTCAACAGCAGAAGAAGATAGAAGCTTTAATAGAAATACAGAGTATGGAATTAATAATTTGAGCAGTATAATAAAAGATTTTAATTTAAGTGATGTTGTTTATTTAAATCAAATCCATAGTGATAAAATTTACACTTATAATAAGGATTATATAAATATAAAAGATGAAGAAGGAGATGCTTTAATTACAAAAGAAAAAAATATAGCAATAGGAGTATTTACAGCAGATTGTGTACCTATAATTATAGTGAATGAGAAAAGTAATATAGTAGCAACCATTCATAGCGGTTGGAGGGGAACATTTAATTCAATAGCTTCAAAGACTTTATTAAAAATGAAGGACGAATTTAATATAGATACAAATGAAACTAAGGTTTTCATAGGGCCACATATAAGAAAATGTTGTTATGAAGTTTCAGAAGAATTAAAAGAAAAATTTATAGAAAAGATAAAGATAGATGAAGATAAATTATTCGATGGAAGATATCTAAGTATGCAAGAATGTATTCTAAAAGATTTAAGAGAATTTGGAATTAATGAAAATAATATATATTCATTAAATTTATGTACACATTGTGAGGAAAATGTAAAGTTATATTCATATAGAAAATCAGTAGGTACTTACGGAAGACTATTTTCATTTGCATTTATAAAATAGGGGGGATATTAATGGCAGAAGAAAAAATACTAGTAGTTGATGATGAGGATCATATAGTAGAACTTATAAGTTATAATTTAATAAATTCAGGCTATAAAGTTATAACTGCTAATAACGGAATAGATGCTGTTAAATTAGCAAAAGAAGAAAATCCAAGGCTTATGTTATTAGACTTAATGATTCCTGGATTAGATGGTTATGATGTTTGTAAAGCTATAAGAAGCGATAATGATACTAAAGATATATCAGTTATAATGTTAACAGCAAAAGGAGAAGAACTAGATAAAATATTAGGTCTTGAACTTGGAGCTGATGATTATATGACAAAACCATTTTCAATAAGAGAATTATTAGCAAGAATAAAAGCAGTTTTAAGAAGAACAAAGTCATTAGGGGGAAGCGAGGAGATATTTAAGACAAATGGAATCCTAATAAATTTTGAAAGGAGAGAAGTGCTTATATCTGATAAAAAAATAGATTTAACATTAAAGGAATTTGAATTGTTAGAAATATTAGTTAAAAATAGAGGGAAAATATTAACTAGAGAAACTCTTCTAGATAAAATATGGGGATATGAATATGTTGGAGAAACAAGAACTGTAGATGTTCATATTAGATATTTAAGAAAAAAGATAGAAGTAGATGATAAAAATCCAAAATTTATAGAAACTATAAGAGGAGTAGGATATAGGTTTAATCCTAATAACTAAATTATGAAGAAGAGAATATTAGCATCGTCATTAATAACTGTAATTTTTGCATTACTAATTGTAACATGCTCATTTATAGCATTAGTTAATATTAAAGAAATAGATAAAACTAAAGAAATTCTATCTGTTTATAATAATTTAGTAATAAAATCAAATAGCTTTAAAGATGGTAATTTAGATGATTTTAAAATAAGTAATGCAAAAGTAAGGTTTACTTTTGTAGATAGAGATGGAAATGTATTAAAAGATACTAGTAATGAAAATCTTGAAAATCATTTAAATAGGGATGAAATAGTTGAAGCTTTAAAAAATGGAGAGGCTTCTTCAACTAGATATAGCGAGACTCAAGCTACAAATGTGATTTACTATGCAACTAAGATAGATGATAATACATTAGTAAGATCTTCTGTACCTTTGTATACAATAAAGGTATTTTCTGAAAGTTATATTACATATTATTTTATAGTTATAGTATTTGTAATTCTATTATCCTTAGGGCTTTCTTTAAAACTAATTAGAGCTATAATTTATCCTGTTAAGGAGCTTGAAATTGCTACTAATAAAATTGCAAATGGTGACTATAGTAGAAGAGTAAGTATATATACAAATGATGAAATTGGTTCATTAGCAAATACTTTTAATAATATGGCAGATCAGTTGCAATCTAGAATTAGTGATTCATTAGATAAACAAAATAAGTTAGAAGCTATATTAGAAAGTATGGAAAGTGGAGTAATTGCAGTAGATAATAAGCAAAAGGTAATGCTTATTAATCCATATGCTAAAAATTTGTTTGGAATAAAAGAAGATATTATAGGAGAAAATATTTCAGAGTATATAATTGATTATGATATATTAAGCTTTATGAGGAATATTCCAGCAATAGAAATGAAGGAAATAAAACTTATTCATCCAATATTGAGAGAACTTAGAATTAAGAAAGCCCCTATAATAAATGATAAAAAAATACCAATAGGTGTAGTGATTACTGTTTTAGATATAACAGATATAAAAAGACTTGAAAATATAAGAAGTCAGTTTGTTGCAAATGTATCACATGAATTAAAAACACCTTTAACATCAATAAAAGGTTTTGCAGAAACACTTAAATTTGTAGAAGATTTACCTACTAGAAATAAATTTTTGGATATAATTGATAAAGAAGCAGAGAGATTAACAAATTTAATAAATGATATATTAATTCTTTCTAATATCGAAAATAACCATAAAATGAAAGAGGAAGAATTTAATCCAGCGAAGGTAATAGAAGATGTTATAAATATGGTTACTCCACAGATGAATAGTAAACAAATAGAAATAAATTTTTCAAGTAATGGTACAAATGAATTAAATGGAGATAGAGATAAATTCTTTCAAATGATATTGAATTTAGTTGAAAATGCTATAAAATACTCAAATGATAAAACTTTAATAAGTATTAGAACTTATGATATTAATGATTATACTTATATAGAAGTGGAGGATAATGGGATTGGGATACCTAAAGAAGACTTACCAAGAATATTTGAAAGATTTTATAGGGTTGATAAATCAAGAGCTAAGGGTGGTACTGGATTAGGATTAGCCATAGTAAAACATATAGCAAGAATGTTCAACGGAGAAATTTTTGTTAAGTCAACTTTAAATAAAGGAACTAAATTCACTATAAAGCTAAGAAAAAATATAAAAACAGATGATTTTATTTATTAAGAAGAAAAGGCTTTGCAAGCCTTTTCTTTTTTTGCGTATAGGTGCGTAGTACTGTTAATTTTTTTTAACAATCTCATAACTTTTCTTAACTTTGAACTAATATTTACTTAACTTTTAGGGATTAATATAAGTATGTAGAGAAAATTAATAAATATAGATGATTAAATTAAATTATTAATTGGAGGAGAATTTTATGAAAAGAAAGAGCTTAAAACTTATATGTGCAGCTTTATTAGTTACAGTGGTAGGAGGTGCTTTTGTTGGTTGTGGTAATGACAAAGCAAGTGGTGAAAGTGCTGGAGGAAAATCTACAACAATATCAATTTCTGGATCAACATCAGTTGGACCATTAATGGAGAAAATTGCAGAAAAGTATGAAAGCGATAATAGTAATGTTTCAATAGAAATAAATCAAGTAGGATCTTCAGCAGGAATAAAAGATGCTATAAATGGGGTATCTGAAATAGGAATGTCTTCAAGAGAACTAAAGACTGAAGAAGAAAAGGAAGTTAAGCCAACAGTTATAGCATATGATGGTATAGCAATAATAACTAATAAAAATAATCAAATTAAAAATATAACATTAGAACAAATAAAGGGAATATACACAGGAAAGATAACTAATTGGAAAGAAATTGAGGGCGGAAAAGATGCACCTATAGTTGTTGCTTCAAGAGAAGAAGGTTCAGGAACAAGAGATGCTTTCCAAGAAATAGTTGGATATAAATCAGAAGAATTAAAAACTGACGCAATGATTTCTAATGGAAATGGTGGATTAAAAGAAACAGTTATAGGAAATGAAAATGCAATAGGTTTTGTATCTTTTGAATACTTATATGATAAAGTGAATATTGTGAATGTTGAAAATGTAGAACCAAAAGCTGATTTAGTAAAATCAGGAGAATACAAGATTTCGAGACCATTCTTATTGGCAACTAAGGAAGGAAACTTAAGTGAAAATGGTCAAAAATTAATTGATTTTATCTTAAGTGATGAAGGTCAAACAATAGTCAAAGAAAATAAATTAATTCCAGTTAAATAACTTTGAGTTATTAAGAATGCTCATTATTGGGCATTCTTACTTTCATAGGAGAGGGTAAGCATGTTAAATGTAAAAAAAAACAACGATAGTAAATACTTAATAGAAAATATATCAAAATGCATATTTTTAGCAAGTGCTCTAATTGCAGTAATAAGTTTATTGTTAATTATATGTTTTGTATTCTATAAAGGGCTAACTCCTTTTATTAGCAAAGGATACTCTTTTAAAGATTTCTTATTTGGGACAAAATGGATTCCATCTTCAGATAAATTTGGAATATTGCCGATGGTACTAGCATCTATATTTGGTACTATGGGATCTTTGATAATAGGAGTGCCGATTGGAATACTTACAGCTATCTTTATAGCGGAAATTGCTCCAAAAAGGATTGGGAAAATAATATCAGGAGCTGTTGAGCTTTTAGCTGGAATTCCATCAGTTTTATATGGGGTGTTTGGATTGGCAGTAATAGTACCATGGATTATGGATACATTCAATTTACCAAAAGGGCAAAGTCTTTTAGCAATTATAATAGTTTTATCAGTTATGATGCTGCCAACAATAGTAACAGTTTCAGAAACTGCAATTAGAGCAGTTCCTAAATCATATAAGGAAGGTTCACTAGCACTTGGTGCTTCACATATAGAAACAACTTTTAAGGTTGTTGTACCTGCTGCAAAATCAGGTATTTTAGCTGCTGTTGTTCTTGGAATAGGTAGGGCAATTGGAGAAACTATGGCAATAATATTAGTAGCAGGAAACTCAGCTATAATTCCAAGTTCAATAATGGACTCTGTAAGGCCTTTAACTACTAATATTGCATTAGAAATGGGTTATGCATTTGGAACTCATCAAGAAATGCTATTTGCAACGGGAATTATATTATTCTTATTTATATTATTATTAAACTTAGTATTAAGCAAACTTTCTAATAAGGAAGGTAAATAGATATGAGAAAATTTAAAGAAAATTTACTGAAAGCATTAGTATGGATTTCTGCTGGACTTACAGTTGGAGTATTAGTATTTATATTAGGATTTATATTTTTAAAAGGCTATAAGCATATAAGTATAGATTTTCTGACTGAAAATTATTCGGCATCAGGTAATGGTGGTATTTTGCCTATGATAGTAGCTACTTTATATACAGTTTTTATATCTATAATAGTAGCAACACCAATAGGAATACTTGCAGCTATTTATTTAACAGAATATGCAAAACAAGGAAAAATAGTAAAGATAATAAGATTTGCAACGGAAAGTTTATCAGGAATTCCATCAATAGTATATGGACTATTTGGATCAATATTTTTTGTTGTAACTTTAAAACTAGGATATTCATTATTAGCTGGATCATTAACAGTGGCAATAATTATATTGCCAGTAATAATAAGAACAACAGAAGAAGCTTTAAAATCAGTTCCGCCATCATATAAGGAAGCATCATTAGGACTAGGAGCAACAAGGTTCCAAACTCTTTATAAGGTTATAGTGCCTAGTGCTATTCCGGGGATTTTAGTTGGAGTAATATTATCAGTTGGACGTGTAGTTGGAGAATCAGCTGCAATACTTTTAACTGCTGGTACTGTTGCTAAAATGCCTAAGGGAATACTGTCTAGTGCAAGAACACTAACAGTTCAATCATATTTAGTAACTCAGGAAGCTGGAAATATAGAGCAAGCTACTGCTGTTGGTATAGTGTTAATAGGGATAATATTAGCTTTAAATATTATAGCAAAGTTAATAACGAAGAAATTTAGTAAGGCAAATTACTAATAAGAATAAAAGCTAAGAGGTGTAAGTATGTCAAAGGAATTAATGCCTAAAATTAAAGTAAGAAATTTGAATTTATATTATGGTGATAATCAAGCATTAAAAAACATAAACATAGATTTAGAAGAAAACAAAGTAACAGCATTTATAGGACCTTCTGGATGTGGGAAATCAACATTTTTAAGAACATTAAATAGAATGAATGATTTAATAGATAATGTTAAAATAGATGGTGAAATACTAGTTGATGGAGAAGATATTTATAAAAGTAAAGATGTCATAGCGTTAAGAACAAAGGTAGGAATGGTTTTCCAAAAACCAAATCCTTTCCCTATGTCAATTTATGATAATATAGCATATGGCCCCAGGTTACATGGAGTAAAAGATAAAAAAACTTTAGATGAAATAGTTGAGAAAAGTTTAAAAGGCGCAGCGCTTTGGGATGAAGTAAAAGATAGACTCAAAAAAAGTGCTTTAGGTTTATCAGGAGGACAGCAACAAAGGCTTTGTATTGCTAGAACTATAGCAGTTTCACCAGAAATTATATTAATGGATGAGCCAACTTCTGCATTAGATCCTATTTCAACTAATAAAATGGAAGAATTGATGGAGGAATTAAAGAAGAAGTATACAGTAATTATAGTAACTCATAACATGCAACAAGCAGGAAGAATTGCTGATAAAACTGCATTTTTCTTAAATGGTGAAATAATAGAATATGCTGATACGGAGGATATATTCTATAAACCTAAGGATAAAAGGACAGAAGATTATATTACAGGAAGATTCGGCTAAAAATATATAAGAGGTGATTTGAAATGATGAGAGAAGTAATGAGTAACAAGATAAAATTGTTAAACTCAGAGCTTATAGAAATGGCTAGCTTGGTAGAAAAACAAATATATGACAGTATGACTGCACTCAAAGATCAAGATTTAGACTTAGCAAAGAAGGTTATGAAAAATGATGATAAGGTTGATGATCTTCAAAAAGAAATAGAAGAAAAATGCGTAAAATTTATGGCTACTGAATCACCAGTTGCAAGAGATTTAAGAAGTATATATACTACATCTAAAATAGTAACTGACCTTGAAAGAATGGCTGATTATGCAGTAGATATCTGTAAGATAGTTCCAAGAGTTAAAGGAGTAAATTTTTCAAATGAAATAGCACCAATTTGGCAAATAGTTGATATAATTATAAGCATGATAAAACTTGCAATTGAAGCCTATGTAAAGGGAGACGAAAAAGCTGCATATGAAATTTGTGATATGGATGATAGAGTAGATGAAATTTATCAAGGAATGTTTGAAATTGTATTAAAGAAAATGGGAAAAGATGAATCCATGATAAATCAAGGCACACAAATATTATTTGCATCTAAGTATTTAGAGAGAATTGGTGATCATGTAACTAATATATGTGAATGGATAATATTCTCTAAGAAAGGCAATTATGTTGATTTAAATGAATAGATAAAGAAAAACATCCCCTATAATGGGGATGTTTTCTGTTGACTTGAATTTATTATTAATGTAATATAACATCAAGTGATTATTATACTTAGGTGGAGTATGCTTAAGAGGAATGAAGCTCTCCATTTTAGGAATAAATTAACTAGTTATGGGTATTTAGGTTGATTTTTAATAAATATAATGTTAATTTAGATAAACTATAAGATAATTAAAAGACAATATTTTAAGATATTGAGGTGAAATATGAAAAATATAATTAAAAAAGTAGACCTTGGAAGTATTGCAGAAGAGGTTGGAATAGAAGTTAATGACGTATTATTATCAATTAATGGTACTCCTATAGATGATATTATAGATTATAAATTTTTAGCTGCGGACGAAGAAGTACTACTAGAAATTGAAAAACCTGATGGTGAAGTCTGGGAATATGAAATCGAAAAGGAATACGGAGAAAATTTAGGCCTTGAATTTGAAGGCGGAATAATGGATAAAGCTAAAAGTTGCTCTAACAAATGTATGTTTTGTTTTATAGATCAACTTCCTAAGGGAATGAGAAATTCTTTATATTTTAAAGATGATGATTCAAGATTATCATTTTTACAAGGTAACTTTGTTACTTTAACAAATATGAAAGATGAAGATATAGATAGGATAATAAGATATAAAATAAGTCCTATAAATATTTCAGTACATACAACAAATCCAGAGCTTAGAGTAAAGATGTTGAAAAACAGATTTGCAGGAGCTATAATGGATAGACTTAAAAAGCTTAGAGATGCAGAAATTGAAATGCATGCACAAATAGTGTGTATTCCAAATGTAAATAATGGCGAAGAATTAAGAAAAACTGTTCTTGATTTATATGAATTACATCCATTTGTGAAAAACGTAGCTGTTGTACCAATAGGAGTTACTAAGTTTAGAGAAAACCTACCTTATGTAGATACATTCACAAAAGAAACATCAAAAAATGAAATAATGATGATTCAAGATCTTCAAAAAAGATTTATTGAAGAAACAGGAGCACCATTTGTTAGATTATCAGATGAGTTTTATATAGTAGCTGGCTTAGATGTTCCAAATGAAGAGTTTTATTCAGAGTATGAGCAGCTAGAAGATGGTGTAGGAATGATAAGATACTATAGAGAAGTAGTACAAAGATCTGTAGAATTTTTAGATGAAAATTCAAAAGGAAGTTTTTCAATGGTAACTGGTGAGTTAGCTTACGACGAAATAAAAAAATCTGCAGAGCTTATAATGAAACATAATCCTAATATTCAAATAGATGTATATAAGATTACTAATAACTTCTTTGGTAATACTATAACAGTAGCAGGGCTTTTAACAGGAACTGATATAATAGATCAATTAAAAGGAAAGATAAAAACAGATTATTTAATTATGCCAAGTAATATGTTTAGAAAAGGATATGAGCTTGCACCTGCAGACATGATTATGTTAGATGATTTAAGAATTGAGGATGTAGAAAAAGCGTTAGGCGTTAAGGTGATAGTTTGTGATTATACAGGAGATGACCTTATTGACATAATAAATGCAAATTGTGAGGAGGAAAAATAATGGCTAAACCAATAGTTGCAATAGTTGGAAGACCCAATGTAGGTAAATCTACTCTATTTAATAAATTAGCTGGGCAAAGAATATCTATAGTTCAAGATACACCAGGGGTAACTAGAGATAGAGTATATGCTCAAGCAGAATGGCTTAACTATAATTTTACAATGATAGATACTGGTGGTATAGAACCAGAAAGAGAAGATATAATAGTTAAACAAATGAGAAGGCAAGCTAATATAGCTATAGAAACTGCCGATGTAATAATATTTGTTGTTGATGGTAAGGAAGGTCTAACTCCTGCCGATCATGAAGTAGCAAATATGCTTAGAAAAAGTAAAAAAGAAGTTGTTTTAGTAGTAAACAAAGTAGATTCTTTAAAAGAAGAAGAAAATGCATGGGAATTTTATAACTTAGGTATTGGAGACCCAGTAACTATTTCAGCTTCTCAAGCATTAGGTCTTGGAGATATGCTAGATAGAGTTGTTGAAAACTTTGATAAATTCAATGAAGAAGATGAAGAAGATGAATTTATAAGAATAGCTATGATAGGAAAACCTAATGTAGGAAAATCATCTTTAATAAATAGATTACTTGGAGAAGAAAGATTAATAGTTTCTGATATTCCTGGCACAACAAGAGATTCTATAGATAGTGCGTTAGAAACTGAACAAGGAAAGTTTATCCTAGTTGATACAGCTGGCCTTAGAAGAAAGAGCAAAGTTAAAGAAGAAATAGAAAGATATTCAGTAATTAGAACATATGCAGCTATTGAAAGAGCTGATGTATGTATTTTAATGATAGATGCCACTGAAGGTGTTACTGAACAAGATGAAAAAATAATAGGTTATGCGCATGAAATGAATAAAGCTATTATGGTTATAGTAAATAAGTGGGATTTAATCGAAAAAGATGATAAAACAATGCAAAGATATAAAGAAGAACTACAAATGAATCTTAAGTTCTTAAAGTATGCAAAATACTTATTTATATCAGCTAAGACAGGACAAAGAACACATAAGGTTCTAGAAACAGCTAAGGAATGCTATGATAATTACTCTAAGAGAATTCCTACAGGAATACTAAATGAAGTTATAAACAAAGCAGTTCTTATGAAGGAACCTCCAATAGTAGGACTTAAGAGAATGAAAATATACTATGCAACTCAAGTTGCAGCAAAGCCACCAAAGTTTATATTCTTCGTTAATGATTCAAGTGCATCTCATTTTTCGTATCAAAGATATCTTGAAAATCAATTAAGAGAAAGCTTTGACTTCAGTGGAACAGGTATTCAAATAGAATATAGGGAAAGGAAGGAATAAGCATGAGTAATGTGACTTTTTTAGGAGGAGGTAGTTTTGGTACCGCCTTAGGAATATTGTTAGCTAAAAAGGAAAATAAGGTTAGCATATACGATAGAGATAAAAATGTAGTTGATGATATAAATATAAATAGAAAAAATGATAAATATATTAAAGACCTACATATACCTGAAAATGTCACTGCTTATATTAATCTAGATGAAGCTATAAGAGGGGCAAATTATATAGTATTATCTGTTCCTTCACATGTGATAAGATCAATTGTAAAATCATTAAAGGGTAAAATAAATGATGATGTAATTATTGTAAGCATAGCTAAGGGAATTGAAGAAGGAAGTAATTTAAGATTATCTCAAGTTATTGAAGAGGAATTACCAAACAATAAAGTTGTAATATTATCTGGACCTAGTCATGCTGAAGAGGTTGCTTTCAATATTCCAACAACTGTAGTTGTTTCTTCTAAAAATTTAGAGGCTGCTAAAAAAGTCCAAGATTTATTTATTAATAAAAATTTCAGAGTATATACTAATGAAGATTTAGTAGGTGTTGAAATAGGTGGTGCAGTTAAAAATATAATTGCATTGGCAGCAGGAGTTTGTGATGGTATTGGATATGGAGATAACTCAAAAGCAGCTCTTATGACAAGGGGAATGGCTGAAATAGTTAGAGTTGGAATGAAACTTGGAGGAAAGCCTGAGACGTTCCTTGGACTAACGGGTATGGGAGATCTTATAGTAACTTGTACTAGTCTTCACTCTAGAAATAGGAAGGCAGGATATTTAATAGGTAAGGGAAAAACAACTGAGGAAGCTATTGAAGAAGTTGGAATGGTTGTTGAGGGTATTAAAGCATGTAAGGCTTTTTATGAATTAAAAGAAAGTCTAAATGTTGAAATGCCTATAACAGATATTTTATATAGAATTTTATTTAAAAATAAAAATCCTAAGGATGCCGTTATAGATTTAATGGAAAGAGAAAGAAAAAGCGAAATATACTAATACAAAAGGAGAAGTAAACTTTACTTCTCCTTTTGTATTAGTAATAATTTCTAGCTATAGATAATATATTATTATATATGTAGTTGAGAAGAAGTGTAAAATTTTTAAAAAAGTTGTATACTTTTTTACTCTCTCGAATATATATATAGTGTTAAAAATAAATAGGAGGTTACACCGTGGACAGCTTTAATATATACAAGGATATAGCTGAAAGAACACAAGGAGACATATATGTAGGTGTTGTTGGTCCGGTTAGAACAGGTAAGTCAACATTTATAAAAAAATTTATGGACCTTATGGTAATACCAAAGATTGATAATAATTATAAGAAGGAAAGAGCAAAAGATGAACTGCCTCAAAGTGGATCAGGGAAAGGCATTCATACAACAGAACCAAAATTTATTCCAAATGAGGCTGTAGAAATTACTATTGATGAAGACATAAAATTTAAGGTTAGAATGGTTGATTGCGTTGGTTATATAGTAAAAGGTGCAGTAGGATATATGGATGGGGACCAAGCTAAAATGGTAAATACTCCATGGTATGAATACGAAATTCCTTTTGAAGATGCAGCAGAAATAGGTACTAGAAAAGTAATAACAGATCATTCTACAATAGGCCTTGTAGTAACCACTGATGGAAGTATTACAGGGATAGAAAGAGATGAGTACTTAGAAGCAGAGGAAAGAGTAATAGAAGAATTAAAGGCAATAAATAAGCCTTTTATAGTTGTACTTAATACGAAATATGTTAATGCTCCAGAAACAAGAGCAATGAAGAAAGACTTAGAAGAAAAATATGATGTTCCAGTTCAAGTTATGGATGTAGCTAATATGAACGAAAATGATGTAGAAGATGTATTTAAACATGTACTTAAAGAATTCCCAGTTAAAGAAATTAATATTGAAATGCCAAGTTGGGTTGAAAGGTTAGAGCCAGAGAATTGGCTAAAAAAGAATTTCTTTAGTATAGTTAAAGGAATGTGTGAAAACATAAGTAGAGTTAGAGATATAAGGACTACATTAGATTTATTAAAGGAAGAAGAAAATCTAGCTCCGACAGAAATGAGTTCAGTTAATTTGGGTGAAGGTAAGGCAACAATTACTATGAAGCCTAAAGATGGAATATTCTATAACATATTAAGTGAAATTTGTGATTTAGATGTTAAGTCAGAAAGTGATTTATTATCATTAATAAAAGATCTTAACTTTGCTAAAAAAGAATATGATAAGGTAAAAGATGCATTAATTGATGTGCGTGAAACAGGATATGGTTTAGTTGCACCTCAATTATCAGAAATGAAGTTTGAAGAACCTGAAATGGTTAAACAAGGAACAAAGTTTGGGGTTAAATTAAAAGCATCTGCACCATCGTTACATTTTATTAAAGCTAATATAAAAACTGAGATAAGTCCTATAATGGGCTCAGAAAAAGAAAGTGAAGAGCTTGTAAAATCTTTAATGGAACAATTTGAAAAGGATCCGGCATCATTATGGCAAAGTAATATGTTTGGTAAGCCATTAGAAGTATTAATTAAAGAAGGATTACAAAACAAACTATATAAGATGCCTGATGATGTTCAAGTAAAAATTCAAAAAACTCTTCAAAAAATAATAAATGAAGGTAGTGGCGGATTAATCTGCATAATACTATAATGGATGAAGACTAGTCTTTTTTAGACTAGTCTCTTCCTTTTTAGCCCTCAATTTTTAATATTAGTAAATTTATACGATCTTAATGAATAATATATTATTAAGAGATGTTTTAAAATTTAAGCTCATATACACAAAACAGAATTGAGGGATAAATATGGAAGACAGATTTTGTACCTATAAGAGAGTTGGATATTTTAAAGAAAGAATGGCAAAAAACTTAGGGGTAAAATTTACAGGCACCATTTATGCATCCCCAGGGGTAATAAAGCATATTAAAAAAAGACATGGAAAACATTTGAGTAAAAAGATAGCTGGTAATTTAATAGAATATATGAGAGAAATAATTGAGGAGCCAGACTATATAGGGCTATATAAGCTAACTGAAAATGGAACTCATATTGAACTAATTAAAAAAGTAGATTTGAATATACTAATAGGTATAGATATAGATAACGAGAGAGATTATATATATGTGTCTACTATGTATCCTATAAGCGAAGGAAAGATAAATAATAAATTATATAGTGGAAAGCTAATAAGGTGGAGATAGAAATAAAAGTTGAAACATTTTAATATAAAAGTTATAATATGTATATTGGCTTAAAATAAAATGGTTATTGAGGTGAGAAATGGCTCCTCATGCGCTGGATTTCAGTAATAAGAGATGTAGGATACGCCGACCTACCAATAATCAACTTTTACAATTTTTAAACTTTTGGGTATACCAAGAGTTTTTATTTTATAATTAACTTTAGGAGGAAACTATGAAAAAAGTAGCAGTAGTTTTTAATGGTGGAACCATATCTATGAAGGTTGATGAAAGAATTAAGGCCGCTGTTCCAAGCTTGACAGGTGAAGAAATAATGTCAATGGTAACTGGAATAGAGGAATTCGCAGAAGTGGAATCTCATAGCTTTTCTAGCAAGCCTTCTCCACATATGACTATACAAAATATGTTAGAGCTTAGTAAATTTATAAAAGGATTAATAGATAGAGAAGATATAGATGGTGTAGTTTTAACTCACGGGACTGATACTTTAGAAGAAACAGCGTATTTTTTAGATTTAACTATAGATACAGAAAAGGTTATAGTTGTTACTGGAGCAATGAGAAGTAGTTCAGAGCTTGGTTATGATGGTCCTTTTAATCTAGCAACTTCTATTTGTACAGCAATTTCAGAGGATGCTAAAGGTAGGGGTGTATTAGTTTGTTTTAATGGAGAGTTAAATTCAGCAGCTGAAGTAACTAAGGCAAATTCTATGGCACTTAATGCTTTTAAGACACCTAATTTCGGACCAATAGGTATAGTAGATAATAATAAAGTTTTATTTTATAGAAATACAAAAAAACATAGAGTTTATCATGTAGAAAATATGATTGATAAAGTTGCACTGATAAAATGCGTTGCTGGAATGGGATCAGATTATATAAATTATTTTATAGATAATGAATATAAGGGGATAGTAATTGAGGCTTTAGGAAGAGGAAATGTTCCACCTACTATGGTTGACGGAATAAAAAGAGCTTTAGATAAAAATATACCAGTAGTTATTGTATCGAGATGTTTTGAAGGAAGAGTTTATGAATCATATGGATATGAAGGTGGCGGAAAGATGCTTAAGGATTTAGGAGTGTTCTTTGAAGAAAGTATGCCAGGACAAAAGGCAAGAATTAAGCTTATAGTAGCTCTTTCCAGTAAAAAATCAATTGACATAAGAGAATCGTTTAAAAATAATACGAATTTTAATTAAATTTAAAATAAATTTGTGCGTATATATTGACAAAGTTTGGGTTAAAATTTATAATAATATTCGTAAAGAAGATAACTCATATAATATTGACGATAAGGGTCAAAAGTTTCTACCGAGATGCCGTAAATATCTTGACTATGAGTAAATGCTAACATAATTATATTAGATATATAATTATGTTAGCATTTAGCGGAAGCCGCTATGAGTTATCTATTCGATAAATTCATAGCGGCTTTTGTTGTATAAAAATATTAGGGGGATTAGTAATGAAAAACTCATCAAAAACACAAGGATTATTGCCTATATTAGCAAATCAAAATGTGAATTTTAAAAGAGAAATAGTGGCAGGTATTACTACTTTCTTAACAATGGCTTATATAATAGCGGTAAATCCTAATATATTATCAGCAACAGGAATGCCGGCAGGAGCTTTAGTTACTGCAACTTGCTTAACAGCAGCTATTGGATGTATATTAATGGGTGTATTTGCAAACTTACCTTTTGCACTGGCATCTGGAATGGGACTTAACGCATTTTTTGCTTTTTCAGTTGTAATAGGAATGGGAATATCTTGGGAAATGGCTTTAACAGCAGTGTTTATAGAAGGAATTATATTTATATTATTATCTTTATTTAAGATTAGAGAAGCAGTTGTAAATGCCATACCAATGACAATGAAACACGCAGTTACTGCGGGAATAGGGATTTTTATAGCATTTATAGGAATGGTTGGAGCAGGGTTAGTAATAAATGATGACTCCACACTAGTTAAAATGGGTCATTTTTCACCGACAGTTGTAATTGCTTTAATTGGTGTTGTTATAATCGCAGTTTTAGATAAAAAGAAAATAAAAGGATCTATATTATTTGGAATACTGACAAGTACATTATTGGCATGGGGATATGCATTAATAAATCCAGAAGTAGCAGCAAATCTTGGAATATATCTTCCAGAAGGATTATTTAAATTTGAAAGTATAGCACCAATAGCAGGTAAATTAGACTTTTCACATTTAACAAATACAGAAACAATAGGTGGATTTATAGTTGTAATATGCACTTTCTTATTCGTTGATTTCTTTGATACAGTTGGTACTTTAGTAGGTGTATCATCAAGAGCAAATATGCTAGATGAAAATGGAAATGTTCCTAATGCGGGTAGAGCTTTATTGGTAGATGCTGTTTCAACAACGATAGGAGCAGCAATGGGAGTATCAACTGTTACAACATATGTAGAAAGCTCAACAGGAGTTGCAGCAGGTGGAAGAACAGGATATACATCAATAACTACTGGAATATTATTTTTACTTGCAATGTTCTTTTCACCAGTATTTATAGCTATACCATCATGTGCTACTGCACCAGCATTAATTTATGTAGGATATTTAATGCTTGGAGCTGTGAAGAATATTGAGTTTGATAACATAACTGAAGGTGTACCAGCTTTCTTAACAGTAACAACTATGGCTTTAACGTATAGCATTGGTGATGGCTTAACTATAGGAATATTATCATATGTAATTATTAATTTAATTTATAACTTATTATGTAAAGATAAAGAAGATAGAACTAAGGTATCAGCAGTTATGATAGTACTTGCAATACTATTCATAATTAAGTTAGCTTTTCTATAAAATAAAGATAATTTATATTTAAATTTATATAAATTATAAAGAGGTAACTCTTTTGTATTAGTAAATCCCGGAAAAGAAGTAGATTTAATTCTACTTCTTTTTTTGAGTTATAAAAAATAATATGTTAACAATTTGTGAACATATTATTGACAGTTAGGTAAAATATAAATTAATATTAATATATTCTTATATTCTTAGGAAGTTAAAATAATATAAGGTTAAAAAAGTTTATATTAATCTATAATTATATATATAAATATATTCATAAAATTTATACTAAAATAGGCTATGGAGGCATATATGGTTAAAAGTATGACTAGTTTTGGTAGAGCTAGTAGTGAAGAAGGAAATAAATATTTATTTTCGGTCGAAATGAAAAGTGTAAATAGTAGATATTTGGACGTTAATGTAAGGCTACCTAAAAGCATAGTTTCTTTAGAAGAAGAAATTAGAAAATTAATAAACTCAAAGCTTTTTAGAGGAAAGGTAGATGTTTTTATTAACCAAAAAAGTTATTCTGGAGGAGAAGGAATAGCTAAATTGAATTTGAGACTTGCAGAAAGTTATTATAATTGTTTAAAAGAAATAGAAGAAAATCTTAATTTGAAAAATGATATTACAGTTACTCAAATAGCAAGATTTTCAGATGTTATAACAATTGTTGAAGAAGAAGATTCAATAGAAGAGATTTGGGAAGCTATTAAGCCACTTATAAATTCATCTTTATCAATGATGGATGAAATGAGAATAATTGAGGGTGAGAAGCTTAAAGAAGATATTCTACAAAAATTAAATGATATAGAATCTTTAGTTTATGAAATAGATAAAATAGCAGATACAGTACCAAGTACATATAAAAAGAAGCTAGAGTTAAAACTGAAAGATTTACTTGATGGTATAGAAATAGATGAGGCGAGAATAGCACAAGAAATAGCTATAATAGCAGATAAGTCAGCAGTAGATGAAGAAATCATTAGACTAAAAAGTCATTTAAGTCAAATGAGAAAAGCCTTTGAAGAAGGTGGGCAAATTGGAAGAAAACTTGATTTTATAATTCAAGAAATGAACAGAGAAGCTAATACTATTGCTTCTAAATCTAGTGATATGAATATGACAAATTATGTCATTAACATAAAAAACTTAATTGAAAAAATAAGAGAACAATCGCAAAATATAGAATAACTAGGAGGAAAGTAATGGGTATAAAGTTAATTAATATTGGATTTGGTAATATAGTTTCTGCTAATAGACTTGTTGCTATTGTAAGTCCAGAATCAGCACCTATAAAAAGAATAATACAAGAAGCTAGGGATAGAGGAATGCTTATAGATGCAACTTATGGTAGAAGAACAAGAGCTGTAATAATAACAGATAGTGATCATGTTATTTTATCAGCTGTTCAACCAGAAACAGTAGCTCACAGACTTGTAGCAAAAGATGAAGCTGTAGATGAGGTTGATGAATAATGCAGAATAATAGGGGTGTTTTGATAGTTATTTCGGGTCCGTCAGGAGCAGGAAAGGGTACTATTTGTAAGGAGTTATTAGACAAACACAACAATATATATATTTCAGTTTCAGCAACCACAAGGTCACCAAGAGCTGGAGAAGTAGATGGAATAAATTATTACTTTTTAACAAAAGAATCTTTTGAAGAAAAGGTATCTCAAAATGGGTTCTTGGAATATGCTAATGTACATGGGAACTTTTATGGTACTCCAAAAGTTAACGTGGAAAAAATGCTTGAAGAAGGAAAAGATGTTATATTGGAAATTGATATTCAAGGAGCATTACAAGTAAAAGAAAATTTCAGTGAAGGTGTATTTATATTTATTCTTCCGCCATCAATGGAAGAATTAAAACAAAGAATTATAAAAAGAGGTAGCGAAACAGAAGAATCATTAATGACAAGATTTAAAAATGCATATAAAGAAATAAATTATGTATCAAAATATAATTATGCTGTAGTTAATGATACTTTGGACTTAGCAGTTTCAAAAGTAGAGTCAATTATAGCTGCTGAAAAATGCAGGGTTGATAGAATAAAAGAAAATACAATTTTAGATTCTAAGGAGGGCTTAATTCATGAACAACTCTATGATTAATCCATCAATAATGGATTTACTTAAAAAGGTGGATGACAGATATTCTTTAGTAATAGTAACTTCAAAAAGAGCAAGACAAATAATAGATGGAAGTGATCCAATGGTTGCAACAAAATCAAAGAAGCCATTAACAATTGCTATTAATGAAGTTAATGAAGGTGAAGTAGGATATGAACCTACTCCTGTAAAAGAAGGATTTAAATAATTATGAATGAAAAAAAGTGTGTATGTATAGGAGTAAGTGGAGGAATTGCAGTTTATAAAGCTTTGGACATCATAAGTGCTTTAAAAAAGAAAGACATTGATGTAAGAGTTATTATGACTGAATCTGCAACTAAATTTGTAACTCCTTTATCATTTCAATCATTAAGTCAAAATATGGTTGTAACTGATATGTTTGCAGAACCTAAGGCTTTTGAAATACAGCATATATCACTAGCAAAAAGAGCAGATGTTTTTTTAGTAGCACCAGCTACTGCAAATATAATTGGAAAAGTTGCAAATGGAATATCTGATGATATGTTATCTACGACTATTATGGCGACAAGAGCAAAGGTTATTTTTGCTCCAGCTATGAATACTAATATGTATGAAAATCCAATAGTTCAAGATAATATTGAAAAATTAAAGAAATATGGGTATGAGTTTATTGAACCAGCTTCAGGAAGACTTGCTTGTGGTGACTTAGGTAAAGGGAAGCTTGCAGATGTAAACACAATTGTAGAAAAAGTATTGGAAGCATTAAATGAAAAAGAATTTACTAATGATTTAAGAGGTAAAAATGTTTTAGTTAGTGCAGGGCCAACTCATTCTAAAATAGATCCAGTAAGATTTATTACAAATAGGTCTACAGGAAAGATGGGTTATTATATAGCAGAAGAAGCTAAACGTAGAGGTGCTAATGTTACATTAGTATCAGGACCTACTAATATTAATCCTCCTAATGGAATAAATGTAATAAATATAACAACAAATGAAGAAATGAAAAATGCAATTTTAGATAATTTTGAAAAAAGTGACATAGTTATTAAATCTGCAGCAGTTGCAGATTATAAAGCAAAAAATTATAGTAATGAAAAGATAAAAAAAGGTGAGGGAGATTTGGTCTTAACCTTTGTAAGAGATAATGATATCTTAAAAATCTTAGGCGAAAAGAAAAGTAATCAAATTCTTGTTGGATTTGCTGCAGAAAGTAATAATGTATTAGAAAATGCAAAAAGGAAACTAGAAAATAAGAATTTAGATTATATAGTAGCTAATGATATTACAAGTGCTGACACCGGATTTGGAAGTGAAGATAATAAAGTTATTATCATTTCAAAAGATGGAGAAGAAATATATTTAGATAAGATGAGTAAAAAAGAAGTTGCATCTAAAATATTTGAAACTATATTAAGAAAGCGCTAAAATGCGCTTTCTTCTTGTATAAGGGGAAATAGAACCTAATAAAAGGGTGATGAATTTGAAAATATATGCACAAATTATTATAAATAGTGATGCTTTAGATATAGATAAACCCTTTACTTATGAAATACCTGAAGAGCTCAAAGGTGATATAAAGGTAGGCCAATGGGTAAAGGTACCTTTTGGGATGAAGAATTCCATTATAGATGGATTTATATTATCTATAAAAGAAGAAGAAATAACAGGGATTAGAATTAAGAAGATAAAAGCAATAGGTTCAATAGAACCACTTTTAAATCATGATGACTTAAAACTTATTTATTTTATAAGAGAAAATTATTTATGCAAATATATAGATGCAATAAGACTGCTTATTCCACAAGGTGTCTTAAAGGGTGCTAAGAATAAATATAAGATGGTAATAGCACTTGGAGATAAGCCTTATGATAAAGAAGTTGAAGTGAAATATGGAGATATATTAAACTTTATAAGAGAACATAATGGGAAATTTAATAAAAATGAGCTTGTAAATTTACATTCACTTTCATTATATAAAATAAATAAGCTAATTAAAGAGGAATATTTAAAAGTAGATGAAGAAATAGTATATAGATATAATGATAAGGAGTATATTGATTATAAAGAAAGAAAGCTTACAATGGATCAAATTAAAGCTTTAGAAAAGATTGAGAAATCTGATAAGAATATGTTTTTGCTGAAAGGGGTTACTGGATCAGGGAAAACAGAAGTGTATATGAAGCTTGTAAGTGATACTATCGCAGAAGGAAAATGTGCAATAGTTTTAGTTCCTGAAATTTCTTTAACACCACAAATGATAGAAAGATTTAAAGGGAGATTTGGAAGAGAAGTTGCAGTTTTCCATAGTAAATTATCTGATGGAGAGCGCTATGATGAATGGTTTAGAGTAAAAGAAGGAAAAGCTAAACTTATAATAGGAGCAAGAAGCGCATTGTTTTTACCAGCTCCTAAGCTAGGTATAATTATAATAGATGAAGAACATGAAGGTACCTATAAATCAGAGCAAAATCCTAAATATGCAACAAGAGAAGTTGCTGAATTTTTAAGTGAAATAAAGGATTGTAAAGTTATATTAGGATCAGCAACACCTTCTATAGAGACATATTATAGGGCTATAACTGGAGAAATAGAGTTAGTAGAATTGAATAATAGAATAGATAATAAGCCAATGCCTATAATGGATATAGTAGATATGAGGGAAGAATTAAATAGTGGTAATGTCTCTATGTTTAGCAGAAAACTTTTTACTGAAATTAAAGAAGCATTAAATAAAAAAGAGCAAATTATTTTGTTTTTAAATAGAAGAGGATTTTCTACCTTTGTATCCTGTAGAAGCTGTGGATATGTTTTTAAATGTCCTAAGTGTGACATATCAATGACATTCCATAAAAATGGATATTTAGTATGTCATTATTGCGGCTATGCTCAAAAGCAACAAAAGATTTGTCCCAAATGTAAAAGTAAGTATGTAAAACATTTTGGTGCAGGTACAGAACGTGTTGAAGAAGAAGTTAGAAAGTATTTTAGTGATGCTAGAGTTTTAAGAATGGATGTAGATACTACAAGAAATAAAAATTCTCATGAAGAAATATACAAAGCATTTAAAAATGGAGAAGGAGATATTCTCATTGGAACTCAAATGATATCAAAAGGTCTAGATTTTGAAAATGTAACATTAGTAGGAATACTTGCTGCTGATATGTCTATAAATATACCAGATTATAGATCTTCAGAAAGAACTTTTCAAATAGTAACTCAAGTTGCGGGAAGGGCAGGTAGAGGAAGTAAAGAAGGAAAAGTAATTGTTCAAACATATAATCCAGAGCATTATAGTCTAATTTATGCAAAAAACTATAATTATGAAGGGTTTTATGATGAAGAATTTACTACAAGGGGTTTGATGTATTATCCTCCTTTTGGTAGAATACTATTAGTGAATGCTTCTTCTAAAAATGAAAACTCACTTAAAAACTTTATGAAATCAATTAAAGGTGAGATGGAAAAAATTAAAGATGAATATTCAAATATAGAAATGCTAGGACCAGTTCCATGTGTAATTTCTAAAATAAAAGACAATTATAGATGGCAAATATTATTTAAAGGTGATTTATCTCAAGATTTTTGTAAAAAAATAAAAGATAAACTTTATCAATTAAATAAGAATGTATATAATGAAGTAAAAGTAACTATTGATATTAATCCCAATAATTTGACTTAGGAGGTAAAGAAATGGCAATTAGAAATATAAGACAAAATGGCGATGAAGCATTAAGAAAGAAATGTAAGGTTGTTACTGAAATAACACCAAGAACACTTAAATTAATAGAAGATATGGCAGACACTATGTATGAAGCTGATGGAGTTGGTTTAGCAGCACCACAAGTTGGAATACTTCAAAGAATATTTGTTATAGATATTTATGATGATTATGGTTTAAGAGTATTTATAAATCCAGAAATTTTAGAAGTTTCAGGAAGTCAATTAGGTGAAGAAGGATGTTTAAGTGTGCCTGGAGAAGTTGCAGATGTTGAACGTCCAAATTATGTAAAGGTAAAAGCTTTAAATGAAAAAGGAGAAGAGTTTGTTTTAGAAGCAACAGAACTTTTAGCGAGAGCTATACTTCATGAAAATGATCACTTAAATGGAACTCTATTTATAGATTATTTAAAGTAGCAAAGGAGGATTAACATGAAAATAGTATTTATGGGAACTCCAGAATTTGCAGTACCATCATTAAAAAAGATAATAGAAACTTATGGAGTTGAAAGTGTATTTACTCAACCAGATAAACCAAAGGGAAGAGGAAAGAAAATGGCCTACTCTCCAGTTAAGGACGTAGCTTTAGAAAATAATATAAAGGTTTTTCAACCTGTTAAGTTAAAAGAAGATACGGAAGCTTTAGAATATCTCAAAGAGTTAAAGCCAGATTTTATAATTGTAGTAGCTTTTGGTCAAATATTAACTAAAGAAGTACTAGACATTCCAAAGTATGGATGCATAAACCTACATGCATCATTATTACCAATGTATAGGGGAGCAGCACCTTTAAATTGGGCTGTAATAAAAGGTGAAAAGAAATCTGGAAATACTACGATGTTAATGGATGTAGGGCTAGATACTGGAGATATGCTTCTTAAGGATGAAGTTGAAATAACTGATAATATGACTGCTGGAGAATTACATGATGTATTAATGGATAGGGGTGCAGAACTTCTAATTAATACTATAGATGGACTGTATAATGGAAGTATTATTCCAGAAAAGCAAAGTGAAGAAACTTTTTATGCTAAAATGTTAAATAAAGAACTTGGAAGAATAAATTGGAATAATTCTGCTAAGGATATTCATAATTTAATTAGAGGGCTTAATCCATGGCCTATTGCGCATACTACTTATGATGATAAATCAATGAAAATATATGAGAGTGAAGTATTATGCGAAAATAGTAATAAAGAACCTGGTACTATAATAAATGTATCAAAAGAAGGTATGAAAGTTTCAACAGGTTCAGGAGTATTATTAATTAAAAAGATTCAATTTCCAAATGGGAAGCCTTTAACTATAGAACAATATATAAATGGTAATGAACTAGAGATAAATAAAAAAGTTATTTAAGAACCATAATAATTAATTAAACTATATAAAAGGAGATGGGTTTATGTTTTACCCAGGATTTTTATTTGACCCAACATATTTAATTTTAATACCAGCTATGATAATAGCTTTTTGGGCACAGTTTAAAATAGATAATGCTTATAAAAAGTATAAAACTGTTAGAACTTTAAGTGGTGTTACCGGAAGCGAAGTTGCAAGAAGCATATTAGATGGAGCAGGACTTTTTGATGTAAGAGTTGAAAGATATGGAAAGCATCTTGGAGATCATTATGATCCATCATCAAGAGTAATAAGGCTTTCACCCGAAGTATATGACGGAGCAACTGTAGCAGCAGCTGGGATAGCTGCCCATGAATGCGGGCATGCAATTCAGCATCAAACTCACTATGCACCTTTAGTTTTAAGAACTAGAATAGCACCAGTTGTTAATGTAGGGAGCACATTATCAATATATTTATTTATGATAGGGATATTCTTAGGTAATCCCCTATTTGCTAAAGTTGGTATAATATTCTTTGGAGGAGCAGTTATTTATCAATTAGTAACTCTTCCAGTAGAATTTAATGCATCAACAAGAGCACTAAATATATTGAAAACAAGAACATTCCTATACGGAGATGAATTAAAAGGAGCACAAAAAGTTTTAGATGCAGCTGCAATGACATATGTGGCAGCAACTCTTATGGCTATTTCTCAGTTGATAAGACTAATAGCTATAAATAATAGATATAATGATAATTAAGAGGTAGAAGGATGAAGAGTAGAAAACTTGCAAGACAAATAATACAAAGAGTTCTAGAGGAAGGGGCATATTCAAACTTAGTTCTTTCAAATGAACTTAACAACATAGATATTGAAGATAAAGATAAGGGCCTTATAACAGAAATTGTTTATGGGACTTTAAGAAGAAAGAGAACTTTAGATGTATTAATAGGAAACTTCGTTAAAGATATTAATTTAATTGATACAACTGTATTAAATATATTAAGAGTAGCTATTTATCAAATGTACTTTTTAGATAAAATACCTGAATATGCAGCTTGTAATGAAGCAGTAGAAGAAGCAAAAGAAGTTTCTTTAGAAGCATCAAAGCTTGTAAATGGTATTTTAAGAAATTATATTAAAGATGAAAAGGAAATTGTAGTTCCAGGAAATAGAATAGATGAGCTTGCTTATAAATTTTCTTTCCAACCTTGGATGATAAGATTGTTTATAAAACAATATGGTGAAGAAAGAACTATGAAATTAATGGCTGGATTAAATGAAACACCAAAAGTTACTGTAAGAGTAAATGAATTTAAAGCAGAGTATGATGAAGTTTATGAAAAACTTGAGGAAATTGGATATAATATTGAAGATGGATATGCTTGTCCAGAAGCGATAGCTATTAAAGGTGGAAAAGGCATTGAGGATAACCAATTATTTAAAGAAGGTCTTATCACAGTTCAAGATGAAAGTGCAATGCTTGTAGCGCCTTTATTAGATTTAAAAGAAGGAGATAAAGTACTAGATCTTTGTGCTGCTCCAGGTGGTAAAACAACTCACATTGCTGAATTACTAGCAAATAGTGGGGAAGTTTTAGCTTTTGATTTACATGAAAATAAGCTTTCTCTTATAGAAGAAAATGCAAAAAGATTAGGATTAAATAATATAGTATGTAAGGCTATGGATGCAACTAAATTAAATAGTGATTATATAAGCTATGGGGATAAAGTATTAATAGACGTACCTTGTTCAGGACTTGGTATAATAAGAAAGAAACCAGAAATAAAATGGAATAAAACAAGACAACAATTAAAAGATTTAGTTCCAATACAAAGAGAAATAATGGAAAATGCATGGCAATATTTAAAACCAGGTGGAACTCTTGTTTATTCTACATGCACATTAAATAAAGAAGAAAATGAAGAAAACTTAAAATGGTTCTTATCAAAACATAATGATGCAGAAATAGAAAAAATATATATAGGAAACAACAATAACTTTATATACAATGGAGATGGAAGTTTGACTATATTACCAAATGATTCTATGGATGGTTTCTTTATAGGCAAAATAAAGAAGATAAAATAGGTGATATAATGAATAATATTTTAAATTACAGTTTAGATGAAATTTCCTTATGGATGAAGGAAAATGGAGAAAGTGCTTTTAGAGCAAAACAAGTTTTTTCTTGGATATACAAGAATATTTGGAATTTTGATGATATGAAAAATTTACCTAAGAGTTTAGTAGAGAAACTTAAAGGAAATTTTTATATAGGAATCCCAGAAGTTGTAGAAAAGTATGAGTCAACATTAGATGGTACACAAAAATTATTATTAGCTTTCGATGATGGTAACATCATTGAAAGTGTAATAATGAAGTATAAACATGGTAACTCAATATGTATTTCTACACAAATTGGATGTAGAATGGGATGTAAGTTCTGTGCATCAACTTTAGAGGGAAGAGTAAGAAATTTAACATCTGGAGAGATTTTATCAGAAGTTATTATAGCACAAAAGGTAATAGGAGAAAGAATATCTAATATAGTACTAATGGGGAGTGGAGAGCCATTAGATAACTATGAAAATGTTACTAAATTTTTGGATTTAGTAAATGCAGATTATGGTTTAAATATAGGGCAAAGACATATAACGTTATCTACTTGTGGGTTAGTGCCTAAGATTTATGAACTAGCGGATAAAGGATATAGCATAACACTAGCTATATCATTACATGCATTTAGTGATGAAAAAAGAAGAGAAATAATGCCGATTGCCAATAAATATTCAATAAAGGAAATACTAGAGGCTTGTGATTACTACTTTGAGAAAACAGGTAGACGTATAACTTTTGAATATTCCTTAGTATCCGGTATAAATGATGGTAAAGAAGATGCGAAATCTCTTTCAAAACTATTAAAAGGAAGACAGTGTCATGTTAATCTTATACCTGTTAATGAAATAAAAGAAAATACTCTAAAAAGACCTTCAAAAAAGACTATAGAAGAATTTGAAAAGATAGTAAATGAAAATGGGATTGAAGTTACGGTAAGAAGAGAAATGGGTAATGACATAAATGCAGCTTGCGGCCAATTAAGGAGAAATTTCTTAAAGTCTCAGAATTAGAGGGAGTGGGTGTTAATGATTGGTATAAAAAGTGATGTAGGTAACTTAAGAAACTTAAATGAGGATTATACAGAATTTTATGAGAATGAAGATTTTAAAATTTATGTAGTGGCAGATGGAATGGGTGGACATAATGCTGGGGAGATTGCTAGCAAAACAGCTTCAAAATCTTTAATAAAATACATAAGAGATAACTTTAAAGATATTAATAATACAGAAATATTAAGAAAGGCTATTAAACATGCAAATTTAAAAGTGTTTAACTTAGCACATTGTAATGAAACTTATAATGGTATGGGAACTACTTTAGTTGCATGTTTAATAACTAAAGATATAATTCAAGTAGCTAATGTTGGAGATAGTTCTTGTTATGGAATTAAGTTTAATAAAGTTACTAAAATAACAAAGGATCATTCTTTGGTTCAAGAATTATTAGATTGTGGTAGCATTTCTAAAGAACAAGCTATAAATCATCCTCAAAAAAATGTGATAACTAGAGCAATTGGAACAGAAGAAATGGTAGATATAGATGTATTTGATATAGAAAAAGGTAAATTTGAATTTTTTCTTATGTGTAGTGATGGATTAAGTAATGAGATAGACATAGAAGAGGTTTTATCATTTGAAATAGAAGAAAAATACTTACAGAATATTTGTGAAAAGCTTGTTGATAAAGCTAAAATTAATGGTGGAAGAGACAATATAACTGTAATGTTATTTGGAGGAGAGGTGTAATATGAATGGAATTATACTAGGTGGTAGATATGAGCTTCTTGAAAAAGTAGGGGAAGGAGGAATGTCTGAAGTTTATAAAGCTAAATGTAATAAGCTTAATAGATTTGTTGCAGTAAAAATATTAAAAAAGCAATTTGCAGACAATAAAGAAATTTCTCAGAAATTCAAAAGAGAAGCAACTGCCATTGCAAATTTATCTGATACTAATATAGTTAATGTTTTAGATGTAGGTACACAAGAGGATATAGATTATATAGTAATGGAGTATATAAGTGGAAAAACTTTAAAAGAATTAATTTATTATAGTGGAAAACTTAGTTATAATACAGCTATAAAGATAGCACTTCAAATAGCTAAAGCTTTAGATTGTGCACATAGAAACAATATTATTCATAGAGATATAAAACCACAAAATATATTAGTTACAGAATCTGGAGAAGTAAAGGTTACTGATTTTGGTATAGCAAAATCTACAGATTCTCAAACTATTACTAATACTACAAGTATTATTGGATCAGCACATTATCTTTCACCGGAACAGGCAAAAGGAACTTATATTGATTTTAGATCAGATATTTATTCTTTTGGAATAGTTTTATATGAAATGGTAACAGGAAAATTACCTTTTGAAGGTGATTCACCAGTTACAGTTGCATTAAAGCATTTACAAGAAGAACCTATTCCACCTAAAAATATAAATTCTGCAATTCCAGATAGTTTAAATAAATTAATACTTAAGGCGGTTGAGAAAGAGCCAATAAAGAGATATCAAAATGCAAAAGAAATTATTCAAGATTTACAAAAAATACAAGAAAATCCAGACGTAGTTATTGGAGCTTCAGTTATTGATAATAGTGATCATACTATAATTATGACACCAATTAATACTCAAAATCAAAAAACAAATCATAGTTCTAAATTAGAAGATGATTATGATGAAGAAGATGATTATGATGAAGACGAAGATTTTGATGATGATTATGATGAAGATGAGGATGAGCTACCTAAGAAGAAGAAAAGCAAAAACGGAGTTAAAAAAGCTATAGTTACAATTGGTGTTATAATTGGTGTTATAATTTTAGGTTCTGTAGGTTTCTTCTTAGCTGGAGGAAATAAATCTAGCAAGGAAGTTGAAGTTCCAAATATTGTTGGAAAGACTATAGATGAAGTTAAAGAAGAAGTTGAAAAATTAGGCTTAAAAATAGAAATTAAATCTACACAAAATAGTGAGAAACCTGAAAATACTATATTAGAAACTGATCCAAAAGCAGGAACAAAAGTAAAAAAAGATTCGGCAATAAAAGTTGTAGTTTCATCTGGAGAAGAACAAGTTGATATGCCTGATTTTAGAGATTATGAAGTAACAAATATAGAACAAATTTTAAAGAATCAAGGACTTACTAATTATACTATTATTGAAGAGTATAATGATAAGGTCGAAAAAGGGTATTTTATAAAACAAAATCCAGTAGCAGGAACTAAAATTGGTAAAAAGACTAAAATAGAAATTACAGTAAGTAAAGGGCAAGAAGTAAAACTTGTAGATGTAAAAGATGTAAAAGGCAAATCATTAAATGAAGCCAAAGAGTTATTAAAGGGGCTTGATATTACTGTTAAGGAAGAGACTATTAAAGATAAAAAACAAGATGGAATAGTATTAGAACAAAGTTTGCCTATTACTAAAGTTCAAGAAGGAACACCAATTACTTTAACAGTAGGAAAGTATGAAGAGAAAAAAGCTGAGAATGAAGTTATAAATATTGCTGGATTGGGACTTAAGTCAGGAATGAAAGTAGATGAAGCAATAGCTATACTTCTTTCACACGACTTATCATATGAAATTGATGGGGTTGGAGATATTGTTGAAAGTTTTACTAAAGAAATAAAAAAAGGTGAAACTGTAAAAATTAAAGCAAAGAACTCTGAAAAGCCACAAAATCCAGAAGCTAATAATAGTAGCAATAATGCTAATAATAATGAAAATAATCAATAAAATA
>NZ_JH815222.1:1206870-1276170 GCF_000158375.2 Clostridium sp. 7_2_43FAA
TTTTAGCTGATTTTTTATTTTATTTAAAATTTATTTGCATTTTTTGGTGAAATCTGTTTATTATAAATATGAAGATTAAATTATTCGGAGGAATTATGGAAGGAAAAATAATAAAAGGAATTGGTGGGTTTTACTATGTTAAAACTAAAGAAGGAGTTATAGAATGTAAGGCAAGAGGAAAGTTTAGGCATAAGGATATGAAGCCTATGGTTGGAGATAACGTAGATATAAATGTTTCTAATGGAAAAGGAGTAATAGAAGATATACATGATAGATCTTCTGAATTGATAAGACCTACTGTAGCAAATGTTACACAAGCTTTTGTAGTATTTGCAATAAAGAATCCAGACATTAACTTTGATCTTTTAAATAGATTTTTAATTTTATGTGAATATAACAACATTAAAGCAATAGTTTGTTTAAATAAAGTAGATTTAGCAAGTGAAGAAGAAAAAGAAGAAGTTAAGAAAAAAATTAATGATATTGGTTATGATGTATTATTTATAAATGCTAAAAAAGGTTTAGGTATAGAGTTGCTTAAAGAAAGATTGAGTGATAATGAAACAGTACTATGTGGACCTTCAGGTGCAGGAAAATCAACTCTTATAAACACTCTTATAAATAGAACGCATATGGAAACAGGAGTTGTATCAGAAAAAATAGGTAGAGGAAAGCATACTACAAGACATAGTGAGCTTATTGAAATAGAAAATGGGTATTTAGTAGATAGCCCAGGTTTTTCAAATATAGATATTAGCTTTATGAACAAAGAAGAACTTAGATATTGTTTCCCTGAATTTGAGGAGTACAATCATAATTGTAAGTTTAGAGGATGTCTTCATAATAAAGAGCCTGAATGTGCAGTGAAAAATGCATTACAAGAAAATAAAATTAACGAAACTAGATATAATTTTTATATAAGAATACTAGAAGAATTGTTAGAGGGGGAAAAACATAAATGGTAAAAATATCACCATCAATATTATCAGCAGACTTTTCAAAATTAGGTGAAGAAATTATTAATGTAGATAAAGCAGGAGCGGACTTTATCCATATAGATGTTATGGATGGAAATTTTGTGCCTAATATAAGTATAGGATTACCAGTAATAAAATCAATAAGAAATAAAACATCTAAGATTTTTGATGTTCATTTAATGATAGAAAATCCATCAAGGTATATAGATGATTTTGTTAATGCTGGCGCAGATATAATAACTATACATTATGAAGCAGAAAAGCATATAGATAGAGCTATAGAATATATAAAATCAAAAGGCATAAGGGCGGGGGTATCACTAAACCCTGGAACTCCAACTTTTGTTTTGAAGAATATAATAAATAAATTAGATTTAGTTCTAATTATGTCAGTTAACCCTGGATTTGGAGGACAAAAGTTTATACCTTATGCTTTGGATAAAATTAAAGAAGTTAAGGAAATGAGCTTAGATTCAAATAAGGATTTATTAATAGAAGTAGATGGAGGAGTAGATAAAACAAATGCTAAAGCTATAATTGAAGCTGGAGCTAATGTTTTAGTTGCTGGTTCTGCTGTTTTCGGAGATGGAAATCTTAAAGAAAATATTGAAGCAATAAGAGGAGAATAAAATGAAAGCCATAATAGTATCAGGAGGGGAAGCACCGTCAAAACAGCTATTGTTAAATGAAATAAAAAATTCAAATTTAATAATAGGTGCAGATAAAGGGTGTGAGGTGCTATACAATTATAATATATCTCCTAATTACATATTAGGTGATTTTGATTCAGCTGATAAAGATATAATAAAAGCTATGGAAGTTTCAGGATGTGAAAAAATTAAATATAAAAAGGAAAAAGACTTTACTGATACGGAAATTGCTTTTAATTTAGCAGTTGAAAAGGGAGCAAAAGAAATAGTATTACTAGGAGGTACAGGGACAAGGTACGATCACTCCTTAAGTAATTTAGGTCTTATGTTAAAAGCTCTAAAAATGTCTATAATTTTAAAAATAATTGATGATAATAATATAATTTTTTTAACTGATAAAAGTATGATATTAAAAGGAAATAAAGGTGACACAATATCTTTTCATGCTTATTGCGAATGCGTAAAAAATCTTAATATATGTGGATCAAAATATGATCTTATAAATTATGATTTATGTTTAGGCGATGGATTAACAACGTCTAATGAATTTATAGGTAATGATATAAAAATAACATTTGATAGTGGAATTTTAATGGTTCTCTATACAAAAGATTAAATTTAAAAAAGTAATCACTCATTTTATTTATTTGCATACAATGTATATAAAGAGATGAGTGATTTTTTATTGGAGGGAGAATTTATGAAGATAATAGCTATAAAATTACCAAGGTTTATTTCAAATTTTATAAGATTTTTTAAAAGAAAAAAATAAAATACATATGAAGAGTGTATGACTATTAAGGAAGAGATTCTTTAAAAATTAAAAAAATATAAAATAAAAAATGCAATTGTTAATTCAATTGCATTTTCTATTTGAACTTATATTGCTCTTTGAACCTTACCAGATCTAAGGCATCTTGTACATACATGAACTGTCTTTGGTGTTCCGTTAACTAAAGCCTTTACTCTCTTTATGTTAGGAGCCCAAGTTCTCTTTGATTGACGATGTGAGTGGGAGTATTGAGTTCCAGATACAACCCCTTTATTACAAACTTCGCATCTTCTTGCCACTTGAAAACACCTCCTTATTTGTGAAGATAATTTCTCTTCAATAGGACAGATTAAATTTTAACATAGTAGGTGTCAAAAAAGCAAGAGAAATTGAGAAAAAAATGAAAAAACTTTTAAATTAAAAAAAATTATATATCTAAGGATATCTCCATATACTAAGCTATGTAATATTTACTTGAATAATAAATGTAAGTAATATAAAATATAGTATAAGGATATTTATAAGGAGGATTCTATATGGTAGGATATTCAAACGAACTTGGAAATATACATTACTCTGAAGAGGTACTTGCAAAAATTGTTGGTCTTTCAACTATGGAGTGCTATGGAGTTGTTGGTATGGTTTCTAAGAATGCCACTGAAGGCTTATGGGAATTAATGAGAATAGAAAATTTAAGCAAGGGTGTTAAGCTAAAGTTTAATGAAGATAAATTAGTAATAGAATTATATGTTATGGTTGAGTATGGAACAAAGATTTCTGTAATAGCAAATAACATAATACAAAAGGTACGTTATAGTGTGGAAAACTTTACTGGATTAAAAGTTTCATCTGTTACAGTAAATGTTCAAGCAGTTAGAGTCTAGGAGGTAAAAAGATGAAATATCAGAAAATAAATGGCCATGATTTTTATAACATGGTTGTTAATGCTAGCAATAGATTGTTAGAGGAAAGTGAATATGTTAATGCTTTAAATGTATTCCCTGTTCCAGATGGAGATACAGGAACAAACATGTCAGCTACATTTAAAGCTGCGGTTAAAGAAATAGAGGGATTAAATTCTGAATCAATTGCAGAAACTTCAAAAAAGCTTGCTAAAGGAGCTTTAATGGGTGCAAGAGGAAATTCAGGAGTAATTCTTTCACAAATATTAAGAGGTATTTCTAAGGGCTTAGAAGGAAAGACTGAAGTAGACACTGTAGAACTTGCAATAGCATTTAAAGAAGGTAGTAATGCTGCTTATAAAGCAGTTATGAGACCAACAGAAGGAACTATACTTTCTGTAATTAGAGCAGCTGCAGAAGCAGCTATTGATACAGATGTTAAAGATGTAGTAGATCTTATGGAAGTTATAGTAACAGAAGCAAAAATAATGTTAGATAAAACTCCAGATTTATTACCAGCTTTAAAGAAGGCAAAGGTTGTAGATTCAGGTGGAATGGGATTATACATTATTCTTAAAGGTATGTATGATGCTTTAAAAGATGATATAAAAGCAGAAATAAAAGATATAAAGCCAGCTTCAGCTAAAATGCAAGGAGCTCAAGGTACAGAAGATATAGATATAAAATTTGGATATTGTACTGAGTTTATAATTCTTGCAGATGCTAGTAAAGCTGATAAATTTAGAGATGAAATAATACCAATGGGAGACTCACAAGTTGTAGTTGGATATGAAGATGTAATAAAAGTACATATTCATACAAATGACCCTGGTGCTGTTTTAGCAAAGGCTGTTAAATTAGGAGAATTATCTAAAATAAAAATAGATAATATGAGAGAAGAACATAGAGAAGTACTTTTAAGTAAAGAAGAGTATAAAGAAGCTAATGTTAATGATTCAAATCACTTTGAAGGTGAAGCAGCTATTGAAGAAGTAGAACAAGAAAAGAAAAAGTATGCTTTTGTAGCAGTTGCTATGGGAGAAGGTATAACAAATATTTTCAAAGATTTAGGTGTTGATTATGTTATAGAAGGTGGCCAAACAATGAATCCTTCAACTCAAGATATAATGGAATGTATATCTAAATTAAATGCTGATCATATATTTGTTTTACCAAATAATAAAAATATAATAATGTCAGCAAATCAAGCTGCTGAAATATCTGATAAAGATGTTAAAGTTATTCCAACAACTACAATTCCTCAAGGAATAACATGTATAACTATGTTTAATCCAGAAGTTGAAGTTGAGGAAAATATAGAAAGTCTTAAAGAAGCAATGAGAATGGTTAAGACAGGTTCTGTGACTTATGCAGTAAGAGATACAGAAATGGATGGAATAGAAATAAAAGAAGGAAATATGCTTGGTCTAATTGAAGGTAAGATAAAGAAAGTTGGTTCATCATATTGCGATGTTGCAGAAGAAGTGCTTTCAGAGATGATAGATGAAGAAAGTGAACTTATAACAATATTATATGGTGCAGATGTTACTGAAGCAGAAGCAGAAAAGTTTGCAGAAAAAATAGAAGAAAAATATGAAGATTTAGATGTTCAATGCTATAGAGGAGCACAACCTCTTTATTACTTCTTAATGTCAGTAGAATAATTAAAAAGCACAAGTTACTACTTTATTTACATAAGTGGAAACTTGTGCTTTAATATTTAGTGAATTAAAATTTTGAGGTGAGCAAATGAATATATTTATGGAGATTTCTTCTTTAAAAGGAGTAGGACCAAAGCTTACTGAAAAGCTTAATAAATGTGGGATATTTACTATTTATGATTTACTTTTATATTTTCCAAGAGATTATGAATTTATTAAAGGTGATGTTGCCTTTAATGAAATAGATGGTGAAGAAAAACAAATTCTAACTTGCAGGGTAATAGGATACGATAGAGATGTTAAAACTAAAACTGGGAAGATAATATCTGCAATAAAGTTTGATTATAAAGGACATATAGTCATTGCAAAATGGTTTAATCAAAGATACATAAAAAATTCTTATAGATTAAATGAGTTTTATGATTTAGTTGGTAAGTTTAAAAGAGTAGGAAATTTATTAGAAGTAATAAATCCTATGGTTGGATGTAGAGATGCAAAAAAAAGTGAAATTATACCTAAATATCCATTAAAGGGCGATTTAAGTGATAGGATAATTACTAAACTTATAAATCAAATACTAGATGAAGTAATAATAACAGATAATTTACCGAAGGAAATTTTAGATAAATATAAGATGATAGGTCTTGATAAAGCTATTAGAGAAATACATTTTCCAAAAGGAAAAGGTGATTTAGATCAAGCAATTATAAGATTGAAATTCCAAGAACTATTTACTTACTCGATGAAACTTTTATTACTTAAAAATAAATTGAGAAGCAATGATGGAATTTCATTTTATTGGCATGAAGAGTTAACTACATTAAAAGAATCATTACCTTTTAATTTGACAGATGCACAAACAAAAGTTGTTAGAGAAATTTTAAGAGATCAAAAAAGTAAGTATTCTATGAATAGGCTGGTTCAAGGGGATGTTGGTAGCGGAAAAACCATAGTTGCTATAATAGCTATGTTTAATGTTATAAAAAATGGATTTCAAGCTTCTTTAATGGTTCCTACAGAAATACTTGCTAATCAACATTATGAAGAGACGTTAAAGATTTTGAAAAATTTTAACGTAGAAGTTGAATTACTAACAGGAAGTACTAGTTTAAAAGAAAAAAGAAGGATAAAAGAAAGGATATCAACTGGAGAGCCATTAATTGTTATAGGAACACATGCATTAATACAAGAAGATGTAGATTTTACTAATTTAGGTCTTGTTATTACCGATGAACAACATAGGTTTGGTGTTGAACAAAGAAGTAAGCTTATAAATAAGGGAAGAAGACCGGATGTTTTAGTTATGACGGCAACACCTATTCCTAGAACTTTAGCTTTATATATGTATTCTGATTTAGATGTTTCAATAATCGATAAGCTACCTCCAGGAAGAAAGAAAATAGATACAAGATTTTATTCGGAAAATGATAGGATGTTAGCTTATGATTTAGCCTTAGATGAAATAAGAAAAGGAAGGCAAGTTTATATAGTTTGTCCTTTAATTGAAGAAAATGAAAAAATGGAATTAAATTCAGTAGAAAAGCTTTATGAAGAATTAAAAGATGGTGTATTTAAAAATATAAGCGTAGAAATACTTCATGGTAAAATGAAGCCTAAAGAAAAAGATGAGCTTATAAATTTATTTAAAGATGATAAAATTAAAGTTATTATTTCAACTACTGTTATTGAGGTAGGAGTAAATGTTCCTAATGCATCCATGATGATTATAGAGAATTCAGAAAGATTTGGATTAGCACAGCTTCATCAGTTAAGAGGAAGAGTTGGAAGAGGACAATATGAATCTTATTGTATTTTAATTGGAAAAGCTAAGAATGAAAAAACAAGAAAGAGAATGAAAATAATGACAGAATCAACTGATGGTTTTTATATATCAGAACAAGACCTTAAGTTAAGAGGTGCAGGAGAAATGTTTGGTCTTAGACAAAGTGGAGATATAGGTCTTGTGCTTGCGGATATTTATGAAGATATTGATATACTGAAATGTGCAAGATACGAAGCTAATAATTTAATTAACTCTGAGCAAATAGAACATGTAAAATTATGTAATGAAATATCTAATTCAATTGAAAGATATAGTCGATATATTTGTTTTAATTAAAAAATTGTATATAGAGAAATATTATGTTAAAATTGAAATGATAGTACCTAAGGAGGAAACTAAATGAGAATAATAGCAGGGAAAGCAAGAGGAAGAAAATTAATACCTCCTGCAACTATGGAAACTAGACCAACTTTAGATAGAGTAAAAGAAGCTATGTTTAGTATAATTCAAGGATACATACCAGATGCAGTTGCTGTAGATGTTTTTGCAGGGACAGGAAGTCTTGGTTTAGAAGCAGCAAGTAGAGGAGCTAAAGAGGTTTATTTAATTGATAAAAGCAACACAACATTTCCTTTATTAAAACAAAATATAGAGAATTTAAAATTTCAAGATTTTTGTACTCCATTAAATATGGATTCATATGATGCTTTGAAAATGTTAAATAAAAAGGGGAAAATTTTTGATATTATATTTATAGACCCGCCTTATTGTAAGGAAATGATTCCAGAAGCAATTAAAATAATAAAAGAAAATAATATGCTAAAAGAAAATGGAATAATAGTCACTAAAATAGATTCTATAGAAGAAATATACGATGGATATAAGGATATAAAGTTATTGCAAAGCAGAAAGTACGGTAATACAACAGTATGCTTTTATAAATATGAGGAGTAATTTAAAAGGTGAAAGATATGAATATAGCAGTTTATCCAGGAAGTTTTGATCCTATTACTAATGGCCACTTAGATATAATCTCTAGGGGAGCTAAAATTTATGATAAGCTTATAGTTGCTGTGCTAGTAAATATGGATAAAAAATGTTTATTTGATATTGAAGAAAGAGTGGAATTAATTAAAAAAGTTACTAAGGATTTAGATAATGTAGAAGTCTTAAGTTTTGAAGGATTATTAGTAGATTTTGCAAGAATTCATAATTCAAAAGTTATACTAAAAGGTCTTAGAACAGTATCTGATTTTGAATATGAATTTCAAATGGCACTTATGAATTCTAAACTTGATCCAGATATAGAGACGGTATTCATGATGACTTCTTCAGCATATTCTTATGTAAGTTCATCTTCAGTAAAGCAAGTAGCAAAGTTTGGTGGAAATATCAAAGGTCTTGTACCAGAAGAACTAATTACAGAAGTTATGGATAGATTTTAAAGATTTTTATCGAGGGGGAAGAGGGATGGATAAGATTGAAGTTAATATTATAGAGCTTTTAGAGTATTTAGAGGAGTTAATAGAAACAGCTCCCAAAGTGCCTATAACAGGTAAAAGTGTAATAGATAAAAAGGAATTCTTAGAAGTAATTGATCAAGTAATAAATTATCTTCCAGATCAATTAAAAAAAGCACAATGGGTAATGACTGAAAAAGACAGAATACTAGGGGATGCGCAAAAGCAATATGAATCGACTAAAAGTGAAATTATGGAAATGATGAAACAGAAAGTTGAAAATCATGATATAGTTAAAGAATCAAAAATAAGAGCTAATGAAATAATTGCCCTAGCTCAAAGAGATGCTAAGGCAATTAGGATTGGTTCAAGAGAATATTCAACGGAAATTTTAGCTCAATTAGATAGAGAAATTGAAGAAAAAAGAAATATGCTAATTGAAAATATGCAAAAATCTTTTGAAATGGCAGCAAAAGATATAGATGAAAAATTAAGTAGCACAGGAGATAAAATTAAAGAAAACATTTCTGAATTAAGAGGAATGTAATCTTCTTTTAAAGTTTTTTACTACCATTGATATTAATAGTGTTATACTAAGCAATATTAATATAGGAATAAAAAGTCTATAAAATGTATAAATAGTATAATTTTCACTTGGAGTTATGTTTGAAGTAGGTATTGAAGTCAAAATTATATTGCTTGCTACAAAGGTTATTATAAAACTTAGTACTCCTTGAATAAATTTATAAAAAATGTATTTTTTAATATTTGGATTACTTTTGCTCACTATAGAGCTTACTTGAGCTATAACTGATAAGCTTGAAAATGATAAAATAAAACTCATCATGCTTAATTTTAGGCTCATGGATATACTAGATGCAGAAATTAATTTACATCCGTTTGTAAATTCAATACTACCTAAAAATAAGTTGTATAAAGTTCCGGATGGTAATTTAACTAAGTTTTCCAAGATTTCAAAAGCAGTACTTATATAAGTGTTGCTTTTTATTATGCTTATAACTACAGAAAATATTATTACAAAAGCACCTACATTTATAGTTGTAGTAATTGCTCCTTCTATGGAATTTTTTAAATTAGTTCCAAAAGGATTTTCTTTATAAGAACTATTCATAGTATTAGATGAACTGATATTTATAGATTTTTTCCTTGTTAAAAAACCTACAATTATTATAGAAAGATAATTGGCAATTAATAAGATATATCCAAGTTTTACATTATAAAGCATAGAAGCTGCTACTGATCCTAATATGAAAATAGGGCCTGCATTAGAAGCTATATTTAATAGCCTTTCATACTCGCTTTTATGTATATATCCAAGTTCATAAATATCTGAAGAATATTTTGCTCCTAAAGGATAACCGCATATAAAGCTTGCGGCTAATGGGAAAGAACAAGTTTTTGAAAGACCTAATGGTTTGCAAAGTAATGGACCTAGTATTTTTGAATAAAGTCCGATACCATCATAATAAATTAGTAAATTACATATTACGCTAAAGGGAAAAATCGTTGGTAATATTGCAGTTACAACAAGTTTTGCGCCACTTATAGCGGCAGACATACTGGCTTCTAAATTTACCACAAATACAATAATAAAGATGGTAATTGCAAAGCAGATTACGTAATTTTTTCTTACATTTAAAAGCTTTAATAATAATGCTATAAGTAAAAAGACAAAAAGCCATAAAACAAAAATACTAAACATAAAATTAACCTCCTATATAGTATTTATATGCCTATGACTTCTTAATATTAATCTTTTATTATAGGTGATTGAAAATAATCACTTAAGGGATTTAATTTGTTATTTAAGATTGAATATGCCTTTGTTGCTTGAATATCTAAACCTAATAATGGATTATTTATATTTTTAGGGACCTTTGTTATAATTGGTATTTTTGATTTTTTCTTCATTTCTTTTAAGATAGCTCTTCCTGTATTATTAAAACCAAGAACTCTAGCATATAAGTTTGTTGGTTTTATTAGTTCTTCATGAGAATATTTATCTAAAGATAAGTATATTTGAGCCATTAATCTAGAAATTTTTGTATAGGTATATCTTTTACTTTTTACTTTAAAGATTAAATCTTCATAGGAATCACTATTACAAATTTCCTTTAAGAATTTATTATCTAATCCTTCTTTTATTTCAAAAAGATTGTTAAAGTCTATACAATTAGTTAGTAATTTGTACCTAATGTATGGATACATTTCTTTTTCAAATATAAAGGGATAATTAATTTCTTTTAATGAATAAAGAATATCTAAAGATGCGCTAGGTAAATATTTTTCTAATTCGCCTAAAGATAAATCTTTTTTTAAGTTTTCTCTAATGCTAGTTGCAGAAGCAAAAGTACTAGTTAATGATTTATCGTTATATCTTGATCCTTCCCTTTTTAAGGTAATTGGCAAAATTGAACTATTTAAATTTATTAGAGATTTTATGTATTCAATTCCTAAAATATTATTTGAACTAGATAAGACTTCTTCAAGTGAATCATCTTTTAATATGTCTTTTAAAGATAGTTCCCTTGCTTTAGCAAAGGTCATTCCAGATTTTAAATTTTCCTTAATTTTAGATTGTAAATCAAAAGATTCAAGTGTTAATGTTTTAGCAATTTTTTCTAAGTAACTTATATTGCCACATTCACTTCCAAAAAAAATATTATCAATTACACTAATTGAGTCAAGAATAGATATAGAGCCCTTTGCAAAAAATTCAGCAGAAGATAAAGCGTAAAAAGTAGGTAATTCAATAACTAAGTCAACACCATTTAAAATTGCCATTTCAGCTCTTTTCCATTTATCAATTAATGCAGGCTCACCTCTTTGAACAAAATTTCCACTCATTACACAAACGACACCATCACAATTAGTTTCTTTTTTAGCAGAATTTAAGTGATAAAGATGACCGTTATGAAAGGGATTATATTCTGTTATTATTCCTGTTATATTCATAAATACACTCCTTATTGGGAAATATAAAATTATTATAGCATAATAATTTTATATTAAAAGAGATGGATTATATATAAAGATAATATTCTGAATATTTACAATATAAAGAATTAAATCTTTCGTACATTTTTATGTTGAAAATTATAGTTATTTAGGAGTATATTAGTATGTGAAGATGAGTCCGTGTCTTTTTGAAAGGAGTAAATATTATGGAACTTATGAATAAATTATGGGATGCAGCTAAAGCTGATAAAAGAAGAATCGTTCTTCCAGAAGGTGATGAGGATAGAACTTTAGTAGCAGCTCAAAGAATACAAGAACTTGGTTTAGCTTATCCAGTTTTAGTTGGAGACAATAGTAGAATTAATGAAAAAGCTAAAGAATTAGGAGTAAACTTAGAAGGAATAGAAATAGTTGATCCGAATAATTCAGAGAGATTACAAACTTATATTAATGAGTTTTATGAATTAAGAAAAAACAAAGGTATGACTTTGGAAAAAGCAGAGAAAATAGTAAAAGATCCATTATATTTTGGAACTATGATGGTTAAGTTAGATGATGCTGATGGAATGGTATCAGGTGCCGTACATACAACAGGAGATTTACTTAGACCAGGGTTACAAATAATCAAAACTGCTCCAGGTGTATCAGTTGTTTCAAGTTTCTTTATAATGATGGTGCCAGGATCAACATATGGAGAAGAAGGTATGCTTTTATTCTCTGATTGCGCAGTTAATCCAAATCCAAATTACGAACAATTAGCAGCAATAGCAATAGCTACAGCTGATACAGCTAAAAATCTTTGTAAGATAGAACCAAGAGTGGCAATGCTTTCATTCTCAACAATGGGAAGTGCAGATCATGAAATGGTTGATAAAGTTAGAAAAGCTACAGAACTTGCAAAGGAATTAAGACCAGATCTTTTAATAGATGGAGAATTACAATTAGATGCAGCTATAGTTGGTAAAGTAGCAGCACAAAAGGCTCCAAATAGTAATGTTGCTGGTAAAGCTAATGTATTAATATTCCCAGACTTACAAAGTGGAAATATAGGATATAAATTAGTTCAAAGATTTGCTAATGCAGAAGCTATTGGACCTATGTGTCAAGGTTTTGCAAAACCAATAAATGATTTATCAAGGGGATGTAGCTCTGACGATATAGTTAATGTTGTTGCATTAACTGCTGTTCAAGCACAAGCTACAAAAATAATTATCCATTAGGAAGGAGTAAAACAAATGAAAGTATTAGTAATCAATTGTGGTAGTTCATCGCTAAAATATCAATTAATAGATATGGCTACTGAAGAATCATTAGCTCAAGGTTTAGTAGAAAGAATAGGAATTGAAGGATCAGTTTTAACTCAAAAGGTTGAAGGAAGAGACAAATATATAGTAAAACAACCTATGAATGATCATAAGATAGCTATAAAATTAGTTTTAGATGCTTTAATAGATAGCGAGCATGGAGTTATTTCATCAATGGATGAAATAACAGCAGTTGGACATAGAGTTGTTCATGGAGGAGAAAAATATAAAAATTCAGTGGTTATAAATGAAGAAGTCAAGAATTATATTAAGGATTGCTTCAAATTAGCTCCTCTTCATAATCCAGCTAATATGATAGGTATAGAAGCTTGCGAAGAATTAATGCCAAATACACCAATGGTAGCTGTATTTGATACTGCTTTCCATGGTACAATGCCAGAAGAAGCATATTTATATGCACTTCCATATGATTTATATAAGAAACATGGAATAAGAAAATATGGATTCCATGGTACTTCTCATAAATATGTTTCTCAAAAAGTAGCAGAAGTTATGGGAAAAGATATAAAGGATTTAAAGATAGTTACATGTCATTTAGGAAATGGTGCAAGTTTATGCGCTGTTAAAAATGGTGTATCTATAGATACTTCAATGGGATTCACTCCACTTGAAGGCGTAGCTATGGGAACAAGAAGTGGAAATATAGATCCAGCTATAGTTACTTTCTTAATGAAAGAAGAAGGTTTATCGATTGATGAAGTTAATGATTTATTAAATAAGAAATCAGGTGTTCTTGGAATATCAGGAATTAGTTCAGACTTTAGAGATATTGAAGATGCTGCATTCAAAGAAGGCGTTCATAGAGCTAAACTAGCACTTGCTATATTTGAATATAAAGTAAGAGCTACAATTGGATCATATGCTGCTATAATGGGTGGCGTTGATGCTATAGTATTTACAGCTGGTGTTGGAGAAAATGGACCAGAGACTAGAGAATCAATTCTAAAAGGATTAGAATTCTTAGGAGTAGAAGTAGATACTGAGAGAAATAATGTTAGAGGTAAAGTAAGAGAAATATCAAAAGATGGTTGTAAGGTAAAAGCTTTTGTTATACCAACTAACGAAGAATTAGTTATAGCAAGAGATACTGTTGAACTAATTAAGTAATTAATTTTTAGAGTGCATAATTATTAGTTGGGTTATTTAGAATAAATTGCTTGACTTTTAATCATGCACTTTATATAATAAATTGTGTTTATTCGGCAAATATTTATCTAAGGAGTGAAATGAAGCTTTGCTCAAGCTATACACATAATGTGTATAATGTATCCTAAAGGATATGAGGACATTGTCTAGAGCAAATACATATGATTATACAATTTTCAGACTTAATTTCAACAAAGAAAAGAAAAAAAGAAATCAATGTAACATATGAATTAGCTCCACTTTATTTTGATGGAGAAAAAATAGAAGCTGCAGAAGCTGTAAATTTAGTTGGAAATATAATCTCTGTTGAAGATGTTTTGACTTTAAAAGCTTCAATAAAAACAAAATTGAAATTAAATTGTTCAAGGTGCCTAGAGGCCTTTATCTATCCAATAGATATTGATATAGAAGAAAGGTTTACAAATAATAAGGAACTTCAAGATAATGAAGAAATTATTTTTGTAGATAGCGATACTTTAGATATTGCTAAAATAGTTGAAAATGTTATTATTTCAACCTTACCTATTAAGAGACTTTGCACAGATGACTGTAAGGGACTTTGCTACCAATGCGGTAAAAATCTTAATGAAGGTTCTTGTCAATGTGAGACAAATGATGTAGACTTAAGACTGGCAAAGTTACAAGAGTTGTTTGGAAATAAGGAGGTGTAGTAATGGGAAATCCAGCTAGAAAAACATATAGAGCAAAGAGAAATTCAAGAAGAGCTCAAACTTTCAAGGCGAGCTTACCTGGAATAGTTGAGTGTCCACAATGTCACGAAATGAAGTTAGCTCACAGAGTTTGCAAGAACTGTGGATTCTATAAAGGTAAAGAAGTAGTTGCTTCAGTAGAAGAATAAAGAAAGTCTAATGACTTTCTTTTCTTTATATATAAAGAAAAGGGGCGAAATGGTATTATGAAAATAGCTATAGATGGTATGGGTGGAGATAATGCACCTAAAGCTGTAATAGAAGGCGTTATTCAAGCTTTAAAGGAATACGAAGGAATAGAATACTACATAACAGGTCCTAAAGAGCAAATAGAAGAAGAGCTAAAGAAATACCAATATGATGAAAAGCTAATCAATATAGTTGATGCAAGAGAAGTTATTTCTACAAATGAGCATCCTGTAATGGCTTTAAAAAAGAAAAAGGATTCAAGCATATGCAAAGCATTAAGACTTGTTAAAGAAAAGGAATGCGATGCTATTATATCAGCAGGTAGTACAGGTGCATTTTTAGCAGGGTGTACACTTATAGTTGGAAGAATAAAAGGTGTAGAAAGACCAGCACTTGCTCCAATTATGCCAGGGAAAAATGGTAGTTTCATGATAGTAGATGCTGGAGCAAATGTAGATTGTAAGCCTAATTACTTAGTTCAGTTTGCTAAGATGGGTAAAGTATATTATCAAGGGGTACTAGGAAGTAATAACCCTTCAATTGGTCTAGTTAATATAGGGGCAGAAGAAGAAAAAGGTAATGAATTAACTAAAACTGTTCATAAGCTATTGAAAGAAGAAAATAGCTTGAATTTTATTGGGAATGTAGAACCAAGAGATACATCCAAAGGAGATGTAAATGTTTTAGTTTGTGATGGCTTTGTAGGAAATACATTATTAAAAATGTATGAAGGAGTGGCATCGACATTATTAAAAATGATAAAAGAAGAAATTTTATCAGGTAGTATAATTAGTAAAATAGGTGCTGGACTTTTAAGTCCTGTATTTAAAGCATTAAAAGTGAAGTTTGACTATAAGGAATATGGTGGAGCACCATTTTTAGGCGTGGAAGGTATTTGTATTAAAGCTCATGGAAGTTCAGATGGCAAGGCATTTAAAAATGCTATAAGACAAACCAAAACTTTTTATGACAATGGTGTATTAGAAAAAATAAAAGAAGAACTTCAAAATAATATATAATTTATTCCAATATGTATATTGACTAGATAAATAATATATAATATTATCTAAATGATATATGTAGGAGGTGAATTAAATGTTTGAGAAAGTTAAAGAAATAATAGCTGAAAAATTAAGCATTAACGAAGATGATATAACAATGGATTCTTCATTCGTTGACGATTTAAATGCAGATTCATTAGATTTAGTTGAACTTATGATGGCTTTAGAAGATGAGTTAGATACTGAAATCCCAGATGAAGAAGCAGAAAACTTTAAAACTGTTGGAGATGTAGTTAAGTATTTAAAGAATCATGTTGAAGAATAATATAATCCCGCTTTAATGCGGGATTTTATATTTAAAATTTACGGTAGAATTTGGTTTATTCTTGAATTTGCTCTATTAATAAAGAGTGTCTTAAAAAGCAAATTGAAGAATAAACTTCAAGGGGTGTACAGAATGGCGAAGTTTAATATAAAAGAAGTTGAGGATAGTATAGGGTTAACATTTAATGAGCCTAAGCTTTTAAAAACTGCATTAACTCATAGCTCTTATGCAAATCAACACAAGGATCAAGAGTATAACGAAAGATTTGAATTTTTAGGAGATTCTATATTACAGTTATGTATCACTGAATATCTTTTCTTAAATTATAAAAACAAGAGCGAAGGTGAATTAACAAAGATAAGGAGTCTTATAGTTTGTGAAAACTCACTTTATGAAATTGGTAAAAAATTAAATTTAGGATATTTTATTAGAATAAGTAGGGGTGAGGAGTTAACAGGAGGAAGAGAAAGGGTTTCTATAATAGCTGACGCAGTAGAGGCTTTACTTGCAGGAATTTACCTGGATAAAGGGCTTGAATTTGTTAAGGATTATATAATAGGTCATTTCAAAGAAATAATAGATAAAGCAATAAATAATGATATTGTTTTAGATTATAAAACTAAGCTTCAAGAAGAAATGCAAAAATCGGGTGAAGTATCAATAATATATGAATTACTTAAGTATGAAGGTCCTCCGCACAGAAGGAAGTTCTTTACATCAGTTTTAATAGAAGATAGAGAGCTTGGAAAAGGTGAAGGATATAGTAAAAAAGAATCAGAGCAAAATGCAGCTAAAGAGGCCTTAAGAAATTTGGAGGAATTAAATGAGTAAAAGACATTATATAATACCAATATTTATATCTCATCAAGGTTGTCCGCATCAATGTGTATTTTGTAATCAAGATAGAATAGCAAAAGTTGTTCAGGAAGAAGTTACGGAAAGAGATGTAAGAGAAACTGTAGATGAATACCTTAAGACTATAGATCATAAAAATTCAACTGTTGAAATATCATTTTTTGGAGGAACTTTTACAGCGATAAATGTAAATAAACAAAAAGAATTGCTAGCGGTTGCAAAAGAATATAAAGAAAAAGGGTATATAGATAAAATTAGAATGTCTACAAGACCTGATGCAATAAATAAATACATATTAGATTATTTAAAAGATTATAAGGTAGATATAATTGAGCTTGGAGTACAATCTTTAGATGATGAAGTGCTAAGATTATCAGGAAGAGGTCATAGTGCAGAAGAGGTAGAAAAAGCTTCTAAACTTATAAAAGAATATGGTATTACATTAGGACATCAAATAATGCCAGGACTTCCAGGAGATACTTTTGAAAAAGATATAGAAACGGTGAAGAAGTCTATAAAAATGAAACCGGATATATGTAGGATATATCCTTCATTAGTAATTAAAGACACACCTATGGCTGATATGTATGAAAGAGGTCAATACAAGCCTTATTCCTTAGAGGAAGCAGTTGACATATCTAAAGAGTTATATAAGCTATATAAAGATGCAAATGTTAATATAATTAGAATAGGACTTCAGCCAACTGAAAGTATAACTTGGGGAAAAGATATAATAGATGGACCATTCCATCCATCATTTAGAGAATTGGTAGAAGGAAGTTTAATTTGTGATAAAATAAGATCTGCTATAAATGAAAATGAAGATATAATTATTGAAATAAACTCAAAGGATTTAAGTAAGCTGTATGCAAATAAGAAAGTATATTTTAATAACTTAAAAAACAATCATAAAGGAAAAATACTAGTAGCTACCAAAGATAAAATAGACAGAGGAAATGTTAATGTTATCGTACTAAAAAGAATAGAAAAGGTTAGTATATAAGGTAGGCAAGATTTTGCCTACCTTATTATTGATATTTTACTATCTTTACTATAAACTTAAATAAGAATAGGAGTGGTAATTATGAAGAAGCAAACAAGACAAAAAATGATATATGTAATTACTATAATTTTAGCTATCATGTTTTCAATGAGTTTATTAGTATCATTGATATAGGTAAGGAGTGTATCTATGTTTTTAAAATCCCTAGAAATAAGAGGTTTTAAATCTTTTGCAGATAAAACCCAATTAAAGTTTAAAAAAGGAGTAACAGCAGTAGTAGGTCCAAATGGTAGTGGGAAAAGTAATATATCTGATTCTGTAAGATGGGTTCTAGGTGAACAAAGTGTAAAAACACTTAGAGGTGGAAAGATGGAGGATGTAATCTTTGCAGGAACTCAGTATAGAAAACCAGTTGGACTAGCTCAAGTCTCACTTACACTAGATAACTCAGACAATTCATTGGATACGGATTATTCAGAGGTAACTGTTACAAGAAGAATATTTAGATCGGGTGAAACGGAGTATTTAATAAACAATCAAAAATGTAGGTTAAAAGACATTAATAATTTGTTTATGGATACAGGTATAGGTAAAGAGGGATATTCGCTTATTGGACAAGGTAAAATAGAAGCTATATTAAGTGGTAAAGCAGAGGATAGGAGAGCTTTATTAGAAGAAGCTGCAGGTATAGTTAAATTTAAATCAAGAAAAGAAGAAGCAGAAAGAAAGCTATCTAATACTGAAAATAATTTGGTTAGAATAAGAGACATAATATTAACTTATGAAGAGAGAATAGAACCATTAAAAATAGAGAGAGAAAAGGCTTTAATGTATAAAACTTTGGCAGAAGAGCTTAAAGTTAAAGAAGTTTCTGTTTTAGTTAATAACATAAAAAGAATTGATGAAGAAATTAATGGAATAAGTGAAGATATAAGTGGTAGAAAAATTGATATAGAAGCTAAAAGAAATAAATTACATAAAGACAAAGAAGAACTTCTACTATTAGAAAATAAGATAGAAGAATTAGAAAGTAAAAATAATACAGAAAAAAGTGAATATTATACTAAAAAAGAAGAATTAAATCAAAGTCTAAAAAATATAGAAATATTTAAAGAAAGAATAAAAAATTTAGAGGAAGTGATAAAGAGGGATTCATCAGAAGTAGAAGCTTTAGAAAATAGTTTGAAGATTTCTATAGAGGAAAAGAATCTTTTAGGTAAGGAATTAGAAGAAAAGATAAAAGAACAATTACAAAGAGAAAATGATATTAAGAGACTAGAAAAAGAAGTACAAGATTTAAATAGAGAAATTAAGGAATTAGAGAATAAGATTCAACATTTTAAGGATGAAGAATTTGAACTTTTAAGAAAGACATCAGAAATAAATAATAATATATCTCTATTAAATAAAGAAATCTTAAATAAAGAAGAATTAGGAGCAAATGGAGAAAATACTTTAAAGACTATTGAAGGAAATATAAGTATTAACTTAGCCACTATTTTAGGTCTTAATAAAAATATTGAAGAAACAAGAAAAATAAGAGAAGAAATAAAAAATAGTATACTAGAAAATAAGAAAAAACTTTCTAGTTTGAGCAGTTCAGCAACAAGAAAAGAAAGTCTTATAAGAGAAGTATCTAGAAATATTAGCATTTTAGAAGGTAAGTTAACTACATTAAAAGACTTAGAAAAAAGTTATGAAGGGTATCAATTATCTGTAAAGAGATTGATGGAAAGAATAGAAAATGGACAGGTTTCTTACGGAAAAGGTACTAAGGTCTTAGGTGAGATATTTACTGTTAATAAAGATTATGAGACTGCTATAGAAATAGCGCTAGGTGGATCTATTTCAAACATAATAACAAAAGATGAAAATGTTGCAAAGCTATTAATAGATTATCTAAAGAAAAATTCTTTAGGAAGAGCTACATTTTTACCTTTAAATATTATTAAAGGTAATAGATTAATGGTTTCTGAGAATATAAAAAATGTTCCTGGATTCTTAGGATTAGCATCTGATTTAATTAAGTTTGATAGCAAATTTAGCGAAATAATGGACTATTCTTTAGGTAAAACAATAATAGCTAGGGATATGGAGAGTGCCTTAAAAATATCTAAACTTGGAAATTATAAACTAAAAATAGTTACTTTAGATGGAGAAGTGATCAGTCCAGGAGGAGCTCTTACTGGAGGTAGCATATATAAGAAAAATAATTCAAGTATTTTAGGAAGAAGAAGAGAACTTCAAGAGCTAGAAGAAAATATATCAAAAAGCAAAGAAAGATATTCTTTAGAGCAGAAATCTTTAAATAAAATAAAAGAAGAAATAAAAGTGATAGATGAAGAAAATCTAAATAAAAGTGATGAAGTTCATGAAAAGACAATTGACATAACAAGATTTGAAAGTGAAATTAAAGCATTAGAAAATGAGGGCTTAAAGCTTAAAAATTCTTTTGAGGTTTCAAAGAAAGAATTATCTTTAAATAAAGAAACTTTAAATAGATTAAGAGAAGAAATAAAGATAAAAGAAGAGTTATTAGATAAATTAAAAGAAAATAATTCAAGCAATAAAAATGAGTCACAAAGCTTACAAACTTTATTGATTGAAAAGAAGGAAAACTTTGATAAAATAAAAGATGAAGTTATACAAATAAAAATAAATAAAGCAACATTAGATGAAGTAGTTTATGGAAAAGAATCAGAAATAAAAAGAAAAGAAAAAGAAGAAAAAGAAAAAGAAGAAAAAATATTAAAGCTTAAAGCTGAAAATACTGAAAAGGAAAAAAACATAAACTATTTAAAAAATCAAATAGATGAAAAAGTGAATTTAATAGATGAAATCAATAAGAGGTTAAATGAGCTTGAAGATATATTTAAGTCTGATGAAGTAAGAAGAATAACTTTAAAAGATAAGTTAAAAATAAAAGATGGGGAAACTAATGAATTAATAGAAACATTAAGAAATCTAGAAGGTGAATTAAGCAAAAGAGAAATAGTATATGCTAAAATAGAAAGTGAAAGAGAAAATCATTATAAAAGATTGAATGAGGAATTAAATTTAACTTTAGCAGAAGCTGTTGAAATTGCGTTAGATATAGAAAATCTTTCAAAGGTTAAGGATGATATATTTAAGTTAAAAGCTAAAATTACTGCACTTGGAACAGTGAATTTAGCAGCAATTGTAGAATATGAAGAAGTCTGTGAAAAGTATGAGTTTATGTCTGCTCAAGAAGAGGATTTGAATAAAGCAAAAGATGAGTTAATGACTGTTATTAATGAAATGACTTCAAAGATGCAAGAATTATTTAGAGAAAACTTCAAAATATTAAATAAAAACTTTAATGAAACATTCAAAGATTTATTTAAAGGTGGAAATGCAGAGCTTATTTTAGGTGAAGGTGATGAACTTACAGCTAATATTGAAATAAATGTTCAACCACCAGGCAAAAAGCTTCAAAATATAAATTTAATGTCAGGTGGAGAAAAAGTTCTTTCTGCTATAGCACTTTTATTTGCAATTTTAAAGATGAAGCCAACACCATTTTGTATATTAGATGAAATTGAGGCTGCCTTAGATGATGCAAATGTATATAGATATGCAGAGTTTTTAAAGGAATTTTCTGAGAATATACAATTTATAGTTATTACGCATAGAAAAGGTACTATGGAAGCAAGTGATGTTATGTATGGAGTAACTATGGAAGAAAAAGGAGTTTCAAAAGTAGTTTCTGTTGACTTAAGTAAAGATAATTAGGAGGTAAACTATGGCCATATTTGGAAAAATATTTGATAATTTAAAATCAGGACTTTCAAAGACTAAGGATGCACTAACAGATAAAATTAATGAAACATTAAAACTAGCTATTACTATAGATGAGGATTTATATGAGGAATTAGAAGAAATTCTAATTATGTCTGATATAGGAATGGACACAACATTAGAAATTATAGATAGACTAAAAGCTAAAATTAGAAAAGAAAAAATTAATGATCCAAGTGAAGTTTATCCAGCTTTAAAAGCTGTAATAAAAGATATACTACTTGAAGGAACAGAGGAAAGGGAAGAGAATTTAAGTTCTGAAAAGAAGGTGTTGCTTGTAATAGGTGTTAATGGAGTGGGTAAGACTACTTCTATAGGAAAGCTTGCTGCAAAGAATAAAGAAGAAGGGAAAAAAGTATTACTTGCAGCAGCAGATACATTTAGAGCAGCTGCTATAGACCAATTAGAAGTGTGGAGTGAAAGAGCAGGAGTAGACATAGTAAAGCATATGGAAGGCTCTGATCCAGCAGCAGTAGTATTTGATGCTGTAAGTGCAGCTAAATCAAGAAATATAGATTTATTAATATGTGATACTGCTGGAAGACTTCACAATAAGAAAAATCTTATGGACGAATTATCTAAAATAGGTAGGATAATAGATAGAGAATTTAGTGATGCTTCAAAAGAAACACTTTTAGTTTTGGATGCAACCACAGGTCAAAATGCAGTGATTCAAGCAAAACAATTTATGGAGGCTTGTCCTATAGATGGAATTATCTTAACTAAGCTAGATGGAACAGCAAAAGGTGGAGTTGTAATTTCTATTAAAAACACTTTAAACATACCAGTTAGATATATAGGTGTAGGAGAAGGAATAGATGATCTTCAAGAATTCGATGCAGAAGGATTTGCAGAAGCACTGTTTTAACAATTGATAATGGATAATTAATGTAGAAATTCAGTTGAATCTGAATTTCTATAAAATAAATTTTATAATTCAGCTTTGCTGAATTATTTCAATAATTGTCAATTGATAATTATTAATTGTACATTTAAAAATTTTGAACAAAATTTTTATTGGGTGTTAAGTAAAAATACTTGACAGTATAGAATTGTTTTGTTAAAATCTCTTTTGTGGGTAAGGTGATGAAATGGAAGATAGGGTTGAGATTTCATTATTAATGGATTTATATGGTCCATTATTAACAGAGAAACAGTATAAAATTATGGAGCTTTACTATAATGAGGATTTATCCTTAGCTGAAATTGCTGAATTGAATAACACGAGTCGTCAGGCTATCCATGATTTAATAAAGAGATGCTATAAACAATTTCTATCCTATGAAAGTAAACTTAATTTACTTAAAAAAAGTTTTAATCAAGAAAAAATAATTATAAGTCTTCTAGAGGATTTAAAAAATAAATACTCAATATCTGAAGATGATTATAATAAATATAAAAGTATATTAGAAGATTTATAAGATCATAGGAGGGATTAACGTGGCTTTTGAAGGTTTATCCGATAAGTTGCAGGAAGCTTTTAAGAAGCTTAAGGGCAAAGGAAAGCTAACTGAAAAAGATATAAAAGAAGCCATGAGAGAAGTGAAACTTGCGTTACTTGAAGCTGATGTTAACTTTAAAGTAGTTAAGAAGTTTATTTCAAGCGTCAGTGAAAAGTGTGTTGGAAATGAAGTTTTAGAAAGCTTAACTCCAGCTCAACAAGTTATAAAAATTGTTAACGAAGAACTTACTAATCTTATGGGAGGTAGTGAAAGTAAATTAAACTTTAACTCCGTAGGGCCAACAGTTATAATGATGGTTGGTTTACAAGGCGCAGGTAAAACCACAATGAGTGGAAAACTTGCACTACAACTTAGAAAGCAAAATAAGAAACCTCTTTTAGTAGCTTGTGATATATATAGACCAGCAGCTATTAAACAATTAGAGGTAGTTGGAAAGCAAATAGATATTCCAGTTTTTCAAATGGGTGATAAAGTAAATCCTGTTGATATTGCAAAAGCAGGTATAGCTCATGCAAGGGAAAATGGAAATAATGTAATAATAATAGATACAGCAGGTAGACTACACATAGATGAAAATCTTATGGAAGAATTGAAATCTATTAAAGAAGAAGTAAATCCTCAAGAAATATTACTTGTAGTAGATTCAATGACAGGTCAAGATGCCGTTAATGTTGCTGAAAGCTTTAATAATTCATTAGATGTGTCTGGTGTTATATTAACTAAGCTTGATGGTGACACAAGAGGTGGAGCAGCTTTATCAATTAGAAGTGTTACAGAAAAACCAATTAAGTTTATTGGTGTGGGTGAAAAAATGAGCGATTTTGAAGTTTTCTATCCAGATAGAATGTCTTCAAGAATATTAGGAATGGGAGATGTCCTTTCATTAATAGAAAAAGCTCAGCAAGCCTTTGACGATAAGGAAGCACAAGAATTAAGCTCAAAAATGCTAGAAAATGATTTTACTTATGAAGATTATTTAACAGCAATGGAGCAAATGAAAAAACTAGGATCTTTAAGCAAGATAATGGAAATGGTGCCTGGGATTCCAAAGGAAGTGAAAGATATAGACTTTGATGCTGGTGAAAAACAATTAGGCAGAGTAAAAGCTATAATTCACTCAATGACACCAAAGGAAAGAAGAAATCCAAAGCTTATAGCTGGATCATCTTCAAGAAAGAAAAGAATTGCTAAAGGTTCAGGTACATCATTACAAGAAGTAAACAAACTCATTAAGGGCTTTGATATGATGAGAAAGCAAATGAAACAAATGAAGTCATTTCAAAAGAAATCTAAAAAAGGATTCTTTGGTAAATTACCTTTTATGAGTTAATATAAACTAAACTTTTAAAGGAGGTGAAACAACATGGCAGTAAAAATCAGATTAAGAAGAATGGGTGCTAAGAAAGCTCCTTTCTATAGAATAGTAGTTGCTGATTCAAGAGCACCAAGAGATGGTAGATTCATCGAAGAAATAGGATACTACAATCCTTTAACTGAACCAGCTGAAGTTAAAATCAATGAAGAAAAAGCTACTAAATGGGTACAAAATGGAGCTCAACCTACAGATGTAGTTAAGAGACTTTTTGCTCAAGCAGGATTAAATAAGTAATTTTTAGGAGGTGAACTCTGTAATTACTATAATTACAGGTGTTTATGAAGGAATTAATTGAAATTATAGCTAAATCCCTTGTGGATAATCCAAATGAAGTTCATGTAAATGAAATCGAAGGAGAGCAATCAATTATTCTGGAACTAAAGGTTGCTCCTGCAGATATGGGAAAAGTAATTGGTAAACAGGGAAGAATAGCAAAAGCTATTAGAACTGTTGTAAAAGCAGCAGCAATGAAAGAAGACAAAAAAGTAGTAGTTGAAATTATTGATGTAAAGAGTTAGGGTAATCCTAACTCTTTTTAAACATGCAATTACTATATTTAAATACTTAGGTTTATAGATTTATTGTAATATTTCTAATGTATCTATTAAAGATTATAGAAATATTAGAAATATTAGAAATACTAAATTTAAATTAGTGTTTTAACTTTAGTATATATGGACAATACTAAGCTAAATAGATAAATTAAAATAAATAATTTAATAAAAAGAGGTGCTAAAATGAGGGATATTTTAAGAGTTGGGAAAATAGTAAACACTCATGGATTAAAGGGAGAAGTAAAAGTTATAGCTTTGACTGATGATCCTAAAAGATATAATGATTTAGACTTTGTATTAATAGATGGAGTAGAAAGAAAAATTCAAGGTTGTAAATTTCAAAAAGATAGAGTGATAGTTAAAATAGAAGGAATTGATTCTATAGAAGAAGCAGAAAAATATAAAAATAAATATATGGAAATTCCAAGAGAATATGCAGTTCCATTAGAAGAAGATACATATTATATTGCAGATATAATAGGATGTAATGTTTATGATACAGAAGGTAAATCTTTAGGGGAGGTTTATGATGTAATACAAACAAAAAATAATGATGTTTATTGGATAAGAAAACCTAAAGAGTTATTAATACCTGTTCTTTTAGATATAGTTACAGATATAGATGTAGAAAATAGAAAAATTACAATAAAACCAGTAGGAGAATGGCAAGATGAAGATTAATATTCTTACATTATTTCCTGAAATGTTTGATATATTTAATCACAGTATAATAGGAAAGGCTAAAGAAAAAAATCTTGTAGAAATAGATGCAATAAATATAAGAGATTTTACATTGAATAAGCATAAAAAAGTAGATGATTATCCTTATGGTGGAGGGGCAGGAATGGTAATGACCCCTCAACCATTAGTGGATTCTATAAGGCATTGTAAAAAAAATAATAAAGGAAAAGTTATTTTTCTTGGACCAAGAGGAAAAACTTTTAATCAAGGGATGGCACAGAAATTAGCAGAAGAAGATGAGCTTATATTTATATGTGGTCATTATGAGGGAATTGATGAAAGAGTTTATAAATATATAGATTTAGAAATATCATTAGGAGATTTCATATTAACTGGTGGTGAAATGGCAGCAATTCCAGTGATTGATTCCATATTAAGATTAAAAACCGGAGTCTTAGGAAAAGAAGAAAGTTATATAGATGAATCTTTTTCAGATGGATTATTAGAATATCCACAATATACAAGACCAGAAGACTTTGAGGGAGATAAAGTTCCAGATGTGTTGCTTTCAGGACATCATGAAAATATAAGGAAATGGAGAAGGGCTCAGTCTCTAATAATAACTAAAAGAAAAAGAGTGGATTTATATAATAAAATAACTCTCACTAAAGAGGATAAAAAAATACTAGAAAAGTATAAATAAATTGTTGAAATATAACATAACTTATGTTAAAATAAGCTTTGTGTTAGTACGGGCGGTCCTCTGTCAAGTGTTTGTTAAGAACGTCTAATATAAATTTAAGGAGGGACTACACAATGAACGAAATAATAAGAGCTATTGAAGCAGAACAAATGAGAACTGATCTTCCAAATTTCAACGTAGGGGATACTGTTAAAGTTTACGTTAAAATTAAAGAAGGTACAAGAGAAAGAGTACAAATGTTTGAAGGAACAGTTATTAAGAAGCAAAACGGTGGATTAAGAGAAACTTTCACTGTAAGAAGAGTTGCTTACGGAACTGGAGTAGAAAGAACTTTCCCAATTAACTCTCCAAGCATTGATAAAATGGAAGTTGTAAGAAAAGGTAAAGTTAGAAGAGCTAAGTTATTCTACTTAAGAGATAGAGTAGGTAAGGCTGCTAAAGTTAAAGAATTAAACGTTAGATAATTATCTAATGATTAAGTAAGGGACTTTTATAAGTCCCTTTTTCTTTACTTTTTATTTATAAAAAAAGTAAACTTTTCATTATTGATATACAAGAAAATATAAATGGATATAATACAAAATAGTAAGTAGATAAGGAGGAATTTTAATATGCCTACAATTAACTGGTTTCCTGGACATATGAAAAAAACTCAAAGAGAAATAAAGGAAAACTTAAAACTGGTAGATGCAGTTATTGAAATTAGAGATGCTAGAATACCAAGAAGTTCAGCAAATCCTGATATAGATAAGCTTTGTGAAGGAAAACCAAGGGTTATACTTTTAAATAAAAGTGATTTATCAGAATCAAAAGTAACAAAAATGTGGATGAACCATTTATCTTCAGAAAATGTAAAAGTTATAGAGGTAAATTGTTTAACAGGAAAAGGATTAAATCAAATTAAACCAACTTTAGATTTATTATTAAAAGAAAAGCATGATAGATTAAAGGCTAAAGGTTTAGTGAAAATACAAATGAGAGTTATGGTAGTAGGGATACCTAATGTAGGTAAATCTACATTTATAAATAAGATGGCTAAAAATAATATAGCAAAAACAGGGGATAGACCTGGAGTTACAAAGAGTAAACAATGGATTAAAACTAAGATGGATATAGAAATGCTAGATACACCTGGAGTTTTATGGCCTAAGTTTGAAGATGAAAAAACAGCTCTTAATTTAGCTTTTACAGGTGCTATTAAAGATGAAATCATGGATATAGAAGAACTTTCATTTAATTTAGTAAAAAGACTTCAAAGTTTTTATGGTGACAAATTAAAGGAAAGATATAAAATTGAAGAAATAAATGAAGATCCATTAGAAACACTAAATAGCATAGCAAGAAAAAGAGGATGCTTAGTTAAGGGTGGAGAAATAGATTATAATAGAATAGCTGTAATTCTTTTAGATGAGTTTAGAGGTGGAAAAATAGGTAATATTTCACTTGAGCGTCCAAATGATATAGAAGAGCTAGAGGAGTAATTTAATGGATTTATTAAATAAGGATATAAAATCTTTAAGTTATAAAGAAATAAAACATTATGTAGATGAGATAAATATACTTGAAGAAAGATATAACGCAGAGCTTGTATATTTAATTGATAAACTAGCTTTAGATGAACGAAAAAATGTTAAAGCACTAGGTGAAAAATTACTTAAAGAAAAGAAAAAGATAGAAAAAGAAGTTCAAAGAGTAAAATCAATGTATAATTTTGATAAAGGCTTTGGAAAACATACATATATAGCTGGAGTAGATGAAGTTGGAAGAGGACCGCTTGCAGGCCCTATTGTAGCTTGTGCAGTTATATTGGATTTAAATGTAATAGAAGATGAACTTATACTTTGGTTAAATGACTCCAAGAAATTATCAGAAAAGAAAAGAGAAGCTTTAGCAGAAATAATAAAAGAAAAAGCTTTAGCATACTTTATTTCAGAAAGCTCAAATGATGAAATAGATGAAAAAGGTATAGCTTATTGTAATAATAATATATTCTTAGAAGCTTGTACATCTATGAAGATTAAACCAGAGCTTGTTTTATCAGATGGATATTTAATTAAGGGAATTAATATTCCAAATAAATCAGTAATAAAAGGTGATGCAAAATCAGCATCAATAGCTGCTGCATCAATATTAGCAAAGGTATATAGAGATAATTTAATGAAGGATTATTCAAAGGAATATCCACATTATGCTTTTGAGGAAAATGCAGGGTATGGTACTAGTAAACATATTGAAGGTTTAAAAGAATTTGGAGCATGTAAAATACATAGAAGATCATTTTTAAAAAATATACTTTAAGTCAAATTTATAATATAGAGGGCAGTCTTAGAAATCTATTTAATGTAAAATTTAATTTATTTAATTTCAGTAAGTTCTATTGCCTTGAAAAAGTTAATTTCTTTTCTATAAAGGGGGTCGCGTTTCACGACCTTCTTTTATGCTTTGATTTTAAATTGTTAATTTTACTTAGTAAAAGGAGTCTTTAGATTTAAATAGAAATTTTTATCTATTATTTATATATGCATAAAAATAAATATTTTAATGTTTTAATAAAATTTCTCCTATGGAAAATCACATAAATTAATATCTCATTATTGGTTAGTATCAAAATTCATTTTGATGCAGAACCTTATATAATTATTTTATTAATAGCCTCGAAAAGCATCTTTGGTGTGTTTTAGTATATAAGATTCATTATTTTTATTAAAGTAAATTTCAACAACATCAAATCTACAATTGTAATCAAATAGCTTTCTTGTAAGTAAATAAAATTTACATAAATTAATTATTTGTCTTTGTTTTGAGTAGGTAACAGCTTCACATGGTAAGCCATAGTTATAGTTGTACCTACTTTTTACTTCCACGAATATTATTAAACCATCATGTCTACATATCAAATCTATTTCACCATATTTATTTTTAAAATTCTTATTTAATATGTAATATCCCTTTGATTTTAAATAAGATGAAGCTAAATCCTCACCATAAAAGCCAATACATTTATTAAATTTACTCATAAAATACCACCATTAATTTAAATAAAGTTAATAATTATAGAAAATTATTATCACCTTATAATATTGACAAAAATAATATATTAAATCATAAAAAATTAATGTTTAATAATTAAATTATAATGTCAATAATGTTTAAGAGGTGATAATTATGTCAATTGAAATAATAAGTGCAACACATAATGGACTTGATGGAATACTTATAAATGTTGAAGTAGATATTAATAAAGGAATGCCAAGTTTTACTATAGTAGGTCTTCCTGATGCTTCCATAAAAGAATCAAAGGAAAGAGTAAGGTCTGCTATAGTTAATAGTGGTTTTGAGTTTCCACTAGGAAGAATTACTATAAATTTAGCACCAGCAGATATCAAAAAGATAGGTTCATTACTTGATTTACCTATAGCTCTTGGTATACTTATGAAATCAAATCAAATAATTAACAAAAATTTAAAAGAATTTATAGTTTTTGGTGAACTTTCTTTAGGAGGAGATCTAAAAGAGATAAAGGGAATACTTCCGATAATATTTGAAGGTGAAAATAATAAGAAAAATAATTTTATTTTTCCTTTAAATAATTTAAATGAATTGAGATCATTTAATATAGGTAATTTTTATCCTTTTAGAAACTTGAAAGAAGTTATTTCATTTATTAATAATGAAGATTTATTACCATTTAGTTTTGTAGATAAAGTTAAAAAGTCTAAGAAAATATATTTAGATTTTTCAGATATAATTGGGCAAAAAACATCTAAAAGAGCAATGGAGATAGCAGCTGCGGGTAAACATAATATATTGCTTTATGGATCTCCAGGTTCAGGAAAGACAATGCTTGCAAAGGCATTACCATCGATATTACCACCTCTTACTTATAAGGAAGAAATGGAAATTGCAAAGATATATAGTGCATCTGGTATATTTTCAGGTGAAGATGGGGTAATTAGACCTTTTAGAAATCCGCATCACACAATAACTAAAATAGCTTTGGTTGGTGGTGGAAAAGAAGTGAAGGCAGGGGAAATAACTCTAGCACACAATGGAGTACTTTTTCTAGATGAAATATTAGAATTTAAAAGAGATGTATTAGAAGTCTTAAGAGAACCATTAGAAGAAAAAGTTATTAATATTAATAGAGTTAATGGAACATATAAATTACCTTCTAATTTCTTGCTTGTTGGAGCTTTTAATCCTTGTCCATGTGGACTTTACTTAGGAGGAGTAGATGAAAATAGATGTATATGCTCTGAAAATGAAAGAAGAAAATATTTAAATAGATTATCAAGAGCGCTTCTAGATAGAATTGATTTATTAAATTACGTACCTAGATTAAAGTATGAGGATATATCAAGAAAAAATGATAATTTAAGTTCTGATAAGATGAAAATAAAGGTATTAGAAGCGAGGGAAATACAAAAAAATAGATATAAAAATAGTGAATATAGCTATAATTCAGAGGTGAGAGGAAGAGATTTTGAGTATTTATTTAAAATTTCAGAAGGTGCAAAAAATTTATTGAAGATATGCTATGAAAGATATAATTTAACTATGAGAGGATATGATAAAATAATAAAAGTTTCTAGGACGATTGCAGATTTAGAAGCTTCAGATAAGATATATGAACATCACGTCTTTGAGGCTTTGGGATATAGAAAAAATGTGGATGGAGAAATAATTTAAATAAAGGTGGTTATTATGAAAAATGACGAATTATGGTTTATTTTAACTAGTATATCTAACGAGAAGAAATTATTACTGTTAGAAAAATACGAAAATGAAAGCAATATAAGGAATCAGAAAAATGAAATAAGAGAATTTCAAAAGATAAAGGATAAAGATATTTCTGAAGAGAAAATTAGTGATTTTAATAATTACATAAATAGTAATGGAATAGGATACATTACAATTAAATCAAAGGAGTATCCAGAAACTTTAAAGCATATTGAAGAACCACCTTACGTACTATTTTATAAGGGGAATTTAGAATTACTAATGGGAAGTTTAGCAGCTGTAATAGGAGCTAGAAAATGTACTCAATATGGAATAGAAATAGCTAAAATTATGGGAAGAGAATTAAGTGAAAATAATATAACTGTTGTAAGTGGATTAGCAGCTGGAATAGATTCGGTAGCACAAAAGGTTGCCTTAGAATATAGTGGTAAGACTATAGGAATATTGGGATGTGGAATAGATATAGTATATCCAAAATGTAATAAATTCTTATATGAGAAAGTTATAAGAGAAGGTTTATTAATTTCAGAATTTTTACCTAAAACTCCACCTATGTCATATAATTTTCCAAGAAGAAACAGAATAATAAGTGGAATAAGTGATAAAGTAATAGTAGTAGAGGCAACTAAAAAAAGTGGTACTCTTATTACTGTAGATTATGCTTTAAGTATAGGTAAAGAAATAATGGCAGTTCCGGGACCAGTGATAAATGGTAATAGCGAAGGATGTAATAAATTAATAAGAGATGGAGCGAAGCCATTTACTGGAATGGAAGATTTATATGATTTTTTTAATATAAAAAAAGATATTAAAGAAAAAAATGAAAATAATGGATATAAGGAGTATCTTTTAAAGGTTATAGATAATGAACCAAAGCACTTAGATGATATAATAGAATCTGTAAATGTTGACAGAAAGGTATTATTTGAGTTATTATTTGAAATGCAAAATAGAAATGAAATTATTTGCCTTCCAGGCAATTATTATGCAAAATCATTATAAATTTAAGGGGGTGTAAACTCCATAAAAATTACTGGAGTTTTTATGTATGGGACAAAATCTTGTAATAGTAGAATCACCTGCAAAGGCTAAGACTATAGGAAAGTATCTTGGTAAGAATTATATAGTAGAAGCATCTATGGGACATGTAAGAGATTTGCCAAAAAGTAAATTAGGCGTTGATATAGAAGATAATTTTAATCCAAAATATATAACTATAAGAGGAAAAGGCGAACTTTTAAGTAAGCTTAAAAAGGCAGCTAAGAAAGCAGATAAAATATATCTTGCAACTGACCCTGACCGTGAAGGTGAAGCAATATCATGGCATTTAGCTAATATTTTAAATATTTCAGAAGATGAAAAATGTAGAATAGTATTTAACGAAATTACTAAAACAGCTGTAAAATCATCTATAAAGGAAGCAAGAAAAATAAATATAAATTTAGTGGATGCACAACAAGCGCGAAGAATATTAGATAGGTTAGTTGGTTACGAAATTAGCCCTATATTATGGAAAAATATAAAATGGGGATTAAGTGCTGGAAGAGTTCAATCAGCAGCCTTAAAACTTATATGCGATAGAGAAGAAGAAATTAATCGCTTTGAGCCTAAAGAGTATTGGAGTGTTGATTGCATAGCAACTAAAGATAGAAAAAAGTTTCCAATAAAATTATCACAGTATAAAGGTAAGAAGATTGAAATAAATACTAAAGAAGAAAGTGATGAAATAATAAAGGACTTAAAAAAAGATAAGTTTATAGTTACTAAGGTTAAAAAAGGAACAAAGGTAAAAAATCCATTACCACCTTTTACAACTAGTACACTTCAACAAGAAGCATCAAAAAAATTAAATTTTATGACTAAAAGAACTATGTCTATAGCTCAAGTACTATATGAAGGTGTAGAAGTTAAAGGATATGGTACAGTTGGATTAATAACTTATATGAGAACTGATTCAGTTAGAATTTCAGATGAAGCACAAGGAAAGGCTTTAGAGTTTATTAATTCGAATTTTGGAGAAGATTATGCACCAAATTCTCCAAGAATATATAAGGGAAAGAAAAATATTCAAGATGCTCATGAGGCTATAAGACCATCTATAATTGATATTACTCCTGAAATTGCAAAGAACTCTTTAACTTCAGAGCAATATAAATTATATTCATTGATTTGGAATAGATTTATGGCAAGTCAAATGGCTTCGTGTGAATTGAATACTAATAACATAGAAATTAAAAATGGAGATTATAAGTTTAGGGCAAGTGGATCTACTATAAAGTTCGAAGGGTTTATGAAACTTTATGAGTATTTAACTGAAGAAGATAGTGAAGATGTTTCATTACCTAAGTTAGAAGAAAATGATGAATTAAATAAAGTCGATATAGAAGGAAAGCAACACTTCACACAGCCACCAGCACGTTATAGCGAAGCATCATTTGTAAAATTACTAGAAGAAAAAGGGATTGGAAGACCGAGTACTTATGTTCCTACAATAACTACAATATTAAGTAGGGATTATATAAAGCGAGAAAAGAAAACATTATTTCCAACAGAACTTGGCTTTATAGTTAATAATATGCTTAGCGAATATTTTAAGCAAATAGTAGATGTTGATTTTACAGCTGAAATGGAAAGAAATCTCGATCATATAGAAGAAGGTCAAGAAGATTGGAGAAAAGTAGTTGGAGAATTTTTTGAGCCATTAAAAATTGCAATAGATAAGGCTGAGAAAGAAGTATCAAAGGTTGTTATAGAAGATAAGGTAAGTGATGTTCCATGTGATAAATGTGGTCGCATGATGGTAATAAAGCATGGTAGATATGGAGATTTCTTAGCTTGCCCAGGATATCCTGAATGTAAAAATGCAAAACCTATTGTTGAAGAAATAGAAGCTCCTTGTCCAAAATGTGGAGGAAAGTTATTAGCTAAGAAAAGTAAAAAAGGTAAGAAGTTCTTTGGTTGTGCTAATTATCCGCAATGTGATTTTGTTAGTTGGAACGAGCCGTTAAAGGAGAAGTGCCCAGATTGTGGAGCTTATATGGTTCTAAAATATAGCAAAACAAAAGGAAGTTACGCACAATGTTCTGATTCGAATTGTAACAAGACTGTTAACTTAAATAAAGAAAATAATGAGAATTAATAAATAGAAATCAATTACAGTTTGATAAAGTATTAAAATAAGCAATTTTTCAAGTGTAATGTCGAAAAGCGTAAAAAATTTGTTGAAAATAAGTACTCCCTATGTTAGTATAAATAAGTAATTAAGATGTTTTGAGAAAATTTAATCAATTTTAAATTTTCAAAAAATTTAACAGGCTTTATTTATAGGAGGAAGATGGGATGTCATCATTATTAAATAAGACAAGAATGTTGAATAAGATACTGCAAAAATCCGGTACAGATCCTGTAGCATTTGAAGACATATGTTCTTTATTAAGTGAAGTACTATTATGTAATGTCTATGTGGCAAGCAGAAAAGGTAAGATTCTTGGATATTCATTTTCAAAAAGTTTTGAATGTGATGTTATGAAAAATCAGGTTATAGATGAAAAGAGATTTCCAAAAGATTATAATGATAATTTATTAAATGTTCATGAAAGTATTGCTAATTTAGCTAATAAAGGTTTATGTGTTTTTGAAAATCAAGGAAATTGTATTATGGAAGATAAGATTAGCACAATAGTTCCTATAATTGGAAATAGAGAAAGGCTTGGTACTTTAATTCTTGCAAGATTTGGTGAAGAATTTACAGACGAAGATTTAGTTTTAGCTGAATATAGTGCAACTATAGTAGGTATGGAAATACTAAGATCAAAGCAATTAGAAATAGAAGATGAAGCAAGAAAGAAAGCGGTTGTACAATTAGCCATAGGAACTTTATCATACTCAGAGCTTGAAGCTGTGGAACATATTTTTGGTGAGTTAGAAGGAAACGAAGGATTACTAGTTGCATCAAAAATAGCTGATAAAGTTGGTATAACAAGAAGTGTTATAGTTAATGCACTTAGAAAGTTCGAAAGTGCAGGGGTAATAGAGTCAAGATCTCTTGGAATGAAGGGAACGCATATAAAAATATTAAATGAAAAGCTATTAGATGAATTAAAAAAGATAAATTAACATAAACTAAAAGCGTCAAGTTACTTGCTGTAATTTGGCGCTTTTAGAATTTATAAAAAAGTCATAATAGTGTATATAAAAAATATTTAATAATGAAAGAAAAATCATAAAATAAAAAATAGAAAAATAAATTGAATTTTCTTATAATGTAAAAGATATTTAATTTTACATTTATTGATTTTTAGATGAAAAAAATGTTGCTACAACATTTAGCTTATGTTATACTAACTAAGGTAAATAAATACACACATTATCAGATTTATAAAGATGGTGCCTTATTTAAGGAAACTTTATAAGAAGGTGATGGAGGAAAAAACCAGGAGGTAACAAAATGTCAGTTATATCAATGAAACAATTATTAGAAGCAGGTGTACACTTTGGACACCAAACAAGAAGATGGAACCCTAAGATGGCTCCTTATATATTCACAGAAAGAAATGGAATATATATAATAGATCTTCAAAAGACAGTTAAAAAAGTAGATGAAGCTTATAACTTCATAAAAGAAGTTGCAGCAGAAGGAAAAGATATCTTATTTGTAGGAACTAAGAAACAAGCTCAAGAAGCTATCGAAGAAGAAGCAATAAGATCAAACATGCACTTCGTTAATAACAGATGGTTAGGTGGTATGTTAACAAACTTCAAAACTATCAAAACAAGAATTAACAGATTAGAAACTTTAAAGACTATGGAAGAAGATGGTACATTTGAAGTTTTACCAAAGAAAGAAGTTATAAAGTTAAAAGGCGAAATGGAAAAGCTAGAAAAGAACTTAGGTGGAATTAAGAACTTAGATTCTACTAACATAGGTGCTATATTTGTAGTTGATCCAAGAAAAGAAAAGAATGCTATTTCAGAAGCCAAGATATTAGGAATACCAGTAGTAGGTATAGTTGATACTAACTGTGATCCAGAAGAAGTTGATTACGTAATTCCAGGAAACGATGATGCAATCAGAGCTGTTAAATTAATAACTGCTAAAATTGCTGATGGTATAATCGAAGGAAGACAAGGCGAACAATTAGCTGAGTAATAAAATTAAAGGGTAGGTGAGTTAACTCATTTACCTTTTGACCTAAATAATAAGGTTTACATTAAGTTAGGAGGAATTTACATTATGATAACTGCTCAATCAGTTAAAGAATTAAGAGAAAAAACTGGTGCAGGAATGATGGACTGCAAAAAAGCTTTAACAGAGGCTCAAGGAGATATGGAAAAAGCTATTGAAATATTAAGAGAAAAGGGTCTTGCTGCTGCTGCTAAGAAAGCAGGAAGAGTTGCTGCTGAAGGTATAGTAAAAACTTACATATCTGAAGATAAGAAATCAGCAGGTATAGTTGAATTAAACTGTGAAACAGACTTCGTTGCTGCTAATGAAGAATTTGTAACTTTTGCAGATAGATTAGCTCAAATGGCATCTACAACTTCTGCTACAACTGTAGAAGAGTTTGTTGCTGAAAAATATGATGCTGAAAATACAGTTTCAGAAGCACTTACTGCTTTAATAGCTAAGTTAGGTGAAAACATGACTGTAAGAAGATTCAACAAGTTTGCTGTAGCAAATGGTGTAGTTGAAAGTTACATCCACGGTGGTGGAAGAATCGGTGTTGTTGTTGAATTAGGATGTGATGCTGATAATACTGCTGTTTTAACAGAAGTAGCAAAAGACGTTTGTATGCAAGTTGCTGCTGCTAACCCAACATTCTTAAGCAGAGAAGATGTAGATCAAGAATCTTTAGAAAAAGAAAAAGAAATCTACAGAGTTCAAGCTTTAAATGAAGGAAAACCAGAAAACATAGTTGAAAAAATGGTAATGGGAAGAATTCAAAAATACTATAAAGAAGTTTGTCTTTTAGATCAAGCATGGGTTAAAGATGGCGATAAGAGCATAAGCAAATACCTTCAAGAAAAATCAAAGGAAGTTGGTTCTCCTATAACTATTAATAAGTTCGTAAGATTCGAAAGAGGAGAAGGTATCGAAAAAGCAGAAGATAACTTCGCAGAAGAAGTAGCTAAGATGACTAAGTAATACAAAGGAGGACACATATGTGTTCTCTTTTTTTAGGAAGTAACCAAATAATATATGGAGGTACTAAGAATGGATAAATGTCAATATAAGAGAGTAATTCTTAAGGTTTCAGGAGAAGCTTTAGCAGGGGTAAATGGATTTGGATTTGATTTTGATATAATAAAAAGAATTACATTAGAAGTTAAAGATTTAGTAGACATGGGAATAGAAGTAGGATTAGTAGTAGGTGGAGGAAACATCTGGAGAGGAAGAAGCGGAGAAGGAATGGATAGATCACAAGCAGATCATATGGGAATGCTTGCTACATGTATAAATGCTTTAGCGCTTCAAGATTCACTTGAACAAAATGGAGTAATGACAAGAGTTCAAACTGCTATAGAAATGAAAGAAATTGCTGAACCATTTATAAGAAGAAGAGCAGTGAGACATTTAGAAAAAGGTAGAGTAGTTATATTTGCAGCAGGAACAGGAAATCCATATTTTTCAACTGATACTACAGCAGCTTTAAGAGCAGCAGAAATTGAGGCAGATGTTATACTTTTAGCTAAAAAAGTTGATGGAGTATATGATAAAGATCCATATAAGTATTCAGATGCTAAAAAATATGATACACTTACTTATATAGAAGTACTTGAAAAAGGCTTACAAGTAATGGATTCAACTGCAACTTCATTATGTATGGATAACAATATTCCAATCTTAGTATTTGGATTAGAGGAGCCAGGAAATATAAAGAAAGCTATTTCTGGTGAGAAAATAGGAACGTTAGTTTCATCTAAAAAATAGGAGGTTTTTATGATTAAGGATATTATTCAAAAGGCAGAAGAAAAAATGAAAAAAACTATTTCTGTATTAAAATCTGATCTTTCAACTATGAGAGCTGGTAGAGCTAACCCAACAATGCTTGACAGAATACAAGTTGATTATTACGGTAGTCCATGTCCATTAAATCAAGTAGCTAATATTTCAGCACCAGAACCAAGAGTTTTAGTAATTTCACCTTGGGAAAAAAGTTTAATGAAAGAAATTGAAAAAGCTATACTTACTTCAGATTTAGGAATAAACCCATCAAATGATGGTAGCGTAATCAGATTAGTGGTTCCGGAATTAACAGAAGAAACAAGAAGAAATCTTGTTAAAAATGTTAAGAAAACAGGTGAAGAAGCAAAAGTTGCTTTAAGATCTATAAGAAGAGAAGCTAATGATAAGATTAAAGCGTTAAAGAAAGATGGAGAAATAACTGAAGATGAACTTAAAAATTCAGAAGAAAAAGTTCAAAAGATAATAGATTCTTTCGTTAAAGAAGTAGATACAATAATTGTGGCAAAAGAAAAAGAGATTATGTCAATTTAAAACCTGCCTTTAGCAGGTTTTTTTCCATATTAGTAATGGTGGAGGGAACATAAATATGTTAGATATTTTTAAAACTAATAAAAATAAAATAAATAAAGAAGAAATAGTTTTAGATAAAGAAAATATACCTAAACATATAGCTATAATCATGGATGGTAATGGAAGATGGGCTAAGCAAAGAAAGCTTCCAAGAACTATGGGGCATAAAGCTGGTGTTGAAACTATAAGAAGAGTAATAAAAGAAGCTCATATATTAGGAATAAAATACTTAACTTTATATGCATTTTCAACTGAAAATTGGAAAAGGCCAGATGATGAAGTTTCTGCACTTATGAAATTGTTAGTTGAATATTTAAGAAGTGAATTAGCAGAATTAAATAGAAATGGCGTTGTGATTAAAGTTTTAGGTGATATTAACAAGTTACCTATTGATGCTCAAAAGGAAGTCAATGAAGCAATAAATATAACTAAAGATAATAAAGGAATAGTACTAAATATAGCTTTCAATTATGGTGGTAGAGATGAGATAATAAGAGCAGTTAAAATGGTATCAGAAGATGCTAAAAAGGGAAATATAAATATAAATGATATTAATGAAGAAATATTTGAAAAGTATTTATATACTAATAATACACCAGATCCAGATTTAATTATAAGACCTTCAGGTGAACAAAGAATTAGTAATTTTTTATTATGGCAATGTGCTTATTCAGAATTTTGGTACTCCAATGTATGTTGGCCAGATTTTAAAGAAGAACATTTACATAAAGCTATATATGATTATCAGCATAGAGACAGGAGATATGGCGGAGTATAATAAGTTGAGGTGGAAAAATGAAGTTAAATAGTAGATATTTAGGAGCAGCTATGATAGCTCCATTTATACTCTTTATTTTACTAGGTGGAATTTGGCTTAAGGCTTTTACAATAGTTATTTCAGTATGCGGTTTATATGAGTTTTATAAGGCATTAAAGGAAAAAAAGTTCAAGCCAGTGACTATAGTAGGATATGCACTTTTAGCAATTTTTTATTTAAGAGGAAATAACTTTGAAGAAATTATGTATATTATAGTTCTTGCAGTTATAATTTTACTAATTATACCTATTATAAATTTGAAATATACATTTATCGATGTTTCAATAACTTTATTAGGTTTTTTATATGTAGGCGTGCTATTTAGCTTTATACCTATAGTAAATAGTAAAATTGGTGGCGAGTATTTAGTTTGGTTAATTTTCTTGGGGTCTTGGATTGCTGATACAACTGCATATTATTCAGGTAAGTATTTAGGAAAAAGAAAGATTTGTCCGGAGGTTAGTCCGAAAAAGACTGTTGCTGGTTCAGTAGGTGGATTCTTAGGAAGCACTATTGGATGTGGAATATATGGATTAATAATTGGTAAATATATTCCAGAAGTTTCAATAATTCATTTCTTTTTAATAGGTGCATTATGCGGAATAATGGGTCAATTTGGTGATTTAGTTGCATCATCTGTAAAAAGATATGTGGGAATTAAAGATTATAGTAATTTAATACCAGGTCATGGTGGTATTTTAGACAGATTTGACTCGATATTATTTAATGCAGCTGTAGTTTTTTATTATCTAACTTTTATCGTAGGAATTTAGGCGAAAATAATATAAGAGTAAATATTTGAAATATGTATGATTTATCAATTGAAAAAGGTAGGGAATTGTTATCCCTACCTTTTTTATGTTTAAAATAAATTTATATTACTAAAGAGTAAGGTATGTATTAGCATTAAGACTAATATAATCATAGTATGTATGTTTCAATTAGTGTTCTACAAATTTAAATCTATTAATATATTAAATAGCTAATATATTAAGCTAAGTAAAATATGAGGATTAAAAACATATATTATTTAAATTTTTATATAAGTTACTAAATACTAGATTTACCTTGATTCTTTCAATTAGTGACATATTTTGGTTAACTATAATTTCTAGTACAACTTATATATGAGATAATAAGGAGTATTATTATGAAATTATACGATACTTACAATAAAATAATAAATTTAGTAATTACATTTATTATTATTTCATTAATTACATTATTAATAAAAAACTATTTTCAACCATTTATTATTGTTGTTATAATGATTTTAATAACTCAGCCGGTATATAAATTTTTTATAAAAACTAATTTACCGAAATCTATATGTGCAATTTTAAGTTTACTTATAATAAATATTTTTATATTTGTTATAATATTTTATTTTGGAAATACAATTTTAAGTTTATTTTATAAATTTTATAGAAATAATATGTCAGAGGTAGATGCATTTATAAAAAATATGAAAATACTTTTAAATTTTGATTTAAACAAAATGTTACAAACATTAAGTGGATTCTTTAGTAGTAATATGATAATGCAAGGTGCAATTGTGACGGGTGATAGTCTTGTTTCTTATTTTTTAGCCAATATAATAGATTACTTTATATTAGTTGATAAGAATAAAATTTATGATTTACTAAAAAACTTATTTCCTCAAGAAATTATAAGTAACTTCATGGAGAAAATAAAAAATTTAAAAGAAGTTTTTAAAATAGAGGTAAGATTAATAATATTAAGTGCTTTTATAATAACTTTAGGATTTAAGATACTTGGAATACATAATAGTATTTTTTTAGGAAGTTTATGTGCTATTTTAGATATACTTCCTTTTGTTGGAACAACAATTGTTTTTATGCCAATTATAATATACAATATTATAATGAAGAGGTACTTATTAGTAATTGGATTAATTTCATTATATTTGTTAGAACGCTTTGTTAGAGAAATATTAGAGGCTAAATTTCTAAGTAGCAAGCTAGAAATTCATCCATTAATAGTTATAGTGTCGATTTATGTAGGGGTAAAAATGTTTGGATTTGTAGGTATAATTGCAGGTCCAATTTACAGTATAATTGCAAAAGATATGATTTACAGTAGTTAAATACTGAATGCTAGGAGGTAAGTATGAAAAACATTTCAATTTTAGGGGCTACAGGCTCAATAGGTACTCAAACTTTAGATGTAATAAGAAATTCAAATAATGAAATTAAGCTTATAGGTGTAAGTGCTAATTCATCTGTTGAAAAGATTAAAGAAATAATAAATGAATTTAATCCTAAGTATGTAGCTATGATGGATGAAAAAAGTTCAAAAGCTATTAAAGATTATTGCTTAGATAAGAATTTAAACATAGAAGTATATTCAGGAATAGAAGGCCTTGAAAAAATTGCTACTTTAGAAGAAATAGATATGGTTTTAACATCAGTAGTAGGTATGATTGGACTAAGACCAACTATAAAAGCCATTGAAGCAAAAAAAGATATAGCATTAGCTAACAAAGAAACTTTAGTTGTAGCTGGCGAATTAGTAATGAAAAAAGCAAAAGAAATGGGAGTAGATATACTGCCGGTAGATTCAGAACATAGTGCTATATTCCAAGCTTTAAATGGGTATACTGAAAAAGATGTAAATAAAATTATTTTAACAGCCTCAGGAGGACCTTTTAGAGGAAAGGATAATGAATATTTAAAAAATGTTACTGTAAAGGATGCGTTAAAACATCCAAAATGGAATATGGGTCAAAAAATATCTATAGATTCAGCAACACTTATGAATAAAGGACTTGAAGTTATTGAAGCACATTTCTTATTTAATTGTTCATATGAAAACATAGAAGTAGTGGTTCATCCTCAAAGTATAATTCATTCCATGGTAGAGTATAATGATGCAAGCGTTATTGCTCAGTTAGGATCAACCGATATGAAGCTACCTATACAATATGCAATTAATAAAAAAGAAAGAAAGCATGCTATAGCAGAAAGACTTAATTTTTATGAAATTGGAGCACTAACTTTTGAAAAACCTGACTTAGAAACTTTTAAGTGTTTAAAGTTAGCTTATAAAGTTGGAAGAGAGGGTGGGTTAGCTCCATGTATTTTAAATGGTGCTAATGAAGAAGCAGTAGCGTTACTATTAGAAGAAAAGATAAAATTTTTACAAGTTGCAGAAATAATAGAAGAAGCTTTAGAATACTTTAAAGAAGAAAAATCAAAGGAAGTTACTTTAGAAAATGTAATTGAATTAGATAAGAAAGTAAGAGAATATATAAGGGCAAGATGGAATTAGGAGGAGAAATATATTGGATATAATCTATGCGTTATTAGGATTTAGTTTACTTATAATAGTTCATGAACTTGGTCATTTTGTTATGGCAAAGGTTAATGGAATAAAGGTTGAGGAATTTGCTATTGGAATGGGACCTAAAATACTTTCTACTCAAGGAAAAGAAACAAAATATTCAATAGGTTTGTTTCCTATTGGAGGATATGTTAAAATGATGGGAGAAGAAGAAGAGGTTCAAGATGAAAGAAGCTTTTCTTCGAAATCGCCTCTTAGAAGAATAAGTGTTATTATAGCAGGAGCAACTATGAATTTCTTATTTGCTATAATTATATTTACAGTATTTTTAAATAAGTTTGGATATAGTTTACCTAAGGTAAATAGCTTAATTGAAAATATGCCAGCAGTGGAAGCTGGGTTACAAGAAGGCGATAAATTTTTAAAGGTTAATGGAAGTAGAGTATTTTCAGCAGATGATTTAACTATAGGGATAAGTCTTGCAAAAGATAATCCAATTAACTTTTTAGTTGAAAGAAATGGGGAGAAGAAGGAAGTTACTGTTACTCCTAAGTTGACAGAGGAAAATGGAAGGGAAAGATACATGATAGGCTTTGGATTTGAAAGAATAGATAATCCAGGTATTGTGCAAAGTTTTAAACAAAGCTTCAAGGAGACACTATCAGTAATTAGTCAAACTTACAAAAGTTTAAAAATGATGATTATGGGAGAAGTTAATTTTAAAACAGATGTAGGGGGACCGGTATCTATTATTAGAATGTCTAGTGAAGCCGCAAAAAATGGTATATGGAATCTTATGTACTTTATAGCTTTCATAAGTATAAATTTAGCTGTGTTTAATATGTTACCATTCCCAGCACTAGATGGTGGATGGACTGTAATATTATTAATAGAGCTTATTACAAGAAGAAAAGTTCCAGATAAAGTAGTTGGGGCAATGAACTACGTTGGAATAATGCTACTTTTTGGGCTTATGATTATAGTTACAATAAAAGATATATTATTCCCTATACAAATTTAGGAGAGAAAAGAAAATGGAAAGAAAGCAAACAAGAAAAGTTAAGGTTGGAAGTTGTTATATAGGAGGAGATGCTCCTGTATCTATTCAATCAATGACAAATACAGATACTAGAGATGTAGAAGCTACATTAGAACAAATAAATACTTTATATAAAACAGGTTGTGAAATAATAAGATGTGCAGTTCCTGATATGAAGGCAGCAGAAGCTTTAAAGGAAATATGCAAAGATTCACCAATTCCTGTAGTTGCAGATATACATTTTGATTATAAATTAGCTTTAGCAGCTATCGAAAATGGTGTATCGGCGCTAAGAATAAATCCAGGTAATATTGGAAGTATAGAAAAAGTTAAAATAGTTGCGGAAGCAGCAAAGGCTAAAAACTTACCAATTAGAATTGGTGTAAATTCAGGATCTTTAGAAAAGGATATTTTAGAAAGAGATGGAAAGCCAACAGCTAAGGGTTTAGTAGAATCAGCTTTAAGACATGTTAAAATACTAGAAGAATTAGATTTTTATGATATAGTTATATCAATAAAATCATCTGATGTTGTAATGATGATAGAAGCTTATAGATTAATGAGTGAAAGTTGTAATTATCCTCTTCATCTAGGAGTAACGGAATCTGGAACACCTTTTAGAGGAACAATAAAATCAAGCATTGGTCTTGGTACGCTTTTAGCAGAAGGTATAGGTGATACTGTTAGAGTATCTCTAACTAGTGATCCAATTGAAGAAATAAAGGTTGCAAAAGAAATTTTAAAAGCTTTAAAATTAAGAGAAAGTGGTTTACAATTTATATCTTGTCCTACTTGTGGTAGAACTCAAATAAATCTTATAAAAATAGCACAAGAAGTTGAAAAAAAATTAGAAAGTATAAATAAAAATATTAAGGTTGCTGTAATGGGATGTGCTGTTAATGGACCAGGGGAAGCAAGAGAAGCAGATATTGGAATTGCTGGTGGCAGAGGAGAAGGCTTAATCTTTAAAAAAGGTATAATAGTGAAAAAAGTAAAAGAAGAAGATTTAATTGAAGAGTTAATGAAAGAAATAGAAAATATGTAATTAGAATAATTGACAATGAATAATGAAAAATTAAGTTGAAAAAATGCTTAATTGACATTTTACATTGTCAATTATTTCGTTAAATTTTATTTGGCAAATATTAATAAATATTTTACTAAACACTTCAAAAAACATAAAAAAATTAAATCACATATTATCAACTATGCATTATAAATTGTTTAGGAGGTGTTATTTATTTGAGTGAAGATGCTTTAAAACTTATAAAGAAAGAAATAAATAAAAATGAATCATTAGAAGATAAAGGAATAAATATAATAAAGTTTCAGTTTTTAAAGAAAAGTAATCTTCTAAAAGTAGTATTGCGTGGAAAAGATGGCTTAAATAATCAAGAAGAAGATGAAGTTAAAAGAGCAATTAAAAAAACATTAGGAATTGATATAAATATAGAAGTTCTATTTTATAGAGATATATCAAATTTAACACTAAATGAAATAGTAGAAAAGCATTGGATTGAGGTTACAGAAGATGTAATGAAAAAAGCTCCTTTATCTAAATCTGTATTGACTAAAGGAAAAAAGACTGTTAATGGTAATACTATAAATATAGCTAGTGGATATGATAAAATAAATGAGCATCTAAATACAAAAGATATTCCAAAACAAATAGCATTAAAGATAGAAAGTATATTTGGAATAAAATCTAAGATAACTTTGGAGTATGATAGTAGTCTAGAAGTAGAAAATGACTATACTAAAAAGCTTGAAAAAGAAAAAGAAGTTTTAAAAGAAATTTTCAGTGGTAGAAATATTTCGGCACAGTCTACAACTAAGCCTAGCGAAGAAAAACAAAGTTCTAAGCCTAAGAAGCCATATGAAAAAAGAGAATTTAAAAGAGAACCTAAAAGTGAAAATAGCATCTTAGGTAGAGGTATAAGTCAAGAAGCTATTTCGATTAAGGAAATAGATGAGACTTCAGGAGTTGTTGCTGTTATAGGAGAAGTCTTCAAAACAGATATAGTTGAAACTAAAACAGGTAAGACCATATTAACTTTCTTTATTACAGATTATACAAGTTCAATAACTGTAAAATGCTTTTTAAAGCCACAAGAAACTGAAGAAGTATTGGATAATGTTAAGAAAGGCCTATACTGTAAAGTAAGAGGAGAAGCTATCTATGATACATATGCTAGAGAAGTAGTAATAATGGGCAGAGATATATTAAAAATGAGTAAGATAGAAAGAATGGATGGATCGGAAGAAAAAAGAGTTGAGCTTCATTGTCATACTACTATGAGTGCTATGGATGGTGTTGTATCAGCCACTAAGATAATAGAAAGAGCAGCAAAATGGGGACATAAAGCTATTGCAATAACAGATCATGGTGTTGTTCAAGCTTTTCCAGATGCACAAATTGCAGCTAAAAAAAATAAAATTAAAGTGCTATATGGAGTAGAAGGATATTTAGTTAATGATGGAATACCAATAGCATTAAATGATATGGGGCAAAGTTTTGATGATACTTTTATAGTATTTGATATAGAAACTACAGGATTTTCAGCTAAAAATGATAAGATAATAGAAATAGGAGCTGTGAAGATTAAGGGAAGAGAAGTAATAGATACATTTAGTGAATTTGTATATCCTAAATGTAGAATTCCTTATAAGATAACAGAACTGACAGGAATAACAGATGAGATAGTTCAAGATGCGGACCCTATAGAAGTTGTTTTACCTAAATTTATCGAGTTTATAGATGGTTGTGCAGTAGTAGCACATAATGCAGCTTTTGATACTGGATTTATAAAAAAGAATTGTAATGACTTAGGCCTTGAATTCAATTCAACTATAGTAGATACGGTTCCTCTTGCAAGATTTTTATATCCTGAATTAAAAAGAGTTAAATTAAACTTGGTAGCTAAGCATCTTGGAGTTTCACTTGAAAATCATCATAGAGCAGTTGATGATGCAAAAGCAACAGCAGAAATTTTCTTGATATCTATTAAGAAGATGATTGAAGAATTAAATATGAATAGTCTTAATGATTTAAATAAAGAATTCCTTGAAAAAATGGATATTAAAAAGGAAAAGACATATCATATAATAATTTTTGCAAAGACTCAAGCTGGAATGAAGAATTTATATAAATTAGTATCAGAAGCGCATATAGATAATTTTCATAAGAGTCCAAGAGTTAGAAAAAGTAAGCTTATGGAAATGAGAGATGGTCTTATTATTGGTTCTGCTTGTGAAGCGGGAGAGGTATATAGAGCTGTTTTAGATGGAAAATCAGATGAAGAACTAAAAGAAATTATGGGATTTTATGATTATTTAGAAATTCAGCCTATAGGGAATAATGAGTATCTTATAAACAAGGGAAATGTAAAAGATGAAGATGAGCTTAGAAGTTTGAATACTAAGATATATAATTTAGGTAAAGAGCTTAACAAACCAGTAGTAGCAACAGGAGATGTTCACTTTTTAGATCCTCAAGATGAAGTTTTTAGAAAAATAATAATGGCGGGGCAAGGTTTTTCAGATTCGGAAAATCAACCACCACTATATTTAAAAACTACAGAAGAAATGTTAAGAGAGTTTTCTTATTTAGGTCAAGATGGGGCTAAAGAAGTTGTAATAATTAATCCGGGAGAAATAGCAGATTCAATAGATGTTTTAAAACCAATACCAGATGAAACATATCCACCTAAAATAGAAGGTGCAGATGATGAAATAAGGGAAATGACTATGGAAAAGGTGCACTCAATTTATGGAGATCCACTACCTGAAATAGTTCAAAAAAGATTAGATAAGGAATTAAATTCAATTATAAACAATGGTTATGCTGTTCTTTATCTAATTGCACAAAAACTAGTTGCAAAATCCTTAGCAGACGGATACTTAGTTGGATCGAGAGGATCTGTTGGATCATCTTTTGTTGCAACAATGTCAAATATAACTGAAGTTAATGGGTTACCACCACACTATGTTTGCCCTAATTGTAAAAACTCTGAATTTTTCTTAGATGGTTCTGTAAGCTCAGGAGCAGATTTAGAAGATAAGGATTGTCCGAAATGTGGAGCTAAATATATAAAAGATGGTCATGATATACCGTTTGAAACTTTTTTGGGATTTGAAGGGGATAAGGAACCAGATATAGATCTTAACTTCTCAGGTGACAACCAAGGAGAAATTCATAAGTATACAGAAGTCCTGTTTGGTAAAGGATACGTATTTAAAGCAGGAACAATAGGTACCGTTGCTGAAAAAACAGCATATGGATATGTAAGAAAATATTTAGATGAAAGAGGACTTAGAGCTTCGAGTGCTGAAATTGAAAGGTTAACTATTGGTTGTACAGGGATAAAAAGAACAACAGGACAGCATCCTGGTGGTATTATGGTTGTTCCAAGTGATAATGAAATTTATAATTTCACACCAATACAACGTCCAGCAGATGATCCAACATCAGATGTAACTACAACCCATTTTGATTATCACTCTATATCAGGAAGATTACTTAAGCTTGATATACTTGGGCACGATGATCCTACCATGATTAGAATGCTTCAAGATTTAACAGGAGTTGATCCAAAAACTATACCTTTAAATGATAAAAAGGTTATTTCATTATTTACTTCACCAGAAGCATTAGGAGTAACTAAGGATGAACTAGGATGTGAAGTTGGAAGTTATGGACTTCCTGAATTTGGTACAAAATTTGTTAGAGGAATGCTTGTAGATACTCAGCCGAAAAGCTTCGCTGATTTAGTAAGAATATCTGGTCTTTCACATGGTACAGATGTATGGCTTAATAATGCACAGTACTTTATAAAAGAAGGATATACTACACTAAAAGATTGTATATCTACAAGAGATGACATTATGGTGTATTTAATGTATGCTGGAGTACCTCCTAAAATGGCATTTACTATAATGGAAAGTGTTAGAAAGGGTAAGGGATTAACAGAGGAATTTGAAAAAACTATGAAGGAAAACAATGTTCCAGATTGGTATATAGAGTCATGTAAAAGAATAAAATACATGTTCCCTAAGGGGCATGCTGTTGCTTACGTAATGATGGCTGTAAGGATAGCATATTTTAAGGTGTATTATCCAGAAGCTTATTATGCAACATATTTTACTGTAAGAGCAGATGATTTTGATGCAGATCTTATTTGTAAGGGACCAGGAGCAATAAAAGCAAAGTTAGATGAGCTTTATGAACTTGGAAATAAAGTTACAGCAAAGGATAAGGGATTAATTACTGTCTTGGAACTTTCTTATGAACTTTATGCAAGAGGACTTAAATTCTTAAAAGTAGATTTATATATCTCAGAAGCAACAAGGTTTACAATTGAAGAAGATGGTATAAGACCTCCTATAAGTGCACTTCAAGGTGTTGGAGATAATGCAGCAAAAAGTATAGTGGAGGCAAGAAAAGAAGGAGAGTTTATATCTAAGGAAGATTTAAGAGTAAGATCAAAAGTTTCAAAAACTGTAATAGAAACTTTAAGTAATCATGGATGTCTTGAAGGAATGTCAGAGACAAATCAGTTATCTTTATTTTAAATTAAGTATAAAAACAATATATATGGGGCAAGTAATTAATATAAGAAGCGTAATAATTTAATTACTACCCCTTGTATTAATTAGGAAATTATGATAGGATAATTAAAGAAGTAATTTACTAATAGCTAGAAAGTATGAGTGGGAGTTATAAATGCCCGCTCTTTCTATTTAATTGCAACTACAAATAGTTGCTTTTTTTATAGAGTAGTTAAGATTTAGTAAAGCTTTAAAAGTTAAAAACTGAATATAGTAAAGGAGGGTTAATATGAAAGTTGATGCATTATTAGAAACTATTGATCAATTAGTAAGACCTATAGCTGAAGAGCTGAATTATGAAATTTATCACATTGAGTATGTAAAAGAAAATGGAGAGTATTATTTAAGAATATATATTGATAAAGATGGTGGTATAGCTTTATCTGATTGTGAAGCTTTATCTAGAAGAGTAAGCGATGTTATGGATGAAAAGGATCCAATTAAAGAAGCATACTTTTTAGAAGTTTCATCACCAGGATTAAATAGAACATTATTTACAGATGATCACTTTAAAAAGCAAATAGGAAAAGAAATAATGGTTAGGTTCACTAAATCATTAAATGGAAGAAAAAATATAAAAGGCATATTAAAGGAAGTAAGTGACGACTCAGTTATAGTTGAAACTGATGATTTAATTACAATTCCAAAAGATAAAATAAAATCAGCCAATTTAGAAGGGGAAATATAATAAGGAGGATATTAAAATGAACCAAGAGTTTATAGGTGCTCTTAAAGAAATAGTTAAAGATAAGGGGATTAGCGAGGATTTAATTTTTAGTACTATAGAGGATGCTTTAGTTGCAGCATACAAAAAGAATTATGCTAGTCCAACAACATCAGCACAAAATGTTAAAGTAAGCATAAATAGAGAAACAGGAGAAATCCATGTATATGCTCAAAAAGTAGTAGTTGAAGATGTATATGATGATGTAACTGAGATAAGTTTAGAAGAAGCTAAAGAAGTTAGTCCAAGATATGATCTTGATGATATAGTTGATTTAGAAGTTACTCCAAAGAATTTTGGAAGAGTAGCAGCTCAGCTTGCTAAAGGTGTAGTAACTCAAAGAATAAGAGAAGCTGAAAGAAACATAGTATATTCAGAATACAAAGAATTAGAATATGACATAATAACAGGAACTGTTTTAAGAAAAGATAAAGGTAATGTATTTGTAAACCTTGGAAGAATCGAAACATCTATTGGGCCAAATGAACAAATTCCAAGAGAAGAATATAAATTTAATGAAAAAGTAAAACTATATGTTGTAGAAGTTAAAAATGGATCAAAGGGAGCTCAAATTTTAGTTTCAAGAACTCATCCAGGATTAGTGAAAAGACTATTTGAATTAGAAGTACCTGAAATATATGAAGGTGTTGTTGAAATAAAGAGTATTTCAAGAGAAGCTGGTTCAAGAAGTAAAATTGCTGTTTACTCAAATGATGAAAATGTAGATCCAATGGGAGCTTGTGTTGGACCAAAAGGCACAAGAGTTCAAAATATAGTTAACGAACTTAAAGGTGAAAAAATAGATATAATAAAATGGAGCAAAAATCCAGAAGAATTTATAGCTGCATCATTAAGCCCTGCAAAAGTTTTAGAAGTTGTTGCTTGTGAAGAAACAAAATCTGCAAAAGTAGTTGTAGACGATAATCAATTATCACTTGCAATAGGAAAAGAAGGGCAAAATGTTAGACTTGCAGCAAAGTTAACAAATTGGAAAATAGATATAAAAAGCAAATCCCAATCAGATGCATTAAAAGAAGAAACAGTTGAAGAAACTATAGAATAAGGGAGGATTTTTATGAAAGTAAAGAAAATTCCTTTAAGAATGTGCACAGGATGTATGGAGATGAAACCCAAAAAAGAACTTATAAGGGTTGTTAAAAGCCCAGAAGGTGAAGTTTCTGTTGACTTAACTGGTAAAAAATCAGGTAGAGGTGCATATATTTGTAAAGATAAAGAATGCTTAGAAAAAGCTTTCAAAGCAAAAAGACTTTCAAGAAACTTAGATATAGCTATAGATGAAGTTATATATAATAGATTAAGGGAAGAGATTGAAAATGAATAAATTTTTTAATTTTCTAGGCCTAACTAAAAGATCAGGAAATTTAGTTGAAGGGTATAGTAAATGTGATGAACAAAGAAATAGAAAATCTATTTTTTTATTCATAATGTCTAATGATGCTTCAAGTAGTACAAAAAAGAAGTTTATAAATCATTGCATAGCAAAAGATATAAAATTTATAGAAGACTTTTCGAAAGAAGAGTTAGGAACTTCAATTGGAAGAGAAGAAGTAAAAATACTAGCTATAACAGACGAAAATATGGCTAAAAAACTTTATACCCTTTACGAAGAGGAAAAAGTTAAAATTTAACCGGGGGTGATTTTATTGTCAAAAATCAGAGTATATGAATTGGCAAAAGAACTGCAAATCAGTTCAAAAGAACTTATAGAATTATTAATGAATGAATTTAGTGTTGATGTGAAAAATCATATGAGCGTTATAGAAGATGAAGATGCAGAATTAATTAAAGAATTAATTGGAGAAACTGGATCAGCATCAGATAAAACGATAGTTGATGAATATGAAGAAATATTAGCTGAAGAAGTTAATAATCAAGCTAAAAAGAGAAAGAAAAAGAAATCAGAAGAAGCAGTTGAAGCAGTTGGTGAAGGTGGATCAGGAGTAGTTGAAATTGGTGAAACTATAACTGTTAAAGAACTTGCAGAAAAGCTTGGAAAACCAACGGCAGATGTTATAAAAACACTTATTTTTACAGGGGTAATGGCTGCAATAAATCAAGAAATAGATTTTGCAACAGCTGAAAAAGTATGTGAAAAATATGAGTGCTTAGTTGTTAAAAAAGAAGAAAAAGAAGAGTTAGAAGTAGTTGAAGAAGAAGAAGTTGTAGAAGAAAACCTAGTTAAGAGACCTCCTATAGTTACAGTTATGGGTCACGTTGACCATGGTAAGACTTCATTATTAGATGCTATAAGAAAAGCAAATGTTACAGCACATGAAGCTGGTGGTATAACTCAACATATTGGAGCTTATACTGTAAATTTAACTGGTGAAAAATTAACATTTTTAGATACACCAGGACATGAAGCCTTTACAGCAATGAGAGCAAGAGGAGCTCAAGTTACAGATGTAGTTATATTAGTTGTTGCAGCAGATGATGGTATAATGCCACAAACTAAAGAAGCTATTAGCCACTGTAAAGCAGCAGAAGTTCCTATGATAGTAGCTATAAATAAAATAGATAGACCAGGAGCTAATATAGATAGAGTTAAACAAGAATTAACTGAATATGAATTAGTAGCTGAAGACTGGGGTGGAGATACTATATGTGTTCCTGTATCAGCAAAAACAGGTGAAAATTTAGAACAATTATTAGAAATGGTTTTATTAACATCAGAAATGGGAGAGCTTAAAGCAGATCCAAAGAGAAAAGCTAAGGGTACTGTTATAGAAGCTAAACTTGATAAAGGTAGAGGTGCAGTTGCAACATTACTTATTCAAAATGGTACATTACATGTAGGAGATTCAATTTTAGTTGGTTCTACATATGGTAGAATAAGAGCTATGTTTGATGATAAAGGAAAGAGTATAAAAGCAGCAGGTCCTTCTATTCCAGTAGAAATTTTAGGACTTTCAGAAGTTCCATCAGCAGGAGATAGATTTACTGTTGTTAAAGATGAAAAGACAGCAAGAAATATGGCTGAAACAAGAAAGCAAAAAATTAAAGATGAAAGCTTCCATTCAGCAAATAGAGTATCTCTTGAAGATTTATATAACCAAATTCAAGAAGGAACAGTTAAAGAGCTTGGAATTATAGTTAAGGCTGATGTTCAAGGATCAGTTCAAGCTATAAAGCAATCACTAGAAAAACTTTCAACTGAAGATGTTAAAGTAAGAGTAATTCACGGTGGAGTTGGTGCTATAACTGAAACAGATGTTACCCTTGCTACAGCTTCAAATGCATTACTTATAGGATTTAATGTAAGACCAGATTCAAATGCTACAGTTATAGCAGATAAAGAAGGCGTTGAAATTAAAACATATAGAATAATTTATGATGCAATAGAAGATGTTAAATCAGCTATGATTGGAATGCTTGATCCAGAATATAAAGAAGTAGTAAATGGAAAAGCAGAAGTAAGAATGGTTTATAAGATTTCAAATATAGGAACAATTGCTGGATGTTACGTTACAGACGGTAAAATAATAAGAAACTCAGAAGTTAGAGTTATAAGAGATGGAATAGTAATATTTGAATCAACGTTAGCTTCACTTAAGAGATTTAAAGATGATGCTAAAGAAGTTAACACTGGCTATGAATGTGGTTTAAGCGTTGAAAAATTTAATGATCTTAAAGAAGGTGACGTAATAGAGTCATTTAGTATGCAAGCAATTGAAAGAAAGCAGCTTTAATTAAAGAGGTGATTTTAAATGGCTAATTACAGAGGCGGCAGAATAAACGAAGAAGTTAGAAGAGAAATAAGTGTTATAATAAGAGATGAAATTAAAGATCCTAGGATGACTGCTATGGTTTCAATTACAGCAGTTAAAGTAACTAAGGATTTAAGATATGCAAAGGTATTTGTAAGTATTTTTGGTAAAAATGAAGATGAAAAAAATGAAACCTTTGCAGCATTAAAAAGTGCAAGCGGATATATAAGAAAAGAAATAGGCCAAAGAATAAATTTGAGAAATACACCTCAAATATTATTTGAACTTGATGATTCTATAAGCTATAGTATGAAAATAGAAGAGCTTATAGAAAAGGCTAAGGAAAAGTAATGAATATATTACAAGACATATCTAAAGTAATTTTAGATAGTAAAAAAATTGGCATTACCTACCATGTATCACCTGATGGTGATGCAGTAGGTAGTGCACTTGCACTATTAAATGGATTAAGAACCTTAAAAAAAGATGCTTATTTAATTTCAAAAGATATAATATCAGAAAATCTTCAATTTCTTAAAGGTGCAAATGAAGCTACAGGAAATTTAATAACTCCAGTTGATAATACTTCAATAGTTGTAGTATTGGATTGTGGAAATTATGAAAGAATATCTGCAGACTTAGATAATTTTAAAGGAAGTATAGTAAATTTAGATCATCATATTACAAATGATAAATATGGAGAATTAAATTATGTAGATATAGAAGCTGCAGCTACAGCAGAAGTAGTTTTTGAATTGTTAGAATTATTAGGAATTGATTTTAATGATGAAAATGATGATATAAGAGATATAGGAACGTGTCTTTATACATCATTAGTTACAGATACAGGTGCTTTTAGACATTCTAATGTAACTTTTAGAACTCATAATATTGCAGCCAGATTAAAGAAAATTGGTGTTAATAACACTTATATACATCAAAATCTTTTTGATAACAAGAGTTTTGAAAAGATTAGATTAATAGGTAAAGCATTAAATGATATGGAACTTTTATTTGATCGAAAAGTAGCGTTAATTAAAATTCCTATGGCTTATGGGGATGAGCTTGGAATAGAAATAGGGGACACATCAGATATAATAGCTTTTGGATTACAAATAAAAGGTGTAGAAGTTGCACTATTAATAAAGGAAATAGAAAATGGTTCTAAGGCAAGTTTAAGATCAAAAGATAAATTTGATGTTAGAAATATAGCTGAAAAGCTAGGTGGCGGTGGTCACGTAAAAGCGGCAGGGATAACTTTAAAGGGGATAAAATTAGACGAGGCAAAGAACAAAATTCTAGAGGAAATAGAGAAAGAGTTGTTATAATGAACGGCGTAATTAATATTTTTAAGAATACTGGTATGACTTCTTTTGATGCTGTAAGAATAATAAAAAAAGCAGCAGGAACTGGAAAGGTTGGACATACTGGCACACTAGATCCAGAAGCAAGTGGTGTTTTACCTATATGTATAGGTAAAGGAACAAAAATTATTGATTATATAATGAATAGTGACAAGGTCTATGAAGTAGAGTTTAAGCTTGGTATAAAAACTACTACATATGATTTAGAGGGAGATATAATAGAAGAAAAAGATCCATCTAATATTGGAAATGAAGATATATTGAAAGCTATTTATTCTTTTGAAAAAGAATATTCTCAAGTTCCACCTATGTATTCTGCTTTAAAACAAAATGGTGTAAGACTTTATGAATTAGCAAGAAAAGGCATAGAAGTAGAAAGAGAAGGTAGACTTATAAGTATACATAAGATAGAAGATGTAAGGATAAATAATCCATATATTAGTATGAAAGTTACATGTTCAAAGGGGACATATATAAGAAGCCTTTGTTATGATATAGGGGAAGCTTTAAATGTTGGAGCTACTATGACAAAGCTAAAAAGAAGTAAAACATCTAAATTTACTGAGGATGAGTCTATTAATATAGAAGATATAAATTCTGAAAATATAAAAGATTACATTATAAGTATAGAAGATGCTTTAGATTCCTATGAAAAATTAATAGTTTTAAGTAGATTTTCAAAACTTTTAATTAATGGTGTTAAAGTTTTTGATAAGAGGCTTACTAAAGAAAATATTGAAGTAGGAAAACTATATAGAGTTTATGATGATAGTGGAATTTTTATAGGACTTGGTAAAAGCGATCATCAAGGCTTTAAAATAGAAAAATTATTAATTAATTAGGGGAGCAGGATATGATAGTAATAGATGATATTATTATGGATAATAAGGACAGTGAAAACTATGTAGCATTAGGAAGTTTTGACGGACTTCATTCTGGCCACTTATCCCTTGTAAAAAAGACTGTCCAAGTTGCTAAAGAGAAAAATGGAAAAAGTATGGTTTTTACATATAAAAATCATCCTAAAACATTAGTAAAGCCGGAAAGTGCACCTAAATTAATTATGGATTTAGAAACTAAGCTTAAGTATTTAGAAGAAGAAAATGTAGATATAGTAGTACTTAGAAGTTTTACTAAAGAATTTATGTCAGTTTCTGCAGAAGATTTTATAAAATTACTTTGTGTAGATTATAATGTAAAAGGAATTATAGTTGGATTTAACTTTAGATTTGGATATAAAAATTTAGGGGATGTAAAACTATTAGAAGATCTTCAAGGTAAATATGGATATAAATTATATGTAATGGAGCCATATACTTATAATGGTGATGTAATAAGTAGTACTAGAATTAGAAAGAGTATTTTAGAAGGAGACGTGAAGGAAGCTTCTAAAATGTTATCTAAGCCATATTTAATTAAAGGGAAAGTTATTCATGGCAAAAAGTTAGGAAGAACTATAGGATTTCCAACTGCAAATTTAGAGTTTGATAGTAAAATTATAATTCCGGATAAGGGAGTATATTATACTAATGTAGAATATAATAATAAAACTTATAAAGGAATTACATCTGTTGGGTATAATCCTACAGTAAATGGGCAACAATTAACTATAGAAACATATATACTAGATTTTGATGATACTATCTATGGACAAGAGCTTAAAGTTTATTTCATTGAAAGAATAAGAGAAGAAATAAAGTTTAATTCATTAGATGAGCTTGTTAAACAAATAAAAAAAGACGAAAATTTTGCTAAAGATAGAGAGATAGTAATATAATTATGTAAATTTATAATTTACAATATCTATATCATTTGTTATAATAGCAAAGAAGAACCTAATTCTAAGATATGAGGGTGCTAGCTCATTTCCTGGATATAGGGGATAATTTTACGGAGGTGCGAACAATGGACGCAATAAGAAAGCAAGAAATAATCAAAGAACACGGAAGACATGAAGGAGATACTGGTTCACCAGAAGTGCAAATCGCTTTATTAACAGAAAGAATTAATTCTTTAACTGGTCACTTAAAGATGCACAAGAAAGACCACCACTCAAGAAGAGGTCTTTTAATGATGGTTGGACAAAGAAGAGGTCTTTTAAATTACTTAGCTGATCAAGATATCGAAAGATACAGAGCTATAATCAAAAAATTAGGCTTAAGAAGATAGTTTTTAGAGCGGTTTTTAAGCCGCTCTATTATTTTAACAATTTTGAATGATAAGATATAAGCCTGAAGGGAGGTTACAAAATGAACAATGTAATGAAAACAACTATAGCAGGTAGAGAACTTAAGTTAGAATTTGGAAAGATTGGTATGTTATCAAATTTAGCAGCATTTATTAGCTATGGGGACACAGTAATTTTAACTAATGTTAATGCTTCAGAAAAACCAAGAGAGGGTATAGATTTCTTTCCTCTAAGCGTAGAATATGAAGAAAGATTATACTCAGTAGGAAAAATACCGGGTGGATTTATTAAAAGAGAAGGTAGACCCTCAGAAAATGCTATATTATTTGGAAGAGCGGTTGATAGACCATTAAGACCTTTATTTCCAAAGGGATATAGAAATGATGTGCAAGTCGTTTGTACAGTAGTATCAGTTGAGAAGGATAACCTACCAGAAATTCTAGCAATTAATGCAGCTTCATTATCATTATGCTTATCAAGCATTCCTTTTACAACTCCTGTTGCAGCTGTGCAAGTAGGTCTAATCAATGGAAACTTCATTTTAAATCCAACATCTAAAGAAAGAGAAGAAAGTGAACTTCAATTAACTGTTTGTGCAACAAGTGAAAGAGTTATGATGATTGAAGCTGGCGGTCAAGAAATTCCAGAGGATGTTATGCTTGCTGCTATTAAATTTGGATTTGATAGTTGCCAAGATATTATTAAATTCCAAGAAGAAGCAATGCAAAGATTTGGAAAAGAAAAAATGGTTCCTGAATTATACAAGCCAAGTAAAGAATTAGAAATTGAAATTAAAGAATTTGCTGGCGCAATGATTAAAGAAGCCATGTGGATAACTGACAAAGATGAAAGAAATTCTGCAATGGATGAAGTGAATGAAAAGGTTTATGCAGAATTTGAAGAAAAGTATCCAGAAAACGTAGGAGATATAAAGGAAATAATCTATAACTTACAAAAAGAAGTTGTAAGAGATATGCTTTTAAATCACCATAGAAGACCAGATGAAAGAGCATTTGATCAAGTTAGACCAATATCATGTGAAGTAGGAATTTTACCAAGAACTCATGGTACAGGATTATTTACAAGAGGATTAACTCAAGTAATGACTGTTGCTACATTAGGAGCAGTAGGAGATATTCAAATAATCGATGGTATAGGTGAAGAAGAATCAAAAAGATACATGCATCACTATAACTTCCCAGGATATTCAGTAGGTGAAGTAAAGCCTTTAAGAGGACCAGGAAGAAGAGAAATAGGTCATGGAGCTTTAGCAGAAAGAGCATTAGAACCATTAATACCTTCAGAAGAAGAATTCCCATATACTATTAGATTAGTATCAGAAGTATTAAGCTCTAATGGTTCAACATCACAAGCTTCAGTTTGTGGTAGTACTTTAGCATTATTAGATGCAGGAGTTCCTCTTAAGAGACCAGCAGCAGGTATAGCAATGGGACTTATAACTTCAGAAGATCTTACAAGAGAAGAGGTTTTAACTGATATTCAAGGAATAGAAGACTTCTTTGCTGATATGGACTTCAAAGTTGCAGGAACTGTAGAAGGAATTACGTCAATACAAGTTGATACTAAGATAAAAGGATTAAGTTTTAAAGTTATAGAAGATGCTATAATGGGAGCTAGAAAGGCTAGACTTCATATCTTAGATAAAATAAGTGAATGTATTCCAGGACCAAGAGGAGAAGTTTCAACATATGCTCCTAAAACTTCAATAATAAGTATAGATCCAGAAAAGATAAGAGATGTTATAGGTGCAGGTGGAAAAGTTATAAACAAGATTATCGAAGAAACTGGAGTTAAAATTGATATTAAAGAAGATGGTACAGTATTTGTATCTTCAACAGATCATGATGGAGTAAACAAAGCAATATCTATTATCGAAGGTTTAACAAAAGAAGTTAAAGTTGGAGAAGTTTATTTAGGAAAAGTAACTAAAATAGCTACTTTTGGTGCTTTTGTTGAAATTCTTCCTAATAAAGAAGGATTATGCCATATATCAAAATTAGATAAAGCAAGAGTAAATAAAGTTGAAGATGTAGTATCTGTAGGCGATGAAATATTAGTTAAGGTAACTGAAATAGATAATCAAGGAAGAGTTAATCTTTCAAGAAAAGATGCTTTAACTGATGACTCTGAAGAAAATAAAGAAAAAAGCGAATAGAAAAAGTAAGTAAAGGGCAATTTATTGCCTTTTTTTCTTTATATAATAAAAATTAAATTAAATATAAATAATTAAGTATTACATAACTCTAAAATAATATAGAATAATAGTAATATAGAATAAATATAAGATAAATAAAGAGGAGGAACTATGTACAATATATATACATTAAAAAATGGTTTAAGAGTTGTAACAGAATATATAGATCATGTGAATTCAATTAGCGTTGGTGTTATGGTTCAAAATGGTTCAAGAAATGAGGATTTAGAGTTAAATGGTATATCACATTTTATAGAGCATATGTTTTTTAAAGGGACAGAAAAAAGAACTTCAAAAGAAATTGTTCAACAAATAGAAAATGTAGGTGGCCAAATAAATGCTTATACAAGCAAAGAAGCTACTTGTTATTATATAAAAGCTCTAAATACACATTTAGATTTATCAATAGAAATTTTAGCCGATATGTTATTAAATTCTAAATTTGATGATGAAGAAATAGAAAAAGAAAAAGGCGTAGTTATTGAAGAAATAAATATGAGTGAAGATACCCCAGAAGATGTTTTAGATAATGATTCATCAAAGGCTATTTTTGGCGATAATTCATTGTCTTATCCTATACTTGGTACTATAGATAATATAAAGTCATTTAATAGTAAGAAGATAAAGAAATTTGTAAAATCACATTACGCACCTCATAATTCAGTAGTTTCTGTATGTGGAAAATTTGATGAAAAAGAATTAATGAAAATGCTAGAAGAAAATTTTGGCTCTTGGGAAGGAGAAGGAGATTATAAACCAGAATATAAAACTCCAATTTTACTTCCACAAAGTAAATATACAAATAAACCTATAGAACAACTTCATATAAACTTATCATTTAAAGGGTTACCATATGCACATGAAAAGGCTTATTCTCTTGTGCTTTTAAACAATGTGTTTGGAGGAGGCGCATCATCTATATTATTCCAAAATGTAAGAGAAGAGTTGGGTCTTTGTTATACTATTTATTCATATGGTCAGCCATATTTAGGAGTTGGAATAAATAACATATATACAGGAGTAAGTAAACAATCTGCAGATAAGGCATTAGATGTTATTAATCAGGAACTTGAAAAATTTGCTAAAGAAGGAATTTCTAATGAAGTGTTAGAAATTAATAAGGAAAAAATAAAAGCAAGTTATATATTAGGCTTAGAAAGTACATCATCTAGAATGTTTTCAAATGCAAAAAGTATGTTACTTCAAAATAAGATAAAGACCCAAGAAGAAGTAATAAAAAGAATTAACAATATAAATGCTGATGACATAAATTATGTATTAGATACTTGCTTTAAACCAGGCATAATAAGCTCAGCATATGTAGGTCAAGATATAGAGTGGGAGAAATTAAACAATATAATAGAGCCAAGTATAAAGGCTTATGATAATTCAAATAAAGATGGACTAAGAAGAATATAATTTAATCATAATAATTTGTACTAAATAATCTCTAATTAGCATAAGATTTACATAAGATAATGTGGAGGTGAATCTTATGTTAAGAGGAGATAAACGAAAAGGTGAATATTATGAAGAAGAGTCAAAAAGAGAATCTAAATATAGACTTCTTAGTGACTTAGAAAGATATGAAATATTTAATACAGAAGAAGCAGAAAAATATGATACTCAGCAAGCTTTAGATTTTATAATTGATGAGGATGGGAATTTACAATTTATAGTTGCTGCTGTTGCCGGAAGTAAGCTAGGCCTATTCAGTAGTAGGGAGTATGTAGAAGTCCCTTGGAGTTATGTTACTAAAATTGGAGCAAATGTTATAGTTGTTTCAGCTGATAAGGATAAGATAAAAAGGGCAAGAGCATAATTTTAGGGAGGTTATTACTTGAAAATAATTATACAAAAATTTGGAGGTACATCTGTATCTACTGAAGAGAGAAGAAATCAAGTAGTAGCTAAGGTTAAAAATGCAATAAATGAAGGATTTTCACCTGTAGTAGTTGTATCTGCAATGGGACGAAAAGGAGAACCTTATGCTACAGATACTTTATTATCTTTATTAGATAATAATTTTAAGAGGAATAACCTACAAGCAACTGATATGCTTATGTGCTGTGGAGAAATTATAAGCAGTGTAGTAATGAGTAATGTTTTAATAAACGAAGGTATCCAAGCAGTTCCACTTACTGGTGGCCAAGCAGGTATTATAACAAATGATAGTTTTTCTGAAGCAGATTTGCTTTATACAAGAACAGAAAATATTAAAGGTATTTTAGAAAATGGAAAAGTTCCAGTAGTTACTGGATTTCAAGGCGTAACTGAAAAGGGATATTTAACAACCCTTGGAAGAGGGGGAAGCGATACATCAGCCTGTATTATAGGAGAAGCCCTAAATGCAGAGGAAATAGAGATATATACAGATGTAGATGGAATAATGACAGCTGATCCAAGAATAGTTGATGATGCATCATTGATAGATACAATAACTTATAATGAAGTTTTCCAACTTGCAGACCAAGGAGCAAAAGTTATCCATCCAAGAGCTGTTGAATGCGCAAGAAAAGCTAATATTCCAATAGTTATTAAGAATACTATGAGTAACTGTAAAGGTACTTTAGTTAATAGTTATGGAACAAGTAATCATGAGAGAACTATTTCGGGAATAACACATTTAAATAATAGAGCACAAGTAACAGTAAGATTGAATGAAAACAAAGATAAAGCAAATTATAGATATTTATTAGAACTTTTAGCAAAAAAGAATATAAGTCTAGATTTAATAAATATATTTCCAACAGAACAAATTTTCACTATAGATTCATGCGAAAAAGAAAAATTAGATAGAGTCCTTAAAGAAGCAGATATAAAATATAATTTAATAGAAAATTGTAGCACTATAGCTATAGTTGGAGTAGGAATGACTGGTGTACCTGGGATAATGGCAAAAATAATAAATACACTATCAAAAGGCTCAATAGAAATCCTTCAAACAGCTGATTCTAATATGACAATATGGTGCTTAATTAAATCTGAACATGTTAAGAATGCTCTTAATCTACTTCATAAAGCATTTAATTTAGGTGAATAAAATAAATCCTCTTGTACAAAATAATATTGTATAGGAGGATTTTATTATGAATAATTTTTTTGACTCATCAAAAGATGAAAATAAGGATATAGAAAATGAAGAAGAAAACCTAAAAGAAGCTAAGGAAAAGAGAGAAGAAATAAAAGAATTTGGAACTGATAATGGTGTAGCGCAAGATGAAAGCATTCAGATACTACCTATAATTGGTCAAATAGAAGGTCATCAAGTTTTGCCAGCTCAGTCGAAGTCAACAAAGTATGAACACGTGATTCCTCAACTTATAGCTATGGAGCGTAATGATAATGTAAAGGGAGTATTAATAATACTAAATACAGTTGGTGGAGATGTAGAAGCTGGATTAGCTATTGCAGAAATGATAAATTCTTTATCAAAACCTACAGTTTCAATAGTTATAGGTGGTGGACATTCAATTGGAGTACCACTTGCAACTTCATCAAGTTATTCTTTTATAACTCCATCAGCTACAATGATAGTTCATCCTATAAGAATGAATGGATTTGTTATAGGAGTAGCTCAAACATTTAATTATTTTCAAAAGATGCAAGAACGTATAGATAACTTCATTGTAAGAACATCTAAAATAAAAAAAGATGAATTAAGACAAATGATGTTAAAATCAGATGAACTATTAAATGATATGGGTACAATTTTAATTGGAAAACAAGCAGTAGAATGTGGATTAATAGATGAAGAGGGTGGAATTAAAGATGCTCTAAATAAATTGAAAGAGCTAATTGGAGAAAAAGAAAGTAAAAAAGGAGTATAGGGATAATTATATAAATTTATGAAAAAAAGAAGTTTTCTTTGGAATATATTATATTAATTTAAGCAGTTTAAATAATAGATAGTTATTTAAATTGCTTTTTTTTTATTAAAGTTTATAATATTATTATGTAAATAATTGACTTACAATAAATGGGAAAGTTGCGAGGTGATTGTGTGTCTAGAGTCAAAGCAAAAAATACTAATAAAAAAAAGGACACAAATAAAAAAAATGATGTAAAAGAAAATGGGGATATTAAAGGTATACTTTATATAGCAGTAGGTATTTTATTAGCTATAGCAATTTACACAACTTGGGCAGGAGCATTATCTATTATATCAAGGCAAGTGATATATAAGTTAATAGGAGTAAGTGCTTTTGTACTTCCATTATATTTAATTTATTTTGGGTATCATAATATAGTTTCAAAGGGAAGCATTAAAGTAACAAGAAGGTTTTTTGGTATTACTCTTATTATAATATCAATAACGTTAGGTTGTGCAACTGGCAGTATTCATGTATTGCAATCAAAAGAAGGATTTTATGAAACTTGGCAAGAAGTAGTTAAAGTTTCTGGAATACATGGAGGACTTATAGGACATTTAATTTCTTATCCATTAGGTAAGCTTATTGGTTATATAGGTTCATATATATTATATGTTGCATTGTGGGCAATAGGAACAATATTAATATTTGATATAACTTTATATGATATAATAATGTTTTTTAAAGAAGAAAGTCAAAAGATAAAACCAAAAAAGAAAGAAATAAAAACTAAAGTCAATGTAGAAAAAGAAATAGAAAAAGAAAAAACTCCATTAATAGATGCGGTTCCTAAGGTAAAGGAAAGAGAAAGAGAAGAGTTTATAAATGGAATAAATAATAAAATAAAAATTCTTGATTTTATGAAGAATTCTTCATTAGATGAAGGAGCACTAGAAAGTTCTGTTGAAGAGTTTAAAGAAAATAAAAAAAGTAATCCTTTTAATATAGAGGTTTTTGATGAAGAAAAGCAAGAAGAAGCAGTAAATAAAGAAATTAAAGAAGAAAAGGTTAAGAAAAAAGAAAAATTAGATAATACAGTTAAGGATGTGGTAAGTAAGGAAATAGAAGAAAGCTTAACGGATGAAAAGAAGGAAGAAAAAATTTATCAACATCCATCAGTAGAGCTTTTAAATATAAATAGCAAGATGAAGCTTAAAAGTGAGGATAAGAAAGAGTTAATAGAAAACGCAGGTAAGCTCGAAGGTATTCTTAATGATTTTGGAGTGGATGCAAAGGTTGTTCAAGTAACTAAAGGACCTTCAGTAACTAGATTTGAAATTCAACCAAGCCCGGGGGTAAAAGTTTCGAAAATAGTAAATCTACAAGATGATATAGCCCTAGGACTTGCAGCTAGTGGTGTAAGAATGGAAGCTCCTATACCAGGAAAGGCAGCAATTGGCATAGAAGTTCCAAATAATAAGCAAACAGCAGTATTTCTAAGAGAAGTTTTAGACTCTAATGAATTTAAGACATCAAATAAAAAATTGGCTTTTGCATTAGGAAAAGATATAGCAGGAAAATGTGTAGTAGGAGATTTATCTACAATGCCTCATATGCTAATTGCAGGGGCAACTGGATCTGGTAAATCGGTATGTATTAATACCCTTATAGTTAGTTTGTTATATAAATATAGTCCAAATGAAGTGAAATTATTAATGGTTGATCCTAAAGTTGTAGAACTTAGTGTCTATAATGGAATACCACACCTTTTAATTCCTGTAGTTACAGATCCTAAAAAAGCAGCTGCTGCATTAAACTGGGCAGTTAATGAAATGAATAAGAGATATAAATTATTTGCAGATGCATCTGTAAGAAACATTGAAAGTTATAATGCTCTTTATGAAAAGGGAATAATTGAAGAAAAGTTACCATATATAGTTATGATAGTAGATGAGCTTGCTGATTTAATGATGGCTTGCCCTAATGATGTAGAAGATTATATATGTAGATTAGCACAAATGGCCAGAGCAGCAGGAATGCATTTGATAATTGCAACTCAAAGACCTTCTGTAGATGTAATTACAGGTGTAATTAAAGCTAATATACCATCTAGAATTTCTTTTGCTGTTTCTTCAGGGATAGATTCTAGAACTATATTAGATTCAACAGGTGCTGAAAAGTTACTTGGAAGAGGAGATATGTTATATTGTCCAATTGGGGAAAATAAACCTATTAGAGTCCAAGGAGCATTTATATCAGAAGAAGAAGTGGAAAAGGTTGTAAGCTTTATAAAAGATGAAGAATCAAATGTAGATTATGAAGAATCTATAATTGAACATATAGAAAATGGAACAAAGGATGCTGGTAATTTAGGAGATAACGAGAGTGGTGATGAACTTTTAGATGAAGCAATAAAGGTTGTTATAGAATACAATCAAGCATCTACATCATTCTTACAGAGAAAACTTAGAATAGGATTTAATAGAGCTTCAAGAATAATGGATGAACTTGAAGAACGTGGTATTATATCAGAAAAAGATGGAAGTAGACCAAGACAAGTTTTAGTTTCGAAAGAAGAATTAAATATGGAGGATTAAAAAAACTTGTAAATATTATTTTTCTACATTAAAATAATATTTAGGCTAAATGAGCAATAATTTATAAAACGTAGGAGGAAGTAGCTTTGGAAAAATATAAAGTTGGGATGGTAAGTTTAGGATGTGATAAGAATAGAGTTGACTCTGAACTTATACTTGGAACTATAAATAAATTTTATGAAATAACTAATGATCCTAAGGAAGCTGAAATAATAATCGTTAATACATGTGGATTTATAGAAAGTGCTAAACAAGAATCTATAGATACAATACTAGAGATGGCTGAATATAAGAATAAATATAAATGTAAGATGCTTATAGCTACAGGATGTTTAGCTCAAAGATATGGTGAAGAACTATTAGAACTTATGCCAGAAATTGATATTCTTATGGGTGTTAACGACTATATGAAGTTACATAAGCTTATCTTAGATTTTATAAGAGGAGAAAGAAAGCTACTTGCAACAAATTATAGCGATGAAAATATAAATGAAGGAATAAGACTACTAACAACTGATAAACATACTGCTTATGTTAGAATAGCAGAAGGATGCGATAATTACTGTACTTACTGCATAATACCTAAAATAAGAGGGAAATTTAGAAGTAGATCTAAAGAAGCAATATTAGAAGAAGTAGAGACGCTTGTAAAAAATGGAGTAAAAGAAATTATATTAATAGCACAAGATTTGACTTACTATGGAATGGACATATATAAAGAAAATAAACTTCATGAATTAGTTAGAGAAATTTCTAATGTTACGGGAGTTGAATGGATAAGATTGCTTTATTGCTATCCAGAGGAAATAACAGAAGATTTAATTGAAGAAATGGCGATGAATCCAAAGGTTGTAAAATACTTAGATTTACCTATACAACATATAAGTAATAATATTTTAAAGCGTATGGCAAGAAGAACAAATAAAGAAACAATAACTAATATAATTGATAAATTAAGAGAAAGGATTCCTGGAATAGCACTTAGGACATCTCTTATAGTTGGTTTTCCAGGAGAAACAGAAGAAGATTTTAATGAATTATGTGAGTTTTTAGAAGAGTACAAACTTGATAACGTTGGAGTATTTAAATATTCAAAAGAAGAAGGTACTCCAGCAGCTGATATGGAAAACCAAGTTGAAGAAGAAACAAAAGAAAAAAGACAAGAAAAACTAATGCTAGTTCAAAAAAAAGTAGTAGAAGAATTAAACAAATTGAAAATATCAAAAGTTTATGATACTATTATAGAAGGAAGAAGAGGTAAATATTTCATTGGAAGAAGTTCAGAAATGGCACCTGAAATTGATGGAAATATTTTAGTTAACACAACTAGAAATCTTGAAAAAGGTGATATTGTAAAAATCAAAATTAAGGAAGCGTTAGAGTATGATTTAGTAGGAGAGATATGCGATGAATTTAGCAAATAAGCTAACAATGCTAAGAATATTTTTGGTACCTTTATTTTTAATATTTATTGCTATAAAAAACATTCCATATGGAACTTTCATAGCTACTTTTATATTTATAATTGCATCTTTAACTGATCAATTAGATGGATATATTGCAAGAAGTAGAAATCAAATAACCAATTTTGGTAAATTTATGGATCCTCTTGCAGATAAGCTTTTAGTAACAGCAGCTTTAATATCATTAGTTGAGCTTCAAGTTATACCAGCTTGGGCAACTGTTGTTATAATAGCAAGAGAATTTGCAGTTTCAGGTCTTAGAACAATTGCAGCTGCTGAAGGAAAAATAATTGCAGCAAGCACTTGGGGTAAAGCTAAAACTGTTACTCAAATAGCAGCTATAATATCTTTATTAATTCAAGTTAATGTAGGCACTTCAAAATATTTAACAGCATTAGTTTCAGAAAGTAATATGTTTAGAGTTATTATTACATATGGGCCAAGATTTCTATTATTTTTAGCTGTTGTAATGACAATAGTATCTGGGATTGACTATTTTAATAAAAATAAAAAAATAATAAATACTAATAAATAGTTTATTATATAATAAATAGGATATAATTAAAAATAAAAGTTCCATCTTAGATAGTTGGAACTTTTAATATGCAAGATATTAATACGAAATTATATATTATATGTTGACTAAGGTTAACATATAATATATAATTTATTTATAGAACAAATGTTCGTTTTAGAGAGGAAGGTGCTATATGGGAAATATAGATATGGATAAGTTAAAAGCTATAGAAAATGCAATGGGTCAAATTGAAAAACAATTTGGTAAAGGATCTATAATGAAGCTTGGAGAAAATAGTGCATTAAATATTGAAACTATTTCAACTGGATGTCTTGACTTAGATATAGCTTTAGGTGTAGGGGGATTACCTAAAGGAAGAATAATAGAAATATATGGACCTGAAAGTTCAGGTAAAACAACAGTTGCATTACATGTTGCTGCTGAAGCACAAAAGCTTGGAGGAGCAGTTGCATTTATAGATGCAGAACATGCTTTAGATCCAAGTTATGCTAGAAGATTAGGTGTTGATACAGAAAATCTTATAGTTTCACAACCAGATACAGGAGAGCAAGGGCTTGAAATCGCTGAAGCATTAGTTCGTTCAGGTGCTATAGATGTAATAGTAGTTGACTCAGTTGCGGCTTTAGTTCCAAGAGCTGAAATAGAAGGTGAAATGGGAGATTCTCACGTTGGTCTTCAAGCAAGACTTATGTCACAAGCTTTAAGAAAGTTAACAGGAACTATACAAAAAACAGGTTGTATAGCTATATTTATAAACCAATTAAGAGAAAAAGTTGGGGTTATGTTTGGAAATCCTGAAACTACAACAGGAGGAAGAGCATTAAAGTTCTATTCTTCAGTTAGACTTGATGTTAGAAGAATAGATTCAATAAAACAAGGTGAAAGCGTTGTAGGAAACAGAACAAGAGTTAAGGTAATTAAGAATAAGGTAGCGCCTCCATTTAAACAAGCTGAATTTGATATAATGTATAATGAAGGTATATCAAGAACAGGTAATATAGTTGATGTAGGTGTAAAAGAAGGTATGGTTCAAAAGAGTGGAGCATGGTTCTCTTATGGTGATGTGAGATTAGGCCAAGGTAGAGAAAATGCAAAGCAATACTTAAAGGATAATCCTGAAATTGCATTAGAAATAGAAAATAAAATAAGAGAAAAATATGAATTACCTATTATGAAAGAAGTAGCTATTGATAAAAATGTAAAAGAAAAATAAAACTCATAGCAACTTGAATATAATTAGCTAAATATGTTAATAATAAAAGTCGATAATAATAATTTATTATTATTATTATTAA
>NZ_JH815222.1:1276270-1289322 GCF_000158375.2 Clostridium sp. 7_2_43FAA
ATAATAATATTTTTATATTATTATTATCGACTTTATTGTTTAATAGTAAGATAAAGCAACTAAAATTTACGTAACAATGGGAATGTAAACAATTAAATTTACTTTGTGAATTATACAACTAAACTTGACATAATTTTAATTTTAAGATAAAATAATAACAAATACTGGTTTTATCATATTTCAAATATCAGTTAGATTAAGTATGATACCTACTACATTTTCTATTAAACATAAGTTTATATGAATGGAGGAGGTGTTGTTATGGATAATATTCTTGGTATAGTAATTTATGTTGTAGTATTAGTCATATCAGGCTTATTACTTTATAAAGGTATACAAAGTGCTTCTAAAAAGAAAATAGAAGGCTTAGAAAAAGAAGCAGAAACTCTTTTAGAAAATGCTAAAAGAGAAGCTGAAGCTACTAAGAAAGAGTCGATTTTAGAAGCGAAGGAAGAGGTTCATAGACTTAGAAATGATCTAGAGAGGGATTCAAGAGAAAGAAGAAATGAAATTCAAAGACTTGAAAGAAGAATAATTCAAAGAGAAGAATCCCTAGACAAAAAGAGTGATCTTTTAGAAAAGAAAGAAGAAGCACAAAATAAAAGGTTACAAGAAATCGATGAAATGGAAGCAAATGTACAGGAACTGTACTCTAAGAGAAGAGAAGAGCTTGAAAGAATAGCAACTTTATCTAGCGATGAAGCTAGAGAAATCCTTTTAGAAGAAGTTAGAAGAGAAATAACTCATGAAACTGCTATAATGATCAAAGATATAGAAGCTAGAGCTAAGGAAGAAGCAGATAAAAAAGCGAGAGAAATTATAACAACTGCTATTCAAAGATGCGCAGCAGATCATGTATCAGAATCAACAGTACATGTTGTTGCCCTTCCTAATGATGAAATGAAGGGTAGAATTATAGGTAGAGAAGGTAGAAATATCAGAACTCTTGAAACATTAACAGGGGTAGATTTAATAATAGATGATACTCCAGAAGCAGTTATTTTATCAAGTTTCGATCCAGTTAGAAGAGAAATTGCTAAAATAGCTTTGGAAAAGTTAATTGTGGATGGTAGAATTCATCCAGCTAGAATCGAGGAAATGGTAGAAAGAGCTACCAAAGATGTAGAAAATGATATTAAAGAAGAAGGAGAACAAGCAACATTAGAAACTGGTGTTCATGGTGTTCATCCTGAAATAATTAAATTACTTGGTAGACTGAAGTATAGAACTAGTTATGGACAAAATGTGTTAAAGCATTCTATTGAAGTTTCATATTTGGCTGGTGTAATGGCTGCAGAATTAGGTCTGGATGTAAATTTAGCGAAGAGAGCAGGTTTATTACATGATATAGGTAAAGTAGCAACACAAGAAGAAGAAGGTCGTCATGCTGTAATAGGTGGAGATCTAGCTAAAAAATATGGAGAATCACAAGTTGTGGCAAATGCTATAGCTGCACATCATGGAGATGTTGAAATGTTAACACTAGAAGCTGTTTTAGTTCAAGCAGCTGATGCAATATCAGCAGCAAGACCAGGTGCTAGAAGAGAAACTCTAGAAGCTTATATTAAGCGTTTAGAGAAACTTGAAGAAATTGCAAATTCTTACGAAGGTGTAGAAAAGTCATATGCAATTCAAGCTGGTAGAGAGATTAGAATTATGGTTAAACCAGATCATTTAGATGACGCTGGATCTGTAGAATTAGCTAGAAGCTTAGCTAAAAGTATAGAGGAACAATTAGAATATCCAGGTCAAATTAAAATTAATGTTATAAGAGAAACAAGAGCAGTAGATTATGCTAAATAAAATAAAGGGATTATATCGAAATAAATTTTGATATTACTCGAAATAGAAAAGGAAGTTCAAATTCGAACTTCCTTTTTTGTGCATAATAACATAATGTGATCATTTAGTAAAAATCTAGTAGTTGAATTTGTAGTCTTATTTAGAATAATTATATGTGGTAATTGTTGCTATTAATATAATAAACAAATATGAAAGTAGAAATAAAAATAAAAAAGATAAAAAAATTTTCAAAATAAAGGAGGATTTTTTTATAACTTATAGAATATATATATTGCAAGAGTAAAACTCTTGCAATATATTGTAAACGATTTTTATCTAGGAGGTAAAGACAAGTGGAAGTATTAAAAGTTTCAACAAAATCAAATCCAAATTCAGTGGCAGGTGCATTAGCTGCCATAATTAAAGAAAAAAATAATAGTAGAAATCCAAGCAGTAGGAGCAGGTGCTATAAATCAAGCCGTAAAAGCAATTGCTATAGCAAGAGGCTTCGTTGCCCCTAGCGGAAAAGATATTGTTTGTGTTCCAGCATTCACTGATATTGAAATAGATGGTGAAGAAAGAACAGCAATAAAACTAATCGTTCAACCAAGATAGTAAGTTCTGAAATTTAATTTGGGGAGAGAATTTATTTTAGGGGAGATAAAGAAAAGGACTACATTAATGGTAGTTCTTTTTCATATTAAGGAAAATAGATGTTATAAGCCTTGAAATTTTTTTTATTTACATATATAATGAAATAGTTAAATAGATAACTATTTTAAATTTAATGTAAAGAGGTGTGTTTAATGGTATCTAAAGAAGTTGTAGTAAACAACGGAACTGGTTTACATGCTAGACCAGCAACTTTATTAGTAAAGAAAGCTTCATCTTTCAAGTCAGATGTAAGCATAGAATTTAACGGCAAGAAAGCAAACGTTAAGAGTTTAATAGGAGTTCTTTCTTTAGGAGTAACTAAAGGAGCTGCTATTACTGTTTTAGCAAGCGGAGATGACGAAGCTTTAGCAGTAGAAGAAATATCTAACTTAATAGCTAGTTTAGAAGACTAATAAAAAAGTGCCAATAGGCACTTTTTTTATGTATAAGAAAGTTTAGGGTTTAAAATGAGGTTATATAAAATATTTAGCACTTTTAAATTGAAAAATATATTTATTTGATTTTTTCTTTTTTAAGTTTTTAAGTGGGGATATATAAGTTTAAGTTAATATTGAAATAAGTAGTAGTATAAGTAAACTTATATATGCTCACTTTTTTATATAGTTAATAGTTATAATAGTATGTAGTTAACTGAATAATTTCAAGGATCTGCATCTAAATATTAAAGAAATCAAGTCGATAGCTCCAGCAAATACTGCGATATATATTATTCTTTGTAATAAGACTGATCCACCAACTAAGAAAGTAACTAAGTTTACACTTAACAAACCAATAAATCCCCAATTAATTGCTCCAATTAACACCAATAAAAAAGATATTTTGTCAACTATATTTATTTTACACATAATTTTCCCTCCTTATGAATTAATACAGTATATATATATTAAAAAATAACAAAAATATAACTGAAAATTATTTTAAAAATACTGAAAAAATAATTAGGTTATGTTATAATACGAATTATTACATAAAAAAATAAAAATTTATTCGGAGGTTATCTAAGGATGAAAGATTTATATAATTCACCATTAAACTCAAGGTATGCATCAAAGGAAATGAGTTTCATATTTTCAGATGATATGAAATTTTCAACATGGAGAAAGTTATGGGTTGCATTAGCAGAAGGAGAAAAAGAATTAGGTTTAAATATAACTGAAGAGCAAATAGATGAACTGAAATCTAATATATATAATATAAATTACGATGAAGCAATAAAAAGAGAAAAAGAAGTTAGACATGATGTTATGAGCCATGTATATGCATATGGATTGCAATGCCCTAGTGCCAAAGGAATTATTCATTTAGGAGCAACTAGTTGTTATGTAGGTGATAATACAGACATAATTATTATGAGAGATGCTTTATTATTAATTAAAAAGAAGGTAGTAACAGTATTAAATCATTTATCAAATTTTGCAATAAAATATAAAGATATGCCAACTCTTGGATTTACACATTTTCAGCCTGCACAATTGACTACTGTAGGAAAAAGAGCAACTCTTTGGATGCAAGATTTAGTATTAGATATAGAGAATATAGAATTTTTATTATCAACATTAAAGTTAAGAGGAGTTAAAGGAACTACAGGTACTCAAGCAAGTTTTATGACTTTGTTTAATAATGATGAAGAAAAAGTTAAAGAATTAGATAGTATAGTAGCAAAGAAAATGGGCTTTGAAAAAAGTTATGGCGTTACTGGGCAAACATATCCTAGAAAATTAGATTCTATAGTATTAAATAGATTATCAGAAATTGCTCAAAGTGCTTATAAATTTAGTAATGATTTAAGATTATTGCAAAGCATGAAAGAGATTGAAGAACCATTTGAAAAAAATCAAATAGGATCATCTGCTATGGCATATAAGAGAAATCCTATGAGAAGTGAGAGGATGGGATCTTTAGCAAGATATGTGATAGTGAATTCATTAAATCCAGCAATAACAGCTGCAACTCAATGGTTTGAAAGAACTTTAGATGATTCAGCAAATAAAAGAATTGCAGTAGCAGAAGCTTTCTTGGCCTTAGATGGAGTTTTAAACTTATATATAAATATTGCAGAAAATATGGTTGTATATGAAAAAGTAATAAGTGCACATGTAAATAATGAATTACCTTTTATGGCTACAGAAAATATAATGATGGAAGCAGTTAAAAGAGGTGGAGATAGACAAGAGCTTCATGAAAAAATTAGAATTCATTCAATGGCAGCTGCACAAAGAGTAAAAGGTGAAGGATTAGATAATGATTTAATTGAGAGAATTATAAAAGATGATGGCTTTATGTTAAGTGAAGAAGAAATAAGAAGTATTATTAATCCAACCAAGTTTGTAGGAAGAGCGCCAAGTCAAGTTGTAGAATTCATAGAAGAGTATATAAATCCAATTATAAAAGTTAATAAAGATGCATTAGAAGTAAAGAGTGAAATTACTGTTTAATATAATTATTTATAGAAGTCATAGTGTATTTAGAATATATTATGACTTCTATATTTGTTTTAAATATTAAAAAAATTTTGAATAAAAATATTATATAAGACAATAATTAATAGATAGAACTAGCAAAGGAGGAATATAAATGAATATTAACAAAGAAGAATATATGAGTGAATGTATAAGTTGTAGTGGAACAGGAAGAATAAAATGTGATTGTGGAACAGAAGAAGCACCTAATTCTAGATGCATAACTTGTAACGGTGATGGAAGCTTTATATGCCCTGTTTGCGATGGAGAAGGAAAGTTCTAATAATAAAGAAATTATCTAATAATTAGTTGCAAGATATTTAATTATAAAAATTTATTTAAAAATTATATTATATAGATAGGAGTTTCCTATCTTATTTTTTTGCCCATTTAGAATAATTAAATAACTAAAATTTAATTATTCAAAATAAATATCCTTAGATTTTGCATCATAAGTAATATTGTAATTTAAATAACACAAATTAAAATATAATAATATTATATAATGTAATAATATTATAAAAGAGGGTTTTATGGCAAGATATGTAAAGAACTTAATGAGAAGTGAAGTAAATGCACAAAAACAAAGAGAAATTATTATGACTAGAATTGGTGATGTAAAGGGAAGTAGCGATTTAGATGTTATTTACTTAGTTGGTAATGAGAGAGGAACTGGAAAAAATAAAGTTTATTATAATATGCAAATAATCATTTCTGATGGAGAAAATGGAAAGACTGTAACTATAGATCTAAGTGGGATAGAGGGATATAATCCTAGAATAGAATTGGAAAATTTTAAAAAAGTTACAAGTGATAATGAAATATTATTTAGCGTAGAAGATATAGGAAATAATGGATATTTAACGGCTCATATGTATTATTTAGATGGAGATAAAGCTATAAAAATTTTTGATACAGATTATTATAATCAACTCGATTCCTATCAAGTTATATATCAAGATAAGTATAAAGTGGATGTAATAGATGTAAATAGGGGAATGACTTATTCTATAGATATAAGTGGAAAAGATAAGGATTATTTAAACAGCTTATACAATAATAATGGAATTTTAAAGAAAAGAATAGCAGGAAAGGTTCTATCTGTATCTGGATTAAGTCCAATAAATTTAATAAGAAGTGATATATTAGATCTTTTAGTTACACAAAAGATAATAGGTATAAATGAAAAAGATATTTTAGGAGTAATGAGTAATATTTTAAGCTTTGAAGGTGTTAGTTTTATTAAAGCAGATTCTTTTATAGGCATATTAGGTGAAAAGACGTCCAACATGTTAGTTAGGGTAGAAAATAAGTTAAGTAAAGATTACTTAGATTTCTCAAAGGTTGAATTTATAGAATCAGAAGTAGCTAAGGACGAAGCAATAGAAAGGATAATTGAAAAAGAATTTTTACTAAATCCTGATGAGGATAAGGTTAATTACTTATATAATAAAGTCAAATTAAAAGATGATGATAGTTATGAAATATTGGTTTATTTAGAAGGACCTAGATTTTGCACTGAAAAAGGTGGTACTTTAGCTATATTAGAGGAAAAAAATAATGAATATAATGTTATATCAAAGATAAGTAATGCTACAAATCCCATTATAATATCTGAAAATAAAACAAATGGGTATAGAGATTTAATAGTGAAAATGATAGATAGTGATAAGGATGATTTTAGGTTATTAAAATTTAATGGAAATGCATATCCTTTGGATCCAATTAAAGAAGAAAGGTTAAAGAGGGGTAGTAAAATTAAAGGAATAGCAGCAATTTCTGATGACTTATTTTATACAAGAGGAATTGAATATAAGTAGTATAAAAAATCCCTATAGAGAATTGATTTTATCACTCTATAGGGTATACTTATAGTCAAAAAATTATAAGAAATTGGTTTTAAATTATTTAAAATAATAAGTTTTATTTAGTTAATTCAAGTGTATTATTTAAGTCAACTTTAAATGTATCTCCATCTTTCATTGAAATGTGTCCAGAAGTATAAGGTTTTCCATCTAAAGTTATGATAACTTTAGATACATTAAAATAATCACCAAATGTATTGCAAATAGCAGTTAAAGTACTAGACTCAGGACCAGAACCTAAGTTTTGAGCTTCAACAAAATTAGATGAAAAATCTAGCTTTATAGTATCATTTTCACTATCAACTTTTGCTGAGTTTAAAGAAATATCACTATTTAAAGCAGATGCAATTTCTTCGCTTGGATTTTTCTTTAATTCATTAACTAAAGCAGTTGCTACAGCCTTATCTTTAATTTCAATAGTTTTATTTATGTAAACTATTTTGTCAGTAACAACATCGTAATAATAAATATTTGCATCATCGGTTGTTATTTCATTAGAATTATTAGTATCATATTTATCACTTTGGTTACTATCCTTGTTCTTATCTTCTTCGTCAGTTATAGTAGATTCATTATTACTAATATTAGATGCTGTATTATTTTTGTTATTATTTGCTTCTGCCCCACAAGAAATTATTGAAAAAGGTATGGATAATGATATTAATATTGCTAAAATTCTTTTTTTCATTTATTAACCTCCTTAAAAATATATGTTTCAATTGCAATTTATATAATTATAATTAATAGGATATTAGTAGTTAATACGCTTATTTAAGCAAAATTGAAGGCATATATTATATAATAATTTAATTAATTATAGTATATCATAATTAAAAGATTGTTACAAATTTACATAAATCTACTTATTTGCTCTTAAAATATACTAATATTTGAAAAAAGTAATTAAATATCATATAATATAAAACATCGGCTTAAATCGTCAATTGGAATATATTATTTAAGTATGATAAGTTTTATAATATTCCAAATAACATAGTAGAAAAAGGAGAAAATAAGTAATGCAAAAAACATCTGAAGTAAGTAATGAAAGATATTTAGAAGTAATGGGTTTTATTGAAGAGGTTTGTAAAAACAACTTAAATGAAGAATATTTGTTTCTTGCAGAGAGCTTATGTAAAGAAATATTTGAATTAAAAGAAGGCAATTTAAATAAAGGAAAAGCAAATTCATGGGCATGCGGAATTGTACATGCTTTGGGATTAAAAAACGGGTTATTTACAAATAAAATAGGTATAACTATTAAGGCTGGAGATTTATATAAATTATTTGATGTAAGTAGTAGTACGGGTCTTTCAAAATCAAAAGAAGTGAGGAAGTTAATAGATTTAGAAGAGGATAAATGGTTGATAACTTTTAATAAAAGTGATTATATAGATAATTCAAAAACAGTAGATAATGAGATAAAGTGTGAAGAAAAACAAAAAGAAAAAATTAAGGAAGAAACATTAGATGAGGTTTGCGTTTCAAAAGTAGAAGCTGAGATCATAGAAGATGAGGATTTAAAAAAAGCTAATAAGATAGCTAATGAGGCATGGAATCAAAAAAATTACAAGAAAAAAGCAAAATTAGCCAAAGAAGCATTAAAAATAAGCGAAAATTGTGCGGAAGCTTATATAATATTATCATATGACAATTCATTAAGTATAAATGAACAAAAGATCTTAGTACTAAAAGCAGTAGAAGCTGCTAAAAATGTTATAGGTGAAGAAAATATAAATAAATATATAGGAAAATTCTTAGACTTAGAGGTTACAAGACCTTACTATAGTGCTAAATATAGACTTGGAAATTTATTATGGAATATAAATGAAAAATTAGAGGCTATAAAAGAGTTTACTGATTTAATAAATCTAGATCCAGAAGATAGGTTATTAATAAGAGGAGTATTACTTTCATGGCTAATTACAGAAAATTTAGATGAAGAAGTTTTAAATGTGTTAAATAAATATAAAAATGATTACTTACCATCTACAAAATTTTCAAAAGCTCTTTATTTATTTAAGATAGGAAAATTAGAGGAAGCAGAAAGAGCTTTAAGAATTGCAAATGCTTCTAATCCATTTGTTATAGATTATATAATCAAGCAAAAAAGAATCCCTACAAATCCACCTGAACTTAAAAGTTTAGGTACAGAAGAAGATGCAGTATACTATATGAAAAATGCAGAAACAGCTTGGAATTCAGTAAATGGGGCAAGAAGCTGGGTAAAGGAATTGAAAAATAGACTATAGAAATAGATTATAAAATAGACTATTGTGTATTTCGGCGATAATGTTAGTCATTACACAATAGTTTTTTTTATAAGAAAGAATCGACGAATTTGGATAAAAAACAACAAAATAATGAAATTGATATGTAAATATAAAAAATATATAATTTAGAAATAAATTATATGGATGGTGAAATATGGACATAACAATAATAATTAGTATTATATTTTCTTTTGCTTGTATTATAGTAGGTTTTCTTTTAGAAGGAGGGGCATTAGGAGCTTTATATCAATTCACAGCATTATTGATAGTTGTTGGAGGAACAATAGGAGCAGTTGGTGTTGCATTTCCAGGAAAGACTTTAAAAAGATTTCCAAAGGTTTTTAGCATAGCATTTAAGAAGAGAAATAGCAACCTTATAGAAAATGTAGAATTTTTTAAGAAAATTACAGTGAAAACAAGAAAAAATGGATTATTAAGTTTAGAAGCAGATTTAAATAATCCAGAAACAGATACTTTTATCAAAAAAGGTCTACAAATGATTGTAGATGGAGTGGATCCAGAGATTATGAAAGGATCATTAGAGACAAGATTAGAACAAATTTCAGAAAGGCATAATCAAGGAATTTCTATTTTTGAAGCTGCAGGTGGGTATGCGCCAACAATGGGGATTATAGGAACAGTTATGGGGCTAGTTCAAGTTTTAAGTAATTTAGATGATCCAAGTACATTAGGACCAAAGATAGCAGTAGCATTTATTGCTACTCTTTATGGAATAGGAACTGCTAATTTAATTTGGTTACCTATAGCAAATAAGCTAAAAATTTTAAGCACTGAAGAAATAATCGAAAAAGAAATGTGTATTGAAGCTTTACTCTTAGTACAAGCTGGTGCTAGTCCAAGCTCTATAATAAGTAAATTAGAGGGGTTTTTAACTGAAGAGGACATAAAAAAGCTTGAATCAAGCGAGGGTAAATAGATGAAAAAAAGAGTGGAAAAACCAGAAAATCATGAAAGATGGTTGCTTACATATTCAGATCTTATAACTTTACTTATGATATTTTTTGTTGTACTATATTCTGCTTCTAGTGTGAATGAGTCAAAGTATAAGCAGTTGGCTACTTCTATGGGAGATGTATTTATAGGTGGATATTCAGTTCTAGGAAGTGCTGAAAATTCAGGTAGTTCAAGTGATGAGCAAGGAGAGTTAAAACCATTAGTTCAAACAGAAGAGGAAAAATTACAAGGTATAGAATCTCAAGTAAATGATATAGTAAAGGATTTAGAGTTAGAAGGAAGTGTAACTACAAGTATAGAAGAAAGAGGTCTTATTATAAGTTTTACTGATAATGTTTTTTTTGATAGTGCAAAGGCGGATATAAAAGAGGAGTTAAAACCTAAACTTATTTCGGTATCAAATATTTTAAATAAAATTGATAATTATGTAAGAGTAGAAGGACATACTGATAATTTACCTATAAGTACTTCGGATTACCATTCAAATTGGCAACTTTCATCTGTTAGAGCTTCTAATGTAGTTGAATTTTTAATAAGCTATGGATCCATATCTCCAAGTAGATTATCAGCTGTAGGTTATGGTGAGTATAGACCAGTTGCAGATAATACTGCAGAAGAAGGAAGAGCTAAAAATAGAAGAGTTGATATATTAATTTTAAATAATAAATTTGATAATATAGAAATGAATTAGAATATAGTTAAAGGACTGTAATTTTTAGTTACAGTCCTTTAACTATATTAGTGTATTTTCATATAAATTAATAATATTTATGAGAAGTTTATTATAACCTTCACAGTGAGATATATAATTTGGCATGTTTTTTTTATCAATTAAATATTCAATATTATCATTATTAGAATTGAAATATAAATCAAATAACTTTCTAAAATAAATTGAATTACAACCAGCATAAACTTTATTTATAATATCATCATCTGGATAAAAAGTTTTTTCTTTAAGTTTTTTAGATATAAAATAATAGATTATAGCAATAGAAGTTTTTTCCACTTGCCTATAGTCATATTTCTTTATATCATCGAAATCATTAATTAAATTTTCAAAAAAATTGAGCGTTGATGGATGTATAATTAAGAGATCTTTATTTAAAAAACTTAAAAGAGAATTAGTGAAAAAAGAAATATTATTTAAAAAGTTCCAAAGATCATTTACGTCAAACTTTTCTAAAGTTATCCCATCTGCAATTTCCATATGTGTATCAGTAAGAATCCTTTTGCTTTCATATGGAATTTCTCCATTTCCACAAATAGTAAAGCTTCTAACTAATTCAAAAGCAATTCTAGAGTCTTCTTTTGCACCTATTGCATATTTACCATCACTGTTAAAGAAGTTAAGAGTAGTAATAGATAAATGAATAAGTGAAATTAAAGCTAAATATGAGTATTTAACATTGCTAACTCCGATACAAAAGAATAATATAAATACTGTAAAATCAAATACAGGGCCAATCCAAAGAAATATTTTAAGCTTTTTTAAAAGTATATTGTATTCTATTTTGGAGGATATTTTTATTGAGTTAAAATGTAATCTACTTGTCATATCACCTTGTATCAAAGGTTTAAATTTGAATTTAAATTTAGTACCATCTTTATAGAGAGTGAAGGGAATTACATGATAAAATGAACATTTAAATCCTAAAAATAAAGACACAACGTAATGGGAAAGTTCATGCAAAAATATAATTATATATTCTATAATAAAAACTTTTAAAATTAAAATAAGATACTTCAAAATCATCATCCTTAAAAATTCATCTTAATTATTAATATAGAATAATATAGTAAAAAAGTTCATATTTAAGCGAAATAAATCAGCATCAAAAAAGCTAAATAAAATATGTAATAGCTTTTTTGATGCTGTATAGAAAATCTATTCTCAGCCTATCCTTAATTATCATAAAGCATTAATTAATTCTTTTAATAAGGTTTTAAAAGCTGCTGAGAAGATAGATATTCGTTATTAAACTAACTTTTATTAATAATTCATTATAATAACTATGTAATGAAAAATTTAAATTATGCCTTTATAATTTATTGTTAATATTAGCTTGTACAAATGAAGAAGAAATATTCTATAAATAAAAAGATAAAACTATAAAATAATATTGGCATTCATATTAATTTATTTTTTATATAATGAGTAAATAATCTGTTTTTTATATATAATATAAATTTATGTTATAATGAAGAAAAATTAGGAGGTGGCAATTACATGAACATACAAGTATTTGGAAGAAAGAAATGCTTTGATACAAAAAAAGCAGAAAGATATTTTAAAGAAAGAAAAATAAACTTTCAATTTATAGATATAGATATTAAAGGGCTTAGTAAAGGAGAACTTAATTCCGTTAAAAGGAATATTTCAATAAATGAACTAATAAACCAATCAAGTAAAGAATATAAAAATTTAAATCTAGATAAAATTAGAAGCAATGATATGAAAGAGGAAATTTTATTGAAAAATCCTAAGTTATTTAACTCTCCTATAGTTAGAAATGGAAATACAGCAACTCTTGGGTATAAGAAAGAAATTTGGGATTTATGGGAATAAGGTAAATAAAAACTAAAGGTGAAGCAAATGATTAAAATAAAAATACAAAAGGGTAAAAACGAAGAACCTATTTTTAAAATTAATTTAAAAGATGATGATATAGTAAAATTTCCTTTTTTAAAGAGAGCAATATTAGAGGGAAAAAAGATAACGGGAAGATATAATTATGAGGTTCCATTAAGATATTTTGTGCCAATAGTAAAAAATATAAAAAAAGATAATTTAGCAATTGATAAACTTAGTAAGTTAGAATTTCTAGAGTTTTTTGATGATTTTGAAGAAAAATACTATGCTAGTTTAAATGCAACCCCTAAGTTTATGAGGTTATGGAGATCAGAAAAGTGCCCTAATATATTTAAAATTAAAATAGATCCAGAAAATCTTACGTTGACAAAGGAAGTAGCATTTAAGAAAATAAGTATAAAATTTGGAGAATTATAAAAAAGAATCAAGG
>NZ_JH815222.1:1289422-1340063 GCF_000158375.2 Clostridium sp. 7_2_43FAA
TTTTTTATAATTAATGAAGGAGATGAATTTATATGGATTAGCCATAAAGCTAATAGCTATTATAATAATATGAATATAAATGTATAAATGTTACACATAAAATAATAAATTAATGATTTTTAACAATACAAGATTGTAGAATATATGAATTAATGATCTTCTTTTTGTACTTCTATACAATTAAAGAAATATACGATTAATTATATAATTAATATGAAAAGCAAAAGCTAAATAAGTTTTGGAGGGATATTTATGAAAAAAACATACAGTTATGGAAGAAGTTCTTTTAAAACAATTGAAGAAGGAAATGAGTTATCTTGGATGATTGGAAATGGAATAGGTGGATATTCTAATTGTACAGTTTCTGGGGGAAGTGCTATGATGCATCATGGATATCTAATAGCAGCATTAAATCCACCAGTTAATAGATATTTAATATTTACAAGAACTCAAGAAGAAGTAAGTATAAATGGTAGGACTTATGATTTAACATCTCAACAATATATTAATGCATCTAAAAATGGACAAGAGCACTTAGATAGGTTTAATTTTGATACGATTCCAGAGTATATTTATAGAGTAGAAGATGTGATAATTAAAAAAAGTATTTCAATGGAGTATGGATACAACACAACTGCAGTTTGTTATGAAATAGAAAATGGAACTGAAGATTTGACTTTCAAAATGATACCATTATTTAATTATAGATTATCAGGAGATTCTATTGAAAAATCAAATTTAAAATTCATTAAAGAAGTTGAAGGTAATAAACTTATTTTAACACCAGAAGAAAATAAAGATGTAAAAATTACCTTTTATGCATCAGAAGGAGAATACTATGATAGAAGTTTAATACCTACTACAATGGCAACTCCTAATTATCTATTTGAAGAAAATCAATATTATATGATAGATAATAGAACAGGATTTTTAGGTATAGATAATCATTATACTCCATACGAAATTAATATAAAAATAAAGGCTAAAGAAACAAAAAGATTTTATGTCATATGTACTTTAGAAGAAGAAATAAATAAAACTGGATTTGAAATAGAAGAAGAATATAAAAAGAGAGCAGAAGATTTGATAAAAAAAGCAGGCTATAAAGATGATTTTGCTAGTAATCTTGTTAAAGCTTCTGATCATTTTATAGTTAATAGAAATAGTACAGGACTTAAAACTATATTAGCAGGATATCCATGGTTTACTGATTGGGGAAGAGATACTATGATTGCCTTTGAGGGATTAGTTTTATGTACTAAAAGATTTAAGGATGCAAGAGAAATATTAGAGTCATTTTCTAAATATGTGAGGAATGGACTAGTACCTAATTTATTTCCAGATGCTAATACTGAACCTTTATATAATACAGTAGATGCATCACTTTGGTATTTTCAAGCCGTTTATAAATATTTAAAATATACGGATACTGATGAAGATTACAAGTTTATAGAGGAAAAAATATATGATAAACTAGTCGAGATTTTTAAAGCATATTCTACTAAAACAGATTTTTCAATAAGAATGGATGAAGATGGATTAATTTTTGCAGGTTCAGGCGTAGATCAAGTAACTTGGATGGATGTAAGAGTTGGAGATTTTGTTGTAACTCCAAGGCATGGTAAGCCTGTGGAGATAAATGCTTTATGGTACAATGCTTTATGTATAATGGAGGAACTTAGAAGTAAGTTTAATAAAGAAGATTTAAATTATAGAAAACTTTCATTGAAAGTAAAAAACTCATTTAATAAAAAGTTTTGGAATGAAGATAAAAAATGTCTTTTTGATGTAGTAGATGAAAATGATGATAAGATTCGTCCAAATCAGTTATGGGCAGTTTCATTACCATTTTCAATATTAGATAGAGAAAAAGAAAAAAGTATTGTTGAAGTTGCATATAAGCATTTATATTCAACTTATGGTTTAAGATCTCTTTCATTTATGGATGAAGAGTTCAAGAATAAATATATAGGGAAGTTATTTAAAAGAGATTTAGCTTATCATATGGGAACAACCTGGGGATTCTTAATTGGACCATTTATTACAGCTTATTGTAAAGTAAATGATTATAATGAAAAAGCTATAAAAAAAGCAAAAGAAATGATATCTGTATTTGAAGATCATATGAAAGATGGATGTATAAATGGAATAGCAGAAATATTTGATGGAGAATTTTCATCTACAAGCAGAGGATGCTATTCACAAGCTTGGAGTGTTGGAGAAGTGCTAAGAATATATTGTGATATTACTAAGGAATAATATTTTATAGTAGCTTAAAGAAGATTTTATTAGCTAAATCATAATGTTTAGTAGATATAAAACTTTAAAAAGAGTTATATAATATATTTAGAACTTTAGGGATTAGAAATTATATTTATTTTATATGTTTCTTCTTTAAGTTATTAAGTGGACATAGATAAGTTTGAAGTGGCTTTTGCAAAAGGCATGGAGAAGTAAACTTATACATGTCTATTTTTTGTTTTTAAATTTGGGAGGAATGAGAATAATTATATCTTTTAGATAGTAATATTATTTTTTAATAGTGATGCATATAAGATATTTGAAAATGATACAAAAAAATTCACGAAATTACATAAATATGTTACAATATAATTATATTTTTATAAAGTCTTTACGAAAGGTGAAAATAATAGTGAAAAAAATAATTAAAGTATCAAATATACTATTTGCTATAGCTATGGTTGTAAGCTTATATGGTTTTTATAAAATATATGAAGTAAGAAAGGATTTACCTGTGGGAGCATGTCCTATTGAAGATAATAGACCTATTTTGTATTTAGGAATTTTATTCATGATATCTTCTATAATAGTATCTTATATAGAAGATAAAAAGATTGAAAAGCAAATTAATAATTAAATATTAATTATATGGTGAGGGAAAAGAAGTGAGACAGCGAATTAAGGGGAATTTCAAAAAGAAAAAATTAAGTACTATTAATACTACATATAAGAAACTTTTACATATTTATAACATTGTAAAATTAAATTATGTTGTAGAGCTGAAATTAGGGGAAAGTTATCTATATGAAAAAGGGGACAATCTTGCTGAAATATTAGAAAATTATTTTAATGATGAAGGATACGATATAATAGTTGAGTGTTATACTGAAGGTAAAAATGCATATTTAATAATTGATTGTGAAGACGAAACAGAGAATATGTGGAATATGGTAAGTTTAATATATAGATTGTTAATAAAGTTTAATATAGAACATGAGGTAATTTGGTAATATCATTATGATAAAAATTATTAAATTGATATACTCGAATTGATAAATCTATAATAGTAAATATACCATTTATAAGAAATTAGGATTATCATTTTAATATTTATATGTAATAATAATGGATAAGAAATTATTTATATAGTAAAAATAAGAGGAAAAAGAAGAATATAGTAAATTAAGAGCCTATTAAAGTTTGGCACACTTATTGCTTTAAAAGTAAGTGAAACTTTAAAGGCTCTTTTAAGTTACAAATAATTAAACATATAGCTATGTGAAAATAATATGAAAAATTTAAACGATTACTTAAGTGATATAAAAGAATAGAACTATTATCAAAATGAGAAGGCTTTTTCAATATGATAATAGCTATATATTCTCGAGTGATGTATTTAGTTTAAATTTAAAATTTACATGAGGGGGAATATATCATATGTTAGAGATGGGTAAAAGAAATAAGAAGAGCACTTCAATATTTGATGTAGAAGGGGTACCATCATTAAAGAAAGCCATGCCATTGTCTTTACAACACTTACTTGCCATGATAGTAGGAAATGTAACTCCAGCTATTATAGTTGCAGGTATTACAGGGATGGATTTAAGTGATAAGACTTTACTAGTTCAATGTTCATTGTTTATGGCTGGTATTGCAACATTAATGCAATTATATCCTATTTGGAAGTTGGGCTCAGGACTACCAGTTGTTATGGGGATAAGTTTTGCGTATGTACCAACTTTAACAGCTATAGGATCAGCTTATGGAATAGAGGCTATATTTGGCGCACAATTTATAGGTGGTATAGCAGCTATATTAGTAGGTGCATTTATAAAGCCTTTAAGAAAGCTATTTCCACCATTAGTAGCAGGAACTGTGGTATTTACAATAGGGTTATCATTATATCCTACAGCAATAAAATATATGGCTGGTGGAGCTTCAGCACAGGATTTTGGATCTCCTATAAATTGGTCTATAGCTATTGTTACTTTAGTTGTAGTCTTATTTTGTAATCATTTTACTAAGGGATATACAAAATTGGCGTCTATTTTAATTGGAATAATTGTAGGATATATTTTTTCTATAATAATTGGAAAAGTAGATTTTACAGCAATTACCAATGTAGGATGGATTCAAGTTCCAACACCAATGCATTTTGGAATTAAGTTTATACCTTCAGCTATAATATCTATGGTAATAATCTATATAGTTAATTCTGTGCAAGCTGTTGGAGATTATTCAGCTACAACAGAAGGTGGATTAGGTAGAGAACCAAAGGATACAGAACTATCAGGTGGAATAATGGCAAATGGAGTATCTAGTATAATTGGAGCATTTTTCGGTGGTTTACCAACAGCTACTTATAGTCAAAATGTTGGAATTGTTGCAATGACTAAGGTTGTAAGTAAGTATATAATTATGCTAGCAGCTGTATTTATGTTAGTTGCGGGCTTTATACCAAAGTTTGGAGCTCTAATTACGACAATACCTCAAAGTGTTTTAGGTGGAGCAACTATTATTGTATTTGCAATGATAACGATGACAGGAATAAAAGTGATTATCAAAGATGAACTTTCAAGTAGAAATATAAGTGTGGTTGGACTTTCGGTTGCTCTTGGAATGGGGATAACACAAGTTCCTGGAGCTTTAGATGCTTTTCCTAGTTGGGTAAATATGGTGTTTGGTAGCTCACCAGTAGTAATTACAACAATTACTGTAATATTACTTAATTTAATATTACCAAAGCAAACAATTGAAGACGAAGATAATGAAAGAAGTAAAATAGAAAGCTAAAGTAAAAGACTATATATAAAATATAACCTTATATATAGTCTTTAATTTTTAAGAATTATTATAATTTAAATGAGTTTATGAGTTTATTTTATTTTATTTTTAATACCAGGAAATTAAAGTTTCTATTGTAGTTACAAATTTTTAAATACTTATATATAGTAATGAATATTGCAAGTAATAGAAATTATTACTAAAGATATATAAGAATAGGGTTATTATCAATATGAGAAGAAATTTTTAAGTTGATAATTATCATATATTCTCGAGTGATGTATTGAGTTTAAATTAATAAATTTACATGAGGGGGAATATATTATTATGTTACAATTGGGAAAAAATAGGACTGGAAGCACTTCGATTTTTGATTTAGATGGGGTACCATCATTAAAGAAAACAATGCCGTTGTCTTTACAGCACTTACTTGCTATGATAGTTGGGAATGTAACTCCAGCACTTATAGTTGCTGGAGCTACGGGGCTTGGAGTAAGCGATACAACTCTCTTAGTGCAAGCATCATTTTTTTTGGCAGGAATTGCAACGTTGATACAATTATATCCTTTGTGGAAAATAGGATCGGGATTACCAATGGTAATTGGGGTTAGCTTTACTTATGTACCAACTTTAACTGCAATAGGGATGTCTTATGGTATAGAAGCTATTTTTGGAGCTCAATTAGTTGGGGGATTTGTAGCTATATTATTTGGAGCTTTTTTAAAGCCAATGAGAAAGTTATTTCCACCATTAGTTGCAGGAACTGTTGTGTTTTCAATAGGATTATCTTTATATCCAACAGCTATAAGATATATGGCTGGAGGCTCTGGTGTAAGCGATTTTGGTTCTCCAATTAATTGGGGGATAGCAATACTTACATTAATAGTAGTGATATTTTGTAATCACTTTACTAAGGGGTATGCTAAATTAGCTTCAATTTTAATTGGAATTGTTGTAGGATATGTCTTTTCAGTAGCATTAGGAAGAGTTGACTTTACACCGATAATGGAAGCTTCTTGGATACAAATGCCAACTCCAATGCATTTTGGAATTAAATTTGTACCTTCTGCAATAATATCTATTAGCGTAATATATATAGTTAATTCTGTTGAGGCTGTAGGAGATCTTTCGGCAATAACAGAAGGTGGACTGGGTAGAGATGCGAAAGATACAGAGATTTCTGGCGGTATAATAGCAAGTGGAATAGCAAGTGTAATAGGGGTTTTCTTTGGAGGGCTTCCAACTGCAACTTATAGTCAAAATGTTGGCATAGTTGCTATGACGAAGGTTATTAGTAAGTTTGTAGTAGCTATAGCAGCTTTATTTATGTTAATTGCAGGATTTATACCTAAATTTGGAGCTTTAATTACAACAATACCTCAAAGTGTTTTAGGTGGAGCAACTGTTATTGTATTTGCAATGATTACAATGACCGGTATTAAGATAATAATTAAAGATGAATTATCAAGCAGAAATGTGAGTATTGTTGGTCTTTCTGTTGCTCTTGGAATGGGAGTAACACAAGTTCCAGGAGTTTTAGATGCATTTCCAAGTGGAGTGGGTATGGTTTTTGGAAGTTCACCAGTTGTAATAACAACTATAGTAGTAATACTGTTAAATTCTATTTTGCCAAAGCAAACTATAGAAGATGAAGAGAATGAAAGAAATAAAATAGAAGGATAATTTGATTAATAAGGCCTATGCATAAAAAAGTAGAATTTTTATGCATAGCCTTTAATATATTTTAAGGCAATAACATAGTAAAATATTATAATTATATAATTAGTAAAATAATGGCATAAGAATTGCTATGAATAATATAATATAAGTAAAATACATGGTTATATAAAAAGCTAAAAGAGGTGTTATGGTATGTCGTCTATATTGAAAGAAATTCAAGGTGCTGTAATGAAATATATTAATATAGTTGAAAAAATATTAATGGTTGATGTAGAAGTGGTTGATGAAAATTTAATAAGAATTGCAGCAACAGGAGCTTATAGAAATAGAATAGATAAAGATATATCAAAGCAAGGATATGCATATAGAGAAGTTTTAAAATCTGGAGAATTTAAAGCTATAACTGAACCAGGAAAAGATATTATTTGTAGTAGTTGTATAAAAAGAGGAAAATGTGAAGAACTATTTGAAATGAGTACACCAATAAAGTTTCAAGGAAGAATTATTGGTGTTATAGGCTTGGTTTGTTTTAGTAAAGAGCAAAAAGATCAGATACTTGCTAGATTTGAAAATTATAAAGCTTTTATGGAACAAATAGCTGAATTTATAAGTACAGCAGCATATGAAGATTTTCAAAGAAAAAGAGAAGATGTAGTAGTAAAATCATTAAATTTAATTATAGATAAAATGGATCAAGGAGTAATGGTTTTAAACAAAAATGATAAAGTAACACATATAAATTCTAAAGGTGTAGAATTAATTAAACATGTTGATAATTTTTTTATATCAAAGGTGTCTATTGAGCCTACAGGAGATAGCTTATTTCAGATGGAAATATATAAAGTATATATTGGAAGTCAATCCTTTCAATTTATAGGTAATATTTTTCCAATGGGACTAAATGATAATCAGTTTGATAAAATTTTCATGTTTAGGGACTATAAAGGATTTAGGGATAATATATCAGAATACACTAATATAAAAAATGTAATAAAGACAGAAAATATTTTAGGACAAACTAAGATAATGCAGGACTTAAAAAGAAAAGTAAAAAAAATAGCTTTATCAACTTCAACGGTATTAGTAACTGGGGAAAGTGGTACTGGTAAAGAGGTGTTTGCAAGATCTATACATAATGAAGGAAATAGAAAATCGAAGGCATTCGTTGCAATAAATTGTGGTGCTATTCCAGATACTTTATTGGAAAGTGAATTATTTGGATACGTTAAAGGTGCATTTACTGGTGCAGATCCTATGGGTAAAATTGGAAAATTTGAACTTGCCAATAAGGGAACTATTTTTTTAGATGAAATTGGTGATATGCCAATATATCTTCAAACAAAGCTACTAAGAGTACTACAAGAGAGAAAAATAACAAGGGTTGGTTCAAATAAAGAAATTGATATAGATGTAAGAGTTATTGCAGCAACAAATAAAAATTTAAAGGAATTAATAAAGGAAAATAAGTTTAGAGAAGATTTATATTATAGATTAAATGTAATACCTTTTGAAATTCCTCCATTAAGAGAAAGAATAGATGATATTGAGATATTAATAGAATTTTTTATTAATAAATATACAAATTTATTGGATAAGAGTTTTGAAAATATAGTGATGACAGAAGATGTAAAGAGGGCTTTTTATAGATATTCTTGGCCAGGGAATGTTAGAGAGTTAGAAAATACTATAGAATTTATAGTTAATATGATAGGAGTAGATGGAATAATAGATAAAGAAGTTATACCTAAGAATATTTTATTATGCGAAAAAGTTGAAAGAAGATTAGATAGCAGTGAAATTGTTCCTCTTAAAGAATTAGAAGAAATGGAAATAAAAAAAGCATTAGATATTTATGGTACAACAACAGAAGATAAGAAGATGATTGCTAAAAAATTGGGAATTGGGATAGCAACATTATATAGAAAGATTGACGAGTACAGATTATTAAAATAGTAAGTAAGAGTAAAAAATTAATTTGAAAATTTTTTACTCTTATAATAAAAACATAAAAAGTAATTATTGACAGGATATTACAAAAGTAATATTATTAAATAATCTACTTCTGTAAACAGTTACAAAAAAGTATTTTTGGAGGTGTAAAATGACTTATAAAGTAATAGGAAGCAATGTAAATAGAATTGATGCAGTTGCTAAAGTTACGGGAAAGGCAAAGTATGTTGATGATTTTTTTGAAAGGGATATGCTTATTGGAAAGGTTCTGAGAAGTCCCTATGCGCATGCAAAAATAAAAGATATAGATGTGAGCGAAGCAAAAAAAATGGATGGAGTAGAAGCCATAATAACATATAAAGATTTGCCAAATATAAAGTTTTCTACAGCTGGCCATCCCTGGTCCTTAGAAGCTAGCCATAGAGATATCGAAGATAGACTTATACTAACAGATAAGGCAAGATTTGTTGGAGATGCTGTGGCAGCAGTTGTAGCAAAAGATGAAGTCATTGCAGAAAGGGCATTAAAACTTATTAAGGTTGAATATGAAGTTTTACCTCATATTATAAATCCTGAAGAGGCAATAAAAGAAGGCGCACCAGTTATACATGAAGAAAGACCTAATAATATTTTAAGTCAAATGGGGTCAGAATCAGGAAATGTAGATGAAGATTTTAAAAATGCAGATAAATTTTTTGAAGGTATTTATGAAACTAGTATAGTACAGCATTGTCAAATGGAAAATCATAGTGCATATGCATATGTTGATAGTGAAGGAAGAATTATAGTTGTTTCATCTACACAAATACCTCATATAGTAAGAAGAGTGGTAGGACAAGCATTTGGAATACCTTGGGGAAAGATAAGAGTAATAAAGCCTTATATTGGAGGCGGTTTTGGGAATAAACAAGATGTAGTTTTGGAACCGCTAACAGTAGCAATGAGCTTAGCTGCAAATGGTAGACCAGTTAGATATACTTTAAGCAGAGAGGAAAGTTTTATAGACAGTAGAACTAGACATGCTATGAAATTTAAATTTAAAACTGCAGTATCAAAAGATGGTAAGCTACTTGGAACATCTGTAGAAAATTTAGTTAATAATGGAGCCTATGCTTCACATGGACATTCAGTAACTATGAGTTCAGGTGGAAAATTTAGACCATTATATAACTTTAATTCAATTAAATATAGTCCGAAAACAGTTTACACAAACTTACCAGTAGCAGGTGCAATGAGAGGATATGGAGCACCACAAATGTTTTTTGCTCTTGAAAGTCATGTTGAAGATATAGCAAGAGAATTAAATATTGATCCAATAGAATTTAGATTAAATAATTTAATTACTGAAGGATATGTAGAGCCAGTTAGCAAAAATATTGCTAGAGCTTTTGCACTTCCGGAATGTATTCAAAAAGGAAAAGAGTTAATAAATTGGGATAAAAAGAAAGATTTATATAAGAATCAAACTGGTGATAAAAGAAGAGGTCTAGGAATGGCGTGCTTTAGTTATTTTAGTGGTACACATCCGGTTTCATTAGAAGCTGCTGGAGCAAGAATAGTTATGAATCAAGATGGATCAGTTCAACTACAAATTGGAGCTACTGAAATAGGACAAGGCAGTGATACTGTATTTGGACAAATGGTATCAGAAGTGTTAGGGCTTCCTTTGGATATGGTACATGTTATAAGTAATCAAGATACTGATATAACACCTTTCGATACTGGATCTTACGCATCAAGACAAACATTTGTATCAGGTGCAGCTGTTAAAAAGGCCGCTTTAGAGGTTAAGGATAAGGTTTTACAATTTGCAAGCGATAAATGTGGATTAGATAAAGAAGCATTAGATATGGAAAATTGTAATATTATTGAAAAGGAATTGGGAAGGGTTGTTTGTTCATTAGAAGAAATAGCTATGGAATCATTTTATGACAGAATAAAATCTGCACCTATAACAAGTGATACATCTGTAAACGTTAGAAGTAATGCAATAGCATATGGTACAACTTTTGTAGAAGTAGAAGTAGATATGAAAACTGGACAAATAGAAGTATTAGAAATTTATAATGTGCATGATTCAGGCATAATAATGAATCATAAATTAGCAGAAGGACAAGTGCATGGTGGAGTTAGCATGTCATTAGGATATGCACTTTCAGAACAAATGTTATTTGATGAAAAAACAGGAAAAACATTAAATAATAATTTATTGGATTATAAATTACAGACAATAATGGATACTCCTAATATAGGCTCTGCATTTGTAGAAAAATTTGAACCAGCAGCTGGGTTTGGTCAAAAATCTCTTGGTGAAAATACAACAATATCACCAGCACCAGCAATACGTAATGCTGTATTAGATGCAACAGGAGTTGCCTTTAATAAAATTCCAATGAATCCTCAGTCAGTTTTTGAGAAATTTAAAGAACTTGGACTAATATAAGGAGGAAGAGACATGTTTGATATAAGTAATATTTATGAACCTAAAACTATGGAAGAAGCTTTAGATATTTTAGATAATAAAGAAAATATAAAAATTATTGCTGGTGGAACAGATGTGTTAATAAAATTACACCATGGTGATATGCTTGGAATCGAGCTTTTAAGTATAAGAAATATAGAAGAGTTAAAAGCAATACAATTAAATGAGAATGAGGATATAGAAATAGGAGCTATGTGTTCTTTTACAGATATATTTAGAAATGAAATAATAAACGAAAATATATATGTATTATCAGAAGCAGCAGTATCTATGGGTGGACCACAAGTGAGAAATATGGCAACTATTGGTGGAAACGTATGTAACGGGGCAGTTTCAGCAGATAGTGCAACAACATTATTTGCTTTAAATGCACAGCTTTTGTTAAGAAGAAAAAATGAAGAAAGAATAGTGCCGATAAGAGAATTTTATTTGGGACCAGGTAAGGTTAGTATTTTTCCAGATGAAATATTAGTAAAGATAATAATAAGAAAAGAAGATTATAAGGGATATAAAGGAAATTATATAAAATTTAGTAATAGAAAGGCTATGGATATAGCAATGTTAGGTGTATCTGTAGTTGGAGCTATTGAAAATAATAAATTTAATGATTTAAGAATATCATTGGGGGTAGCAGCACCAACTCCAGTAAGATGCTTAAAAGCAGAAGATTTTGCAAGGGGCATTGAAATAAATATGAAAAATATTATAGAAATATCAGAAAAAGCATTACTAGATGCTAAACCAAGAAATTCGTGGAGAGGTTCTAAGGATTTTAGAGAACATTTGATAAAAGAATTAACTAAGAGAGGAATCTTAGAGGTAATTAAAAGGGCTGGAGGTGTAGTTAATGAGTAATGAATTTATGAAGAGAATAACTCTTACAATTAATGAAAAAAAGCATAGTCTAGAAGTGGATATAAGAGAAACTTTATTAGATGTATTAAGAGAAAGATTACATTATACAGGAGTAAAAAGAGGTTGTTCTGTTGGAGAATGTGGTGCTTGCACAGTATTGGTAGATGGAGTACCAATAGACTCATGTATATATATGGCTGTTTGGGCAGATGGGAAAGAGGTTTTAACAGTAGAAGGAGTAGAGAAAAATGGAGAACTTTCAAAGGTGCAAAAAGCATATATAGAAGAAGGTGCAGTACAATGTGGTTTTTGTACTCCTGGGTTAGTCCTTACAACTACTTCCCTTGTAAATAGTGGTAAGAAATTTACTGATGAAGAAATAAAGAGAGAAATTTCAGGACATTTATGTCGTTGTACAGGATATCAAAAGATATTTAACGCAACAAAAAAATCTTTAGAAGAATAAATAAAATTAAAGTAAATTAAAGCTAATTAATTTATAAAGCCTGGAGGGGTTATTATGAAAAATACCTTATTTATAAAAAATATAAAAGCTTTAGTGACATGTGACGAGAAAGATAATTTATTTGAAAATGTAAATTTATATATTGAAGATGGAGTTATAAAATATATAGGAAATGATGTATATGAGGCAAATGAGGTAATTGATGCAAAGGATATGTATGTTTATCCAGGACTTGTAAACAGTCATCATCATCTTTTCCAAACCTTTACTAGAAATTTACCACAAGTTCAAAATATGGAGCTTTTTGATTGGTTAACTACCTTATATGAAATATGGAAAGGTGTAGTTTCTGAATCAGTAAGGTACAGTTCTTTAGTTGGCATGGGAGAATTAATGAAGTACGGTTGTACAACCTGTTTTGATCATCATTATCTTTTCCCAGAAAAAGCTGAAGAAACTCTTATTGATGAACAATTTAATTCAGCTAAAGAGCTTGGAATTAGGTTTCACGCTTCAAGGGGAAGCATGAATTTAAGCAAGAAAGATGGAGGACTCCCACCAGATTCAGTTGTTCAAAAAATGGATAAGATTTTATATGATTCTGAAAGAATAATAAAAAAATATCATGATGCAAATGAATTTTCTATGAGACAAGTTGCTTTAGCACCATGCGCTCCATTTAATGTTACAGCTGAACTTATGAAAGAAAGTGCATCTTTAGCTAGAAAATATAATGTAAGGCTTCATACACATTTAGCAGAAACAAAGGATGAAGAAAAGTATACTCTTGAAAGATTTAATATGAGACCTCTTGAATATATGGAAACTCTTAATTGGATCGGAAATGATGTATGGTATGCTCATGGAATTCATTTTAATACAGATGAACTTAAAGTTTTAGCAAAGACTCAAACTGGTGTAGCACATTGCCCGATTTCTAATATGAAATTATCATCAGGAATAGCAAGAATTCCAGAAATGATAAATTTAGATGTTCCAGTAGGGTTAGCTGTCGATGGAAGTGCAAGTAATGATGGATCAAACCTTTTAGAAGAACTTAGAGTTTGCTATTTACTTCATAGATTGAATTGGAGTAATAAAGCACCAACAGGTTATGATATATTAAAATTAGCGACAAAGGGAAGCGCTAGGGTTCTCGGAAGAAAAGATTTAGGAGAACTTTCAGTTGGAAAGGCTGCTGACTTATTTATGATAAATTCTAATAGGATAGAATTTATAGGTGCAGAATATGATCCGAAATCAATACTAGGTACAGTAGGATGCAAAGCACCTGTGGATTATACTATAATAGCTGGGAAAGTAGTTGTGAAAGATGGTAAGCTTACTACAATAGATGAAGAAAAAACTGTTTTTGAAGCTAGAAAAGCAGTGAAAAATTTATTTGCTAAAATATAATGAATATATAAAATTTCTTTGTAAAGTAAATTAAATAAATTTATTAGATGGAAGCGCTTACTTAAGAATAAAGGTGTGGGGATGTATGAATGGAATAATTTTAGCATCTGGGTTTAGTAGAAGAATGGGGAAAAATAAATTGTTAATGAATATTGGAGAAGAAGTAATCCTCCAAAAAGTTATAAGAGAAATAAAGAAAAGTGATATTTCCAATATAATTCTAGTTGCAAGAGAAGACAATGTTATTGAGATTGGAATTAGAGAAGAAATACAGGTAATAAAAAATGAATCTGCTACTTATGGACAAAGCCAATCTATAAAGGTTGGATTAACAAAGGTAAATGCAAATCAAAACTTTATGTTTTTTTGTGGAGATCAGCCATTTATAGATAGTAGTTCTATAAATAAATTAATAACTGCATCTATAAGACTTAAAGATAATATAATAATACCCAGGGTAAAAGGCAAAACAGGGAGTCCTGTCATTTTTCCTAAATTTTTAAAAGATGAATTAGAGGCATTAAAAGGGGATGTTGGAGGTCGAGAAGTAATAAAAAGTAATAATAGTAAAGTTATATATGTAGATATAAATAATGATTTATTTCTTCAAGATATTGATACTATGGATGACTATAAAAAATTCATTACAAATATAGAGGAATAATAAGCAGTTATCAAAATGATAGAAATTATTATTTTGATAACTGCTTAAATAATATTATTGAGTTTATATATGAAGGGTTACTTATTATAATGAAATTTTATAATAAATTATTATTATTTTAATGAAATATTTGGCATAAAATATGCTTCATACATAAATATATATCTTTAGAGATTAAGGTGGAGGGAACCAAGATGGATTATAGGTTTATATCTGAAGAGGTCATGAAATGTGCTGAGAAATACAAAGAAGATATGAGTGACTTTTTAAGAGAGATAATAGCCATACCTTGCGAAAGTTGTAATGAAGAGCTTAAGATAATTAGAATAAAAGAGGAAATGGAAAAGGTTGGTTTTGATAGAGTAGAAATAGATCCAATGGGTAATATTTTAGCTTATATTGGAACAGGAAATCATTTAATAGCTATGGATGGGCATGTTGATACTGTAGGTGTTGGAGATCCAAGCCTTTGGAATTATAACCCATACGAAGGTGATGAAGATGCAGAGATAATTTTAGGAAGAGGAGCAAGTGATCAAGGCGGTGGATTAGTAGCCATGGTTTATGCAGGAAAAATAATTAAAGATTTAAATTTAGAAAACGACTATACTTTACTTATAACATGTACGATTCAAGAAGAAGATTGTGATGGGCTTTGTTGGCAATATATAATTAATGAGGATAATATAAGGCCAGAATTTGTAGTAATTACAGAACCTACTTCATGTAATATAAATAGGGGACATAGAGGGAGAGTTGAAATAAAGGTTAGTACTAATGGAATAAGTTGCCATGGATCAGCTCCAGAAAGAGGAGAAAATGCAATATTTAAGATGGCTCCAATATTAAATGAATTAAAAAATTTAGATAATGATCTTATGGATAATGATTTTCTTGGTAAAGGTACATTAACTGTATCTGAAATATTTTACTCATCACCTTCAAGATGTGCTGTTGCAGATGGATGTAGTATTTCTATAGATAGAAGATTAACAGATGGAGAAACTTATCAATTTGCAATAAATCAAATTAAAGAGTTACCTTCAGTAAAAAAGGCACAAGCACAAGTATCTATGTATAATTATAATAGAGAATCCTATACAGGGCTTTCTTATGAAACACAAGCATATTTTCCAACATGGGTTATACCTGAAGAACATGAAGTATGTCAGACACTTATGGAAACATATAGAAGTTTATTTAAGGTAGAACCTATTGTAGATAAATGGATATTTTCAACTAATGGTGTTTCTATAATGGGGCGATATGGTATTCCATGTATAGGTTTTGGCCCAGGTCATGAGGATCAAGCTCATGCACCAAATGAAAGAACCTGGAAGAGTGAAATGGTAAAGGCAGCAGCTATGTATGCATTGATTCCGACAATTTATATGAATAGAATAATTAATAAATAAATTAAAATGAAGCATTAGATATAAAATAAGCTTATAATAAGGTTATTTTATAAGTCTAAGCTTCTTTTTTATGATTATAATAATTGTAAGACCAAGGGAAAAATGGTAACATAATAGTGTGAGAGGATATGACAATCAATAATATAATACAAAAGGTGATAGCATGGAAGAAAAGTTTATTGAAGACATAGCTAATAAAATAAGCGATGGGATTATAATTTTAAATTCTAACGACAAAGTAATTTATGCAAACAATTACGTAAGAAAAGCCTTAAATATCCAAAGTATTGATTTAGAAAAAGTAGAAATATCTATAGGGAAATATCCGGAAGCTAATAAAATTGGGATAAAAGCTAAGGGGATTGATTATGACGGTATAGGAGAATTATTAGAAGTTGATTTTGATTCATACAACTATAAAAATATTATTATATTAAACAAGATTTGTAAAAAAGATAAATGTAATAATATAATTAAAAATAATGTATGGGGAGAAATAAAATTAGAATCTATAATTGGCGAATCAGAGGCTATGCAAAATATTAAAAGGAAAATTATAAAAATAGCAAATTCAACTTCATCAGTGCTTATAACAGGAGAAAGTGGTACTGGTAAGGAAGTTATAGCAAGAGCTATACATTCACAAAGCAATAGAAGGAATAAGCCGTTTATAGCTATAAATTGTGCAGCTATACCAGAGGCACTACTTGAAAGTGAATTATTTGGTTATGCAAAAGGAGCATTTAGTGGAGCAAGTAATAGTGGTAGAATAGGTAAGTTTGAACTTGCCAATGGAGGAATAATATTTCTAGATGAAATAGGAGATATGCCTTTATCACTACAAGTAAAGCTTCTTAGAGTTCTTCAAGAAAGAAAGTTTGTCAAAATAGGTTCCAATAAAATGATAAATTTGGATATAAGAGTAATAGCTGCAACTAACAAAGATATTAAAGAAATGATAAAAGAAAAAAAGTTTAGAGAAGATCTTTATTATAGAATAAACGTAATACCAATAGAATTGCCAAATCTTTCAGAAAGAAAAGAAGATATAAAGCAGTTAGTACTAAATTTTATAGATAAATATTGTGCTACCTATAGCTTAGAAAAAATTTATATAGAAGACGATGTTATAGAAAAATTAAGAAACTATCCATGGGAAGGAAATATAAGAGAGTTACAAAATGCTGTGGAATTTATGATAAATTTAGTAGATGAAGATAATGTGATAACATGCAGCATACTTCCTGATAATATAGTAGATTATTATAATAGACATAATGAAACCGATTTAGACAAAATTGTAGATGGAGATTTTATAACTTTAGAGGAGTTAGAAAAAAGATATATAAATTATGCTTTAGAAAAATATGGTCATGATACTAAAGGAAAATCTAAGGCTGCTAAAAAACTTGGAATAGGTTTAGCTACTTTATATAGAAAAAGTTGAAAATATTTCATATTATACTGTTTATTATATTTTTAATTATAAAGAAAATACGTTATTCTATATAAAATAATTATAGTATTTTATAAATAGTTTTTTATTTAATAAATATCAAATGAATAACACTTAAGGAAGGTTCTTGTTAATGAGATATAAATGTTTAATTTTAGATCACGATGATACAGTTACTATTAGCACCTCCAATATACATTATCCATCATTTATTGAAGCACTTAAAGTACTAAGACCTAATACAAAATTATTAACTTTAGAAGAGTTTGTCCATAATTGTTTTAGTCCTGGATTTTCTGAATTATGTAAGGATGTATTAAAGTTTAGTAAAGAAGAGCAAGAATATCAATATAAAGTATGGACTAGCTATACAAAATCTAAAATTCCAGATTTTTATCCTGGTTTTGCAAAATTGATAAAGGAATTTAAGAATTTAGGGGGAATTATTTGTGTTGCTTCCCATTCAGAAAGCAAACAAATTGAAAGAGATTATAAGATTAATTGTGGAGTTGTACCAGATAAAATATTTGGATGGGATATTGAAGAAGGTAAGAGAAAGCCAAATCCTTTTCCAATCGAGGAAACTATGAGGCTATTTAATTTAAATAAAGAAGATATATTAGTAGTAGATGACTTGAAGCCAGGATTAGATATGGCAAAAGCTTATAAGGTAGACTTTGCAAGTGCTGGTTGGTCTCATGTAATACCAGAAATAATTGAATTTATGAAAGAAAATTCAAATTATTATTTAACAAGTGTTAGCGAGTTAAGCGAGCTAGTGCTATAAAGAAGGGAGAAATTATATGAGCAGATTATCGAGATAAATTATGTAATTATTATAGCAACTATTATTAATTTCTTTTTACTATTTGGTATTATAATATTAATATATAAATTGATTAAGAAATTTAGAGGTATTAAATTGAGAAATAAAGAAATGAGCGAAAAAATAGATTTCATTTATAATAAATTAAAAGATTAAATAAATTTCAAAATTAAGTGGTAGCTATAAAGAATTAATAGCTATCACTTATATTTTGACCATTTTATATTAGAGGAGTTATTAAAAATTATATCAATCTTTTTGAGCTTATTACTGCAATAAGGGCATAATTTCATAAGTTCACCTTGAAATATTATTCTTTATTATAATTATATTATAAAATGAATATATATAAATAAATGGTTTTAAATTATGGCAATATATTAGCTTTTAAAATATATACTACTAAGGTATACATTTTAAAAGCTTTTCTTATATGTAGGTAAATTACAAATCCTTTTTATAATCTAATGTATTAAAAGTATATTTATTATCTATTTATTTCTTTAATTTTAAGCATATATATTTAAATTTTTAGTGTATTGAAATAAAGAAATAGAATAAAAAACTTACATATTATCATCTTTAATTCTTAAAATGATAATTACAATTACTAAATTGATAATAAACCTAAATTTAGTAGTAATAAAATTAATATTATATTCAAATAAGACTATAAATAACTTATTAATAATTTCTAATTATTAGAGTGTTTCCAATCAAAGTATTGTCGTAAGGGTTTGCTATATTTTAAAATCATATAATATTTCAAGTTTACTCTTTTTAATAGACATATTAGACATTTAATATAATATATTTATTTGTTTTTAGAGTATCAATTTAAATATATATAAGAATATCAATTCAAATAATGTTTAAAACTGAAAAAGTACTTTAATAAAAATAATTAAAATAAAATTAAGTAAAAGGATAATTTTATAAAATTGGCATAGATAATGCTAAGTATAATTTTAATTATATTATACTGGAGGGATAATAAATGATTTTAATTGGTAATGGTATAGTTATAACCCAGGATATTAATAATCCCATTATAAATAATGGAGCTATTGCTATAAAAGAAAATTTAATTATTGAAGTTGGAGATTATGAAATTTTAAAAGCTAAATATAAGGATTATGAATTTATTGATGCTAAAGGTAAGGTTATAATGCCCGGATTAATAAATACACATCATCATATATATAGTGCCTTTGCTAGAGGTATGGATGCAAAAGAAGAACCAGCAGAAAATTTTAATCAAATACTAGAAAGACTTTGGTGGAAACTAGATAAAAAGTTGACACTTGAAGATACAAAATATAGTGCTTACACAACATATATTGATTGTATTAAAAATGGTGTTACTACAGTTTTTGATCATCATGCAAGTCCTATGAGTATAACAGGTAGTTTATTTACTATAGGGGATGTAGCTAAGGAACTTGGAATTAGAACTTCATTATGCTATGAAGTATCAGACAGAGATGGATATAAAATAACTGATGAAGGAATAAATGAAAACGTAAACTTTATTAAGCATGCTAATAAAGATTCAAGTGATATGATAAAAGGCCTATTTGGACTTCATGCGGCTTTTACATTAAGTAATAAAACTTTAGAAAAATGTGCTGAAGAAATTCAAGGCTTAAATTCAGGATTTCATATTCATGCTGCAGAGGGAATATCAGATTTACATGAGTCTTTAAAGAGCAGTGGAAAAAGAGTCATTGAAAGACTTCATGATTTTAATATCTTAGGAGAAAAAACTTTAGCAGTTCATTGTGTCCATATAAATGATAGGGAAATGGAATTGTTAAAATATACTAATACAAATGTAGTTAATAATCCAGAGTCTAATATGGGAAATGCAGTTGGGTGTTCTCCAGTATTAGAAATGATAAATAAAGGTATAAATATAGGAATGGGAACTGATGGATATACTAGCGATATGTTTGAATCAATGAAGGTTTTCCCTATAATACAACGACATAATAGATGTCATCCAAGTGTAGCTTTTAATGAAACATTTAAGCTGTTATTTGAAAATAATAGAAATATAACAAATAGATTTTTTAATAAAGATCTTGGGATATTAAAAGAAGGAGCTTATGGAGATGTGATTATAGTTGATTACAATCCTCTAACTCCTATGAATGCAAGTAATATAAATGGTCATATGCTTTTTGGATTTACAGGAAGATCTGTAATAACAACTATTATAAATGGAAAAATTGTTATGAAAAATAGAGAGTTAGTAAATATAGATGAAGAAAAAATATTTGTAGATTCGAGAAAAATAGCTCAAAAGTTATGGGATCAAATGTAAGAGTTCTTAATTATATGTTTAATAAGTTTTTTACGTATATGGGAATAGAAAAGTTCGTATTAACTTTAATAGAAGTGATAGAGTAAGTAAACTTATATCAAAATTTGTTAATAATTAAAATTTATAGTGATAGGAATTCATATTAAATTTGTTTTAAGAAAGGTGGAACAATTATGAGCGATGTAATGAAAGTAATGTCTTTTGAAAAAATTCTTGAGATAACTCTTAAAGATTATTATACAAAAGGAAAAATATTTGGAATAGAAGAAAAGGATTTTTATAGAGATATTGATAATAGTATAGAAATGAATTTTTGCGGTGAGTATTTAAGATTCCCAGTAGGTCCTGCAGCAGGCCCACATACACAATTAACTCAAAACTTTTTAGTAGCTTATTTAACAGGTTGTAGATATTTTGAACCTAAGACTGTTCAAATAGTAGATGGAAAAGAAATGCAAGAAATGATAGCAAGACCTTGTATTGATGTTAAAAATGTAGGATACAATGTAGAATGGTCTACAGAATTAACAGTTGAAGAAGCAAAAGAAGAGTATATTAAAGCCTCTGTATTGTTGCAAGTAATGGGAATTGAGCTTGGATTATCTGATGTAAAAGATTTTATACTTAATATAAGTGTAGGATATGATCTTAAAGGAATTCAATCAAAAAAGATTTCTGACTTTATTGATGATCTTAAAGAATCAAAAGATACTAAGGCTTTTAAAGAATGTATAGAAGTATTAAAGAAAAATATAAATAATTTTAAAAGATTTAAATTAGAAGATATAGATAAGATAAGTTCAAAGATTACAAATATAATTACACTTTCAACAATGCATGGATGTAAAGCAAGTGAAATTTTAGATATAGCAACTCACTTATTATCAAATAAAAAGATAAATACATTATTAAAATGTAATTCTACGTTGTTAGGATATGATGCTGTAAGGAAAATATTAGATGATTTAGGATACAATGATATCGAGTTAAAAAGAGAAGACTTTGAACATGATTTACAATTTGATATGGCTAAAGAAATAATAGCTAAACTATTGCAAATAGGTAAAGAAAATGATGTAACATTTGGAGTGAAATTAACAAATACATTACCTGTAGTTAATAATAGAAATATTATGCCAGGAGATGCTATGTATATGTCTGGAAAACCGCTTTATCCAATAGCAATAAATGTAGCTAAAAATATTGCTAGTGAGTTTAAGGACATAAATATGTCCATATCAGGAGGAATAGATAAAAATAACGTGTTAGATGTATTTAATACTGGAATTGCACCTATTACTATAGCTACACTATTTTTGCAACCAAAAGGATATATAAATAATATTACTGTATTAAATGAAATGAAAAAAGCAGGACATGCACCTAAAGGATTAAATATTGAAGCTTTAAATGAATTAGCAGATAAGGCAAAGAATGATTCTAATTATAAAAACAAAGGTAATGGTAAAGTTTTAGAAGATAAATTAGAAACTTTTGATTGTTTAAAGAATTGTGGAATTTGCGTTGATGTGTGTCCAAATAGAGCTAATATGAGAGTACCTGTTGAAGGACTTTCAGCTAATTATCAAATAGCTCACGTTGAAAATATGTGTAATGAATGCGGGAACTGCCATATGTTCTGCCCGAAAGGGCGGATTCCCTTATCTTAAGAAAGTAACTATTTATAAGAATTTAGAAGAATTTAATAATTCGAAGAATACTGGATTATTAAGAATTGAAGAAGATAAATTCTTATTACGAGAAGAAGGAAAAGAATATATATATGTAGTTAATTCAAAAGAAGAAAAGAGTAAATTAGAAATTACTGCTGAAACAATTTTAAAAGATTATTCTTATTATATTGATGAAGGAAATACTTTAAAAGAAGAAGAACTAAAAAACTACGTATAATAAGTTATCAAAAAGATTTTTTATTTATAAAACACTAAAATTATTATTTTGATAATTGGGAGGAGCAAATTAAATGTATAGTTTTAAGCTCAATGGTAAAAATGTATCAGTAAATGAAGATATGGGTTTACTTGATTATTTAAGAGATATAGCACAATTGACATCCGTAAAAAATGGTTGTGCAGAAGGTGCTTGTGGTGCTTGTATGGTATTAATTGATGGTATAGCACAAAGAGCATGTATTCAAAAGTTAAGTAGATTAGAAAATAAAGATGTAATCACAGTTGAAGGAATTAGTGAAAGAGAAAGAGATGTTTTTGCTTATGCCTTTGGTAAATGTGGAGCAGTACAATGTGGATTTTGTATTCCAGGAATGGTTATAAGTGCAAAGGGATTACTTGATAAAAATTTAAATCCTACTGAAGAAGAGATAAAAAATGCTCTTAAAGGGAATATATGTAGATGCACTGGATATGTAAAAATTATAAAAGCAATTAATTTAGTTGCAGAACTTTTAAGAAATAATGAAGAAGTACCTAAAGTATATTGTAAAGGATTAGTAGGAGAAAATTTACCTAGAATTGATGCTGAAGTTAAGACTTTAGGAATTGGTAAATATGCAGATGATTTATATTTTGATGAAATGCTTTATGGATCTGCATTAAGATCAAAATATCCAAGAGCATTAGTTAAAAATATAGATACATCAAAGGCAAAAGCATTAGATGGTGTTTATGCTGTTTTAACGGCAAAAGATATACCAGGGGATAGATTTATAGGTCATTTAGTCCAAGATTGGCCAGCGATGATAGATATTGGAGAAGAAACTAGATATTTAGGGGATGCTGTTGCTTTAGTAGCTGCAAGAGATAAAAAGATATTAAAAGAAGCATTAAATCTTATAGAAGTAGATTACGAAGAACTTTCACCTGTAATAAATCCAGAAATGGGAATGAAAGATGATGCGCCTAAAGTTCATGAAAGTGGAAATATATTAAGTAGGCAATATCTAAAAAGAGGAGATGCTGATGAGGCTATAAAAAATTCAAAATATGTTGTAACAGAAAAGTATAGAACGCCACCAACTGAACATGCTTTTTTAGAACCAGAATGTGCAGTTGCTAATTATGAAGATGGAATTCTAACAGTATATACAGGTGGGCAAGGAGTTTATGATGAACTTCGTGAAATAGGAAAGCTTCTAAACTTAGATCCAAGTGAATTAAGAATTAAAAGCATGCTTGTAGGAGGAGGATTTGGAGGTAAGGAAGATATGAGTGTTCAACATCATGCGGCACTTTTAACTTACTATACAAAGAAGCCAGTAAAAGTTGCATTAAGCAGAAAAGAAAGTATAATAATCCATCCAAAGAGACATGCAATGGAAATGGAATTTACTACAGCTTGTGATGAAAATGGAATTTTAACTGGAATGAAGGCAAGAATAATTTCAGATACTGGAGCTTATGCATCATTAGGGGGACCTGTATTACAAAGAGCTTGTACTCATGCTGCTGGACCTTATAATTATCAAGATGTGGAAATAGAAGGTATTGCTGTATATACTAATAATCCACCGGCGGGAGCATTTAGAGGATTTGGAGTTACTCAATCAGCTTTTGCAAATGAATGTAACATAAATAAGCTTGCAGAACTTGTAGGAATCTCACCATGGGAGTTTAGGTATAAAAATGCAATTAGACCAGGTCAAGTTTTACCTAATGGACAAATTGCTGATGAAGGAACTGCATTAGTAGAAACTTTAGAAGCTGTAAAAGATGCTTTTGAAAATAATAAAAATGTCGGTATATCTTGTGCATTTAAAAATGCTGGCTTAGGTGTAGGCATTCCAGATACAGGTAGATGTAGAATAGTAATTAAGGATGGTAAGGCTGTTATAAGAACTTCAGCAGCTTGTATTGGACAAGGTGTTGGTACAATAGCAACACAAATTCTTTGTGAAACTACAGGAATAGATCCAAAGCAAGTTTCAGTAGATAATCCAGATACTTTTACTACACCAAACTCAGGAACAACAACAGCTTCAAGACAAACTGTATTTACAGGAGAAGCAACAAGAGCAGCAGCTTTGAAACTAAAAGATGCTTTAAAGGATAAAGTTTTGGGGGAGCTTGAGGGTGAAGAATTCTATGGGGAATATGTTTCAGATACAGATCCGATGGGGAGTACAAAGCCTAATCCAGTAAGTCACGTTGCTTATGGATATGCAACTCAAGTAGTAGTTTTAGATGATAATGGTAAGGTAATGAAAGTAGTTGCAGCTCATGATATTGGAAGAGCTGTAAATCCTATAGCTGTAGAAGGTCAAATTGAAGGTGGAGTGGTTATGGGACTTGGATATGCTTTAACAGAAGATTATCCATTAAAGAATGGAGTTCCATTAGCTAAATTGGGAACCTTAGGATTATTTAGATCAACAGGAGTTCCAGAAATAGAAACCATATTAATTGAAAAGAATAAATCTAGCTTAGCATATGGAGCAAAAGGCGTTGGAGAAATTGTTGTTGTTCCAGCTGCTCCAGCAATGCAAGGGGCATACTACAAGTTAGATGGTGAGTTTAGGACTAAATTACCATTAGAAAATACTTTTTATAAGAAAGCAAAAAAATAATTTGAAAAATAATTAAATACTAATACTATAAAGTCATCTTTTTGAGTAGTATAAGATAAATTAATTTATCATTTACCCAAAAGATGATTTTTTTATAAAAAATAATAAAGGTTACATAATTGAAAGATATAAGTAATATATATAAATACTACAAAGGAAAAATAAAAAATATAATAAATTTATAAATTGATATTAGGAGATGATTTTTTATGAGAAAAATAAAAGATGTTTTAACTGTTGTTGCTTTAGTAGTATTTGCTGGATATGATGAAGAAAAATTTAATTTGTAAAATATATTCAAAGTAGACATATTAAATATTAATTCAAATTTTGAAGCATAGTTATTTAAAAATTATAGTAATTAATAAAAATATTTTGAATTTACCTCATTATTGAGATATACTAATAAGGATTAGATAAATAAATTTTTATGTATAGTATAAATTGATTTTGTAGGGAGAATTTATATGTTTGTTAAAGTAGAAGACAAGGTAAAGGTATGGATGAAAGTAGCTTTTGTACTTACTATATTGACAATAATACTTATTCAGTTTAAAAAGCTATTTTCAGATTTTGATACACATACATTTTACATATATAAAGACAAGCTTTCTTTTATAAGTTTAAGTATTATTGTAATTTTAGGGTTAGTATCATATTTACCATTATCTTTATATGATTTTATAATTAAGGATACCTGTGATATTTCTTTAGATAACAAGAGTCTTTATAAATCTTCTTGGATTGCGAGTTCTATTTCGAGTATAGTAGGATTTGGGGGAACTGCTGCAATAGCATTAAAAAGTCATTTTTATTCACCTTATATTAAGGACAAGGCAAAATTAGTTAAAGAAGTTTCAAAAGTAGTATTATTAAATTTTACTGGATTTTCTGCAATTTGCTTGATATACTCCATTTTAAACATATCAAGCTTAAATAAGATTGAATTAGTAAAACTAGGTATTGGATTAGCTTCACTATATGCTCCAATAATTTTTATTTATAATGTATATAGATGTAGAAATAAAGAAAAACGTGAAAATGCTATAAAAACCATAAAAATAATGATAATTTCAATTTTAGAATGGATAGCAATGGCTTTATTATTATTTAGTATTTTAAAGTTATTAGGAAATACATTACCATTATCAAAAGTATTTCCAATTTACGTAGTATCTTCAGCTATAGGGATCGTTAGTATGATGCCAGGAGGAATTGGTGGATTTGACTTATCATTTATACTTGGGGTTAGTGCATTAGGAATAAATAAAGAGGAAGCATTACTAGCTTTAGTTTTATATCGCATAAGTTATTATATTATACCACTAACTGTAGGAGTATTTTTATTTATTTATGAAGCTAAAACTAAAATGGATAAAGACTATATTGATATTTTTAAATTAGCCAAAAGAAAAATTATTAATATGGTAAAATTTACAAAACAAGATAAAGTAAATAAAATTGATAATAATAAAGAAGTTTAAAAAGTTAATATATAAATATTAAACAATCCTTTAAAATATAAAGGATTGTTTTTTTCTATAGGTATCTTACAAAAATGAAAGATAAATGAAAGTTACATAAATATGTAATTAATTAATATTAGGATAAAATATGATTGTAAGAAAAATATTAGGTATTTAAACATTAAAATAGTTAATAAGATGGAGGATAATATGAAGAATATTTTAAGTGTAGAAAAAATAGAAAAGTATTATGGAAATAAAGAAAATGTAACGAAAGCAATAGATAATATAAGCTTTAAAGTTGAAAAAGGAGAATTTGTTGGAATAATGGGACCATCTGGTAGCGGTAAAACAACACTTCTTAATTGTATTTCAACAATAGATACTGTAACTACAGGAAATATTGTAATTAATGATAAAGATATTACAAAGCTAAAATCAAAACAAGTAGAAAAATTTAGAAGAGATGAACTAGGGTTTATATTTCAAGATTTTAATCTTTTAGATACATTAACTGCATATGAAAATATAGCATTAGCACTAACTATCCAAGGTAGAAGTCATAATAAAATTGATGAGCTTATAAAAGATGTTGCAAGAAATCTTGGGATTACAGAAGTGCTAAGCAAATATCCATATCAAATGTCAGGTGGACAAAAACAAAGAGTTGCTTCTGCAAGGGCAATTGTGACAAATCCATCATTAATATTAGCAGATGAGCCAACAGGAGCGTTAGATTCTAAATCATCAAGATTACTTTTAGATTCATTTGAAACTCTTAATAATGAGTTAAAAGCCACTATATTAATGGTTACTCATGATGCATTTACAGCAAGTTATGCACATAGAATTTTATTTATTAAAGATGGAAAGATATTCAATGAACTTGTAAGGGGAGGAGATTCTAGAAAGGAATTTTTCAATAGAATTATAGAAGTAGTTACTCTTTTAGGAGGTGATGCAGGAGATGTATTCTAAAATAGCATTTAACAACGTGAAAAAGAGCATAAAGGATTATGCAATATATTTTTTAACATTAACATTTGCAGTTTGTATTTTTTATAGCTTTAACTCCATAGAATCACAAAAAGCAATATTCGAAATTAACAATAGTCAGTCAGAAACAATAAGTGGGTTAAGTATAATTATAGGAAGAGTTTCAATTTTTGTATCAGTTATTCTTGGAAGTTTAATAATATATGCAAATAATTTTTTAATTAAAAAGCGTAAAAAAGAACTTGGAATTTATATGACATTAGGAATGGGAAAAAATAAAATCTCTAAAATATTACTTTGTGAAACTTTAATTATTGGAATAATATCATTAGTAGCAGGACTTGTTTTAGGAATGATTTTTTCACAAGGATTATCAGTATTTACTGCTAAATTATTTGATGTTGAAATGAAAGAATATAAATTTATAATATCATCTGAAGCTATTGTTAAAAGCACTATTTATTTTGGAATAATGTTTTTATTAGTTATGATTTTCAATACTTTTGTTGTATCAAAATATAAGTTAATTGATATGTTAACAGCTTCAAAAAAAAGTGAAAAGATAAAGCTTGAAAATCCAATTATAAACATTATAATATTTATTTTATCAATAATAACTTTATCGCTAGCATATTACTTAGTAATCAAGGCAGGATTAAAACCTGAAGATAGTAAGTTTCTTATGTCTTTAGTATTAGGAATTTTAGGAACATTATTATTCTTTATAAGTTTAGGTGGATTTAGCATATATTTAGTGCAAAAGAATAATAAGACTTATTTTAAAGAACTTAATATATTTGTTTTAAGGCAAATAGCTAGTAAGATTAATACTAATTTCGTATCTATGACATTAATTTCATTAATGCTATTTTTGACAATAACAACGCTTTCAACTGGACTTAGTTTTAAAAATGCTTTAGAAAGTAGTTTGAAAGATTCAACACCATTTTCAGCATCTGCAATTATGCATCTTGATGAAAAATCTAATTCAAAGGATATAAAGGAAAATATAGAAAAATTAAATTTTAAATTCGATGAAGATGAGAAATATATCATATATACTGAATATGTTTCAAATGAGAAGCTAAAGGATATTCTTAAAAATTATATGAAAAGTCCAGAGGATATAGAGGGATTTGGAGATAACAAAATTGAATTTATTAAAATATCAGATTATAATAAAATCATGAATCTAAAGGGAGAGAAAGAGACAACTCTATCTAAAGATGAAGTTTTAATTGCATCAGGTTTTGAAAATAAAATTAAAAAAATAAGTGATTTTATTAAAAATGAAAAAACTATAATTTTAAATGGCAAGGAATATAAAATAGCAAATCGAGCCTTAATTACAGATTCATTTTATACCGATTTAATTTCAGGAAATGTTTTTACAGTTATTATTCCGGATAGTTTTGAAGGCAATTTAACTCCATCAAGATCAATTTTAAATGTTAACTACGATGAAGGTAAATATGAAGAGAAATATGCTAAATTATTTTCTGATTTTATGAGTGGAAGCTATACAAGAAATGATTATACAGACTTTATATTTGGTTATACAAGAGATCAAATATATACTTCAAATAAAACAATGACAACAGTAATATTATTTGTTGTAATATACTTAGGAATAGTATTTTTAATTTCTAGTGCTGCAATATTATCATTACAACAATTATCAGAAGCAGCTGATAGCAAAGAAAGATACAGCTCACTTAAACGAATTGGAGCATCTAAAAAAATGATAAATAAAACTATATTTAAGCAAACTTTAATATACTTTATTGTTCCTCTAGCTTTAGCTATAATACACTCAATAGTAGGAATTAGAGTTATAAATGATTTTATAATGTTATTTAATAAGCCAAGTATAGGGTTATCATCATTTATTACATTGTTTACTTTAGTAACAGTTTATGCAGGCTATTTCTATGCAACATATGCTGGATATAAAAACATAGTTAAACAAAATAAATAAAAAATAGCGATCTAATAAGGTTGCTATTTTTTTGAAGGTAATATAATATTTAGTTTGTAAAATAAAAATATTTAGGATTTAAATAATAAATAGCAAGTTTTGGTATATAATAAACGTATTAGAAGATATGAAATAATAAAAAATAGTATAGAGGTAAAAATGTATAAAATCATTATAATTGAAGATTCAGAATCTATCAGAGAAGAGCTTAAGACATACCTAGAAAGATATGGTTATGAAGTCGAGGCTCCAGACTCTTTTGAAAATATAATTGAATATATTGATAAAAGTAATGCAAGTCTAATTTTACTTGATATTAACCTTCCGCTTTATGATGGATATTATATTTGTAGAGAAGTTAGAAAAAAATCAGATGTTCCTATAATAGTGGTTACCAGTAGAGATAGTCAAGTTGATGAACTTATGAGTATCAATTTAGGTGCTGATGATTTTATAACAAAGCCGTATAATACTGAGACATTAATTGCTAGAGTATCAGCAATATTAAAAAGAAGCTATGGGAAAAGTAGTACTGATGAAGTAATTTATTATGGAGATTTAAAGTTAAACCTTGCAAATGGAAGTATATCATATAAATCAAATACTATAGAGTTAACTAAAAATGAATTGAAAATTTTGACGTATTTAATAAAAAATAAAGGTAAAATTGTTTCTAGAGATGCGTTAATGGACACTTTATGGCAATCGGATTTATTTTTAGATGACAATACTCTATCGGTAAATGTAACTAGATTAAGAAAAAAAATTGAAGAAATAGGATTAAAGAACATTATAGAAACTAGAAGAGGATTAGGATATATAATACCATGAATATATTAGAATATATAAAGGATAGAAGAGCTAGAATAATAATAAATATTTCTTTGTTTATTATTTTATCTATTACTTTATTCGTTGCACATGTGAATAAGTGGTATATTATATTGATATTTTCAACTTGGATAGTTCCTTTATTTATAAATATCTTTATAGAGTACTTTAAACAAAATAGCTTTTATAAAAATATGATTTCTATTTTGGAAAATTTAGATAAGAAATACCTACTTTCTGAAGTAATTGAAGAACCTGAATTTTTAGAAGGAAAAATAGTTTATGAAGTTTTAAAAGAAACAAATAAGAACATGAATGAAAATGTTAAATATTATAAAGAAAAACAAGTAGAGTATAGAGAGTACATTGAAACTTGGGTTCATGAAATAAAAACTCCAATTGCTTCCACTAAATTAATATTGGATAATAGTGAAAGTGAAATTGTATCAAAAATATCTTATGAAATAAAAAAAATAGAAGGATTTATAGAACAGGTGCTATATTATTCAAAAAGTGAAGATGTGAGTAAGGATTACATTATAAAAGAATTTAATTTATCAGATGCTGTTAAAATAGCAATAAGAAATAATTCAAGAGATTTTATAAATAAAAAAATAACTTTAGACCTTAAAGAAATAGATATAATGATATTTAGTGATATAAAATGGGTAACTTTTATCATTAATCAAATTATAGGAAATTCAATTAAGTATTCACAAAAGGGAAGAGGAAAAATAACTATATATACTAAATCTAATGAAAACAGTAATTCACTAATAATAGAAGATAATGGAGTAGGAATAAATCAAAGAGATATAGATAAAGTGTTTGAAAAAGGATTCACAGGGGAAAATGGTAGGATATATGGAAAGTCAACTGGAATTGGCTTATATTTATGTAATAGCCTATGCGAAAAATTAGGCTTAGGAATTAAATTAAAATCAAAAGAAAAAGTTGGTACAAGTGTAGAAATAATTTTCCCATTAGGAAAATTTACATTATTTCAATAAATCATATAAAATAGAATTATTAATATATTAACTGCAAATTCAATAAATTTTAAAGAACAATAAATAAAGTGTTGATATATAATTAATCCTAACAAGCTCTTTTCTTGCTAGGATTAATTTGTTTTTATTATTTATTTTTCCTAAATAAAGTAGTTCCAGCTATAGTAAGCATTGATGCAAAGCTTAATAATATAGATGAGTTTTTTCCGCCAGTATCAGGAAGCTTACCACCTTTATTATTGTTGTTATTATTACTGTGATTATTATTATTATTATTATTATTATTATTTTCACCAGGGTTTATATTGGAATTTTCTTTTAATTCTTTTATTTTAGCTTCGGCTTTTACAAGTTTATCTAAGTTTGTTATTGCTGAATCATTATTTGCAATAGTAACTAATTTTCTAGCAGCTTTAATAGAAGCTTCATCATCTAAAGTTATACTTTCTAAAGCTGGGAGCCTGTCTATCGCAGAAATAGCAGCATTTTCTTTTGCTATTTGTTCCTCTTTAGCTTTTTCTTCTTTAAGTTGTGCTATTTTATTTTCAGCAGCAACTAATACATCTAAGTTAGTAACATAAGAATCATTATTGAAAGCTGAAACTAAAGCTCTAGCAGAAGTAACAAGTAATTCATCATCTAATGTTAATGAATCTAAGGATGGAATTTTATTAATTGCATCTATAATAGGTAAGGCAGCATTTTCGTTATCTAAAACTTCTTTATTAAATATTTTAGCTTCATTTTCAACAGATGCATTGTCTATTACAGTGATAGCATAGGTGTAAGTCTTATTAGGTTCAATATTTCTATCAATAAACTCTTTTCCTGATTCTATACCTTTCCTAGAAATTAAATTTTGAGGATTAGTAATATCTATTGTATCTAAATTACCTTCTTGTCTATATATACAATAGAATTTGCTATCAGAATTATTATCATCCCAATTTAGTCTAATCGTATTATCTATAACCTCATATTTAGCATTAGTAACAGGAAGCGTTTCTAATTTATCAAGCCAAGGTTTTCCAGGAACATTAGCAGGTAAGTTTAAGTAGTCTTTTTCTAGAATATTATTAGAGTGATTCAATATATCAAACTTATCACCAGAAGTAGCAATTGATTTAGGTAGTAATTTGTCAAAAGAGAAGAATGCACTTCCTTTAACATTTTCAAATTTTTGATTAAATCTTAATTGGTTAGCTATTTCATATGGATTTTTAAAGTTATTATCCCAAGATGCATCTATATATTTATAATTAGGATGGCCAATATAAAGATGAGAGTTATTTATTCCTTCAAATTGAGAATCCCACCATTGTAGTAATTCGCCATATGGGGCAGCAGCAGTGTTAAAGGACCAATAAATTTGAGGAGTTAAATAATCAACTAAACCTTCCTTTACCCATTTTCTTGTATTAGCAAACTGATCTCTAAGGCTTGAGGTTGATCCTGTAGGTGTATTAGAGCCTTCCAGATAGTTTTCGGCATGTCCCCATATTCCAAAAGGAGAAACACCAAATTGGATAGATCTATTATTAGTTATATTTATATCAGTAACTTTATCCTTTATTGCTTTTATAAGAATATCAATATTATTTTCCCTCCATTTAGCAGCATTTTCAATATTGTATTCCCCAAAACCTCTATTGTAATCAATAAATGTCTGCTTATCTAAATCTTGAGTATAAAAGTAGATATCTTTATTATTTTCACTATATTTATATGGATAAAAATAATCATCAAAATGAATTGCATCTACATTATACTTATTAGCAACTTCTTCTACTCTTTGAACTACATAATCAATAACTTCTGGTCTACCAGGATCTAAAAATAACTTATTTTGAAATTCGTATATTAAATGAGGATTTTTTCTTGCAAAATTGTTTTCTGCAAGTTCATTTAATTTTTCTGATACAGGTCTTTTATCAACAGTATTAGTAACTCTATAAGGATTAAACCAAGCATGGAACTCCATACCTCTATTATGGGTTTCAGAAATCAACCATTCTAGAGGATCAAAACCATTAAATCCTGGATCTTTTCCTTGTAGAGTATAGTTATTGCCGCCTTTATGAAGATATTGAGACCATGGTGCTATATCTGATGGATACCAAGCATCAAGCATTGGACTTACTTGAAAAGTAACGGCATTTAAGTTTAATTCTTCAAATCTATCAAGAATTGATGAAAGATCATTTTTGAATTCTTCTTCGGCAGAAAGGTTTGGATTACTAGTAACATCAGAAATATCAATATTTACAACAGTTGATAACCAAGCTGTTCTAAATTGTTCTTTGGGATTAATAAATTTATCAGGAATAGTTACTTGAGGCCCATTATTATACATGTATACAGGTTTAGTTTCATCATAAGTTACCTCCATTGTATTAAAATCATAGGATTTAAAATTGAATAATGGTGATTCATTTGTTATTGCCAATGAATTTTGCCAAGTTATTGCTTGGCTGGATATACTAGCAAGTAAAAATAATGTCAAAGCTTTTTTCTTAATCATAATACCCCTCCTAAATGAATTTAGATAATTTTAGAACTAAATAAAATTAAATTAAAAAGTATATTAAATGGAAACATTTACAAGTTAATATTATTGTAACCTACAAGATCTAATATTTCAAGATACAATTTTGAAAAATGAAATAATTTTTCAATAAGCAAGTATTAATTTAGATAAGAGCTTGGAAATTAATGAATAGATAGCAGTAAAATGAAATTATTATAAATATTGAATAAATATGGAATGAAAATGAATAATATATTGTTAAAATTTAGTGCGAAATGTATAATTAATTATATAATTATAATTAATTAAATGAAGTACATTTTAGGTTTATGTTTAGATTTAAGGGGATAGCATGAAAACTTTAGAAAAAGAGATTAAAGACTTAGAAGCGATAAAGAGAAATAATGACACCATGAATAAGGCTTACTCAAGTGCTGTGAATGCTTTGGAAAAAGTAGATGATGGATTAAAAAGTATAGAGAAAGTACAAACATATCATTTAAAAGCATTAATTAATATGAATAAAGTAATTATAGACGATGCAATGGAAAATCTAGAGAGAGAATTGATAATCAACAATGGAAATAAGATATGTTTAGGACAAGTATATGCAGAATTGACAAAAATGTTTTTAGATAAAAATGATATGAATGGATATGAATTACATTTAATGCTAGCAGAAAAGACATTAATATCAGAAAAAAAGAACGAATCCTTAGTAGATTTATATATTAATCTGGCAAATAAATTTACTAGAAATGAAAAAAAAAGCGAAGGAATAAATTTATTAAAAAAGGCTTTATATATATTAGAGAATAGTAAGGAGGATTGGGTAGCTGAACAGTACCTTAAAATAGGGGCGATATTTTCTATTGAGTTAAACGATAATGAACTGGGATTAGAATTATATAATAAAGGATATAAATTAGCAAAAAAATATAATTTAAAGGATATTCAAGTATTATTAATGTATTATATAGCTTTTGTATATAGCTATATTGGGAAAAGAAGAGATGCAATAGAGTTATTTAATAAAATTATAAAGAATAATACAAAGAGCTTGTCTTTATTGCATACTACAACAGTTTATATGGAATTATCTACGTTATATATAGATTTAAATTTAAATATGTACAAGATAAATTCTATGATACATTTAATTGAAGAAAATATAAAACAAATGCAAATTAGAATTAGGGAACAATTTGAAGCTAATTTAATTCTTATTAAATGTAGATACTATATAAAGATAAATGAAAAACCCAATTATATATTAGATGAATTAGATAAAGCTAAAGCTATTTATGAAAAATATTTAGATTCATTTAGATTTAGCAATTTTGATTTATATATAGAAATGCTATATGGTGATATATATTATAAGTTAAATGAATATGAAAGGGCATTATATCATTATAATAATTTAATAAACCTTTCTAGAAAATATGGGTATAGATTTATTGATAAAATCTATGAAAGATTATCTAAAACATATGAAAGAGGTGGTAACTATAAATTAGCTATGGAATATTTAGAAAAAGCTAATTCTATAATGATTTCATATGATAATAGTAAATATAGAGATAAGTATGCAGAGTTATATAAAAATCTTGAAGTACTACAAGAGTCAGAAAAAACTAAAAGTGAATTTTTTGCGAGTATTTCTCATGAATTCAAGACTCCTATAAATGTAATATACTCGTCAGTGCAACTATTAAATTTATATAAAAATAAAGATGACAGGGAGTTCATGGGATATTATTTAAAATACAAAAATAACATAAAGCAAAATTGTTTAAGAAGCTTTAAACTTATAGATAATATTATAGATGCAAGTAGAATAAATAAAGGTAATTATGAAGCTAATTTTAATAATATAAATATAGTTGAGTTAGTAGAGAAAATTACTAATTCAATAACTCCATATGTAGAAATAAAAAATATTATGGTAATATTTGATACAAATATAGAAGAACTTATAATAAAATGTGATGTATATATGGTTGAAAGAATAATTTTAAACTTATTATCAAATGCAATAAAATTTACTCCTAAAAACGGTAAGATTATAGTTAGTGTTAATGATAAAGAAAATGAAGTTGAAATACGGGTAAGAGATACAGGCATAGGAATACCAAAAGAGATGAAAGATAAAATTTTCAATAAGTTTACTCAAGTAGATAAATCATTGAATAGAAGTAAAGAAGGAAGTGGAATAGGATTATCTTTAGTAAAATCATTAGTAGACCTATTGAATGGAAAAATATATTTAAATACTGAATATGAAAATGGAAGTGAATTTGTATTAAATTTACCTAAAGACAAGATTGTTGAAGAAGAGTGGATTGATTATAAAAAAGAAGGGTATAAACTAAATGTTGAAAAAATATCAGTAGAATTATCTGATATTTATGATTTATATAGTTAATTAGGGTAGTAGAGATGATGGAATTATTTTCAGAATTAATAAATGAAGTAGATCATGGATATTTAAATATATTAGGAAATAAAAACTTACATGAAACTAAGGCCAGAATACAAAAATACATAGAAAATGAAAAAAAATATGAAAATATACAATATGCTAAAGGTATTTATTACTATTTAGAAAAGAACAAAAATAAGGCAGTTAGATTTTTTAAAAGAGCTATAAATAGCAATAAAATAAATAATTCACATGAGAGAGGAAAAATATATTTATATATGACTAAATGTTATTCAGAGCTTGATGAAAAATATCTTCAAAAGAAGTATTTCAACTTAGCAGAAAAGGTTTTTGTAGAGGAAAAGTCATATTATTATTTAGTTCAGCTATATTTATCAGCTATGTATATAGAAGCATTAAAAAAAAGAGAAAGCCAATATATAGAAAAATATTTAAAGAAAACTAGAGAAATGGTATCTTTATTAAAAGAGGAAGAAACATTTAATATTTATGTTTGTCTTGGAGAAGTATATTTTTCTATGAAAGAGTATAATTCAGCAAAAGATATGTTTATACAAGCTATAGAATATGCAAAGCTCAACAATAAGTATGATGAAATAGCATTTGGAATTTGTTATTTGAAGTATATTTTTACTATTGATAATAGATTAGGTGAAGCTAAGGAAATGATTATTAAAACAATAGAAGAATATAAAGATAATCTAAGTATGATGACAAAATTAATTTTAGTTATTGAGATATTAGAAATATATTTAAGTGAAAAAAAACTAGGTAAAGATGTAGAAAATCTAATTAAATATCTTGATAAAAATGTACAAAAATTAGATAAATGCAGACAACAGCAATTTAAAATAAGAATAAACATACAGATATGTAGAAAAATAGCACTTGAATTAGTTGAGGGAATCTCTGGAAGTGAAAAGGTGGAAATAATTAAAGATTTAATTAGTGAATGTGAAGAAAACTATAATAAATATAATAAGGATTTTAAATTTACTGATATAGATTATTGGATAGAAATAATAAGAGGAGATATTTGTGTATTAGAGGAAAATTACCAAAAAGCTTTAGAGTATTATAATGGTGCATTAAAAATATCTTATAGGTTTAACATTAAATACACTTTAAGAAGTTATCATGGAATTAAAGCAACTTATAAAAAAAGTGGTAATTATGAAAAAGCGTTAATGATAACAAAGAGAATGAATTCAATTTTAAAGGATATTAATCTAGAAAATGAAAAAAAGGTTACCAAAATAAATGATAGATATAATGAATTAAAATATTATGATAAAATAAAAGAACAGTTTTTTTCAAGACTATCATATGATTTAAAAGATCCTATAAACTCAATTTATTCAAGTGTGCAACTAATAGATACAATGAGCAGTATAGGAAGTAGTGAATTAAAGGAGTACTACTTAAAATATGAAAATGTAATAATTAAAAATTGTTTGAAGGTTTTAAAAACTATAAATAATTTAATTGATGCTGTAAAAATAGATGCACATGAATTAAAAGTAGATTTTAAAAATTTTAATATTGTATACTTAATTGAAGATATAATATCAAGGTCTGTTAAATATGCAAATATTAAAAATCAAAACTTAATATTTGATACAGAAATAGAGGAGTTAATTATAAAGTGTGATCCCAATTTAATTGAGAAAATAATACTTAGTATTCTTTCTAATATATTAATGGTGTCATTCGAAAAATCTGAGATATTAATAAGTGTTTTAGAAAGAAAACACTATATAAACATTGTGTTTAAATATAGAGGAAATGGTTTTAATAATTCTATATTTAATGTTTTTAATAATGATACAAAAAGTTGTCCTTTCAATACTTATGCTAAAGATTTATCAATAGCTAAATCTTTATTAGAACTTCAAAATGGTAAAGTATATGTTAATAATAAATGTGATGATGGGAATGAAGTGGTAATATTACTTCCAAAGTTAAAGTTTCAATATTTAAATAAAAATACTATTATGGATACTTATGATATAAATGATATAAATGTTGCAATGGAATTTTGTGATTTAATATCATAGCATATTAAATGAATAATAAAAAAGGCTATAGAAAATTGTATGGTTATGTAATATAAGCATACAAATTGTATCTATAGCTTTTATTTTATTTATTCTTTGAAATAGAGAGCAATTTTTTGTAAGTATTATCAATTAAAGTTGCTCCAAGAGGAGCAGTAATAATTATTGAAAGAACAGCTACAGTTAATATTATTTCTCCAGAAGCTAATCCCATTGACAAGGGCAATGCTCCAATAGCAGCTTGAACTGTTGCCTTTGGCATATATCCTATAGCGGAAAATAATCTTTCTTTAAAATTCATTTCAGTCTTTATCAAAGATAATAATACGCCAAAGATTCTAAATACTAATGCTCCTAAAATTAAAATAATAGTAATAATTCCGGAATTCATTGCGTACTTAATGTCTACACTAGCCCCAACTAAAACAAATAGAAATACTTCGGCGCCAACCCAAAGTTTTGAATATTTATTAGATATACGTCTGGCAAGTTTTGAATAAATCTTAAGTATAGTTGCACCAAGGCTCATAACAGCTAATAATCCAGATATAGGAATGAATCCTTTTAATAAATCTTCAACTGTAATAAATAAAAAAGATACACTTAAAATTATAAGAATTTTAATAGAATCTCTTATATGAATTTTTTTAAATAAATATACTAGAACAATACCAGTTAAAATTCCTAATATGATTCCAATGATAATAGATATAGGTATTTCTATTATGGAGCTTATTGAAAAGTTTGATCCAGTAGTTGCAATGCTTGTAAATGAAGTAAATAGCACAATAACAAAAATATCATCGACAGAAGCTCCAGCTAATATTAATTGAGGAATACTTTTATTAGTACCGTAACCTTCTTCCATAAGCTTAAGCATTCTAGGAACTATAACAGCTGGGGATACAGCAGCTATGACTGTTCCAAGTATTGCAGAATCTAATATAGGTAAATTTAAAAGTTTTGGACCGAGAATAATAAAACCTAATATCTCAAGGGTTGCAGGTATAAAACACATTAAAATTGCTGGTCTTCCAACTTTTTTTAAATCTTTTATATCCAATGCAAGGCCTGCACGAGTTAAAATTATTACAAGTGCTATTTGTCTAAGTTCAGATGATATGCCTATAATACTAGAATCTAATAAGTTAAGCATGTGAGGGCCTAAGATAATGCCTGTTAATATCATACCTACAAGGCTTGGAAGCTTTAGTTTAGTAAAAATAGAGCCAATAAATAGACCTAATAAAATAATAAGTGCTATGCTTGTTAACATAAAATCCTCCTTTATTTCTTATTAAAAAAAGCCAATGAGCTCTGCAAAAAAACTTGCAGAAGTCATTAGCTTACCAAAGCGGTTTAGACATAAGTCAAGGGAGAACTTCATTCCCTTAAAGTCTTTTAAATAATACCATATAAGTATTTACAAATCAATAAAAATATTGAATTGATATAATAGTTGTCATGAATTAAAAGAAAATTTAGTAAAGAGGTACATAAAGATGAAGTAGATAATGAAAGAGTGGTTATATAATTTTTTGAATTAAATAAGTTTTACTTATGATTAAGAAAAAATATGTAGGGGCAATAATTATTGATAGGAATAAAATATAATAGAAAGATTTTAGGAGTTGAAGGAATGATAAGCTATAGTGATAATATGACATATAATGATATAAGTAATAACAACTCTATTAAAATATATAATATTAATTCATTAGAAATAAAAGCATCTAGTAATGTGTTTCATCTAGATGAGGAAATACAATTAGTAGCATTGAAAGAATCCATATTTGGAATAAAAGAAATAAGAAATGTTTATTGGGAAATTGACTATAAAGGAAAAGAGATTACGCTTTCAAATAATATAATAAAAATAAGTAAGCTATTGAGAAAGAAAAATTCACTTAAAGTAACCTGTGTAGATAAAATTACAGGAGAAAGAGCTTGTAGAGAATTTTCTATTATTTTAAATGAAGTTGAAGGTACATTAATACATTTTATAAAAAATGATGGTGATTATTTTGGAAATGGATATAAATGGGATTTGTGGAGCTTTTCAAATGATGGGGTTTCATATGCTGTTGAGCTACAAAATAAAAGCGATTTTGGTAGATGTACATTTGTAAGGGAAGAAAATATAATTGCAAGAAGAAAAGCTTGGGGAGATAACTGGGGAAATGATTGGTCTGAGCAAACTGCAACGTTTGAAATACCAAAAGGAGTTAAAAATTGCTATATAGTTCATGGGGAAAATAATCTTATAACAAATTTAGAAGATGTAATTGAATATATGAAGCCTAGAATTGAAATTGCAATAATGGATAAGAAAGATAGTATTACAGCTTTTTTATCTAAAACACCTTTAGATGGAACTAAATTTTATATTTACATTAATGGTATTAAAGAAGAACATTGTGAGTACGAAATTGATAAATTATCTAAAAAGGTTGATTTCAAAAATTTAAATGTAAAAGTATCTCCAAGTGATTTAGTAGAAATAAGGGCTAGCAATACATTTTTACCTTGTAAAGTAACTATGAGGAATTTTTTAGATAGTTATTATTATGATGGACCTGATATGGGAGTTGTATATGATAAAGAAAATATATACTTGAGAATTTGGGCTCCTACGGCATTTAAGATAGATTTATGTTTATATGAAAATTGGTATGATATTAATGGAAATGAAAAAAGAGTATATCAGATGAAAAGAGAGGAAAAAAGCGGAACTCATTATACTAAGATTAGTAGAAAAAAAAATGAATGTGTATTTTATCTATATAAACTATATTTTAAAGATATAGATCGAAATGGATTAGAGTATATAAAAATAAATTATGCAGTAGATCCATATGCAGTATCGGTGGGAGTAAATGGAGAAAAGGGATTTCTAATAGATATAAATAATGTTAAATCAATGCCATTTGGATGGTTGTGTGATGAAAGGCCACAGCTTTTAAGAAAAGAAGATTCTATAATTTATGAAATACATGTAAGGGACTTTACTATAAGTGATGATAGCGGAATAGATAAAAATATCAGGGGTAAATATTTAGGATTGGCTGAGGAGGGGACTACTTATAAAGATAAGAAAAGAAAAATTACTGTAAAAACAGGAATTGATCATTTAAAAGAGCTTGGAATAACTCATATACACTTACTACCTGTATTTGATTTTGGTTCAGTTGATGAAAGAAAATCAAACAAAAAAGGTAATAGAAATTGGGGATATGACCCTAAGAACTATAATGCTCCAGAAGGTAGCTATTCAAGTGATCCATACGATCCAATATCAAGAATAATAGAGCTTAGAGAAATGATTAAAATTCTTCATAAAAATGGTATAAGAGTAGTTATGGATGTAGTATATAATCATATGCAAGAAACAAGAAGCTTAGATAATATAGTTTCAGCATATTATTTTCGAACTGATTATAGAGGTAGATTTACAAATGGGTCAGGTTGTGGTAATGAAATAGCAACTGAAAGACCTATGGTTAGAAGGTTTATAATTGATTCAATAAAACATTGGCTTAAAGATTATAATATAGATGGGTTAAGATTTGATCTTATGGAATTAATAGATATAGATACTATGAAAGAAATTGTAAAAGTAAGTAAAGAAATAGATGATAGTATATTAATTTATGGAGAGCCGTGGAAGGGTGGCGAATCGGTACTTTCAAATGGAACTTATAAGGGGAGTCAAAGAGGTGAAGAGTTTTCCATATTTAATGATACCTTTAGAGATTTTATAAGAGGAAATAATAGTCCATCATATGGATTTGTCAATGGAAATCAACATGATGGAGCCACAGCATGGAGCATAATAGAGGGATTAAAAGGATCTATAAATACATTGACATATAACCCAAGAGAAAGTATAAATTATGTAGATGCACATGATAATTATACTCTTTGGGATCAAATCGAAAAAAGCTTAACACCTGGAATTAAAGAAAAAGATTATAGAAAAATAAAAGACGAAAATATATTTGATAATCATTTAGTGAGAAGAAATATATTAGCACTTGCAATAATTTTAACAGCACAAGGAATACCATTTATACAAGGTGGAGCCGAAATATTAAGAACAAAAAACGGTGATCATAACAGTTATAAGAGCCCTGATAACATAAATGCAATATTTTGGAGATATAAAGCAAAATATATTGAAGTATTTAATTATATAAAGGGTTTAATAGAAATTAGGAAGAATTTTAAAGCTTTTAGGTTAGATAAGAGGGAAGAGTTAAATAATCTTGAAATTAGTTTTTTAAATGGAGAAGAAAATGTTGGAGTAATTAAATGGCATTTTAAAAATTTAAATATTATAGAAGAGAATATTAATGATTTAATTGTAGTATATAATGGAACTTCAATAGACGATTATGATATAAATCAATATATGCCAGTTTCAAAAAATGGAAAATGGAATATAATTGCTGATTTTAATAAAGCAGGAGTAGAAGTAATAAAGACAGTTAAAACATCAGAGGTTCCTAAAATGAAGTCATACTCAATTATAATATTATATTCATAATAAATTTATATAAGGGAAATAGATAATATAAATTATAATAAGAGCTAATTACATTTAGCTCTTATTATATGTTTAATTATATTGCTATTCACTTATTTTCCTTAAATACTTAATGATTTCTAATAATAAATTTTTACTAAATAATCATAATACATAATTAAATAAATTAATATTATCAAATTTCAATCTATAATAATTAATAAAAATTATAATGTGAAATTGTTACTGGTCTTAATGATTCTATTTATTGGAAGTAGCGCTATAATGATTAGGACTACAATTAAATTTCCTCCAACGACTAACCCATTAGCAACTAAGGAATAAATCATAGGAGACCAGCCTTCAGGAGCAAATTGTCCAAAGAATAAAAAGCCTGATATAAAGTGAAATATAAATCTAACAAACATACCTACAAAGGTACCTAAGAGCTTTTTATTTTTAAAATATCCAGCAAGTCCTACAGCCATAAATGGAAGAGGATAATCAAAAAGAACTTGAATTGGATGGAGTATATAAGGACTTATGATTAAATAGATAACGCCAAATAAAAATCCAGTAAGCATACCTATTTCAGGGCCGTACATAAAAGCAATAATTAAAATAGGAACCATACTTCCTAAGTTTATACTTCCAGCACCATTAGGCAAGTCCACAATCTTTATAAGGTGAAGTATTGTAGCTAGAGCTAAAGCAATACCTATTCTAGACATAATTTTAGCATCTAGATTAATTTTCTTAAATTTAATAAGTGCTAATATTAAAATTACTACTCCTATAAGAGTAGCTAAAGAAAGTGGGTTTTTAAAAATTTCAGTAAAACCTTCTTTTAATGTGTTAATAAAATTATCCATAAAAAATACCTCCTAAAAGTTGCTAGGAGGTATACTTATAGCTTTGATATAATCATTTCTACAAAAGTACATCGTGACTTTCCTACGCTGGTATTATCCAGATCAGGTAAAGAGGGTTAATGAATTATCATTTCTCAGCCATAAGGCACCCCTAGCACTTAAATTATTTAATTATAAGTAAAGTTTACATAAATTTGTATTAAAAGTCAATATTTAATTATTATAATATTTCATTTATAATGAATCTTTTAAGAGAATTTCTATAAATAGACTTTAAAGAAATAATTTTGTAATAATTAACTATTTATTTAAAATATAAAACGATGTAGTATAATAAATGAGTTTAATATAATACATTGAAACTAAATATATTTTCTTATACGGAGGAAGAAGATGATAAAAACTAAAAAGACAAGAATAATAGGTATTTTCCTTATAGTGATACTTATTGTTTTAGGAAGTACTGGAACTTATCTTGTAAAAGTTAACAAGGAAAAAAGTTTAAATATACAAATAGAAGAAGTAAATAAAAGTTTTAGTTCTTTGAAAATTCCTAATATGAATAGTGATGAAGAAGAATTTTATAACAAATTAAAAGATAGTTTTAATAAATCTATAGGTGATAAAATTTAAGTGAGGCTAATAATGTTTTAAATAAGATAAATGATTTAAAGTCTTCAGTAGAAAAGAGCGTTAAAGAAGAAGAGAAAAATGCGGAAGAAGAAAAAATAAAAAAAGAAAATGAAAGAGAATTAGTTTTAAAAGATGAATCTGACAAAAAAGAAGACGAAGTAAAAGAAAATACTATAAATAAAGTTGATACATCAAATATACAGCAATCAATTCCTACTAATAATGAGCCTAAAATTTCTAATACTTATGTTGCTCAAAATTCTAGACAAATAATTTCAGTAGTAAGCACGGGCGGTACAGCGGAGTTAGTCTTATGGCAAAAAGATAGTAATGGAAAATGGTATGAATATGATAGTATGTTTGCAAGGCTTGGAGAAAATGGAATGAAGGCTGCAAAGGATGTCTATGAAATGGACTTATGCACACCAACTGGAGTATATAGTTTAACAGAAGCTTTTGGAGCAGCACAAAACCCAGAAAGTGGGGTTCCATATAGAGTTTTGGATGGATCAGAATATTGGATAGATGATGTTAATTCTCCTTATTATAATACAATGCAATTTGGAGAACCAAATGGAAGATGGAACTCAGCTGAGTATTTAATAGAGCATAGTAATTCATATAAATATGCTTTAGTAATTGATTATAATAGATACCCTGTTGTAATTGGTAAAAGTTCAGCTATATTTCTACATGTAGATGTTGGAGTTCCTACTTGGGGATGTGTAGCAGTTGAGGAAAGTAATATGAAGGAAATCTTACAATGGATAAAGCAAGGAGATAATCCTAAAATAAAGCTGTCTTTAAGCTATAATGAGCTTTATAGTTATTAATTAATAAATTATGTATATTATTTAAATTGAAAGTTATACATTATATTTATAATTAGTGTATAGCTTTTTTATTTTAAAGTTATAGGTTAAATAGAAATTATTTATAATTATTTTATATGAAAAATATGGTATATATATTATGAAAGGAGAAAAATAGGGATTTTATAAGAAATATTAAACTATTAGAAAAAAAGGGGATTAGTATGAGAATTTATTTTGAAAAATTATCTAGGGACAAATTATTAAAGTTTATTATTACAATCATAACTTCTGTAGTGATATTTAATACTAGTAGTATTATTACAAAAGCAAATACAGATATAAAATTTCCAACAGGAACTTGGCAAGGAATAGTTGATGGAAAGCATGGGGAAGGTGGATTATTTTATAGGCTAAAGTTTAAATCTAATGGCAATGTATTAGTAATAAAACAATTTGGAGATGGAGAAATAAAGGAAGAAAAGATATGGGAAAATAAGAATAATAATATAATAATAAAGAGTAAAGCAAGTGATGTAATAAAAGAATTAGATAATGGAAATTTAAAGATATTAGATGAGAAGTCTATAGAGTATAATAATGGTTTTTATAATACAATATTTAAAGAGCATAAAGGAACTTTATCAATAATACATTGGATTTCAGCATTAATTGGACTAATAACATTAAATGAACTATTTAGAAGAAAAAAGTTAGCTGCTATAGGATTTTTCTTTGTGTTACCAATAATAATGATTCCATTATGGTCAAGTAATGGAGTTACATATTGGTTTAAATGGATTAAGGTTTATTCAGCAGTTGCTGGAAGTGTTTGGTTTATATTTGTTAGATTTACTAAAATAGGGGTCAAGAAATGGAGTAAAATGATAGTTGCTTTAATATTATCTGCAAATATTATTGAGGCGGTAGTACAAGATTTTTCTATGGGCAATTTACCTAATATATTAAATGGTATTGCTGGAGTTTTATCAATAATAACTTTATTTTATGGATGGAAAGAAATTGGGCCAGATAATTCAAAAGAAAAAGATATGATTTGGGAAAAGATGCCGCTTCTTTGGATAATAGCATATGATGTTTGGAATTGGACTTTTGTATATTTAAACTTTCCAGGATCAGCGTCACTTCAATTTATAGTTATATTATCTTCTACAATTCCAGCTATATTTATTAAAAAAGGGACCTGGCTTCAAGCAAGGGCATTTACTCTTGCAGCTTGGTTTATGTATTATTTTACATTTCCAAGGTTTACAGAATCAGTTGAGCTTTTGGTTCCAAGGAATAGTATATTTATGATTGGAATATCGTTACTTAGTATTATATTAAATTTAGCTTATGCTATTGTTTATATAAAGAGATATAAAAGTGAAACAAAAATAAGAATAAAAGAGATTAGTACTGATAATTAACTTAAATTTCTTGAAAAGATAATAAGAAGATATAAGGTAATAAAATAAAAAGAGATAGACTTTTCCTATAATTATCAAGATTATTTATTTTTATATAAGCATGAGAATTGTTGATTAAAAACTATATAAATAAATGGCTAGCAAAATATAAACTTGATATTTACTAACCATTTATTTTTTATAGTTAATTTAACTAACCATATCGATAAATTCTTCTTTTTCTTGGAGATGCAAGATAATTATATGCAGCAGTCCAGTAAGGAAGTAGGTCTGGCTTATATTCTAAAACATCTTTTAAAAATTTATCAAATAAATGAAGCTTAACTAATATTTTTATTATGTCTTTAGGGTATGGTGTTACTTTAGTATATGGCTTTCTAGGATCTATAACCATAATTTTACCTTTTGAGTTTATAAATATATGAGCATTTCTTATGTTAATTCTTTTAAACTTAAGTCTTTTCAAATCCTCGATTAAATCTATTATTTCTATAGATAAATTATAAGGTAAGCCATGTTTTGAGATATATTCAAAAAGGTTTTCTCCACCTACATATTCTCTTACTAATATGTTACTTACTCTTAATATAGGATTAGGAAAGAAAGGACTATCTAAAGTTTTTCTAAGTATTTCTTCTTCACTTTTAGCCGCTTTGGCATTTTTAAATGTTTTAAGGGCAAAGCCTTCAGGTGTTAAGTAAACTGAACCTTCTGCTCCAGAACCTAACAATTTACAATTTTGAATCTCTAATAAGTAATTCATAAAACCACACTTTATTAATTGCTTTTAAATATTATATGCCAATAAAAATAATATGATATTAAATCATGTAAAAGTTGCTGGATTGAAATTATATTAAGATTTTAAAATATAATTTAATATATATAAGTGTAGAATTTCTAAGTATATAGGAATAAAATTAGTTTATAGGATACTTAATAGTAAATTTAAATTTATATTGAGATATTATTAAAAAGAAGGATATAAAAAATGGATGAATTTGTTTTATTTAAAGATTGTAGTAAAAATAATGAGTATAGAAAAAGTTTTAGTAATTTAGCAGCTGATACATTTGGATTAAATTTTGAAATGTGGTTTGAGGAAGGGTATTGCAATGAAAACTATATTTCATATTCATATATTTACAATGAAAAAGTAATATCAAATGTTTCTATAAATAAATTTACAATAATTCAAGATGGCAAAATAAGAAAAGTAATTCAATTAGGCACTGTTATGACAGATATTAATTATAGAAATAAAGGACTAATAAGAAGACTTATGAACGAAGTCTTTAAAGATTATGAAGATAAAATAGATTATATATATTTATTTGCTAATAAATCTGTTTTGGACTTTTATCCTAAGTTTGGGTTTAATAGAAAAAATGAAACTGAATATAAAATAAGCATGAATGATATAAGAAATAAAAATTATAAGAAGGTTAATTATAAAAATATTGGCTATAAAAGCATTGCAAGTATAAGAAGATTAAATCTATCTTTAATGAATGACAAATTAATTATAGAAAGACTATGTAAAGATAGGTATCCCGTATCAAATAAACTTGGAGTAATAAATGATGAATGGCCCTTAAAGGTTTATTGCAGTTATATTTTTAATGACAATCTTTATTATTTTCAAGATTATGATATTGTAGCTATTTTAGAGAGAAAAAATGGTGAGGTTATTATAAATGATATTATAAGTAAAAATCCTATCGATTTTGACAACATACTACTTAGGCTCATAGAAAGTGATGATAAGATTATTAAGATTAATTTTATACCAGAATCTAAAAAGTTTAAAGTTATTACTAGAGAAATTATAGATGACGATAATGTTTTATTTATAAAAAACTGCAAGGGGAAGGCTAGAGATGAAGAAATGCTTTTTCCTGTAACTTCACATACTTAATAAAATATACTATATTAAGCTATAAATATTTTAAGTGAGGAGTAAATGGATACAAATATAACTTATAATACTAATAATAAAGTAGATATTGGTTTCTATTTTAATAATAGAAAAAAATTATCAATCGGCTTTTTAATAACTGGACATGGTACCTTTGCTTCTGGGTTATATAGTGCTATTAAGTGTTTAAATGGTGATTACGATAATGTTGAAGTTGTTGATTTTATTCCAAGTGACAGCATAAATGATTATGATAAGAAGTTGAATAAATCATTATTAGATTTAAGTATATATAAGAAAATTATAGTATTGTGCGATTTATTTGCAGGAACACCATTTAACAGAGTAATGATTAATTTGGTTAATAATCAAGAAAAGTATTGTGTTTTTGGAGGAGTAAATTTACCTATTACAATGGAGGCAATAATGGCAGGTGAAACATTTACTGATATTGATGTATTGATTAGGTATATAAAAGATATATTTAAAGATACATTAATTGATGGAACTGAAAAGCTAGAAGAGTATCTAGATAGTCATTGTTGAATAATTTTTTAATTCATCTTAAGAGGAGACTATACATTAAATTGTAATAATCTCTTCTTTTATGAATTAATTTATTATGCTATAATCAAGTTTATAGAAAGTAAGGAAAATTTATGAATAATATAAAAAGAATTGTTTATTAAGAAATAATATTATAGAAAATTAATATATATGATTAAAAACTAGCAAAGATCATTTATACTGTTAGGTATTTAAAATGTGTTTTAATATAACTATGTATTCAGGATAATAATTTATGCAGTACAAATTATTATTAGTTAGTAATAATAAGAAAAATAATTAAAAGCATAATATATATAGTTAGCAATAAAATAATTGAGAAATAGTATCTTCGAACACAAGAATCTTTTTTATATGAAGAAGACATTATGATTAAAGAATTAATAACTATAATAGATAGGAATTTTATATGAGCATTATTTGTTTTAGGAAAATATAAAGGAAGATGGATTTGAGGTACTTTTCAGACTTAAAATTATAAAAGATAGAGTAAATGAAGATTTTAGTTTTTTATAACATAATATTATATTTTAGAATAATTCTAATTATAAGTAGAATTATTATTAAACTGTTAGAAATATGTATAACATATTAAGGAGGAAAAAATGCCTTTTATAGAATCAAAAGTAACTGTGAAATTAAGTGCAGAAAAAAAAGAATTATTAAAAACTAAATTAGGAAATATAATTACAAAAATTCCTGGTAAAAGCGAAAGCTATCTTATGATAGGATTTCAAGATGAATATTCTTTATATTTTAGAGGTGAAGAATTAAGATATGGAGCATTCATTGAGGTGAAAATATTCGGTAAAACTTCAAAAAATGATTTGGAAGAAGTAACTAAGGAAATTTGCGACTTATATGAAAAGGAATTAAATATTCCTAAAGATGCCATATATATTAAATATGAAGAAGTAGAGAATTGGGGGTTTAATGGTTTTAACTTTTAAGCGATTAGTATATTAATTATAAAAATGTAATTAATTTCCTGATATTAATTCGTTTAGGAGGTGGTTAAAATGGAGTGGAAGATTAGAAAATTTGAAGATTTAAGTACTAAAGAGCTTTATAATATACTTGCTTTAAGAAATAAAGTTTTTGTAATAGAACAAGAATGTATTTATCAAGATTGCGATAATAAAGATTTAGCAGCATATCATTTATTCTGTACTGATGATAATAGTATAGTGGCATATTTAAGAATACTTGAAAAGGGCGTTTCTTATGATGAAATATCTATTGGACGTGTTGTAGTAGATGAAAAATATAGAGGTAGAGATTTAGGAAGAAAAGCTATGAAAAAGGCTATAGAATTTATAAATAATACTTATGGTGAAAGTCCAATTAGAATATCTGCACAAGTTTACATAAAGGATTTTTATAGAAGTTTAGGATTTATAGAAGTTTCTAACGCATATTTAGAAGATGATATTCCTCATATAGAAATGTTAAGAGATATAAAATAAAAA
>NZ_JH815222.1:1340163-1370344 GCF_000158375.2 Clostridium sp. 7_2_43FAA
TTCTTTTTTATTTAAATTATTATTTTCTGTGTTTATAAATTTAAATTAATATTATAAATAAAAAGGTGTCTAAATTGTTTCTAATAATTTAAACACCTTTTGTTCTATGCAGCTAATTGTTTTTCTTTTAAAATTATATTGATTCTTTTAAAGTAAGTAATTCCAAGGGGGACGGCAGCAGCAAACCAAGCAGCGGGATCAGCTAAAGCAATTCCAGTAAATCCAATTATGCTTGGCAATGTAAAGGCAACAACTGTTCTAGCTACCATCTCTGCAACTCCAGCCATCATAGGTACAAAACTATCCCCAATTCCTTGAAGAGTATTTCTATATATAAAAATTAATCCTAAAGGTATATAGAATATGGAAACTGTATTTAAGTAATGTCTTGCATATTCTATTACTTCTAAATCACTTCCATCCATAAATAGCTTTGTAAAAGCACCACCAAATAAAATTACTATAATTGTTGATATTATACTTACAATAATACTAATAATTGTGCATTTTTTAACTCCTTCTTTAATACGATCTATTCTTCCTGCACCAAGGTTTTGTCCAGAATAAGTAGCCATAGCAACACCAAATGTAACAGCAGGTTGCATAACTAGTTGTTGGACTTTAGAAGCAGCAGTATATGAAGCTATTATTTTAGAACCGAAATTATTTAAAGCACCTTGAAGAACCATAGCTCCAGCAGCTGTTATTGAAAATTGAAGTGCCATTGGGATACCAATTCTTAATTGACTTTTAACAAAGATTTTTCTTACTTTCCAATGACTCATTTTTAGTCTCAATATAGGGAATCTTTTAATTATATATATTGCACATAATATAGCAGATATAGATTGAGAAATAATAGTTGCATAAGCAGCACCAGCTACTCCCATTGAAAAATTAACAATAAATACAATATCTAAAATTATATTTAGTATTGAAGCTATAATTAGGAAGTATAGTGGAGTTTTACTATCACCTAAAGCTCTTAAAATGCTTGCAAACATATTATAAAAGATTATTGCTATATTACCAGCATAAATTACTATTATATATGCTAAGGAATCATCCATTATATCGGCAGGTGTATTCATAAGCTCAAGTAATGATTTGGCAGAAGCAACACTAATTATAGTAACTATTATAGTCATAATACCAGATAAAACTAAAGAACTAGCATAAGCTTTTTTTACACCTTCTTCATCATTAGCACCAAATTTTTGTGAAACTAAAACAGCAAAGCCACTAGTTAGTCCAATAACAAAGCCATTAACTAAAAAAGCCATAGCGCCAGTAGATCCAACTGCGGCTAATGCCTTAACACCAAGAAAGCGACCAACTATTATAGTGTCAGCCATACTATAAAACTGTTGAAATATATTACCTATAAGTAAAGGAATAGAAAATGTTAAAATTAGTTTTACAGGATTTCCTGTTGTCATATCTTTTGTCATAAATAAGCCCCCTTTATATAAACCTATAAAAATTAAACATATTTTATTAATTTCAAAATTGTACAAACATTTTCAATAATAACATTATAAAAAAATATTATCAACTTTATTTCAAATTTAGAAAATAAATATGAATTTTTCATACAAATAATTATTATATAATTGCAATAAAAGTATAGCAATGATTATACAAGAAAATATAAAATTTTAGTCAAACTATATAAAATTATAGAATTAATATTTACATTTAATAACTTTGTAACAACTTAAATAAACTATGTAAAAACTTCCATGTAATATATAATAAAATAGTACATAGAGGTTTTTTTATAATGAGAAAAATATTGTTGCTTATTTTGGCTAGCTTATCTGTATTTACGGTTAGTTGCAATAACACAAAAATCTTAGAAGAAAATACTAAGGATAATGAAGTGTTAAATAAATATAAAATTTAAATTATATTATTATAAAATAAATTTACCTATAAGAGATTAAACTGAATAATTTGGTGTTATATGAAAGTAACGTTAAATTAAATATATATTAAATTTTTGAGAGGTAAAAATATGAAAGTAATTACTATGTCAAAGGAAGAGCTAAGAAAATTCCTAGTAGTATATCAAGGTCTATACACGAATAATACTTTTATTGGAGAAGAAGGGATTAAAGATTTTATAAAAAGAGTAGGATGCGTTCAATATGATCCATTAAATGTTGTAGGAAGAAATGCAGATCTTGTTATGCAATCGAGAATTGAAGATTATGATCCTATAATGCTAGAGGATTTGCTTTATAAGAAAAGGGAGTTAATAGATAGATGGGATAAAATGATGGCTATTTATTCTGCTGAAGATTGGCGATATTTTAGACGAGTAAGATTAGAAAGGAAAAAGGAAGTTGAAGGTGTACTAAGAAATAGAGCTTCAATTAATGCAATAAATTATGTTGATACTGTAAAAGAATATATTGAAAAAAATGGGGCAACTAGTCCATCCAAAATTGATCTAGGGTTTGTAGAAAAAGGAAAATGGGGTCATGGAAAACTTTCAAGTGCCACAATGGATTACATGTGGAATATGGGGGTACTTGGAGTAAAGGAAAAGAAAAATACTCAAAAGATATATGATTTAATTGAAAGGCTATTACCTAAAGAAATAATATCTAAAGTAGATCCTTTCAAAAAAGATGATGAGTTTTATAAATGGTACTTTAAAAGAAGAATAGGAAGCATAGGGGTATATTGGGATAGAAATGGAGAGGGCTGGCTAGGAAATTATGTTTATCATAAAAATCTAAGAATAAGAATATTAAATGAATTGGTAGAAGAGGGCGAACTAATTTTTATAAAGGTAGAAAATTTAAAAGAAAACTTTTATTTAAGAAAAGAGGATATATCGATTTTAAATGACTCTAATCGCATAAATGAAAATAATATAAAAATTTTAGCTCCACTAGATAATATAATTTGGGATAGAAAATTAACTAGAGATATTTTTAATTTTGATTATACTTGGGAAGTATATAAGCCTGTAGATAAGCGAAAATATGGATATTACGTTTTACCTATTCTATATGGAGATAAATTTGTAGCAAGATTTGAACCAGAACTTCATAGAGGAAATGAACCATTAGTAATAAAAAATTGGTGGTGGGAAGATAGTTATAAAATAACAAATAATTGTGTAGATGCTGTTAAAATATCATTAGATAAATTTTGTAGGTATTTAAAAGCTGATGGGATATCTAAGGATTCATTAGAAAAAATAAATAAAAGTTAAATAAAGGATGTAATAATAATTTTTACTATCAAAAATATTATTATTACATCCTATTTACTTATATTAAAGCAAATTGACTATTATATAAATTAGCATAGAATCCACCTTTATTTAATAGTTCATCATGATTTCCCTGTTCTATAACTTTTCCATTATTCATAACAAGAATCAAATCAGCTTCACGGATAGTTGAAAGTCTATGAGTTACAATAAAAGTTGTTCTACCTTCCATTAATTTATTAAATGCTCTTTGTATATAAATTTCTGTACGTGTGTCTATGCTACTAGTTGCTTCATCTAAGATAAGCATTGGAGGTTTAGATAACATAACTCTAGCAATACATAGTAACTGTTTTTGACCTTGAGATAAAGAACTATCATCGGTAAGGATAGTATCATAGCCATTAGGTAAATTCATTATAAATTTATGAGCATGAGCATTTTTAGCAGCTAATATTACTTCTTCCAAAGAAGCATCGGGTTTTCCATAAGCTATATTTTCTCTAACTGTTCCAGAATATAGCCATGTATCTTGAAGAACCATTCCATATAAACCTCTAGTGCTACTTCTAGTAATATTATCTATATTGATATTATCTATATTGATTTCTCCAGAATTTATGTTGTAAAATCTCATAAGCAAATTAATTAGTGTAGTTTTTCCACAACCAGTAGGACCAACTATTGCTATTTTATCTCCAGGTTTAACTTTTAAATTAAAGTTTTCAATTAAATTTTTATCATTGCTATATGAAAATGAAACATTATTTATATCTATATAACCTTCACAAGATGTTAAGTTAATTGAATTTTTACAATCTGGAATTTCCTCATTTTCATCTAAAATCTTAAAAACTCTACTTGCAGATGCAAAGGCAGCTTGAAGTTCTGTAATAACACCTGATATTTCGTTAAATGGTTTAGTATATTGATTAGCATAACTTAAGAATGATGAAAGCTGACCTATTGTTATAGTACCATTAATAGCACTAATAGCACCAATTATTCCTACAGCAGCATAAACAATTCCGTTAACAAATCTTGTACAAGGATTGGTTAATGCAGAATAAAATTGAGCTTTTTGTCCATATTTATATAATCTTTTATTTATTTCTTCAAAGGTTTCTTGTGAGCGCTCTTCAAAGGAAAATGCTTTAACTACTTTTTGATTTCCTATCATTTCTTCAACATATCCACTTAGTTCACCACGAACTTGTGATTGCTTTCTAAACATAGAGTGGCAATATTTGGCTATAGTAGAAGCTGTAAATAATGATAGTGGAGTAATTATAACTACTATAAGAGCAATTTTAATATTTATTGAAATCATAAATATTAGTGTTCCAATTATAGTTATTACTCCAGTAAAAAGTTGGGAAAATCCTTGCAAAAGACCATCGGATACAATTTCTATATCATTAATTACTCCATTTATTATAGATCCATGAGAATTACTATCTATATATTTTAATGGTAAAGCATTTAGTTTATTGAATACATCAACTCTTATATCTTTAATAGTCTTATAGCTTACAATATTAGTACATCTAGTCATAACAAGCTGAAAAATAGAAGAAAATATAACTGTTAATGAAAGTGGAATTAGTATTTTAAATAATCGATTAAAGTTTACATTTCCTTGACCTATTATTAAATCTACTCCTTCACCTATAATAATTGGCGTTAAAAGGGTAAGAGTTATATTAATTATTGCGCTAAAAAAAGCAATAATTATATATTTATTATAAGGTTTAGTATATTTTATAATTCTTTTTACTAATGAAATATTCATAATATGAAGTTACCTCCTAATTTTTTAATTGAGAAGAACAAATTTCTTTATATACTTCACAATTGTTAATTAGATAATCATGTTTGCCGATACCAACTATTTCGCCATTATTTAGAACTATTATTTTATCAGCATTTTTAATGCTACTAGCTCTTTGAGAGACCATTATTACTGTAGTATTTTTTACCTTTTCTTTTAATGCTTTTCTTAGGCTTGCATCTGTAGCAAAATCTAATGCACTTGAGCTATCATCTAATATAAGTATTTCCGGATTAGAAACTAAAGCTCTTGCAATTGTAAGCCTTTGTTTTTGGCCTCCAGATAAATTTTTACCACTTTGAAGTATATTTGTATCATATTTTTCAGGAAAAGCCTGGACAAAGGATGATGATTGAGAAATTTCTAAAGCAGTTTCTATCTCATCGATAGTTGCATATTTTTTTCCCCATTTTAGATTTTCCATCAATGTTCCTTTAAATAAAATAGCTTTTTGAGGAACTATACCAATCATGCTTCTAAGTCTATTAAGAGTATAATCTTTAACATCTGTTCCATTTATAAGTACTTGTCCTTTTGTAGCATCATAAAATCTTGGAATTAAATTTACAAGAGTAGATTTTCCAGAACCAGTACCTCCTATAATTCCAATAGTTTCATTTTTATTAATAGTCAGTGATATATTGCTTAATGAATATTCATTAGAGTCAGCATATGAAAAGAAAACATTTTTAAACTCAATAAATGCTGCTTCTGACTTACTACTATGAGTTTTTATATTGTCCTTTTCTACTATCGTAGATTTTATTTCTAATATTTCACTTACTCTAGTAGCTGATGTAGAAGCTTTAGTTAATATAACTACTAATTGAGCAAAAACTATCAATGCAAGAAGAATTTGAGTTATATAATTAACAAAGGCTATTACTTCACCTTGAGTCAATGAACCAGAATTTACTCTGATTCCACCAAACCATAATATAGCAACTATAGATAAATTCATAATTATATATGTAATTGGGTTAAGGAGAGCAGATATTTTTCCAACATTAATAGAGGTGTCACTTAAATCATTACTAGCATCTTTAAATCTTAACTTTTCATTTTCTTCTTTAGAAAAAGCTTTAATAACTCTTGTACCTTCGAGATTTTCTCTAGTTATTAAAGAAATATTATCAAGTTTATTTTGAATTATTTTATATAAAGGAAGTGATTTGCTCATTACAAAATAAATTACAAGTGCAATAAGAGGAGTGGTAACTATAAAGATTATAGAAAGTTTTAAATCTAAAGCTATTGCCATAATAGTCGAGCCGATTATTATGAATGGGGCCCTGGATCCTAATCTTATTATCATTGCTACACCAGTTTGGATTTGATTTACGTCATTTGTTAAGAGAGTTATTAATGTTGGAGCACCTATCTTATCAATTTCAGTATGAGAAAGCTTATTAATATGCTTAAATAAAGCACTTCTAATTGAAGTACCAACACCTTGAGATGCTACAGAAGCATAGTACTGACAAATTAAAGCAAAGCCAAGTCCGCTAACTCCAAGAAGTATAAGGATACCACCCATTTTGAATATATAACTTATATTACTATTTCTTACTCCTACGTCAATGATTTTAGCCATAACTATAGGAACAAATAATTCTAAAATTGCTTCTATTAATTTAAATATTGGACCAAGTATAGCTTCTTTTTTATAATCCTTCATAAAGTGTATTAGTTTTATCAATATCATCAGTCCTTTATTATAATTTTACACTTAAACATTATTATAACATTAAGTCTTGATAATAAAAGTACATTATCATATCGTAATAGATAAGATAGGTCTATAAAAATATAAATTATATAAAAATAAAGTAGATATTTAGGAGTTTATAATTTATTAAATTTATTTTAAGAAATTTTTTAGAATAACTTTTTTAAATGTTTATTTTCCTTAGAATTTTTAATGTATTATATTATAAAATTAATGTTATAATTTATAATATTAATATGAATGAACTGGAAAATGTGTAGATAGGTAGCATAGATGTTTTAGAATATAAAATAAGATTAAAATTATATAAATATAAAACAATAAATACTTATGTTAAATATATGTTAAGAGTTTTGACTTTTTTGTATAGGGTATGCTAGTATGGAAAATAATACAATGTGATTTTATAGCAGAGGTGTAGATATGGAATTTTTAAAAAACTTTTTAAAAGGAGTGGCAATTAGTATATCGCAAATTGTTCCTGGAGTTAGTGGTGGAACTATTGCAATGATTCTTGGAATATATGATAAGTTACTTCATGCAGTAAATAATATTATTAAAGATTTTAAAAATCAATATAAGATATTGATGCAAGTGGGAATTGGAGCAGTTGTAGGAATATTTTTATTTAGTAATGTTGTTAAAACATTATTTGATAATTTCCCTATTCCTGTTGGATATTTATTTATCGGTGTAATATTAGGTGGAGCACCGCTTATGTTTAGAAAAGCAACAGTTAAAGGATTTAAGAGAAGTAGCTTTTTATATTTGGTTGCTGGTATAATTATAGTTTTGATGATGGGCACTCCAAATAATGATGCATCAGCAATAATCACGTCATTAAGTATAGGTAATTTTTTATGGCTATTTATTGGGGGAGTAGTAGTAGCAATAGCTCTTATCTTACCTGGTATAAGTGGATCATTTATGCTATACGTATTAGGATTATATAATACAGTTATAACAGCAGTAGTACAAATGAATATTCCAGTTTTAATACCAATTGCAATAGGTGGAATAGTTGGTACATTAGCAACTGCTAAAATAATAGAAATGCTGTTATTAAAATATCCACAGCAAACATATATACTAATATTTGGATTTATATTAGGATCAGTATTTTCAGTATTTCCAGGAGTTGATGGATTAAGCAGTGTAATAGGTGTGATTCTTGGAATTGGTGGATTTATATTTACATATTATATTAGTAGAAATGAATAGATAAGAGTAGTTAAGATTGAGGAAATCCTCAATCTTTTAATTTTGCAAAATTAAGAAATATTAAGAATTTAAAATGGTAAATTATGTTTAATGAATTTAGATATTTGTGTATAATTAATATTGAAAATATCTAATAAATTTTAAGTTAATAAAGATGAGAAAGGAAAATACAAATGGAGATAAATAAAAAAATATGGTCAATAACAGCCGTTATTTTTTCTGTAATGACATTATTATTAATTGGAATGTATTTTGGAGGATATATAAAGTTTGACTTTGTAATGATAGCTCTAGGCTTAAGTGAACTGTTTTCAGGGATAAGCCAAATGGAACTATCAAATAGAACAAATTCAAATGCAGTTAGAAGAAGAAATAAAAGTGTTGGAATATTTTCAATTATCATAGGGATTGTAATTTTCTCAATGGCTATATTTCAAATATTTTTTTAGACAAGTAAAGTAGGAAAATGACATTAGTAATTTAGATTAACTCAACTGAAAGAGAGAATTTATAGATGCATGATGTCTATATAGTTAGAATGGAAGATTTGGAATGGATAAAATAGATGATTACTTATTATGAATTAATAGATATATGGATTAAAAGGTTCTATACAAGGATTCAGATATCAATAATTAAAAAAAGTGAAGCTAGAGCTAAAATAATTATAAATAAACTTATATAAGCAATAAATAAAAAAATAAATATAAATATAAGGGGGAAAGGTTGTATGTCAAAGATAGCAGTTGTATATAAAAGTAAGTATGGGGCAACAAAAAAATATGCAGAATGGTTATCAGAAGATATTGGAGCAGATTTATATTTGCAAGACAACTGTAAAGTTGAAATTCTTAATAGTTATGATACTATTATTTACGGTGGAGGAATTTATGCTTCTGGAATAGCTGGATTATCTTTTATTAAAAAAAATTATAGTAAGTTAAAAGATAAAAATATAACAATATTTGCAGTTGGAGCATCACCATATGATGAAAAAGCTTATAATCATCTAAAGGAATATAATTTATCTGGAGATTTAGAAAATATTAAACTTTTTTATTTAAGGGGAATGTTTGATTTAAAGAATATGACATTTAAGGATAAATTACTAATTGGGATGTTAAAGGGAGTTTTAAGAAAAAAGGATTCATCTCAATTTGAGCCTTGGGAAAAGGCGCTTGTAGAGTCAATGGATAATGTATCAGATTGGACGAGCAGAGATAATTTAAAGGAAATTAGAAAGTTCCTAGGGGTATAGTATGAATAAAAAGGTTTCAATACTAGGGATATTTATATTAATTATGATAATTATTATTACTTTTGGTTATAGAAAGTTAGGAACTATTGAAGATAAGATAAAACTGCAAGAAGAAGACAAATATTTTAAGTATTATTCAAATGAAAATGATTCAAAGGCTATTAAGGAGTTAAGTGAAGTATTGAATGATAATTATAGTGCTATAATAGAGCGTTTTGACTCTAATTTAGAAACAAAAGTAGAAATAACAATTTATCCGAATATAAAGGAATTTCATAAGGCTATTGGAAATGAAGATGCTAGTGATGGAATAGTTGGAGTTGCATATGACAATACAATAAAAATGGTATCACCATTAAATCCAGGTTCAATTCATAACAAGGAATCACTTCTTAAGGTTATTGTACATGAGTTTGTGCATATAGTAACATTTAATATTAATAATAAAAAAGAAAATAATATACCTACTTGGTTTATGGAAGGTATATCAGTTTATGAAGCTAATCAAATAACAGATTATGAAAAGAAAGCTATAAGAGAAAATCTATACCAAAATACAGATATTACTATAGATGATATAAATGATAATTTTTATAATAATCAATTTAGTTATTTATATTCAGGATCTATAGTAGGTTTCATTGTAAATGAATTTGGATATGAAAAGTTAATTCAAGTTATTAAATCTCCTAATGATATAGAAAATATTTTAGATTTATCAATTGAGGAACTAAAAAATAATTGGATTAACTATGTAGAAAAAAATTATAAGTAATTAAAGATGAAGGAACTTTTTAGAATATTATATATATAAATTAAATATTTAATGAGGCTATTATCTGAAGTTAAAAGTATAATTTTTTTAGAACCTAGAAGTACCTATGTTCTTCAAGATATATATCCAAATGATGTTGATGAAATTTATGTAATAAAGGGTAATCCGTATTTAAATCTTTTAGGGACAGAAGTTTTGGTTGGACTAGTAGATACTGGTATAGATTATTTAAATGAAGAGTTTATTATAGAAGATGGATTAACTAGAATACAAAGTATATGGGATCAAACAATATTAAATGGTAGAAATGAAAATGTTTATATTGGAGATGTATTTACATCTGATGAGATAAATAGGGCAATAAGTTTATCAAAAGCTAATGGAGATCCATATAGTATTGTTCCATATAGAGATACTGTTGGGCACGGAACCAAAATGGCAAGTATAGTTGGTGCTCGAGGATATAATAATAATGTAAAAGGAATAGCGAGTGATTGTGAATTTGTTGTAGTAAAGTTATTAGAGTCTCTTAATTTTAAAAAGTATTAAGAGAAAATAGTCTTGAAGATAAGAATTTATATAATTCTTTCGAAATTTTGGCTGGAATAGATTACTTAAAAAACTATTCATTAAAAGTTAAAAAACCAATGGTAATTTGTATAGGGGTAGGAACAACAGAGGGAAGTCATGATGGCAATATCCAACATCTAGATATATAACTGATGTTGGAAGAAATAGAGGTATTATTTCTGTTTGTGGAACGGGAAACCAAGGAGCAGCTCAAGGACATACATCAGGATATATTAAGAGTTTAGGAGAAATTAAAACTATAGAACTAAAAATTTCTAAGTTTATGGTTGACTTGCCTTTTTATATTTGGATTCGAAGACCCAACAGAATGTCTATAAATATAATATCTACAGATAGAGAAAAATCTAATTTTATTTCATCTAAAAGAAAAAATGGAGAAGAAATAAAATTCGTATTAAGTAATACAATAATGCGTTTATATAATTTTATACCAGAACATTTTACAGGGCATCAAGCAATAATAGTATTTAGGAATTTAGTATCAGGAATATGGAGAATACAGTTGAGTGGGGATTATATAGTTGATGGAAGATATGATATATGGTTGCCGACTAAAGAAGTTTTACCTGAAGGAACTGTATTTTTAGAAGCAGATCCAAATATAAAGTTAACTATACCTTCGACAGCAAGAAAAGTTGTAACGGTAGCATATTATAATAACGAAAGAAATGTAGGAATTTCTGAATCTGGGAGAGGATTCAACTCTAATGGTTTAATAAATCCTGACGTTATAACTGCAGGAGTAAATATTTTAACAACAAAACCTTTAGGATGAGTAAGTACTTTTTCAGGAAGTTCAGCAGCAAAAGCTATATGTGCTGGTGTTTGTGTATTACTATTTGAATGGGGAATAATAAAAGGTAATGATCCATATCTTTTTGCACAAACTTTAAAATCATATTTAGATAGAGGAACATACCAAAGACAAGGAGAGATATATCCTAATCCTCAATGGGGATATGGAATACTTGATGTATTTCAAATTTTTAGAAGCATGATTTAATAGATATCATAAGAAAATTAGTATGAATAATATTAATATATTAGATAAGAAGAATTTTAATTACAAATAATTAGGTATGAGATGCAAATGCAAATAAGAAATATATATAATAATATTTTGAAAATAATTATTATTGAAAAGAAGATATTTTGATATATAGGTTACTCAAAAGTCAGAATTAAATTTATTATGAGATATTGATAGAAGAGAGATAGTAAATGAGGTTTATCATTATAAAAGTAATAAGTTAAAAATAGTAAATAAATTTTATAATATAGAAGGTTGGAACCTAATAGAACTAAATGAATATATTTATAGGTTAAAAGATATATATGAAAGACATGAAAAAATAGATGGAGTTTTTAAAAATGATAAGATAGTTGGAATTGTTGCTTTAGAAAGCAAACTAATTGGAGAAAAATTAGATAAGGTTAAATTAGATATGCTATATATAAGTAATAGTTATCGGAAACATGGAGTAGGAAAATCATTAGTAAAGTTAATGTCTAAAGATGCTGTAAATATGGGAGCAAAAGGATTATATATATCAGCAACTCCATTTAAGAACACTGTAGATTTTAATTTTGCATTAGGAGCAAGAGTTACAAATGATATAAATAGAGAATTATTTGATTTAGAACCTCTTGATATACATATGATATTAGATTTGTGATATCTTAAATATTATAAACAAAAAGATATTATGAGATGTTATAGAATTTAAAAGAGCTATATTAAAATAAATTTTGATATTAGCAATTAAAGATTCATTTTTTCGCATATATAAATAATAGATAAAAATTTCTATTTAAGTTTAAAAACATCTTTAAGTAAGTAAAATCAATGGTTTAAAAGGGGATCGTGAAACACGAGCCCCTTTATAAAAATAAGAGATTAGCTTTATTAAGGTAATAAAGCTTACTTAAAATTGAATAAATTTTATATTAAATAGATTTATGAGACTAAGCCTTTTTAATTAAATTTATTTTTAATGCAAATATCTATAAAGTATTTATGAAATCTTAAATCAGAAGTAAGTTCTGGATGAAATGAAGTAGCTAATATATTTCCTTCACGAACTGCAACAATATTATTATCAATAGATGCTAAAATTTCAACTTGGGAGGATAGTATTTTTGATACATAAGGTGCTCTTATAAATACCATAGGAAATTCTTCAGATGAATCTATTGAATTTATAATATCTTTTGCTACAAAACTATCAATTTGTCTTCCATAAGCATTTCTTTTTACTCTTATATTGATTAGAGAAAGATGTCCATTTTCATCATTTTCTATTTCTTTGGATAATAGTATCATTCCAGCGCAGGTTCCCCATATTGGTAATCCTTGTTTAGCTTTTTGTATAATTTCTGAGTCTAAATTTGTTAGTTTAAGTAGTTTTGATATTGTTGTGCTTTCTCCTCCTGGTATAATGAGACCATCAATTAATGATAAATCTAAGGCATTTTTAACTAAAATAGATTTACAACCAATGGATTCAATATGATGAACATGTTCATTAACTCCTCCTTGAAGTGCTAAAACTCCAATTATTAAACTACCAACCTCTTTTTGCATATCTATCCTCAAGACTTTCAATTGTTAATCCTTTCATAGCCTCACCTAAACCAGAAGATACTTCTGCTAGAACTTTAGTATCATTATAATAGGTAACAGCTTGTACTATAGCTTTGGCTCTTACTTCAGGATTTTCAGATTTAAAAATACCAGAACCAACAAATACACCATCGCTACCTAATTGCATCATAAGAGCAGCATCAGCAGGTGTTGCAATTCCACCAGCAGCAAAGTTAACAATAGGTAGTTTACCATTTTCATGAACATATAAAATTAAGTTGTAGGGAGCATTAAGTTCTTTTGCTATAGTCATAAGTTCTTCTTTAGATGCAGATTGAACTTTTCTTATATCTGAAATCATAGTTCTTTGATGTCTAACTGCTTCAACAATATTACCAGTGCCAGCTTCACCTTTAGTCCTAATCATTGAAGCACCTTCACCAATTCTTCTTAGAGCTTCTCCTAAGTTTCTAGCACCACAAACAAAAGGTACATTGAATTCATGCTTATTTATATGATATAAATCATCAGCAGGAGTTAATACTTCACTTTCATCAATATAATCAATAGCTAGGCTTTCAAGAATTTGTGCTTCAACAAAATGACCGATTCTAACCTTTGCCATGACTGGAATAGACACAGCAACTTGAATTTCCTTAATCATTTTGGGATCAGACATTCTGGCAACACCACCTTCTTTTCTTATATCTGAAGGTACTCTTTCAAGTGCCATTACAGCACAAGCTCCAGCCTTTTCAGCTATAATTGCTTCTTCAGGAGTAGTAACATCCATAATTACTCCACCCTTTAACATTTGTGCAAGATTTTTATTTAATTCATATTTACTCATAATAATCTCCTTTAAACAATTAATACCTGTAATTACATTAAATAGATAATAATACTAAAATTAATATTGTGCAAATGTATCGGTACAAATTGACTAATAAAAATTCCTAAAATTATAACTTTTTACATTTAACTATTTACAAAAATTGGATGAGGATATATAATAATAGAGTAATATTTATTTATAAAATTAAGGAGGTAGGGTTATGTTTATGAATTTAAAATCTAATAAAAATCAAATTGAATATAATCTATATTTTATTAGTAGCTCTACCAGTGGAGATAATCTGTAATTTTTTACGGAATATTAATTTGTTAATTGTGCCACCATGAGTTATTATTCTCATGGTTTTTTTATGCACTTAATTGCTAAATAAAGTGATATTTAATGACCCTGGGTAAACTAGGGTCATTTTTATATAAAAATATTTTAAAGGAGGATATTATTAAATGATCAAATTAAGAAAAGTTAAAGAAAACCAAATGGAAATAGGTGACAGAAATAGAAATGGAGGAATTTTATATGTTTATTATCGGAGAATTTATTAATCCAAATATGGTTAATAATGAAAAAAACGCTATAGATTTTGAAAGATATTGTAAAGATGAAAGATTAAGTTCAATAGAAATTAGAAGTGAAGTTTATAAATCATCTAAAAATAAAAGAAATAAATTATTAAAAGAATTTATAATTTTAATAAGAAGAATATTCTAGTATATAAAAATAATATAATGAAAATACTCAACATCATTTTATATGTTGAGTATTTTTTATAAATTTATATTAAATGATCATAAAAGAAAATAGAAGTCATAATATAAAACTTAAAGAATTTAGTTAAATTATTAATAGGAGAGAATAATTAATATTATATATAGACAATTTACTTACTGAAGATCTAATAATTCTATCTAGTTCGATTAGATAGCTTTATTTAAAAATAAAAGTAAGAATTAAATTAATGTTCTTGGGAGTTTCATTATTGAAATATAATACTCAATATTAGTTATTAATAAAAAATAAAAAAATAGTAGGGGATTATCAGGAGAGTATTTATTTTAACCAATAATAATAGTATTATTATTGGTTAAAATAAATAAAAATGGTATAATATAGAATGGGATTAATTATTATTATAATTTTATAATATATGATTTTAAGTTTCAATACATATTAATGTATTGAATGTATAAATGTAAAGGATAAGATGTTCTTATAAAGTGTTTTAAAATGGAGGATGAAAATATGGGAGTTGCATTTGAAGATGTAAATTTTAGTAGATTGGTAGACAAGCTTAGCCCCTGTTGCCTTTCTGAAAATATATGTGTAGTATGCGAAAGAGAAACATGTTTAGTTGGGTATGGAACAGAATGCATTAAAAATTGTATGATTAATAAAGTTACATATGTAATTGATGGATGTAAGAATATTCCGATTATGGATACAAGAATATATGATAAAGAGTACATAATGGATGGAGTTGCAGATATTCTAAGAACTTGTAAAAGTTGTAAAGAAAATCATTTTGAGAATTGTGTTGTAAATATTTTAAGAAGCTGTTATGAAGTTATCTTATTTGGTGAAGAAAAAGAATATAAAGGAAGTGCTCTTGTATATTTAAATGACTTAAAGGGATCTAATCCTGAAATGGCAGATAAACTATTTCAAAAGTATATGATTAGAGGTTAGATTATAAGGAATTTATTAGAGAAAGTAACTAGTTTATAAATTTTTACTTATAAGGATAAAATAAACTTAAAGAAGTACTATTACAAATATATCTGTTTCTAGAAATTATAAATATTCAATAAAGTATTTTAGCCTAACATAGAACTTAGAAGTATGTTGGGCTTTTTAGCATTTTCTCATAATTAAAATAATAAGCTTATATCTTAAGTGCTTTATTGATAGGAATAAAGATTTGAACTTATTTAGTTGGAAATTGAAAATATAATTAATAATATGTATAACAATTACATTTAATATAAAATATTGTATAATATATATATTAAATATTATATTTAAGCTTAATTGAAGGAGAAAGTATGTACAAGTATATGTATAAAGAAGCTCAAACTAATGGATTATTTAGAGGACCTTCAGATCATAGAGAGATTATAGATAAGTAAAGTAAAGAAGGATGGAGATTTGTTACAGCAATACCTACAGAATTTTATAATAATGGCGAAATCAAGAAATTTGATTTAGTATTTGAAAAACAAATAAATGATTCAATATAAAAAATTAATTAAAGGATTGATATAAAATGGTAAGTATTAGAAGAGTGTCTATATCAGATTATAAAGATATATATATGCTTAATAAAGAATTAGGTTATTTATATGAAGAAGAAAAAGTAAGGAAAAAAATTAAATATATAATTGAAAACAAGAAAGATATTATTTTAGTAGCTTACATAAATAATAATATAATTGGGTATATACATGGTAGTGAATATGAGTTACTATACTCAGATTCTTTAATAAATATTTTAGTATTTGTAGTCAAAGAATCTTATAGAAAAAATGGAGTAGGAACAGCCTTAATAGATAAATTAGAAGAAATAGCAATAGAAAAGAAATATTTTGGAATAAGGCTAGTTTCAGGAATTGATAGGGAAGATGCACATAGATTTTATGAAAGAAATGGTTATATCTATAGAAAGGAACAGAAGAATTTTATTAAATTATTTAGTTAGATTTGTATTCTTATATTTTTATAGATGAATTTGAGTAAAATTTAATGTAAAAAGTATAAATTATAGAAATATATAGGATGGAAATAAAATGAGAAACTTTTTAAAGGTAATGAGAAGAACATTTTGTATTGTATTTGGTTTTATGATATTATTTTCCTTATTAAAATTTAATGATAATAGCATCTACAATTATTATAGTTTTACCTTACTCTTTTGTACATTTTTAATAATAGATCAAATTAGCTTTAAGAATAAATAATAAGCGTAGTAGTTGTATAATAAGAATTAAAAGACACTTTATAGTGCCTTTAAGAAATGAAAACATTACCTTTACCAACTATAACAATTCTGTAATCTGGAAGTAAGGCTGTTAAGTTAAATTTATCAGATTTAGGAGTAAGACGAATAGATTGAACAAGAATTTGATTTTCATCAAACACTTGTAAATAAACACTATTAGATTCAGATATATTTTGGACTGTATATTTATTTTGAGGAGAAAAATTTAAGTCAGAAGCTTGATAAACACCTTCTTCAAATAAATTTATAGCGTAAGTAGATTGTGTAGAAGTACTAAAAAACAAAGATAATGAAATTATAAATACAAATATCGATTTTTTCATAATCTAACCACCTTTCATACTTATTTTAATCAAATATAAAATAAATATTCAATATGGTATTTAGATAAAGTTAAAAAATAAGAGATCAAGTAAGATATAAAATCTATATTAATATTTGATAATTTGAAGATGATTACTTTTAAGAATAGAAATAATTTATATCAGATATTATAGAGAGGTGGACTATAAAATCCACCATTTAATATTAGTTTATTATTAAAAAATTGTAAGAAATTAATTCATAATACTCTTAAAACCAAAAGCCTCCCCAGAAGTTATTAAATCCACAACATCTATTGAATCTACAACATCTACGGCAGCAACAACAACATCTGTTAAATCCCCAAAATGGCATATTATTCACCTCTCTATATATAATTTAATATATTCTCAATATCACATAAGTGTTACTAAGTATAGAGCAATATTTTCATGTTTAAATAATAATAAAGTAAGTTAATCACAATGAAATAGATAAATCTTATAACTAAGAGATGAGTTGAACTATAATAAACCTAATGATTTTAATAATAATTAATTTAATAAAATAATAGAGGAAGATTTTAAATGTATAGAGAATTATTAAATAGAATAAAAGTTAAATTTAATGATGTATATTTAATTCCTTATGAAAAGTTATTGAAGGATATAATGTAAGTTTTAACAATAATTTATTTAATGATATTATTAAATAGAATATATATGAATTAATTATAGATATAAATACAGAATTAATTGTGAATAGTTAGAGGGGGTCTTTAATTATTATACAAATCAGGGATATGGACTTTCAAATTTTTTTAGAATAAGAGGAAAAATAAATTTAAGTTAAAATCACATATAGGAGGAGTAAAAATGAAAGAAAATAAATATGATGATATAAGTTTTTTCAAAGAATATAAAAAAATGCCACGCTCAGTAAATGGATTAAAATCTGCTGGCGAATGGCATGAGTTAAAAAAGGTTTTGCCTAGCTTTACAGATAAACGAGTATTAGATTTAGGATGTGGCTTTGGATGGCACTGTAAATATGCAGCTGAACATGGGGCAAAAGCTGTAGTTGGGGTAGATATATCAGAGAATATGTTAAATGAAGCAAAGAGGATAAATAATTCTTCATTAATTGAATATACCAGAAAACCTATAGAAGATATAGATTACCAAGAAAATAGTTTTGATGTTGTAATTAGCTCTTTAGCATTTCATCATATAAAATCTTTTGATTATATTTGTAAAAAGGTAAATAGGTGTTTATCTAAAGGTGGGGATTTTGTCTTTTCAGTTGAACATCCAATATTTACAGCACATGGAAACCAAGATTGGTGCTATGATGAAGAGAAAAGTAAATTATATTGGCCAGTAGATAATTATTTTATAGAAGGAATTCGCAAAAGCAACTTTTTAGGTAAGGATGTTATGAAATATCATAAAACTTTGACAACTTATATAAATGGATTACTTATAAATGGGTTTGAAATAACAAATCTTATAGAACCAATGCCAGATGAGTCAATGCTATTATGTAACACTAAAATGCAAGATGAACTTCGTAGACCAATGATGTTAATAATTTCTGCTAGAAAAAAAGATTAATAGTATTTAGTATTTTTTAGTACAAGAGGTTTTCAAAGTGAAGAAAAAGTTAGTTATAGTTAATTGAGCTATGGGGGTAGGTAAAACTACAACTTGTAAAGAGTTAAGTAAAAAACTTCAGAATTCTGTATGGCTTGATGGAGATTGGTGTTGGATGATTGATCCGTTTGTTGTTAATGAAGAAAATAAATGGCCTGTCTATAATGTAGATTCTATGGTATAGCATCAATGAAAAGTTGTTGTACTAGTAACAGATAGTGGATATGAAACTTTAGAGGATTATAAGTAGAAAGAGGCGATAAAGATGGGGGATTATAAAATAATGTAAATAATACCAAATACGAAAGAAATTTATTCTGAATATATTAGTGAAGAAAATGGAGATTTTATATTACCAATTGTATGCTTTGCTTTAGTTGAATATGATGATGGATCAAGAAAAGTAATTCCAATGGATATTGATGTAGATGGAACTGTTGGACCAAAAGGTAGCGATTTTATAGGAATTACTAATTACAAAATAGGGAAATTATAAAGTTTTTAGTAGAAGAAAAGTTTTTTACTTTCGATTTGTATGAATCGGATTTATTCATTTTATCTGAAAATAATAATTTAACTGTATAACATCTTATAGATAATTTGTTATAAAATTATCTATATTTGAAAACTAATTATTTAAAAATCATTATATAATGCAAATAAAATGATTTTTAAATAAGAATTAATTACGAGGAGGCAGATATGAGTAAGATAGATTTGCATATGCATTCATGTTTTAGTGATGATGGAGAATATACTCCAGAAGAAATTGTTGATAGAGCAATGAAAAATAATGTTGAAATAATTTCTATAAGTGATCACAATTCAGTAAAAGCTGTGGAAAGAGCTTTAAATTATAGTAGAGATAAAGATATAAAGGTTATACCAGGAATAGAAATAGATTGTACATTTAATGATATAAACCTACATTTACTTGGATACAATATAAATTATAAAGAAAAGGATTTCTATAATATTGAAGAAGATATTTTAAATCAAGAAAGAAAAGCTTCAAAAGAAAAGATAAGGTTAATAAAAGAATATACAGGTTTAAATATAAGTGAAGAGGAAGTTCTTGAAAAATCATCAAATGGAGTTGTTACTGGTGAGTTAATAGCTGAAATACTATTAAAAGATAATGAAAATAGAAACTCTGCTATATTAGAGCCATATTTACAAGGTGGAAGCAGAAGTGATATGCCTTATGTTAATTTTTATTGGGATTATTTTGCACAAGGAAAACCAGCTTATGTTCCGATAAAATTTATAAGTTTAAAAGAGTCAATTGAATTAGTTCATAAAAATGGTGGTGAAGCTATAATTGCTCATCCAGGTAACAATTTAAGAGATAACTTAGATGAAATAGATGAATTAATAAAGGAAGGAATAGATGGTATAGAGGTTTTTAGTAGTTATCATACAAAAGAGCAAATAGATTACTTTTATGATAAGGCTTTAAAAAATAATATGATAATAACTTGCGGAAGTGATTTTCATGGAAAGACAAAACCTAATATAGAAATTGGAAAATTCAAATTTGAGCCGAAAGATGTTTCAATAGATAAAATATTAAAATAGAAGGCTTCGAATATGATGATAATCCGAAGTAGTTACTAGATGCAGCTATAATAGTCGGATAGTAGATTTTATCGAATAATCGTATTTATATAAGCTAACTGCATCTCTTTTCATATGAAATTTAAAGATATGAAAAGAGGTTAGTTATGAACTATAATCAATTAAAACATTAATGGAAGTAAAATGCTTATTTAAATTTTTTACTATTTTTAAAAATAACATTAATTATGAAGGTAATAAATGTAGATTTTTTATTCATTTTGCATCTCTCATTAAAATTAATATTTGTTTAATATTACACCTTTGCAAATTGTATTTCATTGAATCGTTGATAATATAATGTTTTTATATTTGATCTTAAAAGATTGGTAAAGTTTTGTATAGATTCTTATGTGATTTTATAGTTTAAATTAGATAAAAGTACTACATAAATAATAAGTAAAATTAATTTGAATAATATTGAATAATTATTGGGAAAAATGGGTTACAAAAAGAAGTATAAAAGAAAGTAGTTATGAAGATAGTTAAAAGTAAATTTATTTTTATTCATAAATAAGAGATTGGATTTTATTAAAAATATAAGTGATAAATTATATAAATATTTAAATTAAAGAATACACTAAATTAATATATTTTATGCCTTTTGGTGGAAGTCTTACGGTTAATAAGAATTTTTTTTGTTAAAATATTTATTTTAAATATATATAATATTGTATCGAATAAAAAATATAAAAATATAATATACATTATTAATGAATTTTCGAGGGGTTATATGAATAGGGGAAAAAATAATAAACAAAGTAAAAAGAAGAATACTAAAAAAAGAGAAGTTGATTTATTTCCTGCACTTAAAAATACTGTCGATGGAGATAGGTATGGTTATATAAATAAAGATGGTGAGGTAATAATTCCGTTTAAGTTTACAAGAGCATATGATTTTAACGAATTTGGATTAGCAATAATTAAGGAAAATAACAAGTTTGGAATAATTGATATTAAGGGAAATTACAATGTAAATCCTCAATTTGATAATATAAATCCATATAAAGAAGGAAGGGCAATTTATACTGAAAAATCTAAAATGGGGGTTTTGGATGAAAAAGGAAATAAATTAAGGGATGTAGTCTACGATTATATAGGAAACTACAACGATGGATATGCAGTTGTAGCTAAAATGAATGGTAAAAGCTCTAAATATGGATATATTGATTTAGATGGAAAGGAAATTACTGAAGTTAAATATATGCATGCAAATGATTTTAATGATGGCTTTGGATTGATAAAGATCAAAGATAGGGAATTTGCATTAATAGATACACAAGCTAATATTAGTAATACTTATAATTTTGAATATGTTGGGTCATATGGAGAAGACTTAATGGTATTTTCAATATTATTAGGTGGCCCATATGGATATATAAATAGAGATGGAGAAATAGTTATTAGTCCGATTTATTGTGATGCCAAAGGATTTAATGATGGGGTAGCAGTAGTCAGTAGAAGTAACAACAACATAATCTGTACACATGGAGTTATTGACAAATTAGGAAGGCAGATTTATGGTGAGATATATAGTGATATAAAACATTTAGGTGAGGGGAAGATAGCTTTAGGTTTACCAATAGGAGATAATAGTATATTTCCAAGAAGTATTTATGCTATAGGAGATTCACTTGGAACTCTTTTAACAAAATTTATTTATCTCAATATTGGTATGTATATAAATGGGTTATCATATGGATCTGATGATAAAAAAACATTTTTTTTAGATAGGTATGGAAGAATAGTAAAAAATCTACCAATGGTTGATGGAAGTGGTGAACTTAGAGCTAAAGGTGGAATTATACATGCTAATATAGATTACTCTCCTTATTATTTAGATAAAAATAATAAATTTATCTATCAGCCTAATAAAGAATTTCCTTTAGACAAAAAATATTCATTAATAATTGATAAGTATAAACCTAATATTAATTATCTCATATATATTCCACAAGTGAAAGGGATACATGATGAAAATGTAGAAAAAGAAGTTAATTCAAAATTACGAAAAATATCATTTTATATACCAGCAAAAGAAGAAGTAATAGATAATGAGCCTAATATTATAGAGGATCAGGTATTATCATATAATTACTACGGAAATTTTCAAATATTATTTTACAAAGATAATTCATTAATAATAGATCTATTAGGATACTATTATTCATTAGGAGCAGTTAATGGAACACCAATAAGAAAAACATGTGCGATTGACTTATTAACAGGAAGATTTTATAAGCTAAAAGATTTATTTAAAAGTGATACAAATTGGAGAGCAATTTTAAATAAGATAATAAGTGGATTTATAGAAAATGATCCTAGTTATGAATATGTTTTTCCTGGTTCATTTAAAGGAATATCAGAGAGTCAAGACTTTTATATAGATAAAGATAATTTATATATTTATTATCCTCCATATAAAATAGGGCCTTATTCTGCTGGGGTTATTACTTTTAAAATACCATTTACTCAAATAGAGGATTATTTAAATAGCCAAGGAGATTTTTATAAAAAGTTTAATGGATAGGAATAAGAAGCATATTGGAATTTTAGAATTCTTATATGCTTTTTTATTACTATAATTAGATAATATCTTAAATAATATACTCGTAAATGATGATAAATGAAATAAAAAAACTAAGGAAACAATATAAACCTAAAGAATAATATATATTATAATCAAATAAACAAAAGATATTTAGAAAGTGAGGACTAAGATGAACTATAATAATTCAAATTACAGTTATGAAGATTATTTTAAAATAATGAGCATGAATAATGAAAATTGTTCATGTAATAATCAAGAACAATATGATAATCAAGAATATATAGTAAATATAGAAGAAAGATTACCTAATATAAATCCTGATTTACAAAATGCATCTCAAATGAAACCAAATAATTCAAGAAACATAGATATGTTTCAAGGTGTTCAAAATAATCAAGAATTAATGAAATCACAAGGGATGCAATCTTTTCAAGGATTCCAAAATTCCGAAGTGACTCAAGAAATGAACTCAGTACAAGGAATGCACTGTCCTATGCAATGTTCAGGAAAACTTCAATGTAAGAATCGAAACAAGGTAATTCAAATACCAGGACAAGTAAGAAAATGTAATCAGCATTGTAATATAAATGGTAAAAATTTTATTATTAATAATAAAAATTTCTTTAATAGATATTTTACTAGATATAATCATTTTTTCATAAATGATTGCAATTATATAAAAGATCATTTATGTGATTGTAATATTATTCATTTTTCATCTCAAACTATTTATAAGGGATGTAAATATCTAGGATCAAAAACAGTAGTTGCAAATAAATGCAATAAAAATTTTAATAATAATTGTTGTTTTAATAATATCTTCTAGTCATCTTTATTTTGGTTTTGTAGTACTACTATATTTTATGGTAGTACTACAATTTAGTATCTTTTAATAATATAAATCCACTTCTAAATAGAGATAAAAGCTAGGCTTATTCAAGTCTAGCTTTATTTCTATTACTACTTTTCACTTTCTTTCCATCTAATTACAAATTCATCAAGAATTCCATGTAGAGTTTTTCCTATAGTAGTATAATCTTCATCTCTTAAATTTGCTAAAGAAATTCTTATAGACCATTCTGGACCTTGAAAGCCAGATCCACTTAATAATACAATGGATGATTCTTCAGCTAATCTATATAATACCTCAACTGGTTTATAACTGCTTTCAAGATAATTTGCAAATTCTGAACCATAATTGTAATTTGCCCACTCTAATAAGTCAAATTCCGTATAATAAGCTGCATCATTTATATCTTTTCTTAAGCTTAGGCCAAGACTATCAAATAGTAATTTTTGACGTCTATGACATATTTCTATAGTTTGTTTTTTATATATATTTTCATCATCTAATAATGCAAATGCACAAAAAAATGCCATTTGTACTTGTTGGGGTGTAGAAAGGCCTGCTGTATGGTTTAAGGCGACCTGTCTGCTATCTGCAACTATCCTATCAATGAAAGGTATAGTTTCTGGGTTTAATTTCATATCACCATATCTTCTATTTAAAATTTTCTTTTTATCTTTTGATAATTCTTTCAAAAGTTTATCATATATATTTTTTTCATGAATAGCTATAGTCCCTAATCTCCATCCTGTAACTCCAAAATATTTAGAAAAGGAATAAACTCCTATAGTGTTATAAGGCAAATCGGCCATTAATGATCTAAACTCAGGAACGAACGTACCATAAACATCATCAGAAATTATCATTATATCTTTATTATATTCATTTATAATAGAAACTAGGTTTTTTCTACACTCAGTGCTTAATGAAACAGAAGGTGGATTACTTGGATTCACTATAAATAAAGCTTTTATAGAATTATCTTTAAGTTTCTCTAATTCATATAATGGATATTGCCAAGTATGTGTACCATCAATTGTTGTTTCAGTAGCTTTTATAGGAACTATTTCTAAATCATATCTAGGTAAAACAGGTATTTCTAGATAAGGAGTAAAAATTGGTACCATTATTGCTATTTTATCTTTAGGGTTAAGAAGCATATTTGATCGTAAAGTATCAAATATATAACACATTGCTGCAGTAGCTCCTTCTACTGCAAAAATATTAAATTTACCACTTGGAGGCTTATTGTAACACATTTCTTGTACTAAATAATCATGAACTATTTCTTCAATATGATACAGCATTCTATCTGGCACAGGATAGTTATCTCCAATAATTGCATCCGTTAATTCATATAAGTAATCATCAGCATTAAAGCTTTTTTCATTTATTCCATATTCAATTATTTTTTTTAGTAATTCTGTCCCTGGTAAAATATTATTTTTATCTATAAATTCTATGAATCTATTATAAATACCATTTTTTTTAGGCATTCCAGCTAAATCACCATTATTAATATCTTTTTTAGTTTCATCAACAGCAAAAAGACCAAATGTAAAAAAAGCTTCTCTAGGAGTAGATGCTGTCCAATTTGGATTTCCCCTACCAGCGTCTAAAAGAATACGGGCTGTTTTTTCATTTTCACCATGAGCTAGTTCTATTAACCTATTTTTAAATTCAAATGGACTTATTTTACCATAAATTTTTTCGATTTCTTCACGCTGTAAGTTTTTGTCCATAGTTTTTCTCCTTAAATAAAAGTTTTATCTTATTTTTTGTTATGAATTAAAATATTATTCCTTTAATATAGATGAATTAATAATATAAAAAATTAATACTAACAATTTATATAAAAATTAAACTTAAACGTAATTATTTATTGAAACATATTTACAATAAATAATAAAGATTATATAATTATATAAAATAATATCTTATTAAGAGTGGTGGAGGGACTGGCCCTTTGAAACCCAGCAACCTGCTTTCTAGTGTGGTGCTAAATCCTACAGATTTTTCTGAAAAATAAGAGTAATAGAGTTTGTATATAATCCTTTCTTATTTTAGAAGGGATTTTTTTATTGATATTAGTTGTGTATATAATATTTAGAGTTATTAAAGGGGGGCTGTATAATGAAGAGAGATTTTGAAATAGTAAAAGACTTAGAAAAAAGAATTTTAGTAATAGATGGGGCAATGGGAACTAATATTCAATCATTTATGTTAAAAGAAGCTGATTATAGAGGAGATTTATTAAAAGAATTTCCTATAGATCAAAAGGGAAATAATGATTTATTGAGTATAACAAAGCCAGAAGTAATTGATGAAATACATCGAGGATTTTTAGAGGTAGGTGCAGATATAATAGAAACTAATACATTAAATTCAAATAGAATATCACAAAGTGATTTTGGACTTGAAAATTTAGTTTATGATTTAAATTATAAAAGTGCAAAGCTAGCTAAAATGGCGTGTGATGATTTTTCTAAAAAGGATGGTAAAAAAAGATATGTAGCAGGATCTATAGGGCCAACTAATAGAATGGCATCATTATCTCCAAATGTTGAAGACCCAGGATATAGAAATATATCTTTTGACCAGTTAAAAGATGCATATGTAGAACAAATAGGTGCTTTAATTGATGGAGGTATTGATTTAGTTTTAATAGAAACAATTTTTGATTCATTAAATGCAAGAGCTGCTATTATGGCTGCAAATGATGTTTTCAGGTTGAAAAATAAAATCCTTCCTATAATGGTATCTGGAACAATATCAGATAAATCAGGAAGAATTTTATCTGGACAAAATCTTTTAGCTTTTGCTGCTTCTATGAAAAACGAAAATATCATTTCAATAGGACTAAACTGCTCTTTTGGAGCGAGAGATTTAAATCAATTTATAAAAGAGTTATCAGAAACTCAGGATCTATTTGTATCAGTTTACCCAAATGCAGGCTTGCCTAATGAATTAGGGTTTTATGATGAGTCACCTGAAATAACATCAAAGTGTATTGAAGAAATGTTAAAAGAAGGATATCTAAATATAGTAGGCGGATGCTGTGGGACTACTTATGAACATATAAAAGCAATTGCAAATATAGCTAAAAACTATAAACCAAGAATTGTAAAAGGAATTGAAATAGAAAGTGTATATAGTGGATTAGAAATAACCAAGGTGAATAAAGAAAGTAATTTTATTAATATTGGAGAAAGAACGAATGTTTCAGGATCTTTAAGATTTGCACGACTTATTAGGGAAAAGAAATATGAAGAAGCTCTTTCTATTGCTAAAGAGCAGGTTGAAAATGGTGCTCAAATAATAGATATAAATTTTGATGATGGGCTTTTAGATAGTGAAAAAGAAATGGATTATTTTTTAAAACTTTTAGCTTCAGAACCTGATATTTCAGCTAAACCTATAATGATTGATTCATCAAGATGGGAAGTTATAGAAAAAGGTCTTAAAGTAATTCAAGGGAAGCATATAGTGAATTCTATTTCTTTAAAAAATGGAGAAGAAGATTTTCTAAAGAAGGCAAAGATTATTAAAGATTTTGGCGCAGCAGTAGTAGTAATGGCTTTTGATGAAAAAGGTCAAGCAGATAATTATGAAAAGAAGATAAGTATATGTAAAAGAGCTTATGATCTTTTAGTGAATAAAGTTAATTTTCCACCAGAAGATATAATATTTGATCCGAATATTTTAGCAATAGCAACAGGGATTGAAGAACATAATAACTATGCTTTAGATTTTATAAATGCAACTAAATGGATAAAAGAAAATCTACCATATTCTAAGGTTTCAGGTGGAGTTAGTAATTTATCATTTTCTTTTAGAGGTAATAATAAAATAAGAGAAGCTATGCATTCAGTTTTCTTATATCATGCTATAAAAAATGGTATGGATATGGGGATTGTGAATCCAAGTATGATTCAGATATATGACGATATTCCAAAAGATTTACTTAAATTAGTTGAAGATGTTATTTTAAATAGTTCTGAAGATGCAAGTGAAAAACTTTTAGAAGCTGCTACTTTATATAAAAATGATTTAAGAGAAGGCGGGGAAAGTAAAGAGGATTGGAGAAACTTAACTTGCAAAGAAAAACTAGAATACTCTATAGTCAAAGGAATTACTAATTATATAGAAGAAGATTTAAAAGAATCATTAAATTTATATGATAGGACTTTAGATATAATAGAAGGCCCTTTAATGGATGGAATGAAAAAAGTAGGAGAACTTTTTGGAGATGGAAAAATGTTTTTGCCTCAAGTAGTAAAATCAGCACGAGTTATGAAAAAAGGAGTTTCATACCTAACGCCGTATATAAATAGTGAAAAAGATGGTGAGTTTACTCGGGATGGAAAAATATTAATAGCTACTGTAAAAGGTGATGTTCATGATATAGGAAAGAATATAGTTGGAGTTGTTTTATCTTGTAATAACTTTGAAGTTATAGATTTAGGTGTCATGGTTCCGTGCGAAGAAATAATAGATAAAGCAATTAAGGAAAATGTTGATATAATTGGGTTAAGTGGATTGATAACTCCATCCTTAAGTGAAATGATAACAGTAGCAAAGGAAATGGAAAAAAGAAATTTAAATATTCCACTTATAATTGGTGGTGCAACTACATCTAAAGTTCATACAGCATTAAAAATAGATCCTAATTATAGTGGACCAGTAATATATGGATATGATGCATCTAAAACTGTTGAAATTTGTAAGATATTAGTATCAAAAGAAAAAGATAAATTTATAAAGAAAACTAAAGAGGATTACAGGTTACAAAGAGAAAATTATGAAAAGGTAAAACTTGAATTTATTTCATTAGAAGAAGCAAGAAAAAATAAATTAAAAATAGATTGGAAAAATACTCTTATTAAAAAACCTAATTTTTTAGGTGTGAAAGAAATTTATGATTATACTATAAAAGATTTGAGGCCTTTTATAGATTGGAGTTTCTTTTTTTCAGCTTGGGGAATGAAAATGAAATTTCCACAAATTTTAGAAGACAATAGCTATGGCAAAGAAGCCAACAAAATATATTATGATGCAAATAAATTATTGGATGATTTAGAAAATAGCAAAATAGTGAAACTAAAAGGAGTATTTGGGTTATTTAAAGCAAGTTCTGCTGAAGATGATATAAGGATTTTTGATAAAGATAATAATTTAATAGAAACTTTTAATATGTTTAGACAACAAAAGAAAAATAAAAATAATATAAACCTTTCTTTAAGCGACTATATAGCTCCGGAGGGATTAGAAATTGATGATTATATTGGTGCATTTTTAGTAACAAGTGGAACTGAGGCTAAAGAGTATGCTAATAACTTAAGAGAAAATGGAGATGACTATAATTCTATGCTTTTAAGCTTTATATGTGATAGGCTAGCAGAAGCTTTTGCAGAAAAATTGCATTTAGATGTTAGAAAGAGCTATTGGGGATATTCAAGTAATGAGAATTTAAATTATGATGAGTTACTTTCTGGGAAGTATAGGGGAATAAGACCAGCTGTAGGTTATCCATCAATAAAGGATCAAAAAGAAATAAGAAAGATATTTAAGTTATTAAATGGAGAAGAAGCAACTGGAGTAAAAGTTACGGAAAGTAATATGATGGATCCTCCATCATCAGTTTGTGGGTTATATTTTGCAAATAGTGAAGCTAAATATTTTGATGTTTATAAAATAGATTACAATCAATTAGAAGATTATGCTAAAAGAAATAATTCAGATCTAGAGGAATTAAAAAATAGATTACCAAATATATTAATATAATTACTTACAAAAAAAGAAAACTTATAAAGAATTAATAAACTTTATAAGTTTTCTTTTTTATTTTAATATTAAGGAGAGAATAGATAATTCTGTGTAATTATTATTTTTATTGTTTTAATATTACTGGAAATTTTCATTTCCAGTAATATTTTTTTATATTTAAGAAATACTAATAATGTTTCTTATTACCTTTTTTAGTATTTCAAAAAAATCAAATAGTATGCATATAATTTATAAAAAGTACAAGCTTCTAAGCTAATTCATCTTTTAATTGATCTTCAAATACTATTGAAAGCTCCGCTAGCGTAGCTCCCCAATTATGTATAGGTTGGGTCCATTTTTCTAATATCTCCATTGTTGC
>NZ_JH815222.1:1370444-1379785 GCF_000158375.2 Clostridium sp. 7_2_43FAA
CCATTTCTATAGTTCTTTTTTAATTCATATGGAGTTTCTTTTCTTTCATATTTATTTCTACCTAAATGTTCTTCCATTTCTCCTTCTAATATATTTTCAAGAACATCTTTAACAAGCTTCTGAATAAGCCCATTTTTCCCCATAACATCATCAATAGTTTTACATTTCTTTACTTCCTCATTGTAATCAAAGTTGGTATTAATATTCTTTGTCATAATTTTTCCTCCTAAATTTATATAGTATATTATTCCAAAACCACCAGCTGTTCATACAAAAAAACAGTAGTTAGTTTTGTTTTTACACAAAACTAACTACTGTCCCATATTAAGGGTTTAACTTTATTGAAATCTCCATCTAATATTATGTAATTACTATCAATTTCATGAACTAAATTGGGAGACAAATTAGAATGAATATATAAGGTGTTTAAATTTACTTCTTTTGCACCTTGTATATCACAAGTATAATCATTTCCAATCATTATACTCTCCATTGGATCTAAATTATATTTTTCTATTAATGAATTATAAAAAAACTTATCAGGTTTACATACACAAAAATCCGAAGAAAACAGTATTCCATCAAAATATTTATCTATGTCTAGTAACTTCATTTCGTAAAGAGTAAAAACTTTTTGAGCATTAGATAGCAGATATACATTTCTATTTTTAGATTTTAGTGACTCTAATAATTCAATAACACCATTATAAAGAGATAATTTATTTACTGATAATACTCTAAATATTTGTGCTGTATCTTTAATAGTGTCAGCACTTGGGAAAATCCCCTTTTTATTGAATAATTCTTTAAATATTTCTTCTATATTGAAATCAGGATAATTTGTATTTGTATTTAACTTTAATTTAGTATTTACTAATTGCATGTATTTATCTTTTAATTCATTACTAGAATAATTTGCCTCTTGATATGAATAGAATAGAGATAATTTTTCCCAAAGTATCAGAGAATCTTCATTTGTATTTATATCAACTAAAGTTCCATACAAATCAAATATATAATTTTTAAACATATATAAGCCTCCCATTAAGTTATATATTATTTATTTCTTTTAATAATTCATAAATCCTTTAATTAATATATAAGTTATATAAGAATTGTATTTTCAAACAAAAATGTGCTTATTTAATTTGTATTTAATACTAATATTTTTATTCCATAATATGGACTGATATATTTATTAATGATAAACTTAATGAAAAAGGAGGCTATAATATGAAATTAGAAATAAGTAAATATTTGAAAGATATAAAACCTGTTTTAAATGAACTTTTAGAAGAATTGCTAAAAGAATTTAAATATGTATCAATTTTGGCAACAGATTCTTTTGGTAAGAAGTTTATTGTATCTAAAAATACAGTAAGTATAAATGATGGGGCATTTATAGAAAGAGGTTTTGTTGTAAAAGTTTATAATGGTGTAAATTATTCAGAGTATGCTTTTAATTATATTAATAAAGAAAATTTTAATAGCATAATCGAAGAAATAAAAAAGAATTCAAAAAATTCTCTTGATGATAATATAAATATTTATAAAGTCATAGATGAAGATGAGGTAAAATTCTCTAAAGGAACAGAAATAAAACTTCATCCTAAAGATATTGGTGATAAAAACATATTAGAATCACTATCAAAAATAAAGGATGAAGGATTATCATTAAGTGAAAATGTAGTAGATTTTAGGGTGTTTTATGAATATATGAACGTCAATAAGATATTTTTATCTTCCAAGAAAGACTTAGAACAAAGTTTAATGTGGGGAAATGGGATGTGCCTTTGTATAGCTGCTGATGATAATGGAAATAAAATTGGAACAAGAATTTTTTCAGGGGCTAAAGGTGGAGAATTATTAAATGATATGAATGGTATTGCAAATGAACTTGTTGATGAAACAGTGAAACTACTAAGTGCAAAAAAGATAGTTCCAGGAGAATATGATGTTATATGCACTCCAGATATAACAGGATTAATAGTACATGAAGCTTTTGGACATGGTGTAGAAATGGATATGTTCTTAAAAGACAGAGCAAAGTCTAAAGACTTTATGGAAGAATATGTTGCATCAGATATAGTTACAATGCATGATGGAGCTGCATCTATAGAAGAAACTGGATCTTATTTCTTTGATGATGAAGGAAATATGGCTTGTGATACTATAATAATTAAAGATGGTGTATTAAAAACAGGAATAAATGATAGCTTAACAGCTTTAGCTTTAAATGAAAAGCCTACTGGTAATGGAAGAAGACAAAGTTTTGATAGAAAAGCTTATTCAAGAATGACAAATACTTATATTGAATACGGGAATAGTACTGTAGAAGAAATGATAAAATCAGTAAAGTATGGATTTTTAATAGATTCAGCAGAAAGTGGAATGGAAGATCCGAAAAATTGGGGAATACAATGTATTGCAAATGTAGGAAAAGAAATAAAGGATGGCAAATTAACAGGAAATATCTTTTCGCCTATAATAATTACAGGCTATGTTCCAGATTTATTAAAATCTATTTCAATGATATCTAGTGAGTTTGGAACTAGTGGTACAGGATACTGTGGAAAAGGATACAAGGAATGGGTTAAAGTTTCGGCAGGTGGACCTTATATAAAATGTAAGGCTAGACTAGGATAGAGGTGAATTGTATGATAGATTTAATTAAAGAATTATTGAAGACACATAAGATAGAAGAATATATAATTTCAGAAACTGAATTTGAAGATGTAGAACTTTACTTTATAAAAGATTCACTTGATATGAAGAGATCAAAGCATTTATTAAATTATTCAGTAAAGATATTTAATAATTTCAATGAAGATGGAGAAAATTTTAAAGGAGATACTACATTAACTATATATCCTTCAATGACTAAAGAAGAAATAGATAAAGCTATTGGAGAAGGATATTATATTGCCTCATTAGTAAAAAATAAATATTATGATTTACCTAGAGGAAGTAAAAATGAAAAGATTTTAATTAAAAGCAAACTTTCTGAAAGCACTTTAGAAGAGAGTGCAATTAAGTTAAGAAAAGCACTTTTTAAAAATAATAATATAGATAAAGGATTTATTAATTCAGCAGAAATTTTTGTTGAAAAGGTAAGGAAGAAAATAGTAGGATCTAACGGAACTGATATAGAATATATAAAGTATAGTACTAATGGGGAATATGTAACTCAATGGATAGATAAAGAAGATGTAGAGTTATATAATAGCTTTAGATATAATGATTTAGAAGATGATGAATTAGCTTTACAAGTTAAAGAATCTATTTTAAATACCGGCTATAGAGAAAAGAGTTTAAGTCCACCGAAGACAGGTTCTTATAATGTGATTTTATCAGGTGAAGAAGTAAAAACATTATTAAGTTATTATCTAGAGAACTCTGAAGCCTCAATGATTTATCAAGGATACTCAAATTTTAAAATAAATAGTAGTGTTCAAGGAAATGACATAAAAGGAGATAAAATAAACATTAAACTAACATCTAGCGTACCGTTTAGTAATGAAGGTGTTAAATTAATAGATAGAACTTTAATTGATAATTGTAAATTAAAGAGTATATATGGATCTTCTAGATTTATGAACTATTTAAATTTAGAGCCAGTTGGAGAATACGATGGTGCAATAATATCAGGAGGAAATATCTCATTTAATGATATGATCAATAATGGAGATCTTCATATTATAAAATTTTCGGATTTCCAGATGGATTCATTAACAGGAGATTTTTTTGGAGAAATTAGACTTGCCTTATTAAAAGATGGGGATAATTTAATTCCTTTAACTGGAGGATCACTATCTGCTAATATAAGGGATGTTCAAAGTGATTTTATTTTATCCAAAGAAGTTCAAAATTTAGATTCTTATAAAATGCCATTAGCTATAAAGTTAAATAGTGTAGAAATTTCAGGAAAATAGAGGAAAGGGCTGAATATATAGCCCTTTTCAAATTTATCTAAGATATTTAAGATATATAGAAAAATCTATCAATTTGAATATATAGATTTTTAGTGTATTATATAAATAGTGAAACAAATGAATGCAAAGGAGAATTATTATGAAGACTTTAGTAATCAATTGCGGAAGCTCATCTTTAAAGTATCAATTAATCGATATGGAAACAGAAAATTCCTTAGTACAAGGATTAGTAGAAAGAATAGGAATTGAGGGTTCTATATTAACTCAAAAGGTTGAAGGAAAAGATAAATATATTATTAAAGAATCTATGCCAAATCATAAAGCAGCTATTAAATTAGTTTTAGAAGCTTTGGTTAACAAAGATTATGGTGTTATTAAATCAATGGATGAAATTGCTGCTGTTGGACACAGAGTAGTTCATGGAGGAGAAAAGTATTCTCATTCAGTTATAATAGATGATACTGTATTAGACTCAATTAGAGATTGTATATCACTTGCCCCACTTCACAATCCACCAAATATAATTGGTATTGAAGCTTGCATGGAACTTATGCCAAATACACCAATGGTAGCAGTATTTGATACAGCATTCCATCAAACTATGCCAAAGGAAGCTTATATATGTCCACTACCGTATGAACTTTATGAAAAGTATGGTATAAGAAAATATGGATTCCATGGTACATCACATAAATATGTATCTCAAAAAGTTGCAGATGCAATGGGAAAAGATATAAAGGATTTAAAGATTATAACATGTCACTTAGGTAACGGATGTTCATTAGCAGCAGTAAAGGGCGGAAAATCAATAGATACTTCTATGGGCTTTACACCTTTAGCAGGCGTAATGATGGGAACTAGATCAGGAAGTATAGATCCATCAGTTATTAGTTTCCTTTCAGAACAACATGGATATAAAATTAGTGATATAGATGAATTACTAAATAAAAAATCTGGAGTTTTAGGTATTTCAGGAGTATCTTCAGACTTTAGAGATGTTATTGAGGCAGCTAATAAAGGAAATGAAAGAGCAAAGCTTGCACTAGATATATTTCATTATAAAGTTAGGGCTCAAATTGCAGCATACGCAGGAATTATGGGTGGAGTAGATGTTATAGTATTTACTGCTGGTATAGGAGAAAACTCCTCTTTAACTAGAAAAGAATGCTTAAATGGACTTGAATTCTTAGGATTTAATATCGATGATGAGAAGAATGCCGTAAGAGGTGAAATTCAAGAAATATCAACTAAAGATTCAAAAGTAAAAGTTTATGAAATTCCAACTAACGAAGAGCTTATGATTGCTAGAGATACGGTTAAGTTAATAAATAATAGCTAAATTTAATTAAAAAAGTAAATATAATTTATAAAAGCAGATCTTATTTAAATGAACATTTTATAATATGTAGTTGAAGGAATAAAAACTCTTATTATAGTGATCAAGTTTATATAAAGATCTGTTTTTTGTTTTGTATTTATGATAACAATAGTTGCAAAATAGTTAAATTTACATATTTTATTTAAAAGTAATTTATATAGATGGTATAATGATTAGAGAAATTTTATTATATAAATGGGGGAAACAATAATGCAGGAATATCAAAAGCTGAATGGAAAGGCTATAAAATCATGGATTATAGCAAGATTAATATCTACTTTTATTATTAGCATAATTTTAATAGCAGGTGAAATATTTCTTTCAAAGGTAATAAATGATTTTAATAAAATAAGATTTATTTTTAATATGTCTATTTTTATTATAATAATTATACTTTTAATTAATTCTTTTATATCTCCAACAATTGAATACAAGCAATGGAGATATAAAATAACAAATGATAAAATTGAATTTAGTGAAGGTATATACTTTGTAAGAAAAGTTATAATTCCAATAATAAGAATTCAACATATTCAATTAAACCAAGGGCCAATAAATAAAATTTTAGGTCTATATGATATAAGTATTTTCACTGCTGGTGGACAACATAAAATACCAAATATTGATTGCAAAATAGCAGAGGAAATAAGTGAATATTTAAAGGAGGCTATAAAAACTAAAATTAGTGAAGAAATAAATAATTCTAATGTAAATATTTTATCAGATAAGGAATTAGAAAATTATGATTAAATTAAATGAATATAAAAAAAATCATATATGTTTTATCTTTGAAGAAGTTGTAAAATCAATAAAAGGATTATTTGTATTTATAGTATTATGCTTTGCTAACCTTGATGAAGGAGGAATATATGGGGTTCTCATATTAATATTACTATGTGTTATAAATTCTATATTAAAATGGATAATGATAGAGTTCTATATTAATAATAATGAGTTAATATATAAAAGTGGAATAATAAATAAAAAGAAACTAGAGATACCTTTTAATAAAATAAATACCATAGATATAAATAAAAATATTATTGATAGAATGTTTAATATATGCACTTTAAAAGTTGATACTGGTGCTGTAAAAGAAGTTGGACAAGAAATAAAAATAAAGATAAATAAAGAAGAAGCTTATAAAATTAGAGATTTTATAAATGGAATAAATATCAAAAGTGTATATGAGGACTTAGAGAAAATTGAATCTCCTACAAATAAAGCATTTAGTAAAACTATATCATTTAAAGAAATATTTTTATACTCAATAAGTAAGTCAAAGATTTTATGGGCAGTTGGTGGAATATTTTTTATAGGTGATTTTCTAAAAAATCTAGAAGAAACCTTTAAATTTTCTATCACTAATAATATTGTAGAAAATGTTGAAATCGAAAGGTTATTTTCTATTGGATTAGTTAAGTCTATAGGAATGGTAATATTATTATTTATGTTTATATATATATTTATAAGTATTATATTTATGATATTTGAAATGATTAGACTTTACAATTTTACTTTAACTAATGATAAGAATGATATTAAAATTAAATATGGATTATTAACAGTAAAGGAATATTCAATTCCAAGAAATAAGATATATGCAATAAGATATAAGCAGAATTTATTACAACAATTATTTAAGATATTTCAAATAGAAGTTGTAACAGTAGGATATGGAGATGAACAAAACGAACAGGCTATACTTTATCCTGTGGCTAATAGGGAGTTTATAAACTCAACATTAAATTTAATACTACCTACATTTGAATTTGATGGAGAAATTAACAAGCCTACTAAAGATGTTCTAAGTAGGTTTATAATAAAAAGAACCAATATATTAATTATTTTTGTTATAATTCCTTTATTTTTTGTAATTCCCAAATCTTATTTGATAATTAAATTAATATTATTTTTTATCTTAATTTTACTTAATATATTTTTAGGATTCCTAAACTATAAAAATACATCTTTAGGTATTAGTAAAGAATTATTAGTAGCTAGTAGTGGAGGCATCGAAAAAGTTACAACATTAATTAAACAAGAATATTTACAATCTGTAGAAATTAGAGAAAATCCTTTTCAAAGAAAAAAATCAGTATGTGATTATAAATTAGATATATACAGTAATAAAATTGGGGATATTGTATTTATAAAAAATATGAAAAAGATTTTATTAAATACTATTGAAGAAAATTTAATTTTATAAAATAGGAAACTGTAAAAATTCGATTAATATTAAGAAAGTTAAAGATTTTATTAGATAAATAAAATTAATTTAAATAATTAAAGTTTGTAAATAAGAATGATTATTAATATAATTATATTAATAAATAAATAAAGTTAAAAGGAGATAAAAAATGATATCAGTTTGTCCAGTATGTTCAGGAATAGATATAGAAAAGTTAGAAGAAAAGTTTGGAAAAGATAATGTAGAAGTAGGATGCATAGGTGAATGTGGCGGAAGAGATGGCCTTATAATTGGATATGCTAACGGAAAATATATTGAAACTGAAACAGAAGAAGAATTTATTAATGAAATAAAGTAGTAATAGAACACCTTAGAGAATGATGCTCTGAGGTGTTAAATTTTTTATAATATAATAGTAATATGGTATTATATAGGTAAGGAGTGATTATCATATGAATAATTTAAGTAATAGAACTAAAGGTATCTTATTCTTAGTATTTTCCGCCTTTGGTTTTGCAGTAATGTCTGCTTTTGTAAAATTAGCAGGCGATTTACCTTCATTTCAAAAAACATTTTTTAGAAATTTAGTATCTTGCATAGTAGCTTTATTTTTTATAATAAAGAATAAAGAAAGTTTTTTTGGAAAAAAGGAAAATCAGAAGGTATTATTATTAAGATCAGCTTTAGGAACAGTAGGAATAGTTTTGAATTTCTATTCAATTGATAAACTAGTTTTATCAGATGCAAATATGTTAAATAAATTAAGCCCATTTTTTGTAATTATTTTTTCAGCATTATTTTTAAGTGAAAAGATAAATTTCAAACAATTTATAGCAATTATTATAGCTTTTGTCGGAACATTATTTATAATAAAACCTAGTTTTAATTTAGATATGATTCCTGCTTTTATGGGAATACTAGGTGCAATTTTTGCAGCAGGGGCTTATACTTGTCTTAGAGTACTTGGAGGAAGAGAAAAACATTATACAATAGTATTTTATTTTTCATTATTTTCTTTAGTAGTAATTTTTCCTTTTATGATGGCAGTATATACTCCTATGAGTATTAAGCAATTTTTTTATTTATTAATGGCGGGCTTATTTGCAAGTATAGGACAATTTGGTATAACTATTGCATATAAATATGCTCCAGCAAAAGAAATATCTATTTTTGATTACTCAAATATTTTATTTTCAGCCATGATAAGCTTTTTAGTATTTGGAGTATTACCGGATACACTAAGTTTTATTGGATATTTTATTATTTTTGCTTCATCTTATTATATGTATATTTATAATCAAAAGTTAGATAAGGCAGAAGGTAAATAAAATAATTATTAGTTTTAAACAACTCTTATATAAAAAAGCATATAATATTAATATAAGTATTAATAAAACTGGTGGTGACTAATTGATAGGTTTTATTATTATTGGGCATGGTGAATTTGCAACAGGCATATATAGTGCTTGTAAACTAGTTGATAAAACTTATTCAAATGTTAAGGCAATTGACTTTCTAGATAAAGATAGTAATTATGAATTAGAGAATAAAATTAAATTAGCTTTATCGGAGTTAACTTGTTATAAAGATATTATAGTATTTTGTGATATATTTTTAGAAAGTAATTTTAGGTTATCCTTAATTAATTCTATATATGATTATGATAGATTTACTATATTATCTGGAGTAAACTTACCTATAGTTTTGGAAGGAATAATGATTGGGCAGTACAATAAATGTAATGCAGTAAAACTTGTTGAAACATTGAAAAATGAATTTCCAAATACATTTGTTCATATGTTGAATTAAATATAAATAAAAACCTCTCATAGCGAGAGGT
>NZ_JH815222.1:1379885-1486654 GCF_000158375.2 Clostridium sp. 7_2_43FAA
AAATAAAAACCTCTCATAGCGAGAGGTTTTTATTTATCCTAATATATTTTTTACCATAGGATTAATTTTTGATCTATCAAACTTACCATTTACTTTTGGCATTATTTCTTTCATTATTTTTCCCATGTCTTTAGGTCCATAATTACCGTTTGTAATTATTTCTTTAAGCATAGATTCAACTTCTTCTTCGCTTAATTGTGCTGGAAGATATGGTGTTAATAAATTGATTGCAAAGTTTCCTTCTTCAATCTTATCATTATCATTTAATTGTATAGCATATTGAAGAGCTTCTTTAAGTTGTTTAATTTGTTTTTCTATAATTTTTATAACATCTTCATCTGAAATATCTTTTCTTTCATTAACTTCAAAAGCTTTGATTTCTGAATTAACTAATCTTAAAACATTAACAGTAGCTTTATCCCTAGCTTTCATAGCAGCTATTTCATTCTTTTTTAATTCTTCTTTTAACATATAATTTCACCTCACTGGAATACTTATAATAAACAATATTGTTTATCCTTGTTAAAATTATATACTTTAAGGAATATTATTGCAAGAAATCTAATTATAAGCAAAGACTAGTCTAAGTATAAACTTTTTCCTATACCTATGCATTTAGAATTTGAACTATGGCCTAATTCATCTGTTTTAGCTATAGGAATAATAGGATTTTCAAGTATTTTTATAAGTATATCTTCAATTTTAGGAGATGATGAATCCTTTTCTAATTCAGTAAATGTTCCTAATAAAATTCCATTTATATTATCAAAGGCTCCGATTTGTTTATATTGAGTTAGAAAAGTTGTTATTTTATTAATATCTCCACTTAATGCTTCAAGAAAAAGTATCTTATTTTTAAAATCTGGCATGAATTTTGTCCCAGCTAACTTTAAGAAGCATCTAATATTGCCTCCAATAACAGTTCCAGACATAGAGCTACCTTGAATCCATTTATAATTAAAGTTAAATAAATCAGAGTTTCCTTCTAAAATGCTGTTTTTAAAATTATTAATTTGGTTTATAGAATCTTCTCTTATAAGATTTCTTAATTGATAATTATAATTAACAGTATTTGATTGTTTTAATAATGCATTTAAGATTACAGTTAAATCACTGTATCCAAAGAAAGGTTTCTCATATTTTGAAATAATATCATAATCTAAATAATCAAGAATTTCATTACATAAATCTCCACCGGATAAATCAAATATAATCTTAATATCCTCATTAATATATAAATTCATAAGTTCTTTTGCTCTTATTTTAGGATCGTATGTCATCCCGGAACTATCTTTAAACAATGTTTTCGATGTTATAACATTAATTTTCATAGATGATAATATAGTTATTAATTCGTCTATTTTCTCTTTCATATTTACATCTAAGCCATTGGAACAGGATATTAGTCCAATTGTATCATTTCTATTTAATAAACTTTTCATAAAATCCTCCATAATATTAATTATTTATTATTTAGTATAAAAAATAAAAATTAAAAAAGCAATTAATTAGTTTCATAGTATAGATTCATATATATAACATTAAGGGATTAAATTAGGTATTTATATAAATAAAGTAATGATAGATATAAAAATGTAAATAGAATAAAAATTTAAGTTAATAATAATTATTTCATTATAATATAGTTTTATATCAAGCGTAACTTTTAAATAAGTATGAATATTATAATTAATTTTAAAATTTCTATATTATGTATATCAATTATAGAATAATAAACTTATATTTAGAATATTTTTATAGTATATAAGTTTATAAGTGGAGGATATATGAAGTATAGACTTTATGTAAATGGTAAATGTAAAAATACAAGAAATTTTCAAAGTGATATTGGAATTGGTGGAGTAATTTTAAGTGATCATGGAGAGGAAATTTCATTTTCAAGAAATGTAGGAGTAGGTACTTGCTCAGAGGCACAAATCTATGCTATTTTGCAAGGGATATATGAAATATCAAAATTTAATAATGCTACTAGCATTATAGTATATGTTTCAAATTTAATGCTTGTAGAATATTTAAATGGTAGAGAGCATGAAGTAAGTCCGGGAACCGAAGTTTTAGCAAATAGATTAAATAATCTAGTGGAAGGTTTGGGAATAAGCATATATTATGAGTATTTTGAAGTAAATGAGTATAATTATGTAAGAACATTAGCAGAAGACGCTTTAAAGTTATAAGAAAAATTTGTAAGTATGGGAAAAGTATAGTAAAATATATATCATAAATATTTATTAAATGAGGAGTGAGTTTTATGGTAAAGAAATTACAAGTATATAAATGTGAAGTGTGTGGATCAATGGTTGAGGTTTTAAATGAAGCAATGGGGACTTTAGTATGTTGTGGCAAGCAAATGACTTTATTAAATGAAAACACTGTTGATGCGGCTGTAGAAAAACATATACCAGTAGCCGTAGAAAAAGATGGAGAACTTTTAGTTAAAGTTGGAGAAGTTGAGCATCCAATGGTGGACGAGCATTTCATTCAATGGGTAGAAGTTATAACTACTGATGGTGAAGTTTTAAGAAAAGAATTAAATCCAGGTGAAAAACCACAAGCTACATTTAAAGTAAGTGGTAATGTAGATAGAGTTAGAGAATACTGTAACTTACATGGATTATGGAGCAATAAATAGTAAATAATATAAATGCTATCTTAGATTTCTAAGATAGCATTTTGTTGCTTATTAAATGCTTATTATTTACATTACTATCTACAAATGATAAAATTTACAGGTAGTAATAATAAAATGGAGGTAATACAAATGAAGAAGTATTATAGTATGACTACCTTCTTGACATTTGGAGTTTTTAGTATATTAACAACTTTTTACTTTCCTTATTTAAATCAAGAAATTGGTTTATCATTAGGAGAGGTCGGACGAGTAGTATCAATAGGAGCATTATTTACTTTAGTTGCACAACCTATATTATCTAATAGATTTTCTAAAGTAAAAAATAAAAATAGATTTATATTAATTTATTTAGTTAGCGTTTTTATATCTATAGTAGGACTTATGTTTATAAATAAGAATTTATCAATAATATTTGCTCCTATATATGGCTCTTTACTTGGATCAGTAGCAGGAATATTTGAAATATATATTGAAGAATTATCAATAAGAAATGGATATGAATTTTCAGATATAAGAAAATGGGGATCTATAGGATATGCATTTATAGTATTTATTGCAGGTATTATAATAAATAAATTTGGATATAGGATATTACATATTTTAGCTCTACTTATGGTTAGTGCAATGATGTTAGTTATAATCTTAAAGTTTAAGGATAATATAGAAATAAATGAGAAACAAAATAATACAAGAATAAAAGATTTATTTAAAGATAAGAATATTATATTTCTTATAATAGTAGTATTCCTAGGTATGGGGAGCTATATGGGCTTAGACTTTGCTTATTCTTCTTACTTAGTGGATATAGTTGGTGATGTGAATAAAGCAAATGAGATATATAGTGCATCAATAAGTTTTAGGGTTGTAATTGAATTCTTTACATTTATGATAATTGCTAAGTATTTAAGCAATTCTAATAGCAAAAAGTGTCTTACTATTGCTTTATCAATAGCTGCAATTAAAGTCCTATTATTTTCTAGCGGAAGTGTTTTCCTTATAGTTTTAGGAGATCAGCTTCATGGAATAATGTATGGATTATATTTAAGTTTCTTATTTAAATATTTAAGAGAAATATTAGATGAGCATTTAGTTGCTACTTCTTTTGCAGTACTATCTGTATTAAGTACTGGGGGTTCTAATTTTATATATCCATCTATTTATAGCTTAATTCAAGGAAAGTTTGGTTATGTTGGGATGTATATATTAGGCTTTATATTATTAATATTATCAGTAGTGATTTTCTTTAGTTTCTTACCAAATCCAAAGAAATCTATAAAATAAATTATTGTTGTTTATATGAATAGAAAAGTTAATTTAAATAATCAAACTATTGAATATGTATTAATTTTTAAGAAAAAGAAAAATATTTCTATAAAGATTGAAAATAGCGGAGAAATAAAAGTACTTGCACCCTTAGGAGTAGATTATAACTATATTGATGATTTAATTATTAGAAAGGCTAATTGGATATTAAAATCTCTAGATAAGATGAATAAAGAAAGTTCTATTGATAATAAAGCTATCTTATTAGGAAAATATTACAATTTAATAATAAATAAATCACATGAAGATAAGATATTTAGGGATAATAGTAATATAATCATAAATAGTAAAGACTTAAATAGACAGTATATTGATGAATTATTAATAAGTTGGTATAAGAATATGGCACTAGACATTGTTGGTAAAAGAGTAATGGATATTTCTAATAATATTTATATAAGGCCTAGTAAGATTATTATAAAAGATCAGAAAAGTCTTTGGGGAAGTTGTAATTCGAGAAGAGAAATAAGATTGAATTGGAGACTTGTTCTTATGCCGCAATTTGTTATGGATTATATAATTATTCATGAACTATGTCATATAAAGCAAATGAATCATTCGAAAGAATTTTGGAAATTAGTTGAATCACATTGTCCGAATTATAAAGAAAGTAAATATTGGCTAAAGGAAAATGGAGCTATGTTAATGAAGTTAACATAGCTCCATTTCTTAGAGTAAATCTATACTTTTATATCTAACCTAATACATGACAATAGTTGATATTAATTGACTTTATTAAATGTAGGTAATTATAAAATAATAACTTTAAACATTTATATTATTTATATAATATAATTTTATAATTAATAATATTAAATTATATTTTTAAATAAGTTATCTAAATAAAAAATTATTAATTGAAACGTAGACTAAGTTTTTTATAAAAAATTTGGAATACTAATTATATGAAATTTATAAACTTAGGAGGAAATATATGAAGAAGATTATTATTTTATTATTTTTAGTGGTTTCAACATTTTACTCTTGTAGTAACAAAGAAATTAATAGTAAAACTGAATCTAATATTCAAGATAAAACAGAAGATAAGCAAAGAACTATAAAAGATAATGATGATACTGTAATTTTAAAAGCTTCATTTAAAGAAAAAAAATGTAGATATAGAAGATTTAATTAAAAAAGTACAAGAAGATTTAAGTTCAAAAGGATCTGTAATAAGTGTAGTAAATAGAGAAGGGGATTGTATTTATATAATGACTACCGAATCAGAAGCTAAAGATATACGGATTCATAAGATAAATGCATCTAAAGGCTTAAATTCTAGTGACTATATAAAGGGACAAAGAAATACTAATTATGAAAAAGTTTCTGAAAGTATAAAAGGTGGAGAATATTTAATAATTCCAATTAAAGCAGAAAATGAGTTTACTGAAGAGGCAATTTCATGGATTTCTAAGGATGGGAAAGTTAAAGTTTATGAAACAAAAGGAGAAAGAAGTTCCGAAATAAATATGTTTAATTAGGAATGGGAATATGCTAATTATATTTTCTATTTATGTGGAATGTTCTAGAGACCTATCATGAACTTATTTAATTTTTATAATACTTTATTTACTGGAGATAGAATTTTTTAAGAACGGATATATATCCTTTTATTAAATATGATAAAACAAACTAAAATGATGATTCAAAAAGGAATAAAAAACTTCTTAATAATAGAACATCATTAGTTAATAGATTATCCATTATAAGGGAGTGTAACAGGAATATAGTATTAGAAAATGGTGAAACTAAAGAATGTGGGTCTCAAGAGGAATTAATAGCGATAAAAGATTTTTATTATAATTTATATAGGACTCAATATAGTTTTTTGAATCAAGATGAATAAAATATGAAATTTTTTTAAAAATAATACTAGAAAAAAACACTTATAGTATTTATAATTAACTTATAAAACTATAGAAAAGTATTAAGGAGATGAACATGAGAGCCGTATATAGAAATCCAAAGGAATTAGCAACTTGTTTAAAGGACTTAGTAGATAATTATTTAGAGGATTTACTGAGTTATGAAAATTTAGAAAGTAAAATTAAGAAAATAGTTGAAGCAAATGGAGATAGAGTTTATAAAGATGGAAAAATATCATTAAAACTATATCCATATTTGGGTGATGAAAGAATAGAAATTATTGATAAAATAATTAAGGAATAAAAAATGGCCTCCATAGAGTATACTATGGAGGCTTTATCTAATAAATTTTCACTTTTTTATAAATTAAAAATAGATAATTTCTTTTCTTCATATGGAATCTTGTCTAGTGAATGTTTTAGTGTTAAAAAGTCCATTTCTACTCTATCAATTTTACCTGATAAAATTTCTTTTTCTCTTTCTGTTTTTGCTTTTTGATTTTCATTAAGTAATATACTTAATTCCTCAGAAAGTTCAAACATTCTTAATGCTGCTTCATAGCAGTTATTTATTTTCATAAAATCACGTCCTTGTATAATATTAACAATATTATACAATATATGTAATAAATTATCAAATTGCTTAAATGTTTTCAGCTGGAGAAAGACAAAAAATTATTTATATAAATAAAATGTTAAATCATATTGGATTAAGGTAGAAATAAAAGGAGTATAAAGATGATAAATGATGTTATTAAAAAATTTTATAATAATATTCCATATATAAATGGATGGCAAAAAATGAAAAGAGCTTCTGTAGCTATATTACTCGTAGAAGTAGAGGGTAAATTAAATATAGTTTTTGAAGTTAGGGCAAAGCATATGAGAAGTCAACCAGGAGATATTTCTTTTCCAGGAGGTAAGATAGATTTAAAAGAAAATGAAAAGGAAGCTATAACTAGAGAAGTATGTGAGGAATTAGGTTTATCAAATGAAGATTTTGAAATAATAGCTCCACTTAATTTATTAGTTACTCATTATAGTTTGCTAATACATCCCTTTGTTGGATATATTAAAAATTTTGATAACATAAATATTAATAAAGATGAAGTTGATCATATATTTTTAGTTCCATTAGATTACTTGTTAAATAACGAGCCTAGAATAGAAAAAAGTAAGATTATAGCTAATCGCTCAGAAGATTTTCCTTATGATTTAATAAATGGAGGTAAGAATTATAAGTTTAAAGAGGGAGTATATAGATCATTATTTTATAAATATGAGAATTATGTTATTTGGGGTATTACAGCATTAATATTAGAAGATTTTTTGAATGATTTTAATAAAGATATGACTAAAGGCTAGGAAATTCCTAGCCTTATATTTTTAAATACTATGTAGTATAAAATATACTATAAATACAAATGAAATTATATACATCACAATTGAAAGTTGATCTTTTTTCTTCGTTATAAGTTTCATTATTGTATATGATATAAATCCAAATGCAATACCATCTACTATACTAAAGGTTAGTGGTATTAAAACAATAATTAAAAATGATGGAATTGCTTCTGAAATATCATTAAAGTCTATATTAACTATTCCTTTAATCATTAAACTTCCTATAATAATTAAAATTGGAGCAATTACTTCATTAGGGATCAAATTTATAAATGGAATAAATAATAAGGATATTAAAAGTAGTAATCCCGAAATTAATGATGTTAAACCAGTTTTTCCCCCAGCAGCTATTCCGGCTGCTCCTTCTACTGTAGAAACAGAAGGACTTGTTCCAAATAAACCACACGTTATTGTTGATATTGCTATAGCATTTAATGCTTTACTTTGCTTTTCAGGAGCTTTTAAAAGTCCGTTTATTTGTCCATGTAGTAAACCTATATTTTCAAAAATTAATACTAAAGTTAATGAAAAAGTAGAAATCCAAAAAGGAATAGTGAAAAATGCACTTAAATCTATATTGAATAGAATTCCTTTATATTCATTAAAATTAGGTAATGAAAACTTTAAGCCTGTTGTATCAACAAGGTTTAATAAAATTGCAGCTATAGTACCAACAACTATACTTATTAAAAATCCACCAGGAATATTTTTAGCAAATAATATTACTGTTAATAAAAACATAGCTATGAAAAATATTACCCTTGGATCTGAAAGTGATCCGATTTTGACCATTGTAGATGGATCTGAAATAATTAGACCTCCTTTTTGAAAGCCTAAAAATGTAATAAATAATCCTATTCCAATAGTTATCGATTCCTTTAATGAATTAGGTATAGATGTATCTAGTATTTTAGATAAAGGTGTAATAGCAACAATTAAAAATAATATTCCAGCCATAACAACACTTGCTAATGCTTGATTAAATGATAATCCCATACTTAGTACAATTGTATAAGTAAATAGTGCATTAATTCCCATACCAGGCATAATTACAAGTGGTGTATTACTCATGAAAGACACTAATAAGCATCCTACAAATGAAGCAAGTACAGTTGCAATTATAAGTGGTTCTTGTGATTTACCTCCATCACTTAAAATACTAGCATTAACTACAATAATATATACTGCAGCAAAAAAAGAAGTTAAACCAGCTACTAGCTCAGTTTTAAAATTAGTTTTGTGTTCCTTAAGTTTAAATAATTTGTCCATCCTTTCTGTAAAAACCTCTTTTCTTTATCCCTCACCCGCCCGCACCGATTGATGTCTAAATAATTATATCATTAAATTTTTAAATTTAAAGAGTAGAAATAAATTAAAGTCAAATTTTATATATAAAAAGACAAAAAATTATATTCAAATATATTTTTGCAAAATTACAACAAAATTATTCGTTAAATCATAGTATATAGAAGATATTAATAGAGTAAAGGGGGATAACTTTGACAAATAGAATTACTATAAGTTTATGTATGATAGTAAAAGATGAAGAAAAGACATTAGCAAGATGCTTATCTTCAGTAAAAGATATAGTTGATGAAATGATCATTGTAGATACTGGTTCTACGGATAAAACTGTTGATATAGCTAAAAGCTTTAATAGCCAAATATATAGTTTTAAGTGGATTGATGATTTTGCAAAAGCTAGGAACTATGCTTTTAGCAAAGCTACTAAAGAATATATTTTTTGGCTTGATGCAGACGACTATTTGGATGAGGATAATATAGAAAAATTCAAAATATTAAAAGAAACTTTTGATAGAAATGTTGATACTGTAACTATGGAATATTCTTTAAATAGGGATGTAAATGGTAATACAACTTATTCCTTAAAGAGAAATCGATTAGTAAAAAGATCTAAGGGTTTCAAATGGATAGGAAGAATTCACGAATATTTAGAAGTAGGAGGAATTAGTTTAAATAGTGATATATCCGTAAATCATGGAAAAGTTAAACCTAGTGGGGATAGAAATCTGACCATTTTTAAAAAGATGGAAGAAGAAGGAGAGAAATTTAGCGTAAGAGATATGTTTTATTATGCTAATGAGCTATACTATAATGGCTTATATGAGGAAGCTACAAAAAAATATGAAGCTTTTTTAGATACTAAATTAGGTTGGGTGGAAGATGTAAAAACTGCTATAGCTAATTTGATTCAATGCTATACTAATACAAATAAACCAGAAAAGAAAATAGGAATAATTTTGAAGTCCTTTGAATTTGATGTTCCTAGGGCTGATATTTGCTGTAGGCTTGCAGAAATATTTTTAAGCAAGAAACAAATTAAGCAAGCAATCTTTTGGTATAAAATTGCAATGGGATGCATTCATGAAAAAGATAATCTTGGAATAGATAACCGAGATTATTATACTTGGATACCAAGTATTCAATTATGTGTTTGTTATTCTATCCTAGGTGATTATGATGCTGCTTATTATTATAATGAATTAACAGCGCTATATGGTGGAAATATAGATAAGGTAGATTATAACAGAAAATTTCTAAAATCTAAATTTGAGGAGCTTGGAAAAACTACTCCGGATCTTGATTATAAGTTGATTGATAGAAGATATAGATTTTTTTAAATAGTATAATAAAGTGTTGTCGTATTGTGCGATAACACATTTTTTTCTTAACTTATTTGAATATAATATATATTTAAAAGTACATACTATTTATACAACTAAATATATTGACAAATATATTTTAAATATTATAATTTAATTATAATACACCCCTAGAGGGTGGGGGAGGTATATTATGAATGAAGAGAGAAAGAAATCATTACAATCTTTAAAAACTGCTAAAGGACAAATTGATGGAATAATAAAGATGATTGAAGAGGATAGATATTGTATTGATATTTCAAATCAAATTTTTGCTGCCCAGTCATTATTAAAGAAAGCAAATCTTATAATATTAGAAAATCATTTGTCTCATTGTGTTAAAGATGCCTGTATTAGTGGTGATGGAGACGAGAAAATAAATGAAATTATGAAAATATTAGATAAAGTTATAACGAGATAAATTATTAAAGTGGAGGTTTTGAATATGAAAAAGAAAATAAATATTGAAGGTATGAGTTGTGGACATTGTGTTGCACATGTAAAGGAAGCATTAGAGGAAATAAGTGGAGTTGAAATTTTAGAAGTTAACTTAGAAGGTAAAAATGCTTTAGTTAATACAGAAGTTGAAGACAATACTTTAATAGCAGCCATAGATGAAGCAGGCTATGATGTAACATCAATAGACAAATTATAGAAATTAAAAATGAGCAATATTAATTGCTCATTTTTTTAGTTTAATTAATATGTCATACATCTCCCTTATTGAAGCATCTAATTTATATAAATCTTCATCATTTAAAGTTGAAATTTTATTAAATAAATTATTTTTTATTTCACGCTTTTTATTTTTTAGAAGGTTATGAGCTTTTTCAGTTAGTTCTATATTTATTTTTCTTCTATCATTTGGATCTGTATACCTATTTACAAGCCCATTGCTTATTAATTTATCTATTATTGGAGTCATATTTGGCTTAGATATATCTAAGCATTTAGCAACATCAGATACTGACATCGATTTCTTTTGTGAGAGATAAAATATTACTTTCACATGAGAGGGAGGAATGGAAACCCCTTTAACCATTTCGCTTGGATTGAATAATCTATTATGTATTTGGAATAATAGATTAAGTAAATTATCAGATATATCATGTAGTTCATTATTATTCATATAGTCCCTCCTAAGTATTTATAACAATTTAATTATAAACTATTTTTTTTTATTATACAACTATAAATGTTATTGACATATAATAGTTATGAAAATATAATTAATATATATTTCTAATAATTAACTTAAAAATAAAGCAGGATTTGAAAGGAGATAAATAAAATGATGAAACTGACAAAGTACTTAAAACCATTTATCGGTTCTATCATTGCTGTAATAATATTATTATTTATTCAAGCTGTTAGTGAATTATCATTACCAGATTATATGTCTAATATAGTAAATATTGGTATTCAGCAAGGTGGAATAGAAAATTCGGTACCTACTATAATACGTAAAAGTGAAATGGATAAGCTTTCGATATTTATAGGGGAGGATGATTTTAAATTCATAGAAGATAATTATACATTATTAGATAAAGATACTCTTTCAAAGGATGAATTTGATAAATATTTAAAAAATTATTCAAAGCTTGATGAAGAACCTTTATATGAACTTAATTCAAAAAATAAAGATTCTATATCTAGATTGAATAGTATTTTAGCTAAGCCAGAGCTTATTGTATATGGAATTGAAAATGGTAGTTTTGATACTGCTATACTTGGAAATATGTCAAATAATATGCCTGTGCCAGCTGATACAGATCCTTTTTTTATTTTGAGTAATATTCCTAAAGAGCAATTAAATGTTTTAAAAGATTCAATAAATGAAAAATTTGAAGAAATGCCGGATAGTATGATAGATCAAGCTGCTGTCTCATATGTTAAAAATGAGTATTCTGAAATAGGAATAAATACAGATAAACTACAAACAAACTTTATTATTATTTCTGGATTAAAGATGCTTGGAATAGCATTGATTAGTATGGCAGCTGCAGTTGCTGTTGGTCTTATATCTGCAAGAATAGCAGCTGGATTAAGTAGATCTTTAAGAGGAGATGTATTTAAGAAAGTTACAAAATTCTCTAACGCTGAATTTGATAAATTTTCAACTGCTTCTTTAATTACACGTAGTACTAATGATATACAACAAATTCAAATGCTTATGGTTATGTTATTTAGAATAGTTTTCTATGCTCCAATATTGGGCATTGGTGGTGTAATGAAAGTATTAAGAACAGATACAAATATGACTTGGATTATAGCAGTAGGTGTAATTCTAATTTCATTACTTGTAAGTGTATTATTTGGATTTGCTATGCCTAAGTTTAAAGCAGTTCAAAAGTTAGTTGATAAATTAAACTTAGTTACTAGAGAGCATCTAACAGGTATGTTAGTTATTAGAGCTTTTAGCACTCAAAAGCATGAAGAAGTTAAGTTCGATAATGCAAATAAGGATTTAACTAAAACAAATTTATTTGTTAATAGATTAATGTCATCAATGATGCCAGTGATGATGCTTATAATGAATGGACTAACACTTTTAATTGTATGGGTAGGATCTCATCAAGTTGATTTAGGGACAATGCAAGTAGGAGATATGATGGCATTTATGCAATATGCAATGCAAATAATAATGTCATTCTTAATGATTTCAATGATTTCAATAATGTTACCTCGTGCATCAGTATCTGCTCAACGTATTAGTGAAATACTGTATACAGATTTAAGCATAAAAGATAAAGAAAACCCTAATAATTTTATGGATTCTAAAAAGGGTTATGTGGAATATAAAAATGTAAGCTTTAAATACCCAGGTGCAGAAGATTATGTCTTAGAAAATATTAGTTTTACAGCAAAACCAGGGGAAACTACAGCTATTATTGGAAGTACTGGTAGTGGTAAATCAACATTAATAAATTTAATACCAAGATTTTATGATGTATCTCAAGGTCAAATCACTATTGATGGAGTTGATATAAAAGATGTAAATCAAAAATCATTAAGAGATAAAATTGGATATATTCCTCAAAAAGGAGTACTTTTCTCAGGAACTATAGAAAGTAACTTAAAATATGGTTCTCCTAATGCAACTGCAGAAGATTTAGAAAAATCAGCACAAATTGCACAAGCATTAGAATTTATTGATAATAAGCCTGAAAAATATAATACTGAAATTTCTCAAGGTGGTACAAATGTATCCGGTGGACAAAAGCAAAGATTATCTATTGCTAGAGCTTTAGTTAAGAAACCAGAAGTGTATATTTTTGATGATAGTTTTTCAGCTTTAGATTTTAAAACGGATGCTGCTCTTAGAAAGTCACTTAAAGAAAATATTAAAGATGCTACTATGATAATTGTTGCACAAAGAATAAGTACAATAAAGGATGCAAATCAAATTATAGTATTAGATGAAGGAAGAGTTGTAGGAATTGGAACTCATAAAGAGCTTTTAGAAAACTGTGAGGTTTACGAGCAAATAGCCTTATCACAACTTTCAAAGGAGGAACTTATGTCATGAGTAATAATGTAAGAAATAAAAGACATGGTGGTTTCGGTGGTCCTATGGGTGGAATGCAGGTCGGTGGCGGAAAGGCTAAGGATTTTAAAGGAACTGTTAGCAAGCTATTAAAATATTTAAAACCATATAGAATATCAATTATCACAGTATTAATATTTGCAATAGGTAGTGCTGCTTTTTCAATAATAGGTCCTAAGATATTAGGAAAAGCTACAACTAAGTTATTTGAAGGATTAGTAAGTAAAGTATCAGGAGAAGTAGGCGCTGCAATAGATTTTACTTATATAGGAAATATAATAGCATTATTATTAGTATTATACGTAATAAGTGCAGTATTTTCATTTATTCAAGGATTTATAATGTCTGGAGTTGCTCAAAAGGTTTCATATAATCTTAGAAAAGAAATTGCAGAAAAAATAAATCGTATGCCACTTAAATACTTTGATAAAATGACACATGGAGAAGTTTTATCAAGAGTTACTAATGATGTTGATACAGTAAGTAATACTTTAAATCAAAGTTTATCACAAATGTTAACATCTATAACGACATTAATTGGTGTTCTTATAATGATGTTATCAATAAGTGTAACAATGACTATTGCAGCAATAATAATAATACCTATATCAGGTATATTAATAGCTTTAGTAGTTAAAAAATCACAAAAGTATTTTAAAGAACAACAAAATTTCTTAGGACATGTTAACGGGCATGTAGAAGAAGTATATAGCGGTCATAATATAATGAAGGCTTTTAATGGAGAGGATGCTGCTGTAGAAGAATTTAATAAATTAAATGATACTTTATATAATTCAGCATGGAAATCTCAATTTTTATCAGGAATGATGATGCCTATAATGACATTTATAGGAAACCTAGGGTATGTTATGGTATCTATATTAGGTGGATACCTTGCTGTTAAAAAAACAATTGAAGTTGGAGATATTCTTTCTTTTGTTCAATATATAAGATCTTTTACACAACCAATAGCTCAAACAGCACAAATTGCAAATGTACTTCAATCTACAGCAGCTGCTGCAGAAAGAGTTTTTGAATTCTTAGAAGAAGAGGAAGAAATTGAAGATATTAAGAATCCTGTAAGCATTAATGACATTGAAGGTGAAGTTACATTTAAGGATGTTCACTTTGGTTATAATGAAGACAAAATAATAATAAATGACTTCTCTAGTAAAATAAAGCCAGGACAAAGAGTTGCCATTGTAGGACCTACTGGTGCAGGAAAAACTACAATTGTAAAATTATTAATGAGATTTTATGAATTAAATAGTGGTGAAATTTTACTAGATAATCATAATATAAATGATTTTAAGAGAAGTGATTTAAGAAAAGTTTTTGGAATGGTTCTGCAAGATACATGGTTATTTAGCGGAAGTATAATGGAAAACATAAGATATGGTAATTTAAATGCTACCGATGAAGAAGTTATAGAAGCATCAAAAGCAGCACATGTTCATCATTTTGTTAAAACATTACCAGATGGATACAATATGGAGTTAAATGAAGATGCAAGTAATGTTTCTCAAGGACAAAAGCAATTATTAACAATTGCACGTGCAATCTTAGCAGATCCTAAAATATTAATTTTAGATGAAGCTACAAGTTCAGTTGATACAAGAACTGAAGTGCTTATTCAAAAAGCTATGGATAATTTAATGAAAAATAGAACTAGCTTTATAATTGCTCATAGATTATCTACTATCAAAGATGCAGATCTAATTTTAGTAATGAAAGATGGGGATATTGTAGAGCAAGGTACTCACAATGAACTTTTAAGCAAAAAAGGATTTTATGCTTCATTATATAATAGTCAATTTGAAACTTCACAAATATCATAATTTAAAAGAGTATCGTCATATTTGGACGATACTCTTTTAATATGAAAAGTGAAAAATTAGGTAATTGTTTATAGATGACTTTTATGAGACTATACTTGAAAAATAGTTATATTTATTAGGGGTTCAATTGCTAATTTATAAGTTTATATTGAAGTAGGTAAATTTATTAAATAAGTAAACATAGAATATTTCGCATTTTAGTAAAACAAGTGAAAAATATAGTAAAAAGTTAGTAAAAAAATCAAATATATATTGATAAAATTTTCCTGGGGTGATATTATAGTATTGTAAAGAAATCTAAAATATGATTGGGAGAGTTGTTATGAGAAACGAAATTAATGCTACTTTTAAAAAAGTATTTGGAGAAAAAGAAAATTGCAAAACATTTTTTTCACCTGGTAGAGTAAATTTAATTGGTGAACACACTGATTATAATGGAGGAAATGTATTTCCTTGTGCATTAAGCTTTGGAACTTATGGAGTTATAAGCTTAAGAAATGATAAAAAAGTAAGAATGTATTCAAGCAACTTTGAGGATATAGGTATTATTGAATTTGATTTAGACAACATTAGTTATGAAAAGTCCCATGATTGGGTTAATTACCCTAAAGGTGTAATCGATGTGATGAAAAAACATGGATATGATATAAATATAGGGTTTGATATAGCTGTTTATGGTAATATTCCAAATGGAGCAGGGCTTTCATCCTCAGCATCATTAGAACTTTTAATAGCTGTGATGATGGACAACCTATTTGAATTAAAGATAGATAGAGTAGATTTAGTAAAATTTTCTCAAGAGGCAGAAAATAAATTCGTTGGAGTTAATTGTGGTATAATGGACCAATTTGCAATTGGAATGGGTAAGAAGAATAATGCTATACTTTTAGATTGTAACACTTTAAAATATAATTATTGTCCTGTCGAATTAAAAGATGAAATATTAGTAATTGCAAATACAAATAAGAGAAGAGGGTTAGCTGATTCTAAATATAACGAACGTAGAAGCGAATGTGAGCAAGCATTAGAAGAGTTAAAAACAAAGCTAAATATAAATTCATTAGGTGAATTATCAATAGAGGATTTTGAAAATAATAAGAATTTAATAGATAGTGAAATAAGAATTAAGAGAGCTAAACATGCAGTATATGAAAATCAAAGAACATTAATGGCTAAAGAAGCACTAGCAAAAAATGATTTAAGTACTTTTGGTAAACTTATGAATGAATCTCATATTTCTTTAAGAGATGACTATGAAGTTACAGGAATTGAATTAGACACATTAGTTGAACTTGCATGGAATCATGAAGCTACAATAGGGGCTAGAATGACTGGTGCAGGATTTGGTGGATGCACAGTTGCATTAGTTAAAAAAGATAGAGCTCAAGATTTTATAGAAAAAGTAGGGCAAGGGTATAAAGAAAAAATAGGATACGAAGCTAGTTTCTATATAGCAAATATAGGCGATGGAACTAGAGAAATTTAGGAGGTATAGAAATGATATTAGTTTGTGGTGGAGCAGGTTATATAGGAAGTCATACTGTTTATCAGTTAGTAGATAAAGGCGAAGAAGTAATAGTTGTAGATAATTTAGAAACTGGGCATATAGAAGCAGTGAATCCCAAAGCTAAATTTTATAAGGTTGATATAAGAAATGAAGAGGAGCTTGATAAGGTATTTAAAGAAAATGATATAACAGAAGTTATTCATTTTGCAGCTAATTCTTTAGTTGGAGAAAGCATGACAAATCCTTTAAAATATTACAATAATAATGTTCATGGAACAGAAGTTTTATTAAAGGTTATGATTGCAAATAATGTTAAGAAAATTGTATTTTCTTCTACAGCTGCAACTTATGGTGAAGCTACTAAAATGCCTATAGTTGAAACAGATAGAACTGAACCAACTAATGCATATGGAGAAACAAAGCTTGCAATGGAAAAAATGATGAAATGGGCAGATATAGCACATGGAGTTAAATATGTATCACTTAGATACTTTAATGTTGCCGGAGCTCATGTAAGTGGAAGTATTGGAGAAGATCATAGTCCTGAAACTCATTTGATTCCTTTAATACTACAAGTTCCTCTAGGTAAGAGAGAATTTATATCTATTTTTGGAGATGACTATGATACAGAGGATGGTACTTGCATTAGAGACTATATTCATGTAATAGACTTAGCTAATGCTCATATTCTTGCGGTAGAGCATCTTAGAGGTGGAAATTCTAGTAATATATTCAACTTAGGAAATGGAAGTGGATTTTCAGTTAAAGAAATGATAGAAGCTGCAAGAAGAGTTACTGGTCACGAGATCCCAGCTAAGATTTGTGAAAGAAGGGCTGGAGATCCAGCTAGATTAATAGCCTCAGCTGAAAAAGCAAGAAATACTTTAAAATGGAGCCCAAAATATACTAATGTTGAAGATATAATAGCTTCAGCTTGGAATTGGCATAAGAATAACCCAACAGGGTTTGATAAGTAGGTGATGATATGAATATTTATAGGGAAATCAAAAGACTTATTCAATATGGATTGAAGCATGAGCTTTTTACTAAAGATGATGAAATATTTATAAGAAATGGTTTATTAGATGTATTAAATATTGATGAATATGAAGATTTTGAAATAGAGGATGAAAATTTAAATACTCCAACTGAGATACTAGGTAATATATTAGATTATGCATTTAATAATGGAATATTAGAATCTAATTCTCCTATATATAGAGATTTACTAGATACTAAGATTATGGGAGTTTTAATGCCAAGACCTTCAGAGGTTATACGTGAGTTTTACAATCGTTATAAAGAATCAAAAGAAAGTGCTACCTCTTATTTATACAATATAAGTAAGGCATGTGATTATGTTAGAACTGATAGAATAGCACAGAATTTAGTATGGAAATCAAGTACAGAATATGGAGATTTAGATATAACTATAAATTTATCAAAGCCTGAAAAAGACCCTAAAGCCATTGCTGCAGCAAAGAATTTACCACCGGCTAAGTATCCTAAGTGTTTATTGTGTAAGGAGAATGAGGGGTATAGAGGTAGAATAAATCATCCTGCAAGGCAAAATATAAGAATAATACCGATGGAATTGAATAATGAAAGTTGGTATTTACAGTACTCACCTTATGCATATTATAATGAGCATTGTATTGTTTTTGCAGGTGAACATGTGCCTATGAAAATAACAAAGAATACCTTTAACAGATTATTAGAGTTTATAGAAAAATTCCCTCATTATTTTGTAGGATCTAATGCAGACTTACCTATAGTTGGAGGATCTATTCTTACACACGATCATTATCAGGGGGGAAATTATGAATTTGCAATGGATAAAGCAAAAGATGTTTATAAATTTAATTTAAATAGTTATAAAAATATTGAATTATCTATTGTTAAATGGCCATTAACTGTATTAAGATTAAAGGGAAGAAATAGAATAGAGTTAAGTGAACTAGCCGATAAAGTTTTAGTTCATTGGAGAAATTATAGTGATTCTATTGTTGATGTATATTCTTGCACTAATGAAATTCCTCATAATACAATAACACCTATAGCTAGAAAAGACGGAGAATTTTATGTTCTAGATTTAGTACTTAGAAATAATAGAACTAGTGAAGAGCATCCAGATGGAATTTTCCATCCCCATAAAGAACTCCATAATATAAAAAAAGAAAATATAGGCTTAATAGAAGTTTTAGGACTTGCAGTACTTCCAGCTAGACTAAAAGATGAATTGGAAATTATAAAGTTAGCTTTAGTTAATGATACTGACGATATTTATAATAATGAAGAAATGAAAATTCATTTAAATTGGTATGAAGAAATAAAAAGAAATAATCAATCTATAAATAAAGAAAATGTGGATTCCATTATAGAAAAGGAAGTTGGAAAGGTATTTTCAAAAGTTCTTGAACATTGTGGAGTATTTAAATGGGATGAAGATGGAAAAGAAGCTATGAAAAGATATATAAATAGCTTAAAAGAAACAATTAATTAATAAGATATAAGGTGAGGCAATATTAAAATTAAGTTTGCCTCATCTTTAATTGTTATTTAAGAGATTATAAAGTATTATAAAGATAATGGAGGTGATTATAATGGCGACTATAAAAGATATTGCAAGTGCTGCTGGAGTTTCTATTTCGACAGTTTCGCGTATTTTAAATTTAGATAAAACTCTAAACGTTTCTGAGGATACTAGAAAAAAGGTTTTAAGCATAGCTGAAGAAATGAATTACGTTACAATAAAAGAAAGAAAAAGTAAACTTAAAAATCATACTATTGGCATAATATGTTCATTTACTGAAGTTAAGGAATTAAATGATCCATATTTTTTATCTATTAGAATGACTATAGAAAAAAAATGTATTGAAGACAATATAGATTTTAAATCATTATACTATACTAAAATATTAAATGATGATACCTCAAATTATAAGGGATTAGATGGAATAATTGCTATAGGAATATTCCAAGATGATGAAATTAAAAAACTTAGGGAACTATCTCAAAATATAGTATTTATAGATTCATCTCCTGATGAGTGGGAATTTGATTCAATTGTTGTGGACTTAAAATATGGAGTTAGAAAAGCACTAGAATATTTATATTCTTTAGGTCATAAGGATATAGGATATATAGGAGCTAAGGTTATTCCACATAATAATAACAATAACGGTGTAGAACTTGTAAATTATAGAGAAGCAACATATAAAGATTTCATGAATGAAATCGATAATTTAAATGATAATTGGATATTTAAAGGTGATTTTACACCAGAGGATGGATATAATCTTATGAGTAAAGCTTTAAATTTAAACAATATTCCATCAGCTTTTTTTATTGCAAGTGATCCTATGGCTATAGGAGCTTATAAGGCTATACAAGAAAATGGATATAAGATCCCAGATGATATAAGTATAGTTGGGTTTGATGATATTGCAACAGCTCAATACTTATCTCCATCATTAACAACAGTAAAAGTATTTACTGATTTTATGGGGGAAACTGCTCTTAATACTCTTATAGAAAGAATAAAAGATGAAAGAAGCCTAAGTAAAAAAATTGTTTTGCCAGTTAAATTAATTATTAGAGATAGTTGTAAATTAGTATAATTTTTTTGCCCTATAAGTAGTATACTACTTATAGGGCTTGTTTATATTAGATAATTATATAGGCGGGGGGAATTTAAGTGATATATAGACTTGGTATAGATGCAGGTTCAACTACAGTAAAGTTAGTATTATTGGACGAAAATGATAATGTAAAATATAAGTCTTATAAGAGACACCTTACAAAAGTTAGGGAAACTATATTAGAAGAAATTATATTAATAAGGGATTTGTTAATAAATAATGATATAAAAGTTTCTATAACAGGTTCATCAGGATATGGTGTTGCTAAAGATACAAGTATTTCCTTTGTTCAAGAAGTATTTGCAACAACTATTGGTGTAAAAAAGTTATTTAATAATATTGATGTTGTTATTGAATTAGGTGGAGAAGATGCAAAAATAATTTATTTAACTAATGGGTTAGAGGAAAGAATGAATTCGAGTTGTGCTGGTGGAACAGGGGCTTTTATAGATCAAATGGCAAGCTTAATGGGAATAACGGTAGAAGAATTAGATGAAATTAGCTTAGAATATAATAGTATATACCCAATTGCATCAAGATGTGGAGTATTTGCAAAATCTGACGTTCAACCTTTATTAAATCAAGGAGCAAGTAAATCAGATATTGCTGCAAGTATTTATGAAGCTGTAGTAAATCAAACAATTGGTGGGCTCGCTCAAGGTAGAGAAATAAAGGGAAATATATTATTTTTAGGGGGGCCATTATTTTTTTACAAGGGACTAAGAGAAAGATTTATAAAAGATCTAAACTTAAAGGATGAGGAAGCAATAATACCTAATGATGCAGAAGTTTTTGTAGCAAGAGGTGCTGCGTTATTTTCAAATAATGAAGATAGAACATATACATATGAAAAACTAATTTCAAAACTATCATATTCTAATAATATAAATGTAGATATGAAAAAGTATATTAAACCTTTATTTTCAACTAAGGAAGAATATAAAAGCTTTATAGAAAGACATAATAAAGCTAAAGTATTAGATAGAGATATAAATAACTTTAATGGTGATGCGTATCTAGGAATAGACGCAGGAAGTACTACTACAAAATTAGTTCTTATAGATAAAGATGATAATATTTTATATGATTATTATGCACATAATGAAGGGAATCCAGTTAAAATAATAAAAGAGCAATTAGAATACATTTATAAAGAATTTGGAGATAGAATAAATATAAAAGCAAGTTCTGTTACTGGATATGGGGAAGAACTTATAAAAAAGGGATTTGGGATAGATTTTGGAATAGTTGAAACATTAGCTCACTATATAGCAGCAAGTAGATTTAATCCGGATGTAGATTTTATACTTGATATTGGTGGACAAGATATAAAATGTTTTGAAATAGAAAATCAATCAATTAAAAGCATTATTTTAAATGAGGCTTGCTCTTCAGGATGCGGATCATTTATAGAAACTTTTGCAAAAGCTATGGGATATGATGTTGAAAGTTTTGCAAAGCTAGGATTATTTGCACAGCATCCAGCAGATTTAGGGTCTAGGTGTACTGTTTTTATGAATTCATCAGTAAAGCAAGCTCAAAGAGATGGAGCAACTATTGAAGATGTTTCAGCAGGACTTTCGATGAGTATTGTTAAAAATGCATTGTATAAGGTTATTAGAACTAAAAACATAGGAAAGAATGTTATAGTTCAAGGAGGCACCTTATGTAATGACGCTATATTAAGAAGTTTAGAACTTGAATTAGGACAAAATGTAATAAGATCAAATATTTCTGGGTTAATGGGAGCATATGGAGCTGCTTTATATGCTAAAAGTCAAAATATAGAAAAATCTCAAATTATAGATAAGGAAAGTATTAAAAATTTTAATCATGAATCTAAAGGTGCTAAATGTGGTTTATGCACTAATAAGTGCAATTTAACTATAAATACATTTGCAGGTGGTAAAAAGTATATATCAGGTAACAGATGTTCAAAGCCAACTGGAAAATACAATGATAATAATATTCCTAATCTTTATGAATATAAAAATAATAAGATTATGGAATATGCTGATAATGATGGGATAAAGGATACTATAGGAATTCCAATGGTTTTAAATATGTATGAAAATTTATCTTTCTTTGTAAAGTTTTTTAATGAATTAGATATTAAAGTAGTTTTATCTGAGGATTCGTCAAAAAAGCTTTATTTAAAGGGGCAACATACTATTCCATCAGATACAGTATGTTATCCTGCAAAGCTTAGTCATGGACATATTGAAAGTCTTATAAGTAAAGATATAAAAAATATATTTTACCCTTGTATGACATATAATTTTGATGAAGGAATATCCGATAATTGTTTTAATTGTCCAGTTGTAGCTTATTATCCAGAAGTTATTAAAAATAATATTTCTAAATTAAAAGAATTTAACTATATAAGTCCATACTTAGATTTAAATTCAAGTAAAAGTACAGTTGATAACTTATATAATTCCTTAAAGGATTATTATAATTGGATAAGTAAAGAAAAAGTAAAGTTTGCTTATGAAAAAGCAATTAAAGAGTATAGACAATATAAGATAGATATTCTAGATAGAGGAAAGAAAGCTATTAAGTATGCTAGAGAAAATAATTTATTAATTGTTGTTTTAGCCGGAAGACCATATCATGTAGATAAAGAAATAAATCATGGTATAGATAAAATGATGAACTCTTTAGGGTTGGTTATATTAACTGAAGATTCAATACCAATAGATAAAAGCAATAAAGAAGTAAAAATGCTAAATCAATGGACATATCAAGCAAGATTATTTAATGCAGCAAATTTTGTAGTTAATAATGACGATATGCAGTTAGTTCAATTAGTTTCATTTGGATGTGGTACAGATGCAATAACAGCTGATGAAACCAAAAGAATATTGGAGGATAAAGGTAAATTATATACTCAATTAAAAATAGATGAAACTAGTAATTTAGGAGCAGCAAAAATTAGAATAAGAAGTATGGTTGAAGCAATTAAGAGTAGGTGAGAACTATGAAGTATGAATATAAGATTTTTACTAAAGAAATGAAAGAAAATTATAAAATTTTAGTACCGAATATGCTACCAATTCATTTCAAAATATTAGATAAAATTTTAAAAGACTATGGTTTTGATATAGAGTTTTTAGAAGATGATGTATCTACAATAATAGATGCAGGTCTTAAATATTCTAATAATGATATCTGTTATCCTGCAATGATAGTTATTGGCCAATTTATTTCTGCATTAAAAAGTGGTAAATATGATATAAATAAAACTGCTTTACTTATGAGTCAAACAGGGGGAGGGTGTAGAGCTTCTAATTATATTCATTTAATTAGAAAAGCTTTAGAAAATAGTGGTTTTGAAGAGGTACCAGCTATTGGATTAAGTTTAACTGGAATTGAAAAACACCCAGGTTTAAAATTAAGCCCATCAATAATTTTGAAAGCAGTTTATGCTGTACTATATGGTGATTTAATTATGTGCTTATATAATAAAGTTAAGCCGTATGAAATTAATGATGGAGAAACAGACAAAATATTAGACGAGATGATAGAATATTTAAATAAAAATTTTTCAGGAATAAAATATATGAACGTTTCAAAAATTTCAAAAATAATTATAAAAGCTTTTGATGATATCGACATAAATAAAAAAGAAAAAATAAAGGTAGGAATTGTTGGAGAAATATATATGAAATATTCTAGAATGGGTAATAATCATCTAGAAGAATTTTTAGTTAAAGAAGATGCAGAAGTTGTTCAATCTGGACTTATGGATTTTGTTAATTATTGCATACTAAATTCAATAATAGATTATAAGTTATATAAAAGAGGATTTATTAAGTCTAAATTTGCAAAGGTAGCCTATAAATTCATTTTAAGACTACAAAGAAAGATAAATAGTAATATAGAAAAGTATTCTAAGTTTGAATCACCTACAGATTTTGAAGAAGTTAGAAAAATGGCAGATGGATATATAGGGTATGGAGTAAAAATGGGAGAAGGCTGGCTATTAGTTGCTAATATGATAGAACTTATAAACATAGGGGCAAATAATATAATTTGTGCTGAACCTTTTGGATGTTTACCTAATCATATAGTAGGAAGAGGGGCCATTAGAAAAATATTAGAAAAGAATCCTAATGCTAATATAGTAGTTATAGATTATGATCCATCTCAATCTCAAATAAATCAGGAAAATAGAATTAAATTAATGCTATCAAATGCAAAGCTAAATGTTTACTTATAAATAAAATGTTATTTACTAATAAGCTATATCTATAAGCTTGTATAATAGATATAGCTTTAATTTTTATGTAGTAAATGGTATTGATAAAATAAAAAATGATGATAAATATAAATTTATATAGTATACTTATTTTGAACAGTTTTAAATAACCATTATCATGGTAGAGAGGAAAAAATATGACTAAAAACAAACACTTTTTTGTGATAAATCCTGAAGCAGGTAAAGTTAATGTTTCAGATAAAATAAGTAATGATATAAATGAAATATTTAAAGATTTGTATGATGAATATAGAATTTATATAACAAAAGGAAAAAATGATGCGACTAATTATGTAAAAAATATATGTGAAAGTGAAGAAGGAAATTTGAGGTTTTATGCATGTGGAGGAGATGGAACTTTAAATGAAGTAATCAATGGAATTATTGGTTACGAAAATGCAAGCGTTTCAGTTATTCCATATGGGACAGGCAATGATTTTGTAAAAAACTTTGAATCAGAAATAAATTTTTATGATATAACTAGACATATAAAGTCAGAGACTCAAGAGGTAGATTTATTAAATGTAAATGGTTTATATTCAGTAAATTTATGTAATATAGGGTTTGATGCAAAAGTTGCAGAGAATATGGTTAAGTTCAAAAAATTTCCATTTGTAAATGGACAAGGTGCATATACACTTTCAATATTTTATTCATTAATTCATAAGATGTATAATACTTTTGATATAATGATAGATAATAATGAATTAATCCATGGAGATTTTTTATTATGTGCAATTGCAAATGGAAAATCTTATGGTGGTGGTTATATAGGGGCTCCTTTAGCAGAAGTTAATGATGGATTTATTGATTTATGTATTATCAAAAAAGTTTCAAGAGTTAAATTAGTAAAATTAATAAAGCTTTATAAAGAAGGAAAACATCTTGAAAGTGATGAATTAAGAGATTATATTATTTATAAAAAGTGCAAAAGTATAAATGTTAGATCTAAAGAAAAGTTTACAATATGTGTTGATGGAGAAATTTTTATTCATGATAATTTAAGTATTTCTCTTGAAAATAAAGCAATTAAGTTTCTTATACCACATAAAGAAATAGATGAAGAAATAAATTTAATATAAAAGTGAGGGATATCTTTGAGTAGCTTTATAGAGTTTAAAGATGTTAAGAAAACATATAAGATGGGTGAAGTAAATATTGATGCTTTAAGTGGAGTTTCATTCAATATTGAAAAAGGTGAATTTGTGATAGTAGCAGGTGCTAGTGGAGCAGGTAAAAGCACTATTTTAAATATTTTAGGTGGAATGGATACTGCAAGTTCTGGAGAAATTATAGTAGATAATAATAAGGTGAATAAATATTCGGAAAAAGAACTTATCACATACAGGCGTTATGATATTGGATTTGTATTTCAGTTTTACAACTTGGTACAAAACCTGACTGCATTAGAAAATGTTGAGTTAGCTACTCAAATTTGCAAAAATCCATTAGATCCTTTTGAAATTTTAAATGCAGTTGGCTTAGAAAAAAGAAAAGATAATTTTCCAGCTCAACTTTCAGGAGGAGAGCAACAACGCGTTGCAATAGCAAGAGCATTAGCTAAGAACCCCAAATTATTATTATGTGATGAGCCAACTGGTGCTTTAGATTATAATACTGGAAAAGCAATATTAAAATTGTTACAAGATACATGCAAAAAATATAATATGACAGTAGTAATAATAACACATAATCTTGCATTAACTCCAATGGGAGATAAGGTTATTAAGGTGAAAAATGGGATGATTGAAAGTATCACATTAAATGAAAATCCTATTCCTGTAGAAAGGATTGAGTGGTAATGTTTAAAAATGCTTTTATGAAAGATGTTATTGGAGATATTAAGAAATCAAAAGGAAGATTTTTTTCTATATTTGCAATAATAGCTTTAGGTGTTGCTTTTTTCTCTGGCATAAAAGTATCTCCTGTTGATATGAAAAGAACTGCAGATAAGTATTATGATGATTATAATCTTATGGATTTAACATTATATTCTACTCTAGGATTTACAGATGAAGATATAGATGAGATAAGTAAAGTTAATGGTGTCTTAGATGTATTTGCAACTTACTCATTGGATGCAATAACCACAATAGATTCTTCAGAAAGTGTACTGAAGGTTATGGGAATTCCTTTAAATAATTCTAATTATGTTAATAAATATAAATTAGTAGAAGGAAATCTTCCTGAAAATCCTAATGAATGTGTCATAGAAGCAGGAAAGTTGGAATCTTTAAATTTATCTATAGGAAGTAAAATTAAACTTACATCAGGTACAAGTGATTTATTAAGTGATAAATTAGAAAATGTTGAATATGAAGTTGTAGGTAAAGTACAAACTCCTTATTATTTATCATTTGAAAAAGGTATATCAAGTATAGGTAATGGAAAAATATCTAGTTTTATTGTTATCCCACAAGAAAATTTTAAAATTCCTGCATATACGGAAGTATATGTAACAGTGGAAGGTGCTAAAGAATTAAATTCATACTCAAATAAATATTTTGATTTAATTGATGCTGTAGAAAATCCATTAGAAGAACTAGGTGATAATAGAGCAAGTATTAGATACAATGATATAGTAAATGAAGCTAATAAGAAGATAAATAGTAGCAAAAATGAGATTGAAAATCAAAAAAATGAAGGACAAGAAGAGTTAAATAAGGCTAAAAAGAAATTAGAAGAATCAGAAGCTTTCTTAAAGAATGGAGAAAGCGAATTAACTAAAAAAGAAAATGAGTTTAAGATTTCAATTATGCAAGCAGAAAATCAAATTGCTTTATCAGAATATAAAATAAATGATGGTAAAGCTACTTTAGAATCTGCAAAAAGGGCTTTTGAATTAGAAAAGTTAAATGCAGAAAGGCAAATTAATATAGCTAAAAGCACTCTTTCAACTTTAAATGACACAAAATCAGGTTTAGATACAAAAGTTAATGAATTAGAATTAGCTGTACAAGCTCCTAATATTTCAGAAGAGGAAAAAAACAAATTAAATATTGAGCTAGAAGTTTTAACTAAAAGTAGAGATGAAGTAGTTAAAGGTATAGAATATATTAGTAATGAAATTAAAAGTGGAGAAGAAAAATTAAGGCTAGCAGAAATAGAAATTACAACTAAAGAAAATGAATTAATAAATGGCGAAAATTTATTAAGTGAAAAGAAAAGTGAATTAGAATCTTCTAAAAAAGAAGCAATTAATCGATTTGAGAGTTCAAAATTAGAACTTAAAAATGGAAAAGAAGAGTTAGAAAAGGGAAAAGAAGAATACGAAAAATCTAAAGAAATATTCGAAAGAGAAATTTCATCTGCAGAGGCTAAAATTAAAAAAGCAGAAAATGATGTAAAGAGTATTGAAGAGCCTAGTTGGTATATATTAGATAGAAATAGTCATTATTCTTATGTAGATTATAAAAATAACGCTGATAGTATAGACAAGTTAGCTAAAATATTTCCAGTATTCTTTTTTTTAGTTGCAGCTTTAGTATGTTTAACAACTATGACTAGAATGGTAGATGAGCAAAGAATAAATATTGGAACATTAAAAGCTTTAGGATATTCAAAATATAAGATAGTATCAAAATATCTTATATATTCTTTTTTAGCTAGCTTTTTAGGTAGTATAGTAGGTCTTGCAATAGGATTAACTATATTCCCAATAGTAGTTTTTGATGCCTATGGTATTATGTATACTTTACCTAAAGTTGAATTAGAGTTTAATATACCAATATCAATTTCTATAACTATAATAGCTATTTTAGTTACTACACTATCTGCATTTTTTGCATGCTATAAAGAGTTAATTGAAACACCTTCAGCTTTAATGAGACCTAAGCCTCCTAAAGATGGAAAGAGAATTTTAATTGAAAGAATTAATTTTATTTGGAATAAGCTAAGTTTTATTGGGAAAGTAACAGTAAGAAATATATTTAGGTATAAGAAAAGATTTTTTATGACTGTTTTTGGTATTGCAGGATGTACAGCTTTAATTGTTACTGGCTTTGGAATTAAAGATTCAATAAAGACTATAGTAGATAAGCAATTTGGAGAAATATTTAGATATAATTTAACTATTAGTATAGATAAAGATTCTAGTGAATTAGAAAAACAAGACATTATTTCAGATATAAGTGGTTTATCAGAAGTAGATAAGCTATTAATGATACAATCAGAAAGTGCTAAGATAGTTACTGGTGACGGAGATAAAGATATTTATATTATAGTTCCTGAATCTTTAGATAAGCTAGATCAGTTTATAAATTTACAAAATAGGTTATCTAAAGAGAAGCTTAAATTAAATAATGATGGAGTAATACTTTCAGAAAAAGCAGCAACAAAGGCAAATGTTAAAGTTGGCGATGATGTGAAAGTTAAAGTTAACAATAAAGAAATTTCATTGAAGGTTTCTGGAATAGCAGAAAATTATACATTTAATTATCTTTATATGTCCTCTAAATATTATAAAGAAAAATTTGATATTGATAGTAACTTTAATTCTATCTTAGTTAATACTTCTATAATAGAAAATGAAGACCAATTCTCAAAATCAATTATGGATAAGCCTATAGTTAAGAGTGTATCTTTTAATACTGGTATAAAAGATAATTTTGATAATACAATTCAAAGTTTAAATTATGTTGTTTTAGTAATGATAGTATCAGCTGGGGCATTAGCCTTTGTTGTTCTTTATAATTTAACTAATGTAAATATCAGTGAAAGAATCAGAGAAATTGCGACTATAAAGGTATTAGGATTTTATAATAATGAAGTATCTGCGTATATTTATAGGGAAAATATAATATTAACAGTGTTTGGTATTGTGTTTGGTGAAATTTTAGGAGTATTCCTACATAGATTCATAATGATTACAGTGGAAATGGATAATATGATGTTTGGAAGAAGTATTGATTCATTAAGTTTTATAATATCGGCACTACTTACAATAGTATTTGCAGTACTTGTAAATATTGTTATGTATTATAAACTAAAAAAAGTTAAAATGATTGAATCATTAAAATCAGTTGATTAATGAAAGATAAGATAGAGGGAAACTTCTATCTTTTTTTATTGATTTATATAAAAGAACCATTTTTGTTGAAAAGTATATACTATATTATGTATATAAATCTTAGGAGAAATATTTATGTCATACAGTGAAATTTATGAAAAAATTGGTTTCAAGAAAGAGATGGAAAGGTTAGAAAAACAGGCGTATTTAGGTTCGGAAAAAGAAGTGAGAATGCTAAAATTATTAGGAGTAAAAGAAGATAGTGATATTTTAGAGGTTGGAGGTGGACCAGGTTTTTTTACTAAGATACTCTTAGATAATTTTAGTAAATGTGAAGTTACTTCTTTAGATAATGATGAGAAACTTCTTGAATATGCTTATAGTAATCTTAATAAAGAATATGGTAATAGAGTTAGTTTTGTAGTTGATGATATTACAAGTGCTTCGATACCAGATAACTATTATGAATGTGTTATTGCTAGATTTGTATTTCAACATCTTAATAATCCAATTTCGGCATTAAAAGAAATATATAGGATTCTTAAACCTGGAGGAAAAGTAATTATAATTGATATTGATAGTGAGCTTTGGGGATTAACATATCCTAAAAATAATTTAATTAAAGCTTTAAACGATAATTTAGCAAAGTTTCAATCTAATTTAAATGGTAATAGAGAAATTGGAAGGGTACTTATAACTCTTTTAAAGTCATTAGGATTTGTAAATTACGACATTGAAGCAGTAATAAATCATAGTGATATTTTAGGAAAAGATAATTTTAGATATAAGATAAATAGCAATATGATAAATGATTCAAAGTTATCAAAAATGTTAGATGAATATAATAACTTCTTTAATTTAAGTTATTCCTCAATTATGCAATTAAAGTTATTTTTTTATGGCGAAAAACCTAAAGAAGCTAGAAAAACTAAAAAAGATATAGTAACCGAAAAAATTAATGAGACTAATAGAAAAGAAAATTAAGAAATATCCGAAAATAAATAACACTTGTTTAAGCATTAATGGTATTATTCCCATTATATACTCCTTTAATACTATGGCATATAAGTAGTATAATTAATTAATGATTAATTTGTATTCTTAGGAGGGGACGGGCTTTGTTCTATGCTGAAAATTTAGATCTATTAGATTGCGGAGATATAGGTAATTATATTACAAAATTTGAGGATAATAAGGTATATTCTAGTTTTTACTTAAAGGAAGATAACATTAATTTAAAATATATACTAGAAGAATCTATTGTTGAAATGAAGGCAAATTCTATAAAAATAAATGGACAAGTAGTTCTTGCATTACTTTTTAAATTTGCTGGAGGTAATAAATTTATTTATGGACGTATATATAATAAGAATTTTGATTTAGATAAAGAACATCTTCAAATGTTAGTATTTCAAGATAGGATACCTATATGTTTTGTAGATTCTAATAATAAAATAATTGCTACAACTTTAGTTGAAAATGATTTTAAAAATTCAATTAAAGATTATATTATAAAGAAAAGAGTTAAATATAGCCCTTCCTATGATTTTGAAAATAGGCAATGTAAAATAAAGGAGTTATGGGTGAATGCATAATGAGAAGTGGCAAAAGCCGCTTCTTTTTGTTATAATTAAAGATAGTTTATATTTTGCAAATCAATATATAAGATGAAGGAATGAAAAAATTAAAGAATTAAAGAATTGAGGAGATTTTGTTATGCAAAACTTAAAATAAAAAAGTGCAAAGCACTTTTAATAAGAAATCTTTAAGATTTTTTATTAACTTTTCAATTTTTATAATTCAATATAATTGAATTATATCCTTAATTCTTTCACTATTTCATTATTAATAAGGTGAGAATTATGATTAAACAAGTTTTATTAGAAAAATTTAATAAAGATATATCAGGGAAAAATGATTTGGGCGGTAAGAGGATATTAGAAAATGATTTAATTTCTAATTTTAATGTGAAATGTGATGATGATTTAGTTTATATAGATTCTAAAATTATATCAGAAAATTATTTTAATGAGTACAACTCTAAAATGGAAATAGATATAAATACTAAAAATATAATATCAACTTTTTGTAGCTGTGATGACTTTGAAAGAAATGAGTTGCGTAAACATAATTATTGTTGTAAGCATTTATTTGCAAGTTTTTATAAATTTTTAAATGAATTAGATAATAATGAAGAAGTCAAAGCAAAATTTAATGAAACACTTTTAAATAAGATAATTTTTAAAAGTAAAAAAGAGAATATATTAGATTTACTTTTAGAAGAAGAAAATAAAAATGAAATTAAAATAGAGGTTTATATAAATAAACAAGGTTTAAAGAATAAACTAGCAGCAGAATTTAAGATAGGATTAAAAGGATTATCTTCTAATAGACTATATGTTATTAAAGATATAAATCAGCTTTTAACTTCTTATTATAATAAGATACCAATTAAATATGGCAAGGACTTTAATTTTGATCTAAGATATCAAAGGCTAGGGATAAAGGAAAAGAAAATAATAGATTTCATTGAAAAGGTAAAAGATATAGAATTAGCTTCTTCAAATTTTATGAGGAGGCAAGATAAATATATAGATGGAAAGATGTTAATAATACCAGACTTTTTAATAAGAGAATTTTTTGATACTGTTTCAAAAAATAGAGTTTACTTAAATGAAGGCTTTTTTTATAAACCTGTAGAAAGTGAGATTATTTTTGATAAGCCAAGTATTAAAATTTCTTTAAAAGGATTAGAAAAAGAATATTTATTAAGCTTAGAGGATGGAATACCTGAAAAAATAGATAAAAAGGGAACCGTATTTATTTATGGAAGTAGTATTTATTTACCGAGTTTGGAGTATTGCTATGATATATCTACTTATTTGGATATATTTAATAATACAAAATCTGTATCAATAGATAAAGCTGAGGAAATAAGAGTTTTATCTAAGTTATTACCTAAACTTTATACATTATCTAATGATGTAAGTATTAATAAGTCTATAAAAAATAAAATTGTAAAAGAAGACGTTAAGTTTAAGTTTTATTTTGATAAAGTTAATAAAGATGTAACATTAACTTTAAAAGTTAAATATGGAGAGCATGAATTTAATATTTTTCATGAATATAAAAATAAAATTATTTATAGAGATTTAAACAAAGAAAGAGAAGTTATGTCATTTTTAAGGTCTCTTGGTTTTGATGCTTCTGGAGATAAATTTTACTTATTATTTGGCGATGATTTTTTATTTAAATTCTTTAAATATGATATAGAAAAACTTCAAGATGTTGGAGAAGTTTTTTATTCACAGAACTTTAAAATGATAAAGCAAGTCAATAGTAAAAATATAAAAGGTAATATACAAAGTGGAAAATTTGATTATTTTGAATTAAAATTTAAAATTGATAACATACCAGAAAATGAAGTTAAAGATATAGTATTAGCTCTTAGAGATAATCTTAAGTATTTTAAGCTTAAAAGTGGAGAATTTTTGGATTTAGAAGAAATAGAGCTTAAAAACTTTTTAAATTTACTAGATATATTATCATTAGAAAATGATATAGAAAATGATAGTATACTATTTAGCAAAAATAAAGCATTATATATAGATAGTTTTATTAAGGAAAATAATATTAGATATATAAAAGGCAAAAAAGAATTATCGCAAATTCAAAAGAAAATAAAGGATGTAAATAAGCTAACGTTTAAAGAGCCATTAAAATTAATTGCAGAACTTAGACCTTACCAAAAGGAAGGATATAATTGGCTTAAAACGATGGATTATTTAGGTTTTGGTGGAATTCTAGGTGATGAGATGGGCCTTGGTAAAACAATTCAAGCAATAACTTTTATTTTGTCAAGCTTACCATCTAAAACTTTAATTGTTGCACCAACGTCATTAATTTATAATTGGAGTAGTGAAATAGAAAAATTTGCACCGAGCATTAAATATACTGTTGTAAATGGATCTAAGGATGAAAGAATTAAAATATTAGATAATATTGAAAAATATGATGTAATCATTACTACCTATAATTTAATTAAGAGAGATTTAGATGAATATGAAAAATTACAATTTGATTATTGTTTTATAGATGAAGCACAATATATTAAGAATAGTCATTCTCAAAATTCATTGTCTGTAAAAAAGATAAAATCATATAGAAAATTTGCATTAACTGGTACTCCAGTTGAAAATTCCTTAATGGAATTATGGTCAATTTTTGATTTTATAATGCCTGGTTATCTTTTTGATGAAAAAAGATTTAGCGTAAGGTATCATAAGAAATTAAATGAATCTGAAGAAATTTTAGAAGAATTAAATAAGCTTATTAAGCCTTTTATATTAAGAAGATATAAAAAGGATGTAATAAAAGAACTACCTCAAAAGATAGAAAAGAAATTAATAGTATCTATGTCAGAAGAACAAGAAAAGGTATATACAATTTATGCAGATCATGCTAAGAGTTTAATTGAAAAGAAGGTTAAGGATGATGATTTAAAAACAAGTAAAATAGAAATTTTATCTTATATAACTAAACTTAGACAACTGTGCCTGGATCCTTCTGTATTGATAAATGATTATGTTGGAACTAGTGGAAAAGTAGATGCTCTTATTGAAATTCTACAGCAGGGTATAGAAGAAGGACATAAGATATTAGTATTTTCACAATTTACTTCAGTTTTAAAAAATATTGCTAGTAAATTAAGATCAGAACACATTTTGTTTAGTTACTTAGATGGATCAATTCCTTCAGAAAAGAGATTAGAACTTGTAAATGAATTTAATGAAGGAATAAACTCTGTATTTTTAATAAGCTTAAAAGCAGGGGGAACTGGTTTAAACTTAACTTCAGCAGATATAGTAATACACTTTGATCCTTGGTGGAATCCTGCTGTTGAAGATCAAGCGACTGATAGAGCACACAGATTTGGGCAAACGAATATAGTTGAAGTAATTAAACTTATAGCAAGGAATTCTATAGAAGAAAAAATAATTGATCTTCAAGATGAAAAGAGAAAACTAATTGAAAAGATAATTGATAATGAAAATGATATATCAAGTATAAATACATTAAGCGAAGAAGATATATTAAGTCTTTTTTCAATTAATTAGTACTTAGATTATTAATATTAATACTTTTTATGATATATAAGAAATAATAATTAAATAAAGAATATTAAATATATAAGGGCACAGTAATACTTTCAAGGTTACTGTGCTTTTACTATTCTATAATGTAAAAATGGGTATTAGTATTGAATTAGAAGTAATAGAAAAGCATTTATGATATGCAAAATATAGAGAATATTAGGAGATAAAAAGGGGAAAATAATCTTGAAAATTTTTTTATGGAGGGATAAATATGTTTAAACATGAAAAAGCATTATTACATGAAGTCAAAGTAGAAAGACCAAATCCTCAATATGCTGTATTATTACAAGAGCAGTTAGGAGGAGCTAATGGGGAATTAAAAGCAGCAATGCAATACATCTCACAAAGTTTTAGAATAAAAGATCAAGAGATAAAAGACTTATTCCTTGATATTGCTGCAGAAGAATTAAGTCATATGGAAATGGTAGCAACAACTATTAATTTATTAAATGGTCATGATGTAGATTATAAGAAGGTAGTTTCTGGGGAAATTCAAGGGCATGTTTTAGGTGGATTATCACCATTATTAATTAATTCATCTGGATATTCATGGACTTCTGATTATGTATCATGTACAGGAGATTTAGTTGCGGATTTACTTTCCAATATTGCATCTGAGCAAAGAGCTAAAGTTGTATATGAATACTTGTATCGTCAAATTGAAGATAAAGAAGTAAGGGCAACTATTGATTTTCTATTAAATAGAGAAGAAGCTCATAATGCTTTATTTAGAGAAGCACTTAACAAAGTTCAAGGAACTGGATCAAATAGAGATTTTGGAGTTACTGAAGATTCTAAGCTTTATTTTGATTTATCAACTCCAGGACCAGAACATAAAGCACCAGATCCAACAGCACCTTCTTTTAATGATCCAAGAAAATAAATAATATAAAGGAGAATTATCATGCAATTAGCTTCAAACGAATTAAATCAATTAAGTGAATTAATAATGAGCTGTGTCAATTCAATAACATCTATGGGATTATTTAAGAATATGGTTCAAGATCCAGAACTTAAGAGTATATTAGAAACTCATTTGCCAGTCCATATTCAAGATTATAATATAAAGGTGGAATATGTTAAAAATGCAACTACACCTACACAAAAATTAAATGTACCAGCATTAAAGAAAATTCTACAAGACTTTACGAAGGCACCAGTAAATATGACTCAACCTACAACTCCTAATACAAATGCTACAACATTAAATGATAGAGAAATTGCAACATCATATCTTTTAACATTAAAAAGAGCAGGTAGAGAATATGCATGGAGTGCTATGGAAGCAAGTAATCCAGATTTAAGAGAATTTTTAAAAGATGCATTTACTATGAGTTGTAATCATGCTTATGAAGTATGGCAATGGATGGTGAAAAAAGGTTATTATCCACTATGTCCAGCATCAGAAGAGGAGATAACTAAAATAGGTAATACTTATAATGAAGTTACTAATCAGAAATAGTATTAATTGATAAGTATGTTTAAGAATATGGCTAAAAGTCATATTCTTTTTATTTAGATAAATAATGTATTGAGTATATGTTAGTACCTTAGTTTTATTATAAATTTAAAATATATTTATTTTAATAATTAAAATATGATATATTTATATATAAGTAAAATTTATATAGGGAGGAAATAATATGCAGTTAAAAGAAAAAATTGAAGAACTTAAAAATTATTTAAGTGAATATGAAAAACTAGTCCAAGCAATGAGTTTAGTTTACTGGGATATGAGAACTAATATGCCGACTAAGGCAGGTGAATCTAGATCAAAAGTTTTAGAGTATTTGTCAGGTGAAAGCTTTAAGATGGTTACTAGCTCTAAAGTAGAAGATTTTATAAATGATTTATCCAAATATAAAAACGAAATGAATCATACCGAGGCTAGAATGCTACAGGAACTTGAAAGAAATTATAATGAAACTAAAAAAATACCTCAAGATAGATATGTAGCTTTTGTTGGTGTTTGCAGCAATTCAGAATTAGCTTGGGAAAAAGCAAAAGATGCTAATGATTTTGAAATATTCAAGCCTCATTTAGAAAAAGTAGTTGAATTTCAAAAAGAATTTATTAATTATTGGGGATTTAAGAATGATAAATATGATACCCTTTTAGATAAATATGAATTAGGATTAACTACTGAAAAATTAGATAAAATATTCGCAGAGCTAAGAGATGGAATAATAGAGGTATTAAATAATGTTAAAGCTAGTAATAAAAAGATAAATCGTGATTTTTTATATGGTAATTTTGATATAAAGAAACAAAAGGACTTATCATTATATATTTTAAATAAAATGGGATTTGATTTAGAAGCTGGTAGACTAGATGAAAGTGTTCATCCTTTCACAACGAACTTTGGAAATAAAGATGTAAGACTAACTACTAATTACCATGAAGATGAATTTACTTCAGCTTTATTTAGTACTATTCATGAAGGTGGGCATGGTATTTATGAACAAAATATAAGTGATGAGTTAGAAGGTACTGGTCTTCAAACTGGAGCTTCTATGGCAATACATGAATCACAATCAAGATTTTATGAAAATATATTAGGAAGAAGTAAAGAGTTTTGTTCATATTTATTACCTATAGCTAAAAAATACTTTGAAGATTTTAAAAATGTTACTCTAGACCAATTCTATGATGGAATGAACTATGTGGAAACTTCTTTAATTAGAACTGAAGCAGATGAATTAACATACGGGATTCATATTATAATAAGATATGAAATAGAAAAAGAATTAATTAATGGAAGAATAAAAGTAGATGATCTTAAAGAGTTATGGAATAAAAAATATAAGGAGTATTTAGGGGTTGAACCTAAAAGTGATAGTGAAGGAATACTTCAAGATATGCACTGGTCAGATGGATCTTTTGGATACTTCCCAAGTTATGCATTAGGAAATTTATATGGAGCTCAAATGTTTCATAAACTTTTAGAAGAAAAACCAGATATAATGGCAGAAGTTAAAAATGGTAACTTTACTGAAATATTTAAGTGGTTAAAAGAAAAAGTTCATGTACATGGTGCATTATATACTCCAGAGGAACTTATAAAAAATATTACGGGAGAAGAACTTAATCCTAAATACTTTATAGATTATTTGAAAAATAAGTACTATACAATATATAATGTAAAATAATTTCTTATTAAGGGTAAAACTTAGGTTTTATCCTTTTTTAATGTATTTATGGTATATAAGTTATACGAAGGGATTAATATTTAAGTAAGTTATAAATAATAGATAAAAACTTATATTTAAGCTCAAAATGTCTATAAATTTAATTTTTTTAATAAGATGGTATAATAGATATTATACAAATATAAAAATGTTAAAAGTGGAGTATTTCAATGGGAAAATTTAAAGAATTATATATTAAATATTCTAATTTAGATGAAGAAATAAAGAAAACTATAAATTCTTATCCTCAAGAATTTATAACTGATAAAAATAATATAAGATTATCTTTATTACAATATATTATAAGGTCTAATAATTATATATATGAGATTAAAGCAATTAATGGAACGGCTCATCTTTGGACTTGGAGCGATTTTAGGCGGGAATCAAAAGGGAGAGTTCTTAGCTATAAAACTGAAGCCAATATAATATTAAGTCAAATTATTGAGTTTTATAATGATGTAGATATAAATTTATTAAATAAATATGGTTTAGAAATAGTTAAAAAAATAAAATAAATCACCATAAGTATATATTTTTTTTAGGATATTAAACAGTAAAATCTTGAATTAACATAATCTTAGAATAGTCACCATTATTGTAATAAATTGGCATAGATTAATTTGGTATAAATTGATATAATTATATATAAATGAAAAATATTATTAATTAGGTGATTAAGTGAAAATAAAATATAAAAATACAGTAGATGATTTAATAGAACTAAATTTTTATTTAAATACTAAATTAAAGAATAGGAGGGTTAAAAATTATTTTTTAAAATATGGTTATATGTTAATAATATTACTTATTTCCATATGGTATTTTAAATACAATTATGAAGATAAATATATTTTTTTAATTATAGTAACAATTTTATGTTTATTATGGTTAGTACTTCTACCTATTATTGTTAAAATGGAATTAAGACATAGGCTTAAAGATAAAGATAGCAATAATAAGTATTTATATAGTGAGACAATATTAAAATTAAAAAATGATAAAATTGTTATTTTAAAAAATGATAATAAAAGTGAATTAAGTTTTAAAGGTATTTCTAATATAATAATTTATAAAAAAAGAATTTTTATCTTTAAAGAAAATTTTAATATATTTGCAATAGTGCCTGTTAAAGTATTTTTAAATGATAGTGAAAAAAACAAATTCTTAAATACAATAAAAGGGAATTTATGTTAAGGTTAAATTTAATGTAAATTCTCTTAATTTTATTTCTCTTAATTATGATTCTGAATTTAAATTTTTAGTTATCAAATACGGGAATTATTTTCTTAATAATGAATTACTACTCACTATTTATGAAAAGATAAAATAGTTTACTTTAGCTTAATGGCTATTTAATTTATAAAATATATTAAAAATATTTTCTGGGAAATAATGGTAATAGCATTACTTATACTTATACATTTACTGGAGGTGAAGCAACTTTTCCATTTAGACCAGCAGCATATTTCATTATATCTTTTAATGCTTTTTCTCCATTCATAGTTCCAAATGTTTTCATATCTAGAACATCACAATTTATATTATAAGGTGATATAAGCTTTTTTATGGATGATAGTAGGTATCTTACTTGAGGACAAATTAAAATTAAGTCAATTATATTATTCAGATTATATTCTTTTATAGAGGATTCTTTTATAAATTCAGCAGGTCCATAAGCGAGTATAAATTTGTATCTTTCATTGTATTCTTTAAAATTTCATATAATTGTCATAATATCATCAACTAAAATGGTATTTTCTTTTGAAGCTTTTTTGATTTTTGAGCAGAATAAGCTAGAGGTTGCTCCTCCAGCACAACATATATATACTAACAATTTAAATATCCTCCTAATATGATAAAGATATAATAATAATACCTAAATTTACTAATATAGTATATAGATTTTTAATAATCTATTTTATTTCTGAAGATAATTTATGTATAATCAAAAAATTACTTAGGTCTTAAATATACCAATTCTATTGAATAGAACATAAAAAGAATCTATTATACATAGGAAGGAGGGGATGTTTTATGAAAGAAAAAAGTTTGCAAGCCCACGAAATGTGGAAAGGAAAAATAGAAGTTATAAGTAGGTGTCCTGTAAATAATAATGAAGATTTAACAATTGCGTATACTCCAGGTGTATCATATCCGTGTTTAGAAATTGAAAATGATAAAGAGGCTTCATATAAATATACAAGAAGATCTAATTTAGTTGGTGTAATTACTGATGGAAGTGCTGTATTAGGGCTTGGTAATATTGGATCTTTAGCTGCAATGCCTGTTATGGAAGGAAAATGCGTATTATTTAAAGAGTTTGCCGGGGTAGATGCTTTTCCTATTTGTATTAACAATAATGATGTTGATGTATTAGTAAATACAATAAAATTGATAGAAGGTAGCTTTGGAGCAATAAATTTAGAGGATATAAGTGCACCACGTTGCTTTGAAATTGAAGAAAAACTAAATGAAATTTGTGATATACCTGTTTTTCATGATGATCAGCATGGAACTGCTATTGCAGTTTTAGCTGCACTTTTAAATGCTAAAAAGGTTGTAAAAAAGGATTTTGATATTAAGATAGTAGTAAATGGAGCTGGAGCAGCAGGAATAGCTATTGTTAATTTAATTTACGATGCAGGATTTCATAATGTTGTAATTTGTGATAGATATGGTATAATCACTAGTGATAATGCAAGTAATAAATATCAAGAAAAATGTGCAATTAAGTTCAATAAAAATAAAGCTGGGAGTCTTAAAGATGCATTAGTAAATTCAGATGTATTTATAGGAGTAAGTGCAGGAAATATCTTAACAAAAGAAATGGCAATGTCAATGAATTCAGATTCCATAATATTTGCACTAGCTAATCCAATTCCAGAAATAATGCCTGAAGTTGCTAAGGAAGCTAATGTAAAGGTTATTGCTACCGGAAGAAGTGATTATCCTAATCAAATAAATAATTTATTAGTTTTTCCAGGAATAATAAAAGGAGCTTTAAAAGCACGTGTTAATAAAATTACTACAGAAATGCAGCTAGAAGTTGCTAAAGGAGTTTCTAAATGCATAGATGAAGATAAACTAAATAGTGAAAATATTATTCCAAGTGTATTTGATAAAAGAATAGTAGATTTAGTTTGTGGTATAATTTGTAGTTTCAAAAAGTAAGGAGTTTTTATGGAGAATTTAGCTAAATTATTTAACAAATTAACTAATAGTGAGCAGAAAGTATTTACATATATTTATGCTAATCAACAGAAGGTAATAAAAATGAAAATAAATGATTTAGCTAAGGAGACATTTACTTCTAAAACTGTAATTATTAATTTATCTCAAAAATTAGGATTTGAAGGATTTTCAGATTTAAAATATTATTTAAAATCAAATAATAGTGCTGATGATGATATAAAGGTTTTAGAAGATTTACAATATGGATTAAAACAAAATATAGAAAAAACCTTTGTAGTAATAGAAGCTGACTTATATAAAAAAATTTCTAGAGAAGTCATTGAAGCAAAAACCGTCTATGTTTTTGCAAGAGGTACAAGTAAAGCAGCTGGATATTATTTAAATCATCTATTATTAACTTTAGGAGTTAAGTGTATTTTTGTTAAAGACTATAATTTACTTACTTTAGTTGGAAATACATTAGAAAGTGATGAGTTAGTTATTTTAATTTCATTATCTGGTAATACAGAAAAAATATTAGAAGTTGCTAATATTGCAAAAGTTAAAGGCTCTAGAACTATTGCAATAACGTCTTTTGGTAATAATGAATTATCAAAGATTAGTGATTATACTCTTCATTGTGTCTCTAATGATACAGAAACTAAGTTTAATGATAGTATATCTAGAATTGGTATGTTTATAGTAATTGAGATGTTAGTAAATTCAATTAAAGAGTTTAGTTATAAATAGCTCGCAAAATGCGAGTTATTTTTATTTATGACCTAAGTCATTTCTTGTGACCTTGGACTTCATAAAAGAAAAGAGTATCACCTTAAGTTATTGCAACATTTCTAAGCACAACGTAAAATGATTATTAAGAGGAGCGCTCTTTTAAGAAAAGGTATTCATAAAGTATATAATTTAATAAATGGAGGAAGACGAAATGTCAAAAGAGTTTAGTCAAAAGATTCAACAATTCGGTAGAACATTACTATTACCGATTGCTGTTATGGCGCCAGTTGGAATGATACTAGGTATAACGGGAGCACTTGTTCAATCCTATATGATAGCAAGATTCCCATTCTTAGGAAATGAAATCCTTAATACTATTTTAGTTAATATAAGAACTATAGCAAGTGCTGTATTTGATAATATTCCATTAATGTTTGCAATGGGTGTTGCTTATGGAATGTCTAAGAAAGACAAAGGAATTTCAGTATTTGCATCAGTTATAGGATATATAATTTTAATTATATCTATGAATGTTTGGCTGACTGTAACTGGAAAGCTAGCAGATCCAGAAGTTATGAGTCAATTTGGACAAATAAAGGTATTAGGAATACAAACTATGAATGTAAACGCTTTAGGAGGAATTGTAACGGGTTTAGTTGCTGCATGGGCAACAGATAAATTCTATAAACTTGAATTACCAATTGCCTTTGCATTCTTCTCAGGTAAAAAATCAGTTCCAATAATAACAATGGGAATTATGGTTGTAATTGGTTTAACAATACCATTTATATGGGAAGCATTAGTAACTTTACTTACTAAATTATCAGTAGTTTTTTTAAGTCCAGTTGGTCCATTTTTTACAGCTGCAGGTGAAAGATTATTTATACCTTTTGGACTACATCATCTTTGGAATGCGTTATTTAGATTTACTGAAGCTGGTGGGTCATATGTAATAAATGGAGAAACTTTTGTAGGTGTTGTTCCAACATTAAATGAAGTTTTATTTAATCAAGGTCCAACTAGTGAATATTGGAGTATGATGCCATCATTAACAAGATTTATGGCTCAACAACAAATGTTATGTACTTTGTTTGCTTTTCCAGCTATCGGACTAGCAATGTATAAAACAGCTTATAAAGAAAATAAAAAACTAGTTAAATCTTTAATGATTACTTGTATATTAACTGCACTTTTAGGTAATGTTACTGAACCACTAGAGTTTTCATTTGTATTTATTGCACCATTATTATATGTAGTTTATGCATGTATCATAGGTGTTGGAGCAGTAGTATTATCATTAGCTAATGTTGCAATTGGATATATAAGAGGTACAGTTTTTGATTTTGCAATATTTGGATTACTTTATGAAAATACTCATTGGGTTAGCTTTATAATAATCGGATTAATTTTAGCAGTTGTAATTTACTTTGTATTTAAATGGACAATATTAAAATTTGATTTAAAAACTCCAGGAAGAGAAGATTCACCTTCTGCAGATAATACTCTTATAAAAGAAAAAAGATATGATGAAATAGCTAAAATAGTTATTAAAGCTTTAGGTGGTAAGTCAAATATAAAGAATGTAGATAACTGTATAACTCGTTTAAGGATAGATTTAGGTGAAGTTAATATAGTAGATCAAAAGCTTTTAGAAACATCAGGATGTACAGGAGTCTTCTTCCCAGCATCTAAGCATATTCATATAGTTTATGGGCCTTTAGTTGAGTTTGTTAGAAATGCAGTAGATGATGAATTAAGTAATATATAATAATGTGCAAATACAATAGTTAAAAAATAAGAAAAAATATTAATATATGTAAAATTAAAAATAAGAAAACTTTTAAATTATAAATACAGCGGAGGGATAGATAATGAGAAGTAGTAATATAATCACAATAACTGGAGCAGGAAGTGCTAGAACTCCAGCCTTAGTAGGAAGCTTAGTAAAATTAAAGGATAGATTTCCACTAAAGAAGATCATTTTTTATGATATAGATAATGAGAGAACATCAAAAATGGAAGACTATATTAGGTTAGTTTTAAAAACTTATTCCAATGAGACAGAAGTAGTTTTCACAACAGATCCAGATGTGGCATATGAAAAAACTGATTTTGTATTTTGTCAAATGCGTGTTGGAAAAAATGAAATGAGAAGTTTTGATGAAAAGATTCCACTAAAGCATGGATTAGTAGGACAAGAAACTTGTGGACCAGGAGGATTTGCTTATGGAATGAGATCTCTTGGAGCAATGGTAGAAATGGTTAATCAAGTTCGTAAACATTCAAAAGATACATGGATACTAAATTATACAAATCCTGCTGCAATAGTTGCATTAGGTCTTGATAAAGTCTTTCCAGATGATAAGAGAATCTTAAATTTGTGTGATCAACCATATTCACTTATGAGATCTTACGCTAAAATATTAGGAGTTGAGCAAAAAAATTTAAGAGCTACTTACTTTGGATTAAATCACTTTGGATGGTTTACAGAGCTTAAAGATGTAGATGGAAATGACTATTTCGATAAGCTAAGAACTTACTTAATAGATTATGACTTTAAACCTTATAATGCAGAGCAACGTTCTAAATCTTGGCTTGATACATACTTAAGAGTAAATAAATATATGAACTTTTTTGATGAATATATTCCAACAACGTATCTTCAATATTATTTCTTTGCAGAGGAAATAGTAGCTGAAAGTGATCCTAATTATACAAGAGCAGATGAAGCAAAGGACTCAAGAGAAAAAGAAGTTTGGGACATATGTTCTAAAGCTACTAATGCTAATTCAATAGATGATGTTGAAATAATTACAAATAGTGTATTTGGAGACTTAATGATTGAACTTGCTGAATCCATAGCTTATGATCTTCATAATGAATTTATTCTTATGAGTAGAAATAATGATATTATAACTAATTTTAGTAAAGATGCTATAGTTGAAGTTTCAGGAACAGTAGGAAAAGATGGAGCACATCCTTATAAATATGGGGAAATCAAACCATTTTATAAAGGGTTAATGGAAGGGCAACATGCATATGAACTTCTTACAGTTGAAGCATTTTTAGAGAAAAATTATACTAAGGCATTACAAGCATTAACTTTAAATAGAACTATTGTAAATCCTGAAAAGGCAAAAGCTGTATTAGATGACTTAATGGAAAAAAATAAAGATTTCTGGTATTTAACTTAGAATTACTAAAAGGAGCTGTATCAAAATAAATTTTGATACTAGTCAGTAAGAAAGGAGGATTCAAATTTGAATTCTCCTTTTTTAGTTTACTCAGAATTGAAAATAACTTAGCAGTTAAAGTTCTTTTTGCACTCTTCTTAAAAAATTTATAGCTGAGCTAGAAAATACATGATTTTTTCTCCAAACAATGTCAAGGCAATACTCAAGTTTAGAGGAGAGTGGTCTGAAACATAAATTACTGTTTCATGTTGTATTTATAATTTTATCAAGACATAGTGCATAATCAACACCTTCTTTAACTATTAAAGAAGCGTTATATAAAATAATATATGTAGCAACTATATTTAATATTTAAAAATCTGTTCCTAACCAACCGGAAAATTAATTGCTTATAATTGTTTGTGCAGAAATCAAAAGAGGAAGATTTAATAAATCATCAGGATTAATTACATTATGGGAAGAAAGATAGCTATTTTTAGGCATTAAAAGTCCCGACTGATCTTACCACTACGTAAGTGGAACTTTACATGAGGATATTCTGTTTGTATTTGTTTAGCTATTCGAGAGATGATTCTCATAGCATCTGTTTCTCCACATCCAATGTATATATCCACACTAATAATATTATCATTATGAAGATAAAGATGTGCCTGATAATACTATATATGCTTGAGTTACTGCAAAATTTATAAAAAAATATATAAAGGAAATAGGTTACTTTTTTTAGGCTTAATATGTATTAGTGAATAAAAAGCACTAAGGATTTATAGCTTATAGTTACTATTATAATAAAACTCTAGATATGGCTATATAAATTTTATTAATTTTAAAATAAATAATAATTATTATTAGTTGACAATTAACATTATTAGAGGTAGTATATAAGTATGGAAATTCAAGAAAAATTTTGATATAGATTGAAGGAGAAATTATTATGAAAAAGTTATTTAAATGCGCTGTATGCGGATATATACATGAAGGAATAGAAGCACCAGAAGTGTGCCCAAAATGTAATTTAGGAAAAGAAAAGTTTGTTGAACTTACTAGTGAAGAAGCTGAAAAAATTTATTCATCAGATAGAACTAACGATATTCATGCTGAAATCATTGTACTAGCAAGTAAGATTGCTAAGCTTGCACAAGAAGGTATAGAAATAAATCTTGATCCAAAATGTGTAAATGGATTTGAAAAGGCAAAAAATGAAGCTTGGACAATAAAGCAAAGATGTAAGGCGGAACTTGCAGGACATATGACTAACGGTAAGTGGTAAAATCACATTAAAGATTGTATATTGTGATAATGCAATATACAATCCTTTTTATTCTAAATACAATAAAAAAAGGACTTACTAAATATAGTAAGTCCTTAAATTTTGTATATGAATTTTAAATTTTAGCCTTAAAAATACTTATATTATTTATTGTATATATAATTGAAAAGTTATGTTAATATAATTGATTTAAATTCAATAAAGTATTTATTTTAACATATCTAATATTTCATTTTCTGGAATAGAAGAGTCACAACGAACTTCTATTTCTCCATTTTTATGAACAATGAAACCTGGCACAGTTACAATATTATATTTATCTCTAAATAATCTAATTTCATTATCAGAAGAATCTGCACTATCAATATAATAAATGGTTGTAATAACTTTATTAGCTAATCCACTTAATTTTTTAGCAAATTTACGACAGAAAGGGCAGGTTGATCTACCAATATAAACAATAGCTTTATCTTCATTATTTAATAGGTAATCTGCCTCCATAGAAGATATTTTTTTAAATGATTTTATATTTTCTTCATATTGATCTTCTTCAAACATTTTATATCCTCCTACTATTTTTCAGAATATTATACCAAATTTGAAGTACTATATCAAATTAAGTCGTCTAAGCCATTAACTGTAGTTTGTTCATCTTCATTAATAGGAATAACTATACATTTTTGACCATCAATTATTTGAGATTTTATTTGAGGTATTTTTTCAGGCCTTACTTGAAGAATAACATCATAATTAAGGGTAGTATCATTATCATCTAAATCTGTATCATCAACATTTTTGATGTTAGATTCTAAATCTTCTTTTGAATCAGTATCAGAATTTTCCTCTAAACTAATAATATTATTAATAGATTCTTTGTCTAGATCCGTAGTATCATTATTAACTTCTAAATTATCAATGTTATTTACTAAGCTAGCTTCATTATTTTCTGTAGATAAAGGAGTTTCATTATCTACTGCAGATTCTTGTTTAACTTGCTCAAGTCTATTTTGAAGTATTTCCACTTGTTTTTCTAAATGTTTTTCTCTTTTAATTTGTTCATTTGCTTTAAGTGTTTTTGCATCAATTAAATTTTCTACTAAAGGAAGCTCATCACCAAAGGTGTCTACATAAGACTTTTCAATTTTTGTAGTAAGTTCTTCAGGAACTCCACTTTCAATTAATAGACTTTGTATATCATCTTTTGTTAAACTTATAGGTTCAGCATCTGTATCATCATATATTGCATTGTATTCATCAAGCATATTATTTAGGTTTTCTTGTACTTCCATAAATATTTTTTCAGCTTCCTTTTCATCAGTACTAAATGTATCTTTAATGATTGATTGGAATGTTTCCTTTTGTATAGTTGCAGTTTGCTTTGAATAACATCCTAAAGCATTTTCCATTAACTCAGGATGTGTATCCTTTGTATTTTTAGTGTAATACATAATAGAATTAACATCTGAGCTACGATCAATAAAAGCAGGAAATACAAATCCATTAGTTGGAGCTTCAACCACCCAATCTCTAATACGTGCTTTTATTTTATTATCTTCCTCAAAGTATCTAAGGCCAGGCTCTGAAAGTGAAACAGGACATATTGCACATAACAAATATTCATATACTTCCTCTGATTCATCTATTTTAGCATTATCTTTAGTTTTAGTAATAACATCATAAGCATCATGAAAAATTAGTATTAAAAAGTTACCAGTATAATCATAATTATCTATAATTGAGTCATAAAAATTATCAAGAAGAGTATCATCTCTTAATTGACTGTTTTTAAGCTGCATAAGAGAAATTTGTCTTTCATTTATAAGATCTTCGTTAGCTGGGAAGTTAAGTTCTAAAATATTGTTACCAATGGTTCCAGAGAGTACTTTTTTAGCAATTTCTAAGTATTTAAAATATTCATCTTCATCTAAATTTAAAAATGTTTCCCTAAACTTTAAAATAACATGTTTTTCTCCATTAACATAGCATCCACACATTTTAGTGAAGGTGCAATGATCTTTCTTTAAACGTCTTTTTAGCTCAAGTATATCTTTTTTTCTCATATATAAACCTCTCAATCTAATTTTTATATTTGTAACATTAATTGTAATAAAATTAATTACATTTTATATCAATAAGTAAAATTGTGTAAGTCAATCAAAGACTTGAACACTTATTTTAGTATAATATTTTTTCCGAACTAATTAAAGGTTTTATTAAATTAACTTAAATTAGAATATGTAGTAGAAGAGTAATAATTAATGTCTATATAAGTAAAAATGGATGAAAATAGATAATGCTGTATTGTAAAATTTTATGTATTTTATATCAATAAATATAGATATTTAGTATTTTAATTTTATGATAAAATTTAAAAAATTCTTATAATAGATAATAAAATAATAGATATTTTTAATGTAAATAATATAAAATTGATTTTTATATTTATAAATGGAGGTAAATAAAGTGAAATATAATAATCCTATAATTAAAGGTTTGTAAGGTTGATGATACGTATTATCTTGTATGTAGTTCATTTCAATATTTCCATGGTGTTCCTCTTTTCGAGAGTAAGGATTTAATCAATTGGAAACAAATAGGGCATTGCTTAACAAAAAAAGTCAGATTCAGCTTGATAAGATAAATAGTTCTGGTGAAGTTTTTGCCCCAGCAATAAGATATAACAATGGTCGTTTTTATATGACTACTACCAATAATACAACTAGCCAAAATTTCTATGTCTGGACAGATAATATTTATGATGAATGGTCTGATCCTATTTATGTAGACCAAGGAGGAATTGATCCATCTCTATATTTTGAGGATGAAAAAACATATTTTATGATTTAGCAATAAGAAAAAATGAAAATGGATATGAGGTAATAAAACGACTTAATATTGGTGATATTAAATCAGTAGAAAAAACTGTTAGTTTAAATGATGCAAATAAGATTTCTCTAGTCATTCATGCAAGCAATAGTAATTACAGTTTTAATATTAAATCAGAGGATGAAGAAATAAATCTTGGAATAGCTAAGACTAGATATCTTTCTTCTGAGGTTGCTGGAGAATTTACAGGTGTTATTATTGGATTGTATGCTCATGGAGAAAGTTGTTATAATTACTCAGAGTTCACAAATTTTGAATGTAGATATCTTTAATGAGGGTTAATAAATATAGCTTTTTCAGAGTAATTGAAAAATATGTGTTATGATATTATCAAGTACATTTTTATATAGATATAATAAATATGGACAAGGTATTGATTTAAAGAAATTCATACATATGATAATTTATTAAAATTAAATTATTTGTTATGAAAAGGATCAGGTAAAGAAGGAGAATTGAAAATGAGAGAATATGAAAAAATGCATAGTGGAAAGATTTATAATTGTGGTGATGAAGAGTTATTAGAGATGCAAACCAAGTGTTTGGATAAGTTATATGATTTTAGTGAAACACGTCCAACAGAATATGAGAAACGCCAAAGTATGTTAAAAGAAATGCTAGCAGAAATAGGAGAAGAATGCTATATTGAGCCTCCATTTCATAGTAACTGGGGTGGAAAGCATGTTCATTTTGGTAATAATGTGTATGCCAATTTTAACTTGACATTAGTAGATGATACACATATTTATGTGGGGGATTATACAATGTTTGGACCTAATGTTACTGTTGCTACTGCAGCACATCCAATAGATCCAGGTTTTCGTATGCCTGTAACACAATATAATAAACCAGTTTATATTGGTAAAAATTGTTGGATAGGAGCATGTGCTATTATATTACCAGGAATTACAATTGGTGATAATACAGTTATTGGGCAGGCAGCGTGGTAACTAAAGATATTCCTGGAAATGTAGTTGCAGTAGGAAATCCATGTAAGGTTTTAAGAGAAATTAATGAAAGTGATAAAGTTAATGCTCAAAAATTGATTTATAAATAAGATTCTATTAAGATAATAGATACAAAATAACAAGAAACAACTTACAATGTTTTTAATATGGTAAGTTGTTTCTTATTTACTTAAAAGAATATAATTATTTTTTACAATTCATTTTTTTACTTATAAAAGTGAATTAATGATGAAAATTATTGATTTATAGAATAATCTTTTTTTTCGGGAATTAAAAAGATTATAAATCTAAATAAAGTATAAATTACTAATACTGTAGCAATAATTGTTTGTAATAAAACAACATATTTTAGAAAATCTACATTATATCCTATTTTAGTTAAGTAAGTCATAGTCATTTTCGTTGCAATCCCACTTATAACAAATGGAAATGTAAATGCCGAGTAGCTTGGAAAAAATGGCATCTTTAAATACTTTGGTAATTTAAATAAAACTATAATAAATGTTATGAATGCTAAAACAGCTAAAAAAGATATCATTAACAATGACTTTGTTTGTACTGATTGAATATATCCAGCAAGGCAAAGGTTTACAGGAGCTGCATATATGCAAAATAATGGTTTAGCTGGATCAGGTATTTCTTTATATTTACTATATCTATATGTTACAACTACAAGTAATATCATACATAATACAAATGCAAACCAAAATGCTAATGTACCTATATTTGTTTTTTCAAAGGCTGGTGCAGAAACACTTGCAACAGCTAGTCCAACATAAACTATAAAATATGTAGTAAAAACTTTTTTTATATTGAACTTTAATATAAATTTTATTGAGAAGTACACAATTAAAGTTAAGTGAAGAAGTAATCCTAAATACCAAATATAAATAGCCTTTTGGCCTATAAAAGGTTTTATATAAGTAGATAAAAGCATTATAGCCATTGGAAATGTTGCAGATACACCAGCCATAATTGGATTTTTCATATCTTCTTTTATCATAGACGGATATAGTAGGATTTTACATATTAATAGTAATCCTAAAATTAAAGATACAATTGCGCATATTAAGCGGATAGATTCAGAATAGCTTTGAAGTAAATTACCTAAAGCTGCAAAACCAAGGATTACCCCTGAAATAGGAAGTGGTATTTTTTTTATCATATCTTGCACTCCTATACTGTAACTAAAGTGTCTGTATTAACTAGATTTAGTTCTCTTACTATTATTTCAGCAACTTTTCCAGCAACCATGCCTGTAAAATGTATACATTGTTCTTTATGAGCTCCAGATGACATATCGAATTCTTTAGTTAATATACGACAGCAAAGAGAATTTTTACCGTTGTATTCTTTAAACCAGTCATGCAATTCTTTTGATAATTCTAGATTTTTTTCCACCTTAGAATCTCCCTGTTTAGTACGTCCAAAAAATAAACCTAAAGCCATAACACCACCAGACACTGCTCCGCATATACATTTAGAACGTCCAATTCCAACAGGAAATCCTGAAGCCATTGCTATTACTTCTTCTGGTATATCTAACTCAAAGTTAGAACGTATCGAACTTATTAGTGCTTCAGAACAGAAAAATCCTCCTCTAAATAAATCTTCAGCATCTTGAGATATTTTTTTTATACTTACCTCTTTTTTTGTATTCATACGAAAACCTCCATTTTATATAGTCACTTTTATTATAAATCATGAGGAAATTAAATACAAATTTATGTTTTTATGAAATAAATACTAATATTTTAAAGAAAAAAGAATCAAGAAATAAATAATTCATTTACTTATTTATGAATTATTGAAAACTATAACAAAATAATTTTATGATTCAACTATGGATGTTTATAAAATTTATTTTATGTTATAATTTTATAAAATAATTTATAATAATTTGTAGCAGAAATAGGAGAATTAGAGCTATTGATAGTTATAGATGAGTTAAATAATCATAATAGTGGAGATATAAATTATAATATAGTTTTAAGATGATGTTTTGCAGAATTAAAGAAATATAATATTGAACCTTAGAGTTAATAAGCAGTATATAAAAATTAAGCGAAGTTAATAGTAGTATATATGGATAAAAAGTTGTTTTTTATAGATGGAGATGGAACTCTATGTGATTTATCTGGATAAGTACCGAAGTCAACTAGAGAAGATATAGAAATAGTAGATGAAGTAACAAATACTGCTAGTAATAATAAAATATATTTTAGCCTTAAGAAAAATAACTTAATATAATTGTTTAACCTTATATAACTATATATTATTAAGATATTTTGAAGAATATTAATATAGTTGAATAAAAGAGCTCTTATTCATGTTAGAAATGGGTAAGAGTTTTTTATTTATAAAATCCAAGTAATATAAAAAGTAAATTATAATGTGAGGAATAGGAATAATTGATAGATATATAATGATTTAGAGATATGAATCTATTGACATAAAAAATAAAAGTGATACAATGAAGTTTGACATCACTTTATTTATTGAGTATAAAATATATTCTCTCAATTTTATTTTACACCTTCTAAAGTTTAATGTCAATAGAATTTATAAATTATTTTTATAATGTTATATTAGGGAGAGTGAAAGGTTATGAATAGTAGCAACTATGAGTGGAATCTTGAAAATGAATGGTTACAGGATGTACTTAAAGAGGTTAAGAAACAATTTGATAAAAAGCATAATTTCAAAGAAAGATTTAGGAAGGAAGCAATTGAAACGCAAAAGCAGCTATGGGAAGATGTAGGATCTGTTTCAGTGATCAATGGACTAGATCAAATTGTAGATTTTATGGAATTTATAAATACTATGAAAATTCAAAAAAGAAGACATGAGTTTACAAGAAAGCTTGAAGAAAAATATGAAAAAATGCTTTTATCTCCTTATTTTGCAAGAATAGATTTTACTGAAGAAGGAAAAGACTTACCTGGAAAATATTATATAGGAATTTCTAATTTAATTAATGATGATTTCGATTTTTTAGTATATGATTGGAGAGCTCCAATATCTAGCATGTTTTATGATTATGAAGTTGGAAAAGCTGGGTATACATGTCCTGAAGGCGTAATTAATGGTGATCTTACGCTAAAAAGACAATACAAGGTTAATGATGGTAAACTTGATTATATGTTTGATAGTAATCTTAAAATAGATGATGAAATATTGCAGGATATTTTAGCCAAGAGTAGCGATAGTAAGATGAAAGCAATAGTAACAACTATTCAAAGAGAACAAAATAAAATAATACGTAATCAATTATATAAAAATTTAATTGTACAGGGCCCTGCAGGAAGTGGAAAAACTTCTGTTGCTCTTCATAGAATTGCCTATTTATTATATAAGCATAGGGAAAAAATAGGACCTCAAAATATATTAATATTTTCTCCAAATAATATTTTCAATGATTATATTTCAGATGTGTTACCACAGCTTGGTGAAGATAATATGTGCCAAACTACATTTAAAGAGTATATGCATAAAGCTTTAGGTAATGAAATTATTAAAGAAGAATATTGTGAGATGATGGAATATATACTTTCTTCTAAGAATGAAGATAGCTATAAGGAGAGAATTAAGAGTATTAAATTTAAATCTTCAAAACAATTTTTAAATATATTAAAAGAATACGTAATCTATTTAGAGAAAAAGAATAGAGATTTTAAGGATATAATTTTTAAAGGGAATTTAATAATATCATCTAAAGAAATACAAGAGTTGTATTTTAAGGATTATGGTCACCTTCCATTAAAGAGAAGACTTGAAAAGTTAAGAGAGAGAATTTTATATCTTTTAGAAACTTATGAGAAAAATAGAGTAGGGGAAGTGGCTGAAGATATTAAGAATTATAGTAGCCAGAATGATGAAACAGAGATTCTTAAACAAAGTAAATCAGTTGTGAAAAATGAAATAAAGAGTATATGCTCTGAAATCTATAAGATGACAGATTTTAATATAATTGATATTTATAAAGAGTTGTTTGAGAATTTAGAGAGATTTTCAACTTTAATAATAAGTGAATATGATGATAAATACATTAATGAAGTTAAATTTTATACACTAGAAATGATAAAATCTAAAAAGTTTAATTATGAAGATCAGCATGCTCTTTTATATTTAAAAGGATCATTAGGAGATATTTTGAAAATTTCAGAAATTAAATACGTTATTATTGATGAAGCACAAGATTATACACCATTACAATATGAAATATTATACAAGCTTTTTAATAATGCAAGTATTACTATACTAGGGGATTTAAATCAATCTATAAATCCATTTATGAATCTTGGAAGTTATACAAATATATTAGAAATATTTCCAAAAGATGAAACTTGTATAATTAATTTGACAAAAAGTTATAGATCTACAATAGAGATTACTGAGTTTTCTAAAAAGCTTTTAAGTAACAATGTTAATTATGAATGTGTAGCACGAAGAGGAGATAAACCAATTGTTCTTGGCTTTTCTGATGAAAATAATATAAATGAACAATTACTTAAAGATATAAAAACTTATAAAGAAAAAGGATATAAATCTATTGGAATTATAACAAAAACTATAAAAGAAGCACAGGATGTTCACAATTTTCTTAAAGATAAAGTAAATGTGAATGCGCTACTAAATGATGAGGACGAGTATGTAAATGACACATTAGTAATTCCAGCATTTCTTGCTAAAGGGTTAGAATTTGACGTAGTTCTTATATATAATGCAGGAGATGAAAATTACGATTGTGAAGAGGAAAGATTGCTACTTTATACAGCTTGTACTAGGGCACTTCATATCTTACGAATATACTATTTAGGTGAATGCACAAAATTGCTTAAAGAAAAATAATAAATAAATTAAATATTTATAGGGGCTGTCTCAAAATAGCCAGTCCTAGATTTTCATTTTAATTTAATTTGCGATGGTAAATATTTTGAGCAGAATAATAAAATAGTTATATCTGTATAGGTTCATCATGCATTTTGTGATGGTTACCATCTCAGCGGATTTATTAATGAAGTACAAGAATTAGTATTAAACTGTAAAACATTGTTAGATATAAATGAGAATACCAAATAGTTATACTTAAAATTGTATATATTATAAATTGAAACAAGGGAAGTCATATGACTTCCCTTAGATATTATTATATTAAGTACATAATTATAAAATGAAGACTAGCTTTTAAAAATATAATTGAATTACTCTTTTATTTTTTTGTAAGTTAGTTAATTTATTAAATTTACTAAAAATTTTCATTAAGAATCATTTTATGAATATTATACAATAATTTATTAAGTTTACTTTTTAAGTCTATTTATAATTTAAATATTTATCCCCTTAATATATTTACTTAGTGTATGCGCAATCCCATCTTCTTCATTAGATAAAGTAATTTCATCTGCTATAGCCTTTAAATCGTCTACAGCATTAGCCATAGCAACTCCTATGCCAGCATAGTTAACCATGGAAGCATCGTTATGACCATCTCCAAAAGCAATCATTTCCTCTTTTTTATATCCCCTAGGAATTAGGACAGAATCTAAGGCCTTAGCCTTATCAATTCCTTTAGCAGTAAATTCAAAGTAGAAATCTGCTGTGAACATGCAGCTTAAAGTATCCTTAAAAGGTTCCATCATTTCTTTGTAATGAGATTTCAGATATTCAGGTTCTCCTGCAGTTAAAATTTTATTCAATGGATAATTAGCAAAAGCAGCTAAATCATCTTTTTCACAAAGCTTAAATTTACCACCGCGAGCTTCATATTGAATTATGTTAAAAAGGGACCCTTTATAGTTTATTTCATTGTTGAAAACATCATTAACATACATATAATCATCTTTATCAATCATAGGTTTAACATCAAATTTCTTCATATGTTCAAGAACAGCTTGTCCTTCTTCTATACTCATGGTTTCATTAAATAAAACTTCATTAGTTTCACAATCTATAACCTTAGATCCGTTAAAAGCAACTAAAAGTCCATTATGTTCATTCATTTTTAATTCTTTAGCAAGATCTAGCAATCCAGATGTAGGTCTCCCTGATGCTAAAACCAATATAGCTCCTTCTTCCTGTGCTTTAATTAGAGCATTTTTAGTTTTTTCAGTTACTACTTTTTTACTATTAGTTAATGTACCATCTACATCCATAATAATTACTTTTATATTACTCATTTATCTTTCCTCCATAGTTCTTTTTATTTAATTATACTAATATTAACCTCATAAGTGAATTGATTAATTAAATAATGAGTAATTTATATCGAAAATAATTTGATTAATAAATAATGAATGAAATTATTTTGTTATACGAGCTTCATAAAAAGGATTAGGGTATCAAATAATCTTATAATTCAAATAAAGCTTAATAAATATGATAGTCTAGTTGATTAGTTAAATGGAGAAGTTGTAGTAATTAAAAAATACCTAATAATCTATATTTTTAATGAATATTAATGTAAAGATATTAATTAGAAAGTTTGTGAAATTGTATATTTGACATAAATATTACTATATCTATAAATTTAATAGATGTGAGGGAAAAAGAAAGAGATTATTCGTAATGAAACCATAGAAGATTTTAAAAGAGGGTATCTATGGGATAACAAAAAAGGTGAGTTTATATGCTTAATATGTGGAAAGAATATTGGAATAAATACTGATATTATAAATGATCATATGCTAACTCATGGATCTCCAGTAGAAAGATTATTAATGTTAGATAAAAAGCATACAGGATTAACTGAAATTAAAAAAGAGTTACTTGATATGTTATCTAGCAAATGTAGTGATAAAGAAATAGCAAGTAATCTTGCTTGTACAGACTCTACAGTAAGGAATATTAGATTTTCTTTAAGGGAAAGAGCAAGGCAAGCGAGAGCATTTTTGGCTATTATGGAGTTAGTGGATGAAGGCGCATCAAATTCGGTAAATCATAAAATTAGATATTTTCCTATTAAGAAGAAAAAAGAAAAGTCTTACTGCCTAGATTTGCTAATTTATTTGAGCCAAATAGGTTATATACAAAAAATGAAGTTAAAGCAATAATCAATAAAGTTTATGATAACGATGCATTAATAAGACGATATTTGTGGACTATGGTTATTTGAAGAGAGATAAATATGGAGAAAGTGCATTTGAATTTAAAGTTGTAGAAAAGCTTAAGAAAAAGGAAGGTTCTACAGAAAAAGAAACTCTTTATGACTTAAAAGAACTTCTAAATATTTGGATTGATAGTCAAGGGGATAATTTGAAATTATATAAAAAGTAAAAATATTTTTAATTATTTAACATGCAACCTATAAACACTCCAATATAACACCAGACTTTATATAGGTGTTATTATAAAAATGGAGGTGAAAATGATATGGAAAATACGTACAAAACAACAGAAGTAGCTAAAATAATAGGAATTCATCCTAATACGGTACGGTTATATGAAGACCTTGAATTAATTCCCAAAGCTAATAGACTATCCAATGGATACAGAATATTTAATGACTATCACATTGAACAATTTAATCTTGTAAGAACAGCTTTAAAAGTTGAAGTATTACAAAATGGACTTAGGAAAAAAATAATTAATATCATTAAGTTATCTGCCAAAGGCGAATTTGAAGAAGCAATAATATGTACAAATGATTATATTAATCAAGTAAAAAATGAACGAAGGAACGCAGAAGAAGCCATTGAAATTTCTAAACAACTTTTGTTAGGAATAAAAAATAACGAAAGTGATATGTTTCTTACTAGAAAACAGACAGCAGAATATCTAAATATTACAATAGATACATTAAGAAATTGGGAGATGAATGGGCTACTTTCTATTAAAAGAAAAGAAAATGGATATCGAGTTTATACAAGTAGTGATATTAAAAAATTAAAAATAATACGAACATTACGTTGTGCAAATTATTCACTTGCATCAATTTTACGTATGATTAATGCTATATCAAATAGTAGTAAAGTTGATATAAAAGAAGTGATTAATACACCAGATAATAATGAAGATATTGTTACAGCATTTGATAAACTTCTTACTTCATTGAATAATGCAGAGAAAAATGCAAATGTTATATTAAAACAATTGAGATTTATGAATAATAGATTTAATGCAAACTCTCCATTTTAACACCAGGCTTTATTCTGGTGTTATTCTTTTATATGAAAAAGGAGGGAATTCATATGGAAGCAATTAAAATCAATAATCTTTGTAAATCTTATGGAAAATTTCAAGCTGTAAAAAATATAAGTTTTAGTGTTAACAAAGGAGAAGTATTTGGTTTACTTGGTGAAAATGGAGCAGGGAAAAGTACAACAATAGAATGTGTATTAGGTACTAAAAAGTTTGAAAATGGGCAAATATCTATTTTAGGCATGAATCCACAAAGAGATAGAAAACAATTATTTGAAAGAGTTGGAGTTCAATTTCAGGAATCTAATTATCAGGATAAAATAACAGTAAAAGAACTTTGTGAATTAACAAAATCATTTTATAAAACAACATTAAATTATACGGAGTTATTAAAGGAATTTAATCTTTTAGATAAGCAAAAAAGCCAAGTAAATGAATTATCAGGAGGAGAAAAACAACGATTATTTATTATACTAGCATTAATTCCAAATCCGGAGGTGGTATTTTTAGATGAATTAACTACTGGATTAGATGTAAAAACTAGAAGAGATGTATGGAAATACTTATTAAAGCTAAAAAAGAATGGTTTAACTATTTTTCTTACATCACATTTTATGGATGAAGTTGAGATATTATGCGATAAAATTTGTATATTAAAAAAAGGAGAATCTATTTTTTATGGTACAGTAAAAGAGGTAATTCTAAACAGCCAATGTGAAAAACTAGAAGAGGCTTATTTATGGTATACATATGAGGAGGAGTCAGCTGATGAAGGCATTTAGAACAATGATAAAAACTGAATTGAAGTTATCCTTAAGAGGAATGGATATGTTAATATTTGCAATTTGTATGCCTGTAGTAATAACTATAATTCTTGGAATTATGTACGGTAATAAGCCTGCATTTGATGGTGCAAAATATACTTTTTTTGAGCAGTCATTTGGAGCTATTTCTACTATTGCAATATGCGCTGGAGGTGTTATGGGTTTACCATTAGTTGTATCAGAATATAGGCATCGAAAAATATTAAAGAGATTTAAGGTGACACCTGTTAGTCCAGCCATGATTTTAGCATTTCAAATAGTAATCTACACAATATATTCAATTACTTCGCTTATACTTGTATATATAGCATCAAAGTTATTTTTTGATTTTAGTTTTAGAGGGTCATTAATAAGATTTTTTTTGGCTTACATTCTTGTTATGATTTCAATATTTAGTATTGGATTAATGGTTGGTGGTGTTGCTAAAAATACTAAAATTGCTAGTGTTGTAGCTAGTATCTTATATTTTCCTATGCTAATTTTCTCAGGGGCAACACTTCCATATGAGGTTATGCCACAAGCATTACAAAAGGTTGCAGATTTATTACCATTGACACAAGGGATAAAACTTTTAAAAAGTGCTTCTCTTAATTTAACAATGGATAGTAATATAGTTATAAAAGGAGTGTTGTGTAGCTGACGCAATGCCATAACTTGATGAGCGTTAAATTTATACTCCTTAAATTGTTCGAAGGAAATTTTGTGGAAATCCTCCCAAAGTAACTCATAAAGCTTTATTATTTTTTCAGTATAATTTGATGAATATTTACTCATATTTAGAACTCCTTTTTAATGTTTTAATATAAAGTTGAAATATAAATGTTCAAATGAACAAACAGTTCGGATCTTCGAACTATTATTTTTACATTGCTATGTATTTCTTTTATAGTCAATGGATTACTTTTACACAATTGTGATATTATATATACATAATACATATTTAACTGAAATTAAGAAATTTAAAAATATAAATTAGTCTACAAAAGGCGGCACTAAATATCGAGTAGGGTCATTATAAAAAGTTTATTATTAAGTTTGAGGTGAGAAGTTATGGATTGGGTAGATAAATTAAATGAATCAATAAACTATATTGAAGAAAATCTTACAGGTGATATATCTTATGAAGCTATTTCGAAAATTGCCGGATGTTCTGTTTATAATTTTCAAAGAATGTTTTCATATATAGCAGACAAGCCATTATCTGAATATATAAGAAATAGAAGATTAACCATGGCAGCATTTGACTTATTAAATAATTCAGACAGGATAATTGATATTTCTTTAAAGTATGGATATGAATCTCAAGATGCTTTTACGAGAGCTTTCAAAAATTTTCATGGGATACTACCTTCGAAGGTTAGAAGTGAAACAGTACAGTTGAAGTCATGTCCTAAACTTTCATTTCAAATAAAAATTAAAGGAGAAGATCATATGAATTATCAAATTGAACAATGGCCTGCATTTAAAGTAATGGGAATATCTCAGAAAGTTAAAACCGAAGAAGCTTTTGAGGTGATTCCTGATATTTGGGGAAATGCTTGGAAAGATGGTATTATGAAGAGATTTTTAGATAACTTTCCTGGATATAGACCATCAGGTTTTTTAGGAATTGCGCAAGGCGGAGGATGGGGAGAATCTGAATATATGGAATATATTATAGCAGTAACAAATCATGTTGATACATCAAGCTGTGAATATGTTCCAGTACTTGAAGGGATGAAAGAATTTTCTTATCCAGCTGGTACATGGGTAATTTTTGAAGCAAATGGAGAATTGTCAAATGCTATACAAGAAGTTTATAAACAATTTTATACTGAATGGCTTCCAAGTTCAGGGTATGAGCTAGCGAATCTTCCTGTTATTGAATGTTATATGCAAGAAAATCAACAAGAAGTTTGGATATCTATAGTAAAAAATAATAAAAACTAAATTAATTGTATTTTTTAAGAGGAGTTAATATACATACTGGAATAATTATAGTAACTCTTCTTTTTAAATATTAGTTGCTAAAAAATTCACTGAACATGAATTATAGAAGTAATTTATATAATGAAAAGGAAATATCTAGTAATGATACTATTCATTTTACAATGCTTATAGATGCAACATTGAAATCTGGGTTTGATAGCCCATCACATTTTGCATATACAAGTAAAAAGTTAACAGGAATGTCTGCTAAAAATATTCGTAAAGATAGCGTGTTTTTGAAAGTATATAATTTAGAAATAGAATAAAATATAGCTAATAAATGAAATGGAGTCTATATTTTATGGATAAATATTTAGAAGAAACTAAACTTTTAAACTTTTCAGCAATTTGCATAAGTGATGTAATAAAAAAAGAAAGATGGATGGAACTAAGTGATTATAATAAAATTCTTAAAATATACAACTATGTAAGGGATGATATTGCATTTGGATACAATGAAGATGATGCTATAACTGCTTCAAAGGTTTTAAAAGATGGTTATGGACAATGTAATACAAAAGGTATTTTATTTATGGCTCTATTACGTGCAGTAGATATTAAATGTAGAATTCATGGGTTCACTATAGATAAATCATTACAAAAAGGTGTTATTAAGGGATTTTATTATAATCTTGCACCAAATGAAATAGTTCATAGTTGGGTTGAGGTTTACTATAATTCTAAATGGTATAACTTAGAAGGATTTATTTTAGATATAAAATATTTAAATAATCTACAAAATAAGTTTTCAAGTTGTACAAACTCTTTTTGTGGTTGCGGAGTTGCAACAAAAGATTTTCAAAACCCTATAATTAATTGGAATGAAAATGATACCTATATACAAAAGGAAGGCATAGTAAGAGATTTTGGTATATTCGATAATCCAGATGAATTTTTAAAAAAGCATTCTCAAGTCATGATTTCTATAAAAAAGTTTATTTATAGAAATTTTATAAGACATTTAATGAATAGAAATATTAGTAGAATTAGGGATTCTATAAGATAAATATTAATAATTATTTTATAAAGAAATTTCTACAATTAAGAAAGTATAAATTAATTAGTAGATATACCTTATACAAATTAATATAAAAGGTTCTATAAAATAATTAAGGTTATTATATAGAACCTTTTTTATTTTATTAAATACGAAAGTTATATAATTATATTATAAATTAGGTAAAAATACATTTTTATTAAGTGGAAGCTCGGAATTAGGTAAATTATTAATAGATATTAGAAAATTAATAATATAATCTGTTTTATACTCAGAGTAATTTGATTTAGCTATTCTTTCACAATTATCTACAGATACAACTTCATATAATCTTCCAGTAGTGAATGCAGTATAAGGGAATTTAATAGCTGAGTTGATTTCTACGTTATTTAAATCTAATTTTGGGATTAAGGAACTCTAAGTATTTAACTTTAGTTATATAATTACAGTGTCTTTATATTTTAAGTATTTTATTTATAGTATTTCCAGACTGGACTACATAGGTATAGGTTTCTAAGCTTTATTTATAAGAGTCTACTGATTTAGAGAGAATCATTAGTTAAATATATCATAATAGACTAAAAACTTTACTATAACTACAGGAGATAAAAAATAAAATGTAAAGTTATGAGTTGGCTATATAAATAAAAACATATATATGAGGTAAACTATTGAAAGTAATATTAATCTTTAGAGAAAGATTTGATATAAATCAAACTAAAAGGTGTATAATTATGTTAAATAAAATAATTACAAAAATCTAGGAGGTCAAAATGAATATAGATAGTAGGATAAAAATGAATACTGGCACTGAAATTTATCAATTTGGATTAGGTGTTTGGCAAAGTGGACCTGAAACAAAAGAAGCTGTTTTAGCCGCATTAAAAGCAGGATATAGACATATTGATACTGCAGCGGTATATAAAAATGAAGAAGCTGTTGGAGAAGCTATAAGAGAAAGTGGAATTCCAAGAGAAGAGCTATTTATAACAACAAAGCTATGGAATCAAGATATGAGAGATCATAAAGTAATGGAAGCTTTTGAATCAAGCTTAAAGAAACTTGGTTTAGATTATGTAGATTTATACTTAATACATTGGCCAGTTAAAAATGAATATATTCAATCATATAAAGTAATGGAAGAAATTTATAGAAGTGGTAGAGCAAAAGCTATTGGCGTTTCAAACTTTAAAAATCATCATTTACAGGATTTGTTAGATAATACAGAAATTGTTCCAGCAATAAATCAAATGGAGTTTAATCCTCAAATGCAAGATTATGATATTTTAGAAATGTGCAGAGAAAAAGGAATAGTATTTGAAGCTTGGTCACCACTTGGTTCAGGAGAGTGCCTTGATGATAAAGAAATAATAGAAATAGGTAAAAAATATAATAAGTCAGCAGCTCAAGTTATTATTAGATGGTTATTACAAAAGGGAATTGTGGTATTCCCTAAATCAGTACATGAATCAAGAATAAAAGAAAATGCTAATGTATTTGATTTTGAGCTAACAAATGAAGATATGAAATTAATAGATGGAATGAATAAAAATTTAAGAACTGGTGCTGATCCTGATAATTTTGATTTCTAATAAAAAAAGTAAATTCCAATTTGGTATACTTAATAAAATAGAAATTTAAATATGAAAAAGAGTGTGAAATTATATAGATTTTACACTCTTTTATTTTCATATTTATCTTAGAATATAAGGTTCAATATATTGGTAAAGATAATAAATAATAATATATTGATTGAAAGTTAATAAAAACTAAAAATAATAAATAATAATATATTTTGACAATCTTCTAAACTACTGATAAAGTTAAGAAGCATATAGTTTAATGAAAGAGGTATTAGTTATGGAAAAGAGTTTTGAAAATCTAAAAATAAATGAAAAAATAATTAGTGGATTAAATGCTATGGGAATAAAGGAGCCTACTGAAATACAAGAAAAAATTATTCCATTAGCTCTAGAAAAAACAAATTTAATTGGGCAATCAGAGACAGGTACAGGAAAAACCCTAGCATATCTTTTACCTATAATTGAAAATATAGATATAAATAAAAAAGAAATGCAATGTATAATATTAGCGCCAACTCATGAATTAGCTATTCAAATAAATAATACTATAAATGAGTTGAAAAAAGCTTCAGGTCTAGAAATTACTTCTACACCTTTAATTGGAAGTGCAAATATTAAAAGACAAATAGATAATTTAAAAGCAAAGCCTCAAATTTTAGTAGGTTCTGCTGGAAGAATCTTAGAGTTAATAAAAAAGAAGAAAGTATCTGCTCACACAATAAAAAACATTGTAATTGATGAAGTAGATAAACTTTTAGATAAAAATAATCTTCCTACTGTAAAAGACATAATAAAGGTTACACCAAAGTACACTCAAATTATGATGTTTTCAGCCACATTAAATGGTAAAACTTTAGATATAGCTAAAACTTTAGCAGAAGATATAAAAGTAGTTTCAGTTAAAGGTAATAAAGTTAATGAAAATATAAATCATAACTACATAAAAACTGATAGCAGAAATAAAGTTGAAACTTTAAGAAAACTTTTAAATGCATTAAAATCTCCAAAGGTTTTAGTATTTAATAATGATAGCTATACTACTAACACAGCTGTTGAATATTTATCATTTAACAATGTTAAAGTTGCTGCTATTGGTGGAAATGGAAAGATGGAAGATAGAAAAAGAGCTTTAGAAAACTTTAGAAAAGGTAAAATCAATGTTTTAATTGCTTCTGATATTGCAGCTAGAGGGTTAGATATAAAAGGAGTAACTCACGTTGTTAATTTTGATATTCCAGAAGATTCTAAGGATTATTTACATAGAGCAGGTAGAGTTGGAAGAGCAGGAGAAACTGGCGAAGTATTTTCTTTAGTAGATGATAAAGAAGAAAAAATAATTAAAATGCATGAAAAGAGCTTTAAGATAAATATTTCAGAAAGAGACCTTTATAGAGGTAACGTAGAATAATGAATTATTGCAATTTATTGTAAGTTATTTAATATATAAATAGTGATAATATTATGATATAATACGTCAAAATTTTATATTGACTATTTATGTATATATGCTAAAATTAATATTAATTTAAATAAGGATATATTAAATATCTTCGTATAACCCTAATGATATGGTTTAGGGGTCTCTACCAAGAACCAATAATTCTTGATTACGAGGAAATCATTTTATTTGTGATTTCTTCGTTTTCAGGAATTTTTTTATACCTAAATATATTTAAATTAATACTATATTCTTGATTTGCTCTAAAACATTTAGTTAATTTTAAGATATTGATTTAAGTATTAATATCTAATAATTGATATAAATAGATTTTTGAATTTAATTTCAATTATAACTAGGCCATTTACCAATAAAGATTCCAATCGTTTTTATAAAATACATATATAAATTATATAAAAGAAGGTAAAAAATTAAAGTAGTTTGTTTGCATATTGAGAAGATTATTTTTTACATATATAAGAATTTTAAGGAGGACTAATTTTATGGATATTAATAACTTACCGAAAATAGAGCTTCACTGTCATTTAGATGGTAGCTTAAGAGTTGAGACAGTTATAGAGCTTGCTAAAAAAGAAAATATTCAATTAGAAAGCTATGATTATGATTACGTTAAAAATCTATTAACTGTTGAAGAGGATTGTGATTCTTTAGATGAATATTTAAAGAGATTTGATTTACCAAATGAGGTTCTACAAACAAAAGAAAATTTAAGAAGGGCATCTTATGAGCTATTAGAAGATGCTGTAAAAGATAATGTTAAATACATTGAAGTTAGATTTGCACCAATATTTCATACAAAAAAGGGACTAGCCTTGGAGGAAATTATAGAAAGTGTTATAGATGGAATAAGAGATGCGGAAAATAAATATGACATAAAGGGAAATGTTATAATTTCTTGTATTAGAGGATTAGACTTAGAGCATGTGTATGAATCTATAAATGCTAGCGAAAAATATCTTGGTAAAGGTGTCGTAGCAATAGATTTAGCAGCATCAGAAAGAGAAGATTTTGCTTATGAGTATATAGAAGCAATGAAGATTGCTAAAGAAAAGGGATTTAGAATAACAATACATGCAGGAGAAACTGGATTTGGGAAAAATGTAAGGGATGCCATAAACCTTTTAGGAGCGGAAAGAATAGGACATGGAGTATATATATTTAATGATGTTGAGGCCTATAAATTAGTAAAAGAAAATGGGATAACATTAGAAATGTGCCCAAAGAGTAATCTAGATACAAAAGCTGTGAATTCATATGAAGAACATCCTATTTACAAATATCATAAAGATAACATTAAAGTTAATCTTAGTACAGATAACAGAACTGTTTCAAATATAAACCTAAATCAAGAAACAAATAAGTTAGTAGAAACTTTTAAAGTTGATATAGATGAATATAAGAAAATTTATATAAATAGTGTAAATGCAGCATTTTGTGATGATGAAACAAAGGCAATGCTTCTAGCCATATAATAAATGCCCCAGGGGAAATACCTCTTGGGCATTTATTATTGGACTAAGAAAATTTTCAATTTGATTTAAAATTAAAACTAGTAATATTCAGTTATGTAATTGGAAATATAATCAACTATGAAATGATTAAAATATCAATATAATAAATATTAAAGGAATAAATGACGTAAATATAAAGATACTTTAAAAATATAAGAAAAGGATACAGATTATGAGAGCATATAAGATAAAAATAGAACTAAGAGATAGTGAACCATTGATATATAGGAGGGTTATAGTTCCTTCTAATATTAGCTTTGAAAAATTACATAATATAATTCAGCAGTCCATGGGATGGAGCAACAGTTATTTATATGATTTTAATATTAAGGAAGAAAATTTAAGAGTAACTTGTGATAAGGAGGCAATTTCCGAATATGAATTCTATTCTAAATTAAAATTAAATGAAAAAAACGATCCTAATGGATTTATAAAGAATATGCTTAAAATTAAGCCTAAGCTTAGTAATGAAGTTAGTATAGATTTTTATTTAAATAAAAGTAATAAAATTGAGTATGTATATGACTTTGGTGATTACTGGAAGCATGATATAATTTTAGAAGAAATAATTGAAGATTATGTGGATGATTACCCTAAATGCGTTGAAGCAGAAGGAAATTGTCCACCTGAAGATATTGGGGGAATAGAAGAATATATAGAATTTTTAGAAGTAATCAATGATAAAAACCATCCTGACTATGCAAATGTAGCCTTATGGGCAAGTAAACAAAATTATAAAGAAGGTTTTGATATTGAAAGTGTTAATATCCTTATGAAAGAAATAAATAATATTTAAATTAAATCTAATTTTATATTAATTAAATGCACTAAGTTTACTTCTTAGTGTATTTTTATATATTAAAAATTTATATCAGGGAATACTAATGTTAAATAATTTAAAAGGAGAATATTTATGATAGTAAGACTCGGATATGTTGCTATTTCAAATGTATTAGGAAAAAAGATAACAAGCTCTAGCACTGTTACTTTTACGAATTATAATAAAATTTCATCAGAAGAAAAAAGGTTAGAAAAACTAAAAACAGTGGCTTTATCAAATTTAAATGCATTACAAGAGATATTAAAATACAATATAAAGAATAATATACATTTTTATAGAATAACATCAGCTTTAATACCTTTAGTAACTCATCCTGAAGTTGGATATTGGGGGCATAGAGAAATATTAAAGAAGGATTTTGAATATGTTGGAAAGCTTATAAGAGAGTCTAATATGAGAGTTGATACTCACCCAGATGAGTTTAATGTTATAAATAGCAATAATCCTAAAGTTGTTGAAAATACATTAATAAATTTAATGAGACAAGTTGAATGGTTTGAGGATATGAATTATAAGCAAGGAAAAATGGTTATTCATGTAGGTGGAGCAACAGGAGGTAAAGAAGCTGCAATAGAGAGATTTATTAAAAACTTTAATAAATTCCCCATAAATCTAAAAACGAAATTAATTATAGAAAATGATGATAAAACATATACGGCTACAGAAACTCTAAATTTATGTAAAATACTAAATATACCTATGGTTTTAGATATTCATCACCATAATTGTAATAATGAAGGCGATGATATAGTGAATATTTTAGGTGATATACTAAATACTTGGAATAATGAAGATTTACCACCTAAGATGCATTTTTCATCTCCTAGAGATACAACTTTAACTGATAAAGTTGATAAGAAACATTCAGATTTTATAAATCCATATAAATTTGTAGAATTTCTAGAAATTTTAAAAATTTTTAATATTGATGTAGATATAATGTTAGAATGTAAAGAAAAAGATGTTGCTTTATTTAAACTAGTTAATGATATAAGAGAAATTAAGCCAGAATACAAATGGATTGATGAAACTACTTTAAATATATAGGTATATAAAGCTTCAATATAAAAAACTTATATCGTAAATCACATATTTAATATATGGGAGTGGGTATATTTTAATATCTTTAATTTTTTTACAATATTATTAATACACTTTATATGCAGAGTTATGCAACATGATATGGAAGATAAAAAGCTAAATAAATTTTTAGAATTAAAATAACTATGTAAAAATAATTACTCCATTATTTTTATATAGTTATTTTAATATTTACATAGAAAAATACTGTGATTTTTTTACTAATGCAGAATTATAAATTTAAGTTTTACAATCTTTGTAAAAATATATAAATAAAATATATTTTATAGTACAGTTTAATCTTTATCATACGAATATTTATATAAGAGAAAATCAAAAATATCTGAAACGTATAGAATAATAGTATTAAAATATATACATTTTTAGAATAATAATATTTTTCTTTGATTTTATTTAGAGTGTTATTTGGGTTAGTATAGGTTACTATTAAATATTCATTTTAAATGAAACTATAAATCGAGTATTTACATAAAAGGAGGCCTATTTATGAAAAAGGTTAAGCACAAATTGATTATTGTTACAATGGTTATATCTCTAGTAACTGCTATTATCATAACTATTACTATGACTTTTAAAAGTATTCAAACTAATAATAAATTATTAGATAATCAAATTGAAAATTTAAATGATGATTATGATTCTAGAATTAAGGAGCAAGTAGAAATTGCTATTTCCATGATAGATACAATTAACGAAAAAACTAAAACTGGAGAACTGACAGGTGATGAAGCTAAAAAGCAAAGTGCAGATTTGTTAAGGAATTTAAAGTTTGGGAAAGAGGGATACTTCTGGGCAGATACTATTGAAGGAGTAAATGTTGTATATTTAGGAAATGATACTGAAGGGAAAAATAGACTTAATGATAAAGATTCTAACGGAAACTATATGATAAAAGACATAATTGAAAATGGTAAAAAAGATGAAGGAGGATATACTGAATATTGGTTTCCTAAAGCTGGTGAAACAGAATCATCTCCTAAAAGAAGCTATAGTAAGCTGTATAAGCCATTTAATTGGGTAATAGGAACTGGAAATTACATAGATGATATAACTGAAGTAATAGATATTAGAGAAGAAATAGTAAAGCAAGACTTAGTAAATGGAATAGTTATTAACATATTTTTACTTATAGGATCATTAATAATAGCTATAATCTTAGCTTTCATTTTAAGCAATCAAATAACAAATCCACTTATAAGAATAAAGGATTTTGCACTTAGATTATCTTCTTATGACTTTAGTCATTCAATTAATGTTAAAAGTAAAGATGAATTTGGAGAAACTGCAAATGCATTAAATAAAGCACAGGAAAATGTAAGTAACTTAGTAAAGTTGATCATTGAAGATTCTGAAAATATAGGAGCTTCCTCAGAAGAACTTTCAGCAACAGTAGAAGAACTGTTTTCTAAAGTTGTTATAATTGATGAAGCTGTTGATACTATTGCTTCAGGAATACAGGAATCTGGAGCTGTAACAGAAGAAATAAGCGCATCAATTGAAGAAGTTGATGCAAGTATAAATATATTATCTTCTAAATCTATGGATGGAAGTAATGTATCAAATGCTGCAAAGAAAAGAGCTATAGAAGTAAAAGAGAGCAGTAAAAAAGCTATATATGAAACAAGACAAGTATATACCCAAAAGAAAGAAAAAATGGAAAAGGCAATTGAAGATGGTAGGGTTGTTGAAAGTATAAAAGTTATGGCAGATACTATAGGAGGTATAGCTGAACAAACTAATTTACTTGCATTAAATGCAGCTATTGAAGCAGCAAGAGCAGGGGAACAAGGAAAAGGGTTTGCAGTTGTTGCAGATGAGGTAAGAAAATTAGCAGAACAGTCAGCTGATGCTGTAAAAAGTATTCAAGAAACAATTTTAAAAGTACAGTATGCATTTAAAAGTAGTATTGAAGCTGGCAATGATATACTAGAATTTGTTAACACTAATGTAAATTTACAGTTAGATGCTTATGGTGAAACAGGTAATAAGTATCATGATGACTCAGAATTTGTAAGCCAGATGTCTGATGAAATTGCTGCTATGTCTGAAGAGATAACAGCAACAGTCGGACAAGTTAGTGATGCTGTACAAAATATGGCAGCATCCTCACAAGAATCTAGCGAAAAGGCAGAAGATATTAGAGAAAGTATGAAAGAAACTACAAAAGCAATTGAACAAGTTTCACAAACAGCTCAAAATCAAGCAGAACTTGCTCAAAAATTAAATGAAGTGGTTAAAAAGTTTAATATATAAATAATTATAAAATAAAAAATTAAATATAATATATTTTAAGTTAATAAAAAATAATCCAGTAAAATAATAAAATTTTACTGGATTTTTAATATATTTAAATAGTAAACGATATTATAATTTAACATAACTTGTATTATTTTTTAACTAGAGTTAAAATACCTATGGACAAACATATGAATAAAGTATGAAGAAGGGAATGAATATAATGCTTAAAAGTTATATTAAGGACATTAAGAATGAATTCAAAGGATATGATTTGTTAAATTTTAAACAAGATTTAATGGCAGGTATAACAGTTACAGCTGTAGCATTGCCATTAGCATTGGCTTTTGGGGTAAGCTCTGGAGCAACAGCAGCAGCAGGTTTGATAACTGCTATATTAGCAGGGGTAGTAATTGGTGCTTTATCTGGAGGATCATTTCAGATATCAGGCCCAACAGGAGCTATGAGTGCAATTTTAGTTGCTTTGTTTCAAAAGTATGGATTAGAAGGGGTATGGATAGCTGGAGCATTAGCTGGATTAATTCTGATTTTAGCAGGAATATTGAAATTAGGAAAAGTAGTATCATATATACCAACACCAGTAGTTACTGGATTTACATCAGGTATTGCATTAATAATAGCAATAGGACAATTAGATAATTTTTTTGGTGTATCAACTAAATCATCTGAATCAGCAGCTATAAAGGTATTAAATTTCTTTAGTACACCATTAAACCCAAATTGGTATGCTCTTTCAATAGGAATATTAGTTGTTGTTATCATGCTTATATGGCCAAAAAAACTTAATAATATAATACCATCATCTTTAATTGGATTAATAATAGCCTTATCAATAAATATGATATTTAAATTACCAGTAGATATAATTGGAGATATACCGCAAAAATTGATTTTAGATGATAGACTTAGCATCAGTTCATTTAATCTTGACATTTTAAAAAGTGTATTAGTACCAGCAATTAGTATAGCTGCATTAGCTATGATTGAAAGTTTATTATGTGGTGAAGTTGGAAAGAAAATGAAAGGAGATACTTTTGATGCAAATAGGGAACTAATTGCACAAGGAATTGGTAATTTTATAATTCCTTTCTTTGGAGGTGTTCCAGCAACAGCAGCTATTGCAAGAACGAGTGTTGCTATTAAATCAGGTGCTAGAACTAGATTGGTAAGTATGTTCCATGCCGTATTTTTAATGTTATCTATGTTCTTATTAGCTCCTATTATGTCTAATATTCCACTAGCAGCTCTTGCAGGTGTATTAATGGTAACTGCTTGGAGAATGAATGAATGGGAAAACATAAAGTATATATTTTCTAAAAGATTCAAAGGTGCTATATTAAAATTCTTGATAACCATGTTTGCAACAGTAGCACTAGATTTAACTCAAGCTATATTAATAGGAGTAATTTTTTCTAGCCTTCTATTTATTGTTAAGATATCAAATATGGATATATCAATAAGTGAAGTAGATGAAAAAAGATTAGATAGAGCGGTTCTTAAAGGTAATAATTTAAATAATATAAAAGTTGTTTATTTTACAGGTCCCTTATTTTTTGCAACAGCTGAAAAATTCAAAAATGAAGTTTTATCAATTAAAGATGCAAAAGTTATAATACTATCAATGAGAGGAGTTCCTTTAATTGATACATCAGCATTACAAGCGTTATCAGAGATGATTGAGGAAGTTGAAAATAGAAACTGTAAGATAATGTTATGTGGGTTGCAACAACCAGTTAAGGAATTAATTGATAAATCTGGATTTGCAGAAAAATTAGGAAGTAATATGATTTTCTGGAGTGCAGATCAAGCTATTAAAACTGCTGAAACATTAATAGCATAATTAAAACTAGATATTATGAAATAAGTAAAAAGTAAGTAAAATGGACTAACTGAAAAATAACTAGGTTAGTCTATTATTTTTTTATAATATATACTAAAAATATATTATGTATAATATTTACATATTATAAAAAGTGTGTAAAATATAAGTAAGGGCGATTAGTTATTTTATTTAAATTTGGAGGTGGTTTTATATAGTATCTTAGAAATTATATCTAAAGAATAAATATTATATAGTGATAGACAGAAGATAAATAATTTTTTAGGTATATATAAGGGGAAGGGATAATATGTATAAAAATTTCAAAAAAATCTTATCACTGTTTATTTTTACACTAATAATAATGACTATTACGCCAAGTTCAAAATTTAAAGCTGATACCAATATAGCTGGTAATGGAAGATTACTTGTTGGATATTGGCATAATTTTGATAACGGAGCTGGGATTGTTAAAATAAGAGATTTAGATCCAGCATGGGATATAATAAATGTTTCATTTGGAGAGACATATACAGATAGAGCAGTTGTAGAGCTACATCCAGTTTATGATGAAAAGGAATTCATAGCCGATATCGATTATGTACAAAGTAAAGGTAAGAAAGTAGTTTTATCTTTAGGTGGTGCAGAAGGTATAATTCAAGTTCCAACAGATGCAGCAAGAGAAAAGTTTATGACATCACTTACAGGTTTAATAGACAAGTATGGATTTGATGGAATAGATATTGATCTTGAAGGTGGAAGTGGAATGATACTTCAACCTGGAGATACAGATCTTAAAAATCCTACTACGCCTCAAATAGTTAACTTCATTAAGATTATCAAGGACTTAGTAAAAAAATATGGAGACAATTTCATTATAAGTATGGCTCCAGAATTATCATATGTTCAAGGTGGTAATACTGGTTATGCAACTAATTGGGGGGCATATCTTCCACTTATAGATGCAGTAAGAAATGAACTTGATTATTTACAAGTTCAACACTATAACTGTGGAGGAAATATGGCCCTTGATGGAATTACCTATAATCAAGGAACATCAGATTTTCAAGTTGCTATGGTAGAAATGCTATTACAAGGATTCCAAACAAGAGCATCAAAAAATAGCTTCTTTGCTCCATTAAAGCAAGAGCAAGTAGTAATTGGTGTTCCAGCTTCACAAAAAGGAACATTAAATCCAAATTCAGGCTATATCCCACCAACAGAAATGCTTAAAGCTTTAAATTATTTAATAAAAGGACAATCCTATGGTGGTTCTTATAAAATGATAGGAGAGAAATATCCAAATCTTAGAGGTATAATGGCTTGGTCAATAAACTGGGATAACGTAAACAATAAAGAATTTGTTAAGAGCTATAGACCATTTTTTGATTCATTATCTGAAGTAGTTCCAGAAAAACCTTCACTAAAAGCAGCATCAGTTAAATCATCAGTAGTTGCTAATAAAAGCTACTCATTAACTATTAATGTGCCAGCTTATAATACTGCAACATCATATGAGCTATTTGAAAATGGTAAATCTATAGCAACAGGTGCATTAACATCAGGATTAACATCTGTTCAAACAATTAAAAAGGATTTTACGAATAAGGCTTATGGAACCTATACTTATTCAGTAACAGTAAAAGATGCAGCTGGTGTATCTGTAACTTCAGCAAACTGCGTAGTAGAAGTTAAAGAAGTTGAAGTACCATCAGTACAAGAATGGCAATCAGGAGTTAGTTACAAATTAGGAGATAAGGTAACTTATCAAGGAAAAACTTATGAGTGTATATATGCTCACACATCACATATGGGATGGTTACCAGGAACAGTTCCTACTTTATGGAAGAAATTATAAAATTGCCCAAATAATAAAAAATATATAAATAAAGTTTTATACAAAGTAGCTAATTATAATTTTATAGTTAACTACTTTTTTATTATTATACTTAATAAGTTAAATTCATATTTTAATAAACTTATGAGTAATTTGTATAATAAAAAGCCATAATATATTTATCTTTACAAAAGAACATATGTTCGATATAATTAATTTAAGAATTTCCAGAGGAGGGATATACTTGAAGGTTATAGCTAAGCCAATACAAATGATAGCCTGGTTTAACAAGGATGGATCTATAAATCCAATTAGATTCAAAATAGATGAAGAAGAAAGTAAAGTAATTAAGATAGATAGGATTTTAAAGAGAGATAAAGAAAAGCTAGCAGGAAACGTAATGGAGAAGTTTGTATGTAGTAGCTGTATAGATGGTATAGAAAAAATATTTGAAATTAAATATGATGTAACTAAGTATAAATGGATTTTATTTAAGTATTAGAAAGGTAGTGTGCTTTTGTGGAAGAAAGAGTTATTTTTCATATAGATGTTAATTCAGCTTATCTTTCTTGGACAGCGGTAAGGATGTTACAACTGGGGGAAACTACAGAAGATATAAGAGAAATTCCTTCAATAGTAGGTGGAAATACTGATGAAAGACATGGAATTGTGTTAGCTAAGTCTATCCTAGCAAAAAGATATAATATTAAAACAGGAGAACCAGTTGTAGATGCATTAAAGAAATGTCCTAACTTAAAAATATTTAAGCCTAATTATAGATTATTCATGGATTGTAGTAATGCCATGTATAATTTGCTTTATGAATATTCACCTAAAATTCAAAGGTACTCTGTAGACGAAGTATTTATTGATATGAGTCATTTTAAAGAAAATTATATGGAAAAAGCAATTGAAATACAAAACAGAATAAGAAGTGAACTTGGATTTAATGTTAATATAGGAATAAGTACTAATAAATTGCTTGCAAAAATGGCTAGTGATCTTGAACCTAAAAATGCTATTCATACATTATTTAAAGAAGAAATCCAAAATAAGATGTGGACTTTACCTGTAGATAATCTATTTATGGTTGGAAGAGCTACAAAAAGCAAATTAGATAAACTAAATATTAATACTATAGGCGAGCTTGCAAATTTTGATATAGGTATTCTTGAAAGTATTTTTAAAAGTCATGGGAAAGTTATTCATAATTATGCAAATGGAATAGAAGAATCATCAGTTAGAAAATATAATTATGTAAATGTTAAAGGAATAGGAAACTCAACTACTATAGCTTGGGATGTAACATCTAAAGATGAAGCTTTAAAAATAATTTTATCACTTACTGAATCAGTTTGCATACGATTAAGAAATAATAATAGCTTATGCAGAGTAATTTCAATATCAATAAAAGGATTTAACTTTGAACGATATATACATCAAAGGACATTATCAAATTATATAGATTGTACAGAAGAGATATATAAAGAAATGGTAAAAGCATTTAATGAAGCTTGGAGAGGAGAAACAATAAGGCAACTAGGAGTAAGAGTTTCAGAACTTTGCAATAATGAGTTTTTCCAAAGTTCCCTATTTGATAGTAAAAAGCTAGAAAAACAAAGAGCTTTAGATAAAACAATAGATTCTATTAGGGAAAGATATGGAAATTATTCGGTGATTAGATCAACATTTCTTCATTCAGGGATAAAAGCTATAAATGGTAGGAATGGAGAAGATAATTATCCTATGATGGGAAGTATATTGTGACAATTAATAATGGATAATTCATAATATATTGTAAGGTAATATATTTATTGTAAGGTAATGTATAATGATAGTGATAATGAATAATAGATTGTGTGTAATTTATAATGAATGATGCATAATTGGGTATGGATAGGTTATTAATCTTAACAATGTTTTAGTTGTTAAGATTTTTTTATAGTAACAAATTTGATTTGAAATCATATCATATAGATATATATCTATTAATATTACAATAAACTCAACTATTTGAGTATATTTATTGACATCATATAGATAATCATCTATATTTGAATATAGATTAACGTCTATGTAAGGAGCGGTAATATGAAAAATGACTACGAACAGAATGCTAAGATATTTAAAGCATTAGGAGATCCTAATAGGTTGAAAATATTAGATATTTTATCTTGTGGAGAAAAATGTGCTTGCGATTTGCTAGAAAGTTTTGAGTTTACTCAACCTACTTTGTCACATCATATAAAGGTTTTAACTGAATGTGGGTTAGTATTATCTAGAAAAGAAGGAATATGGAATTATTATAAACTACATATGACTAATGCTAACAGATTAATTTTAAGCTTAATGAATATTATTACTGATACGGAAGAATGCATTTGTAAGCAAAAAGAGTGTGTATGTAAAAAGAATTAAATTTTAAAGGAGTGTATATTATTATGAAAAAAATGATTATTTTTGATCCTGCAATGTGTTGTTCAACAGGGGTTTGTGGCCCATCTGTAAATCCAGAACTTTTAAGAGTTTCTACACTAATAAACAATTTAAATAGTAAAGGAATATTAGTTGAGAGATACAACTTAACAAGTAATCCACAAATATTTGTTGATAATAAAACAATAAATGAAATATTGATGAAACAAGGCGTTGATGTATTACCAGTAACAGTGGTTGATGGAAAAGTTGTAAAGATGGGTAGTTATCCTACTAATGATGAGTTTTGTAATTTACTAGAAATTTCTTCAGATTTATTAAAAGTGGAAGAAAAGAGATCAAATACCTGTTGTTGTAAAGGTGGATGTTGTTAACTAAAAGGGAGTGATAAAAGTGTACAAAACATTTGATGTACAAGATATAAATATAACCAAATATTTGTTTTTTACAGGCAAAGGCGGAGTTGGTAAGACTTCAACAGCTTGTGCAACAGCAGTATCTTTAGCAGATGAAGGAAAAAAGATAATGCTTATTAGTACAGATCCAGCTTCTAATCTTCAAGATGTTTTTGATACTGAGTTAAATAATAAAGGTGTTCAAATAAAGGATGTACCTAATTTAGTAGTGGCTAATTTTGATCCAGAACAAGCAGCAACAGAATATAAAGAAAGTGTTATAGCACCATATAGAGGTAAGTTGCCAGAAACTGTACTAAATAATATGGAAGAGCAGCTTTCAGGTTCATGCACTGTTGAAATTGCAGCTTTTAACGAGTTTTCTTCATTTATTACTGATGAAAAAGCAGCCAATGAGTTTGACCATATAATTTTTGATACAGCTCCAACAGGGCATACATTAAGAATGCTTCAGTTACCATCAGCATGGAGTAATTTTATAAGTCAAAGTACTCATGGAGCATCATGTCTAGGTCAATTATCAGGACTTGAAAGTAAGAAAGAAATCTACAAAAATGCAGTTTCTAATTTAGCAGATGGTACAAAGACAACTCTTATTCTTGTATCTAGACCAGAAAAATCACCATTAAAAGAAGCTGAAAGAGCATCTAATGAACTTAAAGAAATTGGTGTATTAAATCAGATATTAATTGTAAATGGAATATTGGAAAATCATGATGATAATCTATCAGCTGCATTATATAATAAGCAACAAAATGCATTGAAAGATATACCATTAGGGCTAAAAAGTATTAAAACTTATAAAATACCTTTAAGGCCTTATAACATTACAGGTCTTAAAAATATGAGGGCATTATTAAAAGATAACAATATAGAAATAATTACGGATACAATAAATACAAGTAATATTCATAAGTTAAATAGTATTATAGAGGATTTATTTAAGAGTGATAAAAAAGTTATTTTCACAATGGGAAAAGGTGGAGTAGGAAAGACAACTATTGCAGCTGCAATTGCATTAGGGCTTGATAAGAAAGGTAAGAAAGTTCATTTAACAACTACAGATCCAGCAGCCCATTTAAAGTTTGTTGTTGATGAAAGCTATGGAATAACTTTAAGTAGTATTGATGAAAAGAAAGAACTAGAAAAATATAAAGAGGAAGTTTTAAGTAAAGCAAGAGAAACAATGAGTGATGCAGATATAGAATATGTTGAAGAGGATTTAAGATCACCTTGTACTCAAGAAATTGCTGTGTTTAGAGCTTTTGCAGAAATAGTTGACAAATCAGAAAATGAAGTTGTAGTTATTGATACAGCACCAACTGGTCATACCTTATTGCTTCTAGATTCAACTCAAAGCTATCATAGAGAAATTCAAAGGTCTGAAGGCGATATACCAGAATCGGTTAAAAAGCTTTTACCAAAACTAAGAAATGAAAAAGAAACAGAAGTTATTATTGTTACACTAGCAGAAACTACTCCTGTATTTGAAGCGATGAGATTGCAAAAAGATTTAAATAGAGCAGGAATAAATAGTAAATGGTGGATAATAAATTCAAGCCTTTACGCTATAAACACAAGTAATGAAATATTGAAAGCTAAGTCAAGTAACGAGATAAAATGGATAAATAAAGTTGATGAAATATCAAGTGGAAATTTTTCTGTAATAGAATGGAAAGCTGAAGAAGTAAAAGGTGAAAAATTATTAGAAATAATTAAGTAAAAGGAGATATTAAAGATGAAAAAGAAGGTAGCATTTATATGTGTTCATAACTCTTGTAGATCACAAATGGCAGAAGCATTAGGAAAATTATATGGGGATGAAGTTTTTGAAAGTTATTCAGCTGGAACTGAAACTAAACCACAAATAAATCAAGATGCAGTAAGAATAATTAAGAATCTATATAATGTGGATATGAATGAAACTCAAAAATCTAAATTACTTACTGATATACCAGATGTAGATATTGCAATAAAAATGGGATGTAATGTTGTATGTCCTACTATTTCTGCTACTCATGTTGAGGATTGGGGATTAGAAGATCCTACAGGTAAAAGTGATGAAGAGTTTATTAAAGTTGCAAAGATTATTGAAAAAAAAATAAAAGATTTAGCAAAGAGAATTAAGAATAACGAGATATAGGAGGGAATCATGGGAGAAGAAAGTAAAGGAAAGGGGTTAGGAGTCTTTGAACGATATTTAACAATATGGGTTGCAGCTTGTATTGTGATAGGAATATCTATTGGTCAATTACTTCCTATTATACCTGAAACATTAAATAAGTTTGAATATTATAATGTATCCATACCTGTAGCTATCTTAATATGGCTTATGATATATCCAATGATGTTAAAAATAGATTTCTCAAGTATTTTAAATGCTACTAAAAAACCAAAAGGTCTAATTGTAACATGCACTACAAACTGGTTGATAAAGCCATTTACAATGTATGCAATAGCAGCATTCTTCTTATTTGTAGTATTTAAAGGAATTATTGCACCGGATATAGCTAAGGAATATTTAGCAGGAGCAGTTTTATTAGGAGCAGCACCTTGTACAGCTATGGTATTTGTATGGAGTCACTTATCTAAAGGTGATCCAGCCTATACATTAGTTCAGGTAGCAGTAAATGATTTAATTATACTAATTGCATTTGCACCTATAGTAGCATTTTTATTAGGTGTTGGTGATGTTTCTATACCATTTGCAACTCTAATTTTATCAACTATATTATTTGTTGTAATTCCTTTAGTATTAGGATATGTTACACGAACTATAGTAATTAAAAATAAGGGGAAAGATTATTTTGAAAATGTATTTTTAAAAAAGTTTGATAATGTAACAATAGTAGGGTTACTTTTAACTTTAATAATATTATTTTCATTCCAAGGTGATACTATATTAAGCAATCCAATTCATATATTATTAATTGCAATTCCACTTACCATTCAAACATTCTTTATATTTGGATTTGCATATATTTGGGCAAAACTTTGGAAGTTACCTCATAATATTGCAGCGCCAGCAGGAATGATAGGAGCAAGTAATTTCTTTGAACTCTCAGTTGCAGTAGCTATTTCTCTTTTTGGGTTACAATCAGGTGCTGCACTAGCAACAGTTGTGGGAGTATTAGTTGAGGTTCCGGTGATGTTAACATTAGTTAAGATTGCAAACAAAACAAGAAAGTGGTTCTCTACTGAAAAATTAAGTAATTAATAAATTTAATGGGTATATTAATATTAGAATCAAAGAAAGGAGGTTATATGATTTATGAAATGGGAATACAAAGTTGTTAAAATAAGCTCAATTAAAGGTCTAGGAAATCAAGAGGAATTACAAAAAGAACTTAATGATTATGGAGATTTAGGCTGGGAGCTAGTAGGTGGTTTAACTAAACCTCATGAAGGAGTCGGTTGGATTCCAAAACCTGATGATGGCTCAATAATATTTAAAAGAGAGATTGTCTAATTATAAGAATATAATTAATTATAAAAAAATTATTAATTTGATTAATAAGATATAGAATTGTGTAATAAAGGTGAGTGTATGGTTTTAAATATAAAAATAGCCAGTATAGAATTAATTAATGGTCCGCTAAAACACATAAATTAAATTTTATATACTAGCCAATTTTATTATATAATATATAGAGGAATAGAGTAAAGTATTATATTTGCTCTATTTTTATGCTTATAATAAATAAAAGTAATATATTAATTACTAGATAGTATGGAATAATAAATGTAACTACTTAAGTAATAATTTTGATTACCTTAATTATTGAGTTAAAGATATTAGGTTGCTTTTTATTTGTATAAATATATTTTAAGATAGTGAACTTTTTTTATATAAATAAGTGTATAATAAGTTCTATGAAATTTATAAAGTGTTGCAAGAAGGGATGAAGATATTTGGATAAATCAAAATTTTATACTAACAGATTAAATATAATTATAATAGCAATAATTTGTACCTTCTTATGGGGAAGTGCTTTTCCTGCCATTAAAGTAGGATATGAAATCTTTAATATAGCAAGTAGTGATGTAGGTGCAAAACTTATATTTGCCGGATATAGATTTTTCTTGGCAGGAATTATTGTATTAATAATAAAGCTATTAATGAAGCAAAGTATCTTTGATTTAACTTTTAAAGATATGAAGGAAATTACAATATTAGGACTTGGACAAACAACTCTTCAATATATATTTTTCTATTTAGGAATGACATATACTACTGGAGTAAGAGGTTCAATTATAAATGGGACAGGTACATTTTTTAGTATTATATTAGCACACTTTATTTATAAAAATGATAAGTTGAATTTCAATAAGATTTTAGGATGTATAGTAGGGTTTGCAGGAGTTATAATTGTAAACCTTGGAGGATCTTCAGTTTTAGAAGGTGGTTTTTCCTTTAAAGGTGAAGGCTTTATAATGCTTGCAGCTTTTATGCTTTCAGTTTCATCAATATACAGTAAGAAGATAAGTCAAAATAAGGATGCATATACTATAACAGGTTATCAATTAGCTATAGGAGGACTAGCTTTAATATTAATAGGATATCTATTAGGAGGACATCTTACAAACTTTAATATTAAATCTACTTCATTATTACTATATATGGCATTATTATCATCAGTAGCATTTGCATTATGGTCACAACTTTTAAAATACAATAAAGTTGGAGTGATTTCTGTTTTCAACTTTTTAATTCCTGTCTTTGGAACTATACTTTCAGCTATAGTACTTAAGGAAAATATATTTGATATAAAGATACTAATTGCTTTAATATTAGTTTGTACTGGAATTTATTTAGTATATAAAAAGAAGGAAAGTGTAGATTAGATATATAGCTTATAAATAAAATAACTGTAATAAAGTTTATAGCTTTGTTACAGTTATTTTTTATAGGAATTATAATATTCTTCATCCATGCATACATTCACAACTTTCACACACATAACCGCATGATTGTCACTTGATACAAGGTCTATATCCAAAACATATTTACAAATTATATATATTCACCAATATGAAAATATGTTGTATCATTATCTTATATAGTTTCAATTTTGCTGTTTTATTTAAAGATGTATTATAACTATTTTTAATACTATAACTTTATTTATGTAAATTAATTAATTGAAACAGAGACAATAAAAAAGATTTGGAGAGAAATATGGGGAAAAGTAAAGAACTATTATTGATACGATATATATCATTTATTATTTTAATAGCTCAAATTTTTATTGAAGAAAAAAATACAAGCCTTATTAGTCTAATATTTATTTTGATGTTTATAATAAACAATAATCTTAGAATATTTTACTTTAGAAATGATAAATTAACTATTTTTTCTATGATTGTTGAAATAATAATATCACCAATAGCTTATTTAAACTTTGGAGGAAGCATTTTATTTTATTTAATAGGAGTAACTATAGATGTCTTTACATTAAAATTTGAAAAAATAAAATATATCTTTTTAATTGTAATATCTTTAATATCACTATCTAGTAAATTTAATAAAAATATAGAAGATGGGTTTATCAATTTAGTTATTATGTTTATTTTTATAATTCTTTTAAATTACATATCTAGATTGCATAATACAAAAAGAGAAGCTCAAAGGTTATATGATAAGCTTAGAGTATCTGAGGAAAATTTAATTGAAACAAAAAAGCACCTTGAAGAATGTCTTACTTCAATAGAAGAGTTAACAGTACTTAAGGAAAGAAATAGAATATCAAGAGAAATACATGATAGTGTTGGACATTCTTTATCAACAGCTATGATTCAGCTATCTGCAATGGAAAGTATAGCCGATAAAGAAGGAAGCATGCTAAAAGATATGTCAAGTAACTTAAGAGATTTTATAAATGAGAGTTTTCAAGATGTTAAAAGGGCAGTAAGTGAACTTAAATCTGATGACTATGATAATTACAGAGGATTAATTAGAATTCAAGAGTTGTGTAAGAACTTTGAAAAGATGTCAGGTGTAGAAGTAAATATTATTTTATCAAAGGGTGATTGGACTCTTTCTACTAAACAAAGCACTCACTTATATAGAATAACTCAAGAAGTTTTATCAAATGCTTTAAGACATGGAAAAGCATCTAAGGTTAAAGTAATTATGAACTTTACAGAAAATGATTTTGTAATATCTTTTAAAGATGATGGTATAGGAACTGATATTATAAAAGAAAGTGGTTTTGGACTTAAAAATATAAGAGAAAGATCTGAAGAAATAGATGGAATAATTGATGTAAGTTCAGAGATAGGAAAAGGATTTTTTATAAAGCTTGTAATTCCTAGAGAAAAGGAGAATTAGGATGGGGAAAATTAAAATATTAATTGTAGATGATGAAAAACTAATTAGAGAAGGCTTAAAAATTATGCTTTCAACTTTTGATGATATAGAAGTGGTTGATACTGCTGAAAATGGATATAAAGCTTTAGAGGTGTGTAAAAATAAAGATATAGATGTAGTTCTTATGGATATAAGAATGAAAGATTGTGATGGAGTAATGGGCACTAGACTTATTAAGGAGCAATTTACTAAGATTAAAGTTATTATATTAACTACATTTAAAGATAAAGAATATATTCAAGATGCATTAAAATATGGAGCTTTTGGATATTTGTTAAAAGATAGTTCTCATCAAGTTATTTATGAAGGAATAAAAACAGCTTATATGGGAAATATGGTTGTTCATCCTGACGTAGCAAATGAAATTCTTAGTAATAACAATCATAGTTTAAATGATAAAGAAATAAAAAGGTATGATTTTTCAGATAAAGAATTACAAATTATTAAATACATTGCTGAAGGATTAACTAATAAAGAAATCTCAGAAAAACTTTATTTATCAGAAGGAACTATAAAAAATAATATTACCAATATTTTAGCTAAGTTAAACCTTAGAGATAGAACACAAATTGCAATTTTCGCATTTAAAAACAGAATAGTGACTTAAGTCATTTATATAATGACTTGTAGTGATAGCAAGCCCCCTAACTTTGTCTTATTATATAATTAAGATAAAGCTAGGGGGTATTTTTAATGAGTATCATAGAAGTAAAAAATGTTACAAAAAGATTCAATGACAAGTTAGTTTTAGATAATGTAAGTTATGAAGTTAATAAAGGAGAAATATTTGGATTTATAGGACCCAATGGAGCAGGAAAATCAACTTTAATAAATATAATGACTAGTCTTTTAGCACCAGATAGTGGAACTGTTAAGATTTGTGGGTATGATATTTTAAAAGAGCCAATAAAGGCTAAAGAATGTATAGGCTATGTACCGCAAGATATTTCGTTAATAGAAGAGTTAAATGCTTATGATAATTTAGAGTTTTTTGGTGCCTTATATGGATTAAAAGGAAAGGAACTTAAAGAAAGAATAAATGAAGCCTTAGAAGTTACAGGGCTTCAAGAAAAGAAAAAAGAAAAAGTTAAAAAGTTTTCAGGCGGAATGAAGAGAAGACTTAATATTGCAGCTGCTATTATGCATCATCCAAAAGTGTTAATAATGGATGAGCCTACTGTTGGAGTTGATCCTCAATCAAGAAATCATATATTTACTTTTACAAAAAATATCTGTAAAGAATGGGGAACAACAGTTATATATACTTCACACTACATGGAAGAAGTTGAAGAACTATGCAGGCGAGTATTTATTATAGATTTAGGTAAAGAAGTATCTTATGGAACAAAAGAAGAAATAAAATCCTCAGTCTTTCCCAATAACAAGGTGATAATAGAAGCTAGTGATGTTACAGCAGAAGTTCTTTTAAATATAGAAAAATTAACAGGGGTAATAAAAGTTAAAGAACAAGATGATATTATTTCATTAACTATAGATTCAAATTTTAAGCTTCATAATGTACTTAGTATAATAGAGCAATATGGAGTTAATGTAAAAAAGATAAGCTATGAAGATGCACGACTAGAGGATGTATTTTTAGCCTTAACAGGAAAGAAGTTAAGGGATTAGAGGTGAGTTAAATGAAATTAATATATTATACAAAGACAACCTTAAAAGGAATGGTATCTAATGGAGCTGTAACACTTTTATACTATATACTATTTCCAGTTTTATTAGCAGCTTTTATGGGATTTTTTCAAAAAACACTTATGGATAGTCCATTAAAATTAGCAACTTTAAAAATTCAAATAAATGATATGGATAATAGTACTATGTCTAAAAATTTAATATCCTTTTTAGAAAGTGATGATATGAAGGAACTTGTTGAAATAACTGATAAAAAAGCCAATGTAGAAGTTTCAATTCCAAAAGGATATGAAAATAATATTGTATCTTTAAAAAGTGGTGAAATAACCATAAATAAGTTAGAAGAAGGCTATAGTAATTCTACCAATACATTAAAAACTATTTTAGATAAATATCATGAAGGTCTTTATGTTAGTTTATCTGGAGGATCAAATGAAGACTTAGTAAAAGTTTCTGGAGAATCTGTTATTGAAAAAATAGATATAGATTCTAAAAAAACATCTAGTAGTTATGAAAAGATGGCTGCATCAATGATAGCCTTTGTTATAAGTATGCTGATTTTTAGCCTTATACAATCTAATTATGCAGAAGTAAGTGTAAATCTTGATAAAAGAGTTGCGTCAACACCTGTAACTAGAAAGCAATACTTCTACTATGATTCTTTTGCATTATTTGTATATTCAACTGTTATTATTTTAGGATATGTGTTTTTCTTTAGGATTTCAGGAATAAGCTTTACAGGAGGCATTTTTCCTTTAGTGATATTAATTTTAACTTCATCTATGTTAGTAGTATCATTAAGTAAATTTGTTTATACATTTTTTGGAGCGAAGTACGGTAAGGTTGTGGGAGCATTAATATTTACACTTCCTATAATAGGAATGGAAATGTTCACTGGTGAAGGAAATGCATTAAAAGTTTTATCACCAACACATTATATTTCAAAGTTATTTACTTTATATAATTTAAATGGAAGCTTTAGCGCCAATAATAAGGATTTAATATTAATTCTTTCTATTTCAATGATACTATTTATAATTGCAATATTAAAAATAAGTTTATCTAAGGAGGAAAGAAGATGCGTTTAATAAGATTAACCATAATTAATTTAAGAAGAAGTTTAAAAAATCCAGCTATCTTAATGATGACATTTTTCCTTCCAATGGTAGTGTTATTTGGAGTAGTTGGACCTAGTTCAAAGGAATCATCCTTAGGAAAGATAGGGATATTAGATAAATCTTCTGGTAAATATTCAAAAGATTTAATAAATGATTTATCTGAAAAATATTCAATAGAAGAGTTAGATGGCGAAGCTGAAGATAAATATAACGATTTAAGAGATAAAAAGCTTGGAGCTATATATGTAATAGACGAGGATTTTGAAGAAAAAATAGACAATGGAGAAGTTCCTAAGATAAAAACTTATATAAATGAAGCTGGTATGGGGGCTGTTGTTGCAGATAATATTATAGCTGATCATATTAATAAGTTGCTTAAAGAAGGCATAAACGATGGGCTTAGTACCAAAACTGTTAAAACTGTAATAGTGGATAATTTTGAAGTAAATAAAGCTGATTATGTTCTTACTGTCTTAATGATATGCTATTTTATGATGATAGGTGGATCTATATTAACTGATGATATAATTAAACTTAAAGCTCAAAAGGTTTTAAGAAGAACAATATCAACTGGTAATTCAGATAAAGTTATTTTAGGTTCTTTATATTTATCAGCATTTATTCTTCAAAGTGTAATAAGCTCAATAACATTAATTTTAGCAATTAATATATTTAAAATAGAAAATTATAATTTAGGTGAAGGAATACTAGTTATTATTCTAAGTAGTTTAGTTACAACATCATTAATTATAGCTGCCACAAGATGGCTTAAAAATCAAACAATATCAAGTCTAGCTATTGTAGTTTTTGGCTTACTATCATTTGGTGTTGCAATGCTAGGAAGTGGACTTCAAGAATTCGATAATGTGCCTCAAATAATAAATAGTTTAAGTATAATATCACCATTTTCATGGATGGTACAAATTATAAATGAAGGTAAAATAGCAGTACCAATTATGGTGATAATACTAATGTCAGCAGTATTCTTTACAGCAGGAAGTTTTAGACTTAGAGATTATGCTAAGGAGTAAATAGACATCCTATAAATTATTTGCTAAAATATAGTCAATAAAGCTTATGGAGGAAAACTAAATGATTTCTAAGAAACAACTTAAAGATGAAATAATAACTTATGACATAATAACTTACAAAGATGAAGATGGAAAGCAAGTAGAATATGTTGAAGTTATTCTTACTGATAGAATTATTGATGTATATATGGATATTAGAGAAGTTAATATAGGTCTTATTGCAAATAAAATAATTGAAGATAATTTATACAAATAAAAAGTGGTGAAATTTAATATTTCACCACTTTTAAGTTAATGTATCCTTATCATTAATAGAACATAACCTACATATGACCAAGATATATAGCTAAATATAATCTTCTATTTCTATCTTAATGATAATATTTGAAGAATTTCTACTTATAGTATATTATTGTAGATAGAATTGTAAAAGGTGGGAGAGTTTTTATGTGTGATATTAAAAGAAAAAAAGGATATTGGTAAGATAAAGAAAAGTATTGAAGAAAAAATGGAAGAGCTTTTTGAAAAGGCTCATAAATATACTGAAAACTTAAGTCATGAGGATATAGTAAGATTACATGAAAATCATGTTAAAGATGTTTTTTATGCTTATATTAATAATATTCCTTCTCTACAAAAGATAGTAGTGGAGATAGGGGAGGAAAAAGTATTAGAAGAGATTAAATCTAAGTTTATGGCAAATTTTCATTTTCATGAGAAGATGGTAAAGTGCGAAGAACTTAGGGATGATAGGAAAACTAAATATACAGAGGAAGAAATTTTAGAAAATAATAAGAAAATATCAAAATATATTGATGAAGTAGTAACATCAATTATTCAAGAATGTAGAGATTTAAATACTGAGGAAATAAAAGAAATACATATATTTATATTTAAACTTATATTTCAATCAGATATAGAACATATTCCTTGTTTTAAAAGTGCATCTAAAACTATGAATATAGATGTTATAAATAGAATTCACGATAGAAAAATAACAGAAACTATAAGTAAGTATATATCAATGATTAAAGAAAATTGAAATAAAAAAGATAATCTCTAGAGCGGAAAAATATAAGAAGGAGTAAGAGTTATGTCAAATAATATAAAACAGAGAAGAATAATATTAGATTTAGCAACTACTTTAGATGGTTTTATTGAAGGAAAAAATGGTGAGGTCGATTGGTGCATTATGGACACTGATATGGGGTTCACTAATTTTTTGAATCAAATTGATACTATTTTATATGGAAGAAAAAGCTATGATTTATGGGGACAATATATACCTCAAGACGAAGATTCTGATAATGAAAAAGAAATTTGGGAATTGATTAATAGTAAAGAGAAATATGTGTTTTCTAGGACTCAAATAGCTACAGATAATCAAGCAATATTTATAAATGAAAATATTCTTGAAGAAGTAAATAAATTGAAGAATAAGCCAGGTAAAGATATTTGGCTATATGGGGGAGCAAGTCTTATTACAACTTTTATAAATTTAGGGCTTATTGATGAATTTAGATTATCTATTCACCCTGTTATTTTAGGAGAAGGAAAACCGTTGTTTACTGATGTAAAACAAAGATTGAATTTAAAAATGGTTAATGCCAGAACGTTTTCTTCTGGTGTTGTACAACTAATCTATCATTGGAATGGCAATTAATTTTTTACGAAGGAAAAAGCAAATGTCCTAATGTTAGATAGAATTTATATTAAAGGTGATAATTTAAATAATAAAAAAATTATAAAAGAAAATTATTAAGTAAAATAAAGCAAGTATTTTTATTACGAATATAAAGGTGAATATAAATATGAGTATAAATGGATATGTTCTATAAGCTATTTATATTCGCCACTTATATTTATCATTTTAAACTAATAAATGAAGTTTTAGTTACATAATAATATGAATTAAATTTTCGATTTTTATAAAATTTAGAATATAAGTCTAAATTTAAGCTATCTAAAATCAGTAAATTTTTATAAAATAAGATCATGATAGGTGATTTTTTATTTAAAGAAATATATAGTTATCAATTAACTAGTATTGCATAAAAATTAACTAGTGTACTTATTATACCAAAACCACAAAGAAATCCAGTGATAACTCGTCTTGTATTATTAGAAGGATATATTTTTTTATGTTGAATAAACCAATCAATAAACATAATTGCTGCAAAAATTAAACTTAAACTAATGGAGATTTTAAGATTAAAAAATAAAGCTAGTATACCTAAAAGATATCCTATTAACAAACCTGTACATCTTGCACACATAGGAAACTGATAATTATAAAAGAAAAAGCTTCTTTCAGATTTTTGATGACAAGTTTTAGAAAAAAGCTTCATAAAAAATAACCAAATCTTATCTTTTTTATTCATCTATAAATCTCTTTCCACAATCATTGCAAATGCATGTTGTTTTTTCTTTTTCACCTTCAGCACAGCATAGACCACACAGCAATCCAATAGGGCCAAGACATATGGTTCCTATAACTCCACTTGTTATATCAAAGTCCTCATTCTTCTTTTCTATTATGATTTTTATATTTTTACTTTTACAAAATGGGCATTCAACATTTTCCTTTGAATTATTGATATCCATTTACAATCCTCCATGTAATTATATTATCAATTATATTTTTACTTATATATAAAATTATACCATTATATGGGTGTATTATAAAATTATTTTTACGAATATAAGATATTTAATAGAAGTATTAGAATAAGATGAAATTAAATAATTTCAAATTAATATTATTTATCTTTATAATATCATATTCTAGATTCTCTTTTTAAATTCATTTGGTATATAAGATAAAATTATATCAACTTTATTTAAATTTATTATAATACTTAATTTAAACTATTAGACTTAATAAAAATACATATTTTAGAAAAATTTAAGAAATATATACAAAATTCGTAATGTTTACATGTTATTATATAATTAGTAAAAATTAACAGAAAGCTTGTGAGGAAGTCTATATGAGTTACTTATTTAAATATTATAGTAAGCAATATGATAAGTTTATGAAAATATTTAATTTAGATAAAAATAAAGAAATAGTAAAGGTACTAAAAGATATTAATAATTTAGAGATTTTAGATATTGGTGGGGGAACAGGAACTCTTGCAGATACTTTAATAAATTTAGGTGCAAATGTAACTATTCTTGACCCAGAGATTAAAATGACTAATATAGCTAAGGAAAAAAATAATAAAGTCAATATACTCAATGGATATTTAACTAATGTAGGTTTAAATGATGAATTATTTGATTTAATTATAATGAGGGATTCATTTCATCATATAGAAGATAAAGAAGAAACATTAAAAGAGTGTAAAAGATTACTAAATAATAAAGGTAAAATTTTGATTTATGAATTTGATAAAACTAATATAATAACTAAACTTATATATATTTTTGAAAGAAGTTGTTTTGAAAAAGTTAAAATGCTATCTAAAAATGAAATGAAAAAATTAGCTTCAAAGTATTTTAATAATGGTGAAATAATTGAAATATCAAGCTATGAGTATATATATTGGGCAGAAAAATCAAACTAAAGGGGTTATTTTATGAATACTTTAAAAGGGCTATTTAAAATTATAAAATTATTTTTTCTAAAAGGTATACTAGTTTAAATGATATAGCAAATTCATATACAAGAGTAAGTAAAAATTATAATGAATACTTCTTAAAGGAAATGCATCAATATAATAAAGAAATGTTAGATAAACTTATTATAAGATATATTGATAATAAGGCTAACTCATCTCCTAAAATTCTAGATCTCGCTTGTGGGACAGGCTTTAATAGTAATTTTATAAATTCTAAAATCAACAATTCAAACTTTACCTTAGTAGATATATCAGAAGGGATGCTAAATGAAGCTAAAAATAATTTAAGTTTAAATGCTGACTTCATAAATAGTGATATGTTATCTTTTTTAAAAAGCTCAAAAGATAATAGTTTTGATCTTGTTATATGTTCTTGGGCAATTAAATATCAAGATCCTCATGAAATTATAAAAGAGGTTTCTAGAGTTTTAAAAAAGGATGGATACTTTGCAGTAATAGTTAATTTAAAAGGTACATTACCAGAGGTTAGAAAAATATATCCAAAACTTGTTTTAAGAAACTATAAGAAAATAAATAAAATAATGAAAGAACTTCCTAATCCAGTTCATCATAAGACTTTTACAAGATGGTTTGAAAAAGAAAGTTTTTCTAAGATAGAAGTAAAAAGTGGATCTCATATATTTACTTTTGATAATACAAAATCATTAGTATCTTTTGTAACATCTACAGGAGCTTTAGCTGGATTTGATGCCATGGTAAATATGGAGGATGAAGAGGTTAAAAGTTCAATGATTAAGTTATTTAATGATAAAGGAATAAAAACAATTACTCATAAATATGTTTGGGGGATTTTTAAAAATGATAAGTAATACAATACCAATTATGAAAGCAATGTTAAATAAGGATGTACGACGTAATTTCTTTTATATACATAAGAGATTTAAACAAAGTAAAGATTATAAACCTATAAATGTTATAAAGTGTGGGATGAATGTTATAAAAAACGATAGGATAGCAGTTCATAATAGCAACTTTGTAGTTAATTCATTTTTACCACCTTTAAATAGCATAGCTTATAAAAGTATTGTAGATGCAGTTCCTGGAGAAAATGCTGAATTCTTTTATAATCATACTATTGGAAAAAGACTTGCTCCAATTTCTACATATATAGCTATTACAGGGAGATGCATGTATAATTGTTGGCATTGCAGTGCAAAAAGATTTATTAAAGATAAAAATGATAAATCAAAAGAAATGACAACATATGAAATAAAGAAAATAATAAAAGCACTTCAAGATTTAGGAGTTGGAATCATTGGATTTACAGGGGGAGAGCCTCTTCTTAGAAATGATTTAGAAGAAATAATAAGTAGTATTGATAATAGAAGTATTTCATATGTATTTACAAATGGCTATTCACTAAATCTTAATAAAGCAAAAGAATTAAAAAAAGCTGGTCTTTTTGGAGTAGGAATAAGTATAGACAGCTTATATAAGGAAAATCACGATAAAAAGAGAGGATATAGTGGAGCCTATGAAAATTCAATTTCAGCAATAAAAAATTGTAAAGAAGCTGGCCTTTATACTATGGCTCAAACTGTATGTACGAAGGAAATGCTAAAAAGTGGTGAAATATATAAGTTAGGTAAGTTTTTAAAAACTTTAGGAGTAGATGAAGTTAGAATACTAGAACCTATACCATGTGGGTCTCTTTTAGTAAAATCAGATGAAATATTCTCTAAAGAAGATAAAGAAGAATTAATAAAGCTTCATATAAAATTTAATAAGGATAAAGAATATGCTAAAACATCAGTATTTCCATATGTTGAATCAAAAGATCAATTTGGATGTGGAGCAGGGGTGCAACATTCTTATATAGACAATGAGGGAAACTTCATGCCTTGTGACTTTGTTCCTGAATACTTTGGAAATGTACTAACTGAAGATATAAAAGATATATGGGATAGGATGCATAGTAAATTAGGTAGAGCTAAGACATATTGCTATGCAAAGAAATGCGATAAATGTAGCGATAATGAGTTGCCTAGATATTATAAATTACTAAAGGGTGATATATCCTAATTATCATTAGAATTGAGGTAAGCTATATATTTTATAAAAAGTCATTTAAAGGTACACTTAAAATATTAGTATATGCATTTGTTAATAGCTATTGCAATAATTCAAGGATATACAATTTCATTAATGTTTGCATGGTTTCTTTCTAATTTTGGATTTAATGAATTAATTTGTTTTATTATAGCCATATTATTAGGGGGAGCTATACTTAGTTTACCTTTGTTATTAAATAATTATAAAGTTTCAAAGGAGATAAATATTAAAAGAGGAAAGAAAATCAACTTAGTTTTTTTAATTTTGATAAATCATATGTCATCGTATTTTTTATCTTGTACATTATATGTGATTTTATTGTATTTAAATAATTAAGTAATATATGTAATAATATCTTTTTAATAATTTCATTGGCAAGATAAGTTTACTTAATAAAGGTTATAAGTGTATAGGTAAGTATGAATGTAAGCAAAATTTTTATAAAAAGTTCTGCTTACATTCATTAATTTTTTTGTGCTACAATAATAGTAGAGTTCAATAGTTTTAATGAACAGAAATTAATAATAAATTACAGAAGTTTTGTAAATGTGCATAAGTAAACGTTTACGAACTTCTTTTTAACAAGGAGGTAATTTTAATGTTTAAGAAAGGTGATTTAATTCTTTATTCAGTTCATGGTATTTGTAAAGTAGATGATATATGTGAAAAAACAATTTCACATATTAAAAAACAATATTATATTTTACATCCTATAAATGAGACGAATTTAAGTATAAGCACTCCAGTAGATAATGATAAGGTAGCAATGTTAGAGCTTCTTACAAAAGAAGAAGCTCAGGAAACTTTAGAATTATTTAAAAATCCGGGTATAAATTGGATAGAAATAGATAGAGAAAGAAGCGAAGTATATAATGAAATCATAAAGCAATGGAATCGTAGAGAAATAGTAAAAATAGCTAATACTTTAATGAGAACAAAGATTGATTTAGAGAATAATGGAAAGAAATTTCATGAAAAAGATAAAAAGATGCTATTAGATATACAAAGTATTCTTTTTTCTGAACTAGCATTTTCTTTAGATACTACTTCTGAAGAAATAGCCAAAACAGTAAATAGGTATGTAAAATAAATAATAATTAAAATAGAGGTGAAAATTTTTTGAATATTAATGATGAAAAACTTTTAGCAATAGATTCAGTTATGAAACAAATAGAAAAACAATTTGGAAAGGGCTCAGTTATTAAACTTGGGTCAAATCCAATAATGGATATAGAAACAATATCCACAGGATGTCTAGCATTAGATATAGCATTAGGTGTTGGTGGAGTTCCACGTGGTAGAATAATAGAAGTGTACGGACCTGAAAGTTCAGGTAAAACTACAATTGCTCTTCATATAATAGCAGAAGCACAAAAGTTAGGAGGAGCAGCAGCATTTATTGATGCTGAACATGCTTTAGATCCAGCCTATGCTAAAAATTTAGGAGTAAGTACTGAAGACTTAATAGTCAGCCAACCAGATACTGGAGAGCAAGCTTTAGAAATAACAGAAGCCCTTGTAAGATCAAATGCTGTAGACGTGTTAGTTGTTGACTCTGTCGCTGCACTTGTTCCTAGGGCTGAAATAGAAGGAGAAATGGGAGATTCACATATAGGTCTGCAAGCAAGATTAATGTCCCAAGCATTAAGAAAGCTTACAGCAGCAATAAATAAGTCACAATGCGTTGTAATATTTATAAATCAATTAAGAGAAAAAATTGGTATTATGTTTGGAAATCCTGAAACAACAACAGGTGGACGAGCTCTTAAATTCTATGCATCTGTAAGATTAGATATAAGAAAAATTGACACTATAAAAGTAGGAGAAAACATTTTAGGAAGCAGGGCTAGAATAAAAGTAATAAAAAACAAAGTTGCACCACCATTTAAACAAGCAGAATTTGATATTATGTACAATGAAGGTATCTCAAAAGAAGGAAACCTTTTAGATATAGCTGTTAATGAAGATATAATAAACAAAAGTGGTACATGGTTTTCCTATAATGATATAAGATTAGGACAAGGCAGAGAAAACTCAAAAGCATATTTAAAAGAAAATAAAGATTTAGCCCTTGAAGTAGAAAATGCAATAAGAGAAAAACATAACTTACCATTAGTAAAGGATACAAAAGTACAAGAAGGTGAAGTTAAGAAAGAAGATAAAACTAATAAAAAAGGTAAATTAAAAGAAGAGCTAAATAATAATTCAAATAAAATAATAGAAGAACTAGCTGTTGAAGATTATAAAAATGAAGAAGCAATAGTTAAAGAAATAAACATATAACTAGAAAGTTAATTGTGAAAATATTTATGAAAGCAAAGGATGTCGCGTCTCGCGACTCCCTTTTAAGTTTTTGACCGTAATATACTAAACTTTTATAATTAATAATATATTTGTCTCTTACCATTTATAGTATCATTAATATTTGTAGTTAAACATTCTATAGCTTTTTTAGTATCCTTTTTTTCTATGTAATCACACAAAATAGATGTATTATTTATTAAGGAATCTATACCATATAATATACAAAAACGTTCCCATAATGATAAAATGGGTACCTTAAATGAATGGAAAATTAATGGTAAAAGAGTATTTCCAGAAAGAAAAGCCAATTCATGTTGGAATTGAAATGCTAAATTAGATGCAGTTTCAACAGAATCAGTTTCTTTCATTTTATTAACATATCCTTTTAATATCTTAATTTCATATTCTTTAATTATTGGAATACATAGTTCTACTGCTAATGTATCTAATGCTATACGAAGTTCAAGAATAGAACGTATTTCTGCATCTCTTAATCTTCCACCATTATATTTCATAATAGAAATTAGTGTTTCCATAGTTCCATTTCTACGATAATCAGCGACAAAAGCACCAATTCTTGGTTTTATATTTAAAAATCCTTTCCTAGATAACTCAGCAATTCCAGAGTTAACAACAGCTCTACTTACTTGCATAGACTTAGCAAGTTCTCTTTCTGAAGGAAGCTTTTCACCAATTTGAAGTTTTCCAGATAAAATCATAGTTTCTAGTTCTTTAATAAATAAATCCTTTAATGTTGGAGAATTCAATTTTGAAAATTCTATCATAAAATACACCTCTCTAAGCTGAATCTGGTTCAACCAAATACCAATTATAATTCTATTTCAATATTATCCTAAAATGAATAAAAAGTAAATATTTTAAGATTAGTTCAAACATATATTAGTATTAAAGGAATATATTGACTTTATATTGATAATCATGTTAAAATTTTATCAAGATTATAAATCTGGTCATACCAGATTTGAATAATCTAAAAATTTTTATTAAATAAAGAGTATTTTATAAGAGTAATATTAAGAATAAAAAGGGTTTAAGGATGCAATAAAAAATTTAAATTAAATATTCTTTATAATGAAGGAGGATAAATATATGGAGAATTTTAGAGTTCTCGAAATTAAACAAAGTGTTTTTGAAGACAATGATCATCAAGCTAATTTATTAAGAGAAGAACTAAAAAAAAAGAAAGTATTTTTACTAAATTTAATGTCATCACCAGGTTCAGGTAAAACATCAACTCTTACAAAAACAATTAATACATTAAAAAATGAAGTGAAAATAGGAGTTATGGAAGCAGATATTGATTCAGATGTTGATGCTCATACTATTTCTAAAACTGGAGCAAAAGTTATTCAATTACATACAGGGGGAATGTGTCATCTTGATGCAGATATGACAAAACAAGGCTTAGAAGGTTTAGAAGCAGAAGATATTGATTTTGCTATTTTAGAGAATGTAGGTAATCTGGTATGTCCAGCAGAATTTGATACTGGAGCATCAAAAAATGCCATGATTTTAAGTGTTCCTGAAGGAGATGATAAACCACTAAAATATCCTTTAATGTTTTCAATTGCGGATGTGTTATTAATTAACAAAATGGATGTTATTAATTATTTTGATTTCAACTTGGAAGCTTGTATTGAACGTGTAAAAAAGTTGAATCCAAATATTGAAATTATTCCTATATCTGCAAGAACAGGTGAAGGTATTGATAAATTTTCAGAGTGGCTTAGAAAAGAAATTAAAGAATGGAATGAAAATTAATATTATTAGACTAGGAGGATAGAAATGGTAAAAGAAAAGGTGTTGGATCTTGCTAATCATATTAGTGGAAAAAAACGTGGGTCCAAAAATGAAATAAGGCCAGAAGATCCGGAATATTTAATTTTAGAGCCTGTTGTTACAGAGGAAATGGCAGAAGTAGCACTTTGTATGAAGATACGTAAAAAAGCTACTGCTGAAGAACTTGCTCCTTTATGTGGTAAATCTGTAGATGAAACATCAAGGTTATTATGGGATTTAGCCGTTGCAGGTGTTTGTTTTGTAAATACTATTAATGGTGTTGATACCTATTGGTATGACACCTGGGTTCCAGGAATTATGGAGATGATGGTTAACAACAAAGAAAACGTTAACAAATACCCTCAAATTGCAGAAGCTTTTGAAGCATATGGAAGAGTAAGAGGACCAAAGACTACAGGTGCTTTTCCAGTTGGAGTAGGTTTAATGCGTGTTATACCTATAGAGCAAGCTATTGATGGAGAAACTAGAAAAGCTTCTTATGAGGAAGTTTCTAAATATCTTAATGAAAACGATATTTTTACAGTTTCAGATTGCTCATGTCGTACAGCGAGAAAAGTAATGGGAGAAGGATGTGGTCATTTAGCAGAAGATATGTGTATTCAAATGGGACATGCTGCAGAATATTATATCCGTACAGGTAGGGGAAAACAAATTACTAGAGAAGAAGCTTTTGAAATAATTAAAAGAGCTGAAGAAAATGGTTTAATGCATCAAATACCAAATCTTGATGGCTCAGGAAAGACTCATGCAATTTGTAATTGTTGTGGTTGTTCTTGTCTTTCATTAAGAACTGCTGGAATGTTTAAAAATGTTGATATGGTACGTTCTAATTATGTTTCAAGTGTAAACAAAGAAAAATGTGTTGCATGCGGAGAATGTGTTGTAAATTGTCCAGTTAATGCACTACAATTAGGCCAAAAATTATGCTCAACAAAACCACTTCCTGTTAAAAAAATTGAGACTCCACGAGATACAGAGTGGGGAGAAGATAAATGGAATCCAGATTATAGAATTAATAGAAAAAATGTTGTAGAAAGTGGAACAAGCCCTTGTAAAACAGAGTGTCCTGCTCATATTGCTATTCAAGGATATATAAAACTAGCTTCTCAAGGAAGATATAAAGAAGCTCTTGAATTAATAAAGCATGAAAATCCATTTCCAGCAGTATGTGGACGTATATGCCCAAGGAAATGTGAATCAGTGTGCACAAGAGGAGATATTGATGATCCAATAGCTATAGATGAAATTAAAAAATTTATTGCAGATCAAGACTTAAATAAAGAAAATCGTTATGTACCTAAAATTAAGCATGACTATAATAAGAAAATAGCTGTAGTAGGAGCAGGGCCTGCTGGTCTTTCTTGTGCATTTTTCTTAGCTGTTGAAGGTTATAAGGTAACAGTATTTGAAAAACAAAAAGTACTTGGTGGTATGTTAGCACTTGGTATTCCATCATTTAGATTAGAAAAAGATGTAGTTAATGCAGAAATTGATATATTAAAAGAATTAGGTGTTGAGTTTAAGAATGGAATTGAAGTTGGAAAAGACATAAATTTAAAAGAATTGAGAAATCAAGGGTATGAAGCTTTCTATATTGCAGTTGGAGCTCAGTCAGGTAGAAAAATAGGTGTTGAAGGAGAAAATGCTAAAGGAGTAATGACTGGAGTAGATTTCTTACGCAGCGTTAACTTAGGTGAAGATTTAAAACTAAATGGAAATGTAGTTGTTATAGGTGGGGGGAATGTTGCAATAGATGTTGCAAGAACTGCTGAAAGAATAGGATCAGAAAAAGTTGATATATTTTGTCTTGAAACAAGAGATGAAATGCCAGCTCTTAATGAGGAAATTGAAGAAACTTTATCAGAAGGAATCAATATAAATAATTCTTGGGGGCCAAAGGCTATTGTTACGGAAAATGGAAAAGTTACTGGGGTAGAATTTAAAAAATGTATATCAGTTTTTGATGAAAATAAGAGATTCAATCCAATTTATGATGAAAATGATATATTATTTGTAAAAGCAGATACAGTACTGCTTTCTGTAGGGCAGTCAATTGACTTAGGAAATTTAATTTCAGATAGCAATATGGAAATTAATTCTAATAATACAATTAAGGCAGATCCTTTTACCTATCAAACAGGAGAATCAGATGTATTTGTTGGTGGAGATGCATTTACAGGACCAAGATTTGCTATTGATGCCATTGCAGCAGGTAAGGAAGGAGCTATTTCAATACACCGTTATGTTAATCAAGGTCAAAGTTTAATTATAGGAAGAGACAGAAAAGAATATCACTCTCTAGATAAACAAAATATTGAACTTAAGGGATATAATAATTTTCCAAGACAAAAGGCAAGCCATGGTGATGGAAAAGAATCAAAAGAAACATTCAAGGATTTACGAGGAACTTTTACAGAAGATCAAATAAAGAAAGAAACAGAACGTTGTCTTAGCTGTGGTGCTACTGTTGTAGATGAATTTTTATGTGTAGGCTGTGGTGCATGTGTAACAAAATGTAAGTTTGATGCTATATCACTTGTTAGAAAATATGATGGAGAAGGAGTAGCATATGAAAACTTAAAACCAGTAATTATTAAGCAAGTTCTTAAACGTAAGGGGAAAATAGCTATTAAAAAAGCTATAAATATATTTAAGACAAACTAATAATATTATATGTTACTAGTTTTAAATGGAGGAGAGTTTATATGCATGAAATAGGGGTTTTAATTGAAGTTGTTAAGAGCGTAGAAAAATTTGCAAAAGTCAATAATGTTAAAAAAATAGATACATTAGTTTTGCAAATTGGAGAACTCTCTTCAATGATTCCTAAATATATGAAAAGTTTATATCCTGCTTCAATTGAAGGTACTATATTAGAAGATTCAAAATTAGAAATTGAAATATTACCAGCTAATGCTTTATGTAAGAGTTGTAATAATGTATTTAATATAATTCTTAATAAAGGAATATGTCCTAAGTGCAAAAGTAAAAATTGTGAAATATTAAGCGGAAAAGAGTTTTATATAAAAGAAATTGTTTGTTATTAAAAATGAATAATTATAATAGGGGGAAAGAATATGTTTAGTTTTAACTATGAAGGAGGAGCATCCTTCTTTTCAGTATGGGGTGTTTGGGTTGCAGTATTTTTAATTTTATTTTTATTAAATGAATTTTCAAGGCGTTCTAAATTTGGAGGTTTTTTATGTTTTGTAGTATTACCAATTGGACTTTCTATGCTATGGTTTACAGTATTGAAAGACACTACTTATACAGATTGGTTCCATTTGGCTAAGGTGTACTCAGCAGTAGCAGGATGTATTGGATTTTGGTGTATAAGACATTTGCATGGGAAAAATAAAAAAACAGGGAAAGAATGGAGATTAGCAGATAATAAAATAGCATTATGTTTTCCGCCACTAATTCTTGCAATTAATATTTTAGAAGCAGTTACACGTGATATTCAAGTTGGACTTCAATATGCTGGAGGAGGAATTCTTGAAGATGGAAGTATGTATGTATTAGGTGGCCCTTGGAATTATATGAATGCAATTGCAGGAATTTTAAATATTATTACAATTACAGGATGGCTAGGTATATGCATCCGTAAAAAAACTAATAAAGATAAAAGTCAGGATATGTTATGGCCTGATATGCTTTGGTTTTGGATAATAGCTTATGATTTATGGAATTTTGCTTATACTTATAATGCTTTACCAGGACATTCATGGTATTGTGGTTTTGCATTATTACTTGCACCAACGGTATGTGCTTTTACTATAGGAAAAGGTGCATGGCTTCAACACCGTGCGCAAACATTAGCATTATGGTGTATGTTTGCACAGACATTTCCAGCCTTTATTGATAAAGGTAAATTTGCCGTTTCATCTACCTATAATGAAAACTATTTATTTATTTTCAGTTTATTAGCACTCCTTTCTAATATTGGTGTTGCTATATATATGATTTATAAAGCTAAAAAAACAAAACGTAATCCATATAAGGATGAGCTTTATATAGACTTAAAGAAATATAAGGAAGTAAAAGTGCTAGCAGAATAATTTTTAGTTTAATAAGGATATCAAGATAATTGATATCCTTATTAAACAAAGTTAATTTTATAAAGAGGAGGTTTATTTATGCATATGGCTGATGCACTTGTTAATCCTACTGTGGCTGGATTAATGTATGGATGTTCTGCAATAGCAGCAGGTTATTCAATAAAAAAGGTACGAATGGAAAATGAGCCGAAAAAAATTCCTGTAATGGGAGTTATGGGAGCATTTGTATTTGCAGCCCAAATGATTAATTTTACGGTTCCAGGGACAGGATCTTCTGGACATCTTTGTGGAGGTATTTTATTATCTGCCATATTAGGACCATTTGCAGGATTTATTACAATGATTGGGGTTTTAGCTATACAATGCTTAATGTTTGCTGACGGAGGGATACTGGCATTAGGTTGCAATATATGGAATATAGCATTTTATGGATGTTTTATTGGATGTTTATTAATATGGAAGCCTATTATGAAGAACGGAGCTTCCAAAGGTAAAATTATTTTAGCATCAATAATTGGGTCTATACTTACATTACAAATAGGTGCTTTTTCTGTTGCAATTGAAACACTAGGATCAGGAATTAGTGATTTACCATTTTTAACTTTTATTTCAGTTTTGCAACCAATACACTTAGCAATTGGACTTATAGAAGGTCTCATTACTGCAGCTGTACTATGTTTTATATATGAAGCAAGGCCTGAATTACTATGGAGCATAGATAAATCCTTAAACAAAAAAATAGGAAGAATTTCATTTAGAAAAGTGATGATTATATTCTCATTACTTACACTTTTAATAGCAGGTGGAGTTTCACTTGTAGCTTCTGAGTATCCAGATGGATTAGAATGGTCTATTGAAAAGATTACAAATTCTACTGAAATAGAAGTATCAGGTGAAGTATATGATAGTTTTGAAAAAGTACAGGAAACTACTTCAGTGTTACCTGATTACAATTTTAAGGATTCTGATTTAGCTATAGGTACATCTTTATCAGGTATTATTGGAGGAGTAGTAGTTGCCTTTATCTGTATAGGTGGATGTTATTTATTTAAATTTTTTAGAAAAGAAACTATAAATTGAATAAATTAAATAAAGCACTTTATGAAATCCAAGGTATAGAGGATTTAGCAAATAGAGATTACTTGGTAAATAAGATTCATCCATCAATTAAATTTATTTTAACAGTTACTTATATTTCTTTAGTTGTATCTATGGATAAATATAATCTAGGCGGAGTTATAGGAATGAGTATTTATCCAATAATACTTTTAATAACTTGTGATATATCTTTAAAAGATAGCTTAAGGAGATTAAAAATAGTATTATCATTTGTATTCCTTATGGGGATATTCAATCCATTTTTTGATAGTAAAATACTAATTAATATAAATGGTATTAGTATTTCTGGAGGAATAATCTCTATGATTACCTTGATAATGAAAGGAATCTTAACTATATTAGCATCTTATTTATTAATAGCTACAACAACCATTGAAAAAATCTGCTATGCAATGGATAAAATTCATATACCAAATATATTCATAACTGAAATTTTGTTTATTTATCGATATGTAACAGTATTGATTGAAGAAGCAAATAAAATTACAGAATCATATAGCTTACGTGCTCCTAATCATAAAGGGATAAATTATAAGGCTTGGGGTTCTCTTATAGGCCAACTATTGCTTAGAAGTATAGATAAGGCTGAAAATATATACGAAAGTATGTGTTTACGTGGATATTCTGATAAGTTTTATTATTCTTATAAAATTAGATATAATGCAAAAGATTATATTTATTTTATTATATGGTTAGTTATATTAGGTACGATGAGGTTTTTTCCTATATTACAGATAGTAGGAAGCATATTTGTTTAGGAGGAAGATATGAGCCATATTCATATAAATGTAGAAAATCTATGTTTTTCTTATGAAAAAGAGCAACCGATACTTGAAAATATTTCCTTTGTTGCAAAGGAAAATGACTCTATAGGTATTATTGGAGCTAATGGAGTTGGAAAATCAACTTTATTGAAGTTATTAGTAGGATTAAATTTAAATTATGAAGGTAGCATTAGAATAGAAAGTATTCCAGTAGACAAGAATACTTTGAGTATAATTAGAGAAAAAATAGGATATGTATTTCAAGATTCTGATAATCAACTATTTATGTCTAATGTATATGAAGATATTTCTTTCGCACCACGTAATTACGGACTTTCAGAAGATGAGGTTGAAAAGAGAGTAGAAAATGCCTTGAATATGGTTCATATTAATAATCTTAAGAATAAAAAGATACATAAACTTTCTGGTGGTGAAAAAAAACTTGTATCTATAGCAACAATATTTTCTATGACACCAGATATTGTTTTAATGGATGAACCTTCAATTGCTTTAGATCCTAAGAATAGAAGAAATTTAATTAATATACTAAATGAATTTCAGCACTTAAAGATTATTGCTTCTCATGATTTAGATATGATTTTAGAGACCTGCAATCGTACTATTCTTATGTCAGACGGAAAAATTATTAAAGAAGGAAATACAAAAGATATTCTTACTGATAAAAAGCTTTTAGAAGCTAACAATTTAGAGCTTCCATTTTGTTTGCAAGAAAATAATATAAAAAACTAGTATTAGTATATGTAAATGAGAAAAAATGTAAAAGATGAATCTATAGTAGAGGTTTCAGAGTTTGATAAGGACAAGATGTTCATGATAAGTCTTCAAAAAGAATCACTAAATGTGTAAATTCAGTAGAATATAAAAATGTAGATATTATAAAAGTCATGTGTAACAAATTTAGCTTGTTATACGTGACTTTTTGTAATATATCTAATAATATTTTAAGCGAAAAATTAAAGTGGTTTGAGGTATAACAATTTTTAAATTTTATGGATACTAAAATATACTTAAATATATTAAGACTCGTAAAAAAGCATATAACTATGAAATTCTAAAAGTTCAAAAAACATTCATGTTCATGGTAAAATTAAGAAAAACCGCGAGAAATTGAAATATTATTTGTATTACTATATGAAGGAGGGAAAAAGAGTGGAGAAAAATATTGATGAAATCTATGAAAAATATTTTAGTAGAGTATTTTTCTATGTAAAAAGAATTCTTAAAGATGTTGGTACTAATGAAGATATTGAAGATTGTGTAAGTGATGTGTTTTTAGCCCTATGGAAAGATAGTGATAAATATAATATTTCAAGAGGAAGTTATGATACCTTTGTAAATGTCAAAACAAGATCCATAGCACTTAATTATAGAAAAAAGCTGATGTCAAAGAAAATTAAAGTTGAAGAAATTGACTATAATTCTATTCCAGAGAAGGATATTTTAATAACTGAAAATTATGTAATTAGTAAGTTTGAAAAACAGAAAATAATACAAGAAATAAAAAAGTTTAAAGAACCTAATAAAAGTTATTTTTATTTAAGATATTTTATGAACTATGAAATAAAGGATATATCGAAAATGTTTAATACAACTGCAAGCGCAGTGGAGAATAGGCTTTATAGATGTAGATTAAAATTAAAGAAGATATTAAAAAAGGAAGTGATTTAATATGGATGATAAAGATATTTTTAATATCCTAGATAATATTAACGATAATGATCTTGAATGTTTAATGAATGATTTATATATTGAAAATATTAATGAGGATTTTGTTAATAATGAGATAAAAGAAAAAATAAAAAAGAAGTTAAATATAAAAATTGAAAATGAAAGTAGAAATAATAAGAAAACAATTAATAATATAAAGAAAAACAGATGGGTAAAAGGAGTAAGTGGAATAGTTGCAGCCATATTAATTTTTAGCCTTACAATAAATTTTTTCCCAAGTGTAGCATATGCATTAGAGAAAGTACCTATTATTAATAAATTAGTACAAATCGTTAAGATGGATAAACCCTATAAGTATGATAAAGGTTTTGAAAACTTAATAGAAAATGAAAAATATCAAGAAATAAATAAAACTGTAAAATACGGTAATACCGAATTCACAGTAAATGCAATTGTTGCTGATAATTCTAAGATGTGGATATCATATGATGTAAAAGAAGATCCTAATATATTGTGGAATATAGAGTTTTATAATACTAATAATGAACCTTTAAATTGGATAGACAAGGGGAATAGGGATAAAAGGTATGCAGAAATAGATTTAAATGAAAAATTAGAAGATTTTAAAATGGTAATAACCCTTTTTAAAGATAATGAACTTTTTCATAAAGTAGGAAATGAAATAACTAAGGAAGATTTTTCGAAATATTTAGAAGAAATAGAGAAATATAAAATAACAAGCTTAGATGTATTAGTTGAACTAGATGAAAGTATATTTAATGATTCACTAACTAAAGAGTATAAAGTGGAAAAAAATATTAGTTCTGATATTGCTAATATAAAAATAGAAAAAATAGAAGCTTCTCTTTCAAGAACAAAGGTATATTTAAATGTAGAAAATAATAATAACCTTGCAAAAATATCCTTTAAAAATTTAAGACTTATGGATAATGATAATAATATATACTTTGAAGCATCAGATAAGTCAATTTTCGATGAAGTAATATATAATCTAGAAAATGGCAAAAACATCATTGTAGCAGAGTTATATGGTGGTATATCAAATATTGAAAATCTAAAACTAATATGTGATAAAATAAGTTATGTGAAAAATGAAGATAAATATATAACAGTAGATTTAGCAAATAAATTGGTTAAAGACAATAATTTAGGAATCACATTAAAGAATATAGAAGAAAATACAGTAGTATTAAATGTGCCAAAAAGTAATGTTGTTCTTAATGATCATAGTATATTATCAGATAATGGAGATATGAAATTTACTAAAGTTATAAGTAAAAATCCTGAAAATGAATGGTTATATGAATTTGATAATTTAAGTTGCGATAAGCTATATTTTGAGGTGCTAGAGATTAAAGATAATAATGTTGATGGATTTGATGTTAAATTGTTTGAATAAATGGAAAGAGTTATATTTTAACAAATTAAATAGACAAGAAATATAAAATACTATAGCATAAAGAATAAAATGTATACCATTAAAGGGTGTAAATTATACTTACGTCTTTTAATGGTATATACACTAATAGAACTACGTAATAGTTTCTTTAGCCACAAATTTAATATAAATTAAAAATACTTTTTCAAATGAGAGAATAGATAATTCTGTGTAATTATTATTTTTATTGTTTTAATATTACTGGAAATTTTCATTTCCAGTAATATTTTT
>NZ_JH815222.1:1486754-1524527 GCF_000158375.2 Clostridium sp. 7_2_43FAA
ATATTTATTTCTACCTAAATGTTCTTCCATTTCTCCTTCTAATATATTTTCAAGAACATCTTTAACAAGCTTCTGAATAAGCCCATTTTTCCCCATAACATCATCAATAGTTTTACATTTCTTTACTTCCTCATTGTAATCAAAGTTGGTATTAATATTCTTTGTCATAATTTTTCCTCCTAAATTTATATAGTATATTATTCCAAAACCACCAGCTGTTCATACAAAAAAACAGTAGTTAGTTTTGTTTTTACACAAAACTAACTACTGTCCCTTTCAAATCCTCAATAGTATCAATATCAAATATATCATTAGCAATATTTTCTATTATATTTTCAGGTAAAGATTTGATTTTTTCTATATATTCGTCAGGTAAGGATTTAAATTTTTTTGAAAGCAATTTAATCAAAATTTCTGTCTTACCTTGAATCTTTACCATCTTCTTTTAATTTTTCTAATCCCTTTGAAATGTTAGAAGTCATATTTAGAACCTCCTGTTTATCAGCATTAAATATTTTTTCAATATTATCTTTAAAATTATTTTCCTCTGTATTTATATTAACTAGCCAGTGTTTAAGATGCATTTTTTCTTCTATAGATAAGTTATTAAATCCAATTATAATATCTTTAAGTCGATTATAAAACTCAATTCTATTTATATTTTGATCCAGCAAAAATATAGCAGAAGAAATATTTTGTTTATTGTAAAGTTCTTCTTTTTCATAGCTATTAATATCAATAAATTCATATTTAAAATTTAATATATTATCTCCAAATACATCACTATTACTTATTGCATGCTTTAATTCTTTAGCTGCCGTCCATTTCTTCTTACCATTATAAAGAACAATAGGAACTATAGAAGGTAATCTAAAGGTTTTCCTTTTAAATTCTTTAAGCTCTGTATTTCTTAATATATCTCTCCATATTTCTATCATATAAAGTAGAAGTCTTATTGGCATCCTAAAATCAACAGAACTTTGAAATTCTAATAAAACATAGAAAAATACATCATTACCATTAAAATTTGCTTTATAAACTATATCAGATTCTTGTTCTTCATAATCAGATAATATATATGACTTATTAACTAATATCAGGTTCTCCTTAGTTAATTTATTTTCTCAAGTATTACTAACAAAACTCTGTATTAAGTTTAAAAAGGTTTCTTTGTTAGAAAATAGATCTTTATAACTTTTATCATGAATGTTGTTCTTGTTAATTTCATTCATTTTACACCTCTATTTTATCATCTTATATAGATATTTGAAATATCTCTAGTTATAATTATTGACATATATGCGAACAAATGTTCCTATTATGCATTATTTTTATAATATACCTTAAATAATATACTCGTAAATAATGAAAATATAAATAAAAAATAGATAGATGATATATATAAAGTTAATATTAAATACCTTAGAAGCAAAGGAGGATTACATTCAGGATTTAATGCGGAGTATATAACAATGAAATTAGTGATATTATTGATAATTATAATTGTAGTGTATATTATGATCCATCAACTACAATCGCTGGAGTTTATTATAATTCATCTTTTAATTGGATACTAGTAAATTAAGTGGATTAAAGCCATGTAGAACTGTACTTGTTTTACATGGCTTTTTATTTAATTGATTAATAGATTAATAAATTAAATAAAATATGAAACATTCTATATTATCAGCTTGGTATAATTTTTAGTATTAATTTATTCTCCCTGATAAAATGAATATAAAAAATAAATACATTATATTGACATTGCCACTATCTAGTGATACTATATAGCAGTAGTAAGTAATACTGAATACAAGTAATACTAAATAGTGAAGAAGGTGATTTGTTTGGATAATATTACAGAAATGCTAAAAGGTGTCCTTGAAGGCTGTGTTCTTGAAATTATAAGCAATGAGGAAGTATACGGTTATGAGATTACGAGGAGACTTAATGCCCTGGGATTTTCGGATGTCGTAGATGGAACAGTTTATACCATATTGGTAAGACTTGAGAAAAACAAATTGGTAGAAACTACGAAAAAACCATCTGATATGGGACCACCACGAAAGTTTTTCAGGCTAAATGACGCAGGGCGTGAAGAATTAAAGAAGTTCTGGGCAAAATGGGAATTTGTTTCAACGAAAATTAACGAGTTAAAGGAGAAGAAATCATGAATTTTTGGGAAAAAATTACGGGAAGTGACATGACTAAAAAATTTAAAAATTTTGAATTACGAGTTAAAAAGCTACCAGCTGATTATCAAGAAGCATGGGAAAAAATTGAAGAGCATCTTTGGCAGCACTCAGATTTTACAGGTCGTAACCTCATGCCAATTCTTGACGGTGTTCTTGGCTTGCTAGAAGAAACAGTTGCTGAAGGTCAGAGTGTACAAGAGGCTTTAGGTGAAGATATAGAAGGCTTTTGCTTTGCGCTAGTTGGTGAAGAAGGGGCAAATTCTTATCGTGACAAGTGGAGAAAACAATTTAATAATAATATTGCTAAAAAATTAGGTAAATAGGAGGATAAAATGGGAATACAAGATATCATCAAAGGTAAAAAAGAATGGAAAGAGCACGTGGCGCGTGTTAAAGCGCTACCAAAAGATTATGTGATTGTTTATAAAGAAATTCAAAAATATCTCTTTAAGGTTGGACCAGTTGAACTAAGTGAAGGAACAGATTTGCTTACTGGAATTGTAGAGCTTTTTGAAGAGGGTGCGGCTATGGGAAAAGGAGTATTAGAAGTAACTGGTAGAGACGTAGCAGCTTTCTGCGACGATTTAATCAAAGATTCAAAAACTTACGCTGACATATATCAAGAATCAGTTGACAAAGAAGTTAATAAAGCAATGAAGAAAGCTACTGATAAAACAAAGTAAAAGGGATATATAGTGATAAACAAAAACATAAACTAAAGGGGATGATAGAGTGTGTAAAGACGAGTGGATATTATGTCCAATCTGTGGTAACAAAACAAGGGTCAAGATACGTGATAATACAGTACTTGAAAACTTCCCGTTATTTTGTTCCAGGTGCAAAAAGGAAACGATAATTAATGTAAAAGAAATGAAAATATTAGTAATTAAAGAGCCAGACGCTAAGACGCAGAGCCGATAACATGTGAGTAAAATCATGGTTATCGGCTCTTTTTTATGCTAGCTAATCAAATGCTTTGTAATATAAATTAACTTGAAATAGTTAAATTTAAAAGTTCAAGCTGCATTCAAAGGATTAGATGTAAATTTGAATAAAGTTGCTATATTATTAGGAGGAAAAGAAAATGAAAAAAAGTATAATACAAATTAAAGGGGTAAAGAAATCTTACAAAGATGTGGAAGTACTCAAAGGAGTAGATTTTGAAGTAGAGCAGGGAGGTATATTTGCATTACTAGGTTCAAATGGAACAGGAAAAACATCTATGATTAAAGTCATGGCTACTTTACTTAAAGCAGATGCTGGAAGTGTTGTAATAAACGGTTTGGATATTGAAAAAAATCCAGGGAAAGTTAGAGCTTCTATCAGCCTTACTGGTCAGTTTGCTGCTATTGATGAAATTTTGACTGGGCGTGAAAATCTTCAAATGATAGCAAAACTTAGACATATTAAAAATCCAAATGCAGTAGCAGATGAATTAATTAAGAGATTTGGTATGTTAGAAGCAACAGATCGCAGAGTTGGTACTTACTCTGGAGGTATGAAAAGAAGAATTGATATTGCAATGAGTCTTGTTGGAAATCCAAAGATTATATTCCTGGATGATCCAACAACAGGTCTTGATCCAGAAGCACGTTTAGAAGTTTGGAAAATTGTAAAAGAGTTAACAGCTTCAGGAACTACAGTATTTTTAACAACTCAATATTTAGAAGAAGCAGAACAACTTGCAGATAAAATTGCTATTCTTAATGGTGGAAAAATAATTGCCCTAGATACATTAGAAGGATTAAAAAAACTATTTCCACCTGCAAAAGTTGAATATGTTGAAAACAGCCTATATTAGAAGAAATTACCATTTATCAGTTCTGCCTTTGTACCAACAGAGACTATGCCTTCAGTAGTATGCGTATTTGCAGAAAATCAACCTGTAACGCCTATTGTAGAAGCTATTCGTAATTTATTAGCAAATAAGCCAGTAGGAAATGACATTTGGGTTGCCCTTGCTTGGTGTATAGCAATAACAGCTGTAGCTTATATATTTGCAATGAGAATCTATAAAAAATATAAATTATAAAGATAAACTTATGAAAATATTATAAGATGGATGAAAAAATTATAAAATGAGAAAAACATCTCAAATGAATGAAGAACCATAAATAGATGATAGACTTACATGTAGTTTTCTATTACGTGATATATCTTGATTATTTAAGCGGATGAAAAGTTGTAATATTACAAAACAACAAATATTTTAATAAATATTACTTAATTTATATGTTTTGCTAGAAGTATAATCCATAAATTATGTATAATAAGAACATAATTTATTAAGCAATAGTATGAAAGTGAGTAAGGAGTATTTAGGGGGATATGGATATGGAAGTAGTTCTCGCAATTTTATTTTTAGGGTATTTTATGTATGCAGGATATATTAAATATTGTTTAATTGCAATGATTGCTCAAATTATAGTATCATTTTTTATTGAGAAAAAACAGATATGGAAAGTTGCTCCGTTAATATTTATTACTCAAGGTATTGTTGTGTCAATAGCAGATATCACATATGATATGATAAATAGTATTTATAGGTATAAAAGTTTAGGATTTTGGAGTGTTATTAGATCAGAAAGCTTTAAATTTGATATTTTTTATACGTTAATATTGATTGCAATAATAATTATAATTGGATTTTTTACCTATAGGAGTATAGAAGGAAAAATGAATTATAAAAAATGGTTAGCTTTGCTAATTGGGTATTTAATTAATATATTAATTATGCTATTTATGATTTGGAGATTTGGTATAATTGTTGGTGGATTTTAAAAAGAGTATTCAGAGTCATTTTAATATTTTGAAGAATAACTTTAATATTAAACAAACTAAAATAGTAAAGTGTCCAACTTAATTTAGCAATTCTTCTTATTATAAAGTTTTACTAAACTACTAGATCAAACTAAAGAGATTGAAATACCTAATATTTAATACAACCTTGATTTGTAAATGTTTTCGATATAATATGATATTATTAGAGTTTATAGGGATGGAGAGTGTTTAATATGCCAATGTTAAAATTTAAGGAAATAGAAACTGAAGAGGTTTGTACAATAAGTAAGAATTTAATAGACGAATTACAGGAATTAATTCAATGTCCAAGAGATTATTTTAGTCTTTCAGTTGATAAATCAGACTATATAAAAGATGGGGAAATAGTTAAAGGTGAACCTATAGTAGAAGTTTCATGGTTTGATAGGGGACAAGAAGTACAGGATAAAGCTGCAAAGATAATTACTAAGTATGTTAATTCTTTGGAATATCCAAATGTGGATGTTATCTTTTTTACATTAGATGAAAGTAAGTATTATGAAAATGGAGAGCATTTTTAATTATTTAAGTAAATATATTGTTATTAAATAGATAATTATTTTTAGAATTATTTATAGTTATTTATAAAAAATTTCGATTATTAATTAATAATATGGGACATGCTATAGAAATTAATTAAATAAATCTAATGAGGGTGATAAGATGATAATAGAAGTTAATAATAGCATTATTGAAAAGCTGACTCCTACAGAAAAAGCTGTAGTTAATTATATTAATTCTAATGCAGATAAATTATCTAATATGTCCATTGTAGATGTAGCAGAAGAATCTTTTACTTCCCCAGCAACTGTGTCAAGAACAATTAAAAAATGTGGATTTGAAGGCTTTTCAGAATTGAGGTATAGGGTTTCTGCAAAAGAAGAGCATAATCATGATTCTAAAAAAGTAAATGAAATATTAGGAAAATCCTTAATTGAAGTAACAAAAACTGTTGAAAATATATCTATAACTAAGGTATTAAATATAGTTAAGATTATTAAAGAAGCAAAGAGAATTTATATATTAGCAAGAGGATTAACTGAATTAGTTGCACAAGAGTTTAACTTAAAGCTGCAACTTTTAGGATACAATACATTTTTGATTGTAGATCCAAATATAATGATGAATATATGTAAAACAATTGAAAAAGAAGATTTAGTTATTGCATTTTCATTAAGAGCTGAAACTAATGAAATATTAGAATCTGTTAAAAGTGCAAAAAATTCTGGGGCAAAGGTTGTTACATGCTGCTGCGTAAGAAAAAGTATATTAGAAGAATATTCAGATGTGACTATAGTTGGATATAAACAATCTAAAACATCTATAAAGGAATTTGAAGTTACATCAAGATTGCCATTATATATTATTTCAAGGGCAATAATAGATTATTTAATAATATAAAGAATGTATCCTGAAAATTGATTTAATTGAATTTTCAGGATACATTTTTATTTATAACATCAGTAAAATAGCCAAAAGAGAATGAAAAATGTAAAAATAAGTACAAACATTTTAGAAAACATTTTCCGTATTATAATGCTAAAATTTAATTATAGAAAAGAATTTGTTAAGTTGATATGAAAAAATAGCTTAATAAATCTTAGAGATTTGGAGGGAGATTATGAAAATATTATCAACAAGAGAAATGTTAAAAAAGGCTCAAAGAGAAGGATATGCTATACCAGCTTTTAATATTCATAACTTAGAAACATTGGAAGTAGTTGTAGAAACAGCAGCAGAATTAAAATCACCAGTAATACTAGCAGGAACTCCATCAACAATTGAATATGCAGGAGGAGAATTCATAGTAGCAATGGCAGATGCAGCTGCAAAAAAATATAATATTCCTATTGCAATACACTTAGATCACTTTGAAGTAATAGAAGAAATAAAGCACTTTGTTGATTTAGGATTTAAATCAACTATGATAGATGCTTCTCATGAAACTTTTGAAGAAAATATAGAAATAGTTAAAAAAGTAGTTGAATATGCTCATAAATATGATGCAACAGTAGAAGCAGAACTTGGAAGACTTGGTGGACAAGAAGATGATTTAATAGTAGACGAAAAAGATAGTAAATATACTAATCCAAAGCAAGCAAAAGAATTTGTTGAAAAAACAGGAATAGATTCATTAGCAGTAGCAATTGGAACAGCACATGGATTATATGAAGGTGAAGCAAAGTTAGATTTTGATAGATTAAAAGAAATAAGAGATATGGTAGATGTGCCATTAGTATTACATGGAGCATCAGATGTTCCAGATGAGTTGGTTAAAAAAGCAATTTCTCTTGGAATATGTAAAGTAAATGTAGCAACTGATTTAAAGATTCCATTTTCAGATGCAGTAAAGAAATACTTTATAGAAAATCCTGATGCTAATGATCCAAGAAAATATATGACACCAGGAAAAGAAGCTATGAAGAAAGTAGTAGCACATAAAATAATGATTTGTGGAAGTAATGGTAAGGCATAATTAAAAATGGGGGAGAGATAAATGATATATACACTAACGACTAATCCAGCAATTGATATGAATTATAGAGCAGAAAGTTATGAACCATTTAAAGTTAATAGAACAACTAATATAGAATACTCTCCAAATGGTAAAGGAGTAAATGTATCACTTGTATTAAATCATTATGGAGTAGAAAGTAAGGTATTAGGCTTTTTTGGGGGATTTACAGGTGAATTTATAGTAGATGAACTTCAAAAAATGGACATACAAGTTGAGTCCTTTTGGATTGATGAACCAACTAGAATAAATGTATTTATAGATACTAAAGATAAAAAGGAATTTAAATATGTAAACAAGGGCCCCTTTGTTCCTATAGAAGCACAAAAGAATTTATTAAACTATATAGAAAAGTCTGAGGATTGTAGTTATTTAATTATAAGTGGAAGCTTGCCTCAAAGTATGGATGAACATTATTATGATGAATTATTAGAAATATGTAATAAAAGAAACATAAATATAATTTTAGATATAAGTTCTAAAAAATTAAAGGATTTATTAAAATATAAACCTTTATTAATTAAACCAAATGATGAGGAAATTAAAGAGATTTTTGGACTAGATATAAATAATGAAAAAGATGTTGTAAATATATTAAAGTATTTAAAAAAGGAGGGAGCACAAAATATTCTTTTAACTTTAGGAGAAAAAGGTATGTATTTTTATAATGGAAATAATATATATTATTGCAACGCACCTAATGTAAACCTTTTAAGTTCTGCTTGTTCAGGTGATTCTGCTTTGGCAGCATTTTTAAGTGAATGGTTAAAAGAAAATGACATTGAATATGCATTAAAAAAATCATCAGCAACAGGTGGGAATGTAGCTGAGTCAAGAGGTATTGGAACTTTAAATAAAGTTGATAATTATATGAAAAATTTGGATGTTAGGGAGGTATTTTAAATGAAAAAAATTATTGCTGTTACAGGTTGCCCAACAGGTATTGCACATACTTTTATGGCAGAAGAATCATTAAAAAAAGCCGCTAAAGAAATGGGGATTGAAATTAAAGTTGAAACTAATGGAGCTATTGGTGTAGAAAATGAATTAACAGAAAAAGATATAAAAGAAGCAGATGGAGTTATAATAGCATCAGATAAAGATGCCAGGGCAGATAGATTTATTGGCAAACCAATTATAGAAACTTCTGTTCAAGATGGGATACGTAAACCAAAAGAACTTATTCAAGCAATATTAGATGGAAAAGCTCAAATTAAAAAATCAACAACACAAAGAAATGAAAAACCAGAAAAGAAAAATGAAGTTATAGGAAAAGAGTCATTTGGTAGAAGTATATATAAGCACTTGATGAATGGTGTTTCACATATGTTACCATTTGTTGTTGCAGGTGGGGTGTTAATAGCAGTATCTTTTTTATGGGGAATATACTCAGCAGATCCAGCCTCAGATCAATATAATAAAATTGCTGCTATGCTTAAGGGGATAGGTGGAACAGCATTTTCAATGATAGTACCAATATTTACAGCTTTCATTGCATCATCAATTGCAGGTAGATCAGGAATGGTTGCAGGGTTTGTTGGTGGATTAATAGCAGATGCAACAGGAGCAGGTTTTATAGGAGGAATAATCGCAGGATTCTTTGCAGGATATTTAATGCTAGGATTAATTAAAATGTTAGCAGGACTACCAAGACAATTTGAAGGACTAAAATCAATCTTTTTATTACCTATACTTGGAATACTTGCAACAGGAATATTAATGACATTACTAGGAGAGCCTGTATCATATATAAATAATTCAGTAATGGATTGGCTTGCATCATTAGAATCAGCAAATCCAATACTTTTAGGATTAGTAATAGGATGTATGTCAGCATTCGACTTTGGAGGACCAGTTAATAAAGCAGCATACATTACAGGAACAATGCTTTTGTCACAAGGAAATTATTATTTCATGGCTGGAGTTTCAGCAGCATGTATAACACCACCTTTAGTAATAGCATTAGCAACAACAATATTTAAAAAACAATTTAATGAAGAAGATAGAGCAGCAGGATTAGTTAACTATATTTTAGGATTTACCCATATAACAGAAGGAGCAATACCATTTGCTGCTAAAGACCCACTAAGAGTAATTCCTATATTAATGATAGGATCATCTATATCATCTATATTGACTTATTTAATGAAAGTTCAAGTGCCTGCACCTCATGGTGGATTCTTAATACTTCCAATCGTTGAAAAACCATTCATTTGGGTAGGATGCATATTAATTGGATCATTAGTTGGAGCTATTTTATACGGATTATATAAAACAAATTTAAATAAAAAAGCAGCTTAATTAAATACACATTAAGAGGAGATAATTATGGAATTAAAAGACTTAATCAAAGAAAGTACAATAAAATTACAACTTGATTCTAAAGATAAAAATTCAGTTTTAGATGAAATGATTAAATTATTAGTTGATGATAATGTAGTAACTGATAAAAATAAATTTAAAAAAGACATTTTAGCAAGAGAAGAATTAAGTAATACAGGAATTGGTTTTGAAATAGCAATTCCACATGCAAAATCAAAAGCTGTAAAAGAAGCAAGAATAGCTATAGGGATAACTAATAACGGAATAGATTACGGATCAATAGATGGACAAGATATAAAGATGATATTTATGATTGCAGTTAGCGAAGACCAAAGTGATTTACATTTAAAAGCTTTAGCTAACCTATCAAGAAAATTAATGCATGATGAATTTAGAGAAAGCATTTTAAATGCGAAAACTGAGAAAGAAATAATAGATATGTTATAAAAATTAAAATAAGAAGGCTTAAAGGAAGTTAAAAGTTTAAATTGGAAGTTAAAATATAAAAAGTTTTTTAATAGAATAATATATTTGAAAAGAACATGTTCGCTTTTTTAGGAGTGGATATGTTCTTTTTTATGTAGTTCAAATTAAAACTATATTTATTAATAAAGATAAAATATGGTAAAATAATTATTATAAAATAATGAAAAGGCCGAAGAAAATTGACAACAAAAATATTTTAAAGTCCTATGTTGAAAATTAATTATAAGAGGGAAAATGATGAAAATATACAATAAATTAGTAAGAGATAGAATACCAGAAATAATAACTGCAGATGATAAAACATGCGAAATAGAAATAGTTAGTGGGATAAAAAAGCAAGAACTTTTAGAAAAGAAATTATTAGAAGAAGTAAATGAATATTTAGAAGATAAAAACCTAGAAGAGCTTGCAGATATTATGGAAGTGCTATTTGGGCTTGCAAATGAACTAGGATATAGTGAAGAAGATTTAATAAAGAAAAGAAATGAAAAACTAGAAAAGTGTGGTGGATTTAAAGAAGGAATAGTATTGAAAGTTGTGAAATAAATTTCTACTTAAAGGTACAAAAATAAATTAATGACTATTTTCAAAATACATGGAGGTATAAAAATGGGATTACCAAAATACTATGAAATGCACAAACCATTTTTAGAATACTTAAAAGATGGCAAATTACATACTTTAAAAGAATTAAAGCAATTTATAAGTAAATATTTCAATTTAACAGAAGAAGAACTTTTAGAGTTACTTCCTAGCGGAAGGCAAACAGTATTTATTAATCGTATCGGATGGGCAAGAACTTATCTAAAGAAAGCTGGTTTAATTGATAGCCCTGCAAGAGCTTCATTCATTATTACTAATGATGGATTAGAAGTTCTTAACGATAATCCAGATGTAATTGATAGTAATTACTTAATGAAATTCGATAGTTTTAGGGAGTTTCAAGGTGGAGTTATATATACAAAAAATAATAATGAGCCCTCAAATGATATTAATAATACACCAGATGATACTTTTGAAGATTCATTTAGAAAGATTAATAAAAGTTTAGCAGAAGATCTTCTTGCAGAAGTAATAAAACTTTCGCCAACAGCATTTGAACAAATGGTTATTGATTTACTTTCAAAAATGGGATATGGTTCTTTTGAAAATGCTGGAAAGACAACGTCTACTACTGGAGATGAAGGTATTGATGGTATTATAATGGAAGATAAACTTGGATTTAATTTAATTTATATTCAAGCAAAGAAATGGGAGTTAAATAGCAAAGTAGGGAGACCAGATGTACAAAGTTTTGTTGGTGCCATATCTGGTAAAGGTGGTAAAGGTCTATTTGTTACAACTGCAAAATTTTCAAAACAAGCTATTGAGTATGCGAAAAATCAGCATATTATACTAATAGATGGCGAGAAATTATCAAATCTCATGATTGAACATAATTTTGGAGTTACAGTAAAAAAAGTTTTTGAAATTAAAGCAATTGACACCGATGTGTTTAATGAATATTTAGAGTAATAAGCTTTTTAGTAGTATACAATTATTATGAAGCAAAAAATGATATTAAATTTAATTAAGATACTATAGTTAATCTCTAATATCATTATTTAAATAGGTATAATTTATCTAACTAGCGAGTTTTAATATTACAACAGATTTTAATGGAGATAGAATTTATGCATATAAATAATAATGTACAACATGAATTAAATAAAGATACACATATAGAAGAAAAAGGTATCATTTTAAATAGTAATGAAATAATTTTATATAATTTACCTAGTTCTAGTAATGTAGATACAAAAATATTTGCTAGGTTATTAGAAGATAGTAGAGTAGTTGCAAGCTATAAGATGTATTGGCTTTTAGGTATTTTAGAAGAAGTGAATTTAGGTAATATTGAAATAACCTTTAAAAGATTAGTTGCACGAATGTTAACAGCAGCATGGTACCCGACTTTGCAATATAAACTATATTTTGGACAATTTGATAATTTAGTAAAATCAATAAATTACATATCAAGTATATACTGTGTGCCTACTAATATTAATAATAATGAATTATTAGAATTTATTTGTAGTCTTGATGATAATATATTAAATAAGCAAATGAAGGATTTAACAAACAATGTTCCTTATATGCTTTTAACTCCTTTTTTTGATGATAAAATAAAAGGAACTTCTAGCTCAAAAAGAGTTAGAAAAATAATAGAATTATCTTTAAGTGAGTCAGGTGTTTTATATAAGATAATTAAAGATAGCAATAATATAGTCATGGATGAAGATTGGGCAATCTATATGAAAAGTAATTATAAGGTAATAAAATCTTGGATATATTATAAGTTAAGTTGTTTCTTACAAAAAAGAAATCCAAATGTACCAGCAATTATATTCAAATTAGATCCACCTATAAGCAGAAGTTTATCTAAATCAACAAGAATATGGACAAGTATTATTGCAGATAGAAATGTTAAAGACATTTATACAGGAAGAGAGTTTTCACGGGAAAATTATGATGAACTAGGAGTTTTGAGTATAGATCACTTTATTCCTTGGAGCTTTGTAATGCATGATGAGATGTGGAACTTAGTACCTACTTTTAAAAATATAAATAGTAGTAAAAGTGATAAACTTTTAAGATACGAAAATTATATAGATGATTTTTGTGATATACAGTATGAAGCATTTTCTTTTATGTGTGATAACAATAGGAAAAAGGATTTAGAGCCGTACGTAGATATTTTGAGGTTAGAAAATCCATTAGATTTTTATAAATATAAAGGAAAAGAAGGCTTTTCAGAAAAGCTAAGACTAAGTATAGCTCCAATATATCAAATAGCTGTAAATCAGGGGTTTAGCGTTATTTATAAGTTATAGATTATAAGATTAATATAAAATAAGAATCAAATAATAATACAAGTTAATACATAATTAATATATATTTTTAATAATTTAACTCGAAAACAAGTTAACTATTAAAGATTTAAGTGAAATATGCAATTTTTTTGGATATTAATTTAAAGATATAAAGTGAGTAAAAAATTATATATAATTATTTATATCTAAATAATACTGTATTTAAAGACTTAATATAAAAAGTTGTATCAGATCCTCCAATCAATCTGATACAACTTCCTCTATTTCTCAATCAAAGGAACAACCCCAAGCTTTTCCTTCAACAATTCATATATAAAAACTCGTCCTTTTTCAGTCCAATGAGTTACTATTGTATATTTCCCATCCGAGATATTTAATATTTTAGAACTTGTATATCCTTGTGGTGCATATTCTTGATATAAAACCCATTTATCTGAAATTCTGTATTCACTCTTAAGGAATTAAGTATCTTATTCATTTGAACTCCAGACATTCCATAGTCCTTTGCAATAATTGTTATAGGTATTAATAACTTACTATTTAGAACTTTGTCATGGTAATTTACCTTTTCTTTAGATTCTTCAAGCCCAAACATTAATTGGTGTCTTTCTTCTTTTAATTCAGTAAGCAACTTTTCTAAAGTAGTTGTTTCTTTTAATCCATCTTCTATTACTTTATCTGTAGCATAAATTCCCTTAGACCTTATTGATGGAAGTATTTCATCAAAAACCCAGCTTTCAAATTTTTCAGCATAAGGTAATTTAGAATGAACAATAAGTCTAAATAAATCACCTTCTGGTATGAAACTAACATCTTGATTACCGCCTATTGTAGCAATTTTATATTTGATAGAATGTTTACAATGTCTATTCAAAGCTGCTCGTGCATTTGAATATCCAAGCATTGATGCACATTGAACAGCTTGAAAATAATCCTTTCCATCAAGCTCTAGTATATTCATTTCTCCAAAGGTGTCATTTTTGAAAATTTCCATTTTCTCCATATTTTTAATCCTCTCTTTCATATAAAATTTATTTTTTCAAAGGGAGTCGCGTTTCGCGACCCCCTTTAGAATCCTTTATTTTACAAGTGTAAAGGGGTATTTTAATAAAGTTTTTCATTTATTAAATATGCAGAAAGTAGAAGTTTTTAAAAAAATCCATATATTTATTTTTTATTTTTAATATGTTCTTCTTAATTAAATAAAAAAACAGTAATTCAGGTAGTACCGTCACAATTAATAACATTAAACCAGATAATTTTGTGTTTACAGATATTCCTGAATTTAATGGAATTTATGTTTCAAGTGGTACATTAACTATAAAATAATAACACCTATTAACGGAGAGGTTATCGAAAGACATCCTACTAGAGATAGTAGTAGTATTATTACTAATGCAACCTTGGTAGAGCTATCTTTGTAAATATTCTGCCAAATAAAGTAGTGAAAGGGTTAAAAGATTGGAGAGGATTCATTTTCACATTATGTAGGTATTTTAATTTAGAAATATGCACAAAAATGTGTATTTTATATATTATATAATATAAGGTTTACTAACGATATCTTAACTAGATAAAAACGGAGGAAGTGTTATTATGAATGATAACAAAATGAATACGAATGAAAATGTAGTTGAAAGTGCAGCTTTAGTAGGACACTGTGCAGAGGTTAAAACTCTACAACAATCTTTAACTGAGCAAGCTTCTGTAGCTCCTAGCGTTATTGCACCAGGACCAGTAGTTGTTAAGGTTCCAGTTGTAATAGCTGAAACTAATATAACAATACCAGTAGAAGCTACTATTAAATTAGATCATCCAGCAATAGAAATTAAGAGAATTAGAAAGAATGTATATTTAAATCAATCTAGGGTTATTCCATTTTCTCAAGATGGTTTATTTGGTACTGGAATACTATTTATAGCTGGTTTTATAAGAAAGAATATAGAATATGCAACTAAAACTTGCAATAGGCATGGATCTCCTAATATCTGTGGCGATATAAGACATTGTACAGTTGAAGTGCCTTTTAACTTTACAACAAGAATTACTTTCCTTAGACCACCAATATTTATTACAAATACACCTTCACTTGAAGTAGAATTTTTCTCAGATAAGAATAAGAGTTGCGATGCTTGTGCAGATCCAGTTATTGGACGTAATGTTTGTGATCAAGGACTTTTCAATTCAGAATTCTTTAATGAAAAACCTTTTACTGAATTAGTAAGAGCAGATATCGCTGAAGTTGATATTCACACAGATCCATATAAGGACTGTGAAATTCCTACAGAACAACTTTTCACTAAGCTTACAGAAAAAGTAGTTGTTAATTTAACATTAAAAGTATTACAAAATCAACAAGTAAGAGTTACAACTTTAGTTTAATAGAAATACAGATTTAAGAATTGACTTATAAAATAAATTTATGACCTTGCCTAATCACAATATAATAATATATTAGAATAAGTATATCCTCAGTAATACTTAATATAAGTTTTGCTGAGGATTTTTTTGAGTTTTGAAATAAACAAACATACAATTAGAATTTTAATATTTTTTTAAATATAATATCTATTTGTTTATTCTAGTACATAAAAGGGGAAATTTGTATATTATACATTAGATAGTTACCTAGTTACATTTAAATTAGCTAAAAATGGAGGATACATTAGAATGAATGAAATTAAAGAAAATACAAATGAATGTAAAATCATAACAGCTCCTTGTGCAACTGTTAATTCTCAATTTCAATCACTAACTAAAGAAACACCTGTAACTCCTGATGTTATTTCATCTGGGCCTATATTTGCTAAAATTCCAGTTGTATTAGCAGAAATAAATATAACAATTCCTGTTGAAGCTACTATCACATTAGATAAATTAGCTATGGAAATTAAACGAATTAAAAAGAATGTATTTCTGGATCAGTCTAGAATTATTCCATTTTCTCAAGATGATCAACCTGGTACTGGAATACTATTTATAAAAGGTTTTATAAGAAATAATATTGAGTATGCAACACAAATTTATAGCATATCAGGAAGTAAAAGTGTTTATGGTGAAATAAGACATTGCACAGTTGAAGTACCTTTTAGTTTTACAACAAGAATTACTTTCATTAGGGAACCAGTTTTTGACGAAAAGACCACGCCAAGTAAATTAGATTTTTATACAGGCAATCTTAATGGTTGTGATGATTGCTTAGATAAAGTGATTGGATGTAATCCTTGTGATCAGAGTCTTTTCTTTACAGAATTCTTTAATGAAAAACCTTTTACTGAATTAGTAAGAGCAGATATTATTGAAGTTGATATTCATACAAATAAAGTATTAACTAGCACAATTCCTACAGAAGATAATTTTACTAAGCTTACAGAAAAAGCAGTAGTAAATTTAACATTAAAAGTATTACAAAAACAACAAGTAAGAATTACAGCATTATAATTATTAAATATATATAAATCTAAAAATTTAATATTATTTGATAATATTACAGACTTAAGGCTTACTGACAAAGTTTTTAGGTCTGTTTTAAAATGAGTTAATTATATGCTTATTTTATTAAATTCTTAAGTGGAGGAGATATTATGGAAAGGAGATACTATTCAAGGCGAAATTATAATCAACTTAAGATAAAGCAATATGAAGAATATATTAGAAGACTAAATAAGTATTATATATATATGAAGAAGAATTATGAAGAATATATTAAAAATCAAAATCAGCAGTATATTTATATGAAAAATAAATATGAAGAGTATATTAAGATGCAGAATAAACAATATGTGTATATGCAAAAGAATTATGAAGAATATATTGAAAATCAAAATAAACAATATTTATATACTAAAAAATATTATGAAGAGAATCCTAAAGAAAATAATGATATTATCGATACTACACACAATGAGTTTTTTGATTTTTTTAAAACTCTTAACATAGAAGATAGTAGTACAAATACCTTTGGAATAAAAAAAAGTATCTCTGAATTTCCAGAAGCTAATATTAAAGAAAATAATTTAGAATATAAAAGGAATGACTTATCTAAGGATGAGTACTTAGATAATAAGAGTAATACTAGTAGTACAGATTCACCTAAGGGGAAATTATTAGAAGAAATTTATGAGGAATTATGTGAAGAAAATGATAAAGAATTACTGAAAGAAAGTCATAAAGAATCCTTAGAAGAAAATAGCAATGAACTCCTACAAGAAAGTGATAAAGAAATAAATGAAGTGGAAGCTAAAGAATCTGTAAAATCAAGTGATAAAAAATTACTAGAATTAGCTGACCAAAAGCTTATAGAGGAGAACTATAATACTATTGTAAAAGAAGAAGTATCTAAAAATATTAATATTTCAACAAAAGGCTTATATGCTAACTTACCTGTTATATTAGCAGAAACCAATATAACAATTTCTGTTGAAGATACTATCACATTAGACCAAGAAGTTAATGAAATTAAATTAATTAAAATAAATGTGTTTTTAACTAAATCCCGTCTTATTCCTTTTCCATCAAGTATTTCAGAGAATAATTCTGGAATGTTATTTGTTACAGGTTTTATAAGGAATAATATTGAGTATGAATCTAAATCCACTAATGAAGAAAAAGTAGAAAATAGTTCTGGAAATATAAGATACTGTACGGTTGAAGTACCATTTAATTTTACTACTAGAATCATTTATACTAGGCCACCAATTTTTACTGAAAACACTACTATAAATGAAGTAGAATTTTTTAATGGTAGACTTAAAGTATGTGATGTTTACAAAGACTCAGTTATTGATTGTGAGCAGTATGAACAAAGCTTAGTATTTACAGAAGTCTTTAATGAAAAGCCTTTTGTTGAACTAGTAAAAGCAAATTTTATTGAAGTTGATATTAATAGAAATCCAATTTTAAGCAATGAAACTACAATAAAACAAGAAGTTACTAAACTTAAAGAAAGAATAATTGTAAATTTAATGATAAGAGTATTACAAAAACAACAGTTAAGAGTAGAAATAGAATAGGATTCATCTTAAGCTATTATTTTAGAAATCCTCTAAGTTCTACAGCTTTCTCCAAAATTTATATAGTATATTACTTCAAAACTACCAACTATTTATGCAAAAACAATCGTTAGTTTTGTTTTACCACAAAACTAACGATCATCACTCTCCACCATTATTTCTATCTTAACGCAGTACTTACTTTCATCTTTAGTTGAAAGTTCGTTTAGGGGATATTCCTCATATGCATCACTACAAATACGCAAATTATTTTCTTTTATATAATCATATAATTTTTCATAAAGATCATCAGATTCTCCATAAGCACATCTTCCATAGAAAACTGCATATTTGCCTTCAGGTTTATAGGATTTTTGCTCATTTATACCTTTAAAATAATATCGAATTGCATATAAAGGATTTCCTAATTCAATATCTTCTTTACTAACAATAGCACCAAGGGGATAACCTATATCAATTCCATTTTCAGCCGCAAAATTATAAAATGAAATAGCAGATTCATCTTGTGATGCATCTATAGAATCTTTAGAAATTTTTGGGCCTAGGAAAATAGGCTCTTTCTTTTTGAACTCAATATTTATGCTTATTTTCTTTATACTTAATAGCATCTTCTGCCATATCAACATAAAGTTGCATAACTTCTAATATACGTTTAAGCTTTTTTATTTCAGTTAATATATGTTTTTTTGTGAACTAAATAAAGTAAACATTTCTTCTGGAGTACGTATATCGATATATCTTTTTATTTCTTCAATTCCAATTCCAATTTCTCTAAGAGAGATTATTAAATATGCTGTAGTTAACTGATTTCTAGTATAGTAGCGATATCCATTTTCACCACGAAATTCTGGTGATAACAATCCTATTTGATCATAGTATCTTAAATTTTCACGTTTAATACCTGTAAGAGCAGAAAATTCTTTAATTTGCATATTAGATTTATCTTTCATAAGTACCTCCAAATTTTAATTATACTATTGACATTAAAGTTACTTTAAGCTTTATAATACCACTGAAATTAAATTTTTGCAAAATCACTTACATAATGGAGGTAAACTATGAAGTATTTAAAACTATTCCTAAAAGAAAGCAAAAGTAAAGTAGGAATAACATTAATTATGCTTTTGGGACAAGTAGTAGGAACATTACTAATTCCATATTTAATAGCAGGAATTGTAGACAATGGAATTTTGAAAGGTGATATGAATGAAATTCTTCATATAGGGGTTCAAATGATAATAGTTCTTTTAATAACAACAATTGCAGCAGTACTTGGAAGTTATTATTCTGCAGATCTTGCTGCAGTTTTTGGATATTACTTAAGAGATAAGATTTTCCGTAAGAGTCAGGAGTTATCTATTCATGAATTTGATACTATTGGAGTTTCGTCTATGATAACACGTACAACTTCAGATATTTCTAATTTCCAACAGAACTTTGGGTTAGCTTTGCAGCTTATAGTTCCAGCTCCACTTATTATTGGTACATCTATTATCATGACAGCATACACTAGCTTTTCTTTAGCCTTAATACTTATTTTATCTGTGATAATATTTATTGCTTTTTCTGGATTAGTACTTAAGAAATCAATATTTATTTCTAAAAGGGTTCAATCTAAACTAGATTATATTAATCAAGTAATAAGGGAATCTATTACTGGAATTCGTGTTATTCGTGCATTTGGAAATGAAAAATATGAAGAGGGTAGATCAGGTAAAGCTTTTAAAAGCTATGCTACAGATATGATAAAACTAAATAAGCTATTTGCTATATTAAATCCTATAATATGGCTTATAATTGGTCTTTCAATAGCTATTATAGTTTGGATAGGTGGAATTCTTTCCATGAAGGGTACAATGGAAATTGGCCAAATAACTGCTGTAACTGAATATTCTATTATTACATTAAGCTATTTAATAATGGCTACAACAACAAGTGTTACTCTTCCTAAAATGAAATCATGTCTTGATCGTATAGAGGAAGTTTTAGAAATTAATCCAGAGATTCAGGATTCGAATATAGAAAAGCAATGTACAAAAGATAAGTATGCAGTAGTTGAATTTGAAAATGTATCTTTCTTTTATCATGGAGCAGAAGAACCAGTTATTAGCAATTTATCATTTTCATGTAATAAAGGTGAGACTACAGCCATTATTGGAAGTACAGGCTCTGGTAAAAGCACTATTGCTAATCTTATTCTAAGACTACATGACATAGACCAAGGAGAAATTCGTATAGATGGTGTGGATATAAGAAGTCTTTCACAAAATGAATTAAGAAATACAATTGGTTATATTCCTCAAAAAGCATTTTTGTTTAGTGGAACAATTGAGGATAACCTAAAAATGGGATATAAAGAAGCAACTAAAGAAGATATGAAGAAAGCATTAAGTATTTCTCAATCAGAATCTTTTGTTAATAAATTGCCTAAAGGGTTAAAATCTAAAGTGTCTCAAGGTGGTTCAAATTTCTCAGGTGGACAAAAACAACGTTTATCTATTGCAAGAGCTCTTATAAGAAAAGTACCAATTTATATTTTTGATGATAGCTTTTCTGCTTTGGACTTAAAAACAGATGCAGCACTTCGTAAATCACTTAAAGAAAATATGACAGATGCAGCTAAGATAATAATTGCTCAAAGGGTGAGTACAATTATGGATGCAGATCAAATACTTGTATTAGATGAAGGGAACCTAGTTGGTATTGGGAAACATGCTGAACTAATGAAAAATTGTTCTGTATATCAAGCAATTGCTAAAAGTCAAATGAATATAAAGGAGGCTTGATTTTATGAAGAAGGATAAAAATATAGAAAAAGATACAACGATATTTAGCGAGGATATTCCTCAAAACACAAAAAAGACTATTAAAAGGCTAATGAGACAATTAAAAACACAAAATAAAAAGCTAATATTTGTAGGAATATCTGCATTATTTAGTAGTGCATCTTATGCAATTATGCCACTTATTGTTGGATCAGCTATTAATAATTTAGTAAATGCAATTCGTAATTTTGATGGATCTGTAAGTGTTTTATCGATGGTAACAAATGCACTAGCTATGCCAGTTTTAATGTTAGTATTAACTTCTATTATTAGCAGTTTTCTTTCTTATGTTCAGCAGTATATAATATCTAGCATTGGTGAAAATTTAACTCTTTCATTACGTAAAGAAATTAGTAAGAAATTAAATAGACTTCCATTAAAATACTTTGATTCACATAAAACAGGAGATATTATGAGCAGGGTAACAAATGACCTTGAAAAAGTATCTCTAGTAATGCAAGTTGGATTTATGCAGTTTATCTCTTCTTGTTTTACAATTGTACTTACAATTATTTCAATGCTTATATTAAATCAAAAGCTATCTTTATTAATTTTCATATTCCTTGGAATTAGTGCAATTGCAACTAATTATGTATCAAGTTTAAGTCAACGTTATTATGCAGAAAATTATGCTGCAATGGGTGACTTAAGTGGGAAAATTGAAGAAGTGTATTCTGGTAATCGTATTATCAAAGTCTTTAATAAGCAAGAAGATATAATTGAAGAAGTTACTGAGCTTAATAAAAAGCAATTTGAGGTAAATAGAAGAGCTCAATTTGTTGATTTTGCTATATATCCAACTATTAGATTTTTAAGTCAATTAGGTTTTGTAGCAACAGCAATTGTAGGTGGAATAATGACACTTAATGGTCAAATTTCCTTAGGTGGAATCCAGGCATTTTTACAATACGTAAATCAAGTTTCTGAGCCTGTTACCCAAGCTTCTTATGTTATTATGTCTTTACAATCTGCTATTGCTGGAGCTGAAAGAGTTTTTGACCTATTAGATGAAGAAGAAGAAATTTCAGATAATAAAATCAATGAGTTTTCATTTAATGAACATCCTATATCCAAGGGAAAGGTAGATTTTAAAAATGTAAAATTTGGATATACTGCTGAAAAAACTTTAATAAAAGATTTAAATCTTGAAGTAAAACCAAATGAAATGGTAGCTATTGTTGGACCAACAGGAGGAGGAAAAACTACATTAATTAACTTAATTATGCGTTTTTATGAATTAAATGAAGGAACTATATCAATTGATGGAATTAATATTAAGGATATACCTAGAAATACATTACGTAGACAAATTGGTATGGTACTTCAAGATACATGGCTATTTGAAGGTACAATAGCCGAAAATATTGCATATGGTAGGATGGATGCTACACGTAAAGAAATAATAGCTGCTGCAAAAGCTGCTAGCTGTGACCATTTTATACGTACATTAGAGCATGGATATGATACAGTAATTTCTAGTGAAACATCAAACGTTTCTCAAGGACAAATGCAACTTTTAACAATTGCTCGTGCTATGCTGACAAATCCTACAATTATGATATTAGATGAAGCTACTTCAAGTGTAGACACAAGGACAGAAGTAGAAATACAAAAAGCTTTATCAAGACTTATGAAGGATAAAACAAGTTTTGTAATAGCTCATAGATTATCGACTATCCAAAATGCCGATATGATTTTAGTTGTTAAAGATGGTGATATTGTAGAAAGAGGAAATCATGAAAATCTTCTAGCACAAAATGGGTTTTATGCTTCTCTTTATTATAGTCAATTTGAAGTGGCAAATTAACTATTATCTTTTTAATTATTTGGGACTTTATAAGTTATTTGGTCTTTTATATAGAGGTATATTAGATATAAAAAAGTAGTATTAATTAGAATTATGTATTTTTCTGACTATTATTCTGTAACGAAGCAACAGTAAGTATCATATTATTTATACTATAGTAATTAATAGAGTGGAGACATACATGATAAACGTAACATTAACACCACTACACTACATTTATCTTATTTTTATTATAGTTATTATAATTGCTATGGTAAAGAAAAGAGATATATCTTTAATTTGTATATTGGGTATATTCATATTGGGCCTTATGGGAACACAATCTCTTTCAAAGGCAACTATGGGTATTTTTAATAGTTTTGTATATGCTACAAAGGAGCTCATGCCGACAATCTTTATTATTTCTGTTGTAACAGCAATGAGTAGGTCTTTAATTGATTCAGGTATAAATGATGAGATAGTTTCTCCTTTTAAAGGAGTAATTAAAAATTATTGGATTGCTTACTGGGTTATTGGCATAGTTATGATGATTTTGTCATGGTTCTTCTGGCCATCACCAGCAGTAGCGCTTATAGGTGCTTTGTTTTTACCTCTTGCTAAGAAAGCTGGGCTTCCAGCTATGGGAGTTGCAATAGCTATGAACTTATTTGGACATGGTATTGCATTATCAAGTGATTACATTATTCAAGCTGCACCAAAACTTACTGCAGATGCAGCTGGTATACCTATAGGAAGTGTTATTTCAGCTAGTGTTCCCCTTGCAATAACAATGGGGGTTGTAACCACTACTGTTGCATTTTATTACCTTAGAAAAGACATTAAATCAGGAGCAATGACTATAGAAGATACAATTAATTATGAAGAAAATAGTAATGAAAATAAAATTGCTATATCATCAAAAAAAGTAAGAAGAGCTTTAGCCTTTTTAATTTTAGTATTATTTGCTTTAGATTTAGTTATAATGTTTAAGGCAAATCTTCAGGGAAATGATGCAACAGCTCTTATTGGTGGTACTGCAGTATTTATATTAAGTTTAGTTTCTGTAGTATCATATAAAAAAGAATCTCTTGAAAAAGTAACAGAAAATCTTGTAAAAGGATTGCGATTTGGTTTTAAAATATTTGGTGTTGTTATACCAGTTGCTGCATTTTTCTATTTAGGTGATTCAGCATTTAATGAAATTTTTGGAAAGATACTTCCTGAAGTTTCTCATGGTATAGTAAATGATTTAGGGCTTGCCCTTGCTAATTTAGTACCTATAAATTCAGTTGTTTCAGCAAGTACACTTTCTGTAGTAGGTGCCATAACAGGTTTAGATGGTTCTGGATTTTCAGGGATATCACTAGTTGGATCTGTTTCACAAATATTCTCAACTGCCTTAGGTGGAGGAATAGAAACACTTACAGCTTTAGGCCAATTAGTTGGAATATGGGTTGGTGGAGGAACTATAGTTCCTTGGGCTGTAATACCAGTAGCAGCAATATGCGGTATAGATCCTTTTGAACTTACTAAGAAGAACTTCAAACCAGTTGTAATTGGAATAGTTGTAACTACTTTGGTAGCCATATTTATAATTTAAATAAAAAAACATGATATTGTAATTAAATTAATTGCAATATCATGTTTTTTATTTTTAGTATATAATTTTAAAGGTAAGTAAAATTATTTAATCTAAAGATAGCATTTCATAAATATATTCTTAGAAAGGGTGAACTTAATGAGTGTTTAAACTCTTACTTTTAAAATTTATATAAATTGAGGAGAAAGAGTATGATAATAGATTTAAATTCAAATATAAATAAGTTAGAAGAAGTAATGAAAATTTGGTTAGAAACTAATATAGATGCTCATGATTTTATATGTAAGGAGTATTGGATTAAAAATTATGATTTAGTTAGGGAATTACTTAAAGAAGCTGATGTTTATATATTTGAAGAGGATGATGTTGTTAAAGGTTTTATAGGTGTAGTTGAAAATAATTATATAGGTGGAATTTTTGTAAAAAAAGAATACCAAAGAGATGGTGTAGGGCAAAGATTGATAGATTTTTGTAAAGCTACATATTCCTGTTTAACATTAAATGTTTTTATAAAAAATAAAAGGGCAATAAACTTCTACAATAAAAATGGTTTTGTTGTTTTAGAAGAGCTTATTAATGAAGATACAAAAGAAAGGGAATATCTTATGTCTTTTGAACAAAAGTAATCTAAAAGCTCTATATTAATTTAAAATACCGCAGTTTAATTTTTGAAATTGTGGTATTTATAAATATATGCAAAAATATAATTGTATAGTATTTGTTTTTAGGGAGGGGTTAAGTTGAAATATATAAAATGCATTCCATCTACAGATAAATTAGTATGTGAAAATTTATTGCTAGATGGTTGGAAAAAGCTAAAAGAGCCTAAAGATGTTAAATCCGCTATTTTTTATTCTTTGCCGATTATGATAATTTCTTTTTTTATTGAATTAACACTTATTTACTTTTTATATCAACCTTTTAGAGAACTTATCAATGGAAGTAGCGGTTTAAAATTACAGTTAACTTTAAATTTTAATATATTCATATATTTAATTACTATTATCATTTTCTTAATTATACATGAATTACTTCATGCTTTATTTATTCCAAAAATATTAAAGTCAAATAGGACATATTGGGGATTTAATGGAATGTTTGCTTTTGTTTATACTGAAGAAAAGATAAAAAAAAGTAGATTTATAATTATTTCTGTAATGCCTTATTTAATATTATCTTTTATTTTTCCAATAATTTTAAGTAATTTAGGAGTATTAAATGGATTTCTTTGTTTCTTATGTTTATTAAATGCTGGTGGATCTTGTGTTGATTTATTGAACATTATTTTAATTAGTGTACAGGCTCCAAATGATTCATATATACTTAGTAATGGTAATAATACATATTACAAATAGCTTTATAACATTAATAACCCAGAAATGCAATTTAGAAGTTGTATTTATGGGTTATTTTTAATGTGATGCAAATTTGTAAATAACATTACTTTTTTGTTTATAATTATAAGGAAAATTTTAATGAAATATAAAAAACAAGAATAATAGCGATTGATAATTTATTAACTGAAATAAGGTTGTAGTTATTAAATTAATTATAAAAACTCCTAACAATTTAAAGATTTTATATAAAATATTAATTTTTTTGAAAAATACGTATTGACATTTTATGTATTAAAGTGTATTATTTGTTTAAATCAGAAGAATAAATACAAATAAGAAGTGTATATAAATTCTTTCTAGATTATAAAAAAAGAAATCATTGGGGTTTAATTTTATTATTAAATTTAAAAAATAAATATTAAGGGGGAATAATTTTATGAAGGCAAAAAAATTAAGGAGAATTTGTGCCGTAGCATTAACACTTGCACTTGGAATGTCTGTATTTGCAGGCTGCCAAAGTAAACAAGAAGAATCAAGAAAATTGATCTATAATTTAGGAGAGGATCCAGAAACAATTGATCCTACCTTAAATACTTCATCAGGATCAGGATCAGTAATAGATAATGCTTTTGAAGGTTTAATGAGACTCGATGAAAATGAAAAAGCAGTTCCTGGAGTTGCTGAAAGTTATGAAGTTTCAGATGATAATTTAGTTTATACTTTTAAGTTAAGAAAAGATGCTAAATGGTCAGATGGAGAACCAGTAACAGCAAAGGATTTTGAGTATTCTTGGATTAGAGCTATATCCAAGGAAACAGCAGCAGAATATAATTATCAATTATTTTATATAAAAAATGCGCAAAAATTTAACGAAGGTACAGCAACTAGAGAAGATGTTGGAATTGAAGTTGTAGACGATCATACTTTAAAAGTAACTTTAGAAGCACCAACAGCTTACTTCTTAGAACTTACTACATTTACAACTTATATGCCATTAAGAGAAGATATAGTTAGTAGTGATCCAGAAGGATGGGCACTAGATCCAAAAACTTATGTTTCAAATGGACCTTTCAAATTAGCTCAATGGGATATGAAAGATCAATTAGTATTTGAAAAGAATGAAAATTACTGGAACAAAGATGATATAAAGCTTCCAGGCGTAGTTTATAAATTAGTTACTGATCAAAATACTGCTTATGCTTCATTAAAATCTGGTGAATTTGACATGGTTGATACAGTTCCACCATCAGAAATTGAAAGTGGTCAAGCTGAAGGATTAGTTACAATCCATCCAAATCTTGGTACCTACATGGTAGTATTTAATGTTGGTAAACAATCAACTTTATCTGAAGATGCAAAAAAGGTTTTAAGTAATGCAAAAGTAAGAAAAGCTTTATCTATTGCAATTGATAGAGAAGGTATAGTTAATGAAGTTACAAAAGCAAAACAAACTCCAGCATATGCTTTTGTTCCAGAAGGAATTTTAAACGCTGAAGGAGAAGATTTTGCTGATAGAAAGTACTATGATGCAAATAAACCTAATATAGAAGAAGCTAAAAAATTACTAGCTGAAGCTGGATATCCAAATGGAGAAGGAATTCCAACTTTAGAGTTTATGTATAATACAGAAGGATCTCATAATTTAGTAGCACAAGTAATTCAACAAGACTGGGCTAAGATTGGAGTTAATGTAGAGCTTACTAACCAAGAATGGAAAGTATTCTTAAATACTAGACAACAAGGTGGATATCAAATTGCAAGACATGGCTGGCTTGGAGATTACGTTGATCCAATGACATTCTTAGATTTATGGGTAACAGGTGGAGGAAACAACGATGCTGGTTATTCAAATCCTAAGTATGATGAATTAGTTAATGGTGCTAAGGTTGAAGCTGATGTAAATAAGAGATGGGATATGATGAAGCAAGCAGAAGATATATTAATGGAAGATATGCCAATAATTCCACTTTACTTCTACAATAAGACAACTGGGGCTAAGCCAGAAGTTAAAGGAGTTAGAGTTTCAATGCTTGGACATGTATATTTTGATAAAGCATATATAGAGGAATCAAAGTAAAATAATAATTAAAACTAACTATTATTAAACTCAATGATAAAAATTAAAAAGTTGTATAAGGTTAATTAGTAATACTTAATCTTATACAACTTTTATTTTATTATTTAATATTTAAAAAATACTTATAAAGCTTATGTATTTCAAGTAATTTAGAATATATAAAGAAGAATTGACATTTCCTTATTCTCTAAATATTTCTTCCAAAATTATAACCACACTTCCATGTGAAAATTATTGATAGTATAAATATATTACTTAATGCATATCCAAAAAGTAATCCTGTTAAAACTCTTTTTATATTATTACTTTCATAATGGGTTAATAATTGAATAAAACCATCTAAAAGCATTGGAATTATTAAAATTAAATTTAAAAGGATAGTGGGTTGATAAAAGGAAAATAGAACTGGCGAACAAATCATGCCGATTAGCTCGCCAGTACATCTCGCACATATAGGAAATTTTTTATTTTTAAAATAAAAAGATCTATCAGCTCTACAATGACATCCAAATATAATTGGCAGCCATTTAAAAAAGAATTTTTCAATCATTTCTTAATAACCATATGAAGCACCTGCAGCACCTAGGATAAATATAAATAAGTATAATAATATATAAATACCAACTGAAACTAAAGCCCCAATCCCAGCAGCCTTAGATGTTTTAGGCTTAGTATCTTTCCAAACTAAGAATAAAATTAAACCTACAATTGGAATACAGCATCCTAATAGTCCCCATCCAAATCCACCATTATCAACAACAGCAGGTGTAGAATTTGTTGCAACTCCACAATGTATACATACTGCTGCATTATCGTCTATTTCTTTCCCACAATTTTTACAGAACATTAACAATCCCCCTTTTATAATTTTATGTAATTAAAGCACTTGATTAAATTTAAAATAATGATATTAAAAATTATAAGTTCCCCTATAAAGATAGCTGTATTTAATAATATATTCTATGCTTTAAATTAAAATAAGATTCACTAAAACATGCGTATATAGATACATTTTTAAGGATTTTATTAGATAAATTTCAACAATTATTGATCAAATCATAAATATTTAAATTATGTTTGTGATAAAACTATTGAGCCATCACCAATTACTATTATTTTATAGCTAGGGTCCAACTGAGGATATATTTGAACCTTAGGAGAATTAGGCATTAGTTTTATTGATTGAACTATAGTATTGCTCTCATCATAAATAATAAGATAAGTAGTACCTTTTTCTGAAACATTTTGGGCATAATTTATCTCATTTAGTGAAATACCAAGAGCATTTGCATTATAAACACCTTCTGTAAGTGTTTTAGAATGTGCTTGAAACCCGGTCGCAGCAACATTAAAAGATAAAGATAAAGATATTAATAGCGTAAAAATAAATTTTTTCATAAGTTAAACCGCCTTTCAAGTAAATTTATATTATTTAAAGTTAAAATGTTTTAAGATAAAAATGCTGATCCTTCACCAATTAAAATTATTTTAAAGTTTGGTTCTAGTTTGTGTAAATCATACTTAGGAGAATTAGGCTCCATTTTAAGTGCTTGTATTACTGATTGATTTTCATCCACTAACAAGAAATAAACACTTTTTTCACTAGATATGTTTTGTATAAATGAGATATCCCTTCCTAGAACTTTAACAATTGAGTCTACTTTATAAACACCTTGATTGAAAATATTAGTATATATCGGAGGCTGAGCTTTAGCGATATTACAGCTCAAGCATAAAAAAATTAAAAGAGTATAAAAAAATTTTTTCATTATAATAACCACCTTTCATGGTTAGTTTGTCTATAGAATAATTTAAATATACAAATTAATCTTAAAGATGATGTAATTAGATAAACTTTGTAGTAAAATAAACCTAGTGTTGGTAAAAATTTATTTAGAAAAGAAGGGGATAATATGAAGATTAAAGGTATCTTATTTACAATACTATCAGCAATAATCTTTGGATTTACACCTGCTTTAGCAAATATAACCTATGAATTCGGGAATAATTCTTTATCTATGACTTTTTTTAGGAATTTACTTGCTATTCCAATTTTATTTTTTATATTAAAATACAAAAGAATTTCTTTGAAAGTAGAAAAGAAAGAATTAAAACATATATTTATTCTTAGCTTAATAGGTGTTGCTTTAACTACAGCTTTATTATATAGTTCGTATTCATATATAGGGGTAGGTGTAGCTACTACATTACATTTTATGTATCCAATTTTCGTTGCTTTAGCATGCAGGTTTATTTTTAATGAAAAGTTAGGTAAAAGAAAAGTACTATCTTTAGTAATGGCTTTTCTAGGTGTAGCACTTTTTATGGACATGAAAAGTAGCAATAATTTATTAGGAGCATTAATGGCATTAATATCTGGACTAACTTATGCTTTTTACATAGTATATCTTGAAAAGAAAGAACTAGTTAAAATAAACCCATATAAACTATCTTTTTACATAGTTTCTTTTGTTTCTTTTGAAATGCTAATAGGTAATATTTTTGGTGGTTATATAAAATTTAATCTTTCTTTAAAAATATATATTTTAATGATAATTATATCATTATTAACATCAATAGTAGGTGTTATTTTATTTCAAGTAGGAGTATCAATTATAGGATCTACCTCAGCTTCAATATTTTCTTTATTTGAGCCAATTACTAGTGTAATAAGTGGCTTATTATTATTTAATGAATCTATAGATATTAAAAAGATTATAGGATGTTTAGTTATTTTTATAGCAGTTACTTATTTAGCAATAGAATCAAGATCAAATGAGAAGCATGATAACGAGATAAATGATAAATCTTTAGAATTATAAAAGATAATTAAAAAAATATAAATTTACATAATAATTTTTGTAATTGTAGATATTATTATATTAATCTATTGAAAATTATCCTCAATAACATTAGAATTATATTAAGTTTAATTTTAATAATATTAAGGAGGGTGCTTTGGATAGAAAGTTAATAGAAAAGATACTTGGAAAGAAGAATTACGTTAATTTAAATGATGAAATATATATACTAAGAGAAATTACAAGTAATATGAGGCAAAATATTCAAAATAACTTATCTTTTACAGATGAGTTAATTTCTGAAATTAATGTCAAAGCTTCAAAATCTCAAGTAATAATAGATGAAATAATATTAGACTTAGAAGATGATTCATTTATCGTAGGATATACTAATAGTAAAAACTATTTGTTAAAATATTTAAATGATTTTAATAATAACCTAGAAGGAATTATAAATTCTATTAAGCCTCTCAGTTATGATGAGTTGGTTAAATATACAAATAGCATTATAGATCTTATTTTACTTTTCTAATAGTACTTATAATAAAACAATTTTAAATTAATATAAAAAGTTTAATGCCTCCTTTTATAATAGTTAGACAATAAAAGGAGGCATTTATATAATAAACTTATAATATAAAGTAATTTAATTTCTAACGTGAATTTTATGGTTGCCAATTTGAAAAGCCATAGGACATTATACCAATGCTAACTAAAAGGCCTATATTTCCTATATTAATTAAAGCAATATTATTAGATATACATGCTAAAAAGGAACAAATCCCCATAAGGATAGTGCCTAAAATTGCTGATATTTTATATTTCTTCATAATTTTTGCCTCCTTTAACATTTAATTTTGAAACTATTATAGTTAGTACAGGGAAAATTATGATTGAAGAAATTAAACTTGTTAATGCTGGAAGGCCAAATGGTAATACAAATGATAAAATAAGTGATATTATCCAAGTAATAAAGGCCAAAGGATTCCAATTTTTAAATGTGACTTTATTGAAGTCTTCATAATGTCCTTTATTAAGAATAAAATAATCAGCAATAATAATTCCGGCAAGAGGAGGAATAATATTACCTAGTGTATTTAAAAATGTAAATAAGAAATTTATTTCATATGGTTTTGTTAATGTTCCTATTGCGGCTATAATTAAAAGGATAGTAATCATCTTTTTTCTATCCATATTAAATGAATTAGATAAATTTAATGAATTTGAATATAAGTTTGCTGCATTAGTTGTAAATATATTTGTTGTCATAAGTATAATTGATGGAATAAGTAATCCCATAGATAGTAATACAGCAGGTAAATCACTATTATCTACAGCAATAGCTGCTAATGCTCCACATAATATCATTAATGAGTTCCCTAATAACAATCCAGTAAGTGAACTTGCTATTGCATCTCTAGTATTTTTGGCATATCTCATTATATCAGCAATACATGTTGCAGAAGATAAAATCCAAGTACCTATAATTGCAGTTATTCCTGTACTTATTGCCATTGGAGCAGAAGGTCTATATGATAATATATGTTCTATTCCTCCAGTAATTTGAATTGCTTTTACTGATGTAGCAATTGAAAGAAATACAATTGCAGGTATAGAAACATATCCTAAAATTGTTATTGCCTTCATGCCTGATAAAGCAAAGACTCCCATTACTAATGCACTTGCAATCATTGCTATGCCTTCACCAAATGAACCTAAATTAAAAATTAATGCAATAAAATGTCCATAGGTAGCAGCTTGTATTATATACCATCCTAAGTTTACAAAGGGAACAAAAAATGATGCAATCCTTGAACCGTTCGTACCGAAACTATATTTAGTAAGAAGCGCAAAGCTAAGCCCATTTTTGCTTGAAATTATACTTACAAGGGTAGCAATTATTCCTAAAAAGATATTTCCTAAAATACACACGTACACTATTTCTTTAAATGTTAATCCAGCAGCTAATCCGCCACCAGTCATCATACTTGTTACTACAAAGACGTATCCAGTCCATACAATAGTTAAACTTGTATAGCTTTTTCTTTGATCCTTAGGTACAGAAGTAAATTCATACTCTTTAGTATTGGTTTCAACATCTTTTTTAAAAGCCAATATAATACAACTCCTTATAATTTATATTTAATTTTATTTATTCCAGAAGTCTTTATGAACATCTGCAACTTCATTTTCTATCTCAGGGAATGGCCCTATAACTTTAATATCTTTTTGTCCTTTAGATAATACTTCTCTACAAGGTAGATCAAAAGTAGGGTTTTTAGAATCACTTCCAGTTAGATTTAATAAATCCCTTTCAGATAATCCATAAACTATTCTACCTACATTTCCCCAATAAATAGCTCCTGTACACATTGCACAAGGTTCAGCAGTAGAATATAAAGTACAATCCCATAGAAATGATTTTGAGTATTTCATAGATGCTTTTTCCATAAGTTGAGTTTCTGCATGACCAGTACATTTATAATCTGTACCCTCAATATTCATTTGTTCAAGAATTATATTGCCATCCTTATCCACTAGAATGCATCCAAATGGCATATTACCACTTTCTCTAGATCTTTTAGATACTTCAACACACTTTCTTAAATAATAAATGTGATCTTTATACATAAATATTTCTCCTCTAAAAATAAAATAGGTAATACGTATTACAAATTTTATTTTACTACCATAAATTGTAAAAATCAATATTATTTGTAAATGTTTTCTAAAATGATTTTATTGAGTTTGTTATGGTAAAATTATATAATAATATATAATTATGTAAACTAATTTGATAATAATTTTAATATAACTTGAATATTATGGAGGATATATGGGGTTAGAACCAATAAAAACAAAATCACTTACGCAAATAACGAAAGAATCTATTTTAAAGTATATAAGAACATTGAATTTAGATGTTAACAATAAATTACCAAGTGAAGAAAACCTATCAAAGGATTTAGGGGTAAGTAGGATAACTGTTAGAAGTGCTCTTAATGAACTTGCAACTGAAGGTGTTATCTTTAGAAGACAAGGAAAAGGTACTTTTATAAATGTTGAAGCTATTAAGCTTAATACTAAATTAAATCCTATAAATGAATTTGGTGAAATTATAAGAAAAAGTGGATATAAATCTAAAATTCAAAATATAAGTCATGAATTTATAAATGCAGATTTAAGTTTAAGTAATATTTTAAGAATAGAAGAGGGAAGTGACGTATTAATATTAAAAAAAACTTTTTTTGCAGATAATAATGCTTGTGTTTATTGTATAGATTATTTACCACTAAGCATCTTAGGTTATGATAATGATTTTGTATCAGATTTACTTAAATATAATGATTCATTATACAAATTTCTCTTAGAAAAAAATAATATAAAAATATATTGGGATAAAGTGACGATTTCTACAACCAATAATTCTAAGGAGAAAGAACTAACTGAAATATTTAATTGTAAAGATGATATAAAGTCCTTTTTAATTTTAAAAGGGGTTAATTATGATGATAATGATACACCAATATATTTAACTTATGAATATATAGATACAAAAATAATATCTTTTAATTTAATACGTCAAAGGGTTTATTAATCAAATAGAAGTAAAATAAATAGAGGTAGTTATAATAGCTGAGATAGTAGTTAGTTTTGTATAAAACCAAAACTAACTACTTTTTTTATTATTAAATAAACAGTATATATAATTATAATTAACTCATTAAATAGAAATCAATTTTACTTATAAGAATATAATCAACCGATAGATTAGTTTAATAATATTCTATTTAACAGTAATGATACTAATGAAATAAACTTAACAAATGAAAAAAGATAGCAATTTGGTGATATCGTATACATTTACAGAAAAATACATAAATATAATTATAAATATAATTATATGTGATTTAAAGTGAAAAAATATCAATATAGACTTCAAAGAAAGTATAAAAGAAGTATAAAAAGGGTTAAAAATATAACTTTCATTGTAAAGTGTTGGATAGTTGTTATAATAATAGTTGCGTAAAATAATATATTTTTTGGAAATATACTATAGTGTATCTTTAAAAAATATACTTATGTAATAATATGTAAAATAAAGTAGTTAGAACACTTTACAGATGGAGGGACTAAATGTATTATACACAAGAAAAAAGAAATTATTTAAGTAAGTTAAAAGTACTTTTAGAATGGGAGGCTTTACCTGGATTATTACTATTAATTGCAACTGTTTTTGCATTAATTATTGCAAATAGCCCATTAAAGGAATTATATAATACTATATTTCATCATATAGAAATATTCCCTAATTTTAATTTGCACAAGTTTATAAATGATTTTTTAATGGCAATTTTCTTTTTAGTTGTAGGCTGTGAAATTAAAATGGAAGTTATAAGAGGGCATTTATCAGATGCAAAAAGAGCATCTTTTCCAATTGTTGCTGCAATTGGGGGAGTAACAATACCAGCTATTATATTTTTTATTTTTAATAGAAGTACGTCATATGTTAATGGGATAGGTGTTCCTATATCAACGGATATAGCATTTGCTGTTGGAGCATTTATGATATTTAAGAATAGACTTAGTAATTCCCTTAAAATATTTTTATTAACTTTAGCAGTGGTTGATGATTTGATTTCTATTGCAGTTATAGGAATATTTTATTCGTCAGGAATAAAGATAATACCGCTAGTTTTAGGTGCTGTAACATTTATCATGTTATTATCACTTAGAAAAATTGATAAAAAAGAAAGACTTACTCCTTACTTTATACTAGGATTTATTTTATGGATTTGTATATTTGCAAGTGGAATACATGCTACTATAAGTGGTGTTTTATTAGCTATTACATTACCGATTAGTAAGTGTAATAAGGATACACTTGAATGTACATTAATTAGGATTGAACATGTACTAGCACCATATGCTAATTTAATTATACTTCCGTTATTTGCATTTTCTAATACTGCAATAAATATGAATATTTCATCAATACCACAAGGTTCAATAAAGGTAGCTTTAGGTATAATTGTTGGGCTAGTTGTAGGAAAGCCTTTAGGTATAATGTTATTTACATCTGTTTTATCTAAGTTTAAAGTAATAGAAAAGCCTAAAGATGTAAAATGGTACGATATAATGTGTGTTGGAATGCTTGCAGGAATAGGTTTCACTATGTCTATATTTGTAGCTGAAATAGCATTTACAGGTAATGAAAATGTATTAAATATAGTAAAAATATCTATATTATTGGCTGCAATTATCACATGTTTAATAGCTTCTATTGCAATTAATTTAGGTAAAAAAACAAATAATGGATTAAATGTAAAAGAAGTTAATGCATAGTGACAAGTTGTAAGTATTATAAAACCTTAAGCAATACAGATGTAGTGCTTAAGGTTATTTTTATTTAATGGAGGATGAAGTTTATTTTAAGCCTATTTGATAGATCCCTTTAAAAAATATCTTCAAATTTTAAAGTTTCTTGTTTACCAGTAATCATATTTTTAATATTTATAGATTTATTTGCCTCTTCTTCCTCACCTAAAAGTATAACGTACGGTATTTCTAACTTATTGGCATAATTAAGTTTTTTCTTTAATTTATCATCTTCAAAATACATTTCTACTGCTTTTCCAGACTCAGTTAACTTTTTATATACTTCACCACAATATTTTAAAGTATCACCAATTGGAATAATTAAATATTCAACCTTAGATGGAAGTTTATAACTTTCAACAAATCCTATTTCTTTTAAAACGAAGAATAATCTAGTTAAACCAATTGAAATTCCAACTCCAGGTAAGATATTATTAGTATAATTTTCTGCTAAGTTATCATATCTACCACCAGAACAAATTGAGCCATATTCTTCATTGTTAATTAATAAAGTTTCAAATACTGTTCCTGTATAGTAATCTAATCCTCTTATAATTTTTAAATTTATTATATATTCGCTGTCATAAACCCCAAGTACTTCTAAAGTAGTAGTAACTTCTTTAAGTTCATTTAATCCTAAGGTGAATTTTTCATCTTGTATATTTAATAATTCTAATTCTTCTAATACTTTATCTTTAGATCCATTTATATTTATGACTTTATTTATTATTTTTGCACTTTCTTTATTAACTAACTTATCTAGTTCTTCTTTAAATGTTTGTTCACCAATTTTATCGTATTTATCGATTAATATCATAACATCAATAGAGCTTTCGATATTTAGAGAACTTAATAAAGCAGAGAGTATTTTTCTATTGCTTATTTGAAACTTATAATCTTTTAATCCTATTGATTTAAAAGCCTTTGAAGCTAAACTTATAACTAAAGCATCATTTTTAATACTTAGCTTATCTTTTCCTATAATATCAACATCACATTGATAAAACTCTCTATATCGTCCCCTTTGATTTCTTTCTCCTCTATATACTTTTCCTATTTGATATCTTTTAAGTGGAAAATTTAAATCATTAAAGTATTGAGAAGTATATCTAGCAAAAGGAACTGTTAAATCAAATCTTAATGCTAAATTATTAGATCCTTTTTGAAATGCATAAACTTGCTTTTCTGTTTCTCCAGCGTTTTTAGCAAGTAAAATTTCAGCTTTTTCTATAATTGGAGTATCTATTGGAAGGCATCCATTTTCTTCATATACCTTTGTAATTTTTTCTACAATATCATTAAATTTTCTTTGTTCTATAGGTAATAATTCCATAAATCCTGGTAAAATACTTGGTTTAATTTTATAGTTACTCATTTTCATTTCTCCTTTATATTAATATTTTAGTTTAGTTCTTTAAGTATTTAATACTAATGAATAGCAATATAAGAATTATTAGTATTTATATTTAATTCTAAATCAGGACCACCCGTAAAACGGGTGGTTTGCTCTACGCCTATAAGGCTCTGTTACTGGCTGTGCTACTCGCACATCGAACGGTTTGCCAACCGCATATTTTCACTGGCTACCCCTAAAGGGGCTTTATTACTTGCCTTTCTTTACCGGCTCACCCGTAAACGGGTCTATGTATTCTTTTAGACTTATTTGTTCATAAACTAAATCTTCTTGAATTTGATTTTTTATTATATTCTTCAATTACTTTTTTATTTCTTTCCTACTGTATCAA
>NZ_JH815222.1:1524627-1605844 GCF_000158375.2 Clostridium sp. 7_2_43FAA
CTAAATTGTGAAACACTCAATTTGGGTGGTATACTAACAAGCATATGTATATGATCTTTGCATGCATTTGCTTCTATTATTTCTACTCCTTTTTGCTCACATAACTTTCTCAATATTACTCCTATATCAATCTTTATTTTTCCATAAATTATTTGTCTTCTATACTTTGGTGCAAAAACTATATGATATTTACAATTCCATTTACTATGTGCTAAACTACTATTATCCATATTGGATACCTCCTTGTATTATAGTTGTGGTCGGCAAACCTACTATAATTTTACAACGGAGGTTTTTTTATTTCTACTCACCGCTAGAAGCTTTCCGGAACCACAGGTCGAACCTGTGGTATTCTAAATACAATCAAAAAGCCATGTAGGCTAATATCCCACATGGCTTACAAAAATATGATTGCACTTACATATCATAGCCAAGAGATACAAGCCCACTTAAAATAGACTTGCACTCTTTTTATAAGAGCAAGTCTCTCTAGCAATGATGATGTATAAATTTATATAAGTTATTTAGTGCTTTCATAATTATTCCTCCAAAAGTTATTAAATTAATTATAAAACAATTAATTTTTTTCTTCAATAAAATTTAAAAGTTTATAAATTTAAAAATAATGAAATATTTATATAACTTATATACACTTTAAATTATATACACTTTAAATTATATAATCATATTTCATGAAAATATAATGTTTTATATTCTTTTGGAGTTATTCCAACAAATTTTTTAAATGTCTTTGAAAAATGGCTTTGATCAATAAAACCTAAAGGTACATAAATATCTACAAGAGATTTCTTACCAGATAAAATTAATTTTTTAGATTCTTCAATTCTTTCTTTTTGTATGTAATCACTAATAGATACTCCAACTTCTTTTTTAAATAAATGTGAGAGATAACAAGGATTCATAGATGAGTAATCTGCTAGGATTGAAAGGGATATTTTCTCATATAAATGTTCAAATATATATTTTTGACATTTAAGTATAGCAGAAGAGTAGTTATACATTTTAACTTTGTTTACATGCTCTGTATAATCTAAAATCATTTTTAAAAATAATTCATTTATATCTTTTATGGTATTAAGTTCTTCTACTGCTTCAAAATAAAAATCAGTAAGTGTTAGGGATACCTCCCAAGCAAGTCCCTTTTCTATAGCAGCACGGGACACTATTGATGTATAGCTAATAAAAATATTCTTTAAATTCCTTAAAGGATTTTTAGAGTTAATTCCTAATTCACCGTCAAAAGTAGTATATTTTAAAAATTTTATTACCTCTTCTAAATTTCCATCTGTTATATGTTTCAATAGTTTTCTTTCAAATTCTTGAGAATGATGCAATCTACTATTTCTTCTTTTCTTTGAATTGGAAATATAAAAGGCTTTGCTATCTTTAAGCCCAACATCAATAAGCATTTCATCAATATTTACTACATTAGTAAAATCTAATTTATCATGATAAATGGAATGATAAAGAAGTAGTCCTGCATCTATAAAACTATTAAAATCCATTATAACGATATTGTTATAATAATTAATTAAGCTGCCTTTATATTTTATTAAGATATCAAACTTTTTTATAATTGAATTAATAGACTTTTCATCAATTTCAGAAGAAATAGTAGGTCCTACTAAAAGAGTTCCACTAATATTGTCACTAGTAATTACTTTAATAATAAAATAATTTTCATGATACATTGTTGATTTAATATTTATAGGAGTGTTTTCGTCATTAATAGATAAAAAGTCATTTAAAAGTTGTTCAGTATTACTATATAAGGGGTTATTACTATCTTTATAAGAAAACTTAAAGAGAATTATACCACTAGAGTTAAAAAAGAATATTGGTATTTTTAACATTCCAAAGGTTTTATTACAGATATATTCTATATCATCTAAAGATAAAAAACTACTTTCATCAGAAAACATTTACATCACTCCTAGAAAAGCTATGTCTAATAATTAACAATATAGATATTATAACATACATAACAGTAATAAAGTAAAATAATTTGAAGTAATAAGTAAAATTGATACAATATTCCAATAATAATACAATAATAAATTTATAAAAATATTTAATATAAAGGTATGACTAAATGAAAGGAATGATTAATTTATGGGTAAAAAAGTTGCTCTTATAACAGGCTCATCAAGAGGAATAGGTGCGGCATGTGCTACAGAATTTGCTCAAGCAGGATATAATGTTATTATTCATTGTAATAGCAATGTAGAACGAGCTAAAGATGTAGCGAATGCTTGCATATCACTAGGAGCTGAAGTTCTAGTATGTCAAGCAGATGTTTCAAAATATGATGAATGTGAAAAGTTGGTTCAAGAATCAATAAGTAAATTTGGTTTTATTGATGTACTTGTTAACAATGCAGGTATTGAATTTAATGGTTCAATAATGGATACAGAAATAGAAAAATTTGATCAAGTTATGAAAACAAATGCATATGGACCTTTTTATATGTCAAAACTAATAGTTCCATATATGTTAAATGAAAAATCGGGTAGCATTATTTTTATATCTTCTACAAGTGCTTCAACAGGTGCATTAGGAAGCTCTGCATATGCTTCTTCAAAATCAGCGCTTCTTGGATTAACAAAAACACTTGCTAGAGACTTAGCACCAATAGGAATTAATGTAAATGCTATTTCTCCAGGAGCTATAGAAACAGATATGGTATCAGTTCTTCCAGAAGAATTAAAGACTTGGATAAAAAGTAGTGTATATGCAGCAAGACTTGGAAAGCCAGAAGAAATTGGTGCAACAGCTGTGTTTTTAGCATCAGATAAGGCCAAGTATTTAACTGGACAAAATATAACAGTTGATGGTATTTTTCGCACATAATTGTATTTTATTTAACAAAGTAAGCTGAGTTGTTGGATAATTAAATAATGAATATCAGATTATAAATTATAAATTATAAATTATGAATTATACTATTTAGATTTTAATTTTAAAATGGTCTTTAATATGCTTAAAAAGGAGCATGTTAAAGGCTATTTTTATATGGTTAATTATTACTATATTATATACAAAATCTTATATAAACTAATTTAAAATAAACATATTCTTGAATAGATTTATAGTGAGTATTACAATTAGTATGTACAAAAATAATAAATACATATGATGTGAGGTTAAAAATGAAAATACGAAAGCCAGATTACTTTGATGAATTTAAATGTATAGCTTCTGAATGTGAAGATACTTGTTGTGCTGGATGGGGAATAGTTATAGATGAAGAAAGTCATAAAAAGTATTTGTCTGTAGATGGTACATTTGGAGATGAATTAAGAAGCAAGATAATTAATGAAGATGAAGAAAAGGTTTTTGTCTTAAATGGAGATAGATGCTCTTTTTTAAACGAAAATAATTTATGTGATATATATAATAATTTAGGTGCAGAAAGTCTTTGTTATACATGTAGACAGTACCCTCGTTACTTAGAGGAGTTTGGAAATACTCGTGAAACTGGTATATCCTTATCATGTCCTGAAGCTGCAAGAATAATACTAAGAAAATCTGATAAAGTAGAATTTGAATTAAGTGAAAATGATGAAGAAATAACTAGCTATAATGATATTAATCCAATGCTATATATTAATCTTATGCAATGTAGAAAAATAATTTTTGATATTATGCAAAATAGAGAAATAGATTTAAAAATAAGATGTGCTTTAGTTCTTACTTTTATAAATGAAGTACAAGAAAAGATAGATTCAAATGATATTCAATCAATTAAGTTAGTTAAAGATAAGTACTTAAATAAGGATTTTATTAAATCAACTATTAATGATATTGAAGTATATAATGGGAAAACTACTGAAAAATATATTAACATAAAAGAAGTTCTAGAAGTCTTTAGAGATTTAAAGCATATTAAGCCAAATGACATTTTAGGGTTAGAAGATGCCTTAAGATACTTTTGGCAAAATGAAGATGATAAAGATATTTACTTAGATATTCATAAAAAGTTTGATGAATATTATAAAGCAAAAAGCTATGAATTTGAACAAATACTAGTTTACTTTGTATTTAGATACTTTATGAAGGCTGTTTTTGACTATGATGCTTTAGCTAAGGTGAAAATAGCATTAATAAGCTATATAATGATAAAAGAATTATGTGTAGTAAGATATCTAGAAAATAAAGAGTTTACAAATACAGATATGGTTGACATAGCTCATACATATTCTAAGGATGTAGAACACTTAGAAGAAAACATTGAAACCTTAGAAGAATTATTTGAAACTAATGATGTATTTAGTATTGAGGAATTACTAATTACTCTATTAAACTAAGAGAAATATGCAATAATATTCTATATTATTAAAAAGAAAAATAATCCTATCTATTTTTAATTGATAAGATTATTTTTCTTTTTATATTTATCTCTTATATGAAATATTATACTGAATATTACATTTGTTATAATTTTTTATAGATAATAAACTAACTAATTTAATTGCTTTAATATGGAAATGTAGTAAAATAAATATGTAGTTAAATAGGGGGTAAATATATGAAACTATTAAAAAAAATATCAATAATAATGACTTTAGTACTATCAATTACTGCTTTTTATGGGTGTAAAAGCAAAGAGCCATCTCCATCTGACACAGTAAAAACTTATTTTGATGAAATTAAAGGTGCTGATGAAGCAACAATTTCTACATTACTAAGTAATGTAGAAGAAACTGACACTAATTCTTCTAAAAAGATGATTACTGAAATACAAAAGCTTACTTATACTATTAATTCAGAAAGTATTGATGGAGAAAAGGCAACAGTTAATGTTAAAGTTAATGGACCAGATATGGCTGCTGTAATTGCTACGTCAATTCAAGAAATGTTTACAAGTGTATTATCACAAGCTTTTTCTGGTACAGAAATGACAGAAGCAGAACAAAATAAACTATATGATGATATTATGGTAAAAGCTTTAGATGGAGTTATATTTACAGATAGAACTGGAGATATAACTTTAGAAAAATCAGAAAATGGTTGGGAAATTACTAGTGATAATGAAATTACTAAGTTAATAATGAATATAGATCCAACTACTTTTGACCCAGATAATACTGATATTGCAAATTAGATTATAAAATAAATCTATATATTATTTTAAAAATGACCTTATCAAGTTTGAAATTGATAAGGTCATTTTTCTTATTAACTCTACTTTAATACTTATTACTTTTTATTGTTGCAACTTTATAGTATAATAGTCATAAAACCTTATGTTTACAAGGTTTGTACTTAAATTTAGGGATGTGAGGTAATAAAAATATGTTAACTCCAATGATGAGACAATATTTTGAAATAAAAGAAAATTATAAGGATTGTATTTTATTTTTTAGATTAGGTGACTTTTATGAAATGTTCTTTGAAGATGCTAAAATAGCTTCTAGAGAATTAGAACTTGTTTTAACAGGAAGAGATTGTGGTCTTGAAGAAAGAGCTCCTATGTGTGGAATCCCATTTCATGCAGCTTCATCTTATATAGCAAGACTTGTTAATAAAGGTTATAAAGTAGCAATTGGGGAACAAGTTGAAGATGTTTCTGTTGCTAAAGGTATAGTTAAGAGAGATGTTATTAAAGTTATAACTCCTGGTACATATATAGAAAATACTGAAGATAGCGAATATAAAAATACATATTTAATGTGTATAGTTGAAGATAATGGCTATTACGGGTTAGCCTCTTCTGATATATCTACTGGAGAATTTAAAGTGACGAGTTTTACAGCAATAAAAGCCAGTTTATTAGATGAAATAACTAAAATTGCTCCAAAGGAAATAATTGTAGATATTAATATAAGTGATGAATTATTATCAGAAATTACTTCTATTTCTTCAGCACTAATTACTAAGAGAGATTTAAGTAAGAGTATTTGTACTGAAGAAGAACTTCTAGAACAATTTTCAGAAGTATGCATTACTAATTTAAATGATTTATCTAAGACTGTATCTAAAGCCTTATTAAAGTATATTTATGATACTCAAAAGATGACTTTAACTAATATAAATCTTTTAGAGTATTATGACATAATTAATTATATGACTATAGATGGTAACTCAAGAAGAAATTTAGAGCTTACTGAAAATCTAAAAGAAAAATCTAAAAAAGGTAGTTTAATTTGGGTTTTAGATAAGACTGCTACTTCTATGGGAGGAAGAGCAATTAGAAAATGGATTGAAGAACCTCTTATAATAAAATCTGAAATTGAAAAGAGATTAGAAGGTGTAGAAGAACTATATAATAATGCTTATTTTAATGAAGATTTAAGAAGTTTACTTAAAGAAATTTATGATATAGAAAGAATTGTAGGTAAGATTTCTAATAAAAATGCGAATGCTAAGGACTTAATTTCACTTAAATGCTCATTAGAAAAGCTACCAGGTATAAAGTCTCATTTATCAGAAGCATCATCAAATATACTAAAAGAATGGTATAAGGATTTAGATGAGCTTACTGATATTAAAGAACTTTTATCTAATTCTATTTTAGATGATCCATCTATTGCCTTAAAGGAAGGTAACATAATTAAGGATGGTTACAATGAAGAGGTAGATAGTTTAAGAACAGCAAAACTTCACGGTAAGGAATGGATTGCTGCTCTAGAAAATAGAGAAAGAGACTTTACAGGAATTAGATCATTAAAGGTTGGCTACAATAAGGTATTTGGTTATTATATAGAAATATCAAAGGCTAATTATAGTTCAATTCCTGAAGGTAGATATATAAGAAAGCAAACACTCGCAAATGCTGAAAGATTTATAACTCAAGAATTAAAGGAAATGGAAGATAAAATCTTAGGAGCAGAGGAAAAGCTAGTATCTTTAGAATACGACTTATTTATAGAAATAAGAGAAGCTATAGAAAAAGAAATTGCAAGACTTAAACAAAGTGCTAGAATTATTGGTAACTTAGATGCTTTATCTACTTTATCTTTAATAGCTGTAGAAAATGATTATGTTAAACCTAGTATAAATGAAGATGGAATTATAGAAATAAATGAAGGAAGACACCCAGTTGTAGAAAAAGTAATTGGGAAAGGGGAATTTGTTTCTAATGATACTACATTAAATTCAAATGATAATAGACTTTTACTTATTACTGGTCCTAATATGGCAGGTAAGTCTACATATATGAGACAAGTGGCACTTATTACTCTTATGGCTCAAATAGGATCATTTGTACCAGCTAAATCTGCTAATATTTCTATATGTGATAAGATATTTACAAGAATAGGTGCTTCTGATGATTTAGCAGGTGGAAAATCTACCTTCATGGTTGAGATGTGGGAAGTATCTAACATCTTAAAGAATGCTACATCTAAAAGCTTAGTTTTATTAGATGAGGTTGGAAGAGGAACATCAACATATGATGGACTTAGTATAGCTTGGTCTGTAATAGAATATATATCAAAAAATAATAACCTTAAATGTAAAACACTTTTTGCTACCCATTATCATGAATTAACTAAACTAGAAGGTGTAATAGAAGGTGTTAAGAACTATTCTGTTGCTGTAAGTGAAATAGATGATAATATAATCTTCTTAAGAAAGATAGTAGAAGGTGGAGCAGATCAATCTTATGGTATAGAAGTTGCAAAGCTTGCTGGATTACCAACTCAAGTTATTGATAGAGCTAAGGAAATATTATCTTCATTAGAGAATACTTCAGGAAGTAATTCATTAGATGTTACTTCAATTAAAGAAGTTGCAACTGATAAGTTTGAAAAAGATGACGTAAATAAATCTGTTAATATTAAAGAAACTGTAGAAGTACCAACTTCATATAGTAACCCATTAGATAATGCTAAAGAGGAGTCTAATGAAAGTTATATAGAAAAAGAAAGTGAACCTATAAATAATACATTATTAGAAGATACTAATATAAAGAAAGGCTCTAAAAAGAAAAAGAATTCTAAAGATGAAATTAACGATTATCAAATAGATTTTACAATGATAGAAAAAGAAAATTTAATTAATTCACTTGCTGATATAGATTTTATGGCATTGACTCCTATGGATGCAATGAATACATTATACAAGTTAATTCTTGAGGCTAAAAGGGTGAAATAATTAAAAAAGGGTACATAATTGAGGTGATTATATGAAAAGAATAAATCTATTAGATGAACATACCTCTAATAAAATAGCAGCTGGAGAAGTGGTTGAACGCCCTTCTTCAGTTGTAAAAGAATTAGTAGAAAATTCAATAGATGCAGAAGCAAAAAATATCACCATCGAAATAGAAGAAGGTGGTATTTCTTTAATAAGAATTATAGATGATGGTAATGGAATACATAAAGATGACATTAAAAAGGCTTTTATGCCTCATGCAACATCTAAAATCCAAAATGTAGAGGATATATATTCTATTATGACATTAGGCTTTAGAGGGGAAGCATTGGCCTCTATAGCATCTATATCAAAAGTATTATTAAGAAGTAAAATAAATGAAGTAGATTTTGGCTCTGAAATTTCAATAGAAGGTGGAGAAATACTTTCTGAATCTGAAACTGGAACTAATAAAGGAACAATAATTGAAGTTAGAGATTTATTTTATAATGTACCAGCTAGAAGAAAGTTTTTAAAGTCTACTTCAAGAGAAGGTGCATTAATAAGTGATATAGTTTCAAGGATAGCCTTATCTAATCCTGATGTATCTATAAAGTTCTATAACAATGGTAAGAAGGTATTACATACTTATGGTACAGGTAATCTTAAAGATGTTATTAGAACTGTATATGGAAAAACCATAAGTGAAAACTTAATATACTTTGAAAGTGCAGAAGATGCAATTCATTTATATGGATATATAGGTAAAGAAGAAATAGCTAGGGGATCTAGAAATAATCAAAGCATCTTTGTTAATGGCAGATATATAAAGAATAAAACTATAGTTGCAGCAATAGAAAATGCCTTTAAGTCCTTTGCGACAGTTAATAAGTTTCCATTCTTTGTTTTATTCCTTGAAGTTTATCCAGAGTTTGTAGATGTTAATATACATCCAACAAAAGCTGAAATTAAATTTAAAGAAGATAGAGGGATATTTAAAAAGGTATTTGATGCAGTTCATAAAGCCTTTAAAAGTGAAGTTTTTAATGATTTCTATATACCAGAGGAAGAAAAAGAACATAAGGATGAAGTACCTACAGAAGTTGTTGAGGAAATATCTTTTAACATAAATTTAAATGATACTTATTCAAATTCAAATAACTTACCTTTATCTTACTATGAAGATAATAGTAATAAAAATAAGGAAAATGAAATAAATACAATGCCAGGAGTTTCTTATGAGGATTTAAAGAGAGAAGAAGAGCTTTATAATAATCTTAAGAACCTAAAAGAACTTGGTAAATTAGATATTAAAACACATAATAATAACAATAATATAGATGATAACAACAATTTTGATTATAGACCTATAAACTATGATTCAAATACTGTAGTTTATGAAGATAAAAAAGAAATTTCTAATAATGAAGTAAATACAGATATAGCAATTAAAAGTAACGAAGTAAATAATGAAAATGTAGTAAGTAATAAAGAAAACTTAAATAATATAGAAAATAGAAATGCAAAGTTCCCTAATTTAAGAATAATAGGTCAGTTTAATAAGACTTATATATTAGCTGAATATGATGAAGTGCTATATATGATTGATCAGCATGCTGCTCATGAAAAGATTCTTTTTGAAAAGTATTTAAAGAGCATAGAAGAGGGGGATATAGTAGTACAACAACTATTAGTACCTACTTTAATAGATTTAACTACAGATGATTTTTGTTATTATGAAGAAAATTCAAAGGTGTTTACTATGGCAGGTTTTTCTATTGAAAACTTTGGTGGAAATACTATAGCAATTAAAGAAGTGCCTTATTTCTTAGGGAAGCTTGATCCGAGGAATTTATTTATTAATATCTTAGATAATATAAAATCATTAGGTAGTGGTAAAACAACAGAAGTAAAGTACAATAGAATTGCAACACTTGCATGTAAAGCTGCTGTTAAAGCTAATGATTATTTAAATCAAATGGAAATGGAAAAACTAATAAATGATTTAAGATATATAGATGATCCATTCCATTGTCCTCATGGTAGACCAGTAATCATTAAGTTTACAAACTATGAATTAGATAAAAAGTTTAGAAGAATAGTATAAAAGGAGTAACAATGAAAGAAAAAGTTTTAGTTATAGCAGGTCCAACAGCAGTTGGGAAAACGGATTTATCTATAAAATTAGCAAAAGAATTAAATGGAGAAATAATATCAACAGATTCAATGCAAATTTATAAATATATGGATATAGGATCTGCTAAAATTACTAAAGAAGAAATGTGCGGTGTTCCACATCATATGATAGATGTAGTAGATCCTAGTACTCCATTTTCTGTTGCTGACTATAAAGAAATGGCACAAAAATGTATAGACGATATTATATCTAGAGGAAAGCTTCCAATACTAACTGGTGGTACAGGATTATATATAAATGCATTAACATGCAATATGAACTTTACAGAAGCAGAAAATGATTTAAAGTATAGAAGTGAATTAGAAGAACTTGCAGAAAAACATGGTAATGAATATATCCATAATATGCTTAAGGACATAGATCCTATAAGTTACAAAGAAATTCATTATAATAACAGAAAAAGGGTTATTAGAGCTTTGGAAGTATATAAGTTGACTAAGAAGCCTTTTAGTTCGTTTAATGCAGGAGAAGAGTTTTATAATGGTCCTTATGATGTAACTTATTATGTTCTAAATATGGATAGAGAAAAGCTTTATAATAGAATAAACCTAAGAGTTGATATGATGATGGATAAGGGGTTACTTGAAGAGTGTATAAAGTTAAAGGAAATGGGGTATAATTCATCTGTACAGTCAATGCAAGGGATCGGGTATAAAGAAATATTTTATTACTTAGAAAATAAGATATCTCTAAATGAAGCTGTAGAAATGATTAAGCAGGGTTCAAGAAATTATGCAAAAAGACAATTAACTTGGTTTAGAAGAGATCCAAGAGCTATTATTTTAGATAAAGATATATTTAGTGAAGATGAAATATTTAAAAGAATAGTTGGTGAATTTCTACCATAAATTGTATAATAGTATTGTAAGGATTATGCGGAGGTGAATATGGTGAATAAACAACCAAACAATTTACAAGATATATTTTTAAATGGAGCAAGAAAAAATAAGATTTCCGTTATTATATACTTAACTAATGGATTTCAACTAAAAGGATATGTAAAAGGATTTGACAGTTTTACAGTTGTACTTGATAGCGATGGTAAGCAAATGTTAGTTTACAAGCATGCAATAACAACTATAACACCAGCAAAACCAATTTTATTTAATAATGATGAAGAGTAGGCATTTTGCCTACTTTTTTATTTAAATAAGGCTAAAAAATTTATAGTTCAAAGTTGGATACAAGAATTTTAGAACCATATAAACCTAAATAGCTAAATGATAAAAAATTCTTACTTCATGTGACAATTGGAAACTTTACTTCAAGAGATGATTTAAATAAGGTTTTTAAAGATTTTAGTGTTAGTAAATAAAGATTTACAATAATATTTTTATATAATTTATGTACTATGAAATTATGCTAAAATATGATAATATTTTATTTATGTGATATAATAGCTTATTTAATTACTTAGAAGGGAGAAATTACATATTATTAAATGATATGTAATAATAACGTTATGCTAAGAGAAACAGAAGAATTAATGATGAAAAACTTTAATTTTAAGCCTCAAACATTTGACCTATATAAGAAAGCTTTAAAAGATGTAGAAGAGGTTTTTGAATCATATGATGAAATAAGAGAGTATAATCAATTAAAAGTATTGAAGGCTTTCCAAGATGAAAGAATAAGTGAATCTCACTTTACAAACTCATCTGGATATGGATATGATGATATAGGAAGAGATTCATTAGATAAAGTTTATGCAAGAGTCTTTAATACTGAAAGTGCATTAGTTAGACCTCATTTTGTTAATGGTACACATGCTATAGGCTGTGCTTTAATGGGGAATTTAAGAACAGGGGACACAATGGTATGCATTTCAGGAGCTCCTTATGATACATTACATAACATAATTGGGATAAGTGGTAAAGAAAATATAGGATCACTTAGAGAATATGGAGTTAACTATAAGCAAGTTGATTTGAAAAATGGTAAATTTGATTTAGATAAAATAAAAGAAACACTAACATCTGATGAAACTATAAAGCTTGTACATATTCAAAGAAGTACTGGTTATGGATGGAGAAATTCATTCTTAGTTAAAGAACTTGGCGAAGTTATTGAATTTGTAAAAAGCATAAGAGAAGATGTAGTAGTTTTCGTTGATAACTGCTATGGTGAATTTATCGATATTATAGAGCCTACAGACGTTGGAGCTGATTTAATTGCAGGTTCTCTTATAAAGAATATAGGTGGAGGAATTGCACCAACTGGTGGATATATAGCTGGTAAAAAAGAATATGTAGAACAAGCAAGTTATAGATTAACTACTCCTGGAATAGGAGGAGAGTGCGGCTCAACATTTGGAGTTATGAGACAATTCTATCAAGGCTTATTCTTAGCTCCGCATATAGCTATGGAAGCTGTAAAGGGTGCTGTATTTTGTTCAAGAATAATGGAACTTGCAGGTTTTGAAGTTCTTCCTAAATATAATGAAAAAAGAAGTGATATTATTCAAGCTATTAAGTTTGGAGATAAAGAAAAACTTATACAATTCTGTAAGGGTATTCAAAAAGGTTCTCCAATAGATTCTTTTGTTGAATGTGAACCTTGGGCTATGCCTGGATATAATGATGAAGTTATAATGGCTGCTGGAGCATTTATTCAAGGTTCTTCAATTGAATTATCAGCAGATGCACCTATTAGGGAGCCATATATAGCTTATTTACAAGGTGGTCTTACATTTGACCATGCTAAGATAGGTATATTAATTTCCTTAAATAATATAATTGGATAATTTAAAATAGCTTTATATTTAACAAAAAACACTAGCTAATTACATAGCTAGTGTTTTTGTTATTCATTACTATCATCAACATTAAAAATCATCTCTTTAATATATTCTGGATCTTTATTTCGTTCAATTAAGCTGCTTTTTATTTTACTTTTATCTATATTTTCTAATAACTGATAGCAAAATTCATCTTTACATTCTAGCTTATCATCTTTATCTAAATCAAGTGAAGTTTCCTTTAGTGATATATTTGAATCAATATACTCATAAGGTGTAATTATTAAACTTTCACCAACAGACTCATTACTAATTAGAATTATTGAAAATATTAAATCAGACATAGAAATTATTGCTGAGGCAGAAGCAATAGCATATAAATAAATATTAAATTCTAATATATAACTAATTACAGTTGGAGCTAAAGCTAATATTATAAAAGGTACTATTGATGCTATTAACACTCTATTTTTAGATATAGGTTTCCTAGAAGATATAGATATACTCATATTATAGGGATTTAAATTCAATTTAATTATATCTTTATTAAAAGCATTTGGTAATAATGATGCTTTTAAAAGAGCATAAGGAAATTCCATTAAGAAATATAGTACTATTAGTATTAGTAAAAATTTAATTCCTACTTTAAGAAAATCATCACCACTATAAAATAAGCTATATCCAAGTCCAAAAGCATAAATGGATGCTATAATGACTTTAATAAGTAATATTAAAGAAGAAAAGTCTTCTTTTACAATATGGCCATTATTATGTTCATCTATAAAGTCATTATTTTTATTATTACTGCTTTTTAAAATAGAAATTTTCAAAATCTGCACCTCCTTAAATTGTAGTAAAAAAATAAGATTCATACAATATTGTATGAATCTTATTTTTTAATATGCTCTGAATAAACCAACTAATTTACCTAAAATAATGCAGTCTTCAACAATAATAGGAGATAGTGCATCATTTTCAGGTTGAAGTCTTATATGATCTTTTTCTTTAAAGAATCTTTTTATAGTGGCATCATTTTCAATTAGTGCTACAACTATATCTCCATTTTTAGCAGTTGGAGCCTTTTCTATAATAGCATAATCTCCATCATGTATTCCTGCATTAATCATACTATTACCAGTTACTTTTAACATAAATAATTCTTCATTATGTTTTATGTAATCTATAGGAATAGGGAATGTATCTTCTATATTTTCCGTTGCTAAAATAGGTGTTCCTGCTGTAACTCTTCCAACCAAAGGTATATTTAACATTTCTTTTTTCATATTAGAAGTTTCCATAATTTCTAAGGCTCTAGGTTTTGTTGGATCTCTTCTTATTAATCCTTTTTTCTCTAATCTTTTTAGATGACCATGAACAGTCGATGTAGATCTTAAATTAACAGCATCACAGATTTCTCTTACTGAAGGTGGATAACCTTTATTTTCTGTATATATTTTTAAGAACTCATAAATTTCTAATTGTTTATCTTTTATTTCGTTCATTATAACACCTCACTCTATTTCTATTATTATAGCATAAAAATATGATAATATCAAACTTATGTTCTCAAAACGAACGTTCTTGAAACTTATGTTCTTACAGCAATTACTTATATTTTTTATATGTAATTCTTAAATTAATTTATAATGCAAATTATGTGTAATTATTAAGTTAATTTAGCGGTAAAATTTATTTTACTTATATTAAGTAGGATAGTAAAATTAAAAGCATATAGAATTTAATTTTATTATATAATTTGCTTATTTAATATTTATTTGTTATAATAAGTTTCGGTTTACTTTAAACAAAGGTGGTGTATTTATGGATTTTAAGAAATTCGCGGAAGATGATTATTGTGATATATATCCTAATAGAATTTGTGACAACTGTGGAGACTGTCTAGAAGAAGAAGGTATAGATGTAAGAGCAATCAAAATTGAAGATATAGCTAAAACAGTTGAAGAAAATGAATTCTTAGAAAATGAATATAAAAAAATGATAGAAGCTTTAAAAGAAGAAAAGCTTTCAACTGAAGAACTTGATGAAGTAGGAGAGTACGCTTTAGAAAATGAATCAAGTGATTATGTTGATGCTTTTGATCATATTGAATACATAGATGATTTAGATATATTAGGTGATGATTCACTAGAAGATGCTACAGAAGAAATTTTCCCTGGAGTTAGAAAGTTAAAAGGGAAGTACTAATAAAAAATAAAAGGTTAATATGTTATAAAAAGACCCTATATAGTGGATACCTATAAAAGAAAATATATCTATATAGAGTCTTTTTTATTTTTATGTTTTATAATTTTGATAATGGGTTCGAATTTACAGCATCTCTTAAGATTTCTTCATCAACATGAGTATATATTTGGGTTGTAGATATATTTTCGTGACCTAAGATACTTTGTAAACTTCTTATATCAACATTACCATGTTTATACATTAGTGTAGCAGCTGTATGTCTTAATTTGTGAGGAGTATATTTTTCATTACTTAATCCCGAATTAAATATATGTTTTTTAACAAGTAATTCAACTGTTCTTTTATTAATAGGTTTATAGCGGGAGGAGAGTAGTAAATATTCTTTATCTTCAGGTGTGCATTTAGAAGTATCTCTAACAGCTAAATAATTATCAATTGCTTTTAAGCAAGCTTCATTTAAATAAACAGTTCTTTCCTTATCTCCCTTACCGATTATAGTTAAAGTATCACCTTTGATTTTATCTAATTTAATGCTACAAAGTTCTGATAAACGCATTCCACAATTTAAAAATAAAGTTAAAATACAATAATCTCTATAATAATTCTTATTATCTTTATCTAATGAACTCAATAAATTTACACTTTCATCTAAAGATAAATAAACTGGATGTCTTTTATTTATCTTTGGTGATTCTAATTCCAAAGTAGGGTTATCATCTATAATTTTTGCTTTTCCATTAAGAAATTTAAAATATGATTTAAGTGCTGCAACTTTTCTAGCCCTTGCATAACTTCCATTTTCCCTTTGTTTTTCTGCAAAAGATAAAAATGCATATAAATCAGTTAATTTAATTTTCCTAACAAATGAATTATCAATATCCCTAATATCTATTTCAGAAAACTCTAAAGAATCATCAGTAATAAGTCCTTTATATATTTTTAAAAATCTAAAGAATAAAGTTAGATCTATTTCATATCCTTTAATAGTATTAGGGGATTTCCCCTTAATTGTTTCTAGATAATTAAGAAAATCAACAACTGATTCTGGTAAATTTTTAATTTGAACTTGTTCAATACCGTACTTACTTTGTATTGAGTTTGTGTTTGAATTTGAATTTTCAACAGAATTCAATTCTAAATTCACTTTAGAATTCTTTTTGTTAATCTTTTGAGCCTTTTTAATGCTACGATTTATTCCAAGTTCTTTAAGCCAAATTTGAACGTTTCTAATTCCAGTATCATAAATTTGTGCTATTTGAGAAGTTGATAATTTATGCACTTCAGCAAGTTTAAATAAATCTTCAATTATAAATTCATATCCACGTTCAGCATCTAAATTATAATAATTAGAATACACTGAGTGAAGTTTTTTCTTATCTTTATTCGATAATTCTATACTTAAAAGTCTTTTTACGTCGTTAGTATAACAAAAATCTTTGTATTTATATGTTTTCGTTCGTCCTGTAGACATTTTTTCACCTCCAAAATCTCTCTAAAGCCTTGATTTTATTATATCACAGAGATTTTAAACTTACAATAATACGAAATATAATAAATGTATATTTAGCGAAATAATTTTTAGGTTTTTTTATATTATTTTATTGTATTTTCGAATGTTTTTAACCTCAATCATTCTATTTTTATTTATATTAAGTATGTTTATTTTAAAATATTTCTTTAATTTTAAATGTGACAAATTTCATAATTAATTTTGTCTTTATATAAGTTATTTATAGATTTAATAGATTTTTAAATTTAATTTTGCTATACATAAAATTTGTATAATTATATTCACAATTTTATTCACTGCATGTTATTAAATATGATTTTGATAAATCTTTATTATTTTAATTTACGGATAACAATATTAAACATATTAAACATTATGTAAACTTATATTATATAAACAATGCATATGCATTGTTTAATTTAGATAATTAAATCTTTATATTCAATATTATTAAATTTGTCTATAATAATATTCGAATGACTCATTTCTTTACATTCAAGCAAATACTTCCACATCGAATTATTATACCCTTTAATAATTGTTACACCATCTTTATATTTTATTGAAAACTTTGGAGATAAATCATTTAGATCCCAAAACTTAATTTTAGGAACTTCAAATCCTGAATTTATCCATTTTTCATTTATATCCTTAAAATCAATAAAATTAATATTTTCATCTTTATTATATATAAACATTATAGATTTAGGAATTGCTTCAGGCTTTAAATTCTTTTTAATACTAGTAAATAATAATAAATCTAAGGCTGAGTTTAAATCAATATTATAATTTATATTATTTTTAGATATTATTTCGATATCTTCTATATAATTGCCTCCTGTTAATTTATTAAATTTAGAATTCTTTTTAAAAGACATATAATAGTTTTTAAAGCTGTTCGAATTCAATTTGTTGTATAAAAGGATTGTTGCAATTAATACATCAAAGTATCTATTTTGATCTTTTGTAAACTCCCCTTCAATTCCATTAATTATTAAAGTATCTTCAAATGAGTTTATATCCTTTATAGTTATATCTATTAAATATTCTAAATTTTTGCTATACATATCTTCTATACTGTTTCTATTATAATTATTCAAATTATTTCTAATAGTTGAAATCATCTTCTCAAGGGATTCGAATATAAAAGCATTTTTATTATTTTGTAATTTAAATTTTTCGTAACTAACTTTATCATTTCTTAAAAATGCCTTTTGATATTTTTTTATATTTAATTTTGTAAGATTATTATAATTTATTTTAGAATAATCTCTCCTACTTATATTTGTTTCAACTATATTTATCTTTTTTCTTAAACTAGATAATAATCGTCTATATTCCTTAGGGGAATATCCAAGTAACCTTCTTGTTTTATTAGCAAGCCTTTTTGATTCTTTAGAAGAAGCATTTTCTGATTTTAGCCATTTAGCCAATGTAGATGGATTATTAGAATTAACATCTATTTGTAATTGATTTTTAAATAAGTCTATAACATTATCTTCAAGCTTTGTATCAAATAGAGAATATAAATCATCCCATCTACCATACTTAGGAATTAAAGCTAAGTTATTTTCTATATAATTTGGATGCTCATTTCCTAAGTATTTTAAAATAACTCTAAATACTCTCCTTTCTCCTAATCCATTTATCTTATCTCTAACAAAGAATAATAATTTAATGCTATACTTAGTTCCAGAGTAAAAAATCCTTCTAAAACTTTCTATAATTTCTTCTTCAGAAGCATTTCTAAAATATTCTATATTATCTATAAATTCTTCTATTACATTTATGCTAACTTCTTCTTCATCTATATCTATTTCCGAGACTTTATACAATTCTTCTCTTATCCTACTTAAAACACTAGACATTTTTCCCTCCTAAAAATTAATACAAGACACGTTTATATAATAATTATATCATACATTGTGAATGCATAATATTAATTTGCTGTTAGTGTCTTTTCAAGATACATAAATTATTATGCTGTTAGTATCTTTTTCATTACTATAATATTGTAAACATTTTAAATTTAGAACAAGTTTACAATAAATTATAGACATATATAAGTTTGCTTTTTTATTTTACTTAATGAAAGATAAAATTTATACTTTCAGACAAATAAAAAAAGTGCTACTACAGCACCTTTTATGACTCGATAATTTTATTTATTAAATTATTTACAATCAACTCTGATTTAGAACTTCCCTTTTTATTGAAGCATCTTACTTGCTTATAATTAGTCCCATTTAAATTTAGATCTACTATATCTATTTTCTCTCCTTCGTATACAACTGGATCCTTTTTTCCTTTTAAAAATATAGATACTTTCATAAATTTTCTCCTTATGTCAAATATATATTAACTATTTTATACAAAGTATAATCGTAACTAAATTTCATTAAAATAAAAAAATATAGTGTTAATTTGTTTAATACAATAACACTATATTTATAATATCACATTTATTATTTATTTAAAAATGTTAAATGGTTTGCCTATCGGTAAAAATACTTTACCAAAATGTTTATTTAAAACAGCTGCACCACTTCCATAAAATGAAAAGATTGCAATTCCAAGTTCTGAATATGCAGCTAAGCTATGAGCAAAATGTGGTACTATTCCAAAGGAATTTAACATAAGTCCTATAAATAAGAAGTCTATTAAAACAAAAATTATAAATAATACTTTATTAGTTTCCATTGCTCCAATAGTCATAAATAATGTAAATATTAAGTATGCTAAAAAGGCAAATCCTAATTGTTTTGTATCAGCTGCAGAAGCAAGCTTTTCTCCCAATACTCCATTTTGTATAAGCCATGTCATTCCCATTGCATACCAGAAGAATGCATATGCTCCAAAAGCTGTAGCTCCAAAAGTATTATTGTGTTTAAAATCATTTATACACGCTAATAATTGAGCTGTAGCTCCTAAGAATATAGCCCAAGGTAATACTAAAGATACCCCGTCTGTAAGTCCTAATTTTTGTGATGATGCAACTAATGTTATTACAGCTAGTCCAAATAATCCTATTGCTGAAGGATCAGCAACTAAAATTTTTACTTCTTTTGTTCCTTCCATAATTTCCTCCTATGTACTATATAAATCAACCTTTAAAAGAGTATCAAATATTTATAGTATTGTCAATAAAGTTATTTTGCTTAATAACTAATATTTGATTTTAGATATATTTACATCATCAGCAAGGTTTATAAAATTATACATTATTAATACATCATCGAAGTTATTACTTTTAAAGAACTCATTGAAGCTACCAATAAACCCCCTCAAATCAACTACATATACTTCTTTATAATTATTAACTAGATATTGAATAAATGAATTTCCAAATGAATCTTTTAAAACCAAGATTTTATTATTATTAGAAATATCGTTATTTTGTATTATAGTTAATCCATTATTTCCTCTTAAAAAAGCTGAATATTTATCGCTACTACTCCACTTTGAGTTATCATTTATATTATCAACAGGTATTCCATCTATAGATACACTTAAATTGGGTACATCATAATAAGTTATTAAATCACTTTCTGCATTAAAATTTTTACTTTTTGAAAAATAAGTTCCATAGAAATTATTAACTTCATGCTTATTAAGGTTATTAATATCTACTAAACTTAAATTATTATTTTTAACAAATTCACTATATGCTAAATATGATCCAAATGATGTCCAGTGATGATCTGTTTTATAATAGATATACTTATCCTTATTTTCCTTAAACATATCTATTAATGATATTGTTTTTATATTATTATAATTATTTAAATAATTATATATATCATTTATATAAAATTCTTGATCAACTAAATTAATTCCGTAAGGCAAATAATCTTTATATATAGTATATGAACTTGGAATAATCATAAAATTTACTTTATTATTAGGTATTTTTTTTATAAAGCCTAAAACAGAATCAATATTTTTAGCTAAATTTTCTTCATCTACTTTTTCATACTTTTCAAATAAAAAATTATCTTTTCCATAAATAATATTATTATTTTCTATCTTCCCCAATAAATACTCACTTCTAGACTTTAAATCTATCCATGTATCTCTAAATACAAATTGATCATTAATGTATCTTTCATAATCCTTAGAAAATCGTCCTTTAAGGAAATCATCGAAATAAAATACAGGTCTTTGAGCTAAAGATCTATTTTCAAAGTTAGAAAAATTTTTATCTTTATTGGATATATCTATTATAGTAATGAATAAAATTATCGTTAAGACCAATATACTAATTGGATATTTTATTATTTTTTTAATCATACTCTCCTCCTATTAAAATCTAAAATATAAGAAAGGGTTGTAACTACTATCTACTAAATATGCTATAGATAGCATAAAGAGCAAGACTATAATAATCGATTTAATTACCTTAATCATCTTATTATATATTTTTAACACTAATGGAGTTGAAGAAATAATACATAATATAATAACTATAAAGTAGTTTCTAATATAATAAATCCAATCACTTTTAAAGTCCCAAGTGAACATCTTATTTATATAAATACCCAAAGTCGAAATATCAGTTATTGCAAATATACACCATCCTATTATTAAAAAGAATATAGTATATAAATGCGAGAAAATAACATGTCTTTTTAGAGTTTCTCCCAAGAATATTTTTTCTATATAAATTAATGTAAAGAAATATAATCCCCATAAAATAAATGTATATTCAGCACCATGCCAAAATCCAGTTAGAAACCAAACTATCAATAAATTTAAAAATACTCTTATTTTGTTTACTTTATTTCCTCCTAAAGGAATATATACGTATTCTTTAAACCAGGAACCTAAAGTTATATGCCACCTTCTCCAAAACTCAGTTATGCTCCTAGATATGTATGGAAAATTAAAATTTATTGGAAAGTTAAATCCTATCATTTTCCCAAGTCCTATAGACATTGATGAATATCCACTAAAATCAAAATATATTTGAAATGAAAAAGCTATTATACCAAGCCAAGCTAAAGGAGTTGATATATTGATTAAATCTTTACTAGATATTTCAGACCAAAGCATTCCTATATTATTAGCTATTAGCACTTTTTTAGATAAACCTATTATAAATTCCTCTAATCCTAACTCAAAATTACTCATATTTATAGAGCGATTTTTTATTTCTTTATTTATATCACTATATTTTACTATAGGTCCAGCTATCAGTTGTGGAAATAAAGATACAAAAGCCCCAAAATCAATTATATTTTTTTCTGCTTCAACTTTTCCTTTGTATACATCAATAGTGTAAGATAAAGTTTGGAATGTATAAAAACTTATTCCAAGTGGCAAGGTTAAACTAATCTTATCTATTGAAGACTTAAATAATAAGTTTATATTTTCTATAAAAAAATTAGCATATTTAAAATAAATTAAAATTCCCATATTAAATATTATAGAAACTAATAATAAAACTTTACATTTAGCTTTATTTTTGAAATTTCTTTGAATCAGTATAGATACTATATAATCAATAATAATTGATGAAATCATTATTGGAAAATACTTCGGTTCGCCAAATGAATAAAAAAACAAACTGAAAATAAGTATGCAAAGATTTTTATATTTATATGGAGTTATATAATATACTGCTATAAATACAGGTAAAAATCTAAATATAAAAATAAGGCTGCTAAAAACCATAATAAATCCTTTCTAAAAAAGCTAGATAAGGATATTTTCCTATCTAGCTTTAATTAAAATCTTATTCAAAACATTCATTTACAGCTTCTTCTGCTGCTTTAATATCTGCATTTATTAATAATATAACATAATTACCTTTTTCAGTAAGTATAGCTTTTTCTATTTTTTCCTTTTGATCTGGTAAATATGCATTATTTTTCTCAGTATCTAACATACCTTGTAAAGTTGCTTTAACAGATTCAACTTTACCTTCCTTAGCCTCCACAACAGCCGCTACATCAGCAGAGTTCATTATCATTGCTTTAGTAATAGCATAGTCTTCAACATCATCTAAGTTTAGTTTAGCTATATCAGTAGCCATTTGTTCATCGAATTCTTGAGGCATTTGCATAGGCGCCTTTTCTTCAACCTTTGCCACTACATCTTTAGCAGTTAATCCTTCCTTTAATTCTACATTAGCACTTTTACTACCGCATCCAACTAAAGCAAAAGATACTAATAGAACACTAAAACTTTTAATAAGTTTCTTCATAATAATTTATCTCCTTTTCACATTATATTTGTGAGTTGCGTTACACAAAGATTATACTATAATTATTCAAAATGAGAAAGTCATTATTTCAAAATTTTATCTGCTTTTGTATTCTTCAATCTTATTAGCAATATCTTCTAGGTATTCTAATCGCTCATATTTAAATAATAGTTCCTCTTCTAAAGTTTCTTTTTCTTTCATAAGCTCATTTAAAGCTCCATAATTTGAAGCGTTTTTTGCCATTTTATTTTCTATAACAGTAAGTTCATGCTCTAAAGATTCTATAACAGAATAAATTTCTTCAAATTCCTTTTGTTCCTTAAAAGTAAATTTAGGTTTAGAAGAAGTATTTCTATTCTCTTTTTGATTAGTTTTCTTTTCTTTTACTTCATTTTTAGATTTCTCAGGTTTTATTTCATATTCCTTATGTATTAAGTAATCGCTATAATTACCTACATATTGTTTTACTAAGCCATCACCTTCATATGAAAAAATTTTATTACATAATCTATCTAAGAAATACCTATCATGGGATACTATAATTACTACTCCTATGAACTCATCTAAGAAGTCTTCTAGTATCTTAAGGGTTTCAATATCCAAATCATTTGTAGGCTCATCTAGTATAAGTACATTTGGAGATTCCATTAGTACTCTTAGTAAATGTAACCTTCTTCTTTCTCCACCTGACAGCTTTTCAATTGGAGTATATTGCATTGTACCATCAAAAAGGAATCTTTCAGCTAATTGTGATGCTGTTATATTATATCCATCTTCTGTTGGTATGTTTTCTCCACCTTCTTTTATATAATCTATAGCTCTTTGATTTAAATCCATATGAGTATTATCTTGAGAAAAGGTTCCTATGCTTACTGTATCTCCAATTTCTATATCTCCATTATCAGGACTTATAGCCCCTGTAATCATATTTACTAAAGTTGTTTTTCCTGCTCCATTCTTTCCTATTACACCTATTCTATCATTTTTAGAAAAAATGTAATCAAAATCTTTAACTAGCACTTTATTATCAAAGGATTTTGAAATGTTATTTATCTCTATAATCTTTTTACCTAGTCTTCTACCCACAAAAGGCATTTCTATATCAGTATTTACTGTTATATAATCAGTACTTACTAACTCATCAAATCTTTGAAGCCTTGCTTTTTGCTTAGTAGTTCTAGCCTTAGCACCTCTTCTTACCCATTTTAACTCTTTTAATATAAGCTTTTGTCTCTTTTCTTCTTTAGATGCTTCTACTTGTAGTCTTTCAGCTTTTTTCTCAAGGAAATCACTGTAATTTCCTTCGTATAAATAAAGATTTCCTCTATCTAGTTCTATTATCTTATTTGTTACCCTATCTAAGAAGTATCTATCATGAGTAATCATAATTAAGGCGCCTTTTCTTGAGTTTAAGTACTCTTCTAACCATTCTATTGACTCTGAATCAAGATGGTTTGTAGGCTCATCTAGAACTAATAATTCACATGGAGTTATTAATGAAGAAGCTAAGAAAACTCTTTTCTTTTGACCTCCTGATAGCTCTGACATTTTTTTGTTAAAATCACTTATTCCAAGCTTAGTCAAAATAGTTTTAGCATCACTTTCTAAATCCCATAAATTCATAGTATCTATTTTACTTTGAAGTGCTATTAACTTATCATTAAGGGATATATCATTATTAACTTTTTCTAGTAATTCTTCATACTCCATTAAAAGCTTCATTTCAGGAGTATCCCCTTTAAATATTTGTTCTAATATAGTAGAATTATCATCATATTTTGTATCTTGTGCTAAGTATTCTATTCTTATATTCTTTCCTTTTACTACTTTACCATCAAAGAATTCATCTCTTCCAGTTAAAATCTTAAGTAAAGTTGACTTCCCTGCTCCATTTAAACCTATTAAACCAATTTTATCTCCGTCATTTATGTTTAATGTTACGTTGTTTAATAAGACTTTTTCGCTATAAGTCTTAGTTATATTTTCTAATGTAATTAAATTCATATATATCTCCTTAAACTATTTATCTATTTTTATATAACTATTGTAAATAAAAAAATAAGCTTAGACAACTATAAAGTATCTAAGCTTACTTTTTATTGTAGAGCTATTCTGCCCTTATATTTATTTTCTATAAATTTGAATACCGGAACACCTATCACTGTAACAACTACAAACTCACCAATTCCAACTTGCAACATAGTTAATATTAGTGGTGCTCCAATAACATAATTTAGCATCCATCCAATTATCACACCATTAAAAATAGTTGGCCATATTGAACTTATTATTAAACTTACGGTTTTTGACTTTATATATTTAGCTGTAAGTGATATTGCAGACACACTTAAGAATGTTGCTAAAGTTCCAAATACTATATCCATTGGACCTAATCCACCAAGTATATTAGCTAATAGACATCCTACAGTTAACCCAACTATGTAAAAAGGATCTACAAATGCTAATAACACTAATACTTCTGATAACCTAAATTGTACTGGACCATAGCTTATAGGTGCTAATACCATTGTTAGTGCTGCGTAAATTGCTGCAACTAATGCTGCTTTGACTAATTTTCTTGTTAAATTTTCTTTCAATGCAATCTCCTCCAAAATATTATTTATAACTTAAAAAAATAAAAAAAAGTGCCTACTAAAACAGACACCTCAAAATATAAAAATACGAAATAAAACTACAAATTATAGTAGATGAAAAAATAAAATAGAGAGCTCACATAAATGAACCCTCTACGAATAAAATCACACTTAATATAAATTGCAATTAATAACCGTAGTTTTGTTTATAGACAGGAGGCTTCCGAACTGTCTTATTTAATTTTCTATAATATTATATTGTATAAATTTTATAAAGTCAATATCTTATTTTGTTTTCAAAGTTTGCAAAAATTCCTCTAATTTGCATAATTCTTTTGATTTGTTTATCCACCAATCTCGACTCCAGACTCTATATAATTTAATATTTTTATCCTTTAGTACTTTATTTAAATAGATGTCTTTTAATTTATATGATGAATTAATATTTATAGTTTCAGAGTCTATTTCTAATGCTGCAATTGTATTTAGATTATTATCCTTTATTAATAATTCGATATTAAAATTATCTATGCATACATTTTTTTCACTTATATAACCTAATCCTTCTAAATATTTCTGTATTTCATTTATAATTATATTTTCACTTGAATTATCATAAGTTATTGATTTATCTATATTCAGTATATCTATATTCTCATATCTTTTAAGATTCAGAGGAGTATCTACTTTATCCTTACACAATATTATAATACTCTTACTTAAGTCTTTTAGAGTTTCTAGCGTTTTATCATCCAGATTAGTAATCTTCCCTAAATAGATAACTTTATCAAATTTTATATTATTATCATTTATATTCTTTAATTGTAAATTATCTAGCTTGGAAATTATACATGGAAATAAAGCTTTAGTTATTTCTTTATCAGAAAAATCAACTTTATCAATATTATTTTTCCCTATTTTAAGTTTTTCCCTTAACTTATTATCCCATATATAATTTATCGATTCAGATATTAAACTATTTCTTATCCTTATATCTTCATTTAACTCATTCAATAGTTTACCAAAGTCCTTATACTTATCTATAGTATCAGAAAATCTAATTTCATCTTCTTCAATTTCTAAATATAGTTTTAATTTAGGAATACTTATAATAATATCCTCCATATACTTTTTATCCTCGATATTATTATAGGCATAGTTTAATATTTCAATTTCAATTTCACTTAGATGCTTTAATAAATTTAATACATCTCTCATTTCATAAGATATATAAAATATCTTTCTATATTTTAATAAATCATCTTTTAAATCTTTGCCTCTAATAAGAGCAGCCAAGAAGCTTTTGTATTCTTCATCATTTAATACATTCTTTAGAAAGTTTAATTTATCAATATATGAATTTATATTTCTTAAATTATCTTCATATTCTTTTGTGATATCATCTTCTATACTAGAGTACTTATTTAAATTATTTTCATACTTTGCATTATCTTTTCTCTTTGTAAATATACTTAATAATCTATTTTTCTTTTGATGAGTTAATAAATTATAATTATATTTTAAGTTAACTAAATTAACTAAGCTCTTCAAATCTTCATTTGGCATTTTTTGATTTATAGATAAAGTTTCTATAAAATCCTCTGTATATTGAGAATAGTTTAATGGTACCTTAAAATTTGTATCTTTATTTAACTCATCAATTTTATAAATTGCTAAATTTAACATTTCATAATTAACAGGTTCTTTAAGAATTTTAAATTTATTATTATCAATAAATCTTCTATATTTTATATATTTCTTTATTAAATCAGATTTAATAATTTCATTGACACAATTATCAACTTCAAAGTAACTGTATTTCTCAAAAGGCTTTCTTATTCTATATATACTATAATATTCATATAAAGAATCGTACTTATTTAATTTTCTTTGAGTTACTTTATATTTTTCTATTAAAGATAATGATTTATTATTACTTAATGTGAAGAACTTAATTAAATCTATTAATTGAGTAGTCTTTTTATCAATACTCCTAGATAACACTTCGACTTTGCTTATAATAGTTTTCCCAGTAGCTTCTGGCAAACTTAATAATCGTTCTTTTAAATTACTTTCAAAATCTATTGAACCTTTTAAGTAAATAGCTCTTTTATCTAAGTTCTTTATAACCGATGTATCTATAACCTTATTAATATAATCATCACATAATATTAATACTTGATTTTCATTAAATAAGAGCTTGTATAAGATACATTCAAATATATTTATTAAATATTCTTCGCTACAATTATTAATTATTAAATCTTTATTATCCTTCAAATATCTTATAATACTTTCAATTATATAATCAAAGCTTAATGTACTTAAAACCTCTTCTTCTTTAACTAATTTACTTACCATTTATAAAATTCGCTGCTAGTATTAAGCAACTCCCTCCTGTTTAAATTTAAGTTAATAATACTAATACAATATATTCATAAAAATAATAATTTATAATCAAATTTAAATTATTATTTTCATTTATTGTCTATAATACTAATAGCTTAAAAATAAGGAGTTGATCTTTTGAAGAAAATATCTAAATTCATAGTATTATTTGTAGTATCATTTATTATAACATCTTTACTTATTGCATTTTACTTCAAAGGCGCAATTTTAATAACATTTGATATTGTTAAAGATTTAAAAGATTCTAATAAAAGTGTAGCAACATTAAGTGAATTAACAAATTATTATTGCTCTACCTCAATGGATGTAAGTAGATTAAGATATAAAGAAAGTTTATCTGATGATGTATTTTTAGATATATATAAATCAAATATAACTGATAAACCTTCACCAGTTGTAATATATGTTCATGGGGGGAGTTGGATATACGGTGATAATGGTATTCCAATAGGATTAGATCCTATAGTAAATGCATTCAACAAAAGAGGTTTTAATATAATAAGTGTATCTTATGAATTGTTAAAAGAAGATACTCCTATTTCAAACCCAGTAAGTGATGTGAAAGATGCTATAAGATGGGTATATAAAAATAAAGATGAATATAATTTTGATACAAATAATATTGGACTTCTCGGAATATCATCTGGAGCTCATTTATCTTTATTATCTGCTTATTCAAGTGAAGATGAATTCATTGGAGATAAAAAATTAGCTAATTATCCATCAAAAGTTAATTATGTAATTGATATATTTGGTCCTACTGAATTATCTACATTAGATTTTTCTGTAGCTGATGACGAATTTAAAGATGAAATAGAAAAGTTAAAGGGAAAATCATTTTTAGGTGATATATATAGCCCCATTAATTATGTTGATGACTCTTCTCCAAGCACTTTAATAATACATAGTAAAAACGATGAGTTAGTTCCATATAAAAATTCTGTTGATTTATATAATAAGCTAAAAGAAGAAGATGTTAATTCAAAATTACTTAGCCTAAATTCTGGGGGGCATAATTTTTATGGCTTTGATAATAAAGAAATAGCAGCTTTAATTTTTGAAGTTTTTAAATTCCTTATAAAAAATACCTCATTATAAAAGGCTAGCATAATACGCTAGCCTTTCTTACTTATATTATTTATTAAAAAACTTACATAATTTATAAATCTTTTAATATCTTATTAACTATTATAAGTAACTCCATATTTATTATAATAATCTTCGATTGCATTTTTCATATTATCGTCTATATATATCTTACCATCCAATTCTCTATTATATAAATAATTTACAACTTCTTTCATTGTAACTATAGGATATGTAGTTATTCCAAAAACTTCTTTAATTTCTTCTTGCGCAGATTTATCTGATTTTCCTTTTTCCATTCTATCTACAGATATAATAAGTCCCTTTATATCTACTTTTCCTTGAGCTTTTAAAATAGGGGTAGTCTCATATATAGATGTACCTGCAGTCATAACATCTTCAACTATAACGACTCTTTTTCCATCATTTAAAGAACCTCCTAGTAGTATTCCACCCTCGCCGTGATCTTTAACTTCTTTTCTATTTGAGCAATATTCAACATTTATATTATATAATTCACTTAATGAAATTGATGTAGTTACTGTAAGTGGGATTCCCTTATATGCTGGTCCAAATAAAACATCAAAATCGTCTCCAAAATGTTTATGTATAGCTTTAGCATAAAATTCACCTAATTTTTTTAATTGTTCTCCAGTAGTATAATTTCCTGTGTTAATAAAGAAAGGTGTCTTTCTTCCACTTTTAGTTACAAAATCTCCAAATTTTAATACATTGCTTTCAACCATAAATTCAATAAACTCTTCTTTATATTTTTCCATACTAAACATTCCTTCCAATACAGATATTAAACATTTAATTTTTAAAATTATACGTTTGTATAATTTTATCATTTTTTTATACAAAATTCTAATATTTTTTTATGAAAATGGATATATGGGCAGTTATTAAAAATAAGAAAAGCACTAAATATAAATTTAATGCTTTTCCTCTTTGTGAATATCAATTATTTTACGCCTTTGGCTTCTTTATTTAATTCATATAATCTTTGTCTTTCTGGTAGCGTAAGATCAGTAGATCCTTCTCTTTTTTCAATAAGTTTTTGTAACTCTTGAAATTTTGCATCACCTAATTTTATTTTTATTACTTCTGCTTTCATATTTTTTAATTCATTTCTTTCTGAAGCAGTTAACATATCTCCATTATTTACTTTTTCTCTTAATTGGTTCAACTTTTCCTTTTGTGATGCATTAAGATATCCTTCGTTTTCTGGAGTCCAAAAGCTATCAAACTTTTCTTTACCTAAATCAACTATAGCGTTACTAAATACCCTATATGCATTTGATTTATTCTTTACATCATCAGCTTGTACGTATAATGAATTTGAAAAATTCATTATAGAAGCTGTTAAGATAAAAAATGCAGCAAATTTTTTAATCATCTTTTGTACCTCCTTTAAATATATCCACAGTATTAGTATGTGAATAATTTTAAATTTTAAATGAAGAAATTTTTTCTATAATAAGTCTATTTCCTTTTTGGCAAAAATTTTTATTTACATATTTTTCTGTTTTTTTTACATTATATATATTTTATAATTTTCTTTAATTATTCTTTATTCCTGTCTAATTTGAAAATTATTTTTTCTCAATCCCACTGGTATACATAAATTGAATGAAGATTCTCTAAATTTTTTAAAAAATATTTAATAGCTTTTATTTGAATTTCTGTTTTAATTAATGAATTTATCATATAAACGTCTTCTACTTATAATATTTATTCTTGTAAATCTAAATATCTATTAACAGCAATGGCAGCTTCTAGACCTTCTTTTATTGCCCAAACAACTAAAGATTGACCTCTTCTAGCATCACCACAAGTAAACACCTTATCCTTATTAGTTTTAAATTCTTTATAATCTGCTTTAATATTTCCTCTATTATCTAAATCTAGATTAAAGCTATTGCTTATATACTCTTCTGTTCCTAAAAAACCCATTGCAAGTAATACAATATCTACATCAATTAATTCTTCACTATTAGGTATTTCTTTGAAAGTAGTTCTTCCATCTCTATCTTCTATCCATTCAACTTTTATGGTGATAGCGGATTTTACACTATCTTTTTCGTCTCCTATGAACTCTTTAATGCTAGTGCAATATCTTCTAGGATCATATCCAAAAAGCTCTATACATTCTTTTTGACCATAATCAACTTTAAGTGTTTTACTCCATTCTGGCCATGGATTATCAATAAGCCTTTCCTTTGGAAGAGGGTTTGTTATTTCTAATTGTATTACAGATTTACATCCTTGTCTTATAGCAGTAGCTACACAATCTGTTCCTGTATCACCACCACCAATTATTAAAACATTTTTATTTTTACAAGAAATAAAATTATCACTATTTTTTTTATTTAATAAACTTCTAGTATTTTCTTTTAAATAATCAACAGCAAATTCTATACCTTTCAATTTTCTTCCTGGTACATTTAAGTCTCTAGGCTTTGTAGCGCCTGTTGCTAAAACAATAGCATCGTAATCTTTCAATACATTTTCTTTTAATTGATTATCTTTACATATATCTGTATTAGTTAAAAAATTAATCCCTTCATTTTTCAAGATATCAACTCTTCTATTTACAACTTCTTTGTCTAGCTTCATATTAGGTATACCATACATTAATAATCCACCACTTCTATCTTCTCTTTCATATACATCTACAAAGTATCCTAATTTATTTAAAAGGTAACTACATGCAAGTCCTGAAGGCCCTGATCCAATTACAGCAACTTTTTTATTATTTTTATATTTAGGAGGATCTGCTTTTATCTTTCCATCTTTAAATGCTTTATCAATTATATATCTTTCATTTTCCTTTATACTTACAGCAGGTGAATTTATAGAAACTGTACAAGCTGATTCACATGGAGCTGGGCATACTCTTCCTGTAAACTCAGGAAATGGATTTGTTTTTAATAACCTTTGTAATGCTAAATCCCAGTTTTCTTTATATATTAAATCATTAAATTCTGGTATTAAATTATTTAAAGGACATCCTGATGCCATTCCATTTATAAGAAGTCCTGATTGACAAAAAGGTATTCCACAATCCATACATCTAGCACCTTGCTTTATTTGCTCACTTTCTGGAAGTAAGTTATGGAATTCTTTATAATGAGTTATTCTTTCATTTATAGAATCATTAATACCCACTTTTCTTTCAAACTCTAAAAATCCAGTTGGCTTTCCCATTATATTGCACTCCTTTCGTAAAAAGCTGCTAATAAAGCATCTTCATGATTTAATCCTTCTGCTTTCTTTTTATCTATTAAGGTAATAATCTTTTTGTACTCATTTGGAACTACTTTTAAGAACTTTTTACTTTCAATACTCCAATTTAATAATAATTGCTTGCCCAGATTAGAATCAGTAGCTTCAACATGTTCTTCTATTAAAGATTTTACTTTATCTATATCTGAATCATCTAATTTTTCTATTTCAACCATTTCTCTGTTAAAATTGATATTAAAGTTGTCGTTTTTATTATATATATAAGCAATTCCACCACTCATTCCAGCTGCAAAGTTAATTCCACATTCACCAAGTAAAACAACAGTTCCACCAGTCATATATTCGCAACAATGAGCTCCAACACCTTCTACAACTGCTATAGCCCCTGAATTTCTAACACAAAACCGTTCTCCTGCAACTCCATTTATAAATGCCTTTCCAGATGTAGCTCCATATAAAGCAACATTCCCTATAATTACATTTTCTTCAGGCTTTATATGACAATCCTTAGGATTCCTTACAATTATCTTTCCACCAGATAATCCTTTACCTAAATAATCATTACAATCTCCATTAACTTCAATTGTTATTCCTTTAGGTAAAAATGCACCTATGCTTTGTCCCCCTGATCCAGTACAGTTTAGTGTAATAGAATCATCATTTAAAGTATTATATCCATATTTTCTTGTAATTTCTGATCCAAGTAATGTTCCAAGCGTTCTATCTGTATTCATTATATCTATATAAAGTTTTAAAGTATTTTCTCCATTAAAATACTTTTCTACCATAGGAATTAATAAACTTCTATCTAAAGTCTTAGATAACTCAACTTTATTATTTTTGTTGAATTTATTTTTTAAAGTTAGAAATCTTTTATCTTGAACAAATATTGAAGATAAATTTACTTTACTTCTTTTATATCCTTTAACATTTTCTTTTTGCTTTAATCTATCAAATCTTCCGATCATTTCTTCAACTGTTCTAAAACCTAATTTAGCCATGTATTCTCTTAATTCTTCTGCAATAAAATACATAAAATTAATTACATATTCAGGTTTACCTTTAAATCTATTTCTAAGTTCTTTATTTTGAGTAGCAATTCCTACAGGACAACTATCTAAATTACAAACTCTCATCATAACACAGCCTAATGAAATTAATGGAGCAGTAGCAAAACCAAATTCTTCAGCACCTAATAATGCAGCTATAGCTACATCTCTTCCAGTCATAAGCTTGCCATCAGTTTCTAACCTAACTCTATCTCTTAATCCATTTAAAATTAATGTTTGATGAGTTTCTGCAAGTCCTAACTCCCATGGTAATCCTGCATTTTGAATTGAAGTCTTAGGTGAAGCACCAGTTCCTCCATCATGACCAGAAATTAATATTACATTTGCGCCAGCTTTTGCAACTCCTGTTGCTACTGTACCAACGCCAGCCTCAGCAACAAGTTTTACTGATATATCTGCTTTGTCATTAGCTTGCTTTAAATCATATATAAGTTGAGCTAAATCTTCAATTGAATATATATCATGATGTGGCGGAGGTGATATAAGACCAACACCTGTAGTAGCTCCTCTAGTTTTAGCTATCCAAGGATATACTTTATTACCTGGTAGTTGTCCACCTTCACCTGGTTTTGCTCCTTGAGCCATCTTTATTTGTAATTCATTTGCATTAACTAAATACTCTGAAGTAACCCCAAATCTACCTGATGCAATTTGCTTTATTGAAGATTTTCTTGAATCACCATTTGCATCTTGTGTAAATCTATCACTATCTTCTCCGCCTTCACCAGTGTTAGACTTTCCACCTATCCTATTCATTGCTATAGCTAAAGCTTCATGAGCTTCCTTTGAAATAGATCCATATGACATAGCTCCCGTTTTAAATCTTTTAACAATTGATTCTACAGTCTCTACTTCGTCTATTGATATAGGATTACTTAAAAATTTAAAATCCATTAAATTTCTTAATGTAAAAAAACTTTCATTATTATTTACAAGACTTGAATATTCTTTAAATATTTCATAGTTACCTGTCCTTGTAGATTGTTGTAATTTATGAATAGTAAGTGGATTATACAAGTGCTCTTCTTTTCCAGAACGTAATTTATCTCTTCCTTTTGAATCTAAAATATATTCAAAGTTTACATTACTTTTCCTAAATGCATTTTGATGCCTAATTAGAACTTCCTCTTGAATTTCTTTTAGTGATATTCCTCCAATTCTACTAACTGTATTAGTAAAGTACTTGTTTACAACTTCATTGTTTATTCCCACAGCCTCAAAGATTTGTGCTCCTCTATATGATTGAATAGTTGAAATGCCCATTTTAGATATAATCTTAACTAATCCCTTCAATACAGCTTTATTATATTTTTTTACTGATATCTCATGATCTTCTTTTAATAAATTATCATATCTTAATTGTCTTATAGATTCATAAGCTAAATAAGGGTTTATTGCAGAAGCTCCAAATGATATAAGAGTTGCGAAATGATGTACTTCTCTAGGTTCAGCACTTTCAATTATAATGTCTATTTTGCTTCTTAAGCCTTTCTTAATAAGATAATTATGAACTGAGGAAAGAGCTAGTAATGAAGGGATTGGTATTAGCTTATTATTTAATCCTGTATCACTTAAAACTAACATATTATAATCTTCATAACAAGCTTTTTCTACTGATAGAGATAAATTATATAAAGCTTTTTCTAAATCATACTTTCCATTTTCTTTACCGTATAAAATGCTGATTGTCTTAGCTTTAAAATCTTCAATTCTTAAATACTTTATTTTTAATAAATCTTCATTTGATAAAATTGGAGATGGTAATTTGATTTGTTTACAGTTATCTTTTGAATCTTCAAGTATATTTCCTTGTGATCCTATATAAACTGTAGTAGAAGTAATAACTTCTTCTCTTATAGCATCTAGTGGTGGGTTTGTAACTTGAGCAAATAACTGTTTAAAATAGTTAAATAATAATTGCGGTGAGTTTGATAAAACTGCAAGTGGTGTATCTACTCCCATTGAGCTTATTGGCTCTTCTCCATTTTCACTCATAGGTAAAATAGTGTTTTTTAAGTCGTCATAGCTATAATCAAAAGCTTTCATTAAAGTATGTCTTTCTGATTTTGAAATTTCTATAGAAGTATTTTCTTCATTGAACTTGATTTTATCTAGGGTAATTATATTATTTTCTATCCACTTTGAATAAGGTAATCTTGAATAGTACATTTCTTTAACTTCAGAATCATTTAATAGTTTTTTATTCTTTGTATCTACTAAAAGTATCTTTCCTGGTGTTAATCTTCCTTTGGAAACTATTTCTTCATTTTTTATATCAAGGGCTCCAACCTCTGAAGATAGTACTAAACTATTATTTTTAGTTATGTAATATCTTGCAGGTCTTAATCCATTTCTATCTAAAGTTGCGCCCATTACATATCCATCAGTAAATACTATGGTTGCTGGTCCATCCCATGGTTCCATTAAAGTTGCATTATATTCAAAAAATGCTCTTTCCTCTTTTGAAATAACTTGATTTTTATCCCATGGCTCTGGAATTAACATCATTATTGCTTCTTCAATACTTCTTCCATTCATAATTAGAAATTCTAAAGTGTTATCTAAAATAGCTGAATCTGATCCTTCTGTATTTATAATAGGCAGTACTTTACTTAAATTTTCTCCAAATATTTTTGATTTTAAATTTCCTTCCCTAGCAATTAAGTTATTGATATTTCCTCTAAGGGTATTAATTTCACCGTTATGAATTATATATCTATTAGGATGAGCTCTTTTCCAACTAGGAACAGTATTTGTACTATATCTTGAATGTACCATTACAATTGAAGATTCAACTTTTGCATTAGATAAATCTTTATAAAAGTTTTTAAGTTGTCCAGCTAAAAGTAATCCCTTATAAACAATTGTTTTACATGAAAGAGATGAAATATAAGCATTTTCAGTTACTAATTCTTTTTCAAATCTTCTTCTTAATATATATAATCTTCTTTCAAATTCTTTAACATCATTTATATGTGAAGGTCTCTCAATTATAACTTGTTTAAAAGATGGCATTGATAAAATTGCAAAATCACCAAGTTCAGCTGGATTTACGGGAACTTCTCTCCATGTTAATATTTTAAGATCTTCTTCATTACAAAGTTTTTCAAATATATTTATACAATTTATCTTATCAAATTCATTAACTGGTAAAAAGAACATTCCAATTGCATATTCCTCTTCATCTGGTAGTATAACTCCAAGTTTCTGGACTTCCTCTTTGAAAAATCTGTGGGGAATTTGAAATAATATTCCTGATCCATCTCCAGTTTTACCATCAGCTCCGGTTCCGCCCCTATGTTCTAAGTTAATTAAAATATTTAAAGCATCCTCTACTGCCTTATGAGTCTTTTTACCATCAATATTTACAACTGCACCTATTCCACATGCATCATGCTCAAAAGAGCTTCTATATAATCCTATTTCACTATGCATTTATGTCCTCCTTTCACATTTTCATAATAAAATATAATTTTATGGAGCTGACTTATGGCAGCTCCTATCTTAATAAAGAGGTGGTTAAAGTTTGCTTAACAAAATCCTAAGTCTTTGTTTATTCTCCTAATAAAATTTTATTTGAAAAATCAATCATTTTTAGTCCGAGATTCATGCTATTTTTTTGAATATATCTAAAGGCTTCATTTTCATTCATACCTTTTTGTTGCATAAGTATACCTTTTGCTTTTTCTATAACTTTTCTTTCATTTATTTTTGTTTCTAACACAGTTACTTTTTCTTTTAGCTTCTTAACTTTTCGTTCACTTTGATAAATCATATCTAATGAAGTTAATAATATTGAATTATTTATAGGGCTAGATATACAAAATATATCAGTTTCTTCCTGAACAAAAGATTTATACGGTTCATTTACTACTGCAAGAAAACTACATACTTCACCGACATTATTATATATATCTATTAATGTCATATCTTTAAATTTATAACCGCTAATAACTATAGATGGTGAAAGTTGCCTTATAGCACGTATTAGCTCATTTCCGTAAGTACATAATGCTAAAACATTATAACCCCTTTCAATTAAAATAGTTTTTATCTTTTGTCCTATTTCTTCATTATTTAATGCAACTATTACATCTATTGCCATTTACATTGCTCCCTTACAAGTAAATTTAATATTGTTTTAAATAGTTATCTAGCTCCCATTTATGAACTTTACTTCTATAATCGTCCCATTCATTTTTTTTAGCTTTTATATAATTATTAAATGTATGATTTCCTAAAGTTTCTTTTACTAATTCACTTTCTTCCATATATTTAATTGCTTCTTCTAAACTACCTGGTAAACTATCAATCCCATCTAAATCCCTTTCTTCTAAAGTCATTTTAAATATATTTTTCTCTACTCTTTCAGGTGGAACTAAATTATTTTTTATCCCATCAAGTCCAGCTGATAAAAGACATGCTAACACTAAGTAAGGATTTGCACTTGGATCAGGACATCTAAGTTCTATTCTAGTACCATTTCCTCTTGCAGCAGGAACCCTTATTAAAGGACTTCTATTTTTAGCTGACCATGCTATATATACTGGAGCCTCATACCCTGGAACTAATCTTTTATATGAATTTACTAATGGATTAGTTATTGCGGATATTCCTTTAATATTTTTTATTAATCCTGCGATAAAATTATATGCTATTTTACTTAATCCTAATTCATCATTTTCATCAACAAAAGCATTTTTCCCATCTTTATTTAATGACATATTAACATGCATTCCTGATCCATTTATTCCAAAGAACGGTTTTGGCATAAATGTAGCATGTACACCATGTCTTTGAGCAATTGTTTTAACTACCAATTTAAATGTCATAATATTATCGGCAGTTGTTAAAGCATTCTCATATTTAAAATCTATTTCATTTTGACCAGCTGCAACTTCATGATGGGATGCTTCTATTTCAAATCCCATATTTTCTAAAACTAAACTAATATCTCTTCTGACATTTTCACCAGCATCTAAAGGACTCAAATCAAAGTATCCAGCATTATCTTGAGTTTTTAATTTAGGATTACCATATTCATCAATGTCTAGTAAGAAAAACTCGCATTCTGGTCCAACATTCATTGAATATCCTAAATTAGCTGCTTCTTTTAGAACTTTCTTTAATATATTTCTTGGATCTCCTTCAAATGGTGTTCCATCAGGTCTATAAACATCGCATATTAATCTTGCAACCTTACCTTGTTGTGGTCTCCATGGGAAAATTACAAAACTATCTAAGTTTGGTCTTAAATACATATCTGATTCTTCTATTCTAACAAATCCTAATATAGAAGAGCCATCAAACATAATTTCATTATTTAAAGCTTTATCTAATTGCCTATCGGTAATTGCAACATTTTTTAAAAATCCAAATATATCAGTAAATTGCAATCTTATAAATTTAACCCCATTTTCTTCTACTAATTTTTTAATATCTGCTTTTGAATATTTTGGCATAAAGTATTCCCCCTCAAAATCTTTATAAAAAAAGCGCACAATAGAAAGACTTCTATTGAACGCCATTGCTCAAAGTTATTTTTTACCATTATATTATGATTTTTTTATTTTTGCAACTATTTTTTAAAAAATTATCTGAATTTTTTCATTTTTTATAATAATACCTCAATATATATATAACTTCTTTAACGTTATGGTAAAATATATTAAGAAATTTTTGTAATAAATCTTTTTATTCTTTTAACTGCCTCTATTAAATCTTCAGTTGAAGAGGCATAACATGCTCTTATAAAACCTTCCCCACATTCTCCAAAGGCATTACCTGGTACAGCAAGAACCTTTTCTTCCATCAATAACTTTTCACAAAATTCATCTGAACTCATTCCCGTTGACTTAATACAAGGGAATACATATAAAGCACCAAGTGGTTCAAAACATTCTAGTCCCATTTCTCTAAATCCTTCTACAAGAATTCTTCTTCTTCTATTATACTCTCTAGCCATTTCTCTTACACTATCATCACCATTTTTTAAAGCTTCAATTGCTGCATATTGTGCAGTTGTTGGAGAACACATTATTGCATATTGATGTATCTTTTTTAAAGCCTCAATTAATACTTTATGTCCACAAACATATCCTAATCTCCATCCTGTCATTGCATATGCTTTTGAAAATCCATTTATAACTAAAGTTTTATCTTTTACTTCACTAAAACTAGCAATTGAATAATGCTCTTTATCATAAGATAATTCAGCATAAATTTCATCAGATAGAATTATTATATCTTTATCCTTTAAAACATCAACGATTTCTTTTAACTCTTCTTTTGTCATAATTGCGCCAGTTGGATTGTTGGGAAATGGAATTATTACAACTTTTGTTTTAGGAGTTATGGCTTCTTTTAAAAGCTTAGCAGTAAGCTTGAATTCATCTTCTGCTCTTAAGTTTATTATTTTAGGAGTAGCTCCACAAAATGTTGCACATCCTTTATAGGCAACAAAGCTAGGTTCTGGTATTATAACTTCATCTCCTGGCCCTACAAGAGCTCTTAAGGCTAAATCTATTCCTTCACTTCCACCAACAGTTACTAATATTTCATCACTTGGATTATAACTTAAATTAAATCTTCTATTCAAATATTTTGATATTTCTTCTCTTAATTCAACAAATCCAGCATTAGATGAGTAATGAGTTTGTCCTTTTTCTAATGAATAAATACCTGCTTCTATAACATTCCAAGGAGTAACAAAATCAGGTTCTCCAACACCTAGGGATATAACATCATCCATTTCATTAATTAAATCGAAATATTTTCTTATACCTGATGGTGGCATATTCCTAACATTATCTAATATCATATCTTCTAAAATCATATAAAAATAGCCTCCCTATCTTCTGTTTTTCTTTCTTTAAATATTGTTCCGTGATCTTTATATTTCTTTAATACAAAGTGAGTTGCAGTACCTGTTACATATTCTTGAACAGCAAGTTTTTCTGAAACAAATAAAGCAACTTCCTTCATTGTTTTACCTTCTACAATTACAGTCAAATCAAAGCCACCTGAAGACATTAAGTAACAAGCTTTAACTTGTTTAAATTTATATATTCTTTCTGCAACTTTATCAAATCCAGCACCTCTTTGTGGAGTAATTTTTACTTCTATTAAAGCTGTTACTGTTTCTTTACCTGTATTTTCCCAATTAATAAGAGTTGTGTACCCTGCAATTATGTTTTTTTCTTCATAATCCATTATAGCTTCTCTAACTTCTTCAACCGTTTTCCCAGTCATTAAAGCAATTTCTTCATCACTATACCTACTATTTTTTTCTAATACCTCTAAAATTTCATCCATTTTAACTACCTCCATATAAAAAAATAAATCCTTCATCCCAAAACAAGGGACGAAGGATATAGCTTCCGCGGTACCACCCTAATAAGTAAAATTTAATTTACTCACTCAACTTGAATACATAAAATATTCAATTCTCTATAACGTGAGAACAACGTCAATACCTAATTAAGAATTTATATTCTTATTTTTCAATACGAGATTCAAAGGCTGCTTCACTTAACATATCATACTAAATTTCACCATTCTTTAGCTCTCTTTAATGCTTAGTCAAATTACTCTTCCTTATCACTATCTTTCTTATATGCGTTTTTTATTATTATAATAATAAAATTAAAAAAATTCAATAGATTTTAGCATTAAAAAGCAATTATTTTTATTAATTATCTAATTCTTAAATTTTCATTTTCATTATCATTAGAAAATATAAGTGAAAATAGGACACTACATAATAAGATTATTAGTATTATTAAAATTGATATTGACACTGATATCTCTATATTAAAGTATAATACTAGCAATTTTATACCCGTAAACATTAATATAAGTGCTACTCCATATCTCATAAATTTAAACATACTATTTAATCTATTAAGTATGTAATACATACTTCTCAAGCATATTATAGCAAAAATATTGGATGTATACACTATAAGTGGATCTTGAGTTATTGAAAAGATAGCTGGTATCGAATCTAGTGCAAATAATACATCTGAACTTTCTATAATTATCAAAATTATAAATAAAGGAGTTGCATAAAGTTTTCTATTTATTCTTGTGAAAAAATTATGACCTACTAATTTATCATGTACAGGCATTATTTTCTTGAATATTCTTATAAATGGATTTTTATTAAAATCTATATTATTGTCGTCATGAAACATCATTTTAAGACCGCTAAACATTAGAATTATTCCAAATATATATACTATAAAATGAAACTTATTTATAATTCCTATACCCAGTAATATGAAAATAAGCCTTAATATCATAGCGCCAATTATTCCATACTTTAATACTCTTTCTTGGTATTCTAATGATATATTAAAGCTTGAAAATACCATTAAAAATAGAAATAAATTATCTAAGCTAAGAGACATTTCTATTATATAGCCACCTAAAAATTCCATAGCTGGTTTACTTCCCATTGAAAAATATATGTATATATTAAATAAGATAGCCAGACCTATCCAAAATATTAAATTGAAAAAAGATTTTTTTACCCTCATATAATCTCCACTTTCTAAATCATTATTCTTGGTATTATATGAAAATAAATTTAAATTTATTTCAATAAAGTAAAAAAGAAGTTATACATAAATATATAACTTCTTTAATGATCTTGCTCTAATTATTTTACTTCCCCAACAAGAGAAAATGGTTGTGCTCTCACTATCTTAACATTTACTAAATCCCCAGCTTTAACATTTTCACCTGAGAAGTTAACTAATTTTCCATTTCTTGTTCTTCCAGTTAACTTAGTTGCATCATTTTTGCTAGGACCTTCAACTAATACCTCTACAGTTTTTCCTTCATAAACCTTATTGCTCTTTATAACGCCTTCATTAACAACTTTAATAAGCCTATCAAATCTATGATGCTTATCAGCATCTGGAACTTGATTTAACATCATATCAGCAGGAGTATTATTTCTTCTTGAATATATAAATGTAAATGCTGAATCATATCCAACTCTTTCAACTAAATCTAATGTATCTAAGAAGTCCTCTTCTGTTTCTCCTGGGAAACCAACTATAATATCAGTTGTTAATGATACATCAGGAATTTCTCTTTTTATCATATCAACTAACTCTAAATAATATTCCTTAGTATAATGTCTATTCATCTTTTTAAGAATCCTATCAGATCCACTTTGTACTGGTAAGTGAATTTGTTCACATAACTTATCACATTCTTTTATAGCTAAAATAACATCTTTGTTTAAATCCTTTGGATGAGATGTCATAAATCTAACTCTTTCTAACCCATCAACTTCATTTATTTTTCTTAATAGCTTAGCAAAATCAATATCTTCCTCTAAGCCTTTTCCATAAGAGTTAACATTTTGACCTAAAAGAGTTATTTCCTTGTATCCCTTTGATACTAAATCTTTTATTTCATTTATAATATCTTCTGATTTTCTACTTCTTTCTCTTCCTCTAACATATGGAACTACACAGTAAGTACAGAAGTTATTACATCCATACATTATAGTAACAAAAGCTTTAACATCACTTTCTCTATCTATTGGAAGACCTTCTACTATTTCAGATTCTTTATTGAATATTTCTTTAACTTGAACCCCTTCTGTTTTAACTCTATTTAAATATTCTGGGAACTTATATGCATTATGTGTTCCAAATATTATATTAACATGAGGGAACTTTTTAAGTATTTTATCTGCCATTCCTTCTTGTTGCATCATACAGCCACATACTGCAATTATTAAATCAGGATTTTTCTTTTTTAAGTGCTTTAACTCTCCCAAATTACCAAAAACCTTATTTTCTGCATTTTCTCTTACACAACAAGTATTATATATTATAATGCCAGCTTCTTCTATTGATTCAGTTTTAGTATATCCTACACTTTTAAGCATACCTGATAACTTTTCCGAATCCTCTTCATTCATTTGGCATCCCCAAGTTTCTATGTAATATTTTAATTCTTTAATTTCTTCCTTCATAAGTATTCTCCTTTTTAGAAATATATTTTCCCCAATAACATTATAATAAATATTTAATTATTTTTAAATAGCTAAACATTTATTATTATTAAATATTTATTCACTATATTTTAATTCATTTTATTTAGTAATAATTTTAAAAATAATGAGCATTAAGTATATCCATTTAATCTCATATTAATATAATATATAAAGCATATTTAATCGTAGGAGGATTATTAATATTTATGGATGAATTACAAAATAACCAAAAACCTCATCCGCAATTATCTTTAGCTCTTGATGAGATAAGAAAAGCTGTTCAAGGAGAAAGAGAAGATGAGTTGTTTTATGACTATTTAATTAGTTTAGCCCCTACAAAAGATGAGAAAGAAATAATTGAGTCAATTAGAAATGATGAACGTAAGCATAATCAACTTTTTAGAAAAATTTATAAAGACTTTACTGGTAATGAGATTAATACGATGAATGAAGAAAACTTAAAAAAACCATCATCTTTTATGGATGGGATAAGAACAGCTTTATTTGGTGAGTTAAAAGCTGTAGATAAATATAAAGCAATTAGAAGAGCACTTCCAATTGGAGCATATAAAGATATGTTATTTGATATTATTATGGATGAATTAAAACATGCTTCAAAGTATAACTATTTATTTACATTAAATAATACTAATAAGTCATCAAAAAATAGGGATTCTCTTCAAGAGGATACATCTAAATTTACTCCAGACGATTGGGTTAAATATATTACTCCATTAGTTGATCGTGCTTTAATGGAATCAAAAGAAGGTATAAATCCTGAACATTTATATCAAGAATTTATTTTATCAGGTGTACTTGTTGGTTTGGGAAAAGCGCCTGAAGAAGCTATTAATCAAGTTGAAAAGTGGGAAAAAACAGGAGAGTCTAAACTATTAGCTAAGAGTAAAATGTCAAGATTTTATTAATTAATTTATTAATATTATATTATGAATCTTTAAGACAAAAAGAAAAACTTGATTATTAGCTTATATAATGATCCAGTTTTTCTTTAGTGATATCATTCTCTTTCCCAAATTACTATCTTATATTTTTCTTTAAATCCAATCCACTTATATAAATTAATAGCATTTATGTTAGTACAGTCTACCCTAATAGCTAAGTTTTTTATTCCTGACTTTTTAGCATATAAAATTATTTCATGTAATAATAATTTCCCTAAACCAATACCTCTAAAGTCATTAACTATTCCGAAATTTACTATTGTAAACATTTCTCTATTAAATATTATTTGACCATATCCAATATATGAGTTGTTAATCATTCCAAATATACATAAATCTTTTAGAAAGTAATCTTGTGTCATGTCATTATATATATCCTCAACAGTTAAAGGTCTTCTATTCCATTCACCAAATATATCATTTTGAATATTACACCTTAGTTCTTCATCCTTTCCTACTACTAATTTTCTAGTAGAAAATAAAGTTTTAGAATTAATGTTCTTACTCCAATGTAATTTCGTAACCATCTCATTATAGACTTCATAAATTCTATCAGTATTACTGTAATCCTCTATATTCATTTCCATTAATGAAGTATACTTAATTTTTTTGAACCCTAACCTTTCTAAAATTATAGAGTTTTCTACATTGTCTATTGCTTCATAAGAAAGGGTACTATTGTCAAAATAAGATAATGTAGATTTATTTATTAGATTTATATAATTTGAATCTATATATAATGCCCAAACCCTAATATAATTATCCATTGGTGCTTCGTACCATATATATCCAATATCAGTATTATTTAATTTTATAATTCTCATAAATTTTCTATATAAAAATTTTATTAAGAAATTTTGATTATTATAGCATTTAAAGAAATCTTTATCATAATTTTCATGTTTCATGCTCTTAGAATAAAGTCCTTTAAAAGATTCCATATTGTTTAATGTCAATTTCTCTAACATTACTGCAAACCCCTTTTATTCTCTATATAAATTAGTATACTTCTTCCATAATATTCTGGTCAAGATAATAATAAAAGACACACATATAATTTATATGTGTGTCTTAATAAATATATTACTTACTCAGCATCCTTTATACTTAATGCTATTTTTTTATTTTCTGCATCTACTGAAAGGATTATTGCTTTTACTTCATCACCAATCTTTAAAACATCTCCAGGATTATTGATTCTATCATGAGTTATTTTAGAAATATGAACTAATCCATCTACACCTGGTTCTAACTCAACAAAAGCACCAAAATCACTAATTCTTACTACTTTTCCTAAAACTGCAGATCCTTCTGGATATTTTTCTTCTATATTGCTCCATGGTTCTGGAGTTAAAGCCTTTATACTTAAAGAAAGTCTATTATTTTCTCTATCTGCTTCTATTATCTTAACATCAATAATTTGTCCTTTTTTAAGAACGCTTTCTGCTGATTTTACGTGACTCCATGATATTTGAGATAAATGTATTAATCCATCTACTCCGTTTATATCAGCAAATGCTCCAAAATTTGTAAATCTCTTAACTTCAGCCTTTACAACATCACCAACGTTTATATTTTCCCAAGCAGCATCTTCTTTAACTTTTTTCTCTTCTTCTAATATAATTCTTCTTGATGCAACTATCTTTGAAGGGTTATCTAATGAGAAGTCGATTAGTCTTACTTCTAAATTTTCTCCTATTAAATTGCTTCTATCATTTGAAAATCTTATATCAACTTGAGAAGCTGGTATAAATATTCTAACACCCTTATAATACCCTATTATTCCTTTTTCCTTGGCATCCTTTATTTTAACTGAAAATACTTCTTTATTATTAAATATACTTTCAAGCTCATTCAATACAGATTTCTTTTCATATTCTAATCTTGAAAGTACTACATTTCCATCTTCATTTTTAAGCTTTATAACTTTTGCAGTTATTTCATCTCCAATTTTTAATGAAGAAAGATATGATTCTAAGTTTTCTTCTGAAGTAAGTTCTTTAAATGGAATAACTCCATCTGATTTATATCCAACAAGAGAAATAACTAGTTCTTCTCTTCCAATTGATAGAATTCCACCTTTTATTTCGTCTCCAATTCTAAATCTTCTATCCATTTCTTCCATTAGCTTCAATTGATCTTCCATATTAATCTTTCCCTCCATAATATCAATTACTTCTTTTATTATCCAGTCAGGAGTAGATGCTCCAGCAGTAACTCCAACAACTTTCCCTTTATTTTCTTCTATGAACTCTTTAGTAAGTTCTTTAGCATTTTCAACATGAATTGTATTTGGACAATTAGCTTTTGCTATTTGATAAAGTTTAGTCGTATTAGAACTATTTCTTCCTCCAATTACAATCATAGTATCAACATTTTGAGATAATTCATTAGCACTTTTTTGTCTTACTTCTGTAGCAGAACAAATTGTGTTAAATGCTAATAATTCCTTAGAATTAGAAGATAAATTATTTAATGTCTTTTTCCAAGTTTCTTCTTTTTCTGTAGTCTGTGATACAACACAAATCTTTTTAGGAAGTTCTTCTTCGAAAGTACCATCTTTTGTTATTATAGCACTATCATTACACCATCCATTTATTCCAATAACTTCTGGATGCTTGTCATCCCCTAATATAACAATATTATATCCTAAATCTGAATATTTATTAACTTTCTTATGGATATTAGTTACATATGGACATGTTGCATTTACTACTACAAGACCTTTTTCTTCTAAAGTATTTACAACTTTTTTTGTAACTCCATGAGATCTAATTACTATTACATCTCCTTTTTCTAGCTTATCAATTTCGCTAAAATCAATTGAATATATATCATTTTTCTCTAAATATCTAACTACATCATTATTATGTATTAAAGGTCCTAATGTATATATCTTCTTATCATATTGTTTTTTTACCTTAAGTGCTTCTTCTACGGCTCTTTGTACACCGAAGCAGAATCCTGCACTTTCAGCTAATACAACTTTATTCATATTAATTCTCCTAAGTTTAATTACATATTATATTTTAAGTATATTATATTTTTAAATGTTTAGACTATAATATTCTTATTAAATATTATTTTTTATATTTAAACATATTTTTTCTGTTACTTCTGAAATTGATAATCCTGTTGTATCAATTTCAATGGCATCATCTGCTTTCTTTAAAGGATCAACTTCCCTATTACTATCTATATAATCTCTTTTTATTATATCTTCAAGTATATTAGAGTAATCAACGGTTAATCCTCTATCTTTTAACTCCTTATATCTTCTTTCTGCTCTGGCTTCTGGAGTTGCAGTTAAGAAAAATTTAAATTTAGAATCTTTTAGTACTACTGTACCAATATCTCTTCCATCCATTATAACATCAAATTTATTTGACATATCTCTTTGTAATTTAACTAATTTAGATCTTACTTCTTGAATTGAAGCATATTTAGATACTATTGCACTTATTTCTGGCATTGTTATTTGTTCTTGAACATTAATGTCATTTAAAATTAAATCATCATTTTCAAATCTCATTTCAAGCGTATCTATTAAATTACATAATCCTTCAATATCTGTATCTTCTATATTATTTTCTCTTGCAACTAAAGCTACAGCTCTGTACATTGCTCCTGTATTTATGTACATTAAATTAAATTCCTTGGCAACTAATTTAGCAATTGTGCTTTTCCCTGCCCCTGCTGGTCCATCTATAGCAACTGATATTCTCAAAATAATATTCCACCTTTCGTATTTGAAAAACATTTTCATATAAATTATATTATTATTATCTATTTTTAACAAGTAATTTTATGTATTACTTCCTGCTAAAAAGCCTGTAGATAATGCAATTTGAACATTATACCCTCCAGTAAAGGCATCGACATCTATAACTTCCCCAGCAAAAGATAAATTTGATATTATTTTAGATTTCATAGTAGAAGGATCAATTTCTAAAGTATCTACTCCACCTGATGTTACTATTGCTTCTTCTATAGGTCTGAGCTTCATTACTTTCAATTTGATTCCCTTTATTAAATTCACAAGATTTTTTCTTTCTTCTTTTGTTATTTCATTTACCTTCTTATTTTCCGATATTTCAGAAAGCTCAATAATAATTGGTATAAGTTTTTTAGGAAGTAATTCATCTAGTGAATTTTTAAAATCTTTATTAATAAATTTTTTGAAATCCTTTTGAATCCTCTTATCTAGTTCTTCATTTGATAAAGCAGGCTTTAAATCTAAGTTTATGTTATAATTGCCATTATTAGTTATGTATCTTGAACCCTTAAGTATAAGAGGTCCAGATACACCGTAACTTGTAAATAGCATTTCTCCTTGATCTTTATATAAAGGTTTCTTAACTTTTTCATCAAAAATTGATATTTCTATATTTTTAAGAGTTAATCCCGATAAATCCTTAACCCAATTGTTTTTTATCTCAATAGGAACTAATGATGGATTTAATTCTGTTATATTGTGTCCTAACTTTTTAGAAAACTTTAAACCATCTCCTTTAGAACCTGTTAATGGGTAAGAAACCCCCCCTGTAGCAATAATAAAATAATCAGCCTTTAAAAGATATTCATCATTTACTTTTACAGATTCTATTTTACCTTCTTTTAAATTTATATCAGTAACTTTACTATTTAATTTTACTTCAACATTATTTTTTGAAAGTTCATTTGATAAACCTTTTATTATATCAGAAGATTTATCTGAAAAAGGAAATACGCGACCTCCACGTTCAGCCTTTAACTTTATTCCTTGGGATTCAAAAAAATTAATTGTATCTTCATTTGTATATGTATATAATGCACTATATAAAAAATGAGGATTACCTGGTATATAATCAAAAAACTCTGATATATCCTTAATATTTGTAACATTACATCTTCCCTTACCTGTAATAAATAACTTTTTACCTAACTTTTCATTAGCTTCTAATAATATAACATCATTATTATTTTTAGATGCTGTTATAGCTGCCATCATTCCTGCTGGTCCAGCTCCTATAACTATTACTTTTTTCATTATAATCCTCCTGATGCATTATTTTGTCATAATAAATATATCATTTTAATATCTTTAATTCAATATAACAAGCAATTAAAAAGTGCTAAGAAATGCTTAATAAACATAACTTAACACTCTTATTATTAATCGTCTCCAACATTTTTATTGTTATAAGAATATACATTATAATCTTTCCAAATTAATTCAAGATTGTTAAATGTATCTGTAATACTTTGTTTTTCTCTCATACCTACAGCGATTATTAATGCATTAATTACAGATAAAGGTGCTACAAGTGAATCAACAAATGATGCCATATTACTTTGAGCTATTAATGCATAATCTGATTTAGAAGCTAATGGAGATAAAAGACTATCTGTAATTGCTACAACATCAGCTCCTCTATCTTGTGCAAATGCAAGTGCATCTATAGTTCTAGACGCATATCTTGGAAACCCTATACCTATTACCAAGTCTCCTTCTTCCACATTAATCATTTGTTCAAATATATCAGAAATTCCATAGCCCACTGTCTTAACATTTTGCAAAATAATATTTAAGTAGAAACCTAAAAACTCAGCCAAAGCAGTTGAACTTCTAAGTCCTATAATATATATTCTTTTAGCTTCAAATATCTTATTAACAACTTCTTCAAATGTATTATAATTTATCTTTTCAAGAGTTGCTCTTATATTTTCCATATCCGCCTTAAGTACACCTTTAAGAGCATATCCCTCACTAACATAATCATTGGATAGTTCCAATCTTTGAACTGTTGTCAGTTTATTTTTTATTAATTCTTGTAATGCTTTTTGAAGCTTAGGATAGCCAGAAAAACCTAATTCATTAGCAAATCTAACTACTGTTGACTCTGAAACCCCAACAGAGACCCCTAATTTTGCTGCAGTCATAAAAGCAGCCTTATCATAATTTTTTAAGATATATTCTGCAATTAATTTTTGTCCTTTACTTAATCTTGAAAATCTTGCTTGTATTAATCGCATTAAATCTTTTGAGTTTTCATTCAGATTATTATCCATCCGTATCCCTTCTTTTCGTTAAACTTAACAACTTTTACTTATAAACCTATATTTATATATTATCACTTTTTGAATAATTCATCAATAATCATTTCATTTTATTATATATTTCTTATAAAAACTTGTAATAAATTGTAAAGTTGTCAATTTTATTTTTTCTCTATAACTACAAGTAAAGGTGAGATATCTTCACGGTTTAGATATGATTGAACCATGACTCCAAACTTATTTTTAGGTAAATTTTTTAAATACTCCAAAATGCAAGATTCTTCAATTTTACCTTCATAATGGCCTCTATAAATACATATTGTCATTAATCCACCACTATTTAAAATCTTAAGCCCTTCTTTTATACTTTCTAAAGATGTATTATGTAATGTAGTAATTTCCTTATCTCCTCCAGGTAAAAAACCTAAGTTATACATTATACAATCAACATTTTCATCAATGTATTTCTTTAATAAATGATGAGAATCGTTTATTATTTCTACATTTTTAATTTCTTTTAGTTTGTAATTATCACAAGCTTGATTTTGTATATCAAAAGAATAAACTTTTTCAAATATACTAGATAAAAAATCAGTATCGTGTCCATTGCCCAATGTTGCATCTATAGCTATCTTTTTATTTAACACAAAATCCTTTACTATATAATGCGATAGATCACTTATATTTCCTACATATCTGTACATATTTCCCCCTATAATGAATTAATATAATTTAACTCATCTTCAGTTAAATTTCTCCATTCTCCTCTTTTCAAATAACCTAATTTTATATCTCCTACAGCTACTCTTTTTAATGTTATAACTTCATGACCAAGTGCAGAACACATTTTTCTTATTTGTCTATTTTTCCCTTCATGAATTATAATTTCAACTAAGGAATTAACTGTATTAGTCTTTTTATCCTTCTCTTTATCAATAAGCTTTATTTTTGCATTAGCAGTTATGTACCCACCTATATCAATTCCATTTTCAAATTTTTTAATTTCTTCATCAGAAAATACACCTTTACATAATGCTATATATTTCTTTTCAACTTCAACTCTTGGATGTATTATTTTATTATATATATCACCATCATTAGTTAATAAAATTAATCCTGAACTATCATAATCTAATCTTCCTATAGGATATATTCGTTCATTAACTTTTACTAAATCTAATATAGTTTTTCTACCTTTTTCATCTTTTACAGAAGTTATATATCCTTCTGGCTTATTTAACATTATGTATAGCTTATTTTCTTCAGGGAGTATTCTTTTCCCATTATAAAATACTTTATCTTTATAAGGATCTATCTTTACCCCTAACTCATTTACAACCTTATCATTTATTTTTACTTTACTACTTAATATGATTTCTTCACATTTTCTTCTAGATGCTACACCACATCTAGCCATATATTTTTGTAATCTTTCTTCCATTATTAATCACTCCGTTTTTTTAATAAACACCTAATATAGTACTCTAGTATAAGGTTTTATGCAATAAATTTGTTTATATAAAAATAGAGCATATTTAATTTAAAAATTAAATACACTCCATTTAAAGTTATTCTAAATTCTTAAGTAATTCATCTAAATTTCTTTTTAAATCAATAGCTTTTTCCTTTGAGATATTAATATTACACATCATCTTACTTGGAACATCTTTTGCTTTTTCTTGAAGATCAGAGCCCTTTTTAGTCAATTCAGCTATAACAACTCTATCATCATTTTTGTCTCTATATCTAGTTATAAGCTCCATTCCTTCTAACTTTTTTAGTAATGGTGTTAAAGTTCCAGAATCTAAATGTAATCTATTTCCAAGATGTTTTACAGTTGCTTTTCTTTCTTCCCACAATACAAGCATTACTATATATTGAGTATAAGTAAGATTGATTTTATCTAATATTGGCTTATACAGTTTTATTATTTCTCGTGATACGGCATAAAGAGAAAAGCATATTTGATTATCTAACTTTAGATTATTATATTCATTCATATTATTCACCTACAATATAAATATCAAATTTAATTTTATTAAATTAAATTGATTTTACATTTTTAAAGCTCTTATGTCAATATCTATTATAAACGTAATTTATATTTATAATAGTTTTTCTATGTCTGTTTTTATTTTTAAAGGAGAGGTTGTTGGAGAATATCTTTTTATAACATTCCCTTCTTTGTCAATTAAAAATTTAGTAAAGTTCCACTTAATATCTTTCGTTAATAATCCTTTTTCTTGTTCTTTTAAATATTTATATATAGGATGAGTATTACTTCCATTAACATCTATTTTTTCAAACATATTAAATGTAACTCCATAATTTATTTGACAAAAGTTCTTAACTTCTTTATTCTCTCCTGGCTCTTGATTTAAAAATTGATTACATGGAAAACCTAATATTTCTACACCTGAATCTTTATATTCTTTATAGAGTTCTTCAAGATCTTTTAATTGAGGGGTAAAGCCGCATTTACTTGCTGTGTTAACAACTAAAATTACGTTTCCTTTATAATCGCTCATATTTATTTCTTTTCCATCTATATTTTTTGCAGAATATTCATAAAAGCTCATGAAATTATCTCCTTTTAATTATAGTAATTTCTTTATATTTTCAACCATATCAAGAGGATCTACTGTTGGTTCGAATCTTCCTGCAACATTCCCTTCTCTATCAATAAGAAACTTTGTAAAATTCCACTTTATTGAATCATCAATTAAGTATTCTGGGAATTTTTCATTTAATATACTATTTAATAGTTTTCCATTTGGTTTAGTTAAATCAAATCCTTTAAACTTTTCTTTTTCACATAAAAATTTAAATATTGGATGTGCAGTAAGGCCTCTTACGTCTATCTTTTCAAATAATTTAAATGTTACTCCATAATTTATTTCACAAAAGCTTTTAACTTCCTTGTTATTTCCAGGTTCTTGTTCTAAAAATTGATTACAAGGGAATCCCAATATTTCTAATCCACTTTCATTAAATTCTTTGTGCAATTTCTCTAAATCTGCATATTGAGGAGTAAAACCACACTTACTTGCAGTATTAACTACTAAAATTACCTTTTCTTTATAGTTACTCATATTTATTTCTTTTCCATCAATATCTTTAGCATTAAAATCATAAAAATTCATTTAATATTCCTCCATTTATTTTGCATTGTTTAAAATTTAATTTTATACAATTAATATTCTTGTACTTATATTATCTCTTTTTATATTATAAGTCAACTTAAATTCACAAAAAAACATTTTAAATTGTATAAAATAAAAAATAATGTATATTCATCAATGATATACATTATTTTTTATTAATTTCACTTTTAACCTTATTTCCCCACTCTTCTAATGAATGTATTATTGGACAAATAGATTTTCCAAGCTTTGTTAAAGAATACTCTACATGTGGAGGTATTTCATTAAATTGTTTTCTTTCTATTATTTTATATTCAACAAGTTCACGAAGGCATCTTGTTAGCATTAAACTAGATATACCATCTACATTTTTTTCTAATTGATTAAAACGTATGCTTTCATTTTTCCAAATTTCTATCATTATTTTTAGTTTCCACTTTCCTGATAATATATCTAAAGCATATTTAACATCTTCTTCGTTTATTTCTTTTTTTCAATATAATTACTCATAATTTAGCCTCCATTACTTACTTTTTTGTAACTAACTAAAGAAAACTTGCCTACTTGTTTTGAGATACCTTATTCATTATACTACTTTATATATTATAATTTAAATTGTAAAGTTTATAAATATTAATTAATAAAGGAGAGTTTAATATGAACAATACTGAAATTTTAAATGCTTTAAATAATAGATATGCTTGTAAAGAATTTGATAAAAATAAAAAAATCAATGATGAAGACTTAAATTTAATACTTGAAAGTGGTAGATTATCTCCAAGCTCAATTGGTATTGAACCTTGGAAATTCTTGGTTATATCTAATGAAGACTTAAAAAATGAATTAGCTGCCGTTGCTTTAGGTGGCAAAAAACAAATTCCTTCTTGTAGCCATTTAGTAATACTTTTAAATAGAGCAGCAAATGATTTAAAAGCAGATTCTGAATATTTAAATAAATTATTCAATGAAGATAAACATTTACCAAAAGAAGTTGCAGATATAATGTTAAAGATGATAAAAGATGTAAATGATAATAGATTTAAAAATAATGAAAAAGAAATAAACCATTATTCAAGAGAACAAGTATACATTGCACTTGGTACAATGCTAACTACTTCAGCTTTAATTGGAATTGATTCATGCACTATAGGTGGATATGATGCTAAAGCTGTTATAAAAATATTAAGTGATAGAAATCTTCTAGATACTAATCACTTTAACATATCATGTATGCTAGCATTAGGATATAGAAATGAAAATCCTGCCCCTAAAACTAGAAGATCTTTTGAAGATGTAGTTGAATTTGTTAAATAATATACTTTTAATTTTATATATAAATAAAAAACTAAATACTTAAATAAAAGCTAGTAGATATTTCTAATTCTACTAGCTTTTATTTTTTACATATTCATTTCTATAGAATTATTATTTAAGCTAATTTCTTTACCGTTTAATGTTATTTTCTTATTTGTTTTTAAATTATTTATTATAAACTTAACTTTAGAATATTTTTTAATATAATTATTCTTATTTATTATAAATTTTATATCAATGCTTTCTTTATTAGATACAATTATTTCATATTCATTATATATTCCATTTCTATACTCGAAACTTTCACCATCATCATTATAATGAATATATTTAAACTCATTTTCTTCTTCGCTTAAATATAGGTTTAAAATTAGTTCATCACTCTCTTTTTCACCAATATAATTTTGTTCTATGCTCATTGGAATAATGGAATCTGCTTTTACAAATATAGGGCAAGTATTCAAAGGGGATTCTTTTATTATATATTGTCCTCCATTATAGCTTTCGCCAGTCCAAAAATCTATCCATGTACTTCCTTTTGGTAAGTAAACAAGTTTTTGTCTCATACCTTGTTCAACTACTGGAGATACTAAAATACTATCTCCACAAAGGAATTCGTCATTTACTTCATAAGTATTCTTATCACTTTGATATTCAAATAGAAGAGGTCTAATAATTGGTGATCCAGTATTTTCACACTTCCACATTAAATCATATAGATAAGGTATTAACTTATAACGAAGATTTATATATTTTTTATTAATTTCCTCTGTTTCTTTATCAAATGCCCATGGTTCCTGATCTCTAGTTCCCATTGCTGAATGATTCCTAAATAATGGTGTAAATGTTCCTACTTGTACCCATCTACTTAATAACTCACCAGTACAATCATGTCCAAATCCCCCAACATCTGTTCCACAAAAACTCATTCCGCTTAAACCTAAATTCATTAACATAGGAATAGACATTCTCAAATGTTCCCATGTACTTTGATTGTCTCCAGTCCAAATAGTTGAATATTTTTGAGTGCCTGCATAGCATGCTCTTGTAACTACAAATGGCCTCTTATTTGTGGTTTCCTTTATTCCTTCATAAGTAGATTTACTCATCATATGCCCATATATATTATGTATTTCTTTATGAGTAACCTCTAACCCATCTTCATTAAAAACTACATCATCTGGTAATGGTCCATTAAAACTAGCTGGTTCATTCATATCATTCCATATTCCTGAAACACCTGCATCCATCATAATCTTTTGATTTTTTGCCCACCATTTTCTAACTTCCGAACTCATAAAGTTAGGATAAACTGAATCTCCTGGCCAAACTTTATTTTTATATACTATTCCGTCTTTGTCTTTTGCAAAATAGTCATTTTTCATTCCTTCATCATATATATTATATTCTTTATCTATTTTTACACCAGGATCTATAATTGTAACAACTTTAAATCCCATATTCTTAAGCTCATCAGTAAACTCATTTGGATTTTCAAATTTTTTATTATCCCAAGTAAATACTCTAAAACCATCCATATAATCTATATCTAAATATAATGTGTCACAAGGAATTCCCTTATCTCTAAAAGCTTTTGCTATCTCTAAAGCTCTTTCTTTAGGTGCATATGACCATCTACATTGTTGATATCCTAATGTCCACAATTGAGGAAGAGGAGTTTTTCCTGTAAGCTTTGTATATTCATTTACTACATTTTTTACTTCTGGTCCATATATGAAGTAATAATCTAAGTTACCTTCTACAGCTCCAAAATAATAGTATTCTGAATTTTCTTTTCCCATATCAAAATGACTTTCAAAATGATTGTCGAAGAATATTCCAAATGCTTCTTCATCTTTTAATGATATTAAAAATGGTATTGATTTATATAATTGCTCAAATGTTTCTCCATGAGGACTTGGATCATCAGTATTCCAATTTTTATAATGATAACCCTTCTTATTTAAAGATCCTGTTCTTTCTCCTAGACCATAAAAATACATATCATCTTCCATTGTCTTTGCTACATAAACCTTAAAATCTTGATGTCCATTTAAACTATGTCCTTCTTCAGCTGCAAGATCAAGATTATTTCCTCTTCTTTTAAATGGATTTCTTGTATCCCTATAATCCCTACATAAAACCTTTTCATTTTTATCGTAAATATCTATCTTAAAATTATCATTAACAACAATTTTTAATTTTTCTGTTAATATATTTAAAGTATATTCAGTTTTTTCTAGTGAAAAACTAGAACTTTCTATATTCAAATTTTCAACTGCCTTAGAGTTTCTCTCTTTTCTGTGAAATGGAACAAAAAAATTAACAACCCCATCATTAATAATTGTTATAGTAGCTTCATTTCTTTCATACTTTAATCTAATTTCTTTATTATTTACTTCATAGCCTAATAGTCTACCTAACATTAAATCACCCTCTATTCTTAATAATTATATTTTCCATAGTATATATGTTTCAACTATAATCTGCATAATTAAATATGTCCTATTTTAAACGTTAATTGTTTTAATTAACATAAAATAGATAAATTGAATTCACATATTATTATTTTGACTACAAGCATATTATAAAATAAATCTCTAACTATTTCTTGTATAATAACATCAATAAATATAACAAAATTGCTTTTTTTATATAATTATCCCTTTATACATTATATAGATATTTAATTTTATATTTTTCTTTTTATTAAATAAAAAAGGGGCTGTATCAAAATAAATTTTGATATTAGTAGATAAAAGAGATTACCAAATTAGAACTTTCATTTTTGCGAATATATAAATAATATAGAAAAATTTCTATTTAAGTTTAAAAACGTCTTTAATCAAGTAAAATCAATGGTTTAAAAGGGAGTCGCGAAACGCGACTCCCTTTATAGAAATAAGAGATTATCTTTTTTAATGAAATAAAGCTTACTTGAAATTGAATAAGTTTTATATTAAATAAATTTCTAAGATTGCGCCCTTTTTAGATTTATTTAAATAAATCTTTTAAAACTTCTTTCATATTCTTATTTACTTTAATAACTTTTTCATTGTTATTTATGTTATCTATCCTTTTTCTATATCTAGTGTACAAATAATTTATATAGTTTAAATTATCATTTATAGCAGAACAAAATATAAATATTACTAAAGGTGTTAGCTTAGGGACTTTCCATAATAAAACTCCTTTTAATTACTGATAATATATTATATTTAATTATTAATACTATTGTTATATTAATCTGTAAAATATTTGATTCAAATCCTGTAGCTTGCAAAGAATTCACTTCATATCCTATATGATACTCAAGACCTAAATAATATACTTTTTTATATTTTAAGCAAATTATACTTTAGTAGGTTGCGGGGTTCTTAGTCAATCCACTACTATTAATAAGATTTATTTAGTTATTATATAGTATAAACCTCTTTATTGGAGTACGAGCTTAAAAGAGCTAGAAATACTTACCTCTAGCTCTTTTTATTATATACTTTTCTTAAAATTTATCCAGTTTCTTTTATTTAAATAACGAATAAATAAAATTAATCTTTCATTAACAGGTTCACATTTTTCTCCAAATTTTTCTCTCATTTTTTCAACTATTTGAAGAATATTTTTATCACCGTCAATTAATCTCCAGACTTCACTTCCTAATTCATCTAGTTCTATATCAGTAATAGCCGGCTTTTTAAATAACTTTCTAGCTATTTTTTCTATTAATTTATCATGATGAAATATCAAATATACTCTATTATTTTTTTCTTCAAAAGCCTTGTGTTTCTTTACTGGTATATACAACAAGAAGTTTTCTTGCTTTTTACTATTATTAAACATTATTATTCTCCAATAATTTAATTAGCCTTACTTTCCTTTTTCTTATCACTTATAATATATTTATATACTAAATAAGTTAAAATTAAAAACATAACTAAAGCAAATTCTTTACTTTCAGCTAATACAGGTAATAACTTAGGACCTATTCCAACAACTTCATTAATTCCAAATCCTGTTAACCCAGCTACTAAAATACCAATCAAGGCATCTCCAGCAACTAATCCTGAAGAAATTAATATACCTTTTTCAACTTTTTCTTTCTTAACTTCTTCGTCATGTTTAAATTTCTTATCTACTATAACTCTAATTATACCACCAGCTAAAATACCAACGCTTAAATTTATTGGTAAGTATATGCCTAATGCAACTGGTAATACAGGTAGTCCTAATATTTCAATTGCAATACCTATTGCAGCTCCTACTAGAACTAAAGTCCATGGTAATTGTGCATCCATAACACCTTGGACAACCATTGACATTAGAGTTGCTTGTGGTGCCGGAAGACCAGCTTCTCCACCAATACCATAGATATTGATTAATAATAGCATTGCAGCTCCTCCAGCAATTGCTGATACTATTAATCCCATAATTAATCCAATTTCTATATTTTTAGGAGTTCCTCCTAAAATAAATGTAGTTTTTAAAGCTTGGGAAGTTCCTCCTGCAACAGCAGTTGCAACACAAGCTATAGCACCAGCGAGTAAAGCCATTATCATCCCCCTATTGCCAACAACTCCTATAGCTTTTAAAATTCCAGTTATAAACAATAAAGTTGCTATTGTCATACCAGATACTGGATTGTTAGATGCTCCAATAATTCCACATATTCTTGCAGATACAACAGAAAATAAAAATGAAAATAATACTGCTAATAAAGCTCCTATTGGATGGATACCTGTAATCGGTAACAACCAAGACAACAGAAACACTAATGTTGCACCTCCAATAACCCAAGTCATTGGTAAGTCTTTATCTGTTCTTTTTACATCTCCACCTGAAGCCTTCATTCCTGAAAAAGCAGCTTTCATTGATTTAACTATTATTGGAATTGATTTTCCAAGGCTTATAAATCCGCCTGCTGCAACAGCTCCAGCACCAATATATCTTATATATTCTCCCCTTATAGCACTTGCAGTCATCTCTGCAATTGGAACAGTTGCTGGGAATACTGCATTGACAGCTCCATCGCCAAAAAATTTAATTAATGGTATAAGTCCAAAATAAGCTATTGCACCGCCTGCAAACATATAAAGAGCAGCTTCTGTTCCAACTATAAAACCAACGCCTAGAAGTGAAGCTAAAGCATCAACTCCAAACATACTTTGAAATATAGATTTACCGTTTTGTGACATGTTTATCATCCATGTAGGACTTTCAGACCATAACAATAATCCACCTGATAAAAATTTATATATTCCACCACCAGTTAAACCAGTTATAACACTTTTAAGCCCAGTACCACCTACTGTTGAGTTAACAAGAACTTCAGATGCAGCCATACTCTCTGGGAATGCTAGCTTTCCGTGTTCTTCAACCATTAGATATTTTCTTAGAGGAATAACAAATAAAATCCCTAAGATCCCTCCTAGAATAGTAATAGTAACTATTTGTAATAATGTAATATCTCCATTCCATATAACGATAGCAGGTAATGTAAATACGATACCTCCAGCTAAAGATTCTCCTATTCCTGCTATTCCTGCTACCATATTTGATTCTAAAATACTTTTTCGTCCAAAGGCATATAATAGGGCTGTCCCAAGTATTGATGTAGGTATTATAGCTGCAATAGTCATACCTACCTTTAATGCTAAATATACATTTGCAGCTGCAAAAACTGCTGCAAATATGCATCCAACTACTATGGATGCTATAGTTAACTCTGGCAATGCATCCTTAACTGAAATATAAGGCGTGTAATTTTCTCCACTTATTCCACCATAAGCATCATGAGAGAGCTTATTTTTTTGTGACATAATGATTCCTCCCTAAATTAAATTATTTAATTTTAATTTTTATAAATCACATTGTATATTCTAGCAATATTTTTCTACTTTTTCCGTCAATAATTTATTAACTTTATTTTTTCACCCTACTAATTATCACCCTCATTATATAATATTATATTTTTCTAATAATTCTAATAATTCCTCCTTTAGAATAATTATACATTTGTAATTTAAAAGAGTAAATATAATACTTGTTAAAGTTGAATATTACTTTTTTTTGACATAATAATTTTTATATGGCGTTAATTCTATATTTAAGATAAAATAAATTGAAAAGAAATAGTTTATTTCGGAGGAAATCATATGAAAGAAAAATTTAAAAAAATAGTATTAAATAATTGGCTATTTATACTTATGGTATTGATACTTCAAGCAAAATCTATGCTTTTACTCTCAATGCTTAGAACTACAAATTCATCTAGTATAAATTTTTCAACTATGTATTTTGGAGTTCCTGCTATTGGAGCACATTTAGTTATAATAACATTAATATTAAGTATTATGTTCTTATTTAAATACAAGGGGAAAATGTGGACTGCATTAATAATTAATGTAATTATTACAATATTATTTATTGCAGATATATGGTACTACAGGAATAATGGAACATTCTTATCAATTAGACATTTGCTTCATCCAGAAATATTTAACCCTATTGGTAAAAATTTAATAAACTTTAGACCTGTAGATTTATTATTTGTTATAGATTTTATAGTGTTCTTTATCTTATTTAAATTTGATAAATTAAGAAAGTATAATGATAATTCAAGATTATCATTAAGAATTTTAAAAACTGCTATAGTATTTTCATTAAGTGCACTTATTATTTTTATTTCTCACTATATAATTGATATAAAAGGTACAATACCTGGACAATCATTTTTAAGATTATCTTGGGCCCCTTTTCAAACATTTAGTGATATGAGCCCTTTAGGCTATCATGGGTTTGATTTAAAATATTTTGTAGGAAGAAACAAAGAGTTATCTGATTTAGATATAAATGATGTACAATCTTGGATAAATAATAATAAAGAAGATATTCCAGATAATGAGTATTTCGGAATGCTTAAAGGAAAAAACTTAATTGCAATTCAAGTTGAATCATTAGAAAATTTTGTTATAAATAAAAAAGTTTATGGACAAGAAATTACGCCTACTTTAAACAAGCTGCTTTCTGGAAGTTTATATTTTGATAATATTTATGAGCAAAATAATTCTGGAACTAGCTCTGATTGTGATTTGATGGTTAATACATCTATTTTCCCTATCAGAGCAACTAGTACATTCCCAACATATCCTTGGACCAAATATAATAGTTTACAAAATATATTAAACAATGAAGGATATACAACAATTTCAACTCATGCAGAATTACCTGGAAGTTGGAACTGGGCCGAGCCTCATAAATCTTTTGGTGCTGATAAGCTATGGGATATAAATGAATTTAATATTGATGAGGTAATTGGACCAGGGCTATCTGATGAATCGTATTTAAAACAAATTGCAAATAAGATTAAATCAGAAAATCAACCATTTTATACTTTCATTGCTACTTTAACAAGTCATGGTCCATTTGAAATGCCAGAAGATAAAAAGTTATTAAATCTACCTAAGGAATTAGACGATAATATGTTAGGTGGTTATTTCCAAAGTGTAAGATACGCAGATGAAGCAATAAAGCTTTTTATTGAGGAACTTGAAAAGAATGGTCAATTAGATAATACAGTTTTAATGATATATGGAGATCATGGTGGTGTTCATAAATTCTATGAAGAAGAAATAAAAGATGCTCCATTAAATGAAAACTGGTGGCAAGAAAATGATAAGAAAATACCTTTTATAATTTATAATAAAGATTTAAAAGCTACCACTATATCTAAAGCTGGTGGACAAGTGGATTTCTTACCTACAATTTCTTATCTTTTAGGTGTTGAAAGATCTAAATTTGATAATACATCTATGGGGAGAGTCCTAGTTAATACAAATAGAAATGCAACAATATTAAACAATGGAGATATTATGGGCACTCCAAAAGATGAAAATGAAGAAAACCATTTAAAAGATGTATTCAAAATTGCAGATGATATAATTAAAGGAAATTACTTTAAAGTTATTGATAAATAAAACTATAAAAATGCATAAAAATACTGCCAATAATCTATTTACTTGGCAGTATTTTTTATTACTTCAAATTTATTTTTAATAAAGTCCTATTCAATTTTATAATTAAAAATTATTATTAGCCAATTAAACTCTTTAAAACATTACTAATAAATTAATTCATGATATAATATATATTATTTGCTAATTTTACATTATTTTACTTTAGAAGGTGATTGTTATAAAAAAAATTTATATCCTATCAATACTTAATATCCTTACTATTTTTCTAACTAAAGAAGTATTTTATATTTTTCTTATAAATTTACTATATATTCCCTTTTTATATGATGATTTTTTTATAAATATAAATAAGTATTCATTATTAAAAGTTAAATCTTTTAAAAAAGTTATTATTTTATATTTTAATCACTTTAAACTTACTGCTATTGAATTAGAGATAGTATTTGAAAATTCTTTAGGATTTTCAATATTAAATATATTTATAAAAAATTTGCTTAAAAATACTATTAAAGATTATAGTTTTTCAATAGTATTTTTAAGTATAGCCGTATTTTTAATATTTTGGGCAAATAGAAATATTAAAAAGTTTTTTACTACAAAATAATATATTTTTGAATAAACTGGAGGATTAGAATTTGTATAAATTAATATATTATAAAACTAATTTTATCTATGATATTCTTAATATATGAATTTTTTGCTTTTAAAAATCATAAGTCATTAAGATATAAGTTATTTCCACTAATAATAATTTTTTAAGTCTATTTACAATACTTTTTACTTCCTTTTTTATATCTATAGGTTACTATTACATATTTCTCATTTTATTTTTTGAGTTATGTTTAATAGTAATTATATCAGTACTTATATTGGAGGTTATAATAACACTTTTAAATAACAAATTAAACTTTAAGAAGATTATACTTTTAGCTTTAATACTTTTTATACTTATAATAGTATATTTCTTATGGCAAAGGACTTTTAAATTATTTATAAATATCTGGAGATATTATTTTAATGAAGATTTTCATTGATTATATAAAAATATTATTAAAGTGAAAACCTATGTTAAGTTGCTTAGCATAGGTTTTTCTATAAAGTAGTTAAGAATATTAATGTTTATATACTATTGTTTATTATCAATTTAGCTTTTATTAAAATGCTTTTTTAATTCGTCATACATCATTTGAGATATTTCTTCACTTTTAGTAGCTTTTCCTTCATATTGATTGGAGGCTACCCTTTTCATAACTTCTATGTAAGAAAAAGCTAAAGCTGTTGTTAATACACTTGCTGTTGTACCACTTATTGCTCCTCCAATAATAGTACCTGCAACTGGTATAAACTTAAGAAGGTTGCTTACTATTGTCTTTCCTGCAACAGTTGCTCCTGCAATGCCTCCAACTCCTGAGGCTATGGCTACTAGTAGTTCTTTGTCTACTTTAACACCAAAAATAGTGGTTATATGTGCAAGCATACCTACTTGTGCGGGTATAAGAATAGCTGAATCTGAAAAAGGAATTGGAGAAAAACCAACTCCAAAAGAAGTACCAATATATCCAAGAGCCCATTTAGTAGCTGCATCTACTTTTCTTTTTAAATCTACTTTCTGGGCATTATTAAAAGCCCTTCTTATCCCTTGAGGCAAAATTTGATAAGTTTTCTCGACAAGCTCATTTAATCCAAAGCTAGGTATCTCTATACTTCCAAATTTTATTGGCTCAGCAAGTATTCTTTGAATTCCTCTTATATCTAAATTCATGTTATCTATATATTTTTCAAGTTCTAAAGAGTTATCACTAAAACTTTGAGTTAATACTATAATAACAGGTACTTTTTTAGATAAATCTCGTATCCATTCAATTTCAAAATCTTCAATTCTATTTGAAGAAGAATTTAAACAATACCAAACCACATGTATTAAATCATCAGAATTTATATCTTTATTTCTATGTATTCTATCTATTTCAATATCTATATCATTTCTAACTTTTTCTTGAACATTTTTATCAAGCTCAAGTCCTCTGCTATCATATAAATTTATTGGAACTCCTTCTTTAGTAATTTTTTTTAGATGCTGAGTAACTGGTCTTCCAATTCCTGTTTTAGCTAGCTCTTCCCTAAATATACTATTAATTAAAGTGCTTTTCCCGACTCCAGTCTTTCCAATTAACATGATATTAGCTGGTGTTATTTTATTGTTTTCTTCATTTATTTTATCAAACAAATCATTTATAAAATTGTAGTTATCCATTTAAACACCCCCTATATTATTATAATAATTATCTTTAGTAATATCTATAAGTATATTATTATTTTACTAGCTTATTAATATGTATGTAAAAAGAAGTAGATTATCTACTTCTTTTTACATACACAATATTATTTATTTATAAATGTTCCAGCATTTATTAATTTCTATTTTTAAAATCACTGTGTTGTGAGTTTATTTAATAAATAGATATGTAGAGCTAGCTTTTATTTTCTAAATTTTATATACGCAATCATAATTGTAAAAAAGGCACCAGTCAAAATAAAAATATAAAATACTGCTCCGAAATTCCCTTTTTTGCTTTCGTTATAATTACCTTTATTATTTATTTCTTCATTATTTGTGCTAAATTTATTTTGATCTTCTCTATTTATTGAATCATTAATATCTTCATTTTCATCTATCATTAAAATGTTATTTAATGTTTCTCTGGATCCCCCAAACTCTTCTTCTACAACTTCTCCTATGTTATCAAGAATTTCTTTATTATCAATATTTCCTAGTACTTCTTTGGCAAATAGTTGAGTATTATTTTTATAAAACTCAAAATATTTCCCTAAATCATTCACATTCCCCTTAAATATTATATCATCTCTATTTTTCTCTTTAAGGTTAAAATTTCCGTCTTTAAAACTGAAATCTATATTAAGATTTAAATTATTAGCTATTGAAGTTATTTCTTTATATATATTTACTAACTCACTTATTTTAAATTCCTTAATATTGGTTTTATCTTTAATATTTTCTGATAACTCTTTACCCTTATCTACTATTTCCTCAATCTCTTCCTTACTTATATCTAAATTATTCATATATTCAACAAAACTTTCGCTATTTAATCCTATAGATTTGAGATCATTCGATGTATTTGCAGAAACTCTTATTATATCACTTATCAAAAAAACACTTATTGCTAAAATTATAATTGCTATCTTTTTGCTTACTTTCATATTCTAGCCCCCCTTATATTTAACTATTTAACTATTTAACTATTTAAATTATTGACAAGCAGAGGGCATTTTTAATCATTTAAAATGTGTTTTTTATGTTTGCCATTGCTCATTCCCCATAGCTCATCATCATAAGAGGAAAATTTATATGAATTTGTTGTTATAAGTCTTTTGATTTCTTCTTATTAAAATGCTTTAATTCTATTAATTAAAGCATTTCTCCTGTATAAAAAGAACTAGTTAACTTATTAAAATCATAATCTTTAAGTTCATCTAATGTTATATTAGCATGTGAACCCTCATGTACCATAAGATTACTATCTTTACCAACATGAACTAAGATAACAGGTTTGTCAGTGGCATACGCATAGCCAAGTTCCCATGCTGTTCCACTATCTGAATAGTTCCCATGATATATACCCACAACTATTTCGGACCACTTAATATGTTTTAAATCATTCATAAATGTTTCAATTGACCATTGACGAGAACCAACTTCAGCATGTTTATCCATTGGATTTCTCATAGGTGAAAACACCTCTAACCCCTTTTCTTCTAATATTTTCTCAACTATTTCTAAACATTCAACCTCTGTATCATTAAAAAATGGACTTGCTAAATAAACTCGTTTCATTTTCTTTTAACCTCCTTAAGTATTTCTTAAATTATTCTTTTGCTTGATAACTCTTTAAAATGATGTATATATACTGATCCACCTGAAAAGTTTCCCTTACCTCCTATTTAAGCTACTTTAAAAATCATATTTAATATATTCATTTAATTTTCCAACTATTAAAAACTCTACCACATATGTAACAAGCAATCAATAATTGGCAATACTTAAACTATAGTATTTATAGAAATATTTATTAATATTTATCCAGTCCATTAATCTCTATATCTCCTGTAAAATATATGAAATTTATAAAACTATGATACAATATTTAATATAAACACATGCAAACTTTATAAAAGGAGGAACTATAATTGAATAATATTTTTGAAAAGGAATATACAATAAATTTTTTTGATGTTGACTCTGAACATAAATGCAAATTTTCATCTTTAGGAGATTTCTTATGGGATGTTATTATATCCCAATCTGATTCTTTAGGAGAAACTAAGGAAGGCTTTGCTCAAAATAATTGTATTTGGGTACTTTTAAAATATGATATAACTATATATGAATACCCTAAATTAAGAGATAAAATAACAGTTCAAACTAAGGTATTAGGTACAAAAAAATTCTATGGTTATAGGCAAAATACTATTATGAACTCTGAAGGAAAAGTTATAGGAGAAGTTTTTTCAACTGCTATATTAATAGATTTTGAAAAGAGGCGTCCTATGAGAATATCTCCTGAACAAAGCAAAATATATGGTCTAAAAAAAGAACTCGATGAAGTACCTGTTTTAGATGATATTCCTAAAATTCAAAAAACAGACTATCTGAAAAACTATCCAGTTAGATATAGTGATATAGACTCTTATGGGCATGTTAATAATGTAAAGTATATTGAAATGGCTATGGATACTTTACCAAGATCTATTTTAAGCGAATATAATTTATTCAACATTAAGGTATTATTTAAAAAGGAAACAACTGATGGAGATACACTACATATTTCATCTGAAGTAATTTATGATGAAAGTAGCTCTATTAATACAATTCATAATATTACAAGTGATACTGGAGTACTTCTTACAAAACTGCATATTATATGGAAGAAAAAATGATATCATTATATAATAAATAAGGTTTTATTATATATAATTTATTATAATAAAACATCAAAAAAGGTTATAGTTTAAACTATAACCTCTAACAATCTAAAATTATCTTCTATTTTGTTCTTTTTTAGCTCTTCTACAAGATATACATCTTGTTGGCTCATTATCGAATCCTTTTTCTTTATAGAATTCTTGTTCTCCTACTGAAAATATGAATTCGCTTCCGCAATCTCTACATGTTATTGTCTTATCTGTCATAAATATTCCTCCTAAAATTAAAGATTCTAAATTGATATAATAATCTCTAATTTTTGAGAAACTATTTACCTAAATGAAACCTTTTTGTTAGCAACTTTGCTACTCATTTATAATAACATACTATTTATATCATTACAATACTTTTACTGAAAATATATATAAATAAATTTAATTTCTTCCTCAATTATATGATCTATAGTATTAAAAATCATTTTTTGAAATTTCTCTAGGCCATGAAAGTAAACTCTTTCTTGATATTTTTAACTGCTTCTCATTTGGAAAATATAAGTCACAGAAATAATTATGATAATTAGCTGTCCATACATATTTATCCCATACTTTTATATTTTTTTTATTTAATTCTAGCATTTCTTCAACCTTAACTTTATGCCTAAGAAGTAACTCTATTTGCACTCTTTCAAACTCATATTCATTATTGCATTCTATGTAATATTTAAATATAGTATTTAAATAATTTAAAAACCACTGGCCATCACTATCAATAAGTATTTTCTTGTGTTGCGGTGCAACATCATAATTATTTATGTACTTTTGTAATCTACTTACTGTCTTATAATCTAATATAATTCTTGGATAGCAAGCTAGATTACTCTCAGCATCATGCGCATCCAAAAGAGCAGGTCCAAAAACAATATCTTCATTTATATAAAATTCACCTACACTTACTCCGCCTCTAACAAAAAGACCTTCTATTGCTAAGTTAAATTGATATTCTGATACATTATCCAATATTTCATTTAACTCTTCTTCTCCATCATCCTTTATAGGATATCCAACAATCATATTATCAGTATATATTTTTATCTTTCCTTGACTGTACTTATTTGGTATTATACATTGTTTGTTCTTATTTATAAGAAAGTTAACCTCATTAAGCAGCTTGTCTCCATATCCTTTACTACAAGAGTCTACTATCATTTGTGAAAATCCTAATATATCTATAGTGCATACCATAGAATTAATAAGCTGTGGATTATCCTGATTATATTTTTGCATACTTATTCCAACACATCCTCACCTAATTTTTTCTATAGCTTTTATTTTAACATTTAAAGTAAGATATTGTGAAGATATTATGTCATTTAAATTAGAATTTATTCCAACCCTTTCATAATTTCATATCTATTTTATTTTTTCCACCAACATTTATTCCTCTTAGTAAAGCAACATATACCATTTATCTATTCCACTTTATTTTTATTTAATTAATTTATACATTTTTAAATATATAATTTTTAAAACCTCTTAATTTACATTTTACCATAATAGTTTTATAGTAAATTATTTTATTTATATATATTATTAATTGTTTTATTTATATAAATCTGCTGCAAGATCTGTCAGCATACTATTATCTACTACTTCAAAGTAAGAGCTTTTCTTTTTAAGAATACCACTTTTACAAAGTGATTTTAATGTTCTTAAAAGATGTCTATAACTTGTACCTAAAAGTTTTGCTATTTCAGTTAAATTTTCATCAAATATTAGTACATCTACTCCATTAACATTTACTCTTTCCCCAGTCGCTAATATATAACTAGCTAATCTATTTTCCAATGGATAAAGTAAGTTAATTGAACTATTTTTAGATAATTTTTTTAATTTTTCACTTAAAGACTCACACATAAAACGTAGAAACTTAACATCATCTAATAAATATTCCCTAACTTTTTGAATAGAAATACCTATACAATAACTATCTTCTAAAACTTGAATATTTGAATTAGCTGGCTCTAACTTCATAAATTCAATATCACCAATCATTTTTACTGAATTATAAAAACATATTAAAAGAGTTTTCCCATTGCTTAATGAGGAATAAACTTTTGCTTTTCCTTTTACTAAGAAAAAAAGATAGTTTGTACTTTCACCTTCTCTACAAATATGTTCTCCTTTCTTGAATAGGAAAAGTTCAGCATGAGAATTTATATCTTTACTGAAAAATTTATTTATATTGTACTTTTCTATGGACTTACTTATAGTTTGAAAATCGCATATTTTTTTCATAATCTTATCCTTTACCATATTTGTATTATTTAAATGATAATTTTTTCCTCTATTGTGACATATGTCATCATTACTTTCAACAATTTTATGATAAATTAAGTTTAAAAGTTAGTGGAGGTAATAAAATGAATAATATGTATGATAAAGTTGTAGAATCTACAAAATATATAAAAGATAAAATTACTAAATTCAACCCAAAGGTTGCAGTTATTCTTGGCTCAGGATTAGGTAATTTAGTTGATGTGTTAGAGGATAAAGAGTATATAGATTATAAAGATATTCCAAATTTTCCTCAATCAACAGTAGAAGGTCATGAAGGTAGATTAGTATTTGGAAAGATAAAAGGAATAGATGTATTAGCAATGCAAGGAAGATTTCATTATTATGAAGGATATACTATGAAGGAAGTTACATATCCTGTATATGTAATGCAACAATTAGGTATCCAAAAGCTTATAGTTACTAATGCTTGCGGAGGAATAAATACTGATTTTAAACCTGGTACATTAATGCTTATAAAGGATTTTATAAATCTATTTGGGGACAATCCTTTAATTGGAGTTAATGACAAAAGATTTGGAGTAAGATTCCCTGATATGTCTGAACCTTATAAATTAGAATTAATAGATAAAGCTAAATCAATAGCAGATGAAATTAATGTTGAATATAAAGAAGGCATTTATGCTGGCTTTATGGGCCCTTATTATGAAACTGCTGCTGAAATAGTTTCTATAGGCAGACAAGGTGCTGATGCTGTTGGCATGTCAACGGTTCCAGAAACTATAGCTGCTAATTATTTAGGAATAGATGTTCTTGGAATAGCTTGCATCACAAATATGGCAACAGGAATACAAAAACATAAACATTCCCATGCAAGAGTTGTAGAAACAGCTGAAAAAGCCTCAGCTAATTTATGTGCATGGGTTGCTAAGATTATAGAAAATATAGAATAATAATTTTTTGAAGAATTTCTTAAAGTAATAGTAACTTATGAATAGTAGATGCTATTTTAAATTGTTCTTAGAATATGTTTAAAGGACTTGCTTATAACAGTAAGTCCTTTTTTGCCTAATTGTTTCACCATTCAATATAGGTTTCCAAGATTCCTCAGCTTCCTACATTAATCCTGATAATAAACAACATCTATCTCAACATTCCAATTCAAGCATGTCATTTAATACACCTCTATCTCGGCTCGAACAAAATATCGTCCTATACCATCCACATATTACACACCTATACTCCGCAAAGCCATATTTGATATCGCTACACATTAAAGCTTTATTTACCACATCATAAATATGCTCTCGCATATTTTTCGGAGCTTGAAAACAATATTTATTTTTGAATTTATTATAGTTCTTCTTTAATATGCGTTTTACTGTTATCTTATCTTCAATTATCATATCTATATTTTATTAATTATCCACAGTTTTTAAAAATATAATTTCCTAAAGAATAAAAAAATAACACCATAAAGTTACAATCTTCACACTGTAACTTTATGGTGTTATGATTAGCAAATACTATGTTAATACTAATATATTATAATTACATCTATATTCTCACTAATAACTGAAGTTTTATTTCATACCAGATATTATGAGTAATATTTATAACTACTCATAATATCTACAATAAATAATTTTTATAAACTAAACTATATTACTACTGTTAATAAATCTTCTTTAAAATCTATTTGTTTTTTATCTACTTCTACAACATCTAAATAATTATCTGAGTTTGTTATGATTACTGGTGTGATTAAAGAATATCCTTCTTTTTCAATTGCTTTAATATCAAACTCTACTAAAGTCTGTCCTTTTTTAATTGTGTCTCCTTGTTTAGCTTTTAATGTGAAGTGCTTTCCTTCTAATTTTACAGTATCCATACCAACATGTATTAATATTTCTGCTCCATTATTAGTTGTGATTCCCATAGCGTGTCCTGTTGGGAATAGTGTTGTAAGTATTCCATCTGCTGGAGCTACAACTTTCCCCTCTGTTGGTATTATTGCTATACCTTTACCTAATGCACCACAAGCAAATGCTTCATCTTCAACATTTTTTAGTTCTGTTAATTTTCCTTTTAATGGGCTTGAAATAACTTCTTGTTTAACTAATGTATTTTCACTATTTTGTGAAACATCTGTATTAGAATTATCATCTTCCATATCCTTTGGATCTAATTTTACAAATAACATTGCTAAAAATCCTAAAATCAAACCTGCTGCCATTGCTATAACAACTCCATAAAATCCCTTGTCAGGTCCATTTGGTCCTATAAAATTTGGTAAAACAAATATTCCTAAACCACCTGGCATATATTTTTTAGATTCAAAGAAACCAAGGATACCTCCTGTAACTGCACCTATTATACAGCTCACTATAAATGGTTTTTTTCTTGGTAATGTAATACCATAAATTGCTGGTTCAGTAACACCAAAGAATCCTGAAATGATTGATGGAACACATAATGATTTTAATTTCTTATTTTTTGCTTTTAATGCTATTGCTAAGACTACACCTGTTTGTGCAAAACATATTGCAACTGAAGTAGCTACAATTGGATCGTATCCTAAAACTGTGAAATTGTTCATTGCTATTGGAACTAATCCCCAATGTAAACCAAACATAATAAATATTTGATAGAATCCACCGATAAATAAACCTGCTATAGTTGAGTTTAAATTATAAATTGTTAATGTTAAATTTCCTAATATTTCACTAGCATATGATGCTACTGGTCCTATAGCTAAAAAAGTAACAGGAACTACTACTACTAAAGTTAACATTGGAACAATAAAAGCTTTAACAATATCTGGGATAATTTTCTTAAATAACTTTTCAACATAAGATGCAAATACAATTGAAATTATAACTGGAATAACAGTTGAAGCATAACCACCTGAAGGCATTATAACTGGAATACCAAAGAATTCAATTGTCTTACCTGCAATTCCTGTTATTGTAGGATGAACAAGAGATGCACCTATTGCCATAGCTACAAATTGATTTACATTAAACTTCTTAGCTGCTGTAAGTCCTAAGAATATTGGAAAGAAATAGAATAAGCTGTCTCCAATTGTCTGTAGTATAGTATAAGCACCACTTTCAGGACTTAACCATCCCAAAGCAACAAACATTGATAAAAATCCTTTAATCATACCAGTTGCAGCTAATACTCCAAGTACTGGTTGAAAAACTCCTGATATAATATCAATTAATTTATCAAAAGTCTTCATCTTTTCTGAAGGATTATTTCCTGAACCTTCAGTAAGTCCTGCAACTGCAACTACATCTGCATAAACATCTGGAACATGATTTCCTATAACTACCTGATACTGTCCACCACTTTGAACAACTGTAACTACACCATCCATGTTTTTCAATACATCTGTGTTGGCTTTTTTTTCATCTTTTAACTTAAAACGTAATCTAGTTATACAATGAGTTAAACTGCTAACGTTTTCTTTACCTCCAACATTTTTAATTATTTCTTTTGCAAGATTTTCGTATTTCATAAGCAATCGCTCCTTTTAAATTAATCATAATCTTATATATAAAAAAGCAAGACCTAAAGTTTAATAATACTTAAATTACTTTTGTATTTTTAAACATATGGTCTTGCCTGATTTAACAGTAACAATCCTAAATATTTAATTGTTTCTATATTATCTATTTACAATACGCTTAATATGAAGTGTCAAGTAAAGCTGTTCTTCATGACTTAACTCTATATTTAAATATTTTTCTATCTTAAGCATACATTTATAAGCATCTTTATATTTTTCTTTTACTTGTGGTAAAAGAAAGTCTTCATTTTCATTTCTATACTGTGTTTTATTATTAAGTCTTTTAAAGAAAAATCTTAAATGAGTAATAAACCTTTCATAGTTTAAAGATTGTTCATCTAATTCAATATCATATGTATATTTCACAATATTTAGTATATCCTGAATCTTTTTGGTCATACTGTAAGCAATATCAGTTTTATCGCTTTTTCCATTAATCTGAGCTGTTATCAAGTGAAGTGCAATATTTCCGGCTTCTTCTTCATTAATCTTTTTACCAAGCTCACTTTCAATAAACTCTAAAGCCTTTAAGCCAATATTATATTCTTTAGGATAAAACTTTTTTATTTCCCAAATCAATATATTGGGTCTTTCTATTCCTTCATCAAATAATTTTAATGTATAACTTATATGATCAGTTAATGTTACATAAATATAATCATTAAGTTCACAGTTTAACATATTCTTAGCATATTCCACAATATCATAGCACAATGATATTTGTTCTGTAGGTATATGTTCTAAAATCATCTTAAACTTTTCTAAAGTATCCTTTTCCTTTAAAATAAAAGTTTTTTCAATTAATGATTCATCTACTTTATCGCCAACTTTTTTTCTAAATGCAAGTCCACATCCAATGATAACAGATTCTCGTCCATTGTCTTCTTTAACTATAACTGCATTGTTGTTAAAAATTTTATCTATCTTCAATGCATATCACCTCATACTCCATTCTATACTTGACTATATTAAAAAATAAAAAAACCTCAATTAATTTAAAGAAATAAATATCATATTTCTTCTACTTAATTAAGGTATAGCCTGATCGAATCAGTAACAATCCCAAGTTAATGTAACCGTTTATTTTCGACTTTATTATACTTTTTTCATGATAACTTGTCAATACTTTTTTATAACTTTATATGTTTTCATCAAAAATCTTCAAAAATTCGCCTTTGTTTTGCGTGACTATACTTTATTCTTCATTTTTGAATCAGCTTTTAAAATATAATAGAATTTAATATTAAGTCAGTTATAGTTCTTCTCCATTAGTTTTTATTACATTTTTGTACCATTCAAATGATTTTTTCTTCTTTCTGTCTAATGTACCTTCTCCTGCATTATCCTTATCTACATAAATAAAGCCATATCTCTTTTCCATTTCACCAGTACTTGCACTTACAAGATCAATACATCCCCAAGGAGTATATCCAATTAAGTCTACGCCATCTTTAACGGCTTCCTTCATTTGAATTATATGATCCTTTAAATATTCAATACGATAATCATCATTAATTGAGCCGTCTTCTTCAACTTTATCAAAAGCACCAATACCATTTTCAACTACCATAAGAGGTATATTGTATCTTCCATACAATTTATTTAAAACATATCTTAACCCTTTAGGATCAATCTGCCATCCCCAATCACTTGCTTTAAGATATGGGTTTTTAATTCCACTAACTAAATTTCCTGAAACTTTGTCTTTGCCACCCTCTGCTGATTCACAGTTACTCATATAATAACTGAATGTATAATAATCTACTGTTCCTTCTTTTAAAATCTTCTTATCTTCTTCAGTTATATCTAAAACAATATTATTTTCCTCAAAATATCTCTTAGCAAAGAAAGGATATTCACCTCTAACATGTACATCTCCACAAAGATCATTTGCCAATTGATCCATCTTCTGTGTAAGTAATATATCATCTGGATTACATGTATAAGGATATTTTGTCATATAAGCAATCATACAACCTATTTTAAAATCTTTATTAATACTATGACCAAGCTTTACTGCTTTTGCACTTGCTACAAATTGATGGTGAAGTGCTTGAAAACGAATCTGCTTTTTATCATTTGGGTGTAAAAAGTCTTCTGTGCCTTCATTTAAAATACCAAGACTAAGATATCCTCCTACTGGTTTTGTACCACAATTAATTTCATTAAATGTAAGCCAGTATTTAACTTTATCCTTATATCTGTTAAATATTACGTTACAGTAGTTAACAAAAAAATCTATTACCTCTCTTGAAGCCCATCCATTATATTTTTTAGTTAAATTAAAAGGCATCTCATAATGTGAGATAGTAACTAATGGCTCTATATTATATTTTTTTAATTCATCAAAAACATCATCATAAAACTTTAATCCTGCTTCATTAGGTTCTTTATCATCACCATTAGGGAATATACGTGTCCATGCTATAGACATTCTAAATACCTTAAAGCCCATTTCTGCAAATAACTTAATATCATCTTTATATCTGTGATAAAAATCAATAGCTTCATGACTTGGATAATTTAATCCATCAATAGTTTCTCTAGTAATTTTACGTGGAATAGTATGAGTTCCTGCTGTCAGCATATCACTTGTACTTGTACCTTTTCCCTCTAAATTCCATCCACCTTCAAATTGGTTAGCAGCTGTAGCACCGCCCCATAAAAAATCTTTACTGAATCCCATATAATGTTCCTCCTTATTTTTAGATAATTTAAATATACTTAGATTTACAAATTAAAATTATTTATTTAAAAATAAAAGACCCATCTGTAGAGATATAAGCACTTGCACAAAATGCAATTCTTATAAACTCATACAAATAGGTCTAGCTTGTCTTTCAACAATAACCATCCAATTGTTATATTCACATTATAAAACATTTTAAACATTCTGTCAACGGTTTCACTTTTTTCTTTTTAAACACCTCTATTTTTGATTGTAATACAGGCAGTGGGGTTCTAAGCTCAGGTGCTGCTAACGAATTTTTTTGATTTACATATGAATTATGAATTTTCTCTAACATAATATTAAAAGCTTATGAAAATAACTAGTAAAACTTTTATAATTTTACTAGTTATCTTTTAAATATATAATGTGCCCAATTAGATATTTTTTATCTTTCAATACTCCAATTATAGTTTCATAATAATAAAATTATTTTTTAATTCTTCCTCATTTTATAGGCTACTTTAAATAAATCCGTAGTTATTTTTTACTGTTATATTAGAAGTATTCTCTTTCTCAAAATAAATTCCATTAGAATAAGTATCTACATATTCTATTCTTTCATTATTTTCTACTACTACGTCTTTGGCCTTAACTATTTCTATAGTTCCTTGATAATACTCATCATAGATTGGTAATTCATTTTGACTTGAGCCGTAAACTCTTCCATTAAAGGTTTCTGTATTAGGATTTATTATAGTATTGTTTAAAATAAAAATATCTGAGCATGAAGATAAGTAAAAAGCTAGTTTCGGACAATCTATTATAGTGTTATTTTCGAAAATTATATTATTAAATATTGGATAATTACATCTTCCATCTGGAAGATACACTCCCATATATATGACAGCCATAATCCACCTGTTTAAATCACAGCTTTCTATAAAGTTATTTCCCTCTATTAGCCAATTAGAGCCATGAATTAAAATTCCTCTCGCTCTATTTGAATGAAACTTATTGTTTCTTAAATATAGTTTTCAGTACAATATCTTCTGTTAAAAATAATAGTTTTTTCATTTAAATTTTCTGAAACATTATCTTCAAGTTCAATAATACAGGTTACTTCTTCTTCATTATATTTTACAGACTTAACTTTTGAAGAATATCCAGTTTCAAAATTTATATTTATATATACAGATTGTAAAATAAGCCAATGACACTTTTAATATCATTGGCTTAATATAAATCTTTTAAAAACCTCTATTTATTTTGGTTATCCATATATACTGTTCAGAGTACAAGAAGTCAAAACACTAGCTTTCAATTTAGTGCTAAGATAAATTAGTTCAATTTATTTTGCAATTTAGGAACTACTTTTATTAATAAGGAATAATAGGGATATAGAGATCAGCAACAAGTTCCCCTTCGGTGTAATAATAATATTCAATATCATCAATGTTTCGATGTTTATATTTTGATTCACTAAGCCATACTGAATATATATAATCCCAAGTTTTTTGTACACTTTCTGTTATTGGTCCAATAACTCTAAAAACTGCATAAAGTGAGGGTTCTAATCTATATATCACCATATTCTCTGGAACATATTCCATAGTATTAACTTCATGACCTATCATATAATCAAATACATTGCCTTGAGAAAATATACAAATTCCCATAATTTCATCAGCACACTTACGATTTATTATCTTTTCACTTTCTTTCTCATTATTCCACTTTTGCCACAATAATGGTATGTCTTGCAAATTGCTCCCATCTGCCTTTACCTTCCACTTCTTTCCTACTACATATCTTTCAGAAAGATTACGATACAAAGGAGTTAATCCCTCTGTAGTTAGTTTTAATTGAAACATCATATAATCAACATTTATTGGTTCTCTTATAAAATAAAGCAAATTATCTCGTCTTACCTCTGATGGATTTCTTCCATAAACTTTTTCAAAAGCCCTACTAAATCCCTCTCTTGATTCGTAGCCATATTTTATACCTATTTCTACAATAGACTTATTTGTATATACCAATTCTTTTGCAGCTTCTGTAAATCTTCTCTTCCTAACGTAATCCTTCATTGAATCTCCAACTATACCTTTAAAAATACGATGAAAGTGATAAAGAGAATATCCCGCTTCTTTTGCGATTGCAGATAAATCAATATCCTCCTGCAAATTGTTTTCAATATAATTTAATGCTTTCTTTATGGAATTTATATAACACATATCCATCACCTTATTTTAAACTATTAATAACCTTATCCAAATCCTCAGGTACTTTTATTTTATCATTCCTTTGAACATAATTATATAAATCCTTAAAGTTATTATCAACATTCATAGCAAGCCTAGATAAATGATCCATTACTTCATAGTCTTTCTGTATCCATTCTTCTATTGGCATACTTTTATATCCTTCCCATATATCCCATGGCTGCATTTCTAGCTTTAGTAGTGAATTAGCATCTAAGATTAAATTACATCTTAAATAATCATATCCCCACCATTTAAAAATCCCAAACAACTCAGGTTCAATTAAGCCTTCTCGGCACATCATCCAAGCTCTTGGCCCTGTTATGAAGTACTCTTTGCTTATATCTAGAGGGTCAAAAGTCACTTTTAATTTATCTATCTGGATGTCATCTAGTTGTGCATCAACCATTACCCACCTTTTCTTATCTTCATTCCAATATTCAATAACCCAATGATCAATATATTTGCCTTTTTCTAAATAACTTGCAAATCCACACCTTGCCCTAGCGGGAATACCTGCCTCCCTGCAAAGTGCAACTGCTGCTAAAGTAAAATCACGACATATCCCTATCATTTTATTTACATTTTGATTTTTATTAGATATATGATTATATCCAATATTTTTAAAAAAAATCAGTTTATCTTCAAACCCTCGTACAAATGGCTCTTCCTTTCTTTTATCACTAAGCTTCACTCCATAAGTCTCACTCCACTGTTGATGGAGCAATATATTTTGTACATAAGATATAATAGTTTTTATATCCTTTGGTATATTGGTAACCATATCTTTCATGGTTTTTATTTCTGTCATAATACCATGCTCTTGATAAAATCTAAGATTATTTTTCATTATAATAATCACTCCTATCATTTTAATAGATACTAGGAATAGTTTTAAAACTCTTTGTATTCTACTTTAATGCAATTATACTATCCTCAGAATCATGATGAGTGATATTTTGTGCTTTTTTATTAATAAGAAATATTAAAATGAAAATCACTATAAATTAATAATTAAATAAAATTAATTATTAACATTTCTCTTAAAAGTATAATATGTTCCTCCAAAGTAACATATATAAATTCCAATCATTAAAACAATTCCAGTAATTATACTTAAAATATATGTGGTATCACCAATATAGGTCCTAATTATATCTTTATAAATCAGATAATAATTATATATAAAAATTACAACTCCTATCATGGCTATAGCAATAGAAATTATAAAATACAGTGAAATTTGCTTTAATATAATCTTACTAATTTCCCTATCCTCAACACCTAATCTTTTTAGTACATTAAATCTATCTTTATGCTCAATAGAATCTGCAAGCTGACTAAGTGATAAAACAGTTAAGCTTATCATAAGTAATACTACACCTAAATATATTCCAAGAATTCTCATATCCCAAGTCATATTTAAGATATTATTAGTTTCTGATGATTTTATTCTTACTCTAACTACACCAGATGTTATATTATATTTTTCACTATACTTTTTAACGAATTCATCATTGCTTTTTCTAAACCACTCATTAACATAATTATATTGAAAATCATCAGCTTCTTCATAACTCATTTTATTATTAATATTAGCTACAAAATTCTTCTCTGCAAAAGTAAGATTATCACATATTTTATCTGGTAATATTATAATATTATTTGAATAAGATCCATAAATTCCTTCTCCAATAGATTCTTTATAGTATGAATTTTCACTAAGCTTTAATTCTACTCCGTTAATATTCAAGTTAGCATGATTTTTTATATAACTATTTATTTCTTCATCATTGACTGCACTATGCCATTGAGTTGTAAATTCATTATCCTTAAGCCCTATTTCATCATATCCAAGCATACTTCTTAATTTATTAAAATCACTTAATTTTATGGCTGTAGTTGAAACATTATTTTTATCTTTGTTATAAAAATCCTCTCTATTTATAAAGTATTTTTCTACCTCACAATAACTATTTACATCATAACCATTATCATTTAAGTGATCTATAATATCACTTTATCTAATTGAGGTAGCTCTTTGATATCAGTTATATTATTTTCTGTTAAAAATCCATTACTATAATTATTTCTTATTTCCACATCATAAGGAACTCTCATATCTAAATATCCTAGTGCCAACTGAGCCATTACAAGTGTAATTATAAAACTTATCATTGCTCCTAAAAAGGTCATTGCTATGGTAGCCATTAGTATTGGAGCTGACTTTATCTTAGATACTAGTGTCCCTATTAAAAATAAATTTGTTCCTTCATACTTGAAATTAACATACTTATGAATTAACTGATAAAATTAGCATAATAACTTATTATATCCATAATAAAGTAAAAAAAGTAGTATTAGGTAAGTTATATAAATTCTGAACCGCCCCCTGTCAAGTAGACAGGGTAAATAATATAAAATTATGCTGCTAAGGTGTGGCTTCTATATTCAATAGGAGCCATACCTTTTAGTTTCTTTTGTAATCTTTTTGTATTATAAAATTTTATATATTCATCAATAGCTTGTTCAAGTTCTTCAAAGATTGAAAACTTTCTTAGATAGTACATTTCTGATTTTAAAGTACCCCAAAAAGCCTCCATAGGCCCATTATCAATACATCTACCTACCCTAGACATACTTTGCACTGCATTAATTTTATTT
>NZ_JH815222.1:1605944-1715633 GCF_000158375.2 Clostridium sp. 7_2_43FAA
GATAATCAATAACGGCTTGAGTTTTAAGTTGAGCAGAATAGGATGTATTATATCCTTTGTTTAATAAACCTTCTTTCCCAAAGGTTTTATATTTACGGACCCAAGCTGAAATAGCACTTTTGTAGATATTTAGTTCATTACTTATTTCAGATAAACTTTTTATACCTCTTAAATAATCTTCAACAGCTTGGACTTTTATCTCGGTTGATACTTTTGATTTTCTTGACATAAAAAAATCCTCCCATTATAGAACAGTTTTATTATTTTAACTGTCTACTATAATGGGAGCATATCATTCCTAATACTACTTTTTCATTTATTTAAAATGTTTATCAATTACATTAATATATAAAATATAAAAAATGTAGCGCCGACTATAAATTCGCAGTTACTATTTTTATAACATACTCTTAATCTACATTGCAGTTAATCCACCATCGATAACAAATTCTGATCCTGTTGAATAACTTGATTCATCTGAAGCAAGATAAAGTACTAGGTTTGAAACTTCTTCAGATTTAGCCATTCTTCTAATAGGAATTTGTTTAGAAAGTTTCTTAATCACCTCATATGAATCTCCTTCAGTAACCATCGGTGTTTCTATTACACCTGGATGTACTGAATTTACTCTAATTCCAAGTGGTGACAATTGAATTGCTGCTGCCTTTGTCATTCCACGGACTGCAAATTTTGTATCTGTATAACCAATTGCCCCACCTACTAATCCATTCATAGATGAAATATTTACTATTGAACCATTTCCTGATTTCTTCATAGAAGCCGCTACTGCCTTAGTCCCAAGAAAAACAGATACTTGATTTATATCTACAATTTTTCTATATTCATCTTCAGTAATTTCTAATAAAGGTTTATTTATACTTATACCAGCATTATTCACTAAAATATTAACTTGTCCAAATATTTTTTCAGTATCCTCTACAACCTTTTCCCAACTAGCGGCATCTGTAACATCTTGTTTTATAAATTTTACATTACCACCTATTTCTTTCTCTAGTATTCTACCTTGTTCTTCATTTAAGTCAGTAAAGACAACTTTTGCACCTTCACTTGCAAATAAACGTACATGAGATGCTCCCATACCTCTTGCTCCACCAGTAATAATTGCCACTTTATTTCTTAAACGTTCCATTTATAATTTCTCCTTAACTAAATTTTTTTATTTATATCATATTCATTAATTCATATCCATTTTAGATATTACAATTTTTGAATTGAACCTACAGGATAATTATTGCTTTTTAATAAATATCATCCTGTAATTATATATATTTTCTTTTTACTAACAAATATTTAGTTAGTTCAGCTTAAAGTATCTATAGGCTTATAACTAACACCAATATAAAAGAAGATGAATAAACTGTAGATTGGTCAATCACATAAATGTGAACAACGCCCCTAAGGTTTTTTATTCTTTCTTTGCCTATCTTAGATTATAAAATGCTAATTATTTTTAGACTTTTAAGAAACAAATAGATTTGCTAAAAGAGCACCATATATAATAGATACATATTTATTAGAAGTTATTGGACATGTTCCACTGGCACATCCAATTTTTTTATAGTATATATATCCTAATAAAGCACCAATAATTGAAGCAATAATATATTTTCCCATAATTAAAAATCTCCTTATTATAAAAGTATTTGTTATATCTAATATTAAGGTAAAAATAAATTTTTATATGTAACTTAGTCACTGAAATATATATTAAATTAAGTTATTATAATTTATATAATAAGCATGTATTTATTTTACTAAAAATAAACTATAGCATTTCATTTAGTAAAGGAGAATATAAATGAATAATCATAAATTTGATATAAAAAAATTAAATAAACTAAATAATCCTGAAAGATTAAGTTTAATTGATTTAGATAAAATTATAGAAGAATTACAATTACCTAAAGATAGTACAATTGTAGATATTGGTATAGGTACTGGTATATTTTCTGAAGCCTTTTTAAGTAAATTACCAAATTCTAAGGGATTAGGATTTGATATTTCTGAAGATATGATTAAATGGGTAAAGGAAAATAGAAAGGATGCCTCAACTGGAAGGCTATCCATAGCAATAATGAGTGAAAATGAAATACCTTTAGCTGAAAATACTGCTGACTTAGTTTTTATGATCACAGTTCATCATGAACTAAAAGATCCTGTAAGTTTATTAAAAGATGCAAAAAGAGTTTTAAAAAATGATGGTAAGCTTTTAATTTGTGATTGGAAAGAGGGAGTTCATAAACACTTTGTAACAAAGGAAAGTATATTAGAAGACTTGGACTCGTCAGGATTTAAAAACATTAAAGAATTAAATAACTCAAATAAATTAATTTCTTTAATTGCCACTAAGTAGTTTTATTATATTAGATCTATGGAAATAGTATTTAAATATTATTTCCATAGCTTTATTTGTAAATTTAAGAGCGACTAGATAATTTTGTGTAGTTTTTATTTTTATTGTTTTTTATATTACTGGAAATTTTTATTTCCAGTAATATTTTTTTATCTAATTTGGTACATACAGTTTCATATTTTTTTATGATCTGTGGCTCAAGTTTTACATTTTTTAATTTCTTCATTGTAATCAAAGTTAATATCAATTCTATTGGTCATAATAATTTCGCCTATATTTGTATGGTATATTATTCCATTACACTATTTTCTCTTTACTGGAATCCAAACTTCACAATAGTAATTTTCATCTGAAATCCCTTTTTCATACTCACTTGGATCACTATACATTTCTACATTATAACCTGCAGCAATCTCATAATCTCTACAGTTTGGTAACCACTCTGAAAATATTTTCTTATTAGTTTCTTGAATTGATGTTTTTCCTTGTCCATAACAAGGGAAAATAGCCCAAGTAAACTTAGGAATTGTTTTAACTATATACCCTTCCAAGCCTTCCTTCTCTTTAGAATAATCCTCTGCAATAAGGTACTCAAATTCATTACCGCTCATTTCCTCATCAATGTTAATACCATACATTCCGCATATATCCTTTAGCTTTCCTTGTGAAATATGCTCATTCCAGAATAAAGGTACTTCTGTAAATGCTGTATCATATTTAAATTTCTTAGATGCTCCTATAACCTTAAATGAATCCTTCTCAACTATTTTATACTCCATGATATATCCACCTTCCAATGAAAATTTAATTTTAAGGGCAACAAATAACTTTATCATAGCACCCTCTTTACGAACTGCAGATGGTGTAACCCCATGAAATCGTGTAAAAGCTTTAGTAAAGCTATCTGGAGAATCATATCCATACTTTATTGCAATATCTATTATTTTTTCATTACTAGATAAGACTTCACTGCCGGCAAGTGCAAGTCTTCTTCTCTTAATGTATTCACTTACAGAATAGCCACATAACATTCCAAATCCCTTTTGAAAATAGAAAGGCGAAATATTTACCTTATCTGCAATTTCTTTAATAGATAAATCCTCTGTAATATTTTCTTCAATATAAGAAATAGCTTCTCTAATACTTTCAATCCATTCCATAATTTTAACCCCTTTCAATTCGTTAATCTAATCTTATCATCATTAAAGATTGATATCCCGACTTTTTAAGCTTTCATTTGTCCTATAATTATTATACCAAAAGTGAATATGATAATTATTTTATAACAGGTATCTCATATAATATTGAATTAATTTTTCCAATTAAAATCTATTAATTAATTTATCTTTTTAGCCTACATAACGGTGTTTTTAATTATAAAAATAGTCTTAACCATTAATTTTTCTTGATTAAGACTACTTTTCTCACTTATTTATGATAGTTTCCAGAATCAGTAGAAAGTTATCTATTACTCTAAATTATATAATGTGATTTTTTATTACGTTTATAACAATTTCTTTTTACTATTGGTAAATTCTCAGGAACTATTTCCCATTGGTATTTTTTATAGTTCGTTTTGCTCCTACTAGTAATTCAACTTTTAGGATTTGCAAAGGCTATTTCATTCCATTTTTATAATAATGCGATAGCCTCTGCTATGCATTAAAAATATCTCTTGTCATAAACAGTTTCTCCTGTCTCTTTTCTATATAAATTTTATCATCTCAATATAGTGCATAAAACCTCATTCTTATTTCATAAATAAAAATGAGCCAATATCATAATGACTCATTATTTTAAAATAAAATGTTCTTTATGGTATAGTTCTCCGTATCGGTAGTAGGTGCGGTTTTTTATATTAAACAAACTGAAAATTTATTGATTATAATTTTTATATTTCATGCTTTCCCAATCTTCTTTAGTCGTATTTGTACCTTCTGGAACTTGGTTTAAGCACTGATTTATACTTTGATATTTATTGATATAATAAATTTCTGCTGATGCTAAACGTTGCATATCTTTATAATAATTATCAAATTCCAAACGAACCTCTTCTAATATTTTTATAAATACTTTTATATTTTCATCATCACTTGCCTCATTTAATTCCGGAATAAAATGTTTCTTTTCCCTCATCATAGCTACATGTCCTTTATTAGACTCAAACATCCTTCCATATATACTCTTTGAGCGACCTACATATACACATCTTTCATTTTTATCTTTTTTATTTTCATCTTTTATGAAAATCCCATAAATACCTCTAATAGGATGATTAGTATCTTCAATTCTTTCATCAAGGAAAATATTTGTTTTTTTATGTAACCATTTTAAGCTACTATTAGTATTTCTCATATTTATCCTCCCTTTATTTACTTAATAAATTATCTAATTAAAAATTTAATATTACTCTTCCCTAAAATAATCTGTATCTATTTTTTTAAATTCATATAGTATTTCACATTAATTTCTGGTCTGCCTACTACTGTATCTTTCCACCTCTTAGCTTGAATATATATACTATCTAGTCCAAGTCTATCTTCATTAATTATTCCTTCTATCCCCTCATCACCTGTTTTCTTAGTTGATCTTCCTGCTTCTTCTCTTGAACCTCCATACCCCATTTTTACTAATAGTTCTACTACTAATTTCTCAAAGAGCTCAAATGAACATTAGTTAATTTTCTCTAATATTTCATCTGCTAAGGAGGTTTTTAACTTTTCAAAATCATTTGCAATTTCTTCTTATGGCGTTTTCTCATTTAATGATACTCCATTATTTTCATTATGGTTCTCTTCTCTTCTTCTGTAATATTCAATTTCTTTGCTAATATATCAATACATTCATTATTAGTATAAGTTTTATTATCTTTTAACACCTCTAATAGTGGAAGCATTATTCTTTCATACGTGGGTATTGACATATACTCTCTCCCTATATTTACTTAGTCTTAATCCTATAACATAATTATACCAATTATATTTATATTGCAATATCTAAATTTAATATATTTATTCCAATGTTTCGTAACATAAAAGAAGAAGGAGTACCTTCTATAGATACTCCTTCTTCTTTTCTTATATAGTCTACTAAACTATCATTTATTTTCAATTTTATTGAGTCAATCTCTCTTGCTTCATTTATAGTTATTTCTGATATTATCATATGTAGCAACTTCTTCTATTGATCTCTACTTGTAGTTTCCTTATCATATCCTGTGCCATTGCATAGATCTACAACTTTATTGAAGTCCTTTATCAATGTAAACTGAATATAATTCACTTCCTGTTGTAACTCCTTTAGGTCTATTTCTTTTTTATTATTTGTAAGAGTTTATACTTTCTAAAATAATAATATATATAATTATTACCATATTACTCAATTTCCACTGAAAACTTTAGTTTGCAAAATAATAGATTGTTCTATTTATATATTAATTTTTACTATTTTATAAGTTTAATCTTTTTCATTTGCTAATACTTTTCCAGTATTAGCATCTATTTCGAAACTATGCTCCCTATTATTATAATAAAATTCTATATAATATTTTTGAATTCCATCATCAAAATCCAGTTCACTTTTTCCGAAAGTAACTTGATCACTTGTTAAATTCGCATGTTTTAAGGCTATTTCTTTTGCTTGATCTACTGAAATTATCTTACCTTGTTCTTCAGTTGCTCCCCCTATATTTCTAATTGGTGTTTGTTTATTATTAATATTATAATTCTCTACATCATGATCATATTCTATAATTTCTCCATTAGCTACATTTATTTCATAATCATATTCTATATTCTCATGATAAAATTCTATATCGTATTTTTCTATACCATTATCTAAATCAGTTTCTGCCCTAATAAAAGAAACTTGATCATTTATTAAGTTTGCATGTTTTAAGGCTATTTCTTTTGCTTGTTCTAATGTAACTTTTCTAGTATCAGATTTATTTATATTATCATTTATATCTTTATTATTACAACCTGATATACTCATAGCAATACTAATCATAATTATTGGTAATAATTTTTTCATTTTATCCTCCTTCTTAATAATATCTTTATACCTATTAACCTGGAAAAGATATCATTATCTTTGTATACTTATTTATTTCACTTTGTATATTAATATTAGCTTTATAATTATTAACTACTTTATTGGCAATAGATAATCCAATCCCAAAAGAATTATTGTTTACTCTATATTTATCAACCTTATATAATCTTTTCATAACATTCTTAATTTCATCTTTAGGTATTCCAATTCCATTATCCTTAACTTCTAATCTTATTTTACTATTCTCTTTTAATAATGATATTTCAATTTCTATATTTTCCTTATCATTATATTTAATAGAATTATCAATAAATATTATTAACAATTGTTTTAAATCATTTGGAGCAATCTTCATTTTTATATTTTCTTCGATATTAACAATATATTTTACATTTGGATTTAAAACTCTGTATTGCTCTATTACTTCATAAACAACCATTTTAGGATAAATTTCATCTAGTTTATTTAAATCTACTTCTTCCTTTTCGGCCTTAGACAATAGTAGCATATCTTTCAACTTCATTTAAGCATATATCTAATGATTTCTCTAAACGATCTTTATCATTTTTTCCCCATCTTTTAATCATACTTAAATGTCCATGAAGTGCCGTTAAAGGTGTTTTAAACTCATGAGAAGCGTCTGCTACAAACCTACTTTGTTCATCAAAAGCCTCTTCTAGCTCATCCATCATTGAATTAAAAACAATATTTACTTCATCTACTTCATCTTTAAATTCTGAAATTTCGGCTCTCTTATTAATTCCGTTTTCCTTTATTTCATTCATTGTTGCTATAAGCCTTCTAAGTTTATTTATAAACTTCTTAGATACATACATAGCTCCTATAGCACTTAAAACTAAACCTAAAATTAATGTAAATATTAAAGTTGGCAAAGAACTTTCAATAAATTCATTAAGCATATCACTTTCTCTAATTATTTGTACCGTATATTGATAATTATCTATCTCTAGTGGTGCTATTAGCACTATGTATAGATTAAAATTCAAAAATTTAGATTTTATCTCAACATCTTGATTTACATAATTAGTCCCAATATCTTCCCATATTTCTGACTGAGATTCATAAAATATTCTATCTAATGAGTAAATTCTAATGTATTCATCATTTTCACCTTTAGATAACTTTTGTAGATATTCATTAAAAGCATTTTCCGAAATTCCTGAATTAACATTTTTAGATAAGCTAATTACCTCTTTATATCTATCTTTTAATAAATCTCTTTCATATTCATTCGTAAATATCCAAAATGTAATCAACTGACTAATTGTATATGTAATCAAAATTAAAATAATTACGTAAAAAGAACTTTTCATAATTTCTAAGAATATAGGTAATTTTCTAGTTTTCATTCCTAACTCCTCATAATATAGCCAACTGACCTAATTGTTTGAATATATTCTTCTTTATTTTTATTATTTAACTTTGATCTTAAATATCTAATATATACGTCTGTAACATTAGTTTCTGGTTCATATCCATATCCCCATATTTTTTCTAGTAGTTCTTCCCTTGTAACTATTCTATCCTTATTATCTATTAATATCATTAATAACTCATACTCTTTATTAGTTAAATTAATCTCTTCATTGTTTCTTTTAACAATCCTTGACCTTCTATTAATTAAAATATCTTTAAATTTAACTATAGAATCATTTAAATTATCTTGTCTTCTAAAAACAACTTCAATACGTGCAAGTAACTCTTCTATTGCAAAAGGTTTTGGTATGTAATCATCTGCTCCTATTTGAAGACCATTCACTTTATCCATTACACTATCCTTTGCACTAAGCATTATTACTGGAGTGTTTTTTCCTCTCTTTAATCTTCTGCATATTTCAAATCCATTCATTGAAGGAAGCATAACATCTAATATTACAAGGTCATATTCATTTTCTAAAGCTTCTTCTAATCCTGCCCTACCATCTTCTTCAATACTTCATACTCTAATTCTCCCTTAATAAAATCATAAATACTAGATTCATCCTCAACAATTAATATGTTTTTCACCTATATTCACTCCTCTATAATTTACTACTAAATATATAGTAATTCTAATATTTAATCATAGTAATTATCTAGTTCTGTAATAACACCTAAATTTGAATCTACAGTAACTTCTCTAAGAATATTGTTAGAATCCTTTATTTTAAACTCATATTCAAAACTTAAACTCTCTGGTTCTATACTTTTATTAATTCTTACTACATCTCCTTGAACTACTTTAAGAGCTATTTCCTTGGCTTCCTCAACTAAATAATTAATATTAGATTTAGCCTTACTATATACAAATATACCTCCTGCTACACCTAATGCAAAAACAGAAACTACAAATACTGAAATTCCTAATACTAATTTCTTTTTGTTATTATTTATTATTTTCTTTATATTTTTTAAATATTTACTCATTTTAACGCCTCCTTGATTTAATATAATTATATAACATGAGTTCTTATTTTTCATGAAGGCAAAATGAGAGTAAAATTAAAAAAATTTAATCTTTTTTATTTATTAGCAATAATTTAAAACTTTCATATATCTCATCCTTCTAAAAATAATAAACTCTTACCTGTATATTTAATACAAGTAAGAGTTCAAGACTATAGACAAATCTGAAGTCATATAAAATATTTTAGATAACTTTATATTTTTCTAGAATTTTAATTATAACCATCTTGTTAATGAATTAAATTAGTAGAATAATAATTATATTCTGCATCAACTTTAGCATCACATTAATATGTGCTCTGTACTTATATATGAAAGCTAGTAGGTAGATAAATTTATACTTACTAGCTTCTTAATACATTTTTTAATCTATACTATTTTTTAAATTTTCTAATATATCTATAATTATTGAAGATTTTTCTTTCATATTATTTAGATGTACATAACATTTACTTATATCACCTGAATTATAACATTCAACGGCTTTTTGAGCTTCAGTATGTAGCTCTATATGTATAGGTTCTATTGATTTGTAATATTCGTTTTTTGTGATATCAATATTTTTTTCAGTATAATACCATTTACCAAGTCTACATTCTTTATAGTTTTTTGCAATATTTTTATCTACAGTATCTAATCCTAAAATCATATTGTATACTTTCCATATCCATAATAAGTGGTCAGTTTCATATATTTCAATCATTTCTTTTAAAGTTAAATTAGAGTTATTGATTAAATCCTTTCTAATATTATCTATATAATTACTTATATCATAAATTTTACTACCTACATCTTTACACATTTTTTCCAATTCCATTTCTGATTTTGATATTTTAGTTAGTTCTTCTGCAAGTATATTCGTTGTTGCAGTCTGTTCTTGGGATGTGGCTGTAATTTGTTCTAGCTCGCAATCAATTTCTTTAATATTGTTAACTATAATATCTATATCATTAGGTATATTTTCCACTTTATCTTTTGCTAACTTTAAATCACAAATAACATCATTAGTACATTTTAATGTTAATTGTGTCTTTTCTGCTAAATCATGAATATTATTATGTATAGTTGTTAATGATGATTTTGTATATTCAGCTAACTTTTTTATTTCATGAGCAACAATATTAAATCCTTTTCCAGCTTCTCCAGCTCTTGCGGCTTCAATTGAAGCATTTAATGAAAGAAGGGAAGTTTGATCTGCTATTTTTTGTATGATATCTACTATATTTTTTATTTCACTAACTTTATTTACGAGCGATTGTATATCTTCATATATTATATTGACATTAGAGAATGAATTTATGATAAATTTACTATTATTATGTATACTACTGACTAATTCCTGAGCCTTATCTTTACTATTATTAGAATGTTCACTTATTTTTTGTATTGTGTCTGATAGAGTATCAGATGTTGATGCTAGTTCTTCACTATTTGAAACCATACATTGAATTATTTCGCTCTGATTATACGCAGTTCTTAACATAGTATCTATAGAATCTACTTGTATGATATTTTTATTAATATTATTAACTTTTAATACAGAAGCATTATCATAATATTTATTTAGTAAAATGTTTAGTGTATTAATTAAATCTGAATTAATGTCATTTGTTTCTTTTAGAAATCTTCGCTCATTAATTGCATTAACAATAGAGTTGTTTAATCTATCTAAAATTGTATTATTTTTTTCTTTATCAATATTCCTCCTGAAAAAGTTCATATATTACCTCCCATAACTATATAGACTTAGTATAAAATAATTAATATTATACTAAATATTAGCTTTAAAAAAACAATAATTTAAATATTATTAACAAAATATTAACAATATTTAAACAAAAAATAATTGTAGATTTAAACTATTATATTATTCATGTATGTGTTATTGTAAAAATTAAAGTCTAGTAGTTATAGATACCTCTTCATGTAAAAATATTATATATTATTTTAATAATATATAATTCCTCTCTAAATCAATTATACAATTTTAGTAAAATCCTCACTTATTTATGATACGCTTCAACGTAAGTTATTCTAAATCTTCTCTTACTTAACCACAACCTCAAACCACTTCTCCCCACTACCAATTTCATTCCTACTCCTATCTACCGCTACAATTCTTAAGTTTGATGTATTATCTAGTCTCAACTTTTCTTTATATTCATTTATTACTGTTCTTGAGTTGAAGTGGCTTCCATCTACATAATGAAGTATGCATAAAGTTTTATTATAATCTTCTATTAATTCTCTAAATAATCCATTTATATGTCCATCATCACAATTGAAGGCAAATCCGCATACGCAAATAATATCTGATTCTTTAAACTTATTAAACATATCTACGTATCTTTTAGACATCTTAACAGAAGTTAATGGTTTTATACCACTTTGGGTAAATAAGAAAGGGACTATTATATGATTTTTCTCCTTGTTTTCATCAAAGGATATTATTTTATTTAAATATGGATCATAGTAATCATTTATACATCCATTTAGGTAATACACCTCTTCCTTAGTTATATCTTCTATAAATGAATTATAGTTTGTTGTTCCTATTGCATTTATATGTACAAATTCTTTTAGATATAAAACATCATGATAGTATCCATTACCTTCTTTAATTTTTTCTGTATTACTTTTAGCTATTGATTCTATATATCTTTTTACTGTATATAAAAATATAACTATTTTATTGAATTTACCCCAATCTGTTTTGGGACTATAAATGTATCTCCAATTAGAATCAATTAATGTTTGATAATCTAATGATCTTGAATATATATCTTCTAATATCTGCAATCCAAATTTAGTTATTTTCTCTTCATTATTGTAGTGTTCTTTAATATCTAAGTCCTCATTTTCTATTAATAGTTCTAAGCCCTTCATACCTGTGTTTGTATAATCTAATGTAAATATTGCTCCAAGATCATCAAATAAATCTATGCTTTCTGGACTATCATAAAAAATCCCATCATTTAACCTATGTATTAAATCTTCACCTAATGATCCTATTAATAATTCAAGTATTGCCCTTGTTATATTTCTTATATTTAACTTAAATTGATAACTTACTTTTTCTATTTCTAAAAGTTTTAAAAATGCTGAAAAATAGTTACTTCCAAAAAGTGAGTTATTACCTCCTAGTAACGGATTTAACTTTATTATATGAGAATAATTGTAGGATCCTAATTCTAAAACCGTTATATCTAAAAATACTTTATCAATATCAAGTCCATTATCATATAACTTTTGTGATATTAAGTTAACCTTTTCATCAAAGTTATTTAAGTAATCTAAAATATTGTTTCTTTTGTTTTCTAAACTACCTTTTACTATTGATTCATATTGTGTCTTTGTAAAAGCAGTTAGTTTTTTATTATCAAAGCCTTCCGGTAACCACCTTGCATAATTTGATTGCTTATCAACATTATTTAATTGTTCTTTTAAATTTATCTTATCATCACTAGTATTCATTCTAAAAATATCAAGTGCAAACTTTCCACCTGACGGTAGCCCATATGAACATTCCGCACCAGCTCCAAAAAACAAAGAAATCTTAGTCATAATCCTCCCCCTTTAATAACACTCTTTATGCCAATTATAGCATAAATTACATTTATTAACATAATATTAAACTCATAAAATGCATATTAAACTCTCCATTCTATAATAAGCAAATCCTCATGTTGTTTACTATCTAAATAACTACTATGATAAATGACTACAGGATTAATTTATTTAATATGTTTTAAATAAGCCCTAAATAATCAATTAATCTTTTATTTGAAGCAATCTCATTTACTCACCATAAGATTCTTCTTATATAAGTAAAAATTCAAACTATACATATTATAAAAAATGTAGTTACCTTATTTATAAATAAAGTAACTACATTTTTTATTTTCAAATTTAAATTAGATAATTCATGTAAAAGTCTTGATCTTCTTTTATCTTACATTAGTAAAACCATTTTTATCTCCTCACTAAATTCTCTATAGCTAATTTTTTGAGCTAATTTTTTGGCTAATCAATTACACTAATATAAATCAATTTACAATTATTGTATATAATTATAACTTAGTTTAGTGCCTTGGTAAATCATTTGATTTTATTGAGAAATAAAAAATACTGCATATTAATTTCTTAATAATACAGTATTTTTATAGTCTATCTAATTTATTCAAACGATAATGCTACTTCACCATCACCAACTATTGCTATTATTCTTTTTGGTTCAATATAATTTAGATAAAATTTAGTGTTATATGGTATTGCGCTAATAAATTCAATATTCATTTCTTCATCAAGAATCATCATTTTAGTAGGAACGTTAGTGAGTAGTGTTACACCTATATTAACATTAGTTGTATTATCAAATTTATAAAAACCCTCTGTATAGGTTTTTGAAACAGTTGGTACAGGTTCAGCATAACTAGATGTTGCACTTGCACTAATACTGTTATTTAATGATATAATTATTATTAGTGCTAAAAATATTTTTTTTATCATCATTTGTATTCTCCTTTGTTTTCTTTTAGTTTTTGATAAAAAAAAAATTTTATGCTTATAATGTTGATTTTTAATATTAATTTAGTTCGTCCTTTAGAAAAAAGTAGACTAACTATATTAAAGAAAGTATATATTGTCATTATTCTTTCAAAACTTTATATTGAATCTAAGAATTTTGGTTTTCAAGAGACATTCTTCTTATGGTAAGTAAAAAGTCAAACTGTATCTATTATAAGAGGATGTAGTTACTTTATTTATAAATTAAGTAACTACAAAATTCACTTTAAATAGCTTAATAATTGACAACATAATAAATTAAAAGTAATATTGCTATCTAATATTACTTATTATAAATATTCTTCATTGTTACTCGTCCATATTTCAAAATCTAAATTACCTATTGATTATTATATTTATATATACTGTTTGACATTAAATCAAAACATATAATATAATCTCATTGTTATAGTATCATTTATATAAAACATGGACTATTATTGCTATTATTGCATTTGAATAGTATTTTCAAATAGACATAAAAATTGTAATTTACTATGCAAGTTTTTATCTTAAATAATTAAAACGTTGTTTTACTAATAAAACTAAATACAATTTACAAATAGGAGGAAAAAGTTATGCATCAAGGCCAAGAAAAATTTTTAGGTTTTATTTTAGAAAGAGTTCAAGAAGGTAAAGTTGATGAAGCAAAATCCTTACTTGCTGAAAGCTTTAAAAAACAATCGGAAGGTACTTTTTCACATGAATATATTATAGAGTTTATCCCTAAAATGATTGCTTTATTAAAGCCAGAAAAGGTTGAAGAAGTTAAAGCGATTATGCAACAATTTGCTCAAAATCTAAATAAATAAGATACTTTAGAATATTAATCATATGCTATTTCTTAATACATAGTTATAGAATAATATAATATTTTATATAAAAAAAGGATAGTACATGATAAAGGCACCCAATAAGAAATTACATCTTGTTGGGTGTTCTTTACTTATAAATATCAAAATCATTTAGTAATTTATAGTTTTGATACATCCACTTCTTAATTTATATGCAATTTATTCAAATGGATAAACTAAACCTATTTGATTTCTTACTTCATCCATAATTTTAGCTAGCCCTAATGTAAAATCATGAGATGCCACATTACTTTCTAAAGATTTGTTTATAATACACCTATTTGCTTCTTCAATTTCATACTTGTATCCAGCTTCTTCATATTTATCTATATACTTTTCATTAGCATCTTCATTATATAAATATGCTTCTTTTGACATCCAAAAAGTTGGTATAACTATTTTTCCTTTTTCTCCATATATAACTGCTGTATTATCTGTATCAACTGCTATTGAGCATGTTAAAGAAGCCAATATTCCATCTTCATACTTTAAATTAATAATATCACTTTCATCTACATTAGTATTTGTATATTCAGCACTTGCCTTTATTTCTTTTGGAAAACCATTTGATATATAGTTAGAAAATAAAATTGGGTAAATACCAACATCTAATAATGCTCCTCCAGCTAAATTAGGATTATATAATCTTGAATTTACATTATACTCACTCTTAAATCCAAAGTTTGCTGTAATTAATTTAACTTTTCCTATTTTACCTTCTTTAATCCATTTTTTGGCTTGATTTACTGCTGGTAAAAATAAAGTCCAAAGTGCCTCCATTATAAATATATTATTTTCTTTTGCAAGCTCTAAAACTTCTTGTCCAGTTTTAAAATTATATGAAAATGGTTTTTCACATAGTATATGTTTTTTAGCTTCTATACATTTCTTAGCATAATTCATATGGTAATTGTGAGGTGTTGCTATATAAACCGCGTCTATATTATCATCACTTAAAAAGTCATCTATATTAGTATAGTACTTTTCTATATTATACTTCTTCGCAAATTCTTTTGTTCTATACTCGTTTCTTCCATAAACAGAAGAAAGAATTCCTTCTTTAGTATTATTAACTTCTTTTGCAAAAGCATTGGCTATTGTACCAGGTGCTATAATTCCCCACTTTATCATAAATTGATACTCCTTTCTTTTATTACCATAATTATATAAGACTTATTCTAAGAATATCAAATAAAAAATGTATATATAAGCATGCTTATTTAGTAACCTTACTAAATATTAATCTGAACTTATACATTCCACTTAAAAATGAAACTTACTCTTATACTTTTATCGCCGATAACTCATCTCTAATTCTAAACAAGCTATATAATTTTTTATGCTTGATAAAACAATAAAAGGCCATATAAGTTATTAATAACCCATATAGCTTTTTATTACTTGAGAATATTTAAAATATTTTTATACAATTATATTTAGTAATAATTTATTTATTATTCTTTAGCCACATAATTGCACTATATGTATGTATAGCTGCTCCAGTAACTAATATATCTTCGTTAAATGTAACCTTTGGATGATGCATAGGATATCCATACTCAGGGTTTTCTTCTTTAGTTCCTGCTCCTAACATAAAGTACATGCTTGGTACCTCATAAGAATAAGATGCAAAATCTTCTGACCCCATACCTTTTCCGCCTTCAAAGCAATATACTGCTTTTTCTCCTAGAAGATCTTTAATATAAGATGCAATTTCATCGGCTAATTCCTTATCATTATTTAATGGAGGTACAGAGGATAATTCTTCTACTTTAGCTTCACCTCTAAACATTTTTGCAGTCATAGTTGCTACTTCATTTAGTCTCTTGAATATAAATTCTCCTACTTCTTTTGATACATTACGTATTGTTCCTTCCATTATAACCTTATCAGGTATTATATTAGGTGCATCTCCACCTGAAAACTTACCTATAGTTAGAACTGCTGGCTCAGCTGGAGCAATTTCTCTACTTATAATTTCTTGTAGGGATAGATATACATGAGCTGCAATATTAATAGGATCTACTCCAGTTTCAGGCATAGCTCCATGACATCCAACCCCATTTACAGTAATTCTGAATCTTATGCAACCTGCCATACTTGGTCCTGTTGAATATAAAACCATGTTAGATGGGCTTCCAGAATGGACATGCATTGCCATTGCTGCATCTACTTTAGGATTTTCTAGAACTCCAGCATCAAGCATTTTTTTCGCGCCCGTAAATCCTTCTTCATCTGGTTGAAAAACTAATTTAATTGTTCCCTCTATTTGATCTTCATATTGCTTAAGTAGCTTAGCAGCACCTAGGAGCATGGCAGTATGAAGATCATGACCACATGCATGCATGTTACCATTATGTGATTTAAATTCACAACTACTTTCTTCACTTACAGGAAGAGAATCCATATCTGCTCTTAAAAGAAATGTTTTGCCAGGTTTTTCTCCTTTTATAGTAGCAACAATTCCACTATCACATATTTCCTTTGGGTCATATCCAAATTCCCTAAGTTTTCCCATTACAAATTTTGTAGTTTCAGGAAGATGATCACCAACTTCGGGATTTTCATGAATTGTTCTTCTAAACCTTATTATTTCGTTTTTTAGTAGCTTAGCACTTTCTAAAATTTCTTTCATAATATCACCTCGTGTACAGTATTTACATAATTCTATTGACTCATACTTAATTGTTTTAATTGTTATCATTCCAACTAATATTTAGCATTCATATTACCAAATGTTAGTTGGAATATATTATATAATATCAAAAATTATCATTAAGTTACAGTACACTTTTCTATGCTTATCTTTATTTGGATGTAATTATTTATATATATAAACATTTACATGAATAAATTTTCTTATTCTCAACCTTAAATAAATTTATCATATTAAATTTTATATTTACTGAAATTATAAATTTGCTATTCTTATTTAAGTTCTAAAAAGCGTTCTATATGGAGGCTTTTAAATCTATGTAAATACTGCTTTTTTTCGTTATTTCCATAAATATGCGTCAATAAAATAAGAAAAGTCCACCATTAACTTGTGGACTTTTTGGCTATACATCTTTTACACTTCTATAAAATTTTCATTTTCATCTACTTTAAATAGTGGAAGTCTTTTTAAAAATATAATATCATCTCTATTGGATGCATCTCCTTCAGCTAAAATTGCAGCTTTAGCTTTTACTATTCCTCCAACTTTTTCAACTAAGTTTTCAACACTTCTTAAAGATTCACCTGTTGAAATTACATCATCTATTATAGCAACTTTTTTCCCATTAATCTTTTCTGAATCAACTTTATCTAAACATAGAAACTGTTGTTTTTTAGTAGTAATTGAATTCACTTCTTCAGTTATTGGTGAATCCATATAAGATTTAATACTTTTTCTTGCCACTATAAATTCTTTCATTCCTAAAATTTTAGATATTTCATAAGCTAGAGGAATTCCTTTTGCTTCAGCTGTAACAATTATATCTATATCTTTTAACTTTTCTGCTATTGCAGGAGCAACTGTTTGAACTAACTCTGCATCACCTAGTATTACAAAGCTTGCAATTGCTAAATCTTCTTTTATTTTTATTATAGGTAATTCTCTTTTTAATGAAAGTAATTCTAGATTATATGAACTCATATTAAATTTCCCCCTTAAAATAATACTTGTGCAAATCTTGTTATAATACCTGCTAGCATTCCAAGGAATGGATCTGTTATTGCTGTAACTCCCATAGTCACTCCCCCAACTAAACTATCTGATCCAGCTAAAGCACTAGCTGCATTTCCAGGTAATGTAACTAATATACCTAATACAAATAAAAATCCACTAATTGATTGAGATGGCACATATTTACCTATCTTAGGTAATAATCCAAAGAATAAAATTGCTGCCATAATCAACATCATAATTACTCCTGCTGCCAATGGATGTGGTGCACTTCCTGTTGCAGAGATTATAGATTCAACTGGTGCGCCACCAAATAATGCTGAACCCATATCTGCAATGCTACTTATAACAGAAAGATGATCTATATTTACATTTGTATTAGCCATACTTCCAGTTATTTGTCCAAATGCAATATTAGATCCAATGTTTAAGCACACCATCCCCAATGCCCCTCTTAAGATTCTTAAGTTAAATATAAACTTTTTCTTTTCTATTTTTTCCTTAGGAATTTTAACATTTCTCATTTCCTTATTAAGCATATTAGCAACGATACTTGAAAGAGCTACTGAAATAGTAATAGTTAAAACTAAATCATTTGTAGCGAAATAAACAATAACTGCACTTACTAATGATACAGCACTTACTTTATTATCACTTTTAAGCATATCCATAGATACTTTAGCAAGCATTATGCCAACACCGGCCATCATTCCTGAGGTAATAGTCGGCCCCACAAAATCTATTATCCTGCTTAAAAATCCGAACATTCCTATAAGTGTCATTATAGCAGCTCCAAAGAATATCATTGATAATCTCTCTTTCATATCTTTACCAGCAGTACCTGCATATGTTATAGTTTCCGCCTGGAATGATATTGGTGCAACTGAACCTGTTATTAAATTACCAATAGCACCTACTAAAAAAGCGAAAGCTGTTGGTATTGATGCAAACCCAAATGTTAATGCTAATAAACCTTGTGGAAGTCCATTTAGAACAACACCTATGATTGCAAGAAAGTCAGTAACAAAGTCTGACATAGTTGTTTTCCCCCTTTGAGTTGCCTACCTATTTCATAGTAATAAATAAATCATCATAGTCAGAACCTTTACGGAGTTCTGGTAGAGACTTTTGGACCATATTACCAAAAATATATGAAGACAGTATTTTTTTCCATAACTATAATAACATTCTTGTCGAATATTTTCAACTATTTTAAAATAATTATTCGTATTATGTTCTAAAAAATTCTGTTATTTATTTATGTAAAGAAAAAAACAGGTAATTAATTAATACCTGTTTTTTGATTATCTTATTTGGTAGGTGCAGGAAGCTCATCTATTTTAATTCTAAATAAGCTATATGGCTTTTCTCTTAAATCTTTTCCATAATGATAATCAGCTTGTCTATTTAGTTGATTTGCAATAAAATATAAATATTTATCAGGCCCTATAGAAAGTGTATCTGGCCATAAAATTCTTGGATCATGAGCTATAGTTTTCATTGTGCCATCTAGTAAAATAGTCCTAATACTATTATTTTCATAATCACCTGCATATACTGTTCCTTTAACATCAGACATTAATCCATCAGAAGCACCTTTTTCCCCTAGATTTTTAACGTAAGATGATAATACTTCATCTGGAATTGACCTATCCCTTAAATGTTCTGTTTCAATTGAATATAAATTTCTGCTTGACAATGGACAATAATATAGTATCTTTCCATCAGGAGATATAGCAATACCATCTACTGAAAAATTAATTGGTTCTGTTGGCCCATCCTCTTTCCTTTTAAGTAATACTTCTCCTTCAACTTTTGGTATGAAATTTGGATCAGGTACTGTTGATTTATCACCATTTAATCTTCTGAATGCTTTACCTGTCTTTAAATTAAGCACAATAATTGCTCGTTTAATTTATTAATCATTTAACTAAAAATTATTAAAGGACTTACTAAAACTGAGTAAGTCCTTTGTTTAAGTTTCATATTAAGTTCCACAAAATGTTCTATATGGACGATTTGAAGGTTCTGGTAATGTTGAATACTCATCTTGCTCTTTGGAATATGCAAATGGTTTTGAAAGAGCATCTAAAAGCCTATCCATAACTCCATAGTCTTCATTTTTTACTGCAGCATCTAATGCTTCTTCCACTCTATGATTACGTGGTATTATATAAGGATTAGAGCTTTGCATTAATTGTTTAATTGATTCTTTTGTTTCTGATTGCTTTGTTAGTCTTTCTTGCCATAGTTCATTCCATTTACTAAATTCAGATGTGCTAAACATTGCAATGCCATCTTTTTTATCAATAGTTAATGCGGCAAATGTATTTGTATAATCTGCACCATATTTATGCATCATGCTTAAAAGATTCTCAATTAATGATTTATCTTCATCTTCTTCATTAAATATTCCAAGTTTTGAGCGCATTCCAGATAACCAATTTTCTTCATATATATTTGCAAATTCTGAAATTGCATTTTGTGCTAAATCAACAGCTTCATCTTGATTAGTATGAATTAATGGTATTAATGTTTCTGCAAATCTTGCAAGGTCCCAAGCTGCAAGTTTAGGTTGATTGCCATATGCATATCTTCCTTGAACATCAATAGAGCTAAATACTGTTTCTGGATTATATACATCCATAAATGCACAAGGTCCATAATCAATTGTTTCTCCACTAATTGTCATATTATCTGTATTCATAACTCCATGAATAAACCCTACCAATTGCCATTTTGCTATAAGCTCTGCTTGCTTTTTTATTACTTCTTTTAAGAAAGCTAAATATTTATTTTCTTCATCAGCAATATAAGGATAATGTCTATTTATAGTGTAATCAGATAATTCCTTAAGCTCATGAATATTTCCGAATCTTGAAGCATATTGGAAAGTACCTACACGTATATGGCTTGATGCAACACGTGTTAATATTGCTCCAGGTAAATAATCTTCACGTATTATTTTTTCACCAGTAGTAACTACTGCTAAACTACGAGTTGTAGGAATTCCTAGTGCAGCCATTGATTCACTTATGATATATTCCCTTAACATTGGTCCTAAAGCAGCTTTTCCATCTCCACCTCTTGAATATGGAGTTCTCCCAGAACCTTTAAGTTGAATATCTAACCGTTCACCAATAGGAGTTATATGCTCTCCAATTAATACTGCTCTACCATCTCCAAGCATAGTAAAATGTCCAAATTGATGTCCCGCATATGCTTGTGCAAATGGTATTGCTCCTTCTGGAAGTTTATTACCTGCAAGGATTTCTACTCCATCATTACTTTGCAGGAATTTAGAATCTAACCCTAAAGAATTTATTAATGAATAATTTAAGGCAACTAGTTTAGGTGATGGAACACTGCTTGGATTCTGTATAGTGAAAAATATATCTGAAAGCTTTAAATAACTATTATCTAAATTAAACTTAGTATTTTTTACTACTTCTTTTTCTGTCATATTTTCTTCTTTTCCTCCTCATTATATATTTTAATTAATAACTCTATAATTAATTATTAATAGACAAGCTAACTAACTTAATCATCATATTTTAAAATTAATTTGTCTAACTAAATAAAACATTATAATTAAAATCATGTTTTATTTCATAAAAATTTAATCTTATTTAGTTTTTACCTCTAACTAGTTATTATACTAATTAGATTTAAATTAAATTTTTATATCCTCTAAAATCTCCTTATTATATAAATATCTATTAATATTACTAATAAATCTTAAAGCTCATTCAATTAAAATAAATATTATTAAATAAAAATTATTATTTATTTTAATTATAGCATAAAAGTATGATTCAACTAAGTTTTACCATAAAAAAAGATTATGGAGTTTTTTATTTTCTCCATAATCTTTTTTATTTTGTATTAGCCAACTTATTAATTGCTTCTTCTTGAGTAGAAGTAAAATATATACTATTGCCTCTATTACTTTCATAAATGAAATCTTTTAATGCTTTACTTGTATACACAGAAAAATCTCCCCAAATAGCAAATTTAGTTTTGTAATTGATAAAGCGTTGTAAAATATCACCTGCAATTCCTGTACTTAACTTAAAGAAATCTTCTATTACAGCTTCTTTATTAATAGCAATTCTATAGCAACCAGTTTCATATGATATTGTAGCCATTAAATCTAATGCTGATTGTACATCCGTTAATATTACATCTTTACTTTCTATAATAGCAATTTCTATTCCTTTATTACTTACCTTTGTAATTTTCATTTTAATTCCCCTTATTTAAATTATTTAATAAACCTTCTTTTACTTTTTCAATCCATTTCAATTCATTTTCATATGACATAATCATATTTTCATAAAGCATTTTCCAAATAAAATATTCTTGATTAGTACGATCTTTAAAATGCTTTTCTCTTCTTTGTTCCTCTTTATACATAGATATATATTTTTTAACTTCTGCTTCATATTTTAATAGTAATAACTCAACCTCATTAATATCTAAACGCCCTGACCACGCAAGTTGTATTAAAAATTGCTTTTTAAATTCAGGTACTTCAACATTAGTATTAATAATCCAATTTTCTAATTCTTTTAATCCTAATTCTGTAATGGAATATATTTTTTTAGAAGGGGCACTTTCTTGATGCTTCACTTCATTCACTACTAAATTCTTTTCCAGTAATTGAACTAGTGATTTATATATCTGATTATTATTACCTGACCAGTAAAAAAATGGAGACTCTTGAATAATTTTTTTTATATCATATCCAGTCAATGGTTGCCAACTTAACATTCCTAAAATTGCATAATCTATTGTCATTATTATTCCTCCTCTAATCTATGTTAATATTAACATAGGTATACAATATCATATGTATATTTTATAGTCAATATATAATATACACATTTTCATTCCATAAAATTTCAATTTATTCTTATAAACTATATCTTAATTATTAAACTATAAAAAATAAGATAGACTTATTTGAACTGTCCCCTTTGTACTTAACAGGGCCATATCAATTAAAAGCCTACCTTTATAATTTTATTAATTCATTCTATTTATTTTTAATATATTAACTTATCGTAATTCAGCATTTCCCTATATTAATTATTCTTTAATGCATTTTTATTACTATATTAATATTTTTAATTTATCCTTGTCAAAGTTAATACCTCTTTACAACCTATTATAATTGGAACTTTCTCTATTTTAACAATACTAGTATCTATCCCAAACCATTTAGCTGGTGAAACAGTCCATTTTTTAATTAATAATTTTATACTAGTTATAAAGTTATCCCACCTAGAAAGCTCATGTTCATTAGAAAGTACTTCTTCTAATAATACAAATTTAAAATCTCCAACAACAAATTTTCCATTTTGATTAATAGTATAATCCTTTGGAGTATATTTAATTTCACCACTTTTAACTAAATCTTGAATTATTTGATGTAAAAACACATTTATCTTTTGGTCTATACGGAAACCTAGATTAAATTGAATACTAAATGCTTCATTTGGAACAATTGTTTTTACACTATATTCTGTAGTATATGGTTCATCTGTTACTCTAACATTTATAAACCAATAGAATTTTGCACGTTTAGGTTGTTTATTAAAAATAGAAAATATTATCTTACTTTCTATTTTCTTATTATCTTGTGATTCTGTCAAATAAACAAGATTAGTTGCATATAAAGGTATTTCTTTATCTTCTTGCAATGATTTAAAGTGTTTTTTATAAGCTAGTATATCGACATATTCACTAAATCTTTTTCTAATTATCGTACCGTAAATCCAAATATACATTGGGAATATAAGAGCACCTGCAATTATAATAGTAACATATCCACCATGTATAAATTTAAATAAATTAGCATATAGGAATGCAGTTTCTATAACCATAAATGTTGCAAATACTATTACAGACATAATCTTTTTCTTTCTATTAAATCTCAAATATTGAGATAATAAAATAGTTGTCATAAGCATTGTTATAGTAATTGCCAAACCATATGCAGCTTCCATATTTTCTGATTTTTGAAATTTTAAAACTAATGACACACAACCAATATATAATAAATAGTTAACAGCTGGTATATAAATTTTCCCCTTATCATCATTAGGATATCTTACTTGAAGTTTTGGGAACATATTTAATTTAATTGCTTCAGAAACTAAAGTAAATGATCCTGTAATTAACGCTTGACTAGCAATAATTGCTGCAATTGTAGATATTATAGTTCCTGGTATAACAAACCAACTTGGCATAATTAAAAAGAATGGATTTTCAGTAATTACACTTCCCTCTCTTAACATTAACCATGCACCTTGACCTAAATAATTTACAACTAAACATATTTTTACAAACACCCATGTGTAGTGAATATTTTTCTTTCCACAATGTCCAAGATCTGAATAAAGTGCTTCTGCTCCAGTAGTGCAAAGAAAAACAGCACCTAAAATATAAACACTTCTAGGATTTGTAATTAATAAATTAATTCCATAATAAGGATTCAAGGCTTTTATTATTTGAGGATACTGCATTACTTGACTAAATCCTAAAGCAAAAAGCATAAAAAACCATATAACCATCATTGGTCCAAATACTTTTCCTATTACATCAGTTCCAAATCTTTGAAGTAAAAATAATGCTGTTATTATACTTATAACAATTATAATTATTCCTTTAGTTTCTATTGGAAAAACTAAAGTTAAACCTTCTATTGCAGATGTTACTGTTACTGGTGGCGTGATCATTCCATCTGCAAGTAATGTTGCTCCACCTATAACTGCAGGTATAATTAGCCACTTGGCCTTTTTTCTAACAAGGGTATATAAAGAAAATATACCTCCCTCACCTTTATTATCTGCTTCTAAAGTTATCATCACATATTTTATTGTTGTTTGAAGCGTTAAAGTCCAAAAAACAAGAGATACTCCTCCCAAAATAAGCTGACTCGATATGTATCCATTGTCCACTCCTAGCATTGATTTCATAACATAGAGAGGTGATGTACCTATATCTCCATATACAATTCCTAATGCTACTAAAAGAGACGCTATGCTAACCTTTTTATTCATTTTCTTACTTTTCCTTCCTATGTTAACAAATTAAAAATCTAACTTACTCATTATAATCCCGACTTCTTTTAATGTCCACGTCACTTATATTAGATATTTAGACTTTATTTTTTAATATAGTTATATATATTTATAGAAATCTTTATTCATTATTATAATTCTTCAAAATACTCAAAAATACTTTAAAATACTCAAAAATAAAAATCAGGAATATATATACTAAATTATTCCTGATTTTAATAATATAAATTTTATTAATATTTCTGTATAAATTAAATTTTATCCTGATATAAACTTAGTTATAATTAGTTATAATTAGTTATAAATTTAATTTAAATTTATAACTTAACAAAGCTTTTCCTATGAAATATTTCTATTAATCCTTTTAACATGTTTTTTTCTAGCTCTATTACTATGTACGTTCCCCTTCTTTATTGAATTATAAATACATTCAATTTCTTCCTTTGAGAGTCTTATATCGGAAGAATATTTTCTTATAAATTTCTTTAGTTTTTTAAGTTGAATTACTGGAGTCTCCGTTTTTACTTTCTTTAATTTTGATTTGTTTGTAAAAACTATTACTGATATAAATACTCCTTTTCTGCCTATATATTCTTCTAAAGCTTTTATATGTCCATAGTTTTGTCTAATAGGATTATAAAATTCATTTTTATTTCTATTTATAATTTGTATCCAATATTTTGAATATTGTTCTCCATATATTGAACCACTATAATCCTTTGTTTCTATTACAAATATTCCCTTTTTGCCTATTAATATATGGTCAATTTGGCTCGAACCATTTTCCCTTTTTATTAGTATGTCACTCAATAGTTTATATCCTTTTAATTTACTAAGGACTTGATTTACTTCCTTTTCCCCTAAATTTAATTCATGCTTTGATTTAGCCTTTCTAATTAAAATTACTGCTATAACTAGTGCTAATAAAATTACTATTATTATCTTTTGTGTATTCATCTCTTTCTCCTAATTTTCTCTTTTGTATCATATATAATAAATATTTTGCTATATTATAACAACTTTATAAATCAATTTCAAATAAAAAGTGTAACGATACATTAAAAAGCTAGACAATCCTAATTTGTCTAGCTTTTTATAAACTTAATACCTAAATTTTAAATTTTAATACCATTTCATTAAGATTTTGTGCAAGCTCAGCTTGACTTTGTGCTGTTAGAGCAACTTGCTCTATAGCTCTTGTAGTTTCATCCATGCTTTCCTTGATTATAACTGAATCTTCACTTGACTTTTGTGAAGATTCCGCCATATTTTGGACTGCTTCACTAACTTGTCCGATTGTAGCTGTAATTTCTTCTGACATAGCTGCAATTTCATCAGACATTTTACTTACAAGATCTGAATCATTATAGTATTGATTTCCTGTTTCTTTATATGCTTGAAATTGTGCATTTACATCTTTATTTATAAATTCTAATATTTCATTACCTGTTTCATTACTACTCTTAAAAGCAGCTTGAACATTTTTAATTGTTTCTTGAATAGTAAATGCTGACTCCTTTGATTCTTCTGCAAGTTTCCTTACTTCATCTGCTACAACAGCAAATCCTTTACCTTGTTCCCCTGCTCTTGCTGCTTCAATAGCTGCATTTAATGCAAGTAAATTTGTTTGTTCTGCTATACTTCCTATTGTATCTGCCATTACTTTAATAGTTTCTACTATTTTTCCATCTTCAATTGCTTTTTTCATCTTATTTTGTTTTTCATCATATATCTTTATTGTCTCTTCAATTGCTTTTTCACTATTATTTTTAACTTCAGATGCTCTAGATTTTGATTTATTTGCATTATTACTTCCATCCATTGCAGTAGCAGATAATACATTTATACTTGCATCTACTTCTTGAACAGAAGCACTTATTTCTTCAGATGCAGCACTTGATTCTTCCATTCCTGCAGCAATATTATTAACTGCTTCATCAATAATTTCTACTTTTGATAATAATTCCTCTACAGTTGCTGAAAGCTCCTCTGATGAAGCACTTATATCTTCTGAGTTTTCCATAATCATTTTTATTAAGTCATTTACATTTTCTTGAGCTGAATTTAAAGCTATAGCTGTTTGTCCAAATTCATCTTTTCTAGTTATACTAATTGGAATAGAGAAATCGTAACTAGATAATCTATAAGCTAGATTTTTTATTTTATTTAGCGGATCTATAATATTTTTACTTAATATATAAGCCATAAAGATTATAATACAAAATGTTATTGCTGTAGAAATTAAAACTATGTACGAAAATTTATTGAATTCATTTATGTTTTTTAAATTAGTATTTTGAGCTAAGTTTTCATTTATTTCAATTGCCTTTATCAACTTATTAAACATAGAATCTATTATTTTTTCTATCTCTGAATTATTAATAGTTTCTGCTTCATCATATTTATTTGATTTTAATAAATCAAATACTTTTAATTTTAATTCCCTATATTTAAATAAATCCTCTTTAAAGTCTAAAAACAAACTTTTTTCCTCTTCTGTAATATCTAGGTCTTCATATTCCTTCATTAATTCTTCATTTTGAGAAACTATACCATCAATTAATCTTATTTCTTCATCTAACTTATCTTTATTTTTATCAGAAATCATTTTTATTATATTAATATAATCATAATTTAAATTTGATTTCAGAGATTGTAAATTTTTAATAGATACTAAATTAGTACTATACATATTATTTGCATTTTTGTTAATTGACCACGAGCTAAAGAGCCCTGTAGCACCAATCAATAACATTAGAATACATATTACTGAAAATATTGATATAAGTTTATTTTTTACTTTTAAATTAATAAAAAACTTCATTTTTATTTTATCCTTTCTTTTGTAATTATTTGTTATTTAATTATAATTATTACTTCACTTTATATTTTCGTATGATTTAAAGCATATTTTAAAGTATTATCATAAAAATTTTAAATTTATTATAAAGATATAATTTAGTTAAAACTTATAATATTATTTATATTTAAATCCTTTACTTTTATCATATTAATAAGACTATATTATACTTTTGATTTTTTACTTATAATATTATTACTCTATTTAATACACTTTCTTCTTTTCTACAGTTTTAAAGATTTTTAATGCTTTTATTTTATATTTTTTAATTATAAATATTTTATCTAGAAACTTTTTTATTTTTTAAGTATTATACACTTTAATCTTATTTATATTTATTTTATTATTAGTATGTTTTATTTTTTATTTCTTTTATCATCATTTACGAGTATATTAGTTAAGATTATTTTTTTGTATTTCCTTCTTTATATTATATATGCATTTATAAATCTTTTAAGGTAAAAAGTATATTTATTTTTTACTATAATTAAACAAAATAATAAAAGGATTAATGAATATTTTGTTATCATTAATCCTTTTTCATATTAGTATTATTTATACTATGTTTTTGGTTTTATTGATTATTTAATTTGGTTTTCGTATTGTTCAACCATTCTCTTAACCATTTCTCCGCCAACACTTCCATTTTGTCTTGAAGTAAGGTTTCCCTTATCTGCACTTTCATAGTTGCTTAATCCAACTTCTGTTGCAACTTCATTTTTTAATCTGTTTAATCCTGCTTTTGCTTCTGGTACTAAATTTCTGTTACTTCCATTATTATTTGATGCCATATCTTACATCTCCTTTTCATATTATTTTTGTTGACACTATTATATTAACCAGTCTGAAAATTAATAATCTATAAAAATATTAGATATTTTAGAATTCAAATCCTTAATTGGATAATCACCCCAATAAGTTTCACTTATATTATCTTTTCATTTTGAAATATTCTCAATAGTAATTAGAATTCTTAAATTTTAATAAGTATTTTTTATTTATTTTCATTAATAACACTTTTTGATTCATTATATGCACAAGTCAACTGATCAACTGAAGGACTATAAGGTTTAATCCACCCCTTAGTAATACTTAACTCTGTAAGAGCTGTATGACCTTCTACCATTTGTCCTAATGAAGCTGAATATATCGCTCTCAATTCAGGCGTACTACTTGTTAATGTAGAATTAAGATACAAATCTGCAGCTTCTTTAGCCGAGGAAAGCATGCTTAAAGCTATGATTTCATCATTTATATCAATATTATTTTTAATTAAGTTGCCAATCATATTCTTCATATATTAATCCTCCTTTACAATTAGAATTTTATTTTCTTTTATAAATTGTTGTATTCCTTTAATTCTTCCCTCTGCTGCTAAAATACTCGCATCTGTCTGTCTTTTTAAATCTTCATCAGATATTAATGCAGATATTGCTCTTTGCATAATTAGTCCGTCATTTTCCATTTTTAGCACGGCTGCCAAAGATAATTTTTCAATTTCTGAAAGTGTTCTCATTTTCATCACCACCTATAATGTATTTTCCAATCCATATTATGTGTATTTATATTGAATATTAATCTTGGTAATGTTTGTATTACTATTTTAAGACATTATTTATATATTAAAAAGAATATCAATTTTATTGTTGATACTCTTTTTGTAAAATGAAACTTTCTTATAATATTCATTTTCAACATCATTTCTTATATAGAAGTTTTCCCATGTTTGCTCTCCAATTATTCTTACTTTATGATCCTTACACTTATTAATTAGATTAAATTTCATATTTTCTATAAAAACTTCAATAAATTTCTTTACAATTTATTATAAACTTAAAAATAAATCAGCATATACATCAAAACTTAAGTATATGCTGATTTTATAACTACATATTCACTTTTTCTAATATTATTCATTCATTTTTATTATTATTATCTTTTCTTATCAATTACACACTTTCCTTCATAAAATACTTTAATAATATCCTTAATATCAGTAATTTCTAATCCAGGTATTCCTTTGCTTGCTATAAAATTTGCTTTCATTCCAACTTTTAATGCTCCTATTTTTTCTTCTAATCCTAATACCTTAGCTCCATTTAAAGTTATTAATGATAAAATTTCATTTTCATCTAATCCCACATCTTTTAACTTAAGCATACCTTGATTTGATATTTTCATTAATACTTCTGGTCCTCTTGGGCTATCATCTTCAAAGTTTAACCATGGCAGGTTTATATCTGGAGGTAGATATGAATCTGTTGCTATTGCTATAATTATTCCCTCTTTAACTAATGCTTCAATTTCTTCTGGTGAATTTGGTTTTAAGTGTGTCCCACCTAATGGTGTTGCAACAATTATTATATTTTCTTCTTTTGCTTTTTTAATTAATTCATTTGTTATTCCATGTCCATGATGTATAATATCTATTTTAGCTTCTATGGCCATTTTTATTCCTTCTTCTCCAGCAACATGGCATCCTATCTTCTTTCCTTTATTATGAAACATTTTTGATATTTTATTTAATTCTTCTTGTGTATAAATTATTTCTCCTGCCTTTGGAACTAATTCTTCTTTTAAATTAGCAGGAGTGGCATTTATAAATACATTTTCTCCTGGATACTCACTTTCATCAATTATCTTTTCTAATATTTCTTCATTTATAAGTGTTTCTTTATCAACTGAACTTTTTCCTGTAACAGCTGTTAAATTAACTAAATTTTCAAATCCTATTGTTATGCTGTTAGTTGAAAATACTATATCTAAAGGCAATGTTTTCACTTTTTCTTTGATCTTATTTAAATTCATTTCATACATTGGTGATCCACAAACTTGTTCACCAAAAGCTGTTACTCCAGACATTAATCCATTTAAAATTAAAGTATCTTGTGCTATTTCATAAGTTTCTTCTGTGACTGGATAAACTGTTGATGGAGCATATTCAAATAAATGCGTATGACAATCTATAAGTGATGGTGTAATTACTAAATCCTTAAAATCTATAACTTCTAAATCTTTATACTTGGATTTAATATCATTATAATCACCTATATCACTTATTATTCCATCACTTACTACAAAGGCCCCTTTGCTTAAAGTTTTAATGTCACTTACTGTGATTATCTTATTTGATGTTACAATATATTTATTATTCATATCAACCTCTATATAATTAATGGTGTTAAAAGTAACCCTATTATTAAGCAACTTAGAAATTTAATTGCAGTACCCAATAACCCTGCTAATAATGCTTCTTTTTCATTTAAATCTGAATTTTCTTTCCAAGTTACTGGTATTTGTCCAAATAAAACTGATAACGGTAAACCTGAATTTGCAAGTACAAACCCACCAACTACAAGTGCAGGTGCAATATTACTCATTTCATTTAACTGAGCCATTGCTAGAGTTGGGCTAGCTAATACAGATACAATACCTGTTACTGGCTCTATACTTAACCATTGAAGAACTGTTGTCATTCCACTTTGTATAACTGTCCAAATTCCAAAGAAATCTAAAATACCAATTATAGTAAATACTGCCGCCACTGCCGGAATAATCACTAAAAATAAAAGATATGCTCCTTCTTTTGCAGAACTAAATATTGTGTCTAATAATTTAGTTTCTGGAGTAAACCTTGGTAATTCTTCTAATTCTACTGCTTTAGTATCCCTATATACGGTTTTAGATAAAATAATTGGAACCAGTACTATAGGTAAAAAGACACTAATTAATACTAAAGGTAATGCTGATATTCCAAACTTAGTTAAAGCTACTATCCCAATAACAAGCGTTGCAAAAGATTGAGGAGATTGTATCATAGTTGCTATAGCAATTTTTTGCTCCGCTTTTGTAGCTCTTGCCTTTTTTAAAACAGGCCCTGATATAGCCCCTGCTGCATTAATATCACCTAATACATTGTATACACTTGGGATAATTACAGAAGGATTTACCTTAAATATTTTCATTATAGGAATAAAAATCCTAATTAGTGCATCTGTAAAACCTAATCTTTCTAAAATTCTCCCTACTATTACACTTATTATAATAGCTACTCCAACTTCACTTAATAGAAATACATCAACTACTATAGGGAATACTTGTTTTGTAATACTATCAAACAAACCTGATATTGATTCTGGTGATACTAAAAGCGTTATAAACGAAATAATAACTAAAGCTAGACCTACTATTTCAATTCCTCTCCACTTTTTTCTTGAATTTTTGTCTAATTCCATTTATATTCTCCTAATATTTCTGTGTAATATATACTATTATGCCATTCTGGAAAAGTTTACAAAATGCAAAATCTGGGTTCTAAGTGAACTTCACTATTACCCAGATTTTATCTTTTTTATTTTCTTATATATAAGTCTCTTACCTTCAATTTATTAGCTTTAATAGCTTGCTTCCATCCTATCTCTGCAGCAAACTTATATGCAAATCTCGGGAAATTTGCAGAAATGAAGATATTATCGTCACTTGAAGCATTTAATATATTTTTTGAAATAGTAGTTAATGCACTTCCTAAATTTTTCTTAGGTCCATGGCCTTCTGGAACATCTTTAACTGAGTGTAAAAGTGGACCAGCACCAATACCAATCCCCTGTCCCCATTTAAGTTCACATTTTTCAGACCAATTTTCAATTATTTCAATTGCTAACTTATTTTGTTCTCCTTCATAAAATTTTCTAAAATTATATTCAGAAATACTTATGTTTCTCTCTGCTTCATCCTCACTATTATTCAAGAAAATTTTTAATTCATTTAATATAAGTCCTGAAGCACTACCTTTCACTTTAGGACTTCCGTTTATCAATGTTATTTTCATAGTATCAGCCCCTCCATTTCCTTAATATCATTAACAAATGAAACATTTGATATCTCCCAGTATAGATTTATACAATTGGCTTTTACTATTCTTCTTGCAGTTTGCTTTTCTTTCTCTGTTATTTTATTTTCATAAAACCAAACCTTCATATCAACTTTATTATCATATCTTCTTTGATGATGCATTTCCCCATTATTTATTTTAAAGAAAGGTAATACATAAGAAATACTCCTATCTAAAACATTTTTTACAAATGGACTAAACCCTCCATAAGCACATTCACTTATTATAATAACTTCATCACATTTTGATAAGTATTCTCCCATATCAACATATTTATCTCTTATAACGCAAGCTCCAGGTGTTTTTAGCCAACAACCGAAACATCCAATACAATTATGAATACTACCATCATCTGAAATTACACTTGTATCTTCTAATCCATTAGGAAACAATTTTTCAAATTCTTCACTTTTTAAATCATGTATTATTAATCTCATCATATCACCCCATATTTTACTTTTAATATTCCCCTTTTATTATTTTACCTATTTTATACTATCTCATTATTATTAAATAGCTCTATATTATAATTATGCAATAATAAACTTAAAATATAGACACTTTATCCCAAAACTTTATTTTATTTACATTTTAATCCTATTAAATTCTATTATGGCACTAAAAGCAATATGATATTAATATGATATATTAATATCTATATATATTAAGTTATAAAAAAACAGTAAATAGATTTATTTTCCACAAACCTATTTACTGCTTTTTTAATTATAAGTATTGTACTTAATACTTTATAGCTATAATTATTTTAGTACCTACTCCAACTTCACTTTCTATATTAATACTTCCATTATGAGATTCTATTACTTCTTTAGCTATTGCCATTCCAAGGCCTGATCCATTAGATGCTGAACTTGTATTTACGCCTTTATAATACCTATTAAAGATATTTTTTAGATCTTCTTTTCTTATTCCTTGCCCATTATCTTCTACAATTATATTTATATTATTTTCTTTCTTTAATACAAAAACATCAACGATAGTATCTTTAGAATTATGCTCTAAAGAATTTATTATAAGATTATTTATTGCTCTTTTTAAATATTTTTTATCACAGTTTAATCTTATATTTTCATCATGATAATTAAAATTTATTTCTCTATCACTATATTTAATATTATTTAATAAGTCTATTATACTTTCTTGTACTAAATTAATTAAATTTTCTTCCTTAAAATTAATAGGAAGCACTTTATTTTTCAATTTATAAACTAAAGATAAATCATTAACTAAATCTTGAATATAATTGCTGTTATCTAAAATAGCATTACCATATCTTTTGGCTTCGTCAATATTTATCTCATATTGATCTCCATTTAAAAGTTGTGCATATCCTTTAATTGAGCTTAATGGAGTTTTTAAATCATGGCTAATATTAGCTATCCATTCTTCTTTTGCTTTATCTGCTTCTTTTCTCTCTATTTCATTTTCCTTTAAAATAATAGATAAGTTATTAATATTTTTGCTTACCTCTTTAAATATCCCTTGCTTATTTTTCTTATTTTCATATATTCCATTTTTTAAATCATCTATATCTTCAACAACTGATACCATTGGCTTAACTAAACTTCGACTAAATATATAAGCTACAATAGTCATTAAAATTAATACAAAAATAATAATTGAAATATGATATTTAAAACTTTCTTCTGTAAATATCATTTTAAATCTAAAAATTTTATCTATTGGAAAACCAACTAATAATGTATAATTTTCATTTCCTTTAGCTATATTATTTATAGAAATAGTAGTAGGTGCCTTACTTCCCCATGGATCTTGTATAAAATCTATTAAATCTGCCGTAAGATAATTACTTGGTACATTTGCAGGCTTATTTACTTCATATACTTCATTATTTTCTTTATCTAAAACCTGTATCCATATGTTATTTTCAATTAATTTATTTGTATTATTATCATCTAACTTAAAATCATTTCCTTTTTCTAAATCTTCTATATATGGTTCCATAAACTCTGAAACTTTAAATGATACACTAAATAATTCTTCTCCAAAGGTTATATTACTATTATATATTACTAAATTTAACATCCCATAAACTATCATTGTTATATAAAAAACTAATATCATAGATATTATTAATTTAATGGTTAATTTTACTTTCATATTAATTAACTAGCTTATAGCCAATCCCCTTCAAAGTTTTTATATGTTTTGGATCACTTGGATTATCTTCTAGCTTTTCTCTTAAATGCCTTATATGAACCATAATTGTATTGTCATACCCATCATATTCATATCCCCAAATTGCCTCGCATAATGAGCTTTTACTAAATACCTTATTAATATTTTTAACAAGAAATAAGATTAATGAGTATTCTTTAGCTGTTAGCAATATGTTTTCTTTACCTTTTTTCACTTCTCCTGTTTCTTCATTAATAGATATATTACCAAAAGTATATAAATTAGTTTTCACTTCACTTACTATACTTCCTCTCCTTAGTTGAGATTTAACCCTAAGAACAACTTCTTTTATGTTAAAAGGCTTAGTTACATAATCATCTCCACCAGCTTCTAATCCTTTAATTTTTTCTTCATCTTCACCCATTGCAGTTAAAAATATAATTGGACATGTAGAAAATTTTCTAATTCTATCACAAACTTTATACCCATCTATATCTGGCAAATTAACATCTAAAATTATCATATCCGGATTTTTTTCTTTAACCTGTAATATTGCATCTATCCCATTATCAACTGCATATATTTCTTTAAATCCTTCTTTTATAAATACTTCTTTTAATAATGATAGTAGCTCTCTTTCGTCATCTACTAACATTATCTTTTTATTTAATATTTCATCCATAACCATGATGCCAACTCCTTTTTGTTAAATTCTCCAAGTTATCTAATTATAATACCGATATCCACTTTACATCATACTTGCAATACATTTAGCTTAAAACACTGCATATCAAAAATTCTTTTATAATAATATCCTCTAGTATAATAATATCCTCTAGTTTCAAATATTTTAAGAAACTACATATATGAAATGTATTCAAAACTCAGATGTAATTGTTATCTATTCCATTACATCCCATTAGTTACATTTTACCATAATTATCTTTTACTTTATATCTGATTTGGTAAACCTTATAAAATCTAGAGAAAACATTGCAATAGATAACAATATAGATACCACAAGTGTTATATATCTTTCAAAGCTACTTATATTTCCTCCAACTATCATCATGGAATATGTCCAAGGAGCATACACCCAAAATCTACTTTGTGCTATAAATATATTTGTAATTAACATAATAACTCCAATTGAAATCAATGGTATTATACTTGAAAAATTTCTACCAATTATAAATAGTAAAATTAATATAGGTAATGTTGTTATAAAAATTTGCAAAGCATATGATAACAATTGAAAATTAAAGCTTAAACTCTTACTTAAATAAAATTCAGATAAAACTATGCAAGTAAAATATGATAGGATTGAAGTAATTAAAGTAACAATCATTACTTTATACTTAGAAAAATAAATACTACTTTTCTTAATGGGTAAAAGCATCAATTGTTTCCAACCACAATTATCATTTTCTACCTTTGTTATTACACATGCTGTATATATGTTTTGTAGTGGTAAAAGTAATGATAAATAAGCAATTGCCGAAAATATAAATATTTCTTCATTAAGACTTATCCCATTCATACTTCCCATGACTTGTATTCTTTTCATAACTATTAGTACTACTGGTATTGGGATAATTAAAGCTAAAAGTAATAAAGAGCTCTTTTTAACTTTTAATAATTCTATTTTTAATAATTCCATTTCTATCCCTCCACCTAATAAATTTTCTTGTTATTAAAATAAGCTTTAATTAATAAAGAACCTATTAATAATACAAATATAGATATAACTAGAACCAAGGTTATTTCATTTTTACCTTGAGTTATTGAAAATAAAGAAAATCCATATGGATTAATATTTTTAATGAACGAATCATTATAATAAATATTTGAAGAAATCATACTTAATACTGCTGCTGTTCCTAAAGATATAAGCAAATTTTTATTTCTTAGGTTTATAAATAAATGTATAACCATAATTACTAATGATGATATTAATTGTATTGCAAACATAACTATAAAAAACTTCCAAGGTATTGGTTCTTTAAACTTAAATATTATTCCTACTATTATTAAAGAAATAACATTTAATAGTAGCATTAATATACAATAAAAACTTGCTACTATATATTTTGATATTAAAATGCTACTTCTTTTTATTGGCTGTGTTAATAAAAATGTCCATGAATTATTTTTATATTCACTTTCAAATAATGTAGCTAAAATTAATGCTGCAAACATAGGCATAAAATCATTGAAATATAATATCCTTTGTTCTTTTATTAAAACCTGCCATGATGTTAAGCCTTTTTCCATAGCTTGAGGCAAGAGCCAACTTTCATATCTTATTAAAAAATCTACACATAAAAGTGCTGCCACACCTAGCGGAATAGCTAATATAAATAAAATTACTAAATTTCTTTTTTCTTTTATAAATTCATTTTTTATTAAAGTCATTAACATAATTAAACCTCCTTAGTTAATCCTAAGAATATTTCCTCTAAGGAGCTTTTTTCTTGTGATAAATAGTTAATATCATAGCCTGACATAACAAGGTCTCTACAAAGTGTAGATGCAGAAGCATTATTTCCTTTAACTTTTAGTTTTCCATTTTCCTCTTGAACTCTATATTTCCTAGAAGTAAGTAACTTAAATACTGAATCCTTATCTTCTTGCTTTTCTAAACCTATTAATACTTCGTTAGTTGAATTTTTCTTTAAATTATCTAGTGATCCTTGATATAATAACTTTCCTTTATTTATTACAGCAACTTCTGTAGCAACTAACTCAATTTCACTTAATATATGACTTGAAATTATTATTGTAATATTTTTTTCCTTAGCTAGATATTTTATTAAGTTCCTTATTTCTATAATTCCTGCTGGATCTAATCCATTAGTTGGTTCATCTAAAATTAAAAGCTTTGGATTTCCCATAAGAGCTTGTGCTATTCCTAGTCTTTGCTTCATACCTAATGAGAATTCTCTAACCTTTTTATTTTTAGCATCCCATAAATTCACTAACTTCAATTTTTCTTCTATTTCATTTTTACTTACCTTTAATACTCTTCTTAAAATCTCTAAATTTTCATAAGCTGTTAAATGTCCATAATACGAAGGACTTTCAACTAAAGCACCTATATCTTTTAGTATTTCTTCTCTATTATCTTTAATTGATTTTCCAAAAACACTTATTTCTCCACTATTAGGTCTTATTAATCCTAATATCATTTTGATAGTTGTAGATTTTCCTGCTCCATTTGGACCTAAGAATCCATAAACTTCTCCTTCTCTAACTTTTAAATTTACTTTATCTACACTATTTACATTATTAAATTTTTTAATTAAATTTTCTGTTTTAACAATATATTGGCTCATCTTTACTCTCCTCTTAAACTTTATGAACCAATTATATATTTCCAATCTTAATGCTATTTTTAGCTGACCTTAATTTCACCTTAATTTTGGCCCCAGAAGAATTTCCCCCTGGAGCCCTAAAATCACATATCAATACAACTTTGCCATATAATACTCATCCACATATTTTCCATCAATTATCATTGAATTCTTTTTATTTCCTTCTATGACAAATCCATTTTGCTCATATAAATGTTTTGCAACAGTATTATGGCAAACTACAGTTAATTCTAATCTTGTAATATTGTTTTCTCTTGCCCATATATCTAATTCTGAAAATAATTTTTTACCAATACCAATGCTCCTAAAAGATTCACGAATACCAACTACAATATAAGCTGTATGTTTTATTCTTTTTGGTATTCCCCTTTGTGCCGAAAGAAAACCTACAATATTTTCAGTATCATCAGTTCCAACTAAAAGCAAATTACTGCCATCAATACATTGCTTTATAAGTAAATTAATCTTGTTAATATCATTTGACCTTTCCCCCGGCTCAAGTAACATAAATTTTGTTTCTTTATCAAGTTCTAATAACATTTTTAATAAATTATCTGCATCTTCAACCTTTATTTTACGAATATTCATTACATTATTCCCCCTATATAAATCATTTTCCTTATTCTAGCATAAAGCATATTTATTAATATATTTTTTATTGAATATAGTTCATAATTAATGCATGCTTATAATATGCACTTTAATAAGTATTAATCAAAAGAAGGAGAATTAAATTATGTTTTTAGCATTAAAAGAACTAAAGCACAATAAGGCTAGATTTGGTTTAATAATCGGAATCTTAACTCTTATTATATTTCTAGTACTATTTTTATCAGGTATTGCAAAAGGGTTATCTGCAGCTACTGGATCTCTAATTGAAAATTCTAAAGCAAATTATTATATTCTAGATGATTCTGCAGATAAATTAATTACTCGTTCAGTTATTGAGAATGATGAGCTAAAGGAATTAAATAACCTTAATGGATTAATAGATTTAAATGAAAATACTACTCCTATTAATTTACATACAAGTAATTTCACTATGGACTCCTTAGATAAGAAAATCAATTTAGTTTACTTAGCTATTGATCCATCAACCTTTCTTATGCCTGAAGTTATTGAAGGAAATACCTTAAATAATAATAGAGAAATAGTTTTAAAAAACTCATTTAAAGAAAATGGTATAGAAATTGGAGATAAAATCAAAGATACATCTTCTAATTTAGAATTAACTGTAGTAGGATTTACTAAAAATCAAATGTATGCACATATTTCTGTAGGGGTAATATCTCTAGATACATATAAGGAAATAATGACTTCTGCTACTGGTAGGGATTGTAATAATTTTCAAGCATTAGCAATTAATATGGACAAGTCTTCAGAAAACCTAGATTTACTTACTAACCTTGTTAATGATAATTTAGATAAAAAAGATTTATTGACTAAAAGTGATATAATTTCAAATGTTCCTGGACATTCACAAGAACAAGCTACTATTCTTATGATGTTAGTATTTTTATTAATAATATCTTCATTTATAGTTGGTGTATTCTTCTATATAACAACTATGCAAAAGTTACCTGAATTTGGAGTTTTAAAAGCTTTAGGAGCTAAAATGTCAACTTTAGCAATATCTATAACTACTCAAGTATTTATGCTTTCTGTAATAAGTATGCTTATAGGAAATGTATTAACATTTTCTTTAGCCAGTATATTACCAGCAAGCATGCCTTTTGTATTGAGTTATAAAGACGGAGCTTTAGTTTCACTATTATTTATAGCAATAGTACTATTAAGTAGTTTATTTTCTATCAGAAAAATAAGAAAGGTAGATGCTATTTCTGCAATAGGAGGTAATTATTAATGAGAAAATACGCACTTCAATTAAAGAATATAAGTAAAACATACAAAGATGGAGATAGTGAAAATACAGTGTTAAATAACATTTCAATTAATGTTAAACCAGGTGAATTTGTTGCTATTGTTGGTCCTTCTGGCTCTGGTAAAAGTACATTTTTATCCATTGCTGGAGCATTACTTTCAGCAAGTAGCGGTGAAATAATAATTGGAGATACAAATTTAAGTGAGAAAGATAAAAAGGAATTAGCTGATATAAGAAGAAATCAAATAGGATTTGTTTTTCAATCAAATCAACTAATACCTTATTTAAAAGTTATTGATTAACTAAAATTAATACCACAGCTTTCTAAAAATAAAAATAAAAAAGAAGTTAATGACTATGCTAATAAGCTTTTAAAAGATTTTGGACTTGAACATAGACTTAATCACTATCCTTCCAAATTATCTGGTGGTGAAAAATAAAGAGTTGCAATTGCAAGAGCTTTAATGAATCATCCAGATATAATTTTAGCAGATGAACCAACAGCAAGTTTGGATGGCAAGCGTGGTCGTGAAGTTGTTACTATGATTAAAGATGAGATAAAAAAATATAATAAAGCTGCTTTAATGGTAACTCATGATGAGCGTGTTCTTGATTTAGTAGATACAATATATAGAATTGAAAATGGTAATATAACTATAGAAAAGATTTTTTAACTTTAAAATGGCTGTTCCACAACAATTGTGTAACAGTCATTTTAAGTCTAGAACTTTAACTTATGTAATTTATAAAATGATTTATAATATAATTTAACAAACATTAAATTTCATAAACACTATTTAAATCTTAAATATACAAACTCATATATAGATTAAATAAAATAGGTTTATTTCTTATAAAAGATTTAAGCGTAAAATATACTTTTTTCTAGACCTATATTTATATAAATATAAATAATAATTTAAAGATACATATTATATTAAAATTAACCTTATATCTATTTTAAATATTATTTTTAATATAATCTTGAACTTCATCTACATCAATGTCTAAGACTATTGCCATTTCTTGATATAATTGCTTACTCGCACTAATCATAATATCTTCATCTGTTTTATTAAGCTTTTTCCCTATTGAAATTTTTTCATCTTTTTCTAATTTTATCGAATTTATAACCTTTATAAGTTCCTCAGCATTACCTCTTCTTATTATAGCCTTATATTCTTCAACTCTTCTTCTTGAGTCTTCTATTTCAACAGTCTCATTTTTTGAAATTTCTTTCAATAAATTCACTATTTCAGCTTTTGTCATAAGCTCTCTCATTAATATTTTTTGATTATTTACAGGTGTTTTAATAGTCATCTTTTCATTATAAACTGGAGATAAAATATAATATTCTAACTCTTCATTTCTTAAAGTTACCTGCTCTATATCTGTAACCTTACAAACTCCATTTGAACCATATACAACATAATCATTTATTTTAAACATAAAATTACCCCCTTATGTGTGTTATTTGTAATGAAAAAAGTAGCTCCTACAGCTAAAAACTTTTAGGAACTACCTGTTGTATATTAATTATACCACAAATATACTAATATTTCTTCAAATCTTTCTAAATAATAAGGATATTTAAGTATTTTCTTATAAGAATTCAATTAATTATCTACTTAAAATATAAATTTATATAAATTTAATATATTTAATATATTAAATTATACTTTATACCTTTAACTTCATCTTCAGTAAGCTTACTAATACTTTCATAGCAACTTAAAATCGACTATATATTAATTTTCTAATTTTTTGTAATATATAAATGTGGTTACTGTATTTAAAATTATAGTAACTACAATCAAAACTGCTGATACGAATACTAATGCATCAGTCGTATCCATAAGAGCAGACCAATCATTTATTTGAACCAAATGATTGTTATAAATAATCTGTAAAAATAAAGAAATTCATTCTTCAAAAATATTCTTTTATTATATTAATTTATAGGACTACACCTTTTACCTCATAATAATTCATAGTTGATTTTTCTTTAAATCCACAAGCTTTATATAAATGCAATGCATTTTTATTTTTTATCTCAACATCTAAGGCAGTTTTATTTATTCCATCATTCCTTAAATAATTTAAGACTTGCATCAAAGCCGCTCTTCCATATCCCTTATTCCTATATTCAGGGATTATTCCAAATCCACTAATAAATGCTGAATTTAACTCTTTACTAACTTTTATCTTACCAATTACTTTATCATCTACTTGAATTAAATAAGTAATAATGTTATTCTTTTCGTCATCTTCTGGTAATATCATCTCATTACAACCTTCTCCAAAGAAAACTTCATTTAAATTATCTATTTGATATATATCCTTATTTTTTGCATTACTTAAACAAATATCTTTATTGTTTTCATATACAATCCAATTAATGCATTCCATTCTACACTCTGAAAATGAATAGCTAGATTTTGTGTTCTTTATGAATTCTATTGCAGAATTTGACTTGTCATCACCAAGTAATAGAACCTTATTAAAGTTTCTTCTTTTACATTCCTCAATAGCCATTTCTACAAGCTTAGTAAAGATCTTTCTTCTTCTAAAGTCAGGATGAACCATTCCATTAATTTCGGCAATATTTCCACCAAAACATGAAATTCCCAAATATCCAACTAACTTATCATTGATATAATATAAAAATTCATTTATGTCATTTGAATCTTTTTTATAGTCCTTATTAATTTGTGTTCTATATTCTAATTCTAGTTTTAAATTTACTTTATCTTCATTTATACAAATATCCTCTAACTCTTTTATCTTTTTATGTTCTTTATCGTTTATATATTTTTTTAAGATAATATATTTATCCAATATTTCATTACTTGTATTAACCATTTATTTTTCACCGCCCTATCTTTCTTATTACAAAATCAATTTTATTAATTATTTAACTATCTAAAAATTTCCCCATAATGACCGTATTATAATAATTACCATTAATATACATAAACCAAATTCTGAATTATGCTTGAATCTACTTAGTTTATTTCCTTCGCAACGTGTAAATCCTACTATTTTACCATTTACTTCCGCTATTAAAAATAGACTCGTTCTAGATATTGAATCTTCATAAATTATTCTTTTAAATCTTCTGAACTTAATAATCCTTCCCCTGGTTCTCTATCAAGATTTTCTGTTTCGCAATCTATTTTAATTCTTAATCTGAATAGTTCTTCTGCATCTACTTGTTTTGGACAACGTCTTGAAAACTTAAGTAAGAAAAGAGTATTATATTAGTTTTTTCTTAGTTATTAATAAATTATATTTCTTAACTTTAATACTTACCAATGCCTTTGTCTAGTAATAGATTTAGGTAATCTTGTATTTGCATCACCTTTAGCACTATTAATTTGAGCTTGAGTTATGAAAATGCTATTGCTTAAATTAGCTTCGCTTAAATCTGCATCTCTTAAGTCTGAGCCAATCAAATCTGTAAAGCTTAAATCTAATCCTCTTAAATTTGCTGCAATTAGAAAAGCTCCACTTAAATTTATTCCTCTTAAATCCTTCTTTCTAAGATTAGCACCCATAAGATTTAGAGCTCCACCTAATGCTTTTTTACCTTTTAAAGAATTTTTTCCGTTATTAACTTTTCTCCTTAAGAATTCACTAGTTTGTAAAAGCAAAGTATTAACTCCTGTTCTAATTGATGTTAAATCTAAATTTATGATTGATTTTGGTTCTAAATATGTTAAACTTTCTATTTCATTTATTTTTTTAATCAGCTTGTCTTTATTGATATTATTATCTTGTAGCCTAATAGATTCATTAAGATACCAAAGCATTTCGTGGAGTTGCTTCATATTAATAAAAACATTAAACATTTCTTTTGAATGCCCAGATTTTTCTTTCCAATCATGTCCTGAATAAGTAACTTGAGCTACCTTTTGCCCTGCACCAATGCAATCATATACTATGTAACCTTTTAGACCCTTCTCATTAAGATTTTCGTGAACTTTGCATTTAAAATCACCTGCTAAATTAATACAAGTTTTACCTACATCCTTGTTAATGGGAAATCCATTAATAGATGAAAAATATAGTGCAACACAACATAATCCAAAGCATTTTTCACAATCAGGCTGTAGTTCTTTATAATTCATTTTTACCCATCTCACATTCATAAAATATATTATATAAATTATATCATATGCACATTATCATTCAATTTTGGCGATATTTCAAATTAAATCCCAAAATCCATCTTATATCTTACTAATTTATTTTTATTAAGAACCATGCTAATTTATATATTTCAGCATATAATCACAAAACCTTTTAGCTTCTTCTTCATCTACTTTCATTATTTCATTTGTCTTATAACTATATAAAGCATCATTTATAATTTTATGATAGCATTTATCTAAATTATATAATCCCCATTCTCCACCTTTCTCTTTTGAAAGGATTAAGTTATTTCTAACATAAGCTAATACTCTACATAAATTTAGAATGATATACATAGGATTCTCACAAATTTCTGATTTAGCTTCAGATATATCATTTTTAATACTATCTAAATAATCTTCTTTTGAAACTTCAGCAAACACTTCATTTATAGGCAATCCATATAAAACTATTCCTGAATTCTTTATTATAGTAAAATGTGCAGCTAAATCTTTATCAAATCCATTCATATTTTTACAATAATCTTTTGAATCACTATTGTACCAACCAAGATGCATATTAGAAAAATGTAATTCAAATGGGGTTGGATATATAAAATTAGTACAATATTTCTTTAAAACTATACTCATTTCTAAACCTTTTGATGGAGCTTTTTTATTTAATTCAATTGTAACATTCATAAGTTTTAGCTTTATCTCTTCTGTTAATGGCTTATTAACTACAACTATATAGTCAATATCACTTTTATCAAAGTTAAAGCAACCTAGTGCAATTGATCCATGTACATAAATACCAACTAAATTATCTCCTAATATATTTTTATACTCTATAGAAACACTTTTTAAAACCTCTTCATAATTCATGCTTTTTACCTTCTAATAATTCTTTGTAAAATAGATATTTTATCTAGCAATATATTAAATAGAATATATTGCTACTTAATTATTTTCTTTAATTAAATCCATATTTAACTCAATTATATTACTAGTATCAATACCATATAAGATATCTCCTATATCACCTTCAAATTTAACCTTTTCAATTCCAAAAGTTTCATTTAAAACTAATGTAGCAGATGTTATCATAAAAATGATAATACAATTTAAAAATTGCTTTCCTATCCTATCTTTTGAAAATCCTACTGTTTGAAATATTGGCTTTTTTTGAATATAACATATTAATATAATAAACCTTACCATAAATATATATGGTAATAACTCAATACATACTTTTAAAAATATCATCCCATCCAAATTAAATACAAATGGTGCTAAAGCAAAAAAGATAACAAGTGTTATAAAATTGCTAAAAGCACACCACTTAATCTAATGAAATGACTTATTTTAGTGTTCACAATACTCAGCCCAATAATAATTTATTATTTAAAAACTAACCACCGCCATAATAAAGGGCTATATATAAAACCTATTCTTGTTGTTTTATACGTAATCATCTTATTCTAATTATCCTCTATAGATTTAATTCAACAATCTCTTCTTGCTTATTCCATTCCATAACAATAGTCAACTTATCTTTATCTTCATACTTTAATAACTTATAATCATATTCTTTTTCTAAAGAAAATCCACATACTTTATTTAATACTTCTCCATATTCCATATATCCACCACTAGAATTGCCTGATAAATCTTCAATAGTAAATTTTACATCCATAGGAAGTCTTTCTAGTCCAATATATTTTATGTTAACTTTATACTTGTTATTTCTATCGTAATTTATAGTTGCTTCCCAATTTTGACTAGATCCTTGAAATAATAATTGATCTACAGATTTTCTTTCACATCCCATTGTAAAAATACTAAAGATTAATACCATAAAAGTAATTGTAAAATTTTTCATCTTTGACTCCTTTAAAATAGTCTTATAATATACTTCTTTGTATATTTAAATTACACTATTACATACGCAAGAATTTTATTCTAATATCTTTAGCACACACTAAATAAATCAATATATTACATCTTAAATTTTGACGTCTTTACCCATTCTTCCAATGCATTTTTACTAAATATAAATTCTCCAGATATTTGTACGCATGGTATTGAATCATCTTTAATAATTACTTGAGTTAATCTTTCCTGACTTATACCCAAATATCGCGCTGCTTCATCCAATGATAAAATATCTTTTGAATCTAAGTTATTATTATTTTCTTGATTAATTGTATTAGTAATATTAAATATTCCTTGACTTATCCCATCTCCAATGAATCGTCCATTATTTTCCATACTATTAGCTATTATTGAAGCACTAATAATAAGTGAAATAGCTAAGCTAAAAATTGAAATTGGTAATAATTTTTCTTTTAACACTTTTATTCCCCCTTAAATTAAATTCCCATTTCAAGTTCTTAATAAAGACTTTACTAAAAGTAACTCATACCATTCTTTATCTTATATGTAAATAATACCATATAAGTATTTTATTTATATAGTATATTTTCATAAAACACATTTGATATTTGTTGTATAGTTATTAACTATACATTCTCTCATTCTTATTAAAGTTTTAATACTTAGTTTACTACTATTTATTTTTATTCTATATACTTATAAACATATAAAAAGGATCTATGTAAAATTCAATCACATAAATCCTTTTTAATAAATTTTTTATTGTGTTATATAATCTATAAGAAAGCTAATTAATTTAATTAAAATAATTTTATAAGTTTTCTATATATGAAGCATACATATATGCTTTTGTAAACTTTCTGCTTCCACATTCCATACTTCTAACTTTTCCCATAGTTTTATAATAATCATAATAAGGAACACTATTTACTTTTCCATTAAAGATTTCATATTTTCTTAATGCATTGAACCATGTATCAACTTCACTTTCACTTAGCTCATAATATGCTTGTGGCACAAATCCAACTAAATCTTCACAGTTTTCTCCATATAAAAGTTTTATATCCATGCCATTATTTCTACATATCTTAACTGCCTCTTTAACTGTATAGTGTGTATAATAATGCCTTGGATGCAATGTTCCACTAAAGTGAGTTATAACTAAATCCACTTTTTCATCAGTAAAATATTTTACTAAGATATCAATGAATTCATTTTCTGTTGGAATCTCTTTAGAATTATAACCAAATGACTTGCAATCTGAATTCATTGCTTTTGCAACATTTATATTTTCCTGAATTAAATTCTCAACATATCTATCGTTCTCTTCCTTTGTAACATTAGGCCCTTCTAATCTTCCTTGTACTACATTGACAAAAGTACATTTTGCCCCTAATGCTGCATATTTTATAATTATTGGACCTCCCATTAATTCTGCATCTAATGGATGTCCTCCTATACTAATAACTCTCTTAATGTTATTCATCTATTTATCCTCCACTCTTTAATTAATATTCTATATAATTTATAAGGCTAAACTTTTTTTACTTCTAAATAAGTTATTTGGAATTAAATCCATTTTCAACTTTATCTAACTTTAAGCGATTTTTTTACTATACAAATAGTAACTTCTATATACTTCTACACCATGTTTTTGATAAAACCTCATACCTGCTCCATGAGTCCATAAGAAATATAAATAGTAAAGTTTATTTTGCTTCATATCATCCATCATTAAATTAAATAAGACTCCACCTATACCACTACTTCTTAAATCTTCCCTCACTCCAAATGGACCAAACCTACATTCATTCCCATCCATTTTCCTCATACAAAAACCTACTACTTTGTCATTCGTATCTAAACTTATCCATATAAGTTTTTCAGCTTCATTATTTTGCATAGCCATTAATGCATTTCTTTTCCATCCACCGCCAAAGTTTTCACCTAAGAATTCTAACAAATCCATTGAATACTTATAATCAAATTTTCTAAAGCTATATCCTTGATCCTCTAGTTGCCTTTTTCTTTCATTTACTTTTAAAGGTATATTGTAACTCCATAAATTCCTTTGCATACTTACAGCTTCGCCAGTTCTTACATAATTTAATTTTTCAAAGAAATCTATACTTTCCTTATAATTTTCTTGATCTATTCCTGGGAAAAAATAATTAGGACTATACGCTGCCACAGTTATATTCTTAACTCCAAATTCTTTTAACCTTTCTTCTACCTCTTTTATCATTTGACTGCCAATATTTTTCTTTCTATAATCTTCTCTTACAAATAAAAGATTTATCCAACCTCTTTCTGGTTCAAGGCCTCTATCTAAATATGGCACTTGCCTTTTTGTTGCTAATATAAAGCCAACAACTTCTTTATCCTCAATTGCAATGAGCGCAAGTTTTCTATTAAAATTTTCATCAAACAAAACTTGTTTTCTTAATTGTTCACATGAAATAGTATCGGCTATAAGACATTCATTCCATAGTTTCACTATTAAATTTTCATACTCTTGTGAGTAATTAATTATTTTCATATTTTCCCTCAGTCCCCTCTATTTGACTTTCCATTTCTTTTCTTTCCAAAGCCTTAAAAAATGGATAAAATATTAAACCTATAATAAAGTAGTTAGCTAAGCTAAAGAAGAATGCAAAAATGCTTCCTCCAGTTCCTAAATATGCTGCTATAGGTGCTGGTACTGTCCAAGTAACTTGAGTTATAATTGGAGGTATCATTGGAATTATTGATGTGAATATATATGACCAAATCCATAAAAATGAAAAACCAAATACCCAAGGTATAAATAATAATGGATTTAATACAATAGGTAACCCAAACATTACAGGCTCTGCAATGTTAAATATAGTTGCTGGTAATGCTAATTTTCCTAAAGTACTATATCTTTTTACTTTAGAAATTGCTGCTAACACAGCTATTGGTAATACTGATATACGAACGAAATATCCACACCACTCTGTAGTAAATAAATTAGGTATAACTTCTGCTCCTGCTTTATAAGCTTCCATATTTTCCGTTATCATACTTGTCCAAATTGGAGACATAACACTTCCTACAACGTTTGAACCATGTATTCCAGTAAACCATAATACTCTATCTAAAAAGAATGATAAAAACTGTGGTATTGGACCTTTTCCTGCAGCAACTAGCGGCTCAAAAATAACATTTGTTAGTTCTGGTATATTCCACTTTAATACATGTGACATTACCCATGACATTAGTAACACAACCATTGATGGGATTAATGCTGTAAAAGCATCTAACACCATTGGTGGAACTCCTGCCGGCAACTTAATTGTAAAGTTTTTATTTATAAGAAACTTATATATTTCAACTGCTATAATTGATATAAATATTGCTGCAAACATTCCTGAACTTCCAAAATTGGTAGTTTCTATAACTAACTTTCCATCCTCTGTATTAAACATTGGAAAGAACATCATAAAACTTAAAAATCCTATTAATGCAGTTACTATAGGCTTTATTTTTGAACCCCTATCTTTGTAATATTCTCCCAAAAAGTATCCTGAAACAATTGCAATACATACAGCTAAAAGACCTAAAGATGAATTAACTCCAGCCCATAACTTTCCTGAAAATGGAGCTACTATATTACTCCATCCTGGAATAGGTAGTGCAGCAATTAATATTAATAACGAACTAAAAATTAGAATTGGCATTGTGGTCATAAATGTTTTTTGTATAACTTGTAAGTATCTCATCTCTGATATTTTAATAAGAGGTGGTGCAAGACGCTCCTCTATAAAACTAGTTATCTTTTCCATTAATCCATTCTCCTTTAATTCTTATTTATTAAAACGTTTACTTAAGCTATAAAATTTTATCTCTATAGCAAAGTTGAAATTTGTTTTACAATTGCTTCACCATCAATCATTCCATAATGCACCATATCAATCACTTGAACTGGAATATCTCCTGCCACTTTTTGCATTTCTTTTAGCTTATACCTTACTTGTGGCCCAAGAAGCACTAAATCAGCTCCTTCAATACTTTCTTTTGCATTGCTTATAGAATAAGCACTTATGTCATAATCCAAATTATGCTTTTCAGCTGCTAATACCATTTTAGTAACTAATAAACTAGTGGACATACCTGCTGCACAAAGTAATACAATTTTTTTCATCTCAAAACCCTCCTGTAATTTATTTACAACCCAATCATAACATGCTTTGATTTAAAAATAAATACTTTTTCCCAAAATTTTTGAGAAATTTACCAAACCAATTTTATATGGTATAATATAACTATTAAATATAAGGAGGATACACTAATGAATCCAATAGATAATATACTTTTACATAATGATGAATTTACTCAATCTGAAATTAAAATTAAAAATATAATTCTTACAAATCCTGATATAATAGCTTGTTTTCCATTGGTAACAGCTGCATATAAAATGAATGTATCTAAATCTGCATTATTGAGATTTTGTCAAAAGTGCGGATATAAAGGCTTTTCAGAATTTAAATATGAATTATCACGATATCTTCACTCTGGGAATTTGTCCAATGAAAAAATAATCAATGATTCATCTCAAGAAATTATTAATCTTTTTATAGAAAAGCTTACATTATTAAAAGAAAGCAACTTAGATAATCAACTTGAAGCTTTATCAGAAGATATATTAAAATCAAACAAAATTAAAATTTATGGGGTTCACGAAACAGGACTTGCTGCTAGACATCTTCAATATAGATTAACAACAATTGGGATAGATTCAGAAAGCATTACAGATAGTAGCTTAATTGCAGAAAAAGCATTATTTTCATCACAAAATGATTTAAATATATATTTTTCACTATCTGCTTTAACTTCTATAATTGTTGAATCAATAAAAAATTCTATTAGTAATAATAGCAATATTGCATTAATTACTCAAAACAATAAAACAAAGTTTTCTAAGCAAATACCAAATATAATATTTTTACCATCATTTTCATTAGCTAAGGATAGTTTTTTTATTGATAGCCAAGCTCTAAATTTTGTATTTATCGAATTATTAATCAATAAATTATCTAAACTTCTATAGCTTTTAAATATTTACTCAAATCTTAATTCATTCTAATCTAACTAAATATACATAAAAAAGCTACAGAATAGTATTACTTAAATAATTAATTTAAAGTAAAACTATATCTGTAGCCTTAATATTTTCATTTTATTTAACGTCATCTACTTTTATCTTCTATATTATCTACTGATTTAGATTCTACTCTACCAAAAATTGTTTCTACAATTTTATATCCATCACTTGTCAAATTTTTATACGGATAAAAATTATACTTAATTGGAATTGCTGTTATTAGAAATTGTATAAGACTATAAAATGAAAGACTTCTTAATATTATTTTATATGCATAATTTAGGCTATAAGAAAATTTATATAAAACTATGCTTGATAATAAACAAACTATAAAAGAAATAAATGGTCCAGCTGCTGTAATTACTATATTTCTAAGTTTAGTACATTCATCTATTTGATTATTATTTTAAATAGTCATTATCTATATTCTATATGATATAATTAATGTATTGAATTGATATTTTATTGAGGTGGTATAAATGAATTGTCCATATTGTAATAAAGAAATGAAAAAGGGTATTATTACTTCTCCGAAAAACAGCTTTGATTTTATTTCAGATGAAGCTAGAAACCAATCTTATTTTTTCCCTGAAAGAATTAATTTAAAACGTGTATTGGATAGTGATTTAGTAGCTTATTACTGTGATGCCTGCCACAAAATTGTAATTGATGTTAAGTAAATTTAATATATAAGAATAGCCAATGAAAATCTCATTGGCTATTAAATAATCTTTTTATGTTATTTCTGAATTACAGACTAAAAAATCCCATATTTAATCAATCAACTTTACCTTATCAAAGCTTTAAAATTATTCGCCAGATAGAACCTTCTGTAGACTTGCATTTATAGCCTCAGAATCTTCAGGATGTGCCAAAAGTAATTCATTTGACTTTAAAATAGCTGCAGAGTTCGTAGTTTGTACTGATTGTTTTACTTTAGGATCATCAATAGAATCAATGTAATCCTTTTGTTTCTGCCAAGCTTCTTTTATTAAGTCATAGTATTCTTTTTCAGTTGCTTCTGGTTGTGTATCTGGTTTCGTGTCTTGTTGTATATTTTTTTGTACATCCTCATCCTCTTTTTTGCTTTCCACTGCATTTTCAACAGAGAGAGATGTAGTTTTTTCACTTTCTTTTACCGAGCTTTGAGTGCTGGTAACAAATTGGCTTGTACTTAATTCAGAATAATTATTTTCTCCTACTGAATTATTTTTCTGTCCACATGCGACAAGTGACAGAGATAATAACAATAATCCTAATTTCAAAAATAGCTTTTTATTCATTTTATATCTCCTCGCAAAATAGATACTCTATTACACATTTCATTACTATTGTAAATAAACTACACACCCATGTCGTCTATAAGCCATGGTGAGGTTTCATCTTTTCTTATAAGAAAATACCAATAATCATATATTCCACTATCTCGAGGACCTACTCCATCTTTTTTGTAGTTTACTTCAAACTTAACTTTATAAATCTTAAGGTTATTTTGGGTTGCTCCATTTATTTTACCTCTTCCGTTAATTAAATAACCTTCCTTAAGTTTTTCATTATTCTCCTCTTCAATTCTTATTATCTTTGTACTATCCAAATTTTCAAATCCCCAAAATACATTTGGATCATTAAAACGCTCTGTTAAAGTAGTTAATAAATTTTCATTATTTTTCTCATTTTTATATTTAAAATGATTTTCTAATACAGTTTTAGCAGAATCATTTTCAATATCAATTGTACTATTACTTTCTTTTGAAAAACCAGCTATAGTAATGAAAGTTATAATAACTATTATAATAATTTTAAGTTTTTCTTTCATTATAGCCCTCCACTCAAATCTTATCCATTTCATACTCATTTACAACTATAGATTTATTATAACATATTTTGTAAATACCATACTATTCAATTTTCAAAGAACAAATTTTCTTAATTGTTCCGAAATAAATTAAAATTACGTACTATTTCTGAATTGCGTACTAAAAAATACCGCATATTCTTTTGAATAATACGGTATTTTCATTAATTAATATTTAATTTTATGTTCGTAATATAATAATATTATGAATTAAGTTCATCTTCATTGTATTCATAAGGATATACATATAGTCTTTGAGTTGCACCACGTCCCAGATAAGTTAGTGGATATGGACTATTAAGTTTACGTCCTCCACCAATTAAACCAACGAATTTGTCAGCTCTGATTATATAAACTTCACCATCAATTTTAACAATAGGCGTCATGTCATCTTTTAATATAACTAAATTCTTTTTCTCTTTATTACAATATTCAATTAATATATTTTTAATATCATCTGAAGTACTAACTATTCCATTAAAATCTATTATCATTTCACACTTTGGAAAAAATTCTTTTTTTAATTCATTTAATTTCTCAAGCATTTTAAATTTTCCTTTCAATATTATTTTCGTAATATAATACTATTACGAATCAATTATAACACATTTTTCCAATACCGTAATATTCAATTTTCAAAGACCAAATTTTCTTAATTACTTCGTAATAATATCAAACTTCGAATTTAATACATATAATTTATGTTTATAGTTCTATAAATATAAGTAGGAATAATAAATAGAATATATGGAATATGTCTACCTAAGAATAATAATATTTTGCAAGTATTTAGCCCAAGATTTTATATAACAAAAGTAAATGAGATAACTTTGTAATTATCTCATTCACTTTATTAATTTATATCAAATTTAAGACTTTTTTTTAATTTTACTGCTAGATATGAACTTAAAATACACTTAAATATATCTCCAACTACAAATGGAAATACTGCTAATGATAATGCAGATATAATACTTATTTTTTGTATTATGCTCATATATATTGCTCCAAAACAATATAGCACAATCATTCCAATAAATACTGTTACAAATAAATATCTTTTAAAGCTATTGTTCTTACCTTTTAAGCAGCTCATCAATGGTGCTATAACTAAAAATCCTAATATAAATCCACCTGTTGGTCCAAATAATCTTCCAAATCCACTTGTTCCTCCTGAAAAAACAGGTAATCCAAAGACTCCTAAAAAAATATATAATAAAACAACTAGAAATGATTGCTTAGGTGTAAGTATTAATGCTACTAAATTAATTGCAATTGTTTGTGCAGTAATCATTGTAGGTGTAAATGGTAATGGAAAAGAAATATATGATGATATACAAATTATTGCTATGCAAATTGACATTTTTGTTAATTCTTTTATTTTCATTTTAATCCCCCAATCTTTATTGCTTCCATAAAATCACATTCGAAACATAATATATTGTTTAAATCTTTATTTCTTTCATAGTTTATTTTAGTTAATGATTTTGCAAAATCTTTTATAAGATAATCTAACATATTCTATATAATACTTTTTATTTTCATAATAGTCAACCCATTTTATATTTAAGGGTGACAATAATTATGTTATAATATACTTATAAAATAACAATACTGAAAATAAAATAGGTGAAAACATGAGTGTAAAAGATAAGACTTTAAGTGTACTTGAAAATAATAAAGGAAATTATATATCTGGTGCTGATCTTGCTAAAGAGCTTTCAGTTAGTAGAAATGCCATTTGGAAAGCAATTAAATCATTACAAAATGAAGGTTATAATATTTATGCTGTAACTAACAAAGGCTATTGCCTTTCTACTGATACAGATATTTTATCATCACAAAGTATTTCTAAATACTTGAATAAAAAAGATAATAATTTTAATATTAAATTTTATAAAACAATTAATTCAACTAATAGTGCAATAAAGGAACTTGCAATTAATGAAGAAAAAGAAGGCACAGTAATTATTTCAGAGGAACAAACTGAAGGCCGAGGAAGATTTGGTAGAAAATTTCATTCTCCTAAAGGTACAGGAATTTATATGAGCATTCTTTTACGACCTCAAATGCATGCTTCAAAGGCATTTCTTATTACTGCTGCTACTGCTGTTGCTGTTGCTGAAGCTATAGAAGCAGTTTCTGATAAGGAAGCTAAAATAAAATGGGTTAATGATATATATTGTGACAATAAAAAAGTATGTGGGATATTAACAGAAGCGTCTTTTGATTTTGAAAGCGGTATAATTGATTATGCTGTTTTAGGTATTGGTATTAATGTAAGAATACCTAAAGAAGGGTTTGCAGAAGAAATTAAAGATGTAGCAACCGGTATTTTTGAATATGAAACTTCTACTTCTACTGATATTAGAAGTAAACTTATAGCTGAAATTTTAAGACGATTTTGGCACTACTATAAACATATTGAAGATAAATCTTTCTTAGAATCTTATAAAAGTAGATCTATATTAATTAATAAAGAAGTAAATATACTTTCTAGCAAATCTTCGGAAAAAGCTACAGTTCTTGAAATTGATAATGACTGCAGACTTAAAGTTCAAATGGAAGATGGATCTATTAGATTATTGTCCTCTGGTGAAGTAAGTATTAGAATGTAAAAGCCTAGAATATCTAGGCTTTTTATAATTCCTCAATTACACATCTAATTTTCTTAATAAGATTTATAATGCTAGTTTCATTAAATTATCTGTTTGTTCATCATCACTCAATTTGAAAACATGTATATCAAACTTTATAAATCCTTGCCTTTCATAAAATTTTATAGCACTTATGTTATTTTCCCATACCCCTAACCAAATATAATTTAGGCCACTATTTCTTCCAATTTCTATGGATTTTTGCATTAATATTTTACCTATATTTTTCCCCAGAACATAAATTCTTTGAACTTCCAATGTATTATCATAACCTTTTTTGTTTGTTCCTTATCAATAATTAATTCTACACACATCGATATATCATAAGATCCAAATTCTTTATTTGATAAACATGTAACTTCAATTTATGTATCCAGGTAAAATAAAGAGGAAAATAACCCAAATCCTTCATATCGAGGACTTCTAAAATATTTTCTTTGATAAATTCTAAAAAGCTAATTTTAGTTAAATTTTCTATTACTAAAGCCAATATTATAAAATATCTTCTTAACTAATCTTTTATATTACTTTGCTATCGTTTGTTATTGCTCTATTATAAGGACTTATAAAAAATAAATTTCACTTTTACTATAAAAATAATTAAAACTTAATCACTATATTTATCACTCATTTAAAATCATTACATCAAACTCTATCATACTAGTATGAGAAATTCTCTTAAAAGAATAGATTCTTCTAAATCCTACTATTTGATATACTTTTATTGCACGTTTATTAAAATTTGCTACAGTTAAACGAAATTCTTTAGCGTGAAATTCCTTTCTAGCAAAATCCAATCCTTTTTTTAAAAATTCTTCTCCAAGTCCTTGTCCACAAAAATCTGGATTTATTCCTAATCCTATATCCATAATATTTTTATTATCGTAAACATCATATTTATGTGCAATTGGAACTTGAGCAGATCTACCAAAGCAATAGAATCCAACTATATTACCTTTACTATCTAAAGCTGAATAATAATCTCCATTAAGAAGTTCCTTTATACATCCATTACTCCCATCTAAGCTATAAATAGAATAAGGCTCCTTATAAATCCACTTAGAAATCATTTTTGCTTCATTATTAGTAACTTGCTTTATTATTATATTCATATATAATCCCCACTTAAGAATTTTATTTAATGTTTTCTTTGCTCGTCAAACAAGTCCTATAGCTCCATTATTTTTCTCACAATTCAATCAAAACTGTAGTTACTTTAAATAATTATTTAGTAACTACTAGAGTACCTTGATGAAAAACCATCTTCCAGTACCCATTACTACAAAACTCGAAAAAGTCTTCTGATAGTAATTTCTTTATTTTCTGCTTATCTTTTCTAATTTCAGATTTTAACAATTCATTTTGTAATTTAAATATAATTTCTTTCATATTATTCATAATACAATCTCTCAAATTTATATATCTATAAAAATTATACTTAATAACTTTAAGAAAAATACTCTGATTTTAAAATACTATAATAAAGTATGTTAATCTCTTTATTATCTAATAATTTCAATCTTTCTTTTCTGGTAAACCTATATTTAAACCCACACTTTTCATTTACCCTTTTGGAATTATTATTAAAATCATAGTGACCACACCAAATTATATCTAAATTTAATTTATTAAAGCCATAATCAACCAAGCAATTCACAGCTTCAGGAACATAGCTGTTTCCCCAGTATTTAGGATTCAAAACATATCCTATTTCCCTTTGAGCTAAATTAGCTAAATTTATATCAGGTTTTCTCCTATGAAGCCCAATACCACCAATAACTTTGTTTTCAAATTTTAAAACTATAGCATAAGTATCACTATTACGTATGAAGATTTTTATTTTTTCCTTACTTTCATTTTCATCTTTATGCGGTGGCCATCCAGCACTTGGCCCTACTAAATTACTTTTAGCATATTCATATAAATCCGCACTATCACTTTCCTGCCATTGTCTTAATATCAATCTATTGGTTATCAATTCTTCCATTCAATATTCCCCTTTTACAAATCAATTAATACAATTATAAACTAATTATCCATATAATTACATACAATTCCTAGTATCTATATATTAAATTTTCAATAAAATATTTGAATAATTATCTAGAACTAACTTTAAATTACTCTTCTTATATTCAATAGATTTTTTATATAATATTCAAATTTTTATTTCAAATAAAAAATACCGTATATTCACGTTTGAATAATACGGCATTTAATAAAATAATTTTCTAATTTACTTCTTAGTTCATACAATCAATTGTATAAATCTGTATATTTTTAATTATATAATTAGTATTTTTACCCTCTAACCTTGTAATCCATTTTCTTGACGTTCCATATTTTCAATAACAACATCATATATATCTCCTAAAGAATCACAATATTCTAGTAGTTTCCATGGAGTATTTGTATGAAAATGAACCTTTATCAAGTCTTCATCACCAACTGCTAGTAAGCAATCACCTTCGATATTTTTAGTTATATACTCATTAATTGCATCTTCTGAAAGATCATGACCTTCAATTAATAATTGGGTATCAAATTTATATTCAAGCATAATTTATTCTCCTTTTAAACTTCAATTTCAATTTATATATTAGATAGGTAAAAATTTTCACCTTATCATATTATGGATAAATTATAACATATTTTTTCAAAATATATACACTTAAAAGAGTATCAATACTATATTTATTAATTAACCTATAAAGATAATTTCAATGAATAAACTAGTTACATTGAATAATTTAAATCATACTACTTATTTTTCATTTAATCTTTTTTTCATATTGGATTAGAGTTACTTCGATTATTATTACTAATACCCATACTATAAATTTCAATATACTATGCTCCATATAGAAATGAATTATATATAGTAGAAAAATAGCAAGTACTAAGGCTAATATTGTAATTTTATATTTTTTAAATTTATTAAATAATTTACTCATAAACCTCTCCTAATTTAAATTTTACAATTCTATTGAATATGAATTGTAAAATATTTTCCCAACACAGATATATTCAATAAAAAGCTAACTTTATTATTTAATTCTAGGTATAATCTTAAATCGAATAATGAACTAAAATTTAATAATTTTATTCTATCTCCTTTAAGTGCTGAAAATGTATCCCTATATGACCAATCCCAAGAATTACTATAGATATAACCATCCAAATTACCTTCCCATATATTCCTAATAGCAAAAATGCCATAACAGGAAGAGTTGCTCCTGGAACCGGGATGCCACAAAAACTACGATAGAAATTTTTTAAAGTATGTTCTCCTGTAAAATACCTAACCCAATATATCTCGTATAGAATCATTAAAATAAATGATACAATCAACCAGATACTCCTCAGAGAAAAAGTAGTAATATTGAAATCTGCAAAAATTAAAGCACAACAAGTTACAGCTACTTGTCCTATACGTTCAAATAACAACAATAGTTTATTTTCATTGCTATAATCATAATATTCCGGCTGATGCTTTGTCCATATAATATTAGGAATAAATAACATCAACAAATAAATTAATCCTATATATGAAAATCCTAAATGTCCTAACATAGAATTTCCTCCAAAATTCAACTTATATATTCAATTTAATCATAACATATTTTGGAAATGCTATCATATATTATTATGCTAGTATCTAAAATTATTTATGAGTACGTCTAAATGTATTAATCATAATAGCTATTTTTATCAAGTAATATTTGCATTATAAACATGATAAATATATAGAATAATACACCATCTCCTATTCCTTTTAAAATAGTATTCATTAAAAATCCCACTTAATTACAAAATAATCAATCTATCTTTACATCTATTTTCTTTATTGGCTTTCTCTATAAGTTCCTTCAATTATTCAATGACCTTTTTTGTCAATTTCTAAAATTCTATTTAATTGCTCATAATCTGAACGTCTATATCTCTCTTCACCTTCTCCTCCCCATTCTATACTATCTCCTTCATAACATGGAATATTGTATTTTAATGATAGTCCCCTTGAAAGTATTGTTTTTCCACTTGCAACTATACCAAAAATTAATATTTTCATATGTTCTCCAATCACACTTATTTTAAATTCTATAAAATAAGTAATCCATTTTCATCGTACTTAAAATTATGTCCCCATGCAACTTCCCAATAATAGCCATCAAGATCAGCAAAATACGCATGATATCCACCCCAGAATACATCTTGAGGTTCTTTAGCTATAGTCGCTCCAGCACTTCTAGCTAGCTCAATAACTTTATCAACATCTTCTTTAAATTCTACATTATATGCTAATGTAACACCTGCAAATCCACTATTTATTTTAGGAGGATTTTCTTCATTTATATCCTCAACTAATAAATCTAAAGGATAAAGCTCAAATTTTGTTCCTGCTGTATCAAAGAACACTACTTTGGGATTGTTTTCTTTTTCATCAGTTTTAAATCCAAGTCCATCTCTATAGAACTTTATCGCTCTTTCCATACTTCTTACCCCTAAACAAATACATGTAATTTTATTCATCCTCAATCTCCTTTATACAATTTTATTTATAATTTTACTTTATTACAAGTTTATTAAAACTAAACTTACATAACAACTTTTAAATCTAAAAATAATTATAATTTATCTATTAAAGTATTCCATGTAAGTTCTAGAATCCCTGTCATATTCTTGGTCTCATTTGAAACATAAGTTACAACTGCATTCTTATCTGGCAAAATCACTACATAATTACCATATAACCCATCCATACGATATGAACCATTATATGAATTCATCCACATTTGATAGCCATATCCTTGATGATGATCTGCAGTAGCAAACTTTTCATTAAAATCATCTGTCTCAATTTGAACAGATGTTGCCTTTTTTATATAACTTGAAGGAATAAGTTGCTTCCCATTCCAATCCCCTTTATCAAGTATTAATTGCCCAAATCTGGACAACTCATCAGCTGTTAAATGCAACCCAGAAAACCCTTGTGGAATTCCCTTTGGGCATGTATCCCATTTAGGTCTTGGTATTTCTAAATATTTAAATACCTTTTCATTTAAGTATTCATCTAAGTTACTTCCTGTTGTAAGACTTATAATCTTTGAAAGCATATAAGTTGCTGAATTATCATATGTAAAATGAGTACCAGGTTTAAAAATACTAAGTTCATCAAAAAATAGTTGAGAGATATCCCATTCCTTGCCACTACTCCAATCAGCCTTCATTACAGGACACTCTGCATGACCACTTCCCATACAAAGCAAATCATGAATAGTAATTTCTTTTAAATATTCATTCATAGCCATATCTTTTATATCAGGGAAAAAATCTATAACATAATCAGTAAGTTTAAAATATCCTTCATTAATTGCAATCCCTACTGCCATTGATGTAAATGTTTTACTTACAGAATATAAAAGCGTCGGTTTTTCTTGTTCAAAATCATATTTTGCAATTATATTGCCATTTTGCCTAACCACAACATTTAGTACATGAAGATTTTGATCTTTTACTGATAATATTAAATCTTTTAATATTTCATTATCCATTTAAAGTTTCTCCATTCATAATATATTTTTTATTGGTTATATATCAATCTAACATAAGTCGTGCGCTTCATTAGCAAGGTATTAATTATCTATATTCTTTTACTTATATTACTTTAATTATGAAAATAGTCTTTTTCCTTCATACTATCTTGAAAGTTATACTACAAAAATATCTCACTTGTTCTAGATCATGTATTTGAATTTTCTATTTTTAAATTCTGGGAAAATCATAATAGTTCTTATACTAATAACTATATCTCCTTTTATAAATTCTATTATAAATCCTTATAACATATATTTCCAAAATTATTCCATTGATATTTCAAACAACATTTTATTAATTATTTAGAAGTATAGTTTATTTATGTATTTTTTCTGAATTACGGTTTAAAAAATACCGTAATTTATTTGAATAATACGGCATTTTTATTTTTATATTTACTTTTATTTTCGTAATAATTTAAAACTATTCGTTAAATTGGAATTTGTACTATTAATATAAAGTTATAAATTATTTTTCAATTATCCTTTATAATATGATATCGCAAACTTACCTACAGCTTGCGTTGCAACCCAATCAAAGGTAAACCCTACAGGAGCGCCTACTAATGGAACCATTTTCATAAAGCTTGTTAAAGATTTTTCCCCAGCTTTAGTGATAATATTCTGTCCAATCACTTTCCATATTTTAACCATAACATCTCTAGTAATATATTTTTGAACTGCTTTTTTTGTAACACTTTTTGACATTTCAATGCCGATCCTTTTTAGTGCCTCTTTAGCAGAATCTCCAGCTAAAATCAGATATAAATCTGTTTTTAGATCAGTTGTATCTTTTGTATGTCCATAGACATACGCAATAGCAAAAGCCATTGAAGCCTGAATTCTCCATGAACAAATTAAATCAGACGGAATAGATACAGGCAACGTAATTAATCCACCTACACCTGTAATCGCTCCAATAAGTCCATTTTTTTATAGATTTTCGATGTAATATTTTTTTAGCTAATTCATCACAGCTAATATTATTATTTTGTTCACGTAATTTATCTACATAAGCTTCTATAGCAATATAATCTGTAGATAATAAATAATCCATAACAGTTTCAAATCCTTTTTGCAATTCTTCTTTTGACGGTAATTTAATTAACTCCATATAATACTTCTCCATAAATTCTAATTTATCTATCTCATAGCATATTTCAATTATAATTTTATTATAACATATTTTGTAAATACCTCGCTGTTCAATTTTCTTAAATAAAATTTTCTTAACTAGTTCGCAATAGTATCATATAACCCTATAAAAGTTGCATAATATTATGTTTTTACAAATATCTTTTGAATTTTATTTATACTTCTGATGACAATAATAACCTCATATTCCCATACTTCTTGTCCATAATTTTTAATATTTACTTAAAATTAGTTGTATAGATCTATCTTTCACTATATTCTTTAAATCTTTTATATTGTAATGTAATTCATAAAAAAAGAGCCTCTCTTGAAACTCTTTTTCAATATATAATTTTTAATTAATTAGTCTCCATGAATAACAGGACTTTGAAATTGTCAGATTCAGTGAATTTATATATGATAATCTAGACTGCAAAAATTCATTTCTATAATCTTTAGCTTGCTCAAAAAAATTGATGTACTTTTCTTTAAGTGAATCTTCGCCAATTTTAGTTAAATATAAATTTCTAAAGTCTTCATAATAATGTAGAACATCTAATTTAATTTCCTCAGATAATATAAACTTATGTCTTTTCTCAAAATTCTTAGAAACTTCCCACTTATCCTCATAACAGGTATAAAACTGTAGTATGACTATATTTAAAATATCTATCTTCTTTATAAAATATCCAGAATACACATTACCTATATCCGGTGGATTCGTCGTGCTATTTAATGAAAAGGAATAAATACCTCCAACGCTTTCTTCAGTTAATTCAATAATCCGTTTACTTGCTTTCTCGGCCCATTCCGCATACTCCTTCCCTATCCTTACAAGAACTTTATTATAATCAGAATTATACTCAGAAAGAGCTTTTATACAAATAATATTTAAATTACTTATATAAAAACATGCAAAAATACCTTCAAGTTCATCAAATCGCTTTAGATTATCCATTAAATGGGTAGACTCACTATGTAAATCACTTAACTTATTGATATTAACTTCACGTGTATTTTTATCTTTAGTTTCGTTATATGCCCAAAGCAAAGTAGCTACGCTATTGGTGCCTGCTATGTATTCTTTCATAAATGCATTATCAATTGCCTTAATTATTCTTTTGCATACTTCTTCTACGGCTTCAGAAACTATCTCACCAAAGTCATTTTTATCTTTGAATATCTGTGATATAATTTCTGAAGCAACCTTTTCCTGGATATTACCACCTGCTAAATCTATTATTTTACTTAAATCAGTTTCTTCCATCTAATCACCTCCATAGTAGTCTATCTATATATTAAATATTTATACTTTTTACAAAATGGATTTTACTTACCATCATAATAATTAAAATTATAATAAAAAGAACCCTATTCTAGGATTCTTAAAAGTTAATAGTCCTCCTTATAAATAATGTAATTATAATTAGCCCATATATATCTACATTCTTCATATAGAAACTCCATCATTTGTTGTTGTTATTTTATATTTATAATTTAGCATTTTTACAGTTTTCTACTTTTGTAAATACAGTAATACTATTCTTTTATCCTCTTAATCTAACATAAATCTTTAGTTTCATTAACAAGTTCCTCAAGTATTCCTACTCCTCTTCTTGTATCACTTTCATTAGAAGAAATTGAAGTAATAACATCATCTATTCTTTTCTTATAATTTTGTGGTTTAATTTTAAAAGTATCTATCATTTTTACAGCTTTTTTCTCATTAATACAATACTCATTGTTTAATGCAAATAAAACTTGATTTAAGGATGAAATGCTTCTAAAACAATGTCCACAAACATAAGAAATATCATCTTTATCTATACTTGATTTAGCAAACATTAAAGAAAAAGATGCTTCAAACATATACCATCTTATCAACATCAGTAACATTGAAGCCTTCTGATTCATCATAATATATGCCAATATCAATATCAGAATCTTGGTGATTAGTCCCCCTCGCTCTTGAACCTCCTATAACTACTCCTATAACACCATGAATATTTTTAAGTTCAACGGTTATATCATTTAAAATATTTTCAATAATCATATTCTCTTTCCCTCTCTTATTTTAAAACTTTTAATATTACCACTGAGTTAGCTATACTTCTTCCTTCTTATATAAAAGATTGATTTCTTTAAAATATTCATTCTTAATATTTCATAATTAGCATCATAAATACATCTTAGCTTCATACTTTGTTAATTTTATTCAACTACCTTTGCTTGTACTTTTACAAACTGAATCAGTGGTGCAATATACTCTCTAGACGAAATATCATAAGAACTTCCAATAGCTTGCTCAAATCCAGCTTCATCTGAACTTTTATCCTTTTTTCTACTCAAAATTTTAGAAAGTGTTTTCATAATCATACGATCTAAGATACCCATTTTTTCATAATTAAATCCACCTTGAATATAAAAATGAGAAATTATTTTTAATTCTTCATTTGAAAAATTTGATTTCCAAATTGTATTAATAACATCTTCTACTTCTAAAGGTGTTACCCCTGTTGCAAATATGATTAGCTTAGACATTTCATTATCTGAAAATAATGCTTTTATCTTTTTTATTCCATCGATTTTCCCTGCATGAACACGGCTTCCATAAATAACAAAATCATATTCTGCAATAGACAACCTTGATAAATTTTTATAATCTAAAATATCACATTTAAGTTCTTCTGCAATCCATTCTGCATACCCTAAAGTTTAATTGATACATTTTACGAATTAATCATACCATATTTTGTTAATTGTATATTAGTAACCTTTCAAAAAACAAATTCTATTGTTTAACCCTTAATAGTTATAAATTGCTAGGAAAAATAATTAAACAATGAAATTTTTTTGAATTATAAAATAAAAAAACCGTATATTCTTTTTTTTGAATGATACGGTATTATGTCGATTTACTAATATGTTTATATATCATGATATTCTAAAATACATTTCTGGTGTATCTTCTTCAATAGTCTTAAATTCATATCCTTGATTTTTATAATAATCTATTATTTTAGTTAGTGCTTCACTAGTATTTTTATTCATATCTGTGCAATGCATAAGTAAATTTATAGTTTTCAAATCTTTACTTCCTTTTATAGCATTCTTATATAGAACATCTTTAGATTGTTTTGGATTTAATCCATCAGAGTTATCTAAATTCCAATCATAAACCTTAAGATTATTTTCATGCAATCTATTTAAAAATTCTTTATTTAAATGTTTATAACTTCCTCCTGGAAATCTAATTATATTAGGTGAAATTCCTACTACTCTATTTATCTCGTCACGACATTCAATCATTTCTCTTATAAAGCAATCTTCGTGACAATAAATACATTTATATTTATGAGTAAATGTATGCAATCCTATACTATGTCCCTCTTCATTCATTCTTTTTAATACATCTTCCTTATCTTCAATTTGATTACCAATCACAAAAAATGTTGCTTTTACTTCCTTTTCTTCTAATATATCTAAAATTTTACCTGTAACTTTATAGCTCGGTCCATCATCAAAGGTTAAATATATAACCTTCTTTTTATCGCTAACATCATTCTCATTAACTTCACTTTCTTCTATTAATGAATCTACAGAGATACTTCTCATATCTATTTTAAATATAAAATTAAAAATAACTACACTTACTAAGATAGCTAAAAAAACTTCTACTTTATGTCTCATCTTCATGCTCTCCTTATAGACTTATTCATTAATCTGTTATAAAACTCATTACCTTTTATACTTTACTATTTTAGTCTTTTTATTTATGGTAATTTCAAGTAATATCAGTAGTTACTCAACCTTGAAAATTTTCAAAGAATTACTTTTATACTGAGTACATCACTTATATAATCCACTCGTAATATAATTAAATTGTGAAATAAAAAATACCGTATATTCATTTTTGAATAATACGGTATAACTATTTTCGTTTTAAAAGGTTTAATATTTCCAAATTAAAGGGATGATAATAAAATAATCACTCACTACTGCAATTATTTTATGTAGTTTTGATTATTCTTTATATCATTGATAATTACTTTTGCTTAACTCACCTTTTATTCTTGGCAAATTTCTAATAAAAATAATAATCTTATTGTCTATAATACTATTGCTACTAATAAATACTATTTCGAAAAATATTGTTTATTATAGATTATTTTTCAAAAAAGTTTCTATATAAATAATACTTTTATATTAATATGATAAACCTATTCTATTATTATCCTAAATATAGTTGAAGTATAATTCCCTTCGCTCCAATATCCATTCATTTCATAAATATATTCTCCTTTTTTATCTGGTAATGTTATATTATTTACTTTTTTTGAAGAATCAAATTTTATAGTTGTGTCATTAACTGAATCACCTACTGACCATAATCTTAGAATTATTTCTGGAGGAGCTGAATTAAAAGTTACTTCAACTTCGCTATTAGGTTTTGCAGAAAATCCTGAAACTTCCATTCCGGCATCATATGATGGTCCTACTAAATAACTACTCCCTGCTTTTTGTCCCTTTGGTAAACTTCCATACCAGGTATGTTCTCCAATAATTGTAGGAACTATTTTTCCATTGTATTTTATAGCTACAGATGGTTTTCTCATAGGAATATCACTTGTCATTTTTGAATAAGCATAGCTAGATATTATACATACTACAAATGTACAAATAAATAATTTTACTAAAAACTTTCTACTTTTTAAATTCAATATGACCACCTCTTTTTTAATTTTAAAGAATCATTTATAAATGGTCTTTTTATATATTTATTCTAAGACAAAAATTTACTTTTTAATAAATAATAATTCTTTATTAATTATTAATATGATATAATATACATAATATATTTTATATAAAGAAGGAGGATAATAAAAATGAAATATTTTATTATTGAAGGTAAATTAAACAGTTCTGTTGAAATAGATGAAAGTATTATGAACGAACATATAGCTCATTCTCAAAAAGCAATAGAAAAAGGTGTTACACTAATATCAGGACTTAAAGAAGATATGAGTGGTGGTATTTTAATTATGAAAGCAAATTCATTTGAGGACGTAGAAGCTTATTTAAATTCTGATCCACTCAAGATTGCTGGTTCCCAAGAATATCGTATTATGGAATTTACACCTCATTATACTCATCCACAAACTAATGAATGGTTTGATAGATAATTTACAAAGAAATTTAAATAAGCAACTAGTAATACTATAATATTAGTACATTTTTAAGGAAATTTATAAGTTTCCTTAAAAATGTTCATAATTTTCATATATTTTAAATTAACTCATTAAATATTCATCGTTATTATACATCATAAATATCTATATTTTTATCAAATACATAAGTATATGTCTCTCCATCTTCAATATATTCATCTTCGCCATGTCCAAAATTATATCCTATCAAAGTTAAATGCATGACTCTTTCATCTCCAATATTAGATATTTTAAATGTCAAAATTGCATCACCAGAATATATTTTATCTCCTTTTATTTTATAAGAAGAAGCTCCATCTTTTCCATTACTTCTATATTCCTTAATTGATGTTTCTGAAATATCCATATAGTCTTTTGAATTTAGTTTTTCTACTATATTTAGTTCTGAATTTATATCACTATCAGTATATAAATACCATCTTCCTTTTATCTTTGGTTGTGATAAATTGCTTATAAACAAATATGATATTAAGCAACATATTACTACTATATAAAAATCTCTTCTTAAATTCTTTCCCATATCACTTACCCCTTAAATATTAAATTTATATCAATTTATTACTGCTCATTAAAAATAGGATAAATATTATTATTATAAATATATTCTAATGTTCCAATAGTACTTTCTCTAGAAATCAAATATCCTAGATCCCCATTCTTAAATTTTATAGCCCAAGTAATATACCAATGTGTTTCCTCTTTAATTTCAAGTGAGTTAACTCAAATTCATTCTCCTCATCCATTGGTCTATAATCACATTTTATTAATGAGTTTTCTTCTTTTCATCTTCAAATACTTCTTTTGCTCTTCCAAATATTATTACACTTTCATATTTGGTGCTAAACTTATCGGGTAATACATCAGTTTGTCCAACTACACAAAATGATACTTTATCATTGTTCTTTATATTTTCTAACTTATATCCTCCAACTGCATTATGAAAATATATTGAATCATTTGAATAAACATAACTTAAAGGAATTCCATATGGATATCTATTTTCATTTACTGTAGATAAAATTCCATAGTCGCATTTTTTTAATATGTCTATTGCTTCTGAAGGTTCAACTTTTCTATCTTTTCTTCTTATTTCTTTAAACATATTTATTCCTCCATAACTAAATTTAATTTTCATAAATAAAATCTAGTCAAATAATGTTTTCCAATTTGAGCTTCTATATGCTTCAAAGCACATTTTAATTTGCTCTTCATTATTTTTTTCTGTTGCTAATAGTGGTAAATTATCTAATGAAAAATAATCACTTTTTATTGTTTCTATATTTTTTTGAAATTCTCCATCTATTAAAGAACATAGAACAAAAACTTTACACACTTTATAAGCATATACAGGCCAATTATGCTTTTCTCTATCTTGAACAGCAATTATCATATCTGCTGTAACATTTAACCCTGCCTCTTCTTTTACTTCTTTTATTGTGTTTTCTTTTATTGATAAGTCTACATCTACCCAATCACCTGGCAATGACCAAGTACCATTGCTTTCTTGTACCAATAAAATTTTATTATTTTTAAATATTGCTGCTCTTGTATCTAACTTTGGTGTTTGATATCCAATTTCATTACAAAACAAGTCCTTTACTTTTTCTAAAGGTCTATCTGATTGTAAACTTATCATTTCTGCTGAAATTTCTCTAATTCTTTCAAAGCGCTCTATATCAAACTTATCTTTACAATAGTATAAACCCGCCTTGTGCAATACTTTGTAATTCGATATCCCATTCTAATAACTTATTATCCATTTTTTAACCTCACCTTCTTTATCAATTTTTCTTTAATAAATTGGAATTTATCTATCAACTATCACCTTACCATCAGAATCCAATAGTGGTGTAACTCCATTTTGCCCTGTTCCAACAGTCATTAAATAATTAACCCCTGTATGATTATCGACAACAATATATATTGCTCCAAATCCTAATGATTGCTCTTCTTTAATAACGAATCTCTTTTCTTTTTTATCTTTTCCAAACATATAAAATCCCTCCATCAAATAATTTTTTATTTTTATAATATATAAATAGTCTTTATTTTTCATTTTTTATACTTGTTTAAAATTTGCTAACTTATATTTTATATTTCATGACATTATTTAACTTATTTGTTAATACATCATAAAAATTAGTAAGACAATTAATTGATTTCGATTTACTTTCATAATATAAATATTTATTTAATATACATTTAAAGAAAGGAGGTGTATTTTTTTGAAGAAACTCCATAAAAATATTATTATATCAATTATATTTCTAACTATATCTATAGCATTAGGCTATGTATATTTAAGAAAACAAAATAAGTTATTAGATTCGAATAAAATAGACAACTCAGAAACAACTAAATCAACTGATACAATTAATGATTCATCAAACATATCTCTATTAGATACTATTAAAGATATAACTATAGATAATTCAAATTCTACTATTCCTCTTTCATCTGATATAGTTATATATAATAGTCATCCAGATGAAGAATATGAATTTGGCGTTAAAGTAACTGATTTAGGTGCTTTAATAAATCATAAACTTAATACTGAAGGCTTAAACAGTAGTTTTATTAGCTCCCGATCAAATATAGAATATTTAAATTCTTATAAAATTTCAAATGAATCTATAACACAAAATGTTTCTGGATATGAAAATGCAATCCTTTTAGATATTCATAGAAGTAATAGTGGTTCTTTTGAATCTAATCCTGAAATGATTACTTTTGTCCTTGCAAAAGATAATCAACATTTTGAAGAAAATAATAAATTTGCAGAACAATTAATAAATGAAATTTTAAAATCTGATAAAGTTAAAGCATCAATATATTATTATGATGTTACTTCTGAATATTTAAAGCTTAATCAAGAATTATCTAACAACTCATTACAAGTAGAAATAGGCACTGATAAATCCGATGACAATTACATTCAAGAATGTGTGGATGTTCTTGTAAGCTCGTTAAAAAATATTAAAAGCACTTAATTTAATTATTATAATTATAGGCTTACTGCTTTCTTATATGTAGTAAGCCCTAATTTGTAATTTAAAATATACCTACTTAAATCCTTTATCCTCCATAAACCCTCTCATACCCCCACATATTATAATTTGCTAATATATTTCATTTGCATCTCTTGGTAATAAGTTTACATCTTTTAAAAACTTCCAAACTATTATTTTCTTCTAACTGATTATATGTAACATTTATTTTTTTAGGTGCTATCTCATTAGCAATATCATCAAACAAATTACACATAGTAAATACTGATTCCCAAATTTCTTTTACTTTTCCAGAAAGATATGTTTTAAAAAATGTATTCCACTCCTCTTGATCTAAGCACTTATACATGTATTTTCCTGACTTTCCAACACTAACATTAAAATTTGAAAATACTCTTATTTATTATTAATAAATAATATTAAACTACTAGTAAATAAACTTTCTTTTAGTATATTTAAGATGTCTTTATAACTTTATAAAATTGTAGCACTTATCTATAATCTCATTAACTAAACCATTGTCAACATCTTTAATTGATTTTAAAGGCTTTGGTTCACAATACTCTTCATTAATGCTCTTTTCAAACCAAGTAACATCATGCCACTTGCCAAATTTATATCCTGTATTATGATAAATTCCTAGCTTCTTAAATCCAAAATACTCATGTAACTTTTCAATATTCATATTATTAGAAGTAACTACACCATAAATATTTTTTATATTTTGAAGTTTAGATATTTCAATTAAAGCTGTATAAAAAGCTTTTCCAAGTCCATAGCGTAGATATGCATTATCAATATAAACAGATAATTCAACATTCCATTGATAAGCAGCTCTTTCTTTATGTCTATAAGAATAAGCATATCCAATTATTTTGTCATCTAAAGTACAAACTAAATAAGGATAATCTTTAGATATTTTTCTAATACGCTTTTTAAATTCATCGACTGTTGGTACTTCATATTCAAAAGTTATTATTGTATTCTTTACATATGGTGCATATATTCTTAATATTTCTTCTGCGTCATTTTCACTAGCCATTCTTATTTTTATATCCATTCTGTCCTCCTACCAGTCTAATATTCTATTTTTGCTCCTCACTTTTTTTATCAATTATTTCTTTTAATTGCATATTTAGTTTTTCTACTTCATTTTTAAGTCTTTTTTGAATTATCAATACTCTAACTATAAATATTATTAAAGCTATTGGTATTACAAATTGAAGTAAAAGAACTAAAATATATAAAGGTTCCATACTCACTACCCCTTATTAATTTATGAATACTTTTTAAGCCACTAATAATTTGTCTATATTTAACAATTTTATTAATATAATACCTCTTTTGCTAATTATACCATAATTTAGAATTTAATATGTATAGCATTTATTCTATTTATTATCTTATTATCATTTACGAGTATTTCTATTACAAAATAAATTCTAAATAATCCATATAGTAATCTCTTAAAAGAAATATGATAAATTTATGTAAATACCTATAGGTAGTTTAATGAAATATTTGAAACTATATAAAGGTACTCTTCAATGAAAATTATTTTGCTGATTGAGAAATGATGTGAGCTGATTTGAATTTAAATACATCTCATGTTAATGTTAATAAGGGAGTCGCGTTTCGCGACCTCCTTTAGAATTTATTTAAATACATCTAATGACTCGTTTATCTGAACTAAATTATGTAGTTATTGACTTTAATGATTGCTCTTGTATTTCTTCAATTCTATAGCTCTTTCACACATATTATATTCTTAATAAAAATTTTTTTACAAAATCTATAGACTTCTTTGCTGCCATTAAACAATTAGATTCAAAAACTTCTACCCCTCTTTCATCTTCAGTATCTGTTATTGACCTTATTGATATAAAAGGAATTTTATTTACATAACAAACATGAGCAATACTTGCTGTTTCCATATCTACACAAAGTGGATTAAATTTTGATATTATTTCACTTCGTCCTTTATTATCTATAAATGTTTCACCAGTTACCATTTTCCCAAATAGTATATTTTGACTAAAAGTATTTTCATTCACTATTGTCCTGCATAACGATAATAACTTATTATCACTTTTAAAATATATACTCTTCATCCATGGATGATACTCTGTTAAAATCCTTCTGCAACATCATGGTATGCTACTTCTGTTGAAATAACTGTATCTCCAATATTTAAGTTTTTATCTATTGCTCCTGCTACGCCAATTACAATAATATGAGTCACTTGAAACTTGTCTATTAAAATTTGAGCTGCAATTGCTGCATTAACTTTACAAACACCACAATATAATGCAACAATATCTCTATTCTCATATTTACCAATATAAAACTTTAGCATTGCATGTTCTTCTAATTTTTCGGTTGAAAGTTCATCAAGAAAAGGCACTATTTCATCTTCTGAAGGGCCTATAATTCCTATTTTCATAAATCTATCTCCAATTCAATTGATAATTAATTAGTTAATTATTCTATAACTATACAATTACTTATAATTATTGTAAATATATTCCTTATGTTTAATATTATCTTGTTATCTATTTAGTTATAGAGAAATAAATAAAAAAGCCATAAACTTAAATGAATTAAATTTCATTTGCCGTTTATGGCTTTTTATTTATTATAAATTATCTAATATTTTATTTTATAGATTTTTTAATCATTTATAAAGCTAATGTCTCTATTTCTTATCTACTGCTTTCTTAGACTTATCTCCTAAAAATCCTTTTCCCATATATATCATAAATAAAGATATAACTATTAATAATAATGAACTATTTACAGTACTACCAGTTTGAGGCAAACTTCCTGAGTTATTATTTGGTTTACTATTATTATCATTTGGTTTAGGAGATTCTCCAGGCTTATTATTATCATCTGGTTTTGATGGTTCTTCTGGCTTATTATTGTTATCATCTGGTTTAGGTGTACTATTATCTTCTTTAACTGTAACATTTATTTTTTTAGAAGTACTAGCACCATTACTATCAGAAACACTGTAGTTCACTACATATTCTCCAGCCTTACTAGTATCTACAGTATTCTCTACAACTTTTATATATGATGTTAAATCTCCATCCTCTTCATCATAAGCTGTTACATCTTTTAATGGATCAAAGTTTTCATTTAATTTTAATGTTTTATCATTTGCAGTTATAACAGGAACATTATTAATAGTTGATGCTGGTACGTATATTCTATATTTTTCTATATCAGACTTAAATTCACTAGATTCTTTATCTACTATTGCAAATAATTCTTCTAATGTATATTTTCCCTCCCTTACATAACTATTTCCTGTTAGCTTATCAATGAAATTAGTGCTTAAATATTGGAACTTATCTGGATACATATCTCTAACTGTATATAACATAGCATAGCCTGTCTTAACTGAATTAAAGCTATCCCTATCTGTTACATATACTTGAACTCCACCACAAACTTGATTTTTCCCAGTTGGATAATTTGCAGTATCTGATGCTGAATACTTTGATATCTGTGGCGTAAATGAAGCTGCTCTAAATTTTACTCCTGGTAACCCTAGAGAGTTAAGTTCATTAGCTAAATTTATTGGATTTATCCATGGAGCACCTATTAGTTCGAATGGTCTTGTTGTTCCTCTTCCTTCTGATAAATTTGTTCCTTCAAAAACACAAGTTGCTGTATATACTATTGCTGTATCTAAAGTTGGCATATTTGGTGAAGGCATTACCCATGTATCTAATCCTGTTTCATCATAATACATTTCTTGTGACCATCCACTCATTTTAACTACTTTTAAATCACAATTAATATTAAATTTGTCATTAATATATTGAGCATATTCACCAACAGTTAATCCATATCTTTGAACTATAGGATACATTCCAACAAATGAACTAAATTCAGGATCAAGTATATTTCCTTGTACTTCACTTGATATAGGATTAGGTCTATCAAATACAACAAATGTTTTATTATTTTCTGCACATGCCTCCATTGCATAAGCTAGTGTATTTATATATGTGTAGAATCTAGCTCCTACATCTTGCATATCATAAGCTACTATATCAACGTTTTCAAGCATTTCTGGAGTTGGTTTTTTAGTTGATCCATACAAACTATGAACTGGAAGTCCAGTAATATTATCTACTTCATTTCCAACACTATCTCCAGCTTGTGCATATCCTCTAATTCCATGTTCAGCAGCAAATAATGTTGTCAAATTAGTTTTTTCGTATAATACATCTATAGAACTTTTAAAATTACTATCCATACCAGATGGATTTGTTATAAGTCCTACTTTCTTATCTTTAAATATATCTAAGCTTTCTTCTATATTATCTATACCAAGTTTAATATTACTTACATTTTCTCCACCACTATTTGACTCTTGGTAAATATAATATTTTTCTGTTTTAGCTTTAAATTCATTAGACTCCTTATCTACTATTGCAAATAGTTCTTCTAACGTATATTTCCCCTCTCTTACATAGCTGTTACCTGTTAACTTATCTATAAAATTAGTACTTAAGTATTGGAACTTATCTGGATACATATCTCTAATTGTATATAACATTGCATATCCAGTTTTAACAGCATTAAAATTATCTCTATCAGTTACATATACTTGAACTCCACCACACACTTGATTCTTTCCTGTTGGATAATTTGCAGTATCTGATGCTGAATATTTTGAAAATGTTGGAGTAAATGATGCAGCTCTAAATTTTACTCCTGGTAAACCTAAAGAATTTAATTTATTACTAAGATCCATTGGTTCAATCCAAGGTGCACCAATTAATTCAAAAGGTCTTGTTGTTCCTCTTCCTTCTGAAACATTTGTTCCTTCAAAAACACAAGTTCCAGTATAAACTATTGAAGTAGTAAGCGTAGGCATATTTGGAGATGGCATTACCCATGTATTTAGCCCTGTTTCATCATAATACATATCACGAGTCCAGCCTTCCATTTCAACAACTTCAAGTTTACAATTTATATTAAATTCTTCATTTATAAACTTAGCATATTCTCCAACTGTCATTCCATACCTTTGAACTATAGGATACATCCCAACAAAGGAGCTAAAATCGGGATTAAGTAAATTACCTTGTACTTCTCCACCAATTGGATTAGGTCTATCAAATACAACAAATGTTTTATTATTTTCTGCACATGCCTCCATTGCATAGGCTAGTGTATTTATATATGTGTAAAATCTAGCTCCTACATCTTGCATATCATAAGCTACTATATCAACATTTTCTAGCATTTCTGAAGTTGGCTTTTTAGTTGATCCATATAAACTATGAACTGGAAGTCCAGTAACTTCATCAACTTCATTTCCCACATTATCCCCTGCTTGTGCATTTCCTCTAATTCCATGCTCAGCAGCAAATAAGGTTGTTAGATTTGTCTTTTCATATAATACATCTATAGAACTTTTAAAATTACTATCCATACCAGATGGATTTGTTATTAACCCTACCCTTTTTCCCTCAAAAATGCTTAAATTCTTATCTAAATTATCGATACCTAATTTTACTTGTCCAGTACTACTTGCATTTACAGTTTTTATCTCTTTAGCTTGAAATAATATTGATGAAATTAAAAATCCACATGTAATTATTCCAAGTTTTCTTTTTAACTTTAAATTCATGAAATTATCCCCCTATTTAATATCATTTCTTAGTATTTAAAAAAAAATGTATAATAATCTTTCATGTCAAGCCTTAAGAAGTCATATAGTATAATATAAACTTTTGTGCATAATAATATAAAAAGGTAGTCTAAACTACCAAAACACTTTATCATAGGTATCTTTATTTAATATTTTCATCTTGTCTGTTTATTTTAATTCACTATAAATCTTTATTTCACATAACTCCCCCCTTTATTGGTTATTATAATTTATAATATTTTTGCTTTAAAATATTATAAAATTCGTATTTATTAAGAAATAAATATAGTTTATATTAGTATTGTATTAATTTTGATTTCGTTTACAATTTGTTATTATTATATCATTATAGAAATATTATTTCAAGTTTTTACAAATTTTATTTTATTTTATTTCACTTTTTATTATATTTATTTTTAATTTAATAGATTGATAGATTAAATAATTTATTTTATAAGCATATAAATTTTAATATTAGTTTATTAAACTACTTCTATAGTTTTTAATATTAAAAATAAAATTAATACCATAACTTATACATCAGTATCATTTTTATCTTTATAATCAATTAAAAGATATAACAAAAAATCCCAAGTAAATAAATACTTGAGATTTTTAATTTATTGTAGCTCGAAAGCTCCTGTATAAAGTTGATAGTATTTTCCTTTTTGCTCAATTAAATCATCGTGATTTCCACGTTCTATTATTCTACCTTGTTCTAGAACCATAATTACATCTGAGTTCTTAACTGTAGAAAGTCTATGAGCAATGACAAATACTGTTCTACCATGCATAAGTTTATCCATACCTTCTTGAACTATTGCTTCAGTTCTTGTATCTATACTTGATGTTGCTTCATCTAGTATTAATACTGGAGGATCTGCAATGGCAGCTCTAGCAATTGCTAATAGTTGTCTTTGTCCTTGTGATAAATTAGCTCCATCACCTGTTATCATTGTATCGTATCCTTGTGGTAAATGCTTTATAAATGTATCTGCATTTGCTAGTTTTGCAGCTGCAAATACTTCTTCATCAGTTGCATCTAACTTACCATATCTAATGTTATCTGCTATTGTTCCTGTAAATAGATGAGTATCTTGAAGTACTATTCCTAGTGATCTTCTTAAATCATCTTTTTTAATTTTATTAATATTAATTCCATCATATCTGATTTTACCATCTTGAATATCATAGAATCTATTAATTAAATTAGTTATTGTAGTTTTACCTGCACCTGTTGCTCCAACAAAGGCTACTTTTTGGCCTGGTTTTGCAAATAATTTTATATTATGAAGAATTATCTTCTTATCATCATATCCAAAGTCTACATCATCAAATACCATATCTCCAAGCATTCTTGTATAAGTTATTGTACCATCACTATGAGGATGTTTCCATGCCCATATACCAGTACGTTCTTTTACTTCTTCTAATTCTCCATTTTCTTTTACTTTAGCATTAACTAATGTTACATATCCATCATCAGTTTCATGTTTTTCATCTAAAAGTTCAAAGATTCTTTCTGCTCCAGCTAATGCCATAATAACTGCATTAAATTGTTGTGACATTTGTGATATTGGTTGATTTAAGTTTCTTGTAAGTTGTAAGAATGATGCAAGTGCACCTAATGTAAATCCACCAACACTCCCTATAGCTAAAATACCACCAACAATTGCTGTAAGAACATAATTTATATAACCTAAGTTACCCATAATAGGCATTAAGATATTTGCAAAAGTATTAGCTTTATAAGCACTATCACATAAATCATCATTTAATTTATCAAAATCAATTTTTGACTCATCTTCATGACAAAAGACCTTAACAACCTTTTGTCCTTCCATCATTTCTTCGATAAATCCATTAACTTTTCCTAAATCTTTTTGTTGCTTTCCAAAGTAAAGAGAACTTTTCCCACCAATTACTTTTATAACTCTAAACATTACAAATATCATTACTACAGCTACTAAAGTAAGAGGTAGACTTAAAACTATCATTGATATAAATACGCTAACTACTGTTATTACAGATGATACTAATTGCGGTAAGCTTTGACTTATCATTTGTCTTAATGTATCTGTATCATTAGTATATAAACTCATTATTTCTCCATGAGAGTGAGTATCAAAATACTTTATTGGTAAACCTTCCATATGCTCAAACATATCATCTCTTATTTTTTTAAGACTTCCTTGAGCAACAACTATCATAATTCTATTATATAAATAAGTTGAAAATGTTCCTATATAATATATTATAGCCATCATTCCAATTGTTTTTAATAAAGGTCCAAAGTTAGGATTTGATTGACCTAAAAATGGTGTTATATAATCATCTATTAAAGTTTTAAGGAATAATGTACTTGCAACTGTTGCAAGTGAACTAATTAATATACAAATTACAACAAATAAAAATTGAAATTTATATTCCTTAAATACATAGCCTAAAAGTCTTTTTAATGTCTTCATTGGATTTTTGCTTTTTCTTCCAACTAGCATTTTTCCTGGTGCTCCTGGGCCATGGCCTTTTACTCTTTGTCCATTATTTGGCTTCATCTTCACCAGCTCCTTTCACTTGACATTCATATACTTCTTTGTATATTTCATTTGTTTTTAATAATTCTTCATGAGTTCCAATTCCATCAATTTTACCATCATTTAATACTATTATCTTATCTGCATCCTCAACTGAAGAAATACGTTGAGCAATAATTATCTTTGTAGTATCTGGAATTGATTCTTTAAATGATTTTCTAATTAATGCATCTGTTTTTGTATCTACTGCACTTGTTGAATCATCTAAAATTAATATTTTGGGTTTTTTAAGCAATGCTCTTGCAATACATAATCTTTGCTTTTGTCCTCCTGATACATTTGTACCACCTTGTTCTATATAAGTATCATATTTATCAGGGAAATTTTCTATAAACTCACTAGCTTGTGCTGCATTACATGCTTCTATAATTTCTTCATCAGTAGCATTTTTATTACCCCATCTTAGGTTTTCTTTTATAGTTCCTGAGAAAAGTACATTCTTTTGAAGAACCATAGAAACTTCATTTCTTAATGTTTCAATATCATAATCTCTAACATCTACTCCACCAATCTTTAATGAACCACTTGTTACATCATAAAGTCTTGGAATAAGTTGTACAAATGTTGATTTTGCACTTCCTGTTCCACCTATAATTCCAACAGTTTCTCCTGAGTTTATATTTAAGTTTATATTTTCTAAATTTAAATTATCTTCTTTTTTACTATAACTAAAGTTAACATTATTAAAATCTATAGAACCATCTTTAACTTCGTATATAGGATTTTCAGGATTTTTCAAATCACTTTCTTCTTCTAATACTTCAACAATTCTTTCTGCTGATGATTTTGCCATTGTTACCATAACAAATACCATTGACATCATCATAAGACTCATTAAAATATTACCAGCATATGTGAATAAACTCATAAGTTCTCCAGTTGTCATGCTATTTGATACTATCATCTTTGCACCAAACCAAGAGAATAATAAGATAATTGTGTACATAGTAAATTGCATTATAGGTGCATTTAAAATTATTATTTTTTCTGCCTTCATAAACATGTTATATAAGTTTTGAGAAGCCTTATGGAACTTACTAATTTCATGATTTTCTCTTACATAAGCTTTTACTACACGAACACCTGTTAAATTTTCTTGTACACTAGCATTTAAATCATCATATTTTCTAAATACCTTCTTAAAAATAGGATGAGCATTTGAAATTACAAAATATAAAGAAACACCAAGAAATATAATTGCACCTAAGAATATTAAAGACATCTTAGAATTAATATAAAAACTCATTACCATAGCCGCTATAAGCATAAATGGTGCTCTTACTAATGTTCTAATAATCATTAAATATGCATTTTGAACATTTGTTACATCTGTAGTTAATCTTGTTACAAGTCCTGCTGTTGAGTACTTATCTATATTTGAAAAAGAATAATCTTGTATTTTATAAAACATTCCTTTTCTTAAATTTTTAGCAAATCCTGTAGATGCCTTAGCACCAGTTTTACCAGCTAAAGCCCCAAAGTTTAGAGATATAAATGCCATAACTAACATGATTACTCCAAGTATAGTTACATACTTCATATTCCCTTTTTCTACCCCATTATCAATAATCATAGCCATTAATACAGGTATAATTACTTCAAGTATTACTTCAAAAGCAATAAAAACAGGAGTTAAAATTGAATCTTTTTTATACTCCCTAATATAACTAGCTAATTTTTTAATCATACTATTCCTCCTTTTGTTAGACTTCTAACTTTAGAATTAAAAAATCACTCTATTTTTATTAGTTTTACAACCATAACAACAAAATATAATATGTATTTCTTAAACATTCATAAACAATTTTGTTTAAACACTTAATTTGTTAGGCTTCTAACTAATTAATTAAAAAAAATTGCATTAATCTGCAATCTTCTTACTTAATCTTTCTAATATTTCACTAAACAATTCAAGTTCTTCTTTACTTAAAGAATCATAAATTATAGATTCTACAATTTCGATTTCTTTATATACAGATTTATGAACTTCAATTCCCTTATCAGTTAAGATAATCTTTTTAAGTCTAGCATCTTCACAGACACTAACCCTTTCAATTAAGCCATTCTTTTCCATTAAAGAAAGAACGCTTGTAACAGAAGAACGTCTAATGTCAAATTCTTCTTCAATTGTTTTTTGAAATATGTCTCTCTTAGGTGCTTGATGAAATATATACCCTAGAATTTTTGCTTGCATACTGCTTATCCCATATTCTAATGATACTTTACCTATTCTTCTCTTAATTTTATGAGACAGAATATTAATTTTTCTTCCAATGTGTTTTATTTCACTCATTAATTACACCCACGCTTTTGTTAGACTTCTAACTAATTATAAAACTATTTAGCATTCTTGTCAATCTATTGGGTTCGATTACAATAAATTTTTAATTATTTTAAATATTTTTCTAAATAATTATAAAAATATTACCTGGAAAATAATGTAATTTATTTATAATTTTAATGGTATCTCGTTTCGTTATACACTTGTATTTTTATATTTATCAATTCAAATATATAGCCCTAATTTAATTATAGTTGCTATTGATATTCTGTATAGTAACTACAAATTTAATTAATGTTGATCTTATTACCAACTATCCTTGTTAATACAGATGTATTTATTTAAATACATCTCATGTTAATGTTAATCGACTAATTGCTTCTTCTAATGTTTGATGTGTATTATTTAAATACATCTCATGTTAATGTTAATCGGCTATGTTGTTTTTGATGTAGTTCTTAAAGATTTATTTAAATACATCTCATGTTAATGTTAATCATATTTGTCAGCAAAAGATATTATAAACTTTTCGGTATTTAAATACATCTCATGTTAATGTTAATCCATTGATTTTAAGCCTTTCTTAAATTATACATGCCTATAAAACCTTTGTAAACATCTCACTCTTCAAACTTTTTACCAGCTTTACTTAAATAAAAAAAGCTTTATATAATTTATAGCCTAAACTGGCAATATAACTTATTTTCTAAATACTTTATAAAATAATAGCTTGGTAAAAATTTTTAATATATTTTTTATAATTCCCATAAAATAAAGGACGTCGCGTGACGCGACCCCCTTTATAATATTAAGATAAATCTATTTATTAGAAAAATTAAATTTATATTTTATCATCATTAATCAAGCAAGTACTTCCATTGTATTTTATAATTTAATGCCAAATATGATCAACACTCGAGAGCTTTTCATATTGAAAAGTCAATTTATAAATATCTGGCATACTTAAATTTTTCTAAAAATATAATTATATTTTTTGTCATAGTTCTCCACCATCTAAAGCAAACTCGAAATCTTCCCATCATTTTGAAATAACTTTATTGAAGTCACCTACATATCCATTAGAAATACTTCTTTCTCTAAATTTATCATTTATTATTATATTTATTTTGAAATAATCTCCTACTTTCTCAACTGTTTGAATAGCTCTTTTATATGGGCTTGATATTATATTAGTAATATTTTCATCTATTAATAAATCTAATACTTTCTTTGATTCATTAATTCCTTCTTCAGATAAAGGTCTATTTAATTCATCAGAACCATATATAGAATGTGCATGTTTTACCAAGAATATATTAGTAATCATTATAATTTATCCTTTAAAATTTTATAAGTAACTTATAAATTATTTATAGAAAAATTCCTTGATTTATATTTTATGAAAATCTGTTTAAATATATAGAAATTTAGTCCATATACTTCAAATAATAAAATTAAGAACTATCTCTATACTGATGAATATAACCTTCATAAGTTGTTCCTCCATTTGATGATTTTATATAATTCTAGGATTCTGTTTTAACTAATATTGATAAGAAAATGTGTTAAAGTAGCTAAGTCAATTTGTCCATTTTTACTGCTAAATAGTAATATATTAAGATTGCTCTTTAGTACCTATATAACCTTTCTTTCTAGCATAAAATGTTAATATATAGTTTAATCCCCAAAAAATCGTTGATGTTAGTACAATAAAAATTGATGGATTTTTACTAATTTTATTCCACGCTAAGTAAAAAATAAGTAATGAAAATGAGTTGCTTAATCCAAAAATAAATTGTATAATATAGTATTTAGTATTTAAAATAATATATTTATCATTTATCATGTAGATAGTTTTTTTATTTTTGTAACATATTACATTGTAAATAATGAATATTGTTGCGACAGTACAACCCGTAATAAATAATAAATCCATAAAACTTCTCCCCTTTTTATATTAGGAACAATATAATACAATTGTTCAATAATGTATATTTTTATTATATATTGATTATGGACTATAATTCCATAAAATAAAAAATATTACATAGCTACTGATATTCTATTTCTAAATTCCTTCATAATAGTTTATTTATAAGATATTTTCTTTATATTAATAAATCATATTTTAATTTTCCGCTTCTTGAAATTATATAATAGAAAAATAATCTACTTTTAATAGAAATCCTAATTACTTTTTACACATTTTATGTAAGGTTAGCTTGATACACAACCAAAGAAATGTTTAATTATAAATGTAATGTAAACATTACAGGAGTGATATTTAATGAAAAATAAATTACAACAATTTCGTGAAATTTTAGGATTAACACAAGAGCAATTAGGAAAACTTGTAGGCGTTTCAAGGCAAGCAATTAATGCTATTGAAACTGAAAAATTTGAGCCCTATATTTGGTTAGCTTATGAGATTGCTAAAGTATTTCGTAGTAATATAGAAGAAGTTTTCCTTTTTGAAGAAAGTGAGAGAAAATCAAGATCTGAACAAAGTAGAGGTGTTATTTAAATGGCATTAAGGCAAATCAGATTGTTTGGTGGTGAAATATTAAGAAAAAGAAGTAAAGAAGTTCTAGTTGTCGATGATAAAATAAGACAAATATTAAATGATATGGCTGATACTATGTATAATACAGAAAATGGTGGAGGGTTAGCTGCTCCACAAGTTGGCATATTAAAAAGATTAGTTGTAATAGATATGGGTCAAGGCCTTATAAAGCTTGTAAATCCAAGAATAATTAAAAAAGAAGGAATTCAAGAAGTTATTGAAGGTTGCTTAAATTATCCAAATAGATGGGGAAAGCTTAAAAGACCTGCAAAGGTAACAATTCAAGCATTAAATGAATATGGCAAAAAAATTATTTTAACAGGTACAGGAGATTTAGCTAAATGTTTTTGCCATGAAATAGATCATTTAGATGGTATTCTTTTTACTGATTTTGTTACTGAATATATAAAATAAAAAAGGAGTTATATTTAAAGTATAATTTTTATATACTACGCTTTAAATACATCTCCTATTTTTTATTATAACTTCTCTTTAATTTCTCTTTTTATAAATCTACCATTACCTTTTTCTCCAATAAAGTTATTATCCTTAACTATAATATTTCCCCTCAAGATAGTATAAATAGGATACCCCTTTACTTTTATTCCCTCATAAGCAGTATAATCAACATTTGAATGTAAATCTTTAATAGTTAATTCTTTTTCTATGGTTGGATCAATTATAACTATGTCGCCATCTGCACCAACTTGTATTGAACCTTTTTTAGGATACAATCCAAAAATTTTAGCTGGATTTGTACAACATACTTCAACAAACTTGTTAATGTTGATTTTTCCTTTCATTACTCCTTCTGAAAAAATCAAAGGTATTCTTTCTTCAATTCCTGGTGCTCCATTTGGACATTTTGTAAAATCATCTTTTCCAAGTTGTTTATCTTTATTAAAAGCAAAAGGACAATGATCTGTTGCTACAGTTTGTATATATCCATCCTTAATTCCCTTCCATAAAGCATTTATATCCTCTTCTTTTCTTAAAGGAGGACTCATAATATATTTTAATCCTTCATTATTATTCAAGTCATATTTACTATCTTCCAAAACTAAATATTGAGGACATGTTTCTGCATATATGTTTTGTCCTCTATCTCTTGCCATTTTTATATAGCTTAATCCTAAATTTGAAGATAAATGAACTATATATAAAGGTGCATCACCTGCCATTGATGATAAATTTATCATTCTGTTTACAGCCTCACCTTCTGCTTCTACAGGCCTACTTAAAGGATGATATTTAGGAGCTTTTAACCCATTTTTCACATAATAATCTTTCAATACCTTTATACTACCATGATTTTCACAATGAACAGTTGTAACTCCATTAAGTTCTTTTAATCTATTTAGTACTTTTAATACTTCCTCATCATTTACCATATAATCATATGTTAAATAAACTTTAAAGCTTGGTATCCCTTCATTCCTTACTATGCTTTCCATTTCATTAAGTATTTCTTCATTTACATGTTGAATTACTCCATGAAAACTATAATCTATTACTGCATTATTATCTGCATATCCATGATATACATCTACTTGATGCTTTAAATTACATCCTTTAGGACCAAAGCCCATATGGTCAACTATTGTAGTTGTTCCTCCACACGCAGCTGCAACAGTCCCTGTATAAAAATCATCATTAGCTACAGCAATTCCAACATCTAAATTTAAATGAGTATGAACATCTACCCCACCTGGTATTACATATTTTCCCTTAACATCAATTACTTCATTTGCTTCTTTATTTATACAAGTACTAATTTCTTTTATAATGCCATTTTCAATATATATATCACCTATATATGTTTCACTTGCTGTTACAATTGTTCCATTCTTTATTAGTAATGACATTAGCTTCACTTCACTTTCTTATATTTAAAATAATATAACTTTTCTTTACATTAATTATTATATATAAGCAATGTATATGCCAAATTATATTTAATAGTAATAACAGTTTTTTCGGTATAATTTAATATCAATTTGAGAACTTGTTATCATTTTGATAACTATTTATACTATGTTAACAAAAAACCTTCACGCACTTTTAAATTATATATCTATATTTAACATTAGAGTTATTCTGCAACATCATCTTATAAAAAATAAGACATCTCATCATTTTAATATTATGAGATGTCTTATTTATTTAATATTTATATTATCTTAATATTGATTGAGACATTCTTCTATAAGTATGTCTAATTCCTCTTATTGTAACTGAAAGTGCCATTATATTTTCAGGTAATGCTATCCCAAAAGTTCCACAATCTCCAATATGTTGAATATCTGCTCCTGCCATTTTAGAATTTAAAGCTATTTGTTCTATTATACTTTTGCTTGCACCCTCTTGTGATGTACCAATAGTAGTCATTGCAAGTGCATCATTTTCATGAATAAGAGTAATTATTTTCTTTGCTAATTCTAAATCATATCCTGGAACTGTTCCTGGAGCTGGTATTAACACAACATCTGCCCCACAATCTATAAAGCTTTTTATAGCATTTTCATCATATATATTTCCACTACCTGCTCCATGCATTTTTCCTGCTATTATCAAAGTGCTATCCCCTAATATTTCCTTAGCTAGCTTTATTCCTTCACAAATAGTTTTTTCAGTAACACCTGTATTAGGATTTCCTGTTAATACTATATAATCAAAGCCATATTCTTTAACCTTCTCAAGATTTTCTTTATTTAATGTATATCCTCTTTCATAAGTACTTCCTTCTGGTACAGGCTCTAAGTTTACTCCTATCATTCTTCCAACTAACTTCTTAATATTCTTTATATAATCTTTATTATTTAAGTTATCTTTAATTTGATCTCCTATTTTATCCAAGTTATCTATTGAAAGTAAGTTAGTTCCACCATCTATACCAAAAATAAAAGGTTTTTCAAAATTAAATGTATTTAAAGTTATCATATCTGCTCCAAAGCTTGCAGCAAGCTCTAAATTAGATACTTCTCTTATAAATGGAGTATAGCTAACGATAGTCTCTGACATAACAGTTCTACCTTCTGAAGTCTTAATTATCTCCTTAAGAGTATTTTTATTTAAACCTTCAATATCACTTGTTGTTAATTCAAATATTCTTTTCATAAACATATTCTCCTTTATAGTTATTATGTATACATTATATAATATTTTTATTCAATTGAAAACGTTAATCAATATGAACTTTAATTTTATCTTAATACTATTTAGTAATATGGAGAAAATACATATAATATGCTATTCTAATATTTACAAGGAGGTATAAATAATGAAAAAACTAATTTTCTTTTTAAGCTTATTATTTTCATTAACAATTCCAATTTCTGTTTCTGCAGATAATAAGTATTATTCAATTGATAAACTACTTATAAATGCCGAAATACAAAATAATGGAGATGTTTTAGTAAATGATGAATTTACTTATAGTTTTAATGGAGATTTTAATGGTATTTACTTAAATCTAAATTTAAATGGATCTAATGGATATTCTATTAATAATGTAGCTATTGAAGATTCTACTGGATCACATAATTTAGAAAACAAGAGTGATAAATCAAATAACAGTTATGAAATTATAAATACTAATGATAAGGTTCAAGTAAAAATTTATTCTAAAAGTATAAATGAAGAAAAGAAATTTAAAGTTAGTTATTTAGTAAGCTCTGCTGCAAAAAAATATGAGGATTTTAGTTCTTTAAATTGGAGCTTTTATACAGCTTCAATAGAAAATCCAGTTAATAATGTTGAACTAAACCTAAAATTAAATTCAACAAATTTCAATGCAAATAATTTATATTACACTGTTTATGGTGATGGGACTTTTGATACGGAAACTTCAGCAGATATAATTAAAATTACTGGTGAAAACTTAACTTCTGATTTAGGTATTGATTTAAAATTTCAATCTGATTTTCTTACAACTCCAATTACAAGTTCACCAATTGAAAATAATAACAATTCGAATATTATAGATAATAATATAAATGGATATGTCAAAAAAGATTCTTCTGATATGGTATTACCTATTTTAATTCCATCTTCATTGATTTTATTAATTGCTATAATATTTTATCTTTCACACAAACGTTCAAAAAGAATTTTCAATGAAGCTTTAAATGAATATAGATCAAACTTTGTTTTTGTTCATGAAGATATACTTCCATATCCACCTTCTAATATAAGTCCTACTTTAGTTGCATATTTATATGATAAAAATAACATTGATTGGGCTATAGTTCCCTCTACATTAATGTATCTTGCAAATAGAAGTTTTTATATGCTAGATAGTAATATATCTGATGAAGATGAACTTATTAATGTTAAGTTTAAAAGAATAAAAGATAGCTCAGAGTGTGAATATTCACATTTGAAAATATTAATGGATTGGTTCAAGGAATACGAAGATAGTAATAATGAATTTACTTTTGAATCCATAAAAAATAAAATTGAAAATAGCCAAAAAGCAACTAAAAAATTTAATAATTCCTACTTAGATTTTATAAATGAAATTAGACTTAACGGAAGAGCTCATAATTACTATATAAATATTAAAGATAAAGAAGTATTAAATAATGATGCTTATAATGAATATCTTAAATGGTCTGCATATAAAAAATATTTATTATCACTTATACAAAGTAAAAGTATAGATAATATAAAAGAATCTATAATATACGCTCCTGCACTTAGAATAAGCCACTATGATTTGGAGATTAATCCAGCGAGCCTTAATGGAAATTCACTTAATTATAATGATTTTAATCATACTTTTTATAATTCTTATATGGCTAATGTATTTTTATTTAATGAAATACACAACTTAACAAATAATAATCATAATAGTGATTCAAATTTCAATAATAATATGGATTTTGGAAACAATAGTTTTAATGATTTTTCATCTGGAGGAGGCTTTTCCGGTGGTGGTGGCGGAGATTCTGGTGCCTTTTAAAGTTAAAGGAAGTCTAATTAAATTAGGCTTCTTTTTTATATTAATACGACAATTTTATTTAAATATAATATTATAGCTGTGATCTATATGTACTATAATCACTAATTTAATATCTTTCTTATATTTTAATTTTTCGTTAGTAAATTCTTAAATAAATCTTAAAAGCCTTCTATTTTTTTGCTTTCTTTAATAATATTAATGTAAAGGAATTATATATAAATAAAGGAGTTTTATTATGAAAAAAAATATACTAAAGCTAATTACAGCATGCACTGTTACATTTTCATTATTTAGCTTTACTGTACAAGCACAAAATAATGAAAGAGTAACTTTAGGTATCGACTTAACAGATGCACAAGAAGCTCAAATGTTAAAAGAATTTGGAGTAAAAGAAAATGAAGTCAGCGTAGATAGAATAACTAATGATGATATCATAAAGCAATTAGGTCTTGATCCTAATGATCAATCTAATTATCAAGGTGGCTGTTATTCTTCTTCATATGTTAAGCTTACTAATTCTGGTGGAATACAAGTAACAGCTAAAAATTTAACAGAAGTTACTCCACTTATGCTTTCAAATGCTCTAGTTACATCTGGAGTAACTAATGCTGAGGTAAAAGCAAGCTCACCTTTTCACGTTACAGGAACTTCTGCATTGTCAGGAATATTAAAAGGTTTTGAAAGTGCTAAAGGTGAAGAATTGTCATTAAAAAATAAAAAGACAGCTCAAGAGGAAATAGAAACTACTTCAGATCTAGGTGAAGAAATTGGATATGATGAAGCTGCTAAAGTTATTAATGATGTTAAAACAAAAGTTATAAAAGAAGCTCCCAAAAATAGTGAGGAGATTTCAAAAATAGTTGAAAATGTTACAAATAATTATACAGTTGAAATATCAGATGAACAAAAAGAACAAATAAAAGCTTTAATGGTTAATATAAATAATTTAGATATTGATTATGATAATGTTAAGGAAACTTTAAAAAACATAAGTAATCAAATTTCAGAAGCCCTTAAAAACTCTGGTAAAGATATTCAAGATAGCGGATTCTTCCAAGGCCTTTTTGATGCAATAGGAAACTTTTTTTCTCAATTTTTTGATTGGATCAAAGGATTAGGTAATAATTAAAAACTTTCTATTTTATTCTGATATTACAAGAAATTAAAATTTTATAGTATAATATCTAAAACTCCATCCAATTAATTAAAATTTGGTTGGAGTTTTATAATATTTCTTATATTGTATTTATCTAATATATAGTTTTCTATATATTATCAAAGATAATATAATTAATTTATGTTAAGTCTGATAGTAAAACTATTTACACTACATCAGCTAACTGAAACCTAATAACTTTTTTAAGTTCATCTAAACTTAACTCTACTTGGTATCCTATTTTACCAGCACTAAAAATAAAAGTTTCAAGTTTTTCAACTGATATATCAATTGTAGTAACAAAAGATTTTTTCATTCCGATAGGTGAGCATCCCCCATGAATATAACCTGTTAATGGTAATAATTCTTTTGACTTTATCATTTCAATAGATTTTTCTCCAACACTTTTTGCTGCTTTTTTTAAATTCAATTCTTTTTCTACAGGTATTACAAATACATAATAGTTTTTTGATTTCCCTACTGTTACTAGGGTTTTAAAAACCTGTTTTGGATCTTGCCCTAATACTTTTGCAACCTCTACTCCACTTATGGCATCAGTATCTACATAAGAATAACTATTATATTTAATTTTCTTCTTATCTAAAATTCGCATTACATTTGTTTTTTCATCCATTTAGTATCCCTCCAAACAATACAATTATATCATTTTATAAAAATATTTCCATTTATAACATATCATAATTTAATCTATCTGTTATCATAAAACTATTCTATTAATATAGTACACCTATAGAATCTCACATTACTTAACATTAGATTCTTATATCAAAACCCTTTCATGTAAATTATTCAAAATTCATGTTGCAATAAATAAAACTTTATTAAATCGTTTTCTGTAATATACTTCCGTGTTAAAATATTAATATACAATATATTAAAGATATAATTTCTCATTTTTAAATTCTATAAAAAATATATTGTAAACACATTTTACTTGTTTACTTAATATTTATTAACCTTATAAAAGGAGATTGAGATTTATGAAACTACAAAAAGAACTGCCAGAAATTTTTGAAACCTTTGGGGAAATTAGAAGGAATTCATTTATTACGGCAAAGGAACAAAAAGAAAAGGATATACCTCTTATAGGAGTATTTTGTACCTATTTTCCACAAGAAATAGCTTTAGCAATGGGTGCTTCAACAGTATCTTTATGTGCATCTTCAGATGAAACTATACCAGACGCTGAGCAAGACTTACCACGTAATTTATGTCCATTAATAAAATCTAGTTATGGATTTGGTAAAACAGATAAATGTCCTTTCTTCTATTTCTCTGATTTAGTAGTTGGAGAAACAACTTGTGATGGTAAGAAAAAGATGTATGAATATCTTTCTGAATTTAAACCTGTTCATGTTATGGAGCTTCCAAATTCTCAAAGTGAGGATGGATTTAAGCTTTGGAAAAATGAAATTATAAAGCTAAAAAATACTTTAGAAAAACAATTTAACGTTAGTATATCTGAAGAAAATATAAAAAAAGCTATAAGAATAAAGAATAATGAAAGAAAAGCTCTTAAAGAATTTTATGAACTAGGAAAGCTAGATCCTGTACCTGTAACTGGAACAGATATTTTTAAGGTTTTAAATGGGACAACCTTTGCTTTTGATAAAGAAGCAATCCCAAAACAATTAAATGAATTAGTTGATAAAATTAAAACTGAATATAAAAATACAAAAAAATATGAATCTAAACCTAGAATTTTAATAACTGGTTGCCCTCTTGGAACAGCAACAGAAAAAGTTATTAAAGCCATAGAAGATAATGGCGCTTATGTAGTTGCTTTTGAAAATTGTAGCGGTGCAAAAGCTGTTGAAGATTTAGTTGATGAAGATAATCCAAATATATACGATGCATTAGCAAAGAAATATTTATCTATTGGTTGTTCTTGTATGACTCCTAACCCAAATCGTATTAAACTTCTTGATAAAATGATAGATGAATATAAAGTGGATGCTGTAGTTGATGTAATTTTAACTGCCTGCCATACTTATAATGTTGAAACATTATCAATTAAGAGATTTGTAAACACAAAAAAAGACATTCCTTATATGGGCGTAGAAACTGATTTTTCTAATAGCGATATTGGACAATTAAATACAAGAATGGCAGCATTTATTGAAATGTTATAGGTAACATTTATGAGTATTTACACTTTAGGAATTGACTCCGGTTCAACATATACAAAAGGAGCTTTATTTGATGGTGAAAAAATAATTAAAACCTATAAAATAAGAACTTCTGCTAAGCCAAAGGAAAGTATTTATTTAGTCTATAATAATCTTTTTAATGAAAATGTTAAATATACTATTACTACTGGCTATGGAAGAGATTTATTAAAAGAAGCTGATAAAAAGGTCACAGAAATAACTTGTCATGCACAAGGAGCAGCTTTTTTAAATGAAAAAACTAGAATCATTATAGATTTAGGTGGACAAGATTGTAAAGTAATAAAGCTTGATAATTCATTAAACGTTATAGATTTTATTATGAATGATAAGTGTGCTGCAGGTACTGGACGATTTATAGAAGTAATGATGCGTATTCTTGAAGAAGATATCAAAAACATAGATGAATTTGTTAAGAATAAGAATAAAGTAAACATTTCCAGTATGTGTACAGTTTTTGCTGAAAGTGAAATCATCAGTCTTTTATCTCAAGATGTTGATAGAGGTGATATAGCCTTAGGAGTTATTCATTCAATTGCTAAAAGAACTTCAAATTTTGCTAGAAGATTAAAATTAGAAAATGATGTGTTTTTTACAGGTGGTCTTGCTAATTCAAATTCATTTAAAGAAATATTAAGTGAGTATTTAGATTTTAAAGTTATAACTGATGAATTAAGTCAATATGCAGGAGCAATCGGTGCATCTGTTATAGGTTACAAAAAATATAAAAAATTATGTACTAAATGAAAATAGCCAAAAATTTTGGCTATTTTTATTTATTCGAGATATATGTTAGAAAATTCCATATCCATAGTTTGAACTAATCTATTGTCCATAAGATTCATATCTACTACTTTAGTATCAGTTGAAATAACTTTATTAGGAAGTATGATAGTAAAAGTACTGCCTTTTCCTAATTGACTTGTTAGTTCTATTCTTCCACCCATAGAATTTATAAGAAGCCGAACTAGGCATAATCCTATTCCTGTTCCTTCTGACTTTCTTGTTAAATCATTATTTACTTGTCCAAACCTGTTAAAAATAACATCCTGCTTTTCTTTTGGAATACCTACGCCCTCATCTTTAACATTAATATTAGTAAATCTATCATTAGAATCTAATTCTACCTTTACAGTCTTACCATTTTTAGTGAATTTAATTGCATTTGATAATAAATTAAGCAATATTCTTTCATATTTTTCATCATCAACAGCTATGATTTTTTTATCAATATTACAAGTAAACTCAAGATTAATATCCTTTCGCACAGCAAAACTTCTAACAGATTCAGTAATTGCTTTAGACATACTTACAATATCATAATTACGTAAATTTACATTTAAATAACCAGCATCAGCTCTTGTTATATCTAAAAGATTATTTACAAGTCTTAACTGTTGTAGTGTACTTAAATTTATTTTATCAATATAACCTACAACTTTTTCAGGTAAATCTTTTCTATAAACTAAATTTAACAATTGAGTTGTTGAACTCATAACTGTTAATGGAGTTCTAAACTCATGAGCAATAAATGAAAAAAATTCCTCTTGTGTTTTTAATATTTCTTCTAACTCTTGTTGATGGCTTACCTTATCAGTTATATCTATTCCAACTTTTATAACTTCCTTAATTTCTCCGTCAACATCAAAAATATATTGATAAAAAGTTTCTATATATCTCTCTTTTCCACTTAGTACCACTTTAATATTACTTCCACTAATCATAGCATTATTTTTTTGCTCTTTATCTAATGTTTCTCTATCATTACATGGAATTTGTAAAAACTTTGAGTAAGTATTTTCATTTGAATATATTATTTCTTCTTTTACTTTTTTATTATAATGTATTACTTTAAAATCTGGATATGAAAATCTACATATAAGTAAATCTAAGTTATTTATAATATTATAAAAATTGTCTCTTTGCTTTTTCAAGCAATTTTCAACTCTCAATGAATCATTTAAACATCTAATACTTGTTATTGCTCCAACTATCTCATTATTCTGATCATACAAAGGATTACAACTTATATCTGTTTTGATAGTTTTATCTGGTCTTTCAGATACAACCCTCATGCTAGTTATATTTTCTCCCTTTAAAGCCCTTGAAGATGGTAGTTCATTGATTTCTAATGTATTTCCATTTAAATCGTAATACCTAGTGTTATCAAGGGTTTGCCCTAAGACGTCTAACTTATCTGGTTCATAGAAAAATTCTTCAGCAGCTCCATTTAAAAATTCAACTTTCCCTTCTTTATCAAGAAAAATTAAACCATCAGTCATATTTTCAACTACGTTTTTATATTTAAAAAACTCTTCACTTAGTTTTATATTTTCTTCCTTTAATTTTGAATTCTCCTCCTTTAATTTTAAAATTTCTTTTTTTAAATTCTCTTTTTCAACAGCACTTTCTGTTACATTGAAAAGTGTTATTATCAAAAAAATTAGTGAGTTTTCTTCCTTTACAGGAGTAACTACACACTTTAAATAATCTGTATAACCATTCTTATTTTTATAAATAAACTCTTCAGATATCTGTGTTTTTCCGCTTTTTATAGCACCTTTTATTAGAGTTAATATAATATCTTCTTCCTTTACATTCATAATTTCTTGAAGTGACATCTTTAAGTATCCTGCTCTTTTAATACTTATATTTTCTAATATATCTTTATAAAATTTATTTGATTTAATTAGCTCTAAATTAGGGAAACTATAAACCCCCATCCCTGACTTATCTTTGTTCAATAAGTCATCTAATGGAACTACCTCGTCTAAACAATCTCGTTCTAATTTAGAATCTTTCATACAAAAATTAACTAAATTACCCATTCTTTTCACCCTAATCCCACATAAAATATAAAATAAAATCTATTATTTAATAAACAATATATATAATACCATATTTTATAAATTATTACCACATTTCACCTAATAAATGTAAGTTATCTCTATATTACAGCTTTATACTTCGACACGATTCGAAAATAATCTTCAAAAATAATCTTTATAATCGTTTTTTAACCTATTTTTTTCTTATTTATATATTTAATTATACTTTCAGATTTTTTAATATTAGAACATTATAATTCTGTTTTTTCTTCTGTTCTATCTATAATTTTAGTATATTTTGAGTAGCAGTAAGCCATTTTTTCTCCAGTATTAAAATTATATTAAAGAAAAATATAACTCTAATAAATCATATATATTTTAACTATTTTATTATGTAAATTCCCTTTATTTTTAGTAATAAATTAATAAAAGTACACTTAGATAATGATATGCTCCCATTATAATAGGCCGTTAAAATAATAAAACTGTTTTATAATGGGAGAAGTTCATAAATAAGTATACTTTTAAATTAATTTTTAGTTTTGTATTTAGTAATATAACTCCTCTATATTTAATTCTATGAGTTTACAATTTCTCCTCCATTAACATGAATAGTTTCTCCTGTTATGTATGATGCGCCCTCACTTGCTAAGAAAACATAACTTTCTCCAAGTTCAACTGGTTGAGCTGCTCTCTTCATTGGACTAGTTGTACCAAAGCTAGCTACGTCACTTTCAGCAAATGATGCTGGAATTAATGGTGTCCATACTGGTCCTGGGGCCACAGCATTAACCCTGATTCCTTTGTCAGCTAAATTTAATGCTAAAGATCTTGTAAATGAAGTTAATGCACCTTTAGTCATTGAATAATCTATTAAAGTTTTATGTCCATGATAAGCAGTAATTGAAGTAGTATTAATAATACAATCTCCTATATTTAAGTGTTTTAAAACTTCTTTTGTTATAAAAAATGCTCCAAATACATTAGTTTTAAATGTTCTCTCAAACTGTTCTTTAGTTATATCTGTTAATGTGTTGCATACATGTTGTTCAGCGGAATTATTAACTAATATATTAATTTTATTAAACTTACTTATTACTGAATTAACTGCAGATATACAGAAGTTTTCATCGCCGATATCTCCACTTATTAAAATACATTCTCCATTCATATCTTCTATAAGCTTTTTAGTTATTTCGGCATCTTGATGTTCATTTAAATAAATTATTGCTATTTTTGCTCCTTCTTTAGCATATGCTAAAGCTACAGCTCTACCAATTCCACTATCTCCACCTGTAATAATTGCTACTTTATCTTTTAACTTATTACTTCCTTCTTTACATGTCTCTGACTTAAAAATTGGCTTTGGATTCATATTTTCTTCTATTCCAGGCTGTACATTTTGATGTTGTGCTGGAAACTGAGTAGGATAATTATTATTCATTTGATTTCTCCTTAATACTATAATTATTTTTAAAATTTGTATTAGCTTCTACACTTTCTAAGTAATTAGTCTTATTTACTATATTCTTTTCGAAGCTTTTTACAGCATTTCTAGTGAAATTCCCTATATTTATTAGATCACTATATTCTTCACTCATAATAACTTCTCCTTTCTTTATCTTAATATTTATATTTTTTATAATTTATCAAAAAAATATACTTTTCTTAAATTTATATTCTTCATATATTTACACAGCAGTGATATAATATTTTTATCACATAAAATTTGCTAGAGGTGGAAGTTTATGCATTTAAATGAAATTAAGAAAACCCGAGAAAAAATTAAAGATGTTATTAACAAAACTCCAATTTTGTATAGTCCTATTTTTTCAAAAATGACAAATTGTTCTGTATATATGAAGTGTGAGAATCTCCAACTTACAGGGGCTTATAAAATAAGAGGTGCACTTAATAAGATTCGTTCTTTAAGTGATGAGGAAAAAAGTAAAGGGGTTGTTTGTTCCTCTGCAGGTAATCATGCACAAGGTGTTGCTTATGCCTCAAGTCTTTTAAGAGTTGAATCTACAATAGTTATGCCTAAAACTACCCCTTATCTAAAAATACAATCTACTAAAGACTTTGGTGGTAATGTAGTTCTTCATGGAAACTGCTATGATGATGCATTTTTAAAAGCTAAAAGTATTGAAGAAAATAATAATTCAGTATTCATACATCCTTTTAATGATATTAATGTAATTTATGGACAAGGAACTATTGCTTTAGAAATACTAGAAGAAATAAGTGACATTGATATAATCCTTTGCCCAATTGGTGGTGGCGGTTTAATCAGTGGAATCTCTTTAGCTGCAAAAGAAATTAATCCTTCTATAAAGATTATAGGTGTACAAGCTGAAGGTGCAAATGCCATGGAGCAAAGCTTTAAAAATGGTAATTTAATATCTTTAAATTCTGTTAATACTATTGCTGATGGTATTGCTGTTAAATCTCCTGGTGATTTAACATACAAGATAATCAAAGAATATGTTGATGATATTGTTACAGTTTCTGATCAAGAAATAGCTGAAGCATTTTTAATATTATGTGAAAAGCATAAATTACTTGCTGAAGCTTCAGGTGCTGCATCTCTTGCTGCATTAAAAAAATTAAATTATACAGATAAAAAGATAGCATGTGTAATTAGTGGTGGTAATATAGATATGATTACTATTTCATCTTTAATAAATGATGGTTTAGTTGAAAGAGGTAGATTATTTTGCTTTACTCTTGAACTTCCAGATATACCTGGACAGCTTCAAGAAATCTCTAGAATACTTTCAGAATTAAATGCAAATATTGTTCAACTTGAACATAATCAATTTAAAGCTTCTAATAGGTTAAAAAATGTTTTATTAGAAGTAACTATCGAAACTAATGGTATTGAACATATAAATTTAATCAAAGATACTTTTATAAACATGGGCTTCAAAATAAATCAAATGTATTAAAAATAATTAATGCTTTTATTTAAAATATATATCAGTTTTAAATAAAAAAATAATATCTAATATAATATTAGATATTATTTTTTTATCTTTATTTCATTTTTCTTTTGGCTTTATTTATTTTTTTATATAATTTGGCGTTATGAACTATATCCATAAAGTCATCAGCCATTTCGAATAATAAGTTACTTTTCATCTTCTTTCTTTTAAAGTTTCTCTTAACTTTTCTCATTAGTTTACTCATGTTTAATCCCTCCTAAGGTTGTACTTTACATTTATAGTTTCCCCTTAAGAGTAAATTTTATTATAGAAATTAAACTATAGTAGTTATTATAGTATTTATAAAATCTTCCTTTTTGGAATTTAAATACTCACCATAATAATCATTGTTTAAATCAGCATTGATCTCAATTATACTAGATAATATAAAATTATTTATGTCCATAGAGTATCTAATTTCTATTTCATTTTTAATACTTCTAAATTCTTCAATTCCACCATCTTTTCTATATTTTCTAATTAAAGAATCTAAATAAGTATTATATTCCTTTATCTTGTAAATTATTTTTTGAACATATTTCTTTTTAGTTTTTATATAATTTTTTTCATATTCTAACTTTAATTTAAGCAACTCTGAAATAGAATATTTTCTTTCTAAAACTTCTATATATGCATATTCATTTTGAAAAGAACTTTGTAATATAAGAAGTGCTAATTCATTATCACTTTTTATAGTTTCTAAAAATTCTTTTCCTCCCACTATTTCAATAGCTTTTCTAAGCTGTTTTATTTTTTCTTCTAACATTTTATTATTAATAGTTAACATAGCATTCTCCTTAAATAAATGACTTTTCCTTTGTAATCCATTAATTATTATATAACCTAAGGAGTTTATTGTCTATTGTATTATTAACTTCATTATATTAACTTTTATAAAACATTTATACAATTTATATCTAAGTTATAAGTTACATCTTTACGCTCTACAATAACTTTTATCTTTTCTCTTATTTCTTTATCTTTCATAACTTTATCCAGAAGTTCTTTTGTAGGATTTATTGCATACGGTATTCCTACAGACTTAAACATAGTTATATCTCCCGATGTATCTCCATATGCATAGCTTTTGCTTAAATCAATATTATATTTCTTTTGAAGCTCATTAATAGCATTTAATTTACTTTCATGATCCCACATAGGAATTACTTCACCACTATACTTATTATCACCATCTAATTTATAAATTGTTCCTCTATAATCATCCATGTTATATTTCTTAGACATTTCTTTTACTAATTCACTTGGAGATCCAGATATTGCAATAACTATATGACCTTGCTCCTTATGCCACTTTATTCTTTCTCTACTGAATGTATATACTCTATCACCCTTTTGTTCTATAACTTTTTTAGCTATATAATCTATGTGATATTTATCTATTCCTTTTATTGCTTCAACATAAATATCTACCATCTTTAATAAATAAGTATCATAGTCTCCTTGTCTTTTATCCCATTTGATATATGAAGGTCTTACGTCTTTATACCATTTATTTTCACTAACTAGTTCATATTTTATTATTTTTTTAAATACTTCTGTAATTAATCCTTCTCTGTATATAGTCCCATCAATATCAAAAAATGCTGCTACGTTTTTCATAAAACCCCTCCTATTTACTTTTTACTATATATTATATATGAAATTTTTTAAATTTCCATAATTATTGGTATAATTGTAGGTCTTCTTTTTGTTTTATCGTAAATATATCTCTCTAAAGCTTTCTTTACATTCGTTTTTATTAAATACCATTCTAAAATTTTATCATCCAAACAATTTTGAAGCTCATCAGTTGCAATTTGCTTTAATTCCTTTATTAAATCTTCAGATTCTTTTACATATACAAAACCTCTTGTAATTATATCTGGACCTGCTATTATACTATAGCTTTCTTTTTCTATTGTAACTACTATATTAACTAATCCATCTTGTGCCAAGTGCTTCCTATCTCTTAATACTAATGTTCCTACATCTCCTACACCTAATCCATCAACTAAAACTGTTCCTGTAGTTACTTTTCCAGATATTCTAGCCCCTTTATCACTTATTTCTAATACTTCTCCACGTTCTGCAATAAATACATCCTTAGAATCCATTCCTAGACTAATTGCTAAATCTTTATGATGTTTTAAATGTCTATATTCACCATGAACAGGCATAAAATATTTAGGTTTTATTAATCTATGCATTAATTTTAATTCTTCTCTATATGCATGACCTGATACGTGTACCTCTTCTAAATCTTCATAAATAACATCTGCACCTTTTTTAAATAATTGATTTATAACTTTTGAAATTAATTTATCATTTCCTGGTATTGGTGATGCAGAAATTATAAATAAGTCATCTCTTTCAATTTTTATTTTTCTATGATTTCCAAAGGCTATTCTTGCTAGTGCAGCCATTGGCTCACCTTGGCTGCCTGTTGTTATAATAGTTACATTTTCATTTGAATAATTATTTATATCATCAATTTCTATTAGCATTCCTTCTGGTATGTGAAGATAGCTAAGCTCAAAAGCTACCTTTGATATGCTTTCCATGCTTCTTCCTGAAAAAGCTACCCTTCTCTTATTTTCTATAGAAGCATTTATTATTTGCTGCATTCTATGTATATTTGATGCAAAGGTTGCTATGATTATCCTCCCCTTTGCCCCTCTAAATATCCTATTAAATGTATTACCTATTGATTTTTCAGACATTGTGTAACCAGATCTTTCAACATTGGTACTATCAGCCATTAATAAAATGACTCCTTCTTTTCCTATAGTTGATATTCTATCTATATCTATAACTTTATCGTCTATAGGTGTTAAATCTATTTTAAAATCGCCTGTATGGAATATAACCCCAAGAGGAGTTTTTATAGCTAAACAGCATGATTCTGCTATACTGTGTGTACTTTGTATAAATTCTACACTTATATTTTCTAAATCAATCTTTGATCCTGGATCCACACTAATTAAATTGCTAGTTTCTATTAAATCATGTTCTCTTAATTTATTTTCAATAATAGCTAATGCTAATTTTGTTCCATATATCGGTACATCTAATTGTTTCAATATATATGGAATGGCTCCAATATGATCTTCATGACCATGTGTAATAAAAAAACCTTTTACTTTATCTTTGTTTTGTATTAAATATGTTATATCTGGAATTATTAAATCTACTCCATACATTTCTTCATCTGGAAAAGCAATTCCACAATCTACTACTATTATTTCATCGCTAACTTCTATAGCTGTAATATTCTTTCCTATTTCTCCTACTCCACCTAAAGGAATAATTTTAACTGATAAATCACTATTCATTGAAAAAACCTCCTATTCTATTAAGAATAGTATTTCCTAAATATTGATTTAAAATTATAGTATAAATAGAAATTTTATTTCTTTATAAAAAAACTAATCTTTAGAACTCTCTAAAGATAGTTTTAATTTACTAGTTATTATAATATAAGCTTTCACTTTGATATTCTGGATCACAAGTTATATCTATTCCAAGCCTTCTAAATGTTTGCTCGTCATTTGTAGTTATAATAGTTGTTGAATGAGCTTGACATCCTTTTAGCATTTTTAATTTATCTAAAGCTACTTGTGCTGTTGGATTAGTAGCAGCACATATACTTAATGCTATTAATATTTCTTCACAATTTAAAACTGTATTATTTATTCCTAATGTCTTTAGCTTTAAGCTTTTAATTGGTTCTAATATTACAGGTGATAAAAGATGTATATCATCTGATATATTAGCAAGATGCTTAATAGAATTTAATATAACAGCTGCTGATGCATCCATAATTTCTGATCTTTTACCTGTTATTATGCATCCATCTTCAAGTTCTAATGCCACTGCTGAGCATATATCATTTTTATTTGCTAAACTTCTTTGTTTTAATAAATATTCTCTTGATGGAATAACAACATTTCTATCAGTTTCCTTTAAGCTTAGTTCTTCCATGATTAACTTAGCTCTATCAGCTGTTTCTTTATCTACATAACCCTTTTTATATTCACAAATAGTTTTAAAATATCTTCTTATTACTTCTTGCTTTGAGGCCTCTTTAACTACTTCATCATCAACTATTCCATAACCAACTCTATTTACACCCATATCTGTTGGCGATTTATAAACTGATTCTTCCCCAGTAATCTTTTCTATAATTCTTTTTAATACTGGGAAACTTTCTATGTCTCTGTTATAATTTACAGCTACCTTATTATAAGCATCAAAGTGAAATGAATCTATCATATTCACATCTTTTAAATCTACAGTTGCTGCTTCATATGCTATATTTAAAGGATGCTTTAATGGAACATTCCAAACTGGGAAAGTTTCAAATTTAGAATATCCTGCGACATTTCCCCTTTTATTTTCATGATATAGTTGACTTAAACATGTTGCAAGTTTACCACTTCCTGGACCTGGTGCAGTAACTACTACTATAGGCTTAGTAGTTTCTATATAAGGATTTTTTCCATACCCTTCATCGCTTACTATAGTATCAACATCTGTTGGATAGCCCTTTGTAGCTTCATGCTTATAAACCTTTATTCCTCTACGCTCTAACTTATTTATAAAGACAGTTGTAGCTGGTTGTCCATTATATCTTGTTATAACAACACTATTTACATCAAGTTCATAGGCTCTTAAATCATCTATTAATCTTAAGACTTCTAAATCATATGTAATACCAAAATCGCCTCTTATTTTATTTCTTTCTATATCTCCTGCATAAACACAAATAACAACTTCAACTTTTTCTTTTAGTTTTTGTAAAAGCTTTATTTTAGCATTTTCGTCGAATCCTGGTAAAACTCTTTTTGCATGTAAATCAAACATAAGTTTTCCACCAAATTCTAAATATAATTTATCGTAATCATTTACTCTCTCTAATATATATTTAGACTGTTCTTCTAAATATTTTTTATGATCAAATCCTACTTTCATCTTAATGCCTCTTTTCCTTTTATTCTTTATGTTACTCATTAAATATTAATTATACATCAAAAAATTTCTTCTTTCCACACTAACTTATAAGAGTATGTATATAAAATTTATTTAATAACTTGAAGAAATAAATATAAATTAGTTCTATTTTTTAGGTATTTATATAATAAAATTTTATATAATAACAATTTTTAAAATCTAAATCTCATATTTTCTTTTACTAAAAAAGTATATGCTTATTATAATTTATAAGCATATACTTATAGGTAAAATCATTATCATCTTCCCTTTTACATTACATTCTGGTTTTTTAGGAAGAATTATATTGTTTTCTTTCAAAACTTCTAAATATGGATCTATAGAATCAATTACTTGTTGGTAATATTCCTCTTGAGATGATTTCCTTAATAAACTTATACACTTATCAGTGTCTTCCTTTATCATCATAACCTTACCAAAAATCTTACAAGAGCAATGAACTAAGTCAAACATATGAGAATGATTATTTAAAAAGTTATTTTCACTTATTGTAAGAACTAATGATGCCTTATCATTTTGTATAAGTAAGTCATGAGTTCCATTTGCAGTTATAGATTTCCTTAAACCTTCTAAAAGTTTGCAAATTATGGTAAAATTTAATGTTTTTAAATCTTTCTTTTCTAATAAGGTATTTAAAAAATCTACTCCATAACAATTAATAGTATCAATTAATGTATCTATATAAAGTGGAAGTGAGGTTTCTTGTACACATCCAGTTATTTGAATGTAATCTCCTTCTTTTATATCTCCATTTTCAATAGAATTACCATCTACTTTCTTAACATTTTTACTAGTATACATCTTATTTAATAAATCATTATGAAGAGTAAATATAGTACTAATCTTTTTAATTTCTTGCTCATTTCTATCAAAATCTCTTCCTTCAAACCCTAAACTTCTATCTCTTCCATTTTGATAATGGTCTTCACACGTTTTATGTTTAGTTTTATAGCCTTCTATTTTATCTCTATGATCTCTGAAATCTGATCCATTAGATTCTCTATCACCTATTTTTACATTTCCTCCAAAAGTTCTGTCCTTGATTCTCCTATATGTTCTTATATCAATATAGCCATTTAATGCTACTGAATTTAAATTTTTAATTAATACTTCATCTAAATATATTAATAAGTCCAACATTAGTGTCCTCCTAAAGCAATAATATACTTTTACACCATATTATATTAGACTAAATCTTATTTAATAACTTTAGAAACTATTTTTTATTTTTATTTAATAAGATACTTTCAATTTCATTTAAAAGTTCTTCATCTCCATTTTCTAAAATAAGATTCCCCTTCTTGCTCCCTTCTATTATTCTTAATATTGTTACTTCATCTTCTAGCTCTTTTATCTTTTTATTTATTTCACTTTTATTTTTTTTAGATAATTCAAAGGAGTATACTTCATTGCCACAAACTAAGCATTTTCCATATAGCTTATCATAAGTAATTTTCCCTATATTAAACTCTTTACTTTCTTTGCAACTATTAACTTCTATATCTTGAATCTTATTACATTTTTCACAAAAACATCTACTTTGTTGCATAACTTCACCTCTAATATATTTTACTAATATATTGTATCATACACTTTACCATTTTTTATGATAATATTTGTACTATAATAATAAAATATTATCTTCACTTAAAAATTATTAACTATTTATATTTCTTGCTATATATATATTCTTCCATTTATTCTTTTATCAAAATTTGTCCACTCACCGCTTTCTAAACCATTTGATATTATACTTATCTTGTTTAATGTTGCATCCACATAATCAGCATAATGAACTATATAAGCTTCCATTGAATTTGGTTCTTTTGGAGATCCAAATTCAGGTTTACCATGATGCTGAATAATTACAGCCTTTAATCTGTTTATAAAATTACTAGAGTAAATTTCCCTATTACTATTAAACGCTTCTTCTAACATATTTAATCCAATAATAATATGTCCTTGAAGTTCTCCTTCTAAAGTATAAGAAAATGGTCCATCATAAACCATTTCTCTTATTTTTCCTATATCATGCAATTTTGCTCCTAATATAGCTATTTCTTTATGTTTGCAATCATATCTATAAGCTAAATCACGAGCTAAACTTGTTACTGCTAAAGTATGCTCAGCTAAGCCCCCAATATAATTATGGTGATTAAATACTCCTCCTATTGCCTTTTTAAATTTATTTAAGAACTCTTCATTATTAAAAAAATAATCATCTATTGATTTAGCCTCTAAACTTTTAAATTCAGATTTACTTATATCATTTAATCCAATCATAATTTCATTTATTGATTTTTTAACTGAAGGTAAATAATCTAATATATCTATTTCTGAAATCTTCTTTATAAAATTAACTTTAAATTTTGATGCTAACTTTCCTTTAACTAATATAACATCTCCTATATTTATAACTGTATTTATATTTTTTATATAAGCCTTTATTTCTCCTGAATTATCTCCAATAACTGCAATAAAGTCATTTTTATCATAAGATAATATTTTTATCACCATAAAGGTACTTTCAATAATTTCATTCATTTTTGCTTCTTTTAAATATAACTTTTTCATATGTACCACCTTATTTATCTTATTCTTATAAATTATTATTAGCCTATATAGAAAAAAAATTCTTACATAAATCTATATTTGACATTAGCTTTTAAATTGGGATTTTAATAATAAAAGGATGCTAATGCACCCTTTTATTATTTTACTACCAACAGCCGCCTAGTAATAATAACCATAATATTGGGAAGAATCCTCCACAACCGAATCCGCAATTACCAAAACCGCCGCCGAAACCGCCGCAGCCTCCGAATCCACCGCCACAACAGTTATTACAGCCTCCTCCGCCACAACAACAGTTATTTCTACAACAGCACCTGTTACATCTTGATCTTCTTGACATGTTAATCAACTCCTATTCTTTTGTATAGTACATTGTATTCATTACATATTGTTTGTGTTCAGTAATATTTCTTTTATTTTTATTATCATTTACGAGTATATTATTTAAATGTACTTTTATTAATTTATATGCTAAACTATAAAAAAAGGAGGTATGGACTATGGAAAAAAGAAATAGATTAGTTGCACCTAGAAATGTTGTAAATACAAAAATGCTTTATAGCTTTTATATATTAAAAGAATTATCAAAAGGAAATGTTATATTTGGAAATAGAGTTCTTGAAGAATTTAGAAATAGATTTTCAGAAACTTCTCTCCCATTTCCTGTTTCATCTAGTACAATATATGAAACTCTTTATGATTTAGAATTAAAAGGATATGTTAAAAGTTCCTGGACTGGTGATGAGTTTTTAAATAAAAGAAGTAAAAAAGTATATTCTATAACTGACAGTGGAGTCGAATATTATAAAAATCATATTGCAGATTATATTAGTAACCTAAATAAAACTAAAGCTACCTTAGATATAATGATAGATATGCTGATGAAATAATCAGCATTTTTTATTTTATTAATATAACTTATTTTATAAAATAACTTGTAACTTTTCTTGACCTTAGAAATATTATAGTTAATATATATGCTTGCAAGCTTCTATTTTATCTAAATTAATATACTAAATTTAATACTATTAGGATTAATTGCAACATATATTAAAACATATATTTTAAATAGAAATCTTTAGCATTTTTATAATATTATAAAAATATATTATAAATACATTTCTATTTATTTGATTACCTAATAAAATAGTTTTAATTTTTATATAAGTTGTATTTATATTCACTTAAGCAATATTAATACAGCTTATATAATATTTCTAAGGAGGAATATTATGAAGGAAACTAAAAATATTGATAATTTTTTTAAACTACATCTTAATAACTTTAATATTTTAGAAAAAGATATAATTTCTTTTGAATTGAAAGATGATACATTATCCCTAAATTTTGATGATATCAACTATTTACTTTCAAACAAGATATCAGTATTTTTAAAAAATATTAAAACACGCGAAATATTTAAATGCTCTTCATTTATAAACAATAATAACTTAAATATTGACTTAAGTAATTTAAAATATTTTTGTACTGATTATGAGTATAGTATTATTATAATTAATGAAGTTAATAACTCATCAACAATGATTTATCCTAAATATAAGAATAAAGCTCAAAACTATTCAGTAATTGGTAATTCATCTAATAAACATATTAAATGGTTTTTAAGATTATTAGAAAATGGAGAGTTTAGATTATCTGCAATTGCCTTATTTCCAAATTACAATAATATTGAAGAAAATATTTCATCATAAAAATAAGGGTACCTGCTTAAGGATACCCTTTAAAAATACTTACAATTTAAATTTTCTATAAAGCACTTTTTAGAACAATAAATATTCAAATCTTCTTTATCTATGTATGCATCTTTAATGTAAATATTTATACTACAATATTTACATTCTACAGTTAATTCATTTGCTATTTCTTCTTCTAAATCCTCATTATTAAATTTTTCTATAAAACTTCTTAACTGGTTCATAAATAACACCCACTTATATAATAATTAACACTAATTATTATGATAACTAAGTATAATTTATGTACTTTTAAAAAAAATTCATAATAAATTATTAGATTTTGCAATATTAAAATAGTTTTTTATATTACCTTCATATATATTATCTTTATCATAAAATAATGGAAACTTTAAATTATAATTTCCCCATATTGTAACTGGTCCTTTAGTAAAATAAAATGTTATAAAAAATAACTCTCTAGTACATAACTTAGTTAGTAATTTTATATACTTTTTATCACTTATTTCAAAAAACATATCATTTATAGTTCCTGAATTTAAAATTTCATTAAATATTTTTATTTCTTCTAAATCAAGATTATTTTCAATAAATTCAATGCTATCTTTATCTAGCTTGTTTTTATAAAAATCTACTATTATTTTATTTTCATCATAATTTAAATAAAAAAAGCTTTCTAATGTTTTAATAAAATCCTCTTCGATTTCTATCTTTTCTTTATCTTTTCTAGAATAAAGCTCAACATAATTAAATTTATCAAATCCTTCTAAAATATTATCAAACTTTATTTTTATTATTTTATCAAAATCTGCTTTACTTATGGCTTTAATCCCCATATTTCCCCCTAATTCTTATACAATTTTATTCCATTCATAAAGTTGCTTTCTAACTTCACTTATTAATTCATTTAAATTCTCTGTTTCAATTTCTGTAACTTCATTTAAAGTATTATTTTTAATTACCTGTTTATATTTTACTATCTTATTATGATCATAATTCCAAACCTCTTGTATTTTTCCTTTTTCTATTTCCATAACAATTCTCCCTTTATATAATAAATATTAAAGGATAATATTAAACCTTAAAAACAGCTTTTTTCTCTCCAACAGCATCACTATAGCAAATACCTATCTTTTGCTTAGTAATTTTACCTTTTTCAAATAAATATCCATTATAGTAACTCTTATCATTTAGTATATCCCTAATTATATAAATTACTAACACATCTTTTTTCATTTCTAAATTTGACGTATTAATTATATTGTTAAGATAATCTATACGTGTATTTGATGAAGTTTCTAATATTTGTATATATATTTTATTTGGATCTTCTTTTAATTTATAAAATAAGTTTTGTATTACTTGTAAATCATTAACTAAATCATTTTCTCTAAAAAGCTGTAATTTTATAGAACTTGAGGATACTGTATTAAAATCATACTCTTTCCACGATACTTCAATATTATTTAAAAAGGCTTCTTCATTATTATTAAGTCCTTTGTGTATTACTGAATAGCCTAAAAGTTGTCCAAGCATTATAAAATATTTAATTTCTTTTTTTACTACTTCAAATTTACTACTATTCTTATTTAAACCGAAATTAACATAATTTCTTATAAATCCACTAAATATATTCATTAAATCAAAGTCTAACATCTTAACTCCTTACCCTAAATTTATATATAGTATTCTATCATTTATATTCAGATTATACCACCTAATATAAATTTAAAGTTCATTATTAATATATATGTTCTAATCAATAATCTACCATATTGCTATTAATATAGAATAACGAATTCAATAAACTAAATTGAAACTAAGGTGCAATATATTATTTATTTTTATATAAGTTTCTACATTGCTATCTTTATTTAGCCCTTCTTATTAAATTATAATATGCTCTAAACACAATAATAAATTCTCAAACTAAAATCAAAGCTAAAACATATAAAAAATGAAAATAGATTTTACAATATAAGAAATAGCTCTTCTATGGTAACATATAAATGAATAATATAAAAAATCACTAAATGATAAAAAGCAAAGAGGCTATTTCTTATAAAAGATAATAGCCATCCTATGCTCTAATTTATTACAAAGAGAGAATAGATAATTCTGTGTAATTATTATTTTTATTGTTTTAATATTACTGGAAATTTTCATTTCCAGTAATATTTTTTTATATTTAAGAAATACTAATAATGTTTCTTATTACCTTTTTTAGTATTTCAAAAAAATCAAATAGTATGCATATAATTTATAAAAAGTACAAGCTTCTAAGCTAATT
>NZ_JH815222.1:1715733-1763886 GCF_000158375.2 Clostridium sp. 7_2_43FAA
TTCTATAGTTCTTTTTTAATTCATATGGAGTTTCTTTTCTTTCATATTTATTTCTACCTAAATGTTCTTCCATTTCTCCTTCTAATATATTTTCAAGAACATCTTTAACAAGCTTCTGAATAAGCCCATTTTTCCCCATAACATCATCAATAGTTTTACATTTCTTTACTTCCTCATTGTAATCAAAGTTGGTATTAATATTCTTTGTCATAATTTTTCCTCCTAAATTTATATAGTATATTATTCCAAAACCACCAGCTGTTCATACAAAAAAACAGTAGTTAGTTTTGTTTTTACACAAAACTAACTACTGTCCCATTACAAATATCTTTTTATTATTATGTACCTGTTAAACAATTTAAAATCAAGCTCTATAAAGTATTATTTTTTTAAGCATTTATTACAAATACAATAAATTAATCTAGAATACTTAATCTCTCTATCCATTTCCCCCCTAGGTCTTGTTTCCACTGTCTTTTTACATTTATTACATATATATTTATCAACAATTATTCCTCCTGTTGCTTCAGAAACAACAGTAATTTTTTTTACTATTTTCATCATTCTCCCCCAAAGTTAGCTTTTATGAGCTTATAATAATAAATTATTTAACTTAATAAGAACTACTATAGATAGGTTTTATTAATGCTATGTTAACTTTATGTTAATTTCAAGTTAAATAATTTTTTTAATAACTTAAAAAGAACTTACATTCCGTAAGCTCTCAAAATTTACCAAAGCAGTTCATTTTCTATATATCCTAATGAATCAGCATAAGATATACCTATTATTCTTATTCCATTAAGTTCTTTTAAAGTTAAGTCATCATTATACATCCTTTTATAATGTTCTAACTTTTTATCAAAATTCTCTGATTCATTTATTATTATCTCTGGTCTTTCAAATCCTTTAATTTCAACTTTAATTCCTATGTATGCAACACCTTTCTCTTTTGCCGTTTTAAAAGATAATTCTAAATCGCTCATTTTTAACATATTAATACCCCTATCTATATTAAACTTATTTTAATAACTTTGAATTCCTATATATTAATTGTAATTTAATCGTACTTTTATGTTAGCGAATTATGTTAGCGATTTTCATTATAAAACTTACTAATATTTATTTATATTACTTATACCTGTTTAATTAAAAATGTAAATAAATTATAGTCAATCTTAGATGCTGCAAATTATATTAGTAATACATATATTATATATATTCTGTTTTAATATTTTTATTACATCCAAATATAAAAATCTATAATTATATGATATTTTTTTATTTATCTGATATTAATTACTCTCTTAACTACAACTGATCCATAATCTAGTTTCGGAATCCATCCCACACTCTCATATTGCTGGTCAAAAAGCATATAAGTTTCCATACTTCTCATCTTAATATATTCATTGAATATAAAATAAAATTGACATTAGTTAAATTAAATTTTGACTCATGCCGTATAATATTAATTTTTATATTCTATATTTAATAGATACATTACTAATCATTTCTCTTTCTTTATTTATAATAATTCATAATTTAAACATAATGGAACATTATAATTTTCATTTGTTATAAGTTCTGCATTTATATTATAAATATCTTTTAAAACTTCTTTTTTCATTATTAAATCTGGAGTATTTTTATATAATATTTTTCCATCCTTCATTGCTACAATAAAATCTGAATACTTTGCAGCATGATTTATATCATGCAAAACCATTACTACAGTACATCCATGTTTATCATTTAAGTTTTTTACAATATTAAGTACTTCGAGTTGATGTGACATATCTAAAAAAGTAGTTGGTTCATCTAGTAATAATATATCCGTTTCTTGAGCTAAAGCCATTGCAAGCCAAACTCTTTGTCTTTGACCTCCTGATAAATCAGATAATTCTCTATGTCTAAACTCAAAAGTATTTGTAACTTTTAGTGCCCATTCAATCTTCTGCTTATCTTCATTCGATAATTTACTTACATTTGTTCTATGAGGATATCTTCCATAAGAAACCAACTCTTCAACTTTTAATTGAGAGGGTGCGGTAGGATTTTGAGACAATATAGCTAACTTTTCTGCAATCTCTTTACTTTTCATATCATTCATATTCTTATCTAAAATGAATATTTCTCCATTTTCCTTTTTTAGTATTCTACCTATACTTTTTAAAAGCGTAGATTTTCCACATCCATTTGATCCAATAATGCTAGTTATTTTTCCTTTTTCAAGACTAAGATTCAACTCTTCAATTATTATTTTTTTATCATATCCTACTTTTAATTTTTTTATATTAATAGCATTTTTCATATCTTACCTCTTATGATTTGTATAATAAATATATAAAATAAGGAATTCCTATTATAGATATAACTATTCCTACAGCTAATTCTGACGGTGCAAAAACAGTTTTGGCAATAAAATCTGATAGTATTAAAAGGAAAATACCAATTAAAGCAGTTACTGGCATAAGCTTTCTATGATTTAATCCTACTAACTGTCTAGCTATATGAGGTGCCATTAATCCTATAAATCCTATATTACCTGCAACACATACACATGAACTAATTAAGCCAACACAAGCAAATAGTAATTTTCTTTTTTCTTTATCTATATCTATTCCAAGGCTTACTACACTGCTTTCTTCTAATTGAAAATAATCTAATAAATGAACTTTCTTATATAGATAGAAACTTAAAATTATTATCCAAGGTAACATCATATATATAAAAGTCCAATTTGCGTTATATATTGAGCCCGCTTGCCAAATAGCTGCAAATTCAAAATCTCCTGCGTTCATCTTCATTGAAAAAAGCATTGAAACAGCTGAAAACCCACTGTTTACTGCTATACCAGTTAAAATAAGTCTTTGCATATCCATCTTTTTATTATTTTTTGAAAATATTAATATTATTAATGATGCCAATAGTCCTCCTATAAAGCCAAACATAGGCATGGCGAATATCCTTAGAAAGTTACCTCCATCAGTTCTTGTTGGACTAAAGTTAATAAAATACATATATATAATTACTGCTGCTCCTGCACCTGAATTTATTCCTAATATTCCTGGATCAGCTAACTCATTTTTTGTAATTCCTTGCAAAAAGAGACCTGCTATTGATAGCCCTATTCCGATTAATATAGCTATAATTATCCTTGGAAGTCTAAATTCAAATACTACTAATCCAAATTTCTCATTATCATTTAAATTAAATAGTGTTTGAAATACTTCAACAACACTTATATCAAACATCCCATTGATTAAATGCAAATAAAAGACCAAACAGATTAATAGCAGTAATACTGTTATTACAAAATAATATTTTATTTTTTTCTTATGCATCTTTTGATCCTCCATTTGTTTTTATCATATATAAAAAGAAAGGTACTCCTATAATAGCTGTTACTGTTCCTATAGGTGTTTCAAAAGGAAATGCTATGTATCTACTTAATAAATCACATAATCCTAAGAAAAAAGCCCCTCCTATTAAGGAATATGGAATAATATATTTATAATCATGCCCAACTATCATTCTCGTAATATTAGGTATTACGAGTCCAATAAAAGCAATCTTACCAACTAATGCAACAGATGTTGCAGTTAGTAATACCACAGCTCCCATAGACAGATATTTTACTATATTAGTTCTTTGACCTAAGCTAATAGCTATATCCTCTCCCAATGAGCTTATAGTAATATCTTTAGCTATTATTATTGCTACTATAATACCAATAACTCCTATTGGCATTATAATCTTTAGTAAGTCACTATTTACTGTATGAACTTTTGTGTTATACCAAGATGAAATACTTTGAGATACTTGGAAGTACATGGCGATAGCAGAACCTAGACTACTTAAAAAACTCCCTACTATTGTTCCTATAATTGCAAGTCTAACTGGTGATAGTCCATTTTTTATAGATGATCCTATTCCTAAAACTAGTACAGCTCCAATTACAGACCCTATTATAGATACTAAAATTAGACTTCCATTTGAAAGTCCTGGATAAAAAACCATTGCTATAGTGATTAAAAATGCTGATCCATCATTTACCCCCATAAGTGATGGTGATGCCAAATAATTTCTCGTTATACCTTGCATAATTGAACCAGCTACAGCTAAAAATCCTCCAACTACTAATACAGCAATAGATCTTGGTAACCTATTATTTCTTATTATTATATGATCTACATTACTTTCATCAAAATTAAAAATAGCATCAAAAACTACTTCTTTTGGTATTGATTTAGTTCCCATTCTTACAGATAAAACAGTCACACTAACTATCCCTACTAAACATATTATTAAGATTAACAAAAACTTCTTATTAAGATTTTTCATATTTATCCCCTTAAACTTATACTACCGCACAATGTTAAATGTATAATTAAAGAAGAAACTCCTTTGGGAGTTTCTAAAATAGATACATTTTTAGTAACTTAATTACAAGTATGTCAATAATTTTATATCTTTAATTTTAATCTGCTGCGATAGCACTCCTATTATTTTAATAAATTATCTACAACTGCATCTAAGAATTTAACCTTTGACCAAGCTGTTCCCCCTTGAGCTAAAGGTTCAACAGTATTTACGAATACTTTATTATTTTTAGTTGCTTCTAAACTTTCAAATATAGGATTTGCTAAAAGTTCATTGAGAGCTTCTGGCGCATCTGCATTTTCACTATCTTCAAATTGTAAAAAAATAGCATCTGGATTTATTTCTGCTAAAGTCTCAATTGTTAATTGAGCTTGTGCTTTTGCTTGAGTAACTATATCAGGAATTTTTAATCCTAAATCTGTATATAAAACTGGGTTTAAATATACATCTGCTGGATATACATACATTAATCCCCTTCTTACTCTAATAACTAAAATATTTTGATCCTTATATTTATTTTTTATATCTTCTTTTGCCTTTAAAGATTTTTCTTCGTAGTCTGAAATTAATTTATTAGCTTCATCCTTTTTATCTGTTATTTCTCCTAAAGCTAGAAGGTTATCTTTCCAGTTAGCTGATATATGTGAATATGGTAATGTTACTGCTATCTTGTTTAACTGTGCCATTACTTCTTCTGATAATTTTGAAGATCCTATAATGACATCAGGATTTAAACCTAGTATAACTTCTGCATTAGGCTTCATTTTATCTCCAACTAAAGTTACATCTTTAAAGTCATCTGCTAAATATTTGGGAACTTGTCCAGCAACCTCTAAAACACCTGCTGCTTTAATACCTAAAACTGCTGCATCTTCCATTCCTTCTAAACTTGCAAGAACTATATTTTCAACTTTTTTATCGAAAGAATAGTCTTGTCCTAAATAATTTACTATAAATGATGTATCTTTACTTTCTACTTCACCTACTTCTGAAGATTTCTTTGCTGTACAAGATGTTAAACTTGCAAATAAAACTATTAATAGCAATAATGTTAAGTACTTTTTCATATTTATCCCCCATTCATAATGATAATCATTTTCAATTCATGATTATTTTAGCAAAATTCTTTAAATGGTAAAATGGACTTTTATAATATTTTTTTGTACTTTTGCCGAATCTATTTTTTAAATACTATACCTGTATTAACATTATTATTAATTTCTCTATATTTTCTAGGGCAAACACCTACATTTTTTTTGAAAGCTTTACTAAAATAAAAACAATCACTATATCCAGTCATATCAGCTATTTCTGAAATTGTATAACAAGAAAACTTCAATAATCTCTTAGCTTCTTTTAACCTATATTCCGTTAAATATTTTAGTGGAGACAATCCTGTAACTTCTTTAAAAACTTCACTAAATCTTCTTCTATCTACTTCTAAAATATCTGATATTTCACTTACTGTTATTAATTCGTTGAAATTCTTATTTATATATTCAATCCCCTTATTTACTAATTTTAATTTATCACTATATTGTGAGGTTCTTACATTTTTTATTAAAGAATTTATTAAATTTACAAAATCAACTTTACATGAGAATTTTGAGTAATTATCTGGACTTAATGATTTATCAATAATCATTTCACAGTATTTTAGCAAATGTAGCCTATCCTCAATTTCTAGATAAAAAGATTCTTTTTCTATGTTTTTAAATTTTTCTGTAGTCAAAATATTTTTGTAATGAACTACATAATATTCTATTCCTAAATCTCCTGTCTCCACTTCTATATCCATACTTGATCCACAATGTAGTATTGTATTTTTGTTTAAATTATATTTTTTCCCATCTACAGAAAATGAACATTCTCCTCTTATAGGTATTACTATTCCACATAAATTTTTTGCCGTTTTTCTATTAATATCTTTTTCTTTAGGTAGTAAACTACTTTTAAAAATATCGATAAACTCCATAGAACTTTCTGAAAAATATTCAATTAACCAATTGATACTTTGTTTCATAATCATTGACCTTTTCCTTTTGTTATTTTATACTTATTACTAAATCTTAACATAAAGGAGTCAACTTATGAATAATTTTAAAATAAAATCATGCTATACTAATAGCTTTTATGATATTAATTTCTATACTCCTGAAGAATCTAAAACAGATAATTTGCCATTAATAATAGTTCTAGATGGTGGAAATTGCTTTGAAGTAGTTAAATCTTGCATAAAGCAACAAGGTCAACTTTATATTAAAACTGGGGTCAAGCCTTCAATAGTTGTTGGCATCTCTCATCAGGAATATGAAAAAAAAGAAAAAAGATTTTTAGACTTTACAGCTCCAGCCGAAAAATACTTTATTCCTGAGGAAACTAAATTTAAAATTCCTAAAAATCTTGGAGGCAGTGAAAAGTTTAATGAATTTATAAAAAAAGAACTTCTCCCATTAATTGAACCTAATCTTAACTTTGACAAGAGTAATATTTCTATAATTGGTCATTCTTTAAGTGGCTATTATGTATTATGGAATTTATTAAAAGGATCAAACATCTATAAAAATATAATTTCCTTTAGTCCCTCAGTTTGGTGGAATGATTATGAACTTTTAAACTTACCTAATTTAGAAAATACCGAAAAGAATATATTTATAGGTGTTGGAGAAAAAGAAGGTTATATGGTTGATGGTGCAGAAAAAATATACAATAAAATTAAGAGCTTTAATAATAATTGCACCCTCTATGTTGCACCTGAAGAAAATCATGGTTCTGTAGTTATTACTAGTATGAGTAGAGCTCTTAGATATATCTTCTCACTTTAACAAAAATATTGTGCATTTTAGATTTGTAAAAAGACTTGTTATTTATTTTTAACCAAGTATTTTTTTTACTTAATACTATTTCCTTTAAAAATACATCATGTACTTTAGTTTTTAATCCTAGGTATTAGTATATAAAACAAAAGAGAATAATTATTATTCTCTTTTGTTTTATATTTAAGTTATTATTATATTAATTTTTGATTAAATACCCTATTTAAATTAACTTTTCTGATTCTATCTTTTATCTCATCTTTATTAACAGTATATAGTCCTAGCTCCTTCATTCTCTTAAAGTATTCTGCTCCAGCAAATGTATATCTATTTTTTCTACCTTCTCTTGTACCTGCTTTTTCATTTGCATAAGATATTATATCGCCTATTGCAATTGAGCCTGGTAAAATTAATAGAGGTATTCCCATTGCAAGTCTTACTGCATTATGTCCTGCTAAGCTACCTGTACAAATTGCTTCTGTATGACCAACAAAAAGACCTGATTTTTCTCCTGCGCAAAATAAATTGTCTACTCCTTTTACTTTTAAATCATTTGTTCTTGGAGCTACGGATAAATATCTTATTGAATTACCTTTACTACCTGCATATGGATCTACATATTTTGCATTTTCTAATCCTTCAATCTTTCTTAGTTTCTTTAATGGGTAGTAGGTAGTCATAAGTTTAGCATGTCCAGTATCTAATAAAATTATATTTTCTGCAAATTCTTTTAAAGCATATTGCTGACAAACCTTGGCATTAAGCTTATCATAATTTACATCTTCCTTTGGAACTTCTAATATAACACATCCTGTTTCATCTAATTGCTTAATTATTTCTTTTGATAAACTTTCCTTAGCCAACTTACAAGAACCTGAAAATGCCCCTAATGTATCTTCATCTCTTTCTCCTTGTATGTCTGCTACTCCGCATCTTTCACTTATACTTATTCTTGGTCCAAAGGCTGGACATCTTAAAACACACATAGAACATCCATTTCCATATCTTAAGCAATTCCCCATTGGCCCTGTTGTTCCAGTAGTTTCAATAAATACATCTCCCTCTTCATAAGTACCATCACTAAGGTAAATCCCTTTAATCTTACTGCCTTCTAACTTAACATCAGTAACTCTACTTTCTATATGAATATTTATCCCCATTTCCTCTAAATATTTACTAACTTTACCTTCGATTAAATTTACATCATATAAAGTTGCATGCTTATGACCTGGAAATTCTATATCTTTATGTCTTGCAGTATCATCTACAATATCAATTAAATCTCCAGCACCAAGCTCTATTAATTCTTCGGAAGCTGTCCATCTTCCGTTATTTCTCATTATTCCTCCAACATTTCCAAGTCCTAATAATAAATCTGTCTTTTCATATAAATGAACTTCTGCTCCTGCTTTCTTAGCTGTGATAGCTGCGGCGCAGCCAGACCAACCGCCCCCAACGATAATAGTCTTTATCATATAAATCTTCTCCCTTCAAATACATTTCTTGGATCAGCTTGAACTTTACAAAAACGCTTTACTCTATGGCCAGAAAATCTAGCGGTACAACTTCCGCATACCCCTTCTCCGCAGCACATTTTTATATTATTACAACAAGATAACTTTATATCTTCACCTTGTATCTTATCTAAATAATCAATTATTTTTACAGTTAATATATCAGCCCCAGCAATATGAATATAATTTACACTTTTATCTTTTATATAAGATTTTATAAGAACTTTTACTTCATCAGTTAGCTGACCTTTATCTAACACTGATTCTTCAATTACATTCACATCATATTCTGATAAATATTCTTGAACATAATTATCTGTATAAGGTGCCTTATCTAAAATTAAATTTATATTATTATTATTTAAGGATAACTTTCTAATTACTGGCATCATAGGAGCCATTCCAATTCCTCTAGCTATTACTAGTACATTATTATTAACTTGCTTATCTAAATTTTTAAGACCAAAAACTCCATTCCAATATGGTCCTCTAATAGTTATTTCTCCACCTTCTTTTATATCTAATAATTTCTTTGTTTTAATTCCTCTTATTTCTATCATTATGGTTATTATATTTGTTTCAATATTTGATTCTAAAATAGAAATAGGAACATCAAAATAGACATTTTCATTTGTTCTTATAAATATAAAGCTTCCAGGTCTTACTAGATCAATAGCTAATTTATGTGGAGCTTTAAATTTAATTAAAAGAACATCATTTTGATAAAGAACCTTTTTTTCAACTAAACAATTATATGTTTTTCTTCCCTCTTTTGCCTTAGATCCATTATTTATAAATTCGTGATATATACATACCCCATTCCAATTTAAGCAATCACAAAAGCAGCTTCCTTGTAATTGAGAGCATAATATACATTCATTTGATTCTGCCAGATGGCAAGGACAAAACTCCGTTCCAGCATCTATACAATCAACAGCTTCTTTCATTATTTGAATCTCCCCACTAGATTTCTTACATATTAATAGATTATTTTCTATTTTTCATTTTGTTACACTATATTTTTATATAACAAAAAAAGTAGAAGACAACTCTTCTACTTTTTAAAGATTATATTTTCAAATTCTTCTTTACTCATATTTATATTACTTATTAGCGGAAATTTATTTTTTTCTTGTTTTTCATCTTTTACTGAAATCTTTCCTAGTATATCTCCAGTTTCTACATCAGAACTTCTATTGAATACCTCTACTTCTACTATATCCTTTTCTTTATATCCATAAGTTATATCTTCTTCTTGTATTATATTTCCTAATCCCGCAAGATTTTCTCTTTGTAATATATCTTTATTAGATATTTCAGCAAAAGTATTTGTGCTTATGACATAATTAAAGATTTTTTCTGTTACATTCCATCTATCTACACAATTTAAAACAACAATAATGATATTTCTACCATTGTGATTAACAGATGAAACTAGGCATTTTCCTGCCCCTCCAGTATATCCAGTCTTTACCCCATTTGCACCAGGTATTCTATACAATATTTTATTTATATTTTGATAATCTCTTGTGAAATTATATTTATCTTTATATATAACTTTTTCTCCTACAATTTCTCTAAAAACATCATATTCCATTCCTTTAGCTGTTAAAATTGCTAAATCATATGCTGAAGAATAATGTTTTGCACTATCAAGTCCATGTGGTGATTCAAAATGTGAATCTATAATCCCTAAACTTCTTGCAAAATCATTCATTATATTAGAGAAATTTTCTACTGATCCTCCTATATCTTCCGCTATAGCAATAGCAGCATCATTACCAGACCTAAACATTAATCCAAATAATAATTCCCTCATTGTTATTTTTTCACCAGCTTTATATCCTACAGTTGAACCCCTAATAGATGAAGCATTTTTACTGATGGTTACTATTCTATCTAAATCTCCATAATTTATTGCTATAAGGGATGTCAAAATCTTAGTAGTACTGGCCATTGGGACAATTTCATATCCTTTTTGATTCCATAGTACTTGCCTACTTTCTGCATCTATAGCTATGGCATTTCTAGCAGATACCTTTAACGGAAGTTTGCTATCAACTTTATTTCCATCAATATCAATATAATCTTCCTCAAGCATTTCTACTGTCTCATCATCCATATCTACATCATCGTCAATAAATGCTTTTACTGAATAAATATTCCATTGTAATGTCAATAATACTAATAAAATAGTAAAAATAACTTTTTTTAAAACTTTCATAAAATCACCCTCTACATTAACCATCTATGAGTAGTTTGTTCTAAAAGTTATTTTTTAAACATTTTTTTGCTATTTTTTTATTTTTCATTATGGTAATTATTAGAATAGTTTAGAAAGGAGTGTGAAAATGGCTTTAATATTAACACTTTTAATTATTATGTTACTACTTATTTTTCCTATTCCAATGAAAATTAAAATTAGTTTTAACGAAGGTATATTTAAATTAAAAATATTTAACTTAAATATTTTTTCATCAAATAATGGTATTGAAAATAAATTATTAAAAAAACTTATTAATAAAACTAATATAGATTTAAAAAAAGAAACTACAATAAAATATAAAAATAAAAAAGCCATTAAGCCTTCTCCCCTTAAGCGCAAAAAAATTATAAAAAAATATCTATACGAAAGTTATATTCTAATATTTCTTGTAATAAATTTAAACCTCTTATAAAAATAGATGGTGATTTAACTTTTGGTATTGATGATGCTGCATATTGCGCAATTCTTTACGGCTTGTTATGTAATACTCCTACTTTACTTAGATTAATATTAGAAAAAGCTTTTAAAGTTAAAGATATAAAGCTTAATATTATCCCTAAATTCAATACTAATACTATATATTTTGGTATAACTAGTATATTTTACTTTAATGTTGCTAATATTATATATATATTATATTTAATGTATAAATCTTTTGAAATTGAGGAGGTGACTCCCGAATAGGGAGGTATATTATGTCAAATGAACATCCTGTTGAAAATTTAATGAAAAGTACTATGGAAAATCTAAAAGATATGATAGATGTTAATACTGTTATAGGTGAAGCTGTGGAAACACGTGATGGTAGTTACATTATACCAATATCAAAAGTAACATTCGGTTTTGCATCTGGTGGAAGTGAATTTGGAAACCAATGTAAGCCATCCCCTGATAAAGATGCTAAACATCCTTTTGGTGGTGGTTCTGGAGCTGGTGTCACAGTTAAACCTGTTGCATTTTTAGTTCTTAGAGATGATGCTGTAAGACTTCTTCCTGTTGATCAAAATAATACATATGATAGAATTGTAGATTCTGTTCCTCAAATTATTGATATGATTAAAGGCTGCTTTAATCATGACAAGAAGAAGGCACAAGATAAAAATCTTGATGTTGAAAATAATCCATGTGATTCTAACCCATGTGATGATAGTGACTCATCATCTAATAATTTATTCTAGAGTTTTTTAAGTAGCTGCTTGAAAATCAGAACTTTCCATTTATTTTTAAGCAAATAACACCAAATAAGAATTGTTTATTCTTATTTGGTGTTATATTTCTAATCACATCTTGCAATTTATTATAAATCCAGTTCATATTTTTAAGATGTCTCTTTCGTGGCTACCTATTATATTTCCTTAATTATTTCATTCATAGCTTCTATTGTTTCTTCATCTTTTTCTGAATACAAATCTAAAGATGGCAACTCATTTAATTCTTTTAATCCAAATTGTCTTAAAAACTCTTCAGTTGTTCCAAATAAAATAGGTCTTCCTGGAACCTCCAACCTACCAACTTCTTTAATTAAATCTTTTTCTAATAATTTATGGATAGCACTTTCGGATTTTACTCCTCTTATCTCATCTATATCAACTCTTGTTATAGGTTGCTTATAGGCAATTATAGCTAAACTTTCTAAAGAAGCTTGTGATAAAGATTGTCTTTTATTTTTCTTTAATAATTTTTGTATATAATCGCTATTTTCGGCCTTTGTAACTAATTGATATTCTCCATTTATTGATATTAGTTTTATTCCTCTTTTTTCTTCTTCATAATCTAAAATCATTTCATTTAAAATATTTGATATTGTTTTAGGTGAAACTTCTATAGAATTACTTAAATCCTTAATAGTTAAAGGTTCTCCACTTACAAATAATAATGCTTCTATTGCAGATTTTATTTTAGGTTTTGATGAAACTTCTTCAAATTCATATTGCTCAACTTCAGTTTTACTCACCTATTTTTCTCCTTTCAATTAATATGTCATCAAAATTGTCATTTTGATAGGCTTTAATCATCCTAAGTTTTATAAGTTCAAGAAGTGCTAAAAATGTTACTACCGCTTCTAGCTTACATTCGCTCTCTCTTATTATATCTCTAAATTTTACGATTCTTTCCTCTTCAATATTACGTAACAGCTCGTCCATTTTATCTTCAATCTTATATTTATCTATATAAATTTTTCTTTGAATTATATTCTCCTTATTTTGCTTCATAAGGAAGTTTTCTATTAATTTATTATAAATATTATAAAGATCAAGTAACGTAATATTCTTAAATATGTCTTCTTCTTTTTTATCACTTTTAATTTCTTCAATTATTTCTGGTTTCTTTGTATATATGTCTCCAGAATTTATGTACTTTTCTTTAAAGAATAATGCAGCACCTTTAATTTTCTTATATTCTATAAGCTTTTCCATAAGATTTTTTTCTATATCTTCTTCATTTTCTTCTGAAACTTTAATATTAGGTAATAGTTTTTTAGATTTTATTTCTATAAGAGTAGCCGCAACTACTATGAATTCAGATGTAATTTCTAAGTCCATAATTTTCATATCATCTAAATATTTTAAATATTGACTAGTGATTTTATATATTTCTACATTATAAATATCCATTTCATTTTTTTTAATTAAATGCAGCAGCAAGTCAAATGGACCTTCAAAATTTGCTACCTTTACTTTGGGCATTTCCATAAATATCATCCGCCTTTGATAACACTATATTCCTTCCAATATATAATATCAATTTTAATAGTAAAGAACAACCTTTGTTTTATTTTGCGATGCAAAATAGTGAAAAAATGAAAAATATCGGATATAAGTATCTCTACTTAATATCCGATATTTTGCCATATGTATTTAAAGATGCAATTACTTTATACTATACGCCTTTTCTAAACATGTTTTTCATATTGAACTTGAAGTTTTCAAATATTCCGCCAAGTTTTATATCTCTATCTGAATATAATTCTACTTCCCCAATTTTTTCTTCTCCAAGATAAACTTCACATTTACCTACAATATCCCCTTGCTTATATTCCTTTTTAACTTCGTCAATTACTATTCTCTTTTCTAATTCTTCATTTGTTCCTTTTGGTACTATTGCTACTAAATCTTCCTTTGCCCTAGCAACCAAGAATTTATCAGTTTGTTTACTTAAATAAATGTTTTCTACATCTTCATCTTTTGATAAAAGCTTTTTACCTTCAAATTTAGAGAATCCATAATTTAAAAGCATTCCTGCATCCCTATTTCTTACTTTATATGTTGGTGCACCCATAATAACAGATAACATTCTAACACCATTTCTAGTAGCAGTTGCAGAAATACAATATTTTGCTTCTTCAGTATATCCTGTCTTTAATCCATCGCAACCTTCAAAAAATCTTACAAGCTTATTATGATTAACTAATTCTATAGGTGATTTTCTTCCTTCAGAAATAGTTTCCATATAAATTCCTGAATATTTTAATATTGTTGGATGCTTTAAAAGCTCCAATGACATTATTGATATATCTCTTGCAGTAGATAAATGACCTTCTATAGGTAAGCCATTACAATTTTTGAATGTTGTATTAACCATACCTAATTCTTGAGCCCTTTTATTCATCATTTCTACAAAAGCATCTTCTGTTCCGCCTAAATATTCAGCTAATGCTACAGCAGCATCATTACCCGATGCAATGGCAACACCTTTTATTAACTCTTCTACAGTTCTTATTTCTCCTGTATCTAGAAGCATTGTGCTTCCACCCATCTTTTTAGCATTTTCGCTACATGTTACCTTATCTTGTAATGTTATTTTTCCACTATCTACAGCTTCCATAGTTAAAAGCATCGTCATTATTTTAGTTACAGATGCTGGTGCAAATTTTTCATCGATGTTTTTCTCATAAAGAATTTTCCCACTTTTTGGCTCTATTAATAATGCTGATTTGGCATCTACATTTATTCCTTCATCACTAAAAACCTCTGTAGTCCATTCTTCATAAGTTTCTATTGAAGTATCATATGGTTCTACATCTGCTTTTACTGGTACTACAGATATAGATAATAAGCTTAAAACAATTGCGACAACTTTATTCATAAATTTTTTATTCATCATATTGCCTCCCTTCAAAGCTTATTATTACCAATAAAAATAAAAATATGATAAAAAGAACTAAATTCTTATTATCATATTTTTTTATTTATTCTACAATATCGTATATTAAAGGAATTTCCTTATCTAGAGAGTTAGATATAATCATGTTCTTAATTATATCATTCTTAGCTTTTTCTATATTACTTTCATCGTTACTATGAATATAAGCCAGTATATCCCCCTCTTTGACTACTTCTCCTCTTTTTTTATTTAAAACTATACCTACAGATAGATCTATTATACTTTCTTTTGTTTCTCTTCCTGCTCCAAGTTCCATTGCAATTAAACCAAAGGCTTCTGCATTTATTTTTGAAATCACACCACTTTGAGCAGCTTTTACTTCAACTACATATTTTGCTTTAGGGAATTTATCAGTATCATCTATAAGACTTGCATCCCCACCTTGGGCTTTTACAAATTCCTTAAGCTTTTCTAGTCCTTTACCATTATTAATATTTTTTAATAATAATGCCTTGCCTTCTTCGAAGTTTCTTGCTGTCTTTCCACAAACAAGCATATAACTACCTAAAGTTAATGTTAATTCTAATAAATCTTTAGGTCCATTTCCTTTTAATAATTCTATAGCTTCTTTAACTTCAAGAGAATTACCTATTGCATATCCTAAAGGTTGATCCATATCAGAAATTACACCTATAGTTTTTTTTCCTACTGAACTTCCTATATCAACCATTTCTCTTGCTAGAGCCTTAGCATCTTCGGGAGTTTTCATAAATGCTCCATCTCCAACTTTTACATCTAATACTATAGCATCTGCTCCTGAAGCAATTTTCTTACTCATTATACTTGATGCTATTAATGACATATTATCTACTGTTGCTGTAACATCTCTAAGAGCATATATTTTCTTATCAGCTGGAGCAATGTTACCTGTTTGACCAGTTAATGCTATTCCTATTGTATTTGAATTATTTATAAATGTTTCTTCAGAAAGTTCTACTGAAAATCCATTAAATGCTTCTAATTTATCAATAGTTCCACCAGTGTGACCTAATCCTCTACCAGACATTTTAGCAACTGGAACTCCAAGTGATGCAACTAGCGGTGTTAAACAAATACTAGTCTTATCACCAACTCCACCAGTAGAGTGTTTATCTACCTTCACTCCATTTATAGAAGATAAATCAATCTTATCTCCTGAATTAACCATTGCCATAGTTAAATCTGCAGTTTCTCTTTTATTCATCTTGTTAAAGAATATAGCCATAAGTAATGCTGATGCTTGATAGTCTGGCACTTCTCCCTTTGTAAATCCATTTACAAAAAACTCAATTTCTTCTTTAGATAATTCTAGACCTTTTCTTTTTTTTAATATAATGTCATACATTCTCATAAGAACATGACCTCCTACTTTAGTATATTATTTTTAAACTTTTATCTATTTAATTTGCTATATTGCAATAACCAGTTTACTTTTCTAAATTTTTAGTAGCCATTGTATATTCATTATTTTTTATTTAACATTCTCAATTTATCTTACTTCTAAAATTATAAGATACCATATTAAATATTCCCTATTATTATGCTCTAGGATGAGAGTTTTTATATACAATATTTATTTTATCATTATTAATTATTTCATAATATGTGTCCATATAAGTTAGAACTTGATTTCCTAAAAGCTTTTGCACAGCTCTTACATTAGCTCCATTTTGTAATAAATGTACCGCAAAAGAGTGTCTAAAAGTATTTAAATTAACTTCTTTTTTAATTCCTGCTTTATGAGAATATTCTTTTACTATTCTCCATACGCCTTGTCTTGTTAAATGATTTCCATTTAAATTAACAAATAGGGTTTCAACTCCTGCAGATGCAACTTGATCTCTTATTTTTAAATATTCCTTCAAAGCTTCTGTTGCACTTCTTCCAATTGGAATAAGCCTCTCATAATTTTTATTATCATGACATTTTACAAAGTTTAATTCTAAATTGATATCATAAACATTTAATCCAATTATCTCTGAAACCTTCATTCCAGTAGCATACATAAGCTCTAATAAAGCATTATCCCTTATTCCCTTATTGCAATCTTTATCTACAATTTTAATTATTCTGTCTACCTCATCTATAGTTAATATCTCAGGTAACTTTTTAGTTGTAGTTGTATTCTTATAGTATATCTTAGGTATTTCACTTACAACTTTTTGATCTTTTAGATAATTATAAAAACTTCTAAGACTTATAACTATTCTGTTTATTGATCTTTCTGACTTACCTTGGCTAAGCAAGTATTGTATATAACCAAGTACTGATACATTATCCGTTTCATCAATACTCATATTTTTACTTTTTAAATACTTAACATATAAGTTTACGTCAGTTACATAGGCATAAACAGTGTTTTCACTTTTATGACTTTTTAATAAAGCTTCCTTATAATTATTCACAATTTCTTTCATAATTCTCCCCTATCCTAATACATTATTAATTCGACAAAAAAATTCTTATTCCTTCTTTATTTTCATTGGATTAGGTTAATTTATAAACTTTCGTTACTACCATTCTTATTAACCCTGGGCTCATATAGCACTCAATTATAACCCCTATGGCAAATAGGATAACAAAGAAACTTAATTTCATTACTAGTCCATTTAACATCAACTTACTACTTCCAATTCCATTAAAAAACTTTTCTTTTAACTTCACTGAAGATAACTCTAAAGAAATAATACTTATACCTATAAAAAAAGGTATATAAAATATGTTTTGTGGAACTGTCGATGTTAGAGCAATCCAAATACCTTTTCCATCAAATGTAGTTAATAAAAAACTAAAGGTATAACCTAAAGTAAATCCCTTTATTAGGTCTATTATTAAAATTATCGGCGCTCCAAAGACAGTAAATCCTAGTGCTATTATAAGTAATATGATTATTATATTATTTTTTATTATGCTTATAAGCAATTCATTTGTTTTTACCTCTTCAACATTTATACTTTTAATGAATCCTGTAAAGTAATCAGCTAAATCCTTTGCATCTACTCCATCCATATATTTTATGGTATATGAACCTAGTAATATACCTACAAAGAAAAAAGTTAGTACAAGTAAATAGAATATTTTATTTTCTCTAAAGTTTGAATTCAACTTTTCTATTAAATTCATATTATTCCTCCTCCATAGTTGCTATAGAACATAATATGTTTAAAGTTTCCTTATTATTCATAATTGAATATATGTAAAATATTTTTTTATTAAAAAAATAAAAAAATGGAGTGAAGCTATAAAAATAGCTTTTCTCCATTTATTTTTATCATAATAAAATTTATAAGTATGAAAGTACACTTATAGTTTTACCATCAATTATTTCACCCTTTTTTATCATTTCTTTAAGATCATTTATATTTAATACTTTTACACTTGTAAACTCATCATCATCTTCATTTTTTTCTCCTAAAGATAAATTCCAAGCTTTATATAAATGTATAATTTCATCACAAAATCCAGGTGCCGTTGCAATAGATCCTAAATATTCTATTTCTTTTGCAACATATCCAGTTTCCTCTTGAAGCTCTCTTTTTGCACAATCCATTGGATCTTCTTTTTTATTAAGTTTACCTGCTGGTATTTCTAATAATGTTTTATTTAATGGTAATCTAAATTGTTCTACTAATATTATATTTTCTGAATCTAAAAATGCTATAACTGCACAAGCTCCTGGATGTTTTATAACATCTCTATTGGCATTTTTTCCATTAGGTAATTTTACATCAATGTTTACAAAATCCATAAAATTTCCTTTATGAATTAACTTTTCATTTAATATTTCTTCATTTAAATTCATTATATTTCTCCTTATAAATCAATACACTTTTTTAACTTTGTTATACCATATTAAATTTAAACTATATTATAAATATTATATCATAACTTTTAATATATAGATTCAACAATTACCTTATTTGCTTTAAACTTAAAATCAATTATTTCATGCTATTCTTTATTAATCTGAACAAATTAAGTAAATATTTTTAACGAAAAAGAGATGTATTCATTATAAAACACATCTCTTCTTACATACCTTCTTTATAATTTAATAAATTATTTAATTTCTTATTTAAATTTTGAATCTCTCAATCTCAGATATAAGATAATAGTCAACTTACTTCTCTTAATAAATCTAAAAATAAATACACTTCCTAATCAACTAGAATAACCCCAACTGATAGAAAGTGTTCTATATACTTAACTTAATATTTATTTATTGGTATCAAATACACTTTGTTGCTATAAACAACATAGATTTGACTTTTTCAAATTACTTGTTCAACAGTCATTTTACTAATTTTCTTCTGCTATTAGCTAACTTTATTCTTTAATCTTAATTTATCAGCTATTATAGCAATAAATTCACTATTTGTTGGCTTACCCTTTTCATTGTGTATTGTATAGCCAAATAGTTTATTTATAGCATCAACTTGACCTCTGCCCCAAGCAACTTCTATTGCATGTCTTATAGCTCTTTCAACTCTTGAAGCTGTTGTATTATACTTTTTAGCTATTGATGGATATAATTCTTTTGTAACAGCAGACAATAGTTCCATATCGTTAACAACCATTGTAATAGCTTCTCTTAAATACATATATCCTTTAATATGAGCTGGCACTCCAATTTCATGGATTATGTTTGTAATTTCAGTTTCTAAATCTACTGGACCTTTAGATTGATGTTTAACTTCTTGTTCTACTACAGCAGATTGTTTTCTAACAACATCATTTGAAGATCCATTAAACATTTCTCTTATTCTCTTAGTGAAAACATCCATATCGAATGGTTTTACAACATAATAATCAGCACCTAAAGTAATAGCTCTTTGCGTAATTTTATCTTGACCAACTGCAGAAAGAACTATTATTCTTGGCATTTTTTCTAAATTCATTGAATTTAATTTTTCAAGAACTCCTAAACCATCTAAATGTGGCATTATTATATCTAAAACTACTAAATCTGGTTGCTTTTCCTCGATAAGAGCTAAGGCTTCCCTTCCATCCTTAGCAACTGCAGTAACTATAATATCCCTTTGATTTAATAAGTAATCATTTAAGATACTGCAAAACTCCTTGTTATCATCAGCTATTAAAACTGAAATTTTTGAATCATTCATACTTCTCTCCCCCATCTTCCCAAAATACTCCAATTAATTCGAGTACATATTAAGTTCTTTTAAAAATTTATCTTTTAAAATTCATCTATAAACATTATATATAGACATAACAGAAAAAAACAATCCTTTTCAAGATTAATTTAATATCATTATAACACAATTTATTTGGTTTTAATAGTTTTTTTACATTTTTTTCAAAATTTTATTATAATATTTATTTTTTATATAGATAAATTTCATTTTTCTGACAGTAAAAATAATAAGAGTACTAATTGTACTCTTATTATTTTATATAATTATAACACTTTTTGTATTATAAAACTATTCAAATTTATTAATTTTTTATTCAATTACTCCTGCATCTTTTAACATCCATTCAATGTATATACCATAACCTACATCTGGTTTATTTATTAATACATGAGTTACTGCTCCAACTAATTTATTATCTTGAATAATGGGACTTCCACTCATTCCTTGAACTATTCCACCTGTTTTTTCTAAAAGTTCTTCATCTGTAACTTTTATTACCATACTCTTAGGTCCAGGCTCCTCCTGAGGTAATAATTTTACTATTTCTATATCATACATTTTAGGTCCATTTTCATCTATTGTTGTTATAATTTTTGCTGCCCCTTCTTTTATTTCATTTCTAAATCCTACTTTCAAAGGTTTATTAAAAGTAGGGTTTACTAAATCAGCACTTGCCTCTCCAAATATACCAGCTTCTGTATTTTTTTCTATTGTTGCTAAACTTTCTTTTTCGTTAACAAATAAGCCTTTTAACTCTCCAGGTGAACCTTTTTCACCTTTTCTAACACTTATTACTGAAGAATTTAGTAAATCTCCATTTCTTACTATAAAAGGTTTATTAGTATCACCATCTGTTATAGGATGCCCTAAAGCTCCAAATATTGAAGTATTCTTATCATAAAATGTTAATGTGCCTATACCTGCAGTTGAATCCCTAACCCAAAGTCCTAATTTATATTCATTATTTTCTTTTTCTAAGTCTATTTCTTTTTTTTCTATATTACCATTTCTAATATAATCAACATTTATTTTAGAATTATCAAGGTTTTTAATTTTTTTTGATAAATCCTTTGAACTTTGTATTTCTTCTCCATTAATCTTTATAAGTACATCCCCAAGTTCTATACCAGAATTTTTGGCAGGACTTTCAACCTTACCTTCTACTGATTCTATATCAGAATGTCCTACAACTAAAACACCTTTAGTTGATAATTTTATTCCTACACTTGTTCCACCTGGATATACCTCCAAGTCATTCACTTTAGATACTGCTACCGACTTAACAGGAATAAATCCTAAAAGTTTTACTTGAAGCTTATCCTTCTTTATTTTGCTGTTCTTCATAAATATATTATCTGATAATACTACATCAGAAGTTGAGGCAGCTTCATTTACATATATTTTTTCTGGAATACTACTTAAACTAAAGAAAGTAATTAAACCCAGAATCAACATTGGAGTTATTATTACGCCTAAATATTTTAACTTTTTCATCCTCATATCATCTCCTCCTTTGCTTCTGTATTTAACTTTCCCTCATCTGCATTCTTATATGCTGTATTAAGTTTGTTAAAAACGTTAAAAATTTTAAAGATATAACTTGAAAAATATAAAAAAATAAAATCATGGTAAATAACCATGATTTTAGTGTATTCATTTTTTATTAAGTTATGTATCTTATTTATGAATAACTTTTTAATATTTCTTGTTTTTTAAGATCTGCAAAAGCAACCATTTCTGAAGCATTTTCTAAAGTAACATCACTCACTTCATCGCCACTAGTCATCTTTGCAATTTCTTTAACTTTATCGTACTTATCCAACGTTCTAATTTGTGTATATGTTTTTTCATTTTCAACCTTTTTTGATACAAAATAGTGACAATCAGAAAGTGCTGCTATTTGAGGTAAATGTGTTATACACAATACTTGATGCTTGGTAGACACTTCATACATTTTTTCTCCAACTCTTTTAGCAATAGTTCCACTTATTCCAGTATCTATTTCGTCAAAAATAAGCGTTGGTATTTTGTCTTTATCCACAAAAACACATTTAAGAGCTAACATAATTCTTGAAAGCTCACCACCTGAAAGAACTTTTTCTAATGGTTTTAAAGGTTCTCCTGGGTTTGTAGAAATTAGAAAAATAACTTCATCAAAACCTCTTGAATTAAAGTTTTCACTTTTTTCTATTGATATTTTAATTTCTGATTTTTCCATTCCAATATAAGATAATTCATACTTTACTTTTTCTTCAAGATTCACAGAATTCTTTTCTCTTATATTATGCATTTCTTCAGAAACTTGTCTCATTTCATCTTCTAATTTTTCTTTTTTTAAATTTAATTCTTTAATTATTTCTTCAGAATTAATAAGTTCATCATATTGTAATTTTAATTTTTCTAAATAATTTAAAATTTCTTCAACTGATTCCCCGTACTTTTTCTTATATAAACTAATTTCATATATCCTAGAATTTATCTTTTCTAATTCAAATTCGTCATAATAAATTTCAGATGACAAATCTCTTACTTCCCTTGAAATCTCTTCCAAAGTGTAAAGCGCTTCTTCCATTCTTTCTCTTTTATCTATTAATTTTTCAAAATGCTTTTCAACTATAGATAATTCATTAACAGCTTTTGATATTCCTTCAATAACTGAAATACCTTCCATTGGATTATCTAAAATAGAATAAGTTTTACTTAATGCTAAAGAAATTTTTTCTGCATTTGAAAGTAAATTAAATTCCTCATTTAAGCTTTCTTCCTCACCAACTTTTAATTTAGCCTTTTCTATATCATCAATTTGAAATTTTATATAATCCACTAGTTTTTCTCTATCTGCATTCCCATTTAACTCTTTTATTTTTTCTAAAATTAAATTTTGCTCTTTTCTTAAATTTTCAAATTCCTCTAAGTATGGATTTAATTCCTCTCCTATAAAGTCATCTAAATAATATATGTGAAATGCTCTATTTAATAAATTTTGATTTTGATGTTGCCCATGTATATCTAAAAGTTTTTCTCTTATTTTTCTTAGATATGAAAGTACTACTGATTTTCCATTTACTTTTATTATGCTTTTTCCAGATAAAGTTGTTTCTCTTGAAATTATTAATATTTCTTCATCATCAATATCTAACTCTTTTAAAACTTCAATAAGTTCTTCATTTTCAATTGAAAATATTGCTTCAACAAAAGTTTTTTCTTCGCCATATCTTATTAAGTCTTTTGAAAATTTTCCGCCTAAAACATAATCTATAGTATCAATTAATATAGATTTACCAGCACCTGTTTCTCCGGATAATATATTAAACCCTTTTCCAAATTCAACACTTAGTTCCTGAATTAAAGCAAAGTTCTTTATATTTAATTGTAATAACATATTATATCACCTTTAATTTTATAAAATCATTTTTCTAACTTTCTCTACTAATTCTTCAGCTTTATCTAAATTTCTTACTAATATAAAAATTGTATTATCTCCAGCAATTGTTCCTGCGACTTCTGTATCAAATAATGTATCTATTGCTTCAGCAACTGCCATAGCAGATCCAGTTAGTGTCTTTACAACAACAAATTTATCTACATTTTCTACTGATACAGCTGCATTAGATAAAATGCTAGATAACTTATCATTAATATCCTTAGATTCCTTAGATGATGCAACATATCTGTAATTTCCTGAAGCACCTTGCATCTTTATTAGCTTTAGTATTTTTATATCCCTAGAAACTGTTGCTTGGGTTACGTCAAATCCAGCTATTTTTAACTCTTCTGCAAGCTCCTCTTGTGTTTCTATTTCTTTTTCACTAATTATCTCTAATATTTTGTTATGCCTCTTTGATTTCAAATTAATCACCTTCACATTCTTTCCAGTTATTTAGAATTTTTGCCCGTAGTACTTTAAAATAATCATAATCATCAAATAAAACTATGTTTGCATATTCTTTTGCTTTTTTTATCTTTATTATAGTTTGATTGGTTGTCTTAATAGCTTTTTGACCATCGAAAGTTATATACACTTCCTCATCTTCATTTTCTGCTTTAACTTCAATTTCACTACCACTATTTAAAACTATTGTCTGCATTCCATGCGGATGAGGACAAATTGGAGTTATAGTAATTACATCTACATCGGGATAAATAAAGGGTCCTCCAGCTGAAAATGAATATGCCGTTGATCCAGTAGGTGTTGCTATAATTAAACCATCACCTTTAAAATTATAATATCTTTTACCATCTATAAATATTTGAAACTTCACCATTCTTGATAATGTTCCTCTTGCTACAACTATATCATTTAGAGCTAATGATTCATTTTTTATGTCTTCTAAAGGTAAATCGCATGTTAATAGCATCCTTTTTTGAGAAATATAATTACCTTCTTTTAATTTTAAAAAAGCTTTATCCATTTCAGAAACTTCTATACTTGATAAAAACCCTAAATTTCCAATATTAATTCCTAAAATAGGTACATTTAATTTCCCATTTATACCTCTAGCAACACTTAAGATAGTTCCATCTCCACCTAATACTATTATAAGATCAAGTAGCTCCTTAAATTCATAGTTTATTATATCATAACTATTTAACATAATTATTTCTATATTATTAAAATATTTATAAAGCTTTTCTTTTACTTTCATAGCAATTTCATTTTTTTCATCTTTAGATGGATTGATTGCAATGGCAACTTTCTTCATAATCATGCCCCCCTTATACTGTACCTAATATATAATGTAAGGTTCATTTAAGACTTCAAGTTATTTCTTGAAGCCTTAAACAAAAATTATTATCAATATATTTTATAGTGAATTATGAGATTCATTTACTATTTTTTCTATATCATTTATGGTAAATGTTGATTTCTTATTTTTATCTTTAGTAAAGTAAACTAAATATTCGATATTTCCCTCTGGTCCTTTAATTGGAGAATAGCTTACAGATAAAATATTTAGGTTTTGACTAATTAAAAATTCTACTATGTCTAAAACTACTTCTTTATGAACATTTATATCCCTAACTACACCTTTTTTCCCTACTTTTTCTTTTCCAGCTTCAAATTGAGGCTTTATTAAAGCTACAACTTCCCCACTTTCATTTAATAAACTTAAAGTAGCAGGCATTATTTTCTTTAATGAAATAAATGATACATCTATTGAAGCAAAATCTGTTAATTCACCTAAATCTTCAGGAGTTACATATCTTATATTTGTACGCTCCATACATACAACTCTTGAATCTGTTCTAAGCTTCCAAGCAAACTGTCCATATCCAACATCAATTGAAAATACTTTTTTTGCATCATTTTGTAACATACAATCAGTAAATCCACCAGTAGAAGCTCCTATATCCATACACACCTTATCTTTTAAGTTTACTCCAAACTCCTTTATAGCTTTTTCAAGCTTTAATCCACCTCTACTTACATATGGTATCTCTTGCCCTTTGAATATAATATCTGCATCAACATTAATCTTTTCTCCAGCCTTATCAACTCTTTGTCCGTCTACAAATATTTTACCAGCCATTATACTAGTTTTAGCACGCTCTCTTGATGTGAATATGCCTTTTTCAACTAAAAGTATATCTAATCTCTCTTTTTTCCCAGACATCTTTATCTCCTTTATTTGTTAAGTTCTATGATAGCTTCTGCTATTCCTTCTGGATCTAATTTATTTTCTTTATATAATAAATCTACATTCCCCTGTGGAACAAACTTATCTTTAAATCCTAATGCTTTAAATTTATTTCTAAAGCCTAGTTCATACAGCTTCATTAAAACATAGCTACCAAATCCACCATTTATTATGTTATCTTCAATAGTGACTATATCATAGCCTTCTTTTACTAGATTCTCTAGCATATTTTTATCTAATGGTTTTACAAATGTAGCATTTATTATTGTAGGATTAATTCCATTAGATTTTAATATTTCTTTAGCTAATAATGCATGTTGAAGCATTTTTCCAACTGCAATTATAGCAATCTTTTCTCCAGTTATAATTCTTTCCCATTTACCATAACTTATTTCTGTTAATGGATTCATTTCATTACAGCAATCTGTACCTCTAGGGTATCTTATCGCTACTGGGCCATTTTGTGTAAAAGCCCATTTTAGCATAACCTTTATTTCATTTAAATGTTTAGGAGCTAAAACTGTCATGTTGGGAACTTGAGATAAATAAGATAAATCAAACATTCCTTGATGAGTTTCTCCATCTTCTCCTACTAATCCTGCTCTATCTATTGCAAAAATAACTGGCATATTTTGAATACATACATCATGAATTAATTGATCAAAGGCTCTTTGCAAGAACGTAGAATATACAGCAAAAACAGGTTTTAAGTTTGCACTTGCAAGACCTGCTGCAAGAGTTGTTGCATGTGCTTCTGCTATTCCTACATCAAAAAATCTATTTGGAAACTCTTTTGCAAAGCCCTTAAGTCCTGTTCCATCTGGCATGGCAGCAGTTATTGCAACTATTCTCTCATCTTCTTTTGCTAAATCTAGCATAGCATCACCAAATACCTTCGAATATGATCTTTCACTTGGAATATATGCTTCTCCACTTTCTAAATCAAACGGGCTTACTCCATGGAACTTATTTGGATTTTTTTCTGCTAGTTCATAACCTTTTCCTTTACTTGTAACTACATGTATTATAACAGGTTCATCAATTTGTTTTGCCTTTTCTAATACTTCCGTCATCGTTTCTATATCATGTCCATTTATAGGTCCTATATACTTTAATCCCATATCTTCAAAAAGCATAGATGGTACTACAAATTGTTTAATGCTATCTTTAAATCTTGATATACAACTTGCTAATTTTTTACCTGCATTAGAATTACTTAAGGTTTCATTTATATTTGATTTTAGTTTGTTATATCTCGGTTCCATCCTTAAGTTATTTAAATGTGTTGATAATCCACCAACATTAGGTGATATAGACATTTGATTATCATTCAAAATAACAATCATTTTTGTTTTCTTAAATCCTACATCATTTAATGCCTCTAAAGCCATACCACCAGTTAATGCTCCATCGCCTATAACTGCAACAACTTGATTATCTTCATTTTTAATATCTCTGGCTCTTGCCATTCCTAATGCAGCAGATATTGACGTACTACTATGTCCTGTATCAAAAGCATCATATTTACTTTCACATCTCTTTGGAAATCCACTTAATCCATTATACTTTCTAAGATTATTAAATTGATCTTTTCTACCTGTAAGTATTTTATGCACATAGCTTTGATGACCAACATCCCAAACTATTTTATCTTTTTCTAAATTAAAACTTTTAAATAGACTTATAGTTAGCTCCACAACTCCTAAATTAGAAGCTAGATGCCCTCCTGTCTTAGAAACACTATCTATTAAAAATTCTCTAATTTCTCCAGCAAGTACTTCTAATTCAACATTTGATAACTCTTTGACTTCTCCAGGAGAAGTAATCTTATCTAATATTTTACCCATAATTAAACCTTTCTTTCTATTAAGATTCTCTATTTAATAAATCTAAAGTTATTGTTTGCAAATTTATCGATTCTACAGAAAGGCCTTTCAACAATTCAATACATTCTTTTGTTAAATTTTCGCATTCTCTTTCACAATATTCTAAACCAAATAAAGATATAAAATTGGACTTATTATTATTTTCATCGCTTTTAGTATTTTTACCAAGCTTTGAAATATCCCCTGTTATATCTAATATATCATCCTTAATTTGAAAAGCTAAACCAAGCTTTAATCCAAAATCATTTAGTATTTCTATATCTTTTTTAGGAGCATCTGCAAGAATAGCTGCTGCTATAATAGATACCCTTATTAATTCTCCAGTTTTTTTACTATGCATATAAAGAAGTTCTTCTTTAGATATTAATTTCCCCTCATTTATAACATCTACGATTTGCCCGCCTATCATACCTTCTGGTCCTGCTGCTTCTGCTATTTCCCTTGATGCTAATAATGCTTTAGCTCCATTTTTTATTGAAAATTTTATCATTAAACTCATTGCTTCATTTAATAACATATCTCCTGCTAATACAGCTATATTTTCACCAAATTTTTTATGATTAGTCGGCATCCCTCTTCTTAAATCATCATTATCCATACATGGAAGATCATCATGTATAAGAGAATAGGTATGAATCATTTCTATTGCTGAGGCCATTTCTATTACGTCTTTATAATTTTCTTTGTATAATCCATAAGTCAATAAAAATAATATAGGTCTTATTCTTTTACCTCCTATATTTAAACTATAACTTGCTGAATCATATATAATTTTATTATAACTTCCTTTATCATTAAAATATACATTTAAATACTTATTTATAAAATCTCTATGTTTTTCTATAATATTACTCATTCTTTAGCTCCACTTCCATATTTTCTTTTATTGTTGTTAGCTTTCCTTCTAAAGAATTTAGTGTTTTGTATAATTTATTAATAAGTTTAACTCCACTTTCGTATTCTTTCATTAAATCCTCAAGTGGAAGTTCATTATTTTCCATATTATTCAAAATAGTTTGTAGGCCTTTAACCATATCATCATAAGATTCTTTTTTTGCCATAAACTCTTCAACTCCTTAATCCATGGAAATAATTTTCCCTTTAACTTTTCCATCTTTAAATATTATATTAAATTCATCTAAATCCTTTATTTCTTCTTTAGATGAAATTATATTTTTTTCATTATCTTCAACAATTGTATATCCTTTTTTTAATACATTTATTGGGTTATGAGCTTCTAAAATATCATTTAACGATTTAATTTTAAGCTTTTCTTTTTCTATTTTATTAAAAACTAATTTTTTCATTCTATCTTCTATTCTATCTAGTTCCAAATAAGAATTAGATAAAATTACTTCTGGACTGTTTAAAGATAATATTTTTTTATAGTTCGATAATTTTTCTTTTTCATAACTAAATTTATTAAATACTATTTCATTTATTCTTTTGTTATAGTTATCTATTTCATACATTATATCACTTTCTAGTGGTACAGCAATTTCAGCAGCTTGTGATGGAGTTGATGCTCTATAGTCACTTACAAAATCAGATATTGTAAAATCAACTTCATGACCAACAGCTGAAATTATTGGAAGCTTAGATTTAAATATTTCTTTAGCTAAGTCTTCCTCATTAAAATTCCATAATTCTTCTATGGAACCTCCACCTCTACCTACTATTATAACATCAACACTTTTAGTATCATTGAAATACTTAATTCCATTAATTATTGTTTTATAAGCGCCTTCCCCTTGAACTAAAGCAGGATATAAAACAATATCAATTAAACTACTTCTTCTTTTTGAAACATTTATTATATCCCTTATAACTGCTCCAGTTTCTGATGTTACAACCCCAATTCTTTTAGGCATTTTAGGTATTTCTTTTTTATACTGTTCATCAAAATAACCTTCATCTTGAAGTTTTTTCTTAAGCTTTTCAAATTTTATATGTAGTTCGCCAATTCCTTCTTTTTGTAACTTTTCTATATATAATTGAAGTGATCCTGTTCCTGGATAAATAGAACACCTAGCATTAGCTATAACTTCCATTCCTTCAATTAATTTAAAGTCTAGATCCGCACTATTACTTTTAAACATAACACAATTAATTTTACTTATTGAATCTTTTAAAGAAAAATATATATGTCCACTACTATGATATTTTAAATTTGATACTTCTCCCTTTACTAAAAGATTATTTAATATAAAATCATTATCTAATGTCTTTTTAATGTAGTTATTAAGTTCATTAACTGTTAAAGTTTTAATTCTCATTATTCTCTAGCGCCTCACATGAATTTTTTATAAGTAGCGTAGTTGTTAAAGCTCCAACGCCGCCTGGAACTGGTGTTATCTTTTCAACTATTTGCTCTACTTTTTCGAAATCTACATCTCCAGTGATTTTACCATTTAAAGATGATGTTCCAACATCTATTATTATAGAATTACTATTTACATATTCATCAGTTAAAAACTTTGGTTTTCCTATTGCTACTACAATAATATCTGCAGCCTTACAAACTTCTTTTAAGCTTCTAGTTTTTGAATGACAAATTGTAACTGTAGCATTTTTATTTAATAATAATTGTGCTACTGGTTTTCCTACAATATTACTTCTTCCTATAACTACAACATTTTTACCTTCAAGTTCAATATTAGATCTTTCTAATAAGGTTATTATTGAATTTGGAGTGCAAGGCAAATATGTTTTTTCATTGCAATACAATTTGCCTTGATTAATATATGTTAAACAATCTATATCTTTTGTTGGGGAAATGGTATTTATTATTTTCTTTTCATTTAATCCTTTTGGAAGAGGAAGTTGCAATATTATTCCATCGACTTCTTTATCAGAATTTAATAATTCTATTTTTTTTAGAAGTTCCTCTTCTAATATACCTTCGTTAAGTAATAGTTTTTCAAAATTACAACCAAGCGAAAGAGCTACTTTTTCTTGATTATTAATGTAGTACACAGAGCCTCCATCATTCCCTACTAAAATTGATACTATCTTTGGAGGTCTAAGCCCTAACTCTTTTCTTTTTAATATGTATTCTTTTATTTCTTCTTTTATATCGTTTGAAACTTCTTTACCATTTATAATTTTCCCCATGAAAAATCCCCCTACTACATTTTATAAACTCTTAAATGCTTTATCTAAAACTCCATTTACAAATGAAACACTTTTTTCATCTGAATATTTTTTTGTTAATTCAATTGCTTCATTTATAGCAACCTTTTCCGGAACGTCTTCTACATAAAGCATTTCTGCAATTGCTAATCTTAATATTGAAATATTAACCTTTGATACTCTATCTATCTTCCAATTTGTTAATGCTTCTTCTATCTTTTGATCTATTACAGTTATATTTTCTTCAACCTTCGCTAAAATTCCTTTTATATATTCCAAATCTATAGTTTTTAAATTCATTTCATAATCTTCTATAAATGTTTCTATTGTTTCCTCTAATGTATTTTTGCTTAAAGTCATTCCAAAAAGTAATTCCATGGCTATTTCTCTAGATCTTTTTCTATTCATCTTATCCTCCTAAGTGTTCTTACTACTAATATTATTAACCTTCTAAAACTTTCTAATCATAAATATACTACAACAAATTTATTTAAAGCACAAGGAAAACACCCTCTGAAAAATCAGAGGGTGAAATTAATTTTCCTTACTTTCTTCTTTTTCAGTTTTTGGTAAGTAAATGCTTTGAACGTTTATATTAACATAATCAACATTCAATCCTGTCATTGCTTCAACAGTCCTCTTGACATTTTCTTGAACTGCATTTACTACTTCTGGTATTTTCACACCATACTCTACTGCTAAATTTAAATCTATTATAGCACTATTTTCGCTTAATGTTACTTTTACATTTTTTCCTACATTCTTCTTACCTTTTAGCAATTGTGATATGTTGTTACCACCTATTTGTTGTAAGTCTTCTACGCCATTAATTTCTTCAGCTGCAATTCCTGCTATTACGCTAACAACTTCATCAGAAATTTTTACTATCCCTAGATTATCATCATAGTTTTTATTTTCCATGTACTTACCTCCCAAGCGTTTTGATGACAAAACTCTTTTTTTCTTATGTTTATTATATCAAACCAATAATTATATTACAATGAATTATTTCTTTGATTCTATTATCACATCACTAATTCCAGAAACATTTTCAGCTATTTCTTGAATTGATGCACTATCAGCTTCTGTTACTTCATCAGCTTTTACAACTACTCTAACTTTGTTACCTTCTATAGAACATAACACATCTTCAAATCCTTGATTTTTAACATTTACTTCTATTCTGCTTTCTTTATCGATAACCATAGTTTTTTCTCTTAATTCGTTATCTGCAAGATCTTTTTGTTCTTGAGATGTATTTACATCATTTTTTAATGAAGTTAATTGTTGAATTGTTGCAGCATCTTTTTGATCTCTCTCACTTCTTAAGCTATAGAAATAATCTTGAGTTCCTAAAGTTTCCTTATCATCTTTCTTTTCATTATCCTTATTTTCTTCTGTTCCTTGTGATATTACTTGGCTAAAATCTGTTGGATCATTTAACCCCGTCTTATTTAATTTTGCTGCAATAACTCCTACACATACTATAAGAGCCATTAGTGTGAAAATAATACCAAATTGTTTTTTTGTCATTTTGATTTCCCCCCATCTTCTTTTTCAATTTAATTATATGCTAATTTTTCATAGGATATACATTAACCTTATCTATTGAAATTCCATATAAACTTGATACAGCCACTTGTATATCATATTTAACCTTACTACTACTTGCACCTTCGGCTACTATAACCACTCCGCTAATCTCTGGTTTATTAGTCTGTAAAATATATGGCTCATTTTTGCTTCCTTCGACTGCCATAACAACTTTACTTCCATCTGTTTGTTGAGTATTAGTTCTTTTTCCACCTTGATTATCTGTTTCTTCTGTTGTTGCTTCTTGAGTAGTATTTTCAGTTGCGGGAACCTTTACTTCTCCACTTTTAAAGTAAATCATTACCTCAACTTCTCCTACGTTTTCTATTTTAGTTAAAAGATTTTTTAACTCTTTTTTTTCTTGGGCTTCATAACTATTCATTGTTTCTTCTGATTGACTTTGTATGTCAGATGAATTTTGTGTAGTAGTGTTTACACTTGTTGGTTTTGCTTCTTTTTTTCTGCCAGTTGTCAAAAAGCTAATAGCTAACAAAACAAAAGCTAAAACTAGTGCAATACAAACTGCATTTAGAAACTTTTTATCATTTATAACGTTAGCTAGCTCCTTTTTCCAATCACCTTTACCCATTTTCTCACTCCCATCAATTTACTTTATATACTTCTATTTTATCTTTAGAAACATTTAAAGCTTCTGCTAAGTAACTTATTATTTCATCTTCGTTATTTACTTTTTCATCCTGGGAAGATACGCTTTTACTATCTTTCTGTGTATTTATTATTATCTTTTGTATCTTAGAAACATCTTTATTTTTAACTCCTACTTGAACTTTATCAATGGAGTAATTAATGTTATTCATATCAACTTCACAATCTATATTGCTAACAAATTCTTTGTCTGTAAACTTTTCCTTTAAAAGTCTATTACAGTTTTGTTCTAAATTTTCTTTAAATACATTTTCACTATCACTCTTATAATCTTTACTTACTTCAGCGCTTTCATTTTCACTAAGTTCTATATACTTTTGCACCTGCAAAGAAATACTTTCTTCACCTTTACTAAATAAAGAAATTATAGGAGATAACATAACAGATATAAGTATTAATCCTAAAACAAATTTTAAATACTTTTTCATATTGTTATCAGGAGCTATAAACTCAATTGCCGTCATTAATATAAGCATAGTAACTAGGGTTATTACAAATCCTTTTATTTCTTCCATATCCCTCTCTACCCTCCTATAACAAATTTACCTGCTGATGCCATAATTCCAAGTAATATGAAGAACATAAGGCTTACCGATAAAACACAGGACATTATAAGTATCAGAGAATCTCCTGCCGCAGCAATTGAACTTGTTATTCGTTTATCACTTATTGGTTCTATAACTGCTGCTGTCAATTTATATACAAATGAAATTAATACTAATTTTATTATTGGATACAACATCATAAGTATTATTATAATTAGCCCAACAGAACTTATAGCATTTTTTATTATTAGTGAATATCCTGCTACAGATGCAATAGCATCTGAAAAAGCTTTTCCTACTATAGGTATAAAATTATCTATAGCAAACTTAGCAGTTTTTAATGTTACAGCATCAATAGTTGATGATGTTATTCCTCTAACTGTTAATAATCCTATGAATATAGTTAAAATTATACCCTGGAGCCATATAGTAATTTGCTTTGTAAGCTTACATAAATTACTTATTTTATGTTCCGTTGAAATATTATTTGCAAATTCTAAAACAAATGTAATAAGTATTAGTGGTATTATTACCGTTGTATATATTCTTGGAATAATTAATGTTGCTCCAACTACTATAGGATCCATAGTTGCAGCTTGCGTAAAGCCTCCTACAGTTCCAATCATCATAACTAATACAGGTAAAATAGCTACCATAAAATCTGATAAATCTTTTATTATATCAGTTGCTATATTTATAGAAACTATAAAACTTTTAGATAATATAACTATTAATAATGCATAACATGCAAAAAACGCTATATTTGATATCCCTTCATTAGAAAATGCAGTTTGTAAGTTTTTAAGTAGTGAGCATATTATTGCAATTGCTATTATGCTTATTGATAATGCAAGTACAGTTTTTACTTCTTTAAATAAGAAACTTATAACAGCATCACTAATAGTTTTAAAAGATAGATTTCCTTCACCATTTTTTATATATCCCTTAATATATTCAACTGGATCTAAGTCATTCATTATTTCAATATCTGATTTCATATTATTTATATAGTTATATAGTGAATCTAATTTATTATTAACTTCCTCATTTTCTAACTTAATTTCTTCATTAGATGTTTCATTATTAATATTTATCTTATTAATATTCTTTTCATTAGCTAAAGCACTTTTACTAGGAAGAAATACAAAAGCTATAATAATTATACTTATAACTAATATAATTCTCTTTGTGAAAATATTTTTTATCATAAAAACACCTACAATATTTGTAAAATTGATTGAAGAACAGCCATAAGTATTGGTATTGCTAATGTTAATATCAAAATTTTAGCTGAAAATTCAACCTTACTAGCTATGCTAGCAGCTCCTGCATCTTTACATATTTCACTACAAAATGTAGCTAAATATGCTATAGCTAGTATTTTTAAAACAACTCCTATATAGACCATATCAATATTAGCTTTATCAGCTATATCTTTTATAAAGTAAATTACATCATTAAGTTGTGTAATTACAACCAAGAAAATTATAGCTCCTGCTGATAATGATATTAATGTTGATATATCGCTTCTTTTATCTTTAAATAGAAGAAACATAAATAAAGCAGCAAAAGCAAAGGCAACAATCTTAATAATATCCATAATAGCACCTATAGCATAAACATAGTTTTTACAGTATTAAATAGATTTCCTATAAGTCCTATTACTGTAATTAAAATTATTACTATTCCTACAATATTGGCTATTGTTGCAATTTCATCTTTACCACTAGCTTTTAAAACTTTCTCTAAGACTACAAGAAGGACACCCATAGCCCCTATTTTAAATATAATAGTTACATCTAGCATTTATTACCCTCCTACTAAATTAAAAAAATCGAAATCATAGCACCTATACATACTCCTATAGCTCTATACATCCTTACATTCTTCTTTGCTAATTCTTCAGCAGACCTACAATTTAATTTCATATTTTCTATTGTTAGGTTAAATAGTTTATCCTGCCCGTAAACTCCTGACTCTCCAAGTGGTCTTAAAAAATCATTTACTAATCTTTTATCCTCTTCATTTAAATTAAATTCAGATTTATTTTTTTTATATTCACTTTCAAATGCTTCGTATACGCTTGTACTTTCTCCCTTTAACAGCTTATCAGAAACTGCTGATAAAATAGAATTTAGAGGAGCTTCAACCTTTAACGAAATATATTTCAAAGCTTCTGGAAGAGGTGTATTTGCATATATTACCTCATTATTTAAAAACAAAACTGATTTTAATATTGAATTAAGTTGCTTACTCCTCTTTTTAAAAATTTCACCATAGTAAAATCCTATATAAGTACAAGATAGAAAAATAATGATAACTGCTGTTATCTTAAGCACTTAAATTCCCCCTCCATTTCTATTGAATATATTTGTTCAATTGTTCCTACTCCATTTCTATTACTCAAAATAACTATTCTATCTAAAATGGAATTTTCTAACAAATCTTTAAAAACCTTTCTTTTATAAACATCTTCTATACTATATCCATGAATAGTAACTATAATATTTACTCCAGAATTAAATGCCATATGAAGAGCCTCTATATCTCCATCGGTTCCTATTTCATCACAAATTAATATGTCCGGAGATAAACTTCTTATAGCCATAATCATTCCATCTTTTTTTAAGCAATTATCTAAAATATCACTTCTAATACCAACATCCAACTGTGGAACTCCATTAAAGCAAGCAGCTATCTCGCTTCTCTCATCTATAATAGATACTTTTTTTCCTTTCAAATTTACAATAGGCATCCCAGTTGAAATATTTTTAGCTATATCCCTTAAAATAGTAGTTTTACCACATTTAGGTGGAGATACTATTAAAGTATTAAATACTCTATCTTCCTTAGTTATGTACTTCATAATTTCATTTGAGCATCCTATCACTTCTTTACATATTCTTATATTTAAAGAAGATATATTTCTTATAGTTCTTACTTCTCCATTTACTAAGACACATTCCCCTGCTATTCCTATTCTATGTCCACCCCTAATTGTAATATATCCTTGCTTTATTTCTTCTTCATAAGCATATAATGAGTAATTTGATATCTTAACCAAAATTTGCTTTATATCCTCAACTGTAGTTACATATTTTAATATTATTTCCTTATATGCTAGATTAACTATTATTGGCTTATGAACTTTTATCCTTATTTCTTGGACAGGTTCTTTTAAAAGTATTTCTCTTAGTTCATTACTGATTTTTAAAGGCAATACTTTCAAAATCTCCTCCTCATTCCTCAATTCATCACTTCCTTTTCTAACGTTATATTTAAACTTATTTCTCTCTATCAAATAATATTCATACTTATAATTAAATATGTAAAATATTTTTAATTAACTATAAAAAAATAAAGTTAATTATTTATATAAGTTTTTCTATAAATATCTCTTAGTTAAATTAATATTTTAAAATTGACTCTTATATTCATTGTTTTTATTTTTTTATTCTTTAATATTAATTTAGTAAATATATTAGATTTGAAAGTATCTATTATTTAAGTTTTATTCAATTACTGAAATTCTAACTTTATTTATATTATATAAGCCACCTTGAGCTTTATTAAAATATTAAGCCTTTATTGTAATTTATAGTAATTGCTATTTAGTTATTAATTAATAAAGTGTTTTTTAATATTTTATTTTAAATATAATACTCTTAATACGATAAAAAACCACCAGCTTAACTGGTGGTTTTTTAGTGTGGACAAAGTCTATATATGACTATCAGTTTAACAACTAATAGTTTTTTATTTTATAATTTTTTATTATTAATTTAATTAAATTGCTTCTTCATGACAAAATGGACATGGTATTGATTTATTGTTATCTATAGATTCTTTTTCAACAAAAAGAGGCTTATTACAACTCTTGCAATTTACTTCGATATACTCATCTTCCATTTCTATAAGATCTTCTATTGAAACTTCTTCAAATAATTCATCTTGCAATCCTGTAAGATCTTCATCTATGTACTGAACATTTTCTTCTAAATAATCTTGTCTATTGTTCATATCTTCAATTACATTTGACATATCATCTAAAACCGATAAAATGCTACTAAAAATATTATTATATTCATCATCATTTATATTAGCAACATTAGTTTTAATATTTTCTATTTTTTCTTTTATATTTTTCACATCTTCACTTCCTTTAAATAGAAATATTGTCTATTCAAATTATACCCTAATATTGGATATTTTATATATAAATTTTTGTTTATTTAACTTTTATTGTAATCCTTATAGAATAAAAAAGCTAAGTAAAAACTTAGCTTTTGTTATTATACTCTTTCCATGTATTCACCAGTTCTAGTGTCTACTCTGATTACGTCTCCTTCATTAACAAACATAGGAACATTTACAACTGCACCTGTTTCTAATGTAGCAGGTTTCATTGCATTTGTAGCAGTGTTTCCTTTTATTCCTGGGTCTGCTTGAGTTATTAGTAATTCAACAAAGTTTGGAGCCTCTACTGAGAAAGCCTCTCCTTTGTAGAACTTTATTACAGCAAACATATTTTCTTTTATGAACTTTATAGCATCTTCTACTTTTTCGTAGTTTAATGGAATTTGTTCAAAAGTTTCTTGATCCATGAAGTAGTATAGTTCTCCATCTGAATAAAGGTATTGCATTTCTTTTCTTTCAATTACTGCTTCTTGTAATTTAGCTGTTGGGTTAAAAGTTGTATCAGTAACACCACCAGAAATAACATTTCTTAATTTTGTTCTTACAAATGCTGCACCTTTACCTGGTTTAACATGTAAGAAGTCTATTACTGTATAAACTTGTCCTTCATGCTCGAAAGTAGTACCTTTTCTTAAATCTCCTGCTGATATCATTAAATATCCCTCCAAAAACTTTATTCCATATATTTAGTATAACTCGTTGTTACCTAAATAGTCATAACTTCAACAATGTTTATGACATAACAAAAATATTTTATCAAAATTCACAAATAAATGCAATTACTTATAATAACTTCTAAAAAATATTGTCATTATTTACTTTTTAATTCTAGCTCTAACAAGATATTTTCTTTATCATAATTCAAATTATAATTATTTATATAGTAATTATCTATTTTATTCAATGCATCCAACACCTGAATTTTATTACCATTTAATGTGCATTTTATTATCCAACTACTTTCATCTATCTTATTATAACTTAATATTGTTGAATTATTTATATTATTAAAATCCTTCTCTATGTCTTTTATATATTTAACATTTTTCACTTCTGTTATACATGGTACAACATCTTTAGAGGAATCTTTTTTATTAAAAATCATTATGCAAATTTGGAGAATTGTTATAAATATAACTATTAAATGTAATATTTTAATTTTTTTCATAACCTAACCTCTAATGTGAAATAATTTTCTTCATTTTTAATAATAGAATTTATCTTTATTTTATCATTTTCCTCTATTTTAAAAACTTCTTCTTTATTTTTCACCTTAATAGATCCATTATTATTTTGTATATTCATGTATAGAATATTAGGAGTGATATTATTTATCCATTCCTCTATATTTTCTTTTTTAATCCTTTCTTCTATATTTAAGTTACTTTCTAAATTATTATTGTTATTATTATATACTTCTTTATATTCTTTATTTTGTAAAATTTTATTTACTGATGTAGGAATGATTATAATATTTAACAGTATTAGTATTGATATTAATTGATTATTCTTCTTATTTTCATTTAAATCTAATCTCTCTATAAACTCATTTGGTATAAAATTCTTATTTCTTAAATATTTCTTCATAAACTTTTTCTCCTATATTTATAATATAGTCATAATTATTAATAGTTATATCTTCGATACCTTTATCTATAATTAACTTTTTATTTTGATTTTTATATTCTATGATAAATTTATTTATATCTGTAGCATCATTAGTTATATAAGAATTTTCAATGACTCCATTTTCTATATTTATCAAGTGAAATAAGTCTTTTATTCTATATATTATTATCGAATACTTACCTCCTCTTACTTTCTTTATTACATATTTTCTTATTAAGAACTGTATTGGCTCTACTTGAATATGAGTAATATTTGTACAAGATTTAATAAAGCTATTATATCTTATAGAATAAATATAGATAATTTTAGAGTTTTTTAAAAACTCATAATGAAACAACAAATTCTTCTTATCTGAAAAGTCCTCTGAAATCTTTTTTTCAACAAACTTATCAACACTTATTCTCTTATTAAGTATTTCATATTTTTTAATAAATATTGATTGAGATAAAATTAATAATCTTCTTTTGTTCCCTAGTTTTTCTAATAGTAAATTTATATTATAGTTGTCATATTCCTGTCCCTTATAATAATATTTATTATTAAATATACCTATAGAATTAACCATTTTTACTCCTTAATATAAATATATTTTGTTTTATAAGTAGTTGGGGTAAAGTAAGCTTTATTTCCAATTTCATTTTTCTTTAGCTCAATATACATAACTGAATTTTCCTTCTGTCTTGTTAAATAATAACTTCCATCTTTATATTCAAACTTTAAGCTTTTTAATTCTGGGTAATCTTCAGATTTTTTCTTACTTACTTTTTGTAAAAGTTCTTTCTGATCTAATTTATTATCTTCAGCCAAAGTATTTATAACTTCTAAAACTCTTTCTTCTTCAACTTCCAGAGTATATAAGTCTCTATATGTTTTAAAATTTTGAGATTTTATATAGTTATTGTATATTATTTTTATAGAAAGATTTACTATAGCAAGAACAAATAAGAATACTATTAAACTTTCAATAAAGACATATCCCCTCTTTTTAGAAATGCTTTTTATATGCATATTATTCTTTCCTCGTCATCAAGACTATTTATCTTTAAATAATATATTTTATCTTTTTTTATTATTGTAAAATCAGAAACTCTTCTCATTATTATATTAATCCCTTTTCTTTTATTATCTATATATGTTTCTAAAACTATTTTTTTATTTATATTATCTAAGAAAATTCTTTTCTCCTTAACTTCATTTTTATTATGATCAATTTTGTATATAATTTTTATCATAGCATTATTATTTAAATCATTTTCCTGGATCTCTATTGATTTAACCATTTGCGTCTTTAATAACCTATCAATATTTAATAATGCATCATCAAAAGAATCTTGTGATACTGAATTTTTTATTAAATTTGTATAATTTTTATTAGCAGTTAATGCAATTTTAAAAGATAATCCAAGTAAAATTAATTGAATAAACATAACTAATATAAGTTCTATTAAAGTAAAGCCTCTCTTTCTTTTATTATCTTTAACAAATTTATTTCTTTTCCATCCAATAAGATTTAATAAACTCTCTTTCACATAAAGTACCTCCTTCTTCATCATTAATTCTTATTTTTAACGAAATTGCTTTTGAAGATTTTTCCCCAGTGAAAATAGAATTACTTAACTTCTCTATTATAACGCCATTACCTCTCTCCATATTTAATATAGGTGTATTAGTAAGTTTATTTAAAATATCTTTTGAGTATTTATATGATATTTTATTTTCATTAAAAGCTCTATTTAGTTCATCCAATGTAACATTATATTTTATTTCACTTTCTATTGAATAAGCTACTCTATCTGCTTGATTTTCTATATTTCTAATTTTTCTAGATCTAGCTGCAGCTATTCCAATTTCTACCGCTATCGTTGCTGCAATTAATAAAATTGCAAGAGCTACTATACTTTCAACCAAAGTGCTTCCTTTTTTCAATCTATTATATCTCCTTCATTTTCATCTGTATCATTTAACCTTATAATATCATTTCCAACAGATACCTTTATTTCTATAAGTTTATCCTTATATGATAAGCTTATAGTTCCAGCTGTCTTTATAAAGCCTTCCTTATTAATATTATTAATCCCATTCTGAAAATTTGATGTTACTTTAATATCATCATCCAAATTTAATATTTTTGTTAATTTATGATTTCTTTCAACCACTTCAAATACAACTTCCTTTTTATTCTTACTTATAGCAATATTTCCTATAACTTCATTTTTCCTACAATAGCTCTTTGCAAAACTTAGCAATCCTCTAACTTCATATACATTATTTTGAAGCTTTAAATTTTCAATTTTATCCTTAAAATATTTAACTCCACTAAATCCAACTGTTGAAAGTAGTGTAATTATTGACAATACAACTATTAACTCTATAAGTGTATAACCTTTCTTTCTCATCATAACCCACCATCTAATAATGAACTAAATAAAGGGACAATAAATATCATTAAAAACGCTATTACACAAGCCCCCATAATCAAAATTGATGCTGGTTGTAAAATTGCCATATACCTATTTATATCTGATAATAACTTCTTTTCTAAATGATCAGAAAGCGTTTTCATTCTTTCATCCATAGATCCACCCTCTTCTCCTAGCTTTATAATAGATGTTGTATAATTACAATAGTAACCATGTTTCTTTAAGCTTTCAGATATTGTTTCACCTCTCAATATACTTGAGTTTAAGAGCAAAAATCGTTCTTTTAAAGCTGAATTTTTAAAGCTAGTTGCAGAGTATACTAATCCATTTGATAAATTTACACCACTTCTAATTATTATAGATAGAAGTGAAATAAAAATAAATTCATTAAATTCTCTAATTATTGCTATTTTATTAAGTAAAGCTTTAATATAATTTTTAAGATAAAACTTATATATTATATATGGCAGTAAAATTCCCCAAGAAAGAAAATATATAAAAGAATATATAGGATTAGTTTTTATATAATTTACAAGATCATATAGAAACTTACATACACTAGGTATCTCAATATTTAAATTAATATAAAACTCATATAAACTTGGTATAGTTACAAAAGCAATAAATATAAAAACTGTAATAATAGATATGAACAGTAAAATTGGGTATGCTAAAACATTTTTAATTGTAGATTTGAAAAAGCTAATTTTATCATAGTACTCTTCTAAACCTTTTAACACTTCTGATAAGTTACCACTTTTTTCTCCCATCGAGACCATTCCAACAAAAAACTCTGGATATAAATCATTGAATTCATTAAAGCTATCATTTAACGATTTACCTTCAGCAATAAAGTTTTTTATATTTCTTATACTTTCTTTATAAGTTTTTCTTAATGGTAATTCCGTAAGTAAATCCATCATAATTAAAAGTGAAATTCCTTCTTTATGAAGCATTGCCATGTTTCCTGATAATAAGCTTAAGCTATTAAAATCTGATTTATTAAATATTAATTTTATTTTCTTCATAATTAAGACCTTCTTCTATTAAAAAATTATTGTAATCCATAATTGATATTTGTCCATTAGTTAATAAATCATTTAAGCTATCTATCATTTCTTCATTATTTAACTCTCCTATTTCCTGGAAAATATTTGAAATTTGTTTTTTAATTTCTTTATCAATAAATACAACTGAACTTACTACTTTTCTTCCTTTATAACCTGTATAGTTACAATTACTACATCCTACCCCTTTGTAATTTATCATTTCATTCCCTTTAAATATAAACTTTATATCTTCTTTTTTACAATTATCACAGAATACTCTTATTAGTCTTTGAGATATTATTCCGATTAGAGAATCTTTAATTAGATATTGTTTTACACCCATATCTTCAAGTCTAAAATATACTTCTTGTGGAGTTTTTGTATGAATTGTCGAATATACTTTATGCCCTGTTAACGATGCAGTAACTGCCATATTAGCAGTTTCTTCATCTCTAATTTCTCCTATCATAAGAACATCAGGATCTTGCCTTAATATACTTCTGAGTCCAGTTGCAAATGTAATATTTGCTTTCCTATTCAAACTCACTTGATTTACCCCTTTAATTATTACTTCTACTGGATCTTCTAAAGTTGTAATATTGATATCTTTTTTGTTAATTTCTTTTAAGATACAATATAATGAACTTGATTTTCCACTTCCTGTAGGACCATTTATAATTACTAATCCATTTTTTAATGCAATTATCTTTTTTAATTTCTTCCTTTGGTTTACATTTAAATTTAAACTGCTAATATTATAATTAAATATTTCTCCATATAGGATTCTAATTACTAGTTTTTCTCCATAAATTATCGGAATAGTAGATAATCTTAAATCATAATTTTTTCCATTCACTTTTATTAAACTTTTACCATCTTGAGGTCTTCTTTTCTCCGTGATATCCATATTCCCACATACTTTTATTTTAGATAATAATTTTTGATATTCTTCATTTTTTATCTTCGTAAATCCTATTAATACACCATCAACTCTAAACCTTATGAAAATGTCTTCTTTTCTAGGTTCAAAATGAATATCCGATGCATTTAATTCTATTGCTTTAAGCAATAATATATCAAATAGCTCCTCTAATTCTCCTAAAAAGATATTCTTAATTAGTTCATTAACAAAGTCTTCACTTAATTTTATTATTTTTGTTCTTTTATTAAATAAAAACTCTACTTCTTCTTTATTATCTAATGTCTCATTAGATGTTACTACAATTACTTCATCTTCTTTTATCATAATAGGTAAACATTTGTTTTCTATAGCTTTTAATTTCTTTAATTTTCTAGCTATTTCTAAGTTAACTTTCTCTAAATCAAATTCAAAAATACTCATATAATATCACCATTTAAATTAATGTCCAACAATGGTAAATTTATACATACATTCTTAAATAAAAAAGATATTTATAAAATAAATTATAAATATCTTTATCTGCACTCTATAAAATTGTATGTTCCTGAAGCACCATCAATTATACTTATAGCATCATCAGTACATCTATATATTCTTTCTACTTTAACATCTTCACCACCAACAAAGATTATATTACCATCCTTATCTTTAGAAAGACCTTTTTCTAAGTTTATTAATTTAGGAAAATCATACACTAATCTTTTAGCTTTCTTATCATGATATTTATATAATGAATAGTTGTTATTTTCCAATTTACCTAATATAAATATTCCCTCTTGAGTAGACTCAACATCACTAACATCCAATACATCTTCTATTACTTCATTAACTTCTCCATCTTCATCTATTACTTTTAATATCTTTTGTTTTCCTTCTTTTTCTTGCACAAAAACTATTCCATTATCTAAAACTTTTAAAAATTCAACATATCCTAAATCTAATTTGTATAAAAGTTTTTCTTCATTGCTATCAATGTTATAAGTAAATATACCATTAGTTTTATCTTCTCTTATTCCATAATAAACCAAGGTATTTCCATTTAGCCAATCAATTAACTCTCCTGAAATTGCAACCTTGGTATCAATTGATATATTCTTATTTTTAGATAAATCCTTTATTTTTAAATCTAAGTACTCATCCTTTAAAAAATACGCTAAATATTCACCATTTTTAGCTAGTTTAGGTGAAATAACTATTTTTTCTTCTTCTATATTTTCTTCTTTTCCTAGATAATTTATTTTATATTCACCATTTTCATTATATATAAAATTACCACTTTCTAAATCATAAGCTGTAATTATATATTCAGTATCTACTTTTTCATATTTATCATTTGTTAAATTATAAATTTTGTATTCTCCTGAATTTTCTATGGCAACTGCCCCATTTAGTATATCTACTTTATTTTTTTCTTCTACTTTATTTTTACATCCATAAAGAAATATACTTATTAACAAAATAAAATTAACAAGGAAAATATTCCTTATCCTTTTTTTATTCATCTTTTACCTCTTCTAATTAATATAGTTCCCTTTACAAATAAACTCTGCTGATCCTATCATATATACATCATTATTTATAATCTCTACTGCTAAACTTCCTCCTAAAGTTTCTACATTAACCTTATTTGAGCATAATCCTAATTTTTTTAAAGCTACAACTGAAGCACAACATCCTGTTCCACAAGCTAAAGTAGCTCCTGCACCTCTTTCCCAAGTTTTTACCTCTATATTGTTAATATCAATAACCTTAACAAAGTTAACATTTGTTCCTTCAATAAATAAATTGTTTTTTTCTATATCTTTTCCTTCAATGACATCATATTCATCATTATTATTAATTAAGATAGTATGAGGTACTCCCATTAATAAGGCTGTTAATTTATATTCCTTTTCTTTAATTTTAATCACTTCATTTATTAATGAATTTTTATTATTTAAAGGAATATCTTTTCCATCAAAACTTCCCTTTCCCATATTAACTTTTACTGATTCAACCTTATTTTTATCATTAATATAAAGTTCTACGCACTTTATTCCATCTCCAGTTTCTATGCTAATTATATTTTTTTCTACTAAGCCATACTCGTATAAATATTTAGCAAAGCACCTAATAGCATTACCACACATGTTAGCACGAGATCCATCACTATTTATTATTACCATTTTAGCATCTGCAATATTAGATTTTCTTATTATAACTAATCCATCTGCTCCTATTCCAAATCTTCTATTACAAATCTTTTTAGCAATTTCAGTTTCAGTTTTAATTAATACATTTTCATTATCTATAATAATAATAAAATCATTTCCTAATCCTTGCATTTTTATAAAATTCATAAAAGCTCCCCCTCTTAACTTTATATGCCCCATTGATAAGTTTACTAATTAAGTGTTATACTATCTTTATCTTATTACCAAAGAAAGGATGATACTTATGGCTTTGGATGGTATCTACTTATATAGTTTAGTATATGATTTAAAAAAATCAATATTGAACTGTAAAATAGATAAAATTAATCAACCAGAAAAAGATGAAGTAATTTTAACTCTAAGAAAAGATAGAAAAAATATAAAATTATTAATTTCAGCTTCTTCTAAGTTTCCTAGAATTCATTTAACTAATATAACTAAACCAAACCCCTTGCAAGCACCAATGTTTACAATGGTTATGAGGAAATATCTAATTGGTGGTCGAATAACAGATATAACTCAATTAAATGGTGATAGAATTCTTCAATTACATATTGAGTCTACTGATGAATTAGGATTCGATAGTAAATATATATTAATAGTTGAAATTATGGGAAGACACAGTAATATAACTCTTGTTAGAGAAAGAGACAATAAAGTCATGGAATGTATTAAGCATATTTCTGCTGATATAAATACTTTCAGAGTTTTATATCCTGGTGTAAATTATGTATATCCTCCAAACTCTAACAAATTAAATCCTTTTAACTTCTCAATTAACGATTTTAATTCATATTTAAATAATAATGATATAAGTATTGATGAAGGAATATTTTCAAGGATATTTACTGGCATAAGTAAATCTCTATCAATAAGTATATATGAAAATCTCCTACAAGATAATAATACCATAAATCGAGAAAATATTTTTAATTTCTTTAAAAATTTTATAAAAAATTTAGAAAGCAGTTTTAATTTTAAAATTTATAGAAATAATGAAGTTTTCAAGGATTTTCACTGTATTAAATTAAGTAATTTAGAAAGTATTTATTCTTCAATATCTTTTAAAAATCCAAGTGAATTACTTGATGAATTTTTCACAGTAAAAGATAAACAAGATAGACTATTAAGTAGATCTACAGATTTACAAAGATTAATTTCAACTAACATAGATAGGTGTAATAATAAAACTAAAAAATTAAAAAATATTCTTAAAGAATGTGAAGAAAAAGAAACGTATAAGATTAACGGTGATTTATTAACTTCATATATTTATATGTTGAAAAAAGGATTAAAAGAAATATCCTTATTAAACTTTTATACTGATGAAGAAGAATATATAACTATAACGCTAGATGAAAATAAAACACCATCTGAAAATATACAATATTTTTATAAAAAATATAATAAACTAAAAAAATCTGAAGAATCTGCATTAAAACAATTGAAAAAAAATGAAGAAGAGCTTCAATACCTAAACTCAGTTATGACGAATATCCTAAACTGTGAAAGCTATATTGAAATAGACGATATAAAAAAAGAATTAATTGAAACTGGATACTTAAAATTCAAAAATACTAATAAAAATAATAAAAAAGATAAATCGTCTAAACCTATACATTTGCTTTCTTCTGATGGAATAGATATTTATATTGGTAAAAATAATATTCAAAATGATTATTTAACTTTAAAGTTTGCTAATAAAAATCATATGTGGCTTCATACAAAAAATATTCCTGGATCACATGTTATACTTTGTAGTGACAATCCATCCGATGTAGCTTTAGAAGAAGCTGGCATACTTGCTGCTTATTATAGCAAAGCTAAGAATTCTACAAAAGTTCCTGTTGATTATACTACAGTAAAAAACTTAAAGAAGCCTAATGGTTCAAAGCCAGGTATGGTTATATATCATACTAATCACACTTTATATACAGAGCCATCGTTATATAATAATTTAAAAATTGAAAACAATAAAATAATAAAATAATAAAAAAGAACA
>NZ_JH815222.1:1763986-1784539 GCF_000158375.2 Clostridium sp. 7_2_43FAA
TTTGTAAATACAAAATATGGTTTCTTTTTTATAGGTCTCAATAAAGTTTTATACACAATTGAATACAACAATAAATAATAATATCTTAATATTTATCGTATTACATGACTTAAATGTTATATATGGTTTATAAGCATATCCCCATCATTTTTAATAAGTTCATTATCAAAATATTGATAATAATAACATTTTATTTTACCATTGTATAATTTTCTATTTTTACTTGACTTCTTTCCAAATGGTCCTTCAAAGCCTTCGTAAGATGTAAGAATATTGTAATCCCAATTGAAAAATTTCTTTTTAAAGCTTCCAAAAATTTTATATAATTGTTCTACTTCTTTCTTTTCTCCTAATCTTTCTCCATATGGCGGATTAGAAACTATAAATCCATATTTATTACTATTTGAAAAATCCTTAAAATCTCTTCTTTGGAATTCAATATATTTTGAAACTCCAGCCTTTTCAGCATTACTTCTTGCTACTTTAAGAATTCGTCCATCTATATCATATCCTATTAATTTTATATCTTTATTTTTAATTGCTCTTTCAGCACCTTCCCTTACTTGTTCAAAAACATCTGAATCCATTGTTGGCCAAGTTTCACATGTAAAACTTCTACACATTCCAGGTGCGATATTTTGCATAATCATAGCTGCTTCTATAAGTATAGTACCTGAACCGCAAAATGGATCAATTAAAATAAATTCTTCTTTCCATCTTGAAATAAGTACCATAGCTGCTGCTAGAGTTTCTTTAAGTGGTGCTGCTCCAGCCTCTTCTCTATATCCTCTCTTATGCAATCCTGGTCCTGATGTATCTATAGTTAATGTTACTACATCCTTTAAAATTGATACTTCAATTTTATATAATGGACCACTTTCTTCAAATTGGCTTATTCCATAAGAATTGCTCATACTATCTACAATAGCTTTTTTTACTATAGATTGACAATCTGGAACGCTATGTAAAGTTGATTTTACAGATTTACCATTAACATGCATTATCCCATCTTTAGGTATTATATCACTCCATTTTATGTTCTTTGTACCTTGGAAGAGTTCTTCAAAACTTCTTGCTTCGAACTCTCCCATTTTTATTAATACTCTATCTGCAGTTCTTAAATGGATATTAGCTATTGCAATATCCATTTCATCTCCAGTAAAATGAACTTTACCATTTTCTGTTCTTAAATCTTCATATCCTAAAGCTTTTAATTCTTTTGCTGTAATACCTTCTAGCCCAAAAGTAGTAGTTGCAATTAAGTTATATTCCATTTTTTTCTCCTCTAATTTCCTTCGTAAATTTTCACTGAATCATTTCCATCGATTTCTGCTATTTCAACTGCTATTATTTCACTCTTAGATGTCGGAAGATTCTTTCCTACATAATCAGCTCTTATTGGTAGTTCCTTATGTCCTCTATCTACTAATACAGCAAGTTGTATTTGTTCTGGTCTTCCAGAATCAATTATAGCATCAATTGCTGCCCTTACTGTTCTACAAGTATATAAAACATCATCTACTAAGATAACTTTTCTTCCTATAACCTCTACCCCTAAATCAATATTATTAACTTTTGGTGTATCCTTTATTTCTGTAATATCATCTCTATATAAAGTTATATCTACATAACCTACAGGGACCTTTATACCTTCTATACTTTCTATATTTCTTGCAATTCTTTCTGCTAAAGGATATCCTCTTCTTTTAATCCCTACTAAAACTATGTTTTCTATCCCCTTATTTTTTTCTATTATTTCATGAGAGATTCTTATTAGTGTTCTTTTGATAGCTTTATCATCTAATAAATTTGCTTTTAATTTCATTTAACCCACCTCTATTTTCTTATATTTTCTAATAGTTCTAAATAATATTTAGGTAATTCTGAATCAAACTCTATATACTCATTACTTCTTGGATGAATAAATCCTAAAGTTTTTGCATGTAGTACTTGCCCTTGTAATTTGAATTTTTGCTTCTTATTACTATTGTAAAGAGGGTCTCCAACTAAAGGATGACCAATAGAAGCCATATGAACTCTTATTTGATGTGTTCTTCCAGTTTCTAAAGTGCATTTTACTAAAGCAGTTCCATTATTATATTGTTCTAGTACATTATAATGAGTTACTGCTCTTTTACCATCCTCCATTATAGCCATTTTTAATCTATCTTTTTTATTTCTTCCTATTGGCTTATCTACAGTACCTTCGATCTTACTAAATTTACCTTCAACTAGAGCATAATATTCTCTTTTGATACTATGATTCTTAAATTGTTTAGCTAAATGATTATGTGCATCATCATTTTTTGCAATAACTAATATTCCCGATGTATCTTTGTCTATTCTATGAACTATCCCTGGCCTTATGACTCCATTTATACCTGATAGATCTTTGCAGTGATAAAGTAATCCATTTACTAATGTACCACTATAATTTCCAGGTGCCGGATGTACAACTACTCCTTGAGGTTTATTTAAAACTATTACATCTTCATCTTCATATACTATGTTAAGATCTATATCTTCTGGCTCAACATCAAGCTCAATTGGTTCTGGCATACTTACAATAATTTCATCATGATTTCTTAATTTATAATTACTCTTTACTTCTTTATTATTTACTAATATAGCGCCTGAATCAATTAATCCTTGTATAAATGATCTTGATTTTCCTTCTATAATATTAGATAAATATTTATCTATTCTAATCCCTATATTTTCTTCTTCAGTTATTTTAAATACTAGTTCATCCATTAATACAAATCTCCATTTTCTTCATAATTGTTAACATATTATAATTCTTAACACATTATAATACATTAAAACATTACACTCAATAGTTTAAAATTTATTAAAAATAAAAAATCCGTATTAAACGGATTTTATGTATTAGTTTTTAGCGAAAAAGCTTTTTATCTCGTCCATATCCTCAGTATAAACTTCTTCTAATTCTTCTATGTTTTTACTGGATAGTTCTATATTTTTTTCGATAGCTACTTCTTCTAATGGCTCTGCAATACTATAATTTTTAGTTAAATCTTTTTCTAATTCATCAAAAGTTTCAGTTTGAGCATTCATAAAGTTTCTAAATTTAGCTCTAAACTTAACAAATTCTTGTTTAACTTTTTCATATTCATCATTAATTGAAACTACATCATTATGAGCCTTATCTAAAATTTTCTTAGCTACATCATTAGCATTTTTTAAAATCATATCTGATTCTTTTTGAGATGCTTCTCTAGCTTGCTCAGCTGCATTTTGAGCTAATAATAACGTATTTTGAATAGTATTTTCTATTTTAACATAATGTTCTAATTTTTCATTTACTCTTGATAGGTTTTCTTTTAATCTTGAATTTTCTTTATAAAGCTCTTCATAATTTTCTATAATTTCATTTATAAATTCATCAACCTCATCACAATCGTATCCTCTAAATCCCTTTTTAAATTCTTTGTTACTTATATCCATTGGAGTAAGCTTCATAAAATCACCTCTACACATCATATATATTTTTTAATTACAATTCTCTGTTTACCACTTCTAGTTCCGCCAATAACATCTCCAATTATAAATTTTCCAATTCCTCTAATTGTAACTCTAGTGTCTTTTACAATGTCTTGACTTTTGTCTTTTGCTTTTACATAATTTATTAAAACCTTACCACTATCTATAAGCTCGATAGCTTTTGCTCTTGACAGGCTAGAGAGTTTTGCAACAATGCTATCTGCTCGTAAAGAAGAAACATTAATAACTATTTCTTCAAAATTAACAGATGGTATATCACTAATATTATCTATAATTTTTATCTCTATTGGTGATTTTCCTATATGAGATAAATTATTTATTATATAATCACTTATTTCTTCTAAAACAGGCAAATAAGCCTTATTTTCTTTTACAATTATATCTCCTAATTTATTACGTTCAATTCCTAATGATAAAATTGAGCCTAAATAATCCTTATGCTTTAAATTAGAAAAATTTGATTTATTCTTAATTTCTAATATTTTTATAGGATAATCAACATTGTAAAGATTATTAAAACAAATCATTCTTCTTTCACTTTCTTCAAAGAAACCATTTGCTTCAAACATAACTTCATTATTACTACAACAATTTTCAAAAAAGCTCCATATATTAGGTGAATAAAAGCTACTTGTAAAAACAGTTATGTCTTTTTCGTAAGCTAGCTTATATTTTTCATATATTTTTATAGCTTCCTTTGCATCATCTTCATTAAAACTTTTTAGTATTGTTTCTTTTTTAAGCATTAAAATAACATCCTAATATAAGATAATAACATAATAGCAAACAATGGTGAAAAGTCTATCATACTATTTCTTAAAATTTTATCTTGTAAAAACCTAAAAGGCTTTAATACCGGATTATTAAATGATGCAATTAGCTCATAAAAAGCACTTTCTCTAATACTTGGTAAAATAGACATTATAACTTCTGCAAAGATAGTTATTTCTAAAACTCTTGTTATTAAATTTATTGCTGTAAATATTATTCCTATTTAAATCTCCTCCTACTTGTTCCAATTAAATAATGCCTTTGAACTAAGTTCATTTTTCAATTCATTTGTAACTTCTACATTTGAAGGTGATAATAAGTAAACTCTTTGTTCTATTTCTTGTAAAGTAGCACCTAAAACATAACAAGATCCGCTAATAAAATCTACTAATCTTTGTGCTATTTTTGTTTCTAAAGTAGTTGCATTAACTAAAACTATTTTTCTTGCTTTTATAGCATCTGCTATTTCTCTAGCATCGTCATAATTTGTAGGTTTTGTTACCATAACTTTGGCAGTTGATGCAGTATGTATATTTACTACTTTATTTCCTTTTTGCTTTGATATAATTGGTTCAATTTCTTCTTGTACTTCTTCTTCTTCCACTTCAGTATCTTCTAAATCCTCAAAATCATCCTCATATTCACCAAGACCAATTATTTCTTTAAACTTTCCAAACATATTACCCATTCTTCAATCCTCCCACTACATTTCTTTTACCAAATATTCCTTCTCCAACTCTTATTAAGTTAGAGCCTTCTTCAATAGCTATTTCATAATCATTTGTCATTCCCATAGATAAAATCTCCATAGAAATATTTTTATATGATTTTTTACTTAAATCATCATATATATTTTTCATTTTTTTAAAATAATATCTATTTGTATTTTCATTTCCTTTTGGAATTATGGCCATTAATCCTTTAACCTTGCAATTATTGCAAATTTCAATTTCATTTATCAAATCATTTAGCTCTTCTTCAAAAATTCCACTTTTGCTTTCTTCTTTACCTATATTTATTTGAATTAAAAGATTAGCTGTGCAATTTTTTTTAGAAAATTCACTTTCTATCTTGTTTAATAACTTAATACTTGATAAAGAATGTATTAAGTGAACTTTACCAACTAAATATTTTACTTTATTAGTTTGTAAGCTACCTATAAAATGCCATCTTATATCTTTTTCAAGAGATTTCTCTTTATCAATAAGTTCTTGAACTTTATTTTCTCCAAAATCTCTTTGACCAGTTTTATATGCTATTTCTATATCTTCTATAGGTTTAGTTTTTGAAACTGCTACTAGTGTGACATCCTTAGGTAAACTTCTTCTCAATTTAATTATATTTTCTTCTATATCCAAGTCATTTCCTCCTAAAGAAGTTATTTACACATTGTAAATATTCTTCAAAAAAACTTAAATTCCTTCAATTTTAAAATATTTTTTAATAAAATTTTATTTTTCTTCATATCTTTGCATATATCTTGCTTCTACACTTTGCTTTGTAGCAGGAATAATTATTTCATCCTTTACTTCTATTTCTACTTTTATCTTTCTTATAATCAATTTTTGTATAAAACCATTTTCTGCTAGTAGATATGCTTTCATTTCTTCTGGATTTCCTATAGCATAAATATAAAATGGAGCATAAGTACTTGATTCATCTTCAAATCCTATATGAGCAGAATAACACTTTACTCCTGTATTAGGTAATATTCTATGATTATTCATAGTAATTGCCTCTGCTCCTGCATTTCTTAGTTCATTTAAAACCATTGATAGGTCATTTTCATGAAATATCTTTCTCCATATTTCATAATCAGCATCTAATTTCCTGTCTATATCTCCGTCTTTTATCTCTATTACTAAACCTGGCCCTTTAACTGATGTAATTCCACTTAAGGCTCCATAATCAAATAATTGATTTTTCATATCTTCTACTAATTTTTTATTTTTTTCAGGATCATTCCCTTTATATTTACTTATTTTATGTCTGTAATCTATATTTTCACTTTTTATCTTTTCTATTTCATTATATAAAGTACTTCTTTCTTCTACTGCATTTTTATATTCTAATGCATTTAAAGATATATTTATTTGTGTATTATTTAAATTAATAGTGTTTACTATAAGAAATCCTGTTATAATTGCAGCTATTAAAATAAAAAATCCTGATTTTGTATTCTTCATTTATTCACCTCGCTTACGAGATTTTAGCCTTTCAATTAGTAGTCTTCTTATAACTGCAAAGTTATCAAATATTCTACCTCCAAAAACAATAACTGCTGCTATATACATTGGAATTCCAAGTTTATCTCCTAAATATGCAAGACCTGCTGCTAATACTGCATTACCAAAAAATCCTGAAATAAATATATCTGACTTAAAGTTTTTTGATAAGGATGCTCTTACTGCTCCAAAAACAGAATCTAAACACGCTAAAATTGCAACGGACATATAGGGAGATAATGTATCTGGTATATTTACATCTAATAATAATCCTAAGAGCACACCTATTAATAATCCTATAAATGCTATCATAAAAATCTCCCTTCTTTAATTCACAGGCTTAACAAATTCACTTTTTAAAGACTGTGTAGTTTTATTTATAATAATTTCATCACTATCATCTACTTTAATATCATAACTTTTTAATGCCCCATACTCTAACACTCCAATAAAATTTATTGAAGTTTTTAATGCTTGCTTATCACCTATAGCTTTTATTACTATCTTATCATTTGGATCTATTTGTCCAGCAGTTCCTACCCAAATCCAATTACCTGAATTTTTAATACCACTTTGAGGAGTAACTCTATAATCATTTACAGATATTGCCTCTGCCTTTACGTATCTAAGAGTATTAACTATATGCATTATTTCATCTTCACTAATAATTCTAGTTACATTTGAGTTATTTGATCCAAATATATTATTTTTAGAAGTAATAGTTATAGTTATCCCCGGCCCCTTAACGTCTACTAATCCTAAGTTCATTCTTGCATTATCAAGTTGTTTTTTTATTTCCGCTTCAACTTCGCCTTCCTTAGATGCAGTTTCTTCTAATTGTTTTAATTCCTCTGATAAGCTACTATTTGATTTAATTAATTCTTCTTTTTCTTTCTTTAAAGCCTCTATTTCAGCATTTATATTTAAATTTTGTGATTCTATATTACTCTTATTTCTTTCATTTAACAGCTTAAATTGATGTGCAAGTAAAAACCCAAGAAGCGCGCAAACAATAGCAATAAATATTTGTGATGTTGCTCTTTTCATATAGTTTCCCCCTTATCTAGTTAATTTGCTTTATAACTGGTGGTCCATTAAAACTCATATCAATATAACCTTTTGAAATAACTCCTTGTTCAATAGCGTTAAGTGCTAAATTCATTTTATCTATTAAGTCACTGCTATCTCCAATCATTATTTCTACATTTTGAATATAACAAACTATATTGTTCAAATCTTCAATATCTATTTGAGAAAAAACATATTCTTGTGGCATAGCTTCTATTATGTTATAAAATTTTTCTAGCGTATCTGGAATATTTACATCATCTGATATCTTATCTCCAACAACTTTACCAGATAAATCGATTCCTATTAACTTAATTAAATTTCTATCATCCATTGCAGCTAATTCTTCAACTACTACCCCTTCATTATTAATAGCTTTTATTTTTCCATCACTTTCAAAATAATATGCAATTTTATTTTCTTTTATATTTATATTTAAAGAATTTATTCCTTTTTTATTAACCTTTATTTCTTTTATATATGGATTTTCTCTTAACTCTTTTTCTATTTCGTTATAATCTATAGTAAATATATTTTGACCTATATGATATTTTAACTTTTCTTGTAAACTATCATTAGATAATGTAACTAATCCACTTATATTTATTTTCTTTAAATTGAAAATTGGAGATTTATATATGAATATTATAATACCGATTATAATAACAAATAATCCTAATATTAATCTCTTAAATATTTTATTTCTCTTTTTTCTTCTTATAAATTTATTCGACTTATTCTTCATAATTCCCCTACTTTTACATAATATAATGACATAATATAATAATATCACTTTCTGGGTATTTTTTCATTATTATTTTTACTAAATTTAAATTTTTTATAATAATTTAATATTTTTTTAATTTTTTAATACCTAAAAAGAGATTATAGATTTACCTCTTTATTATATAATTAATAATTTATTTATATAGATTAACTTAAAAGTGAACTAAGAAAAATTTAAAGTGACATATCTACTTAAAAAGTATTAAATTTACAAATTCCTTATATAATATCAGTTTGAAACACGTTAAATTTCAACTAACTAAAAAAAGAGTAAGAATTTTAATATCCTACTCTTTCCTTATTATATAGTTATACTTCTTTTCCTTGTACTTGCCTTGATATGTTCAAAAGTATTCCCATTGCCATCATGTTTATTACTAACGATGTTCCACCATAACTAATAAAAGGCATTGGTACACCAGTTACAGGCATTGATCCTGTTACAACCGCAATATTAATAATTGCTTGAACTGCAATTATAGATGTTATTCCTATGGATAAAAGTGTTCCATAAGTATCCTTAGCTTTCATAGCAACTTTAATTCCCCTCCAAACAAAGAATACAAATAAAGCAACTATAAATAAACATCCAATTAATCCAAGTTCTTCTCCTATAATAGAGAAAATAAAATCATTATGTGGTTCTGGCATATATAAAGTTTTTTGTCTTGACTGTCCAAGCCCAAGTCCTGTTATTCCTCCAGCTCCTAGGGCGTAAAATGATTGAATTAATTGATAACCATCTCCAGCTGGATCTTTCCATGGATTTAAAAAGTTAAGCATTCTTGCTCTTCTATAATCTTCTCCAAATATAAAAAACATAACTGCAACTAATAATACTGGGGCAACTTTTCCAAATAAATCTTGGATTCTTCCACCTGCTACAAATAACATTATAAATGTAACTATCATTATAATAGCTGCTATACTTAAGTTTTTTTCTAATAATATCATACCTGCAAAAAAACCTGATACTCCTAAATACGGTACTATACCAGTCCAGAACTTTTTAACTCCATCTCCCTTTAAGTCTAAGCTCATTGCTAAAAATAAAACTACTACATATTTAGTCAGCTCAGACGGCTGAAAAGATAAAGGTCCAAGTTGTATCCATCTCTTTGCTCCATTTACTGCTGGAAAGAAAAATACTGCTACTAGTAATGGTATAGTCACAATTAAAAGATGAGGAGTAATTTTTTTCAGCTTATGGTAATCTAAGTTAGCCATAATTCCCATAACAGCTAACCCACTAATAGCCCAAATCAATTGCTTTTTTAAATATACCATGCTATCACCCTCTTTAAACATAGCATAATATGAACTTGCTGAATATATCATAATTACTCCTATTGCTAATAGCAATATAACAGCATAAAATATACCATAGTCAATTTCGCCCATTTTTACTTTGGGCCTTTTTTCTCTCATAAAAACTCCTCCAATCTAGTGATTAAAGGGCTATAAATCCTATAAAGCATAATATTACAGTTATTATAGAAAAAACTGTAACTATTTTTGTTTCACTCCATCCTACTTGCTCAAAATGATGATGAATTGGTGCCATTTTAAATAATCTTTTTCCTCTTAACTTATATGATGAAACTTGTAAAATTACTGATAAAGTTTCAAATACATAAATTCCACCAACAATAACTAATATTAAAGGCAGTTCTAAAACTAATGCAATAGTTGCTATTGCACCTCCAATTGCTAAAGATCCGGTGTCACCCATAAACACTTTTGCAGGATATGCATTAAACTTTAAAAATCCTAACAATCCTCCTGCTAATACAATTGAAAATACTGCTAATGATTCATGCTTCATTGTAAATGCTATAACTGCAAAAAATGTTAACACTAAAACACTAACTGTAGATGCTAATCCATCTAATCCATCTGTTAAATTTACTGCATTTGTTGCACCAGCATAATACACTATTACAAAAGGAATATAAAGAATTCCAAGTGGAATTTTTGTATCTATAAATGGTATTCTTAAAGCAGTTCCTAAGTTAACATATCCATATACTGCAATAGCAGTTGAAAAAATGATTAATAGCAACATTTTTTGCCATGCTTTTAAACCTTCATTTTGTTTCTTTATAATTTTTAGGATATCATCTAAAAATCCTATAAATCCAAAGGCAAGTAATGAATATAGTGCAATCATTGCTTCATCTGTAGGACTAAATCTCATTACCACCATAACTATTGCTGTTGAAATTATAAATATAATTCCTCCTATAGTTGGAGTTCCTGCTTTTTTTAGATGGCTTTGAGGCCCTTCTTTTCTTATATTTTGACCAAACTTTAATCTTCTAAGCATTGGTATTGTTATAGGACCTAGTATTAATGATACTATAAACGCTAGTACTAATCCTATTGTTAAGTTCGACGTAAATATGTCTATTAATTTATCCCCCATTGTACCTGCCTATAAAGGCAGTTCACCTCCTTCGTTATATTGAGACTTCTTCTAATGAACTAACTATATCTTCAAACTTCATACCTCTTGAAGCCTTTACTAAAACTACATCATTTTCTTTAATTATCGTATCTAATTTATCTATACATTCTTCTTTTGTAGCAAAAGTAATGATATTTTCTCCTGTAAATCCCTTTTTAAAATAATCTTTGTATTCTCCTACTGCTATTAATAAATCAACTTTAGTTAAAGCATAGTTTCCTACTTCAATATGTGACTTTACAGCTTCTTCTCCTAATTCATTCATAGTCCCAAGTATAGCTATTTTTCTTCCTGTTTTATAACTACTAAGTACATCCATTGAAGATTTCATTGAATCCGGACTAGCATTATAACAATCATTTATAATTGTTATTTTATTTCTTTTAATAACTTGTAGCCTCATTGATGTAGCTTCTAAATTTTTTATACCTTTTTTCATTTCATCAAAAGTAACATTTAATTTTTTAGCCACTTCTACTGCAAGCATAGAATTTAATATATTATGTTTGCCAGCCATAGGTATTGTAAATATACTTTCTTCATTTTTATCTTTAACTGTAAATGTTGTTTTGTCCTCCTCTAGTATAATATTAAATGCATAAACATCATATTCATGATTATATCCAATTTTTAGAATTTCAAAACACTTGTCTTTTATTTTTAATAAGTTTTCATCTTCACCATTTATTATAAGAGTGTTTGTTTCATCAAAATAATTAAATATCTCACTCTTAGCTTTTAATATATTTTCTTGAGTTTTTAGGTTTTCTATATGAGATAATCCTATATTGGTTATAACAGCTATATCTGGTCTTGCACAATTTGCAAGAACATCTATTTCTCCTAAGTTACTCATTCCCATTTCTAAAACTGCTACATCTATAGAACTATCAAGTTCTAAAATCATTAGCGGTAAGCCTATTTGATTATTAAAGTTTCCTTTTGTTTTAAAAACCTTATATTTCTCACTTAAAAAAGCAGCAATCAAATCCTTTGTAGATGTTTTTCCACATGATCCAGTAACTCCTATAACTTTTAATCCTAGTTTTTTTCTATAGTAATTGGCAAGGTTTAATAGGGCTTTTTCAGTATCTTCAACTTTAATTACTGTTTGTAGATTATCTGTATTATTTAAATCAAATAATATTTCATCAACTATTGCTATAGAAGCTCCTTTTGAAAAAGCTTCTATAACAAATTTATTTCCATTAAATCTTTCGCCGTTTATAGCAAAATAAATATTGTTCTTTTCTATTTTTCTAGTATCAATACAAACACTATTGAAATCAGTTTTTCCTTTAACTATTAATTCACCATTCATGGCTTCTAAAAGTTCGTTTAAAGATAATTCCAATTTATCCACCTCTAATTATTTCTTTTTACTTATTAAAATTTCATCTACTACTTCTCGTTCATCAAAATGAATTACACCTTCATTTGTGATTTGATAATTTTCATGTCCTTTACCAGCTAAAACAACTACGTCTCCTTCTTCAGCCATACCTAAAGCAAGCTTAATTGCTTCAACTCTATTTTCAATTGCTAAATAATTTGACTTTGTAATGCCTGCAACTATTTCTTTTATAATTGCCATTGGATCTTCTTCTCTTGGATTGTCCGATGTAATTATAGCTAAATCTGCAAGTTCTGTTCCAATCCTTCCAAGCTCAGCTCTCTTTACCTTATCTCTATCTCCACCACATCCATATACAGCTATTAATCTATTTTTAGTAAATCCCTTTAATGTTTCTAAGATATTTTTTAACCCATCAGGAGTATGCGCAAAATCTATTATTATGTCATAAGGTATGTCATATTTATAACCTATTCTTTCGCATCTACCTGGTACAACAACATCTAATAAGCCTTTCCTTATTGACTCATTGCTAATTCCTAAAATACTCATTGCGCCTACTGCACCTAAAGCATTATATACATTATATTCTCCTGGTAAGACTGAATTAAATTCTTCCCCATTTATCTTAAAATGTATATCTCCTTCTTTTAACATAAGATCTGATGCTTTAAAGTCACTATTATTATTTATTGAATAAGTTTTAATTTCCTTATTTTCTAATTTTTCAACATCTTTCAACACTCTATATCCATAATCATCATCAACATTTATTACGCTAGCCTTACTTCTTTCAAACAATTTAAATTTTGCATTGTAATAATTATCAAAAGATTTGTGGAAATCTAAATGATCTCTAGTTAGATTAGTGAATATTCCCACCTCAAATTCACAACCATAAACTCTATCTAATTGTAATGAATGTGATGAAACTTCCATAACACAATACTCACAATTTGCATCTACCATATCCTTAAATAATTTTTGAAGTTCTAATGATTCAGGAGTAGTTCTTTCAGATTTAAGCTTATTTTCTCCAATATAATTAGCTATTGTTCCAACAAGACCTACTTTCTTCCCTGCTTTCTCAAGCATTGATTTTAGTAAATACACTGTTGTGGTTTTACCATTTGTACCTGTAACACCTATTAATTTTAAAGATTTTGTTGGATGACCATAATAGTTTGCTGACATTGTAGCAAGGGCTTTTCTTCCTTCATTAACAAGAAGAACTGTTACTCCTTCACTTTTTATATCTATTTTTTTCTCACATAGTACTACCTTAGCACCAGCTTCTATAGCTTTATTTGCATAGTCATGTCCATCAACTTCGAAACCTGTAAGACACACGAACAAGTCACCTTCATTTACTTTTCTACTATCATATTGAATGTGATTTACTTCTTTTTCTACTGTTCCTTCTAATAATTCATAATCTACTCCCTTTAATAAATCTAATAACTTCATTTCACCATCTCCTTAATATTCTAAAAAGAACTCCCTATGTCTTTTGTATAAAAATTTAGCATGTGAGTGTCCCACATGCTAATGTAAAGGGATATTCTAAATTAATCTCCATATTCTTCGTTTAATACAAGTTTTACATTCGTTCCTTTTATTATCATTTCACCCTTTGGAATACTTTGCTTAACTATTGCGCCTTCACCTTCAAATGTATAATTTATACCTAAATCATTTAAAATTTTAGATGCAGACTCTAAGGAGTACCCCCTTAAATCAGGCATAACGACATTTTTATTATAAGACTCTGAATCTCCTGTGTCTATATTAATCTTAGAATTTTCTTTAACTGTGTATCCTGGGTAAGGCTTCACACTTGTTATTATAGACCCATTTCCTTCAATATTATACTCTAAATTATATTCTTTCAATATTTTTTTTGCTTCATCTATTTTAAGTCCTCTTATTTCAGGAATAACTACTTCCTTCACAATACTATCTATATCATCCTTTGATATTTCTGAGCTCATATAATTAAATATATCTGTAAACAGCTCATTTGCAAGTGGAGCTACTATTTGTCCCGCATAATAAGTACCTGTACCAGGCTCATCAATAGAAATAAACACCGAAACTTGCGGATTATCAGCTGGTGCAAATCCAGCTAAGGAAGATATATATTTTCCCGATTCGTATCCACCACCATTTGGATTAACTTTTTGAGCTGTTCCTGTTTTAGCCGCAATATGATATCCTTCAACGTAAGCCTTGCTTGAACCTCCATATGAAACTACTCTTTCTAAATAATCTCTTAAAATAGCAGTATTTTCTTCACTTAAAACTTCTGTTACTTTTGGTTCAAATGTTTTATCAACAACGACATTTCCATTTTCATCTTTAGAAGTAACCTCTTTCATTATATGAGGTTGGATTAGCTTTCCACCATTTACAATGCTATTAAATGCTGTCATATATTGAATTGCATTTACAGTGTTTGTTTGACCAAATGAAATTGTCGCAAGGTCAGCTTCATTGATATTTTCTGTTTTTTTAACAATTCCTTTTGCTTCCCCTGGCAAGTCAACTCCACTAACTTTACCAAATCCCAATTTAGCTATATAATCATTTAACTTTTCTTTTCCAATTCTCTTACCAATTTCCATAAATCCAACGTTACATGAGTTTTGAAGTATTTCTGGTAATATTTGTGTGCCATGTCCTGATGTTTTCCAACATTTAATTGTATGAGGCCCAACCTTTAAACTTCCGTTACAAGTAAATGTATCTGACTCCTTAACAAGACCTTCTTCTAAGTTTCCAATCATAGTTACAACCTTAAAAATTGATCCCGGCTCAAAAGTATCGTTGACTAAATGATTTCTCCACATTTTTTGAACTTTTTCTCCTGTAGTTGAACCCTCATAATTTTCTGCACCTTCATATGGGGTATTCGGATCAAAATCAGGTTTGTTTACCATTGCTAATATTTCACCGTTGCTTGGATTCATTATAATTATAGAAACTTGCTTTGCCTCATTATCTTTATAACCTTTTTCAGCTATTTTTTCAGCAAATGACTGTAAATTAGCATCTATTGTTAATGTAACATCTTTTCCATCTATTGGAGCTGTAAATTTAGATATTGTATATGGTAATTGATCATTATATTTATCTAATTCTGAAATACGTAATCCAGGAGTACCTGATAAATAATCATTATACTGTAACTCTACTCCAGTTAAGCCTTGACCATCAATATTAGTACTGCCTAAAACATGAGCTAAAAAGTTTCCATTTGGATAATATCTTTTTGTATCTGGAGATACTATCACTCCCGGTATGTTTAAATCCTTAACTTTATCTGCCTGTTCTTTTTCTATTCTCCTAACTAATGTTGCTGCCCCAGCATCAGCTCCACTTGGAAGCTTTGTATTTAGCTTTTTAAGAACTTTTTCTACATCCATTTCTAATGCTTCTGCTATTTTAGGAGCTATAGAATCATTAGTTAAATTTTCTTTCCTTAAATGTGACCTTATTGAGTTTAAGTCAAAATCTACTCTATAAACATTTGCAGATACTGCAAGTTCTACTCCATTTCTATCAAGTATTCTACCTCTTCTTGCATCAATTTTAACTTCACTTGTCCACTGTTCTTCAGCTCTTGCCGAGTATTCTCCTCTTTTGACTATCATTATGTAGGACAGTCTGATTATTAAAAGAGAAAATAAACACGTTAATGCGGTAAGCGCTAATGATATTCTTTTTTTCATTAGCGCTTTATCTCTATAATTCTTCTTATTCACATCAATGCCTCCATGTAATTTTTTTAAAAACATGTCGAGTGTAAACTTAACACTCTTTATCTTGGCAAGTGTACTATTTTATAACTTATGTTTATTCCCCTAAGTTAGCAAAAAAGTTTTTAGTTAAATCCACTTCTACTGAATCATTTTTCTCTGGAATTTTCATTCCAGATTCATTAGCTATATCCTTTATATCTGCTAGTGATGAATATCTTAATAAGTTTACCCTTAATGCCTCTCCTTCTGCAGTAACAGTCTTTATTTCACTTTTTACTTTTGAAAGATCATTTTGCATCCTATAAACTTTACCATCCCTTGCAATAGTGCTAACACCTAAAATTAAAGCAATACAAGATACTTGCAATATACTTTTTACAGTAGCCTTCTTTGCTGCCTTTTCTTTTCTTTGTAGTTCTCTTTGTCTTCTTTCTTGCTTTTCTCTTTCTATTCTCTTGTCTATCTCATTATACTTTCTCTTTGGAGTTAATACTGTATTACCCCTTATATAATCATATTCTCTCTCAACCATTTTATTACATCCCCCATACATTTTACTTAACTTTTTTTAAATTCTCTCTATAACCCTTAATTTAGCACTTCTACTTCTAGGATTTTCTTCTACTTCTTCTTTTGATGGCTCAATAGCCTTTCTACTAATTAATTTAACTTTCGCTTTGCCACCACAAACACAAATTGGAAATTCTTTTGGACAAGTACATGATGTTGCTAATTCCTTAAATTTAAGCTTAACTATTCTATCCTCTAAAGAATGGAAAGTTATTATAGCCATTCTCCCACCCTTATTTAATCTATTTACGCCATCTTCAATTGCCTTATTTAATATAGATAATTCACTATTCACTTCTATTCTAATAGCTTGAAAAGTTCTTTTTGCTGGATGTGGTCCTTCTCTTCTAGCCTTAGCAGGTATAGCAGCTTTTATTATTTCTACTAACTCTAATGTAGTTTCTATTGGTTTATTTTCTCTGTTTTCTACTATAAATCTTGCGATTCTTTTAGCAAATTTTTCTTCACCATAATCTCTAATTATTCTATAAATTTCTTCCTCTTCATATTCATTTATAACTTCATATGCAGATAAAGAACTTTCTCTATTCATTCTCATATCTAAAGGGGCATCTTGCATATAGCTAAATCCTCTATCACCTTCATCTAATTGATAAGATGACACACCAAGGTCCATAAGCATTCCATCTATTTTTTTTATTTCTAAGTTATTTAAAACTGAATCAATATTATAAAAATTACTATGGACAAACTTTACATTTGCAAAATCTTGTAACCTTTCCCCTGCTGCTTTAAGTGCATCTTTATCTTGATCTACACCTATTAAAGTTCCATCTTTTGATAGCCTTTTTAAGATTTCTAAAGAATGTCCCCCTCCTCCAAGTGTTCCATCAACATATATTCCATCTTCTTTAATATTTAATCCCTCTATGCACTCATTTAAAAGTACCGATACATGTTTAAATTCCATAATATTACTCCTTATATTCCTAAATCGCTCATTTTTTCAGCAATAGAATCAAAATCTATATCTGATTCATTATATTCTTGCCATTTTTCCTTACCCCAAATCTCAACTCTAGTTAATACTCCTATACTTACTATTTCCTTTTCTATACATGCATATTCCTTTAAATTTTGAGGAATTAAGCCTCTTCCTTGTTTGTCAACTTCAACTTCACAGGCACCTGAAAAAAAGAATCTAACAAATGCTCTTGCATCCTTATTTGTAAGTGGTAAAGATTTCAATTTAACTTCTAGAGCTCTCCATTCTTCCATTGGATACGCGTAAAGGCACCCATCTAAGCCTTTAGTAATAACAAAATTATTACCTAACCCTTCTCTTAGCTTTACAGGGACTATCATTCTATTTTTAGCATCTATCGCATGTTGATATTCTCCTATAAACATCTTTACCCCTACCTCATAATACTAATAATATATTTGCTCCACTTTTAACCACTTTTAACCACTCTATAGTATTATTTTATAGAATTTCAACCAATTCTTCAAGGTTTATTTGATTTTTTAAGAATTTATTTTACATAATTAATAAAAAGTTATAAAATTTGTAATTATTAATTTCAAAAATAAAAAAGGCTGATTTTGAATCAGCCTTTTTTAAAGAAGTAATTAAACATTAAATCTAAAGTTTACTACATCTCCATCTTTCATAACATATTCTTTACCTTCTAATCTATAAAGTCCCTTTTCCTTAGCTGCTGCTTCTGAACCACATTCTACTAAATCATTATATGAAACTATTTCTGCTCTAATAAATCCTCTTTCTATATCTGAATGTATCTTACCAGCTGCTTGTGGAGCTTTTGTTCCTTCTTTTATAGTCCAAGCTCTTACTTCTTGAACTCCTGCTGTTAAATAGCTTATTAAACCTAATAATTTATAACTAGCTCTTATAAGCTTATCTAATCCTGATTCTGTTAAGCCATATTCACTTAACATTTCTTGTTTTTCTTCATCTTCTAAACCTGATAGTTCTTCTTCTAGTTTTGCACAAACAACAACAACTTCAGAGTTTTCACTTTCTGCATGCGCTCTTACTTTTTGAACATACTCATTATTTGTATTCCCTTCCATCATATCATCTTCTGATATATTACATGCATAAAGAACTGGTTTTGAAGTTATTAAGAATAATCCTTTTATTAACTCTTCTTCCTCTTCTGTTACTTCTAATGTTCTTATAGGTAAGTTTTTTTCTAAGTGAGCTTTAACCTTTTCCATTAAAGCATATTCTTCCTTAGCCTTTTTATCTCCAGATCTAACTTGTTTAATTGATCTTTCCATTCTTCTTTCCAGGACTTCTAAATCAGCAAATATAAGTTCTAAATTTATAGTTTCTATATCTCTAATTGGATCAACTGACCCTTCAACGTGTACAACATTTCCATCATCAAAACATCTTACAACATGAACTATTGCAGAAACTTCTCTTATATGAGATAAAAACTTATTTCCTAACCCTTCACCTTTAGAAGCACCTTTAACAAGCCCTGCTATATCATAAAATTCAACTGCAGTATAAACTTTCTTCTTAGTGTTATACATTTTTTCTAAAACATCTAATCTTTTATCTGGTACACTAACAACTCCAACATTTGGTTCTATAGTACAAAAAGGATAGTTTGCTGACTCTGCTCCAGCTTTTGTAATTGCATTAAATAAAGTACTTTTACCTACGTTTGGTAAACCAACTATTCCTAAATTCATCTATGTACATTCCTTTCTTCTCTTAAATCATATCCTTAAAATTATACTCTACAATATAAATTATTTCAATATATATAACTTATAATGAAAATTTATAAGTAATTAAAAAATATAAATAATTGCTAGTATTATATAAGTTATAAAGAATTAATAATAAAAGAATTAATAATTAAAAAATTAAAGAGTAAAAACTCAAGGAATTTTTGAATTAGATATGAGTTTCATAAATTTAATTTTGAGTTTTATTTATCAAAACATCATTACTTTTTCATTTTTTACTCTTTTACCTTTTCATTAAATATTATTTTATAGACAAGATTTCATATTCTAAAATAATGTTACTTATATATATTATTAACTAAAACATATATAATCGGCAATTAATAACATTTATACATTGTATTTCTATGTGTAAAAGAATTTTTTTAGATAAAAATAAACTTATATAAGTTGTAGTTAAAAATTCTATTTTTTAAGCAACTTATAAAAATAGATATTATTTATAAAAAGGTGGTGAACTAATGAAAAAAGTAAATATTTTTGCTACTTTTCTACTATCTTTAATTATTATCTTTACTTTTTCTTTTATGCCTACAAATGCTCTAGCATCTGATGATTTAGAGCTAAATTGGTATTTTGTAAATAGAGAAAAAGGGAAAACTCCAGAACCTCCAAAAGAATCTGCTGACTTCTTTAGTGACTTTGGAGCCTATTATGTAGGTGATACAAATTCTAAAGTATTATATTTAACTTTTGATGAGGGTTATGAAAATGGTAATACCCCTAAAATTTTAGATATTTTAAAAGATGAACAAGTTCCTGCTGCATTTTTTGTAGTTAAGCCTTATATAAAGGAACAACCTGAAATAGTTAAAAGAATGGTAGATGAAGGACATTTAGTTTGTAATCATACATCTCATCATCCATCAATGGCTAGTATTCTAGATACTGAAAAATTTAAAAAAGAATTTACTGAAGTAGAAGAAGAATTTAAAGCATTAACATCACAAGATATGCCTAAATTTTTTAGACCTCCAATGGGGAAATATTCTAAAAATTCTTTAAAGAAAACTCAAGATTTAGAATATAAAACAATTTTTTGGAGCTTTGCGTATAAGGATTGGCTTGTTGATAATCAACCTGAAGAATCGGCTGCAATAAAAAAGATAGTAAATGGAGCTCATCCAGGCTCTATAATGTTGTTACATGCAGTATCTGATACAAATACAAAGATATTAAAAACTGTAATTCAGGAACTTAAAGCTCAAGGTTATGAATTTAAATCTTTAAATGAATTACCTTAAAAAAATATAGTCTCTTTTGAGACTATATTTT
>NZ_JH815222.1:1784639-2052371 GCF_000158375.2 Clostridium sp. 7_2_43FAA
TTTTTAAGGATATATTATATTTTCAACTTCATTCATTAAATTACATTTTTTCACATAAGAAATATTAAGGATACTCTTACATTTATTTTCTATTTCTTCACAAAATTCTTCTTCCTTTAAAAAGTTCAAATTAACTTTTACATTAATTATTGAACTTTCTATTGCTGAGTGTAATAAAACAGTTGCAACACCAGCATCAGAAATCAAATTTTTATTACCATGTTTAATTGCAAATTCAATATTATCATAAAACTTAATACACTCTTCTGCTAATAATAACGGTGTTTTCATTGCTTTCATGGTGTTTTCTTTAATTTTTTCTTTCCTTATTATAATTTCCTCTTCATTATTCTTAGGTAATTTATAGCTATCCATTAAACTTAAAAAATCATCTCTATCTTGTTCCATGAAATTTTGAGCTTTCTTAATAAACTCTTTAGCTTCTTCTTGTAGTTTAACCATTTTATTTTTTTCATTGTCACTTAATTTTTCAAAAACCTTTTTACCTATTGTTAATGAGTAAACCATAGAGTTTAAACTACTAGATAACGCCGCTACTAATGCAGCAGTACTTCCACCTCCTGGAGAAGGCGCATCTGAAGATAATTCTAATATAAATTTATCTACAGTATAATCTTTAAACAACATAATTAACTTCTCCTATCTAATACTAAATTATAAATTTCTAGTATTTCATTTGTTATTTTTTCTTTAGAGAATTTTTCTATACAGTCTATTCTTATATCTTCTGCATTATAAGAATTACTATTTTCCATTATATATTTCATTGCATTCCCTAATTCATCAACATCGTCAACTTTAACAATCAATCCATTTTTAGAATTTATAATATCTTCAGCCCCACCATTATAAGTTCCTATTATTGGTTTTCCTGATGCTAAAGCTTCAATATAAACAACTCCAAATGTTTCGTATCTTGAGGCTAATACAAAAGAATCACATATACTCATATAATGCGAAACTTCTTTCCTAGACAGAGCGCCCAAAAATTCTACTTGATTTTTTATCTCCAACTCTTCGCATAGTTTAATTAAAAAATCCTTTTGACTTCCATCTCCACCTATTAGAAGCTTAGAATTACTTTCCTTTAAGTATTTAGCATATGATCTTATAAGAGTATCCATCCCTTTTTCACCTTCCAAAAATGCTAAAGAAAAAAAAGTGAAATTTTTATTTTTATTTTTACTTATATAGAAATTTTCTATAGGTATTAAGTTATGTATAACCTTTATATCTTTTCTTCCACAAAATTTTGATATTTCTTTCTTTAGCCCATTACCAACAGCTATTAATTCATCTGCTTCTAAATAAGATTCTTTTATTAAAGGTTTATAACTTTCTTTTATATATATTGCTTTCTCCAAAGAAGAATGTTCGGTTATTATTAATGGTATATTATACTTTTTTGAAATATAATTAGCACTTATTCCTGCCCAAAATGAAGATTGGCAATGTATTAAATCTACTTTACCTTCTTTTTTCACTACTTCTTTATATAACTTCTCTAATCTCCTATTAAATACTTTAAACATCATAGGATTCTTAGGAAGATAATTAAAATTTTTATATCTATATGTTTTTAAGCCTTCTTCAACACTATAATTTAACCCTATTTTTTCTTTTACCTTAAAAGCTAATGTTAATGGCCAAATCTCATTATAAGCAATAGTAATTTTTATTCCACGTTCCTTAAGTGCTATCGCTTGTTCTTTAAAAAAGCTTCCATGCACGGGGTTTCTTTTATTATGATACCACGACGGTATAAACATAACATGCATAACTACTCCCCCTTCAAAATGGAATTTAATCTTTTAGATATGTTTTCCCACTCATACTCTTTAATTGGATTTGATTTGCTTCCCATTAAAATCTTTTGTGATAATTCAGAAATACTTTTATAAATCTCTTGTTCATTATTTAAAGCTATACTACACTTATCTAAATTATTTACTACATCAGTTATAGGATCATTTTTATCACCTAAAACAACTAGAACATATCCATTACAACCAAAGTAATCATATATTTTAGCTGGTATTTGCTTTGAATTTTTATTGCCAAAAAGCAATAATATATCAGCATTAACCATATATGCTAGTGCTTCTCTATAAGGTATTCTATTTGATACTTTCACATTACTTATACTTGATAATTCATTTTTAATATTTTCATCGTCTATATTTCCAAAGAAAAGTATATTTAAACTTTCATATAGCTTATTATTTTCCACTTTAAGTTTATTTATAACTTTAATAAATGGTCTAACATCCCTAAGCTTTGAAAAGATTTCTCCAGTATAAACTATATTTATCTTCTTATTATCAATTAATTTTGGATTTTCCTTTTCTTTTATATCTGAATATATTTTTTCATCATAGCCTCTTGTTATAATGTAAGTATCTTCTTTTTTTATGTTATAGGTTTCTATATAATCATCCCTATTAGCATTTGTAACAAAAATATATTTATCAGCTAAAGAAATTATATTTCTTTCATAATTTCCCTCAAAATTTCTTCTTATTAAACTAGATGACTCTCTAGTAGAATCTTTAAGCCAAGGATCACTCCAATATGTTATCCATTTAAGACTAGGAAACTTCTTCTTAATTTTATATGCACATATATGACTAGATGGAGGTTCATGCATAGAAAACATAACATCAAATTTTTCTTTTTTCATAAGCTCAATGCCATATTTACTTGCTCTAAAAGCCCAATATAAATACATATCTGGCACTGCAAGTATCTTTTTCACCTTTCTTAAAGCGCCTTTAACTTTAATCTTTCCTAAACTAGCATTAACAACTGCTGTTTCTTTAGTTTTTCTTGGCATTATTGCTTCAAATAACTTTCCACCTGAAATTATATGTAATTTAATTCTCTTATCTAACATATTAAATATATGTTCATCATAATAAATTGAATTTGAAGGAAAGTTTACAGTTAATAAATGAATAGTATTCTCCTTAATTTTTGCTAAATTATTTAAATATTGAAGAGTTTCAATCGATGCTGAGTTGTTAATTAATGGTGAATAACATGCAATAAATAATATTTTCATTTTATTAATTTAAACCTCCTTCTTAACTTTTCCTTTTATCATATTTAAAGCCTCATCAAATTCTTCTATTTTTAAAATTTTACACATAATCATAAATAATATTGCTCCAAGGCTTCCGTCAATTAAAATAATAATAAAAGGACTTTCTATTCCTAATAAATTATTTACAAAATAAAGAATTAAAATCATTAATGATGAGCTTAGTATAACTTTGCTAATCTTTATAATAACTTCTTTTACATTAAAGTTTCCAACTAACTTTCTAGTTGAATTTAATAATAATAAAGCTATTACTAAAGATGATACAGATGTAGCTATCGCTATCCCCAGTACCCCTATGTATTTAGATAAAATTATACTTAAAAGTATATTTATAACAACACCTATTATTCCATTAATGGTAGTAAGTTTTGTTTTTTTCATTGAAAATAATGAAGAATTTAAGATATCTCTTATTCCTGCAAAAGGTAGTTGCAAGGAATATCCAAGCAATGCCATAGAAGTTAAAATAACCGCACTTGAATCAAATTTTCCTCTTTCATAAAATACTGCAACTATTTCTTTACTTAAAAATAGCATTCCAAAAGTTATAGGAATTAAAAATAAGCATATTATTACTATTGATTTAGTTAAATATTTTATAAATCCAGTATTATCTCCAGCATTCAATCTATTTGCCATTAAAGGATAAACTACTGATACTATTGATGTTGTTATTGCTGTATTTGCAAATGTAACTATTCTTTGAGAGTATTCTAATGAGGCCATTGCACCTGTAGTTAATCCTGATGCCAAGCTTTTATCTACTAACATATTAATTGAATTTGCTCCAGCTCCAACTATAACTGGAAGTATTAAAATCATCATATTTCTAAGCTTTTCATCTTTCAAATCTATATATAACTTTAATTTATAACCTTGCTTATATAAAGATGGGATTTGAACTAATACTCTTAATAAATTTCCTAATATATTTGCAATAGTTAACCCTATAATACTTACCTCTCCAAAAAAAGCTAAATAAACTATTATTGGAAAATTAAAAAACAATCCTAATATTGATGGGACAATAAAATCTTCACACACTTGTAGTATTGATAAAAAACAAGCATTAACACATAATAAAACTATATTTATTAAAGTTATTCTAGTTAAAAATATAGTTAGCTCAATTTGCTCTATAGTGAACTTAGGCACAAAAATATTAACTATTTCCTTTGTAAATATTAATCCTAAGATAATTATAAATATTGATAATATACTTAAAATAGTAATAACATTATTTGAAAACTTAAACATCTCTTCTTTACTTTTATTATGTTTAATTTCACTTAACATTGGTATAAAGGTAGTTGATATTGCAAGCCCAACTATCATAAATACCGACTCAGGTATTGCAACTGAAGCAACATATATGTCATAAGAACCTTCTACCCCAAAGTGATATGCTGCTAACATATCTCTACCAAAACCTATTATTCTACTTAATAAAGTCATAGCCATTACTATAAAAGTTGCTTTAAAAATCTTATTTTTACTCATACTTCACCTTTTTATTTTTAGCAACAAGCAATAAAAACTTAGGAATACTTCCAAGTCTCTTTATCCTCCATGGCTCCTTTGAAACCCTATAGAGCCACTCTAATCCAAGTTTTATCATCCACTTAGGTGCTCTATTAACCTTTTCTGCAATCACATCAAAGCTTCCGCCAACTCCCATAAAGATTTTACATGGTAACTCTTCCATATATCTTACTATAAACTCTTCTTGTCTTGGACAGCCCATAGCTACAAAAATCGCATATGGTTCTTTTTCTTTTATATCATTTAATATTTCATTTACTTTATCTATATCAAAAAAACCATTCCTATATCCAACAATATTTATATTTGGATACTTAACAATTAAATTTGCAACACAAGCATTAAGATTTTCATCACTTGTTCCTAATAAATATATCCCTTTATTCTCCTTTGAACACTTTTTTATTATTCCTTTCATTAAATCTATTCCTGCTATTTTTTCTTCAACAGGAGTCTTTAAGTATTTAGCTGCAATTTGAAGGCCCACACCATCTGGTATTATAAATGCTTTATCACTTTTAAAGTTTTCTAATAATTCCTTATTATAAAGTCCTGTGTATAGCACTTCTGGATTTCCTGATATTATATGAACCTTATCAAACTTATCAATATATTTTAAAGCATCTAGTAATTTATTTTTATATACTTTATATCCTAATACATTAATAAAATCATTATCTTTCATCTTTTCTCCTTAATAATACATAAGTAAAATTATTCATAATTATAATACCATATTTATCTAACTTACTAAAGTTAAAAATTGCGAAGCAATTTATTAGTGAAAAGTTAGGAGTGAAAGAGTTAAAAGCTTAGGATATTTTGCTACGCAAAATTTAATCTATAAGTGCAAAACACCTTTTATTCAAAAAAATCCTGTAAGGATTTTCTCCTTAACTTTTTCCCTATTAACTATTTCACTCTTCACTATTTTGCTTCGCAAAATATAACTATTTGTTTAACATCTTTTCTAAGTCTTTTACAATTTCATCTTCTGGATCTAATTTTTTAGCTATATCAAGATGCAATTTAGCTTCTTCTAAATTATTTAAATTCATATAGCACATAACAATATTTGTACATATTTCTACTTCTTTTGTAACTTCAAAAGCCTTCTTAAAGTATTTAATTGCACTTTCAAAGTCATTTATACACGCATAGTTTATTCCAAGCTCTACAACTACTTCATATATTCCACTTTCTCTTCCTAAACTTTCATTTAAATAATAAATAGCTTTTTCATAATTTTCAAGTTTTCTATAAGCAACACCTAAATAATAATAAACCAATGGATTATTTTCAAATTTTTCTAGTAATTCAAGTAATAATTTTACTGTTTTAACTGGATCGTCTTTTAAATGTTCTATTGCAATTTCATAATTTGATATATTAGTTATATCATCAATTAATATACTTACCTCTTCTGTTTTTTTACCACCATTATTTAAATACTCATTAATTGCAACATTTGCTCCTTTAAAGTCCCCATCATCTTTTAATATCAAAGTCTTATAAAGATATGCTTCTGGGACTTTTAAAGAATTTTCTTCACAATATTCTATATCTTGCAATAAAATATCTTTAAAAGCACTATCCTTTTCTCTTAAATTTTCACCAACTAATAAAAGTTTTTTCATAACATCCATATCTTTTGAATATCTATAAAATCCTTTTAAAAGTAAATAAGCATCTATTAATTTCTCATCATTTATTTTTTTAGAAATTATACTTTTTATACAATTTTCTGTATCCTTAATATATGTTAATATAGTTTCATAATCTTCATTAAATCTTAAATTTTCATCTGCTCCTATTGCAAAAAACATTCCTTCTATAAAATAATATATAGGTAAATTTTTAATTTTAACTTCATTATTAACATTTGATGTTATATATTCTGGAGAAATAGGTAAATATAAATCTTTATTTTTAAAATCTACATAAGTAGGAATATGTACACTTTCTTTAAACCCCTCTTTATCCATTTCTAAAAATAATAACTTACCTAACTTTTCTTTAAATGCTGCATTATAATCCAATACAGATACCTCCTTAAAAATAGCTTTATTATAAATAATACTATATATTTTAAAAGCTTTCAAATAAGAAAGTTAATATACAAAGTTTACTTACAGTAACTTGAAGTAATTTGATAAGTTTTTATTGCACAGCTTTTTATTCATTCCAAATTAATGACTACGTCCCCTTTAATAAAACTAGCCATTTTTAAGCAAATATACTTGAAATTTTATATAAAGCACTTTCATATTTTATAAGTTTTAAGGTTATACTTTGTTATATAAAATAAGGTAAGCTATTAACATAATAACTTACCCTACTATCATAACTATATAACTTTTTATATTTAATTTAACTTAGAATTGATTAAAGTTACTACTTCATTTTTGAAACTTTCTAGTTTTTCTTTTTGAATCTTTTAGGCTATTTCCCTTAACAGCAACATAAGCTTTCATTTTTGGCTCTGTTCCTGAAGGTCTTACTACAAACCATGCACCATTTTCTAAAACGAACTTTAAAACATTTGACTTTGGAAGATCGATTTCTTTTTTATCTCCACTGCTTATATTTTCTTCAGTTCCTAACTTATAATCATATTTTGTAACTACCTTAACTCCATTAACTTCCACAAGATTTTCATTTCTCAAAGAATCAATACACTTAGATATTTTTTCGCTTCCTTCTTTTCCTTTTAACTCAAATGATACTAGAGTTTCTTTAAAGTATCCATACTTTTCATATAACTCTACTAAACCATCATAAAGACTTTTTCCTTTTTCCTTATAGAATAAAGTCATTTCTGCTATTAGCATAGCTGCTATTACAGCATCTTTATCTCTAACAAAATCTCCTGCTAAATATCCATAACTTTCTTCAAATCCAAAAATATAAGTCTTATCTTTATTAACTTCAAATCCTTGAATCTTTTCACCAATATATTTAAATCCAGTTAATACTTCCATAAGCTCAATATTATATGCTTCAGCAATTTTCTTAGCACCATCTGTAGTTACTATAGTTTTAATTATAACTCCATCTTCTGGTAGCCTTCCTTCTTCTTTTAAAGCATCTAAAATATATTGAGTTAACAATAATCCTGTTTGATTTCCAGTTAATACTCTATATTCACCTTCACTATCTTTTACAACAACACCAATTCTATCTGCATCTGGGTCTGTTGCAAAAATAACATCTGGATTTTCAGTTTTAGCCATTTCTAATGCTAATTTAAATACTGCTGGTTCTTCTGGATTTGGATATGATGCAGTTGGGAAGTTTCCATCTGGCATTTCTTGTTCTTTAACTACTGATACCCCAGTGTATCCAAGTTCATTAAGAATTCTTCTTACTGGCATGTTTCCTGATCCATGTATTGGAGTATATATAACCTTTAAATCACTAGCATTTTCTTTTACTAGTTCTTTTCTAATAGTTAAACCTTTTACTGAATCAATATAAGCTTTATCTACTTCTTCTCCAATATATTTTAGCAATCCTTTTGCTAAAGCTTCTTCCTCATCCACTGTATTTATCTTATCAAAACTATCTATTTTATTAACTTCACTTATTATTATGTTAGCTTTTTCATCAGTAACTTGACCACCAAACTCATCATAAACCTTATAACCGTTATACTCTTTAGGATTATGTGAAGCTGTAACAACAATACCACCAGTACAATTTAAATGTCTTACTGCAAAAGAAAGCATTGGAGTTGGTCTTAAACCTTCATATAAATATACATTGATATTGTTTGCACAAAGAGTTAAGGCTGCAGCTTTTGAAAACTCCTTTGACATATTTCTAGAATCATATGCTATTGCTACTGAAGGATTTTCAAATCTTGTATTTAAATAATTTGCAAATCCTTGAGTTGCTTTGGAAACAGTATATATATTCATTCTATTACTTCCTGCACCAATTACACCTCTAAGTCCACCTGTACCAAACTCAAGATCCTTATAAAATCTATCTTCAATTTCCTTTTCGTCCTTTATAGCTCTTAATTCATCTTTCATCTTTTCATCAACTATGTTTGATTCTAACCAATCATTATATTTTTCTCTATATAACATGCTACCCCTCCTAAAACTAATAATCAGGTAATATTATACACTAAAGAGTTTAATTATGGAATAAAAAAATGTAAAGGGATAACATATTGCATCTCTTTACATTTTTCAAGGTTATTTTTATTACTTTTTACTATTTTCTTCTGCTATTTCTTCCATATCATCACTTACAGTTTTTCTTTCGTAGCTTACTGAAGCAATTACAGTATTTAAATCATCAATTATTGAAAGTTCAGATGCTATTTCTAAATCTCCTACTCTATAGACATATCCATCATCACTTCTATTGATATTTATATCTACATGTTTTGGTAACGTATCCGCTGTACATTCTACTCTTATACTATCTTTCTCTTTTTGTAATACCATTCCTCTTTTACCTAAATGACTTTCTCCCACATAATGAATTGGTACAGAAGATACTATTTTTTGATTTTGTTGTAATTCTTCTAAGTCCAAATGAATTATTTTATGTGATACTGGATCTCTTTGAACATCTTTAATTAAAGCTTTATGAGCACATCCATTTAAATCGAAGTCCAATACTCCATGCTCTCCATTTTTAGAAATTTCTCTACATAATTCTAATTCTCCAACCTCAAACATAAAATCATTTAAACTCTTACCATATAATATTCCTGGAACCTTTCCAGCTCTTCTTAGCTTCTTTGCATTGTTAGATATGTTTGAATCTCTCTTATTTAAGTTTAAGTTATTCACAGATAATTCCTCCTATTATTCAGCTTCTCTTCAAATATTGTTGTCAGAAAAACTATATTTTATTCAAATTTCACTATTTTACATATTTCTTTTAATTAAAGTGAGTATTTTATTGCATAGTTTAAACTAATAAAATATAATATTATTGTTTGTATAAAACTTATTGGATAACCAATAATAGTTATAAGAGAGAAGGTGTTCTAAATTGTATAAATTAAATCAAAATGAAACTCCTCTTTTTGATGCCCTTAAGGAGTATGTAGATAGAGACACGCTACCATTTCATGTTCCTGGACACAAAAAGGGAGTAGGTATAGATAAAGAATTTAAAAATTTTATAGGTGAAAATCCATTTAAAATAGATGTTACAGTATTTAAACTAGTTGATAGCTTACATCATCCTACTGGACCTATAAAAAAAGCCCAAGAATTAGTAGCTGATGCTTATGAATCACATGCTTCATTTTTCTCAATTCACGGTACATCAGGTGCTATACAAGCTATGATCCTTGCAGTAGTAAATGATGGTGATAAAATAATCGTTCCTAGAAATGTACATAAATCAGTTACTTCTGGTATTATTTTAAGTGGCGCTGTTCCAGTTTTTATGGAACCTGAAATTGATAAGAAATTAGGAATTGCTCACGGTGTAACTCCTGAAACTGTTGAAAAAACTCTTAAAGAAAATCCAGATGCTAAAGCTGTATTAATTATAAATCCTACTTATTATGGTGTTGCAACCGACATAAAGAAAATTGCTGATATAGTCCATAGCTATGATATTCCATTAATAGTAGATGAAGCACATGGTCCTCATTTAGCATTTTCAGAAAAATTACCTATGTCAGCTTTAAAAGCTGGTGCTGATATTTGTGCTCAAAGTACACATAAAATAATAGGATCATTGACTCAAGGATCTTTACTACATGTTAAAAGTAAATATGTAGATCCTAAAAGAGTTCAACAAATTTTAAATTTAATGCAGACAACTTCTCCATCATATATAATAATGGCATCTTTAGATTGTGCTAGAAGACAAATTGCCTTAGAAGGAAAAGACTTACTTCAAAAAACAATAGAACTTTGCAAGTATACTAGGGATGAAATAAATAAAATTCCTGGATTCTATTGCTTTGGAGAAGAAGTTCTAGGAAAGCCTGGTTCATATTCATTTGATCCTACAAAACTTACTATTTCTTCTAGAGAACTTGGAATAACAGGATTTGAACTTGATATGATCCTTGCAGATAAATATCATATTCAAATGGAATTATCTGATTTTTATAATGTTTTAGCGGTTGGCTCATTTGGAGATACTAAAGAAGGTATGGATAGATTACTATCTGCACTTAAAGAAATATCTAATGATTATTATGGTAAAAAGGAACCTGTTCAAGACTTTTTAGATATTCCTGCTATACCAACAAAAATACTTAATCCAAGAGAAGCTTTTTATAGTGATAAAATTTCAATTCCTTTAAATGAAAGCATAGGTAAAATTTCTGGTGAATTCTTACTTGCTTATCCTCCTGGAATTCCAGTACTTTGTCCTGGAGAGGAAATAACTCAAGAAGTTGTAGATTATGTTCATGATTTAAAAAGAGCTAATTTATATGTTCAAGGAACAGAAGATTTAACTGTAGAAAACATTAAAATTGTAAATAAATAGAACACCTATAAGTTTTATTTATTTACTATAAAATAAATAAGAATATTTTATAGTTTCTATAAATAATAAAAAGGTAATTTGATAAATAAAATTGTCCTTGACATAAGGTCCATTTTAAAATCAAATTACCTTTTTATTATAATCCTAAATATTCTTCTAAAGTTAAGTCACTATCTTTAAAGTTTTTACTATGATCAACTCCAATATATCTAAAGTGCCATGACTCATGCATATATCCAGTTTTCCATTCCTTACCTTCCGGATATCTTAAAATAAATCCATATTTATAACTATTGTCTTTAAGCCACTTTGCTTCATCAGTATATTTAAAATCTTCTTCTGCCCAAAGTGATCTATCAACACCACCTATATCAAAAGCAAGCCCTGTTTGATGTTCACTAAATCCAGGTTTAGCAGAAAATGTATCTGTAGGATCTTGCCCATAATTCGATACATAATTCCAATATAGTCTATTTTGACTCCAATAACTTCTATAAGTTGAAAATGCATTTAAATAAATGCCTTCGTTAGCTGCATCTGCCTTCATATTTTCAAATGCTTGCCTTGCTTCTGCCCCTTCTCCTGGTGCAAAGCTATCCGGTAATCCAAACTCTTTATTTACAATTAAAATTCCATTTATATATTTAGGCTCCCTTACACTTGCATCTTCATTTGACTTTTCTTCATATGTCTCCTTTATACGTCTTTCATTGGCAACCTTTTTAGTTTCATTTATATAATTAATCAATGAATTTAATGTTTCTTTAGCTTGTTTATATTTTTTCTCACTAAATAATTGATTGTATTCATCAGTAAGTTCATTAACCTTATTCATTTCTTCTTTTGAAAAACCTTTTAGGTTGTCCTCATTTATATCATTAAACATATTTTCAAGCTCTATTTGATTTGATGCACTTAATTCATTTATTTTTGATTTTAAGTTTGAAATTAAGCTTTCTAACTCTTCAGTTATCCCTTGTGATAAATTCTTTTCAATATTTTCTATAAATTTATTAATTTCATTTATATTTTCATCTGTAGTATATATATTGTTAAAACTCTCTTTGATATATTTATAATCATTTATAGATTCCATTTGAAGACTAAATCGCTCACTAGCTTCTGCTTCGGAGTTCAATAAACTAAAGTGTTTTATTTTAATAGGAGTATATAAAAACAATCCAATTATAACTCCCAAAATAGTTAACGAAATAATCCTTCGTTTTAACATTTTCCTTCTTCTGCTTGTTTTATGCTTTTTCAAAATCCACCCTCCATTACTTTTCAGCATTCATTAGTGCACATAAATTTAAATATAATTTATATTTTATAAATTTTCTACTCACTTAATAAAATCTTAATTTTTTCTCTTAAGTTTTTATCTAAAGAATATTCACTTAAATAGTATAACTTGCTATTTATATCAGCATCATTATTATCTAACGTAAAATATGTCATCGCTGCATCAATTCTTAAAGAATCATCAATTTTATCAATTGAAAGAGTCCTTGGATCATCCTCTTCTATCATCATAATTTCTTCTAAGTTAATTACATTTTTGCCCATAGCTATTGCTTTAAGAAATTTCAAATGTCCTTTAGTAAATCTTTCTGCTGCATTTATTAAATGCTTTAATGTCTTATAAGCATTTTCTATTTCTCCATTCTTTACAAAACTCTTATAAAAATGTTGGATTAATCCAATTACTTGATTATTTTCTTTAATTTGAGACATAAATCCTAAAATAATAATTTTATTTTCATCATTAAACGCAATTAAATTATTCATAATTGAATTAATTATTTCTTCTGTTCTTACATTTTCACTTGCTAACTTGCATAATAAATTTGTAGCTTTTAAATTTAAATTTGAATTTCTTTGTGAAACTTTCTCTAGAATAGGAACTGCATCTTCTTTATAGCTGTAAATTATCATTAATACTGAATTTTCAACAACTATAGACCACTCTCCTATTTCATTATACTTATCTATAAACCTACTTGGCTTATGTATTTTTCCATTTAAGTAATTTGGTAATTCACTTAAATATTCTCTTCCTATATTATTTGCTGCTTCTCTTGCTACTATCCTAACTTGATCGAAATCATCATATAATTCAATTACCTTTAAAATCTCACTGGAAATTATGTTATCTATTTCTTCCTTTGATAGTTTAACCTCTTCTTTTAAATTTATTTCTTCAAGATTTTCAATAGTATTTTTTTCTACTTTCAAATCTATTTCTTCTTTATAATTAAGTTCTTCTTTATAATCATTCTCTTTTAAATCATCTATCTTTTTTTCATATTCATCTTCATACTCTTCATCATAATCGTCTTCGTAATTTTTTCTTTTTCTTTTTCTAAAAATATCTAATATCCCCATAATTATTCTCCCTTCAAGTCAATATCACTTATAATATCTATTCCATTTTTCTCTAGAATAGTAGCCGTCAAACCTTTGCCTTTTATTTTTGTTCCATTAAAATTCCCATCATAAATATAATTAACTCCACATGATGGGCTTCCTTCTTTTAAAATAGCTTTATTTATTTTACTTAATTTAGCTATATGTAAAGTCTCATATGCTCCCTTTAAAAACTCTTTGGTAACGTCTAAACCTTTTTTAGTTATAATTTTATTGTTACCATTTAAAACGCCTTCTGAATCTCCTTGAATTTCTGCTGGAGTTCTAGGTGTAGGGAGTCCTCCTAGTTGTTCAGGACATATCAAAATGGCTTTACCTTCTTTAAAAAGATCCAAACACTTACTATTTAAGTTATTACTACCATTATATTTGCAATTAACCCCACATAAACAACTACTTATAAGATACATATATACACCTCTTTTCCTATATAATTATAACATAAAAAAAGACTCGAAAACACGAGTCTTTCCTTATCTTAATAGTATTTTAATTATTATTTTATTTAAGAATTGCTATTGTTACTCCATCGCCACCTTCGCCATATTCGCCTAATCTATAGCTTTTAACATGTGGATGCCTTTTTAACATATCATTTATAGCTTTTCTTAAAACTCCTGTTCCTTTTCCATGAACTATTGTTACTTCTCCTAAATTAGCCATATATGCTTCATCTAAATATTTATCTGTTTTATAACAAGCTTCTTCTGCATCCATTCCTCTTAAGTCAACTCTACTTTCTATTGATTTTAAGTTTAACTTAAGCTCTCTCTTCTTCTTTTCTTTTTTATTTGGTGTATTATTAACTTTTCTTAAATCTTTTAACTTAACATTTATTTTCATTATACCTGCTTCTACTTGTACTTCTCCTCTTGAATCAGGCATTGTAATAATTATTACATTTTGATTTAAAGAAGGTAAATATGCATCCATTCCTAAAATTACTTTTTCAATAACTTCTCCTGTATTTTCTCTTATTTTATATAATGACTCTTCCTTCTTTTCTAAACTATCCTTAAGTTTCTTTCTTTCTTCTTCTAATCTCGCTCTACCACCTTGAGAAATTCCAAGCTTCTCAAGTTCTCTCATTGCCTTTAAGATTTCATCTGCTTCATCTTTTGCTTTTGCTATAATATCTTTTGCTTCTCTTCTAGCTTCATTATACGCTTTATCTCTAACTTCTTCTAATTTTTTAAACTTTTCATCATATTTCTTTTTAAGCTCTTCTGCTTCTATTTTTATTCTTTTAGCTTCCCTTGCATCTCTATTAGCTAAAATACTTTTTTCTTGAAGATCCCTTATTAAATCTTCAAATTGAAGATTTTCTGATGAAATATTACTTTTAGCTTTATTTATTACATCGTCTTGAAGTCCTAATCTCTTTGAAATTTCAAAGGCATTTGATTTTCCTGGAACACCAATTAAAAGTCTATAAGTAGGTCTTAAAGTTTCAACATCAAATTCAACAGATGCATTTTCAATCCCAGCTGTTCTTAAAGCATATCCTTTTAATTCACTATAATGTGTTGTTGCTATTAACCTAGCTTCTTGCTCTCTTAATGTATCTATTATAGCTATTGCTAGAGCTGCACCTTCAACTGGATCAGTACCTGACCCTAATTCATCAAATAAAACTAATGAACTATCGTCTGCTTCTTTCATTATTTTTACTATATTAGTCATATGAGATGAAAAGGTAGATAAGGATTGCTCTATACTTTGTTCATCTCCTATATCAGCAAATATCTTTGTGAAAAAGCTTATGCTTGAAGCATCTTTTGCTGGTATTAAAAGTCCACTAAGTCCCATTAAATGTAATAATCCAACTGTCTTTAACGTTACTGTTTTCCCCCCAGTATTGGGTCCAGTAATCATTAAAGTATTAAATTCTTTACCTAAATAAATATCAGAAGGAACAACTACCTTAGGATCAATTAAAGGATGTCTTCCTTGAATTATATCAAAACTTCTATCTTCATTAACTTCTGGACAAATAGCATTTAAACTAGAAGCATATTTCCCTTTTGCAAATATGAAATCTAATTCTGTAAGAATCTTATAATTAGATTCAACAGTTTCAATATTTTCATAAACTCTATTAGATAAATCCATTAATATCCTTTCAATTTCTGCTTTTTCCTTTAGTTTAAGTTCTTTAATTTCATTATTTAAATTTACAAGACTCATAGGCTCAATAAATAATGTTGCTCCAGTTGAACTTTGGTCATGTACAAGACCTGGAACTGCTCCCTTATATTCAGCCTTTACAGGTAAAACATACCTATCTCCCCTCATTGTATATAAAGTATCTTGAAGGTACTTTGCATTTGCTCTTACAATTGAATTTATTTTATCTCTAACCGAAGAATTTTTTTCTTTTAAATTTCTTCTTATTCCATTTAAAGTACTACTTGCTTTATCACTTATTTCATCTTCAGAAATTATAGACATTTCTATAATGTCTTCAAGATTTTTTATAGGAGTTAGTATATATGCTAAATCTTCTAAAATGACATGAGGAACTTCATCTTCTCTTCTAGATATATATTCCTTAAATCTTCTTGAACATTTAAGCATACCACCAATTTTTAATAATTGACCTGCTGATAGTACTCCTCCTTTTTTAGCTCTCTCCACTCCCTCTCTGACATCAAATAATCCTTCGAATGGAGGATTTCCTTTTGTTATTAATAAATCCAATGCTTCATTACTTTCCTTAAGCTTATTTTTAACTTCAAATACAGTATCATAAGGTATAAGATTATCTATAAGATTTTTTCCACCATGTGTTATTGCATATTCTTTTAATTTTTCTTTTATTTTATTAAATTCTAATACTCTAAGAGTTCTTTCTTCCATAATATCTCCTCTTCATTAACTTAGCCTTTAATTTTGCTTAATAAATTAGCTATGCCTCTATTAAAATTATTATAGTTATAGGTAGCTAATAATGCTGAAATCAGTACATATAAATTACTTATAACTGCAAATGTTTTAATTGCAATCTTATTATCATTTTCCTTAATTAATATAGCTAATAAAAATAACGTTACTCCTATAGCAATCATTATAATTTGCTTTTTCCAAAGATCTTGTAATAATTTAATACCTTCTCTTCTATATTCAGCATTTGCATTTATTATTTTATTATTTTTTTTAAATTTTCTTGTTCCTAATATAACTAATAAGTTTAATAAAACTACGCCTAAAAGTAAATAATTTAGTAATATAATACTCATATTTTCTCCTCTATTCTATCCCTCTTCTATAATGACCTTTTGTATAATTATTAGTATTAACTTTTTCCTCTCCTCTTATCATTCTAAGTACCTTCTTTACTTCATTAGAGCTTTCATCTCTAAATTCAACTCTAAAAGAATTTACTCCAAGATTTTTCAAATCATCTTTTTCCTCAATAAGATTCAATGGATGAGGATTTAAAATATAGCTTCTACAGAAAATATCAGTCATAACTCTAAATTTTTCATTCATTCTATCTATTAGTGTAAACTCATCCCTTGTACATGCAAGATTACAATCACTGCAAGATGACTTTTCACCAAAAGTACTTCCAATAGGGCAATATTCACTTATCATAAGCTCAGTTTTACCATATATTATTCCTTGTACATTCCCCTTATTTCCTTTTAGCATATTTTTAATTTCTTTCCTATTAAGCTCTAAACTTAGTGTAGGAATATCAATTTCATTTTGATAAAACTTTAAAGCTTCTGAATTTATTATATTAAGTTTATAATCACCTATTATCATCATTTCATCTTGATAATTACGAATTATCCCAACATTAACAGTCACTATTCCTTTAATATATTCTTTTACCTTTTCTATTATATTTATTACATTATTAAATTCACTCTTTATTATATTTGGAACCTTTAAATATATATTAAGCTCCTTATTTTGAGATACTTCTATTAAATCTTTAACCTTAATAGAATCTTTATCCCTATTAAATACATCAACTATTATATCCTTAATACCTTCTTCTATTAAAGTATCAAGCTGTTCTCTCGTAATACATTGATATATTATATCTAAACCTATATCACTGCTCTTAATATTATCAACTTTATCTAAATTTTTAGGTCTCTTTCTTCTAAAAGATTTTGTAATAGATTTTTGAACTCCTTCTAAAGCCTCTCTTCTTAGGTTATTCAAATCACTAACTCTTATAAATCCATCCTCAAAAGCCTCAAAATTAATTTCATCTATTTTGAAAGCGCTCTCTCCAGATTTACATAGTGAGTCTATAACTCTATCTTTTTCTAAAGGTCTTTTTTCTGCCTTTTCAACAACTTCGCCTAAAAATTCATAATTCTTATCATTATATTCTATTCTTATTCTTAATGGTTCTGCAACCTTAAAAGTAACATTTGCTTTTAAGGAAATTTTTCTATTATATGGTTTTATAGAATCCTCTAAAGAATCAAATAATTTTTTATCTAATGATTTAAATATCTCATCCCCTACCTTATAAGCAGTTGGAAATATTTTAACTCTTTCTCCTCTTTTTGCTTCTTTTACTTCTTTTCCATTAGTGATAATTTTATTTATTGAAAATCCACTTTCCCTAAACCTAAATCCATCACCTAAAGCAATATCTTCTTTTAAAACTATTTCTCCATTTTTCTCTATTTTTCCTAGAGGTACTCCCGTATTTCTTGGATGCTTAAAGCTCATCATATCCATTCCAACATTTTTATGTAAATAAGCTTTAGAAAATCCTCCTCTATTAAATAGTTGTAGCAGTTCTCTTTTTCCTTTACTAACATTATATTCAGTATTATATAATTCCTTTTCTACTGCATTTTTATAATTTTCTACTACTCCAGCAACATATTCTGCCCTTTTCATTCTTCCCTCTATTTTTAATGAATAAGTTCCTGAATCTATAATATCTTTCATGTCTTCTATTGTGCATGTATCCTTAGGACTTAAAAGATAAGCCTTTCTTTCTCCAGATGTATTTCCCTTTAATGTATATTCCATTCTGCAAGGTTGTGCACACCTACCTCTATTTCCACTTCTACCACCTATCATGGAGCTCATAAGGCATTGTCCAGAGTATGAAATACATAATGCACCATGAACAAATATTTCTGTTTCTATTCCTAAATCTTTAGAAATATATTTAACTTCATCTACAGATAATTCTCTAGATAAAACTATCCTATGAAAACCTCTTTCCTTAAAAAATAGCGCACCTTCTCCATTATGTATAGTCATTTGCGTAGATGCATGTATTTCAAAATCAGGATAGTCCTCTTTTATTCTTTTAAATAAACCTAAATCCTGAAGTATTATTGCATCTACACCTATTTCATATAAAAATCCTACATATCTAACAGCTTCTTCAATTTCATTTTCCTTCAATATAGTATTTAATGTTACATAAACCTTAGCTCCATAGCTATGTACATAATCAACAGCTTTTATCATATTATCATTATCAAAATTAGATGCATATGCTCTAGCTGAAAATTTATTTCCACCTAAATAAACTGCGTCAGCACCTTTGTTCATTGCTGCAATAAGACTTTCCATACTCCCTGCTGGAGCTAAAATTTCTACTTTCTTCATAACTACTTCTCCTAAACTTTAGTTTATTATGCTTTTATCGTTCCTAATTATATATATCATAAATTCTAAATTTTTTCTATTATAGTTTTATAACTTACTTTCTGAATACATAAAAACAGCTTAATTAAGAAAAATCAAGCTGTCTTTAAAACATTAGATACATTATAATTATACATCTTTAAGCAAAGCATTTTTTTGTTTTTTCTCATAAGCTAGCTTTACTTGTATATCAATCAATTTTTTTTCCAAATCTAAAACTTTATATTTCGAATTTTGTAATTGGAATTTTATTTCTTTGTTTCTTTGCTTTAATAAATCTTTTTCTGCCTTTGTCTTTTTAAAATCATCTTCCATTATTTTGCATTCTTCATTAAGTTTAATAAACTTTTCCTTATATCCTACTTCATTAGTTTTTAATAACTCATTAGTTTCTTTTAAGTTTTCCACTTCTTTGTAGCAGTTTTCTACTTCTTCTCTTAAAGTTAAATTTTCATCTTTTAAAGAATCTATTTCTAACTTTAAAGAGTCTTTTTCATTTATATCTACTTCTTTAGCACTTATTTCTTTCTCTAATTTTGATATTTTTTCTCTTAATATATTATTTTCTTCATTTTCATTTTCAAGAAGTGTAACTTTATTTTTTAATTCTTCTGCCTCTAAAAGTTTTTTATTTAATTCATCTATTATTTCATTTAGCTTATTAATTTCTCTAGAAGTATTAAATTCTATTCCTTCAGCTTCTTCTCTAATTTCTTTTATTCTTTCTTTCAATGTTAAGTTTCTTTCATCTAAAGAAGTATTTTTCTTCATTAATACTTCTATTTCTATATCTGCTTTAAATAGTTCATCTGCTATATTTAACGCAACAAGAGTAGCTGCTGCTGTAGAGCTTAGCTTTCTATTGTTTGCCATAATATCCTTCACTTTTCCATCTACGTACTTTGCTACTTCTAATAAGTATTCTTCATTTTCTCTTCCCTTTAGATTATATTCAATCCCATTTATCTTTATAGTTACAGTATTCATAATACACCTCGTTAACATAATAATTATAACTAATTTTATTCTAACATAAATATTCCAAAGAATGTATATATGTTGCAATAAAGATTTAAATTTAACTAAAAATATACAACAAATTCATATATGTGTACTAAAAACTATATGAATGAATAAAATAAAAAGATATTTTAGACTTAACACTATTAAAACCTAAAATATCCTTTTGTTATTTATATTTCATTTTTTCCTATTACATAAGCAATAACAAATCCTACTATTAAGAAAATTATTGATACTATTCCCATTAATCCAAATGTAAAACCTGGATAAATTACAAATACTGATCCTATTACTAATCCAAAAATTATACAAAAAGCAGTTTGAGGATACTTGATAAATATTTTTTCTATAAGTTTAGTCATTAATAAAAATCCACCAACAACTCCAACTCCAACGATAGCCATATTTACGATGTCAAAGTTTTTTACTATTTCTATTATTGGCTCATATAAACCTATTAGTAATAACATAAATGAACCGCTTATTCCAGGTAATATCATTGTTGCAGCTGCTATAAATCCAGCTACAAAGAATCCTATTGCATTAGGTTTAAATATTGAACTTAAAAACGCAGCATCAGGATTAATTTTTTCTATTAAACCTAATCCAGCAACAATTATAAACCCTATCACTAATCCTATCCAATTACCAGCACTTACTTTTGTTTCTGTTGCTTTTTTAAATAATAATGGTGCTGTACCTAATATTAATCCAATAAAGAAAAAATTAGTTTGTTCATTATAACTTTTAAGTAAATAATCAATTAAGTTAGTAAACAATAATATTCCTACTACAGCTCCAATACCAAGTGAGCCTAAAAATAATATATTTTTCTTTATGTCCTTAAAAAAATTATTAACAGAATATATTATTTTATCGTATATTCCCATTACAACAGCCATAGTTCCACCACTTACCCCTGGAATAACATTGGATACTCCTATAACTATCCCTTTTAATGCATTAATGATATAATTCATATTTTTCTCCTTTACATAAATAAGAATATGTCTTATTTTATCATATATTTTATATTATAAAAAACATATTATATATACACAAATATTATTAATAATAAAGCTGTATTTTAAGAATTCTCTCTTCATACAGCTTTATTAATATTTTATATAAAGTTTTTATTATCTTAAAGTAGCACCTAATTTATATTCAAGGCTTCTTAATATTTTATCATGAACCTTATTAACATCATTATCTGTAAGTGTCTTCTTTTCATCTCTATATGCAATTGCATAAGCTATACTCTTTTTACCTTCTGGTATTTGAGTTCCTTTATAAATATCAAATAATTTTACTTTTTCAACTAAGTTTCCACCAGCTTTTTTAATAGTATCTTCTATTTCTTGCACTAATACTTCATCATTTACTAATAAAGCTATATCTCTTGTAACTGCTGGGAACTTTGGAAGTGGCTTATATTTCTTAGTTGTTTCAGCACTATTAAATAATAAATCTAAATCTAATTCAGCTAAATAGCAATTAACATCAACGCCATAGTTTTCTGAAACGTCAAGGTGAACTTCACCTAATACCCCTACTTTTGATTTACCAATCATTAAAGCAGCAGTTTTACCTGGGTGATAGCTAGGATTTTCAGCTTCACGAGCAAATGTTACTTTATTTAGACCTAAAGCTTCAACAATATTTTCTACAACTCCCTTTAAATCTAAATAATCGCAGTTTCCGTACATACCAATTGTTAATATATTCTTTTCAGTTGGAAGAACAGTTTCATCTTCATTTGGTATATATATCTTACCAACCTCAAATAATCTAGCATATTCATTATTTCTTGAATAGTTTCTTCCTAAAGATTCCATCATTGAATGAATAGTAGTTGTTCTCATTACAGAATAATCTTCGCCAAGTGGATTTTTAATCTTTACAACATTTCTTAGCTCACTATTTTCTGGTAAATTGATTTTATCAAAAACTTTAGGTGATACAAAAGAATAGCTTATAGATTGATTTAATCCACTTCCTATCATAGTATTTATAACTTCTTCAGTTAATATTTCATTTTTATATTTAGGCTCTCTTTCAGTAGATACCTTAAATATTGTAGTTGGAATCTTATCATATCCATATATTCTTGCAACTTCTTCAGCTATATCTTCTTTAATTGCTATATCAATTCTAAATGTTGGTATATTTATAACTAAATCATCATTTACAACTTCTGTTTTTAAATCTAAAGAATCAAGATATTTTTTCATATCTTCTTTTGCTATTTCTGTTCCTAAAAATTTATTTATCCAGTTAGAATCTACTGTAATACTTCCTTCTTCTTTCTTTTGAGTATATACATCAATAGTTCCTTCCATTACTTCACCACATCCAAGTTCGCAGATTAAAGCACAAGCTCTATCTATTGCAAGACTTGCAAGATTTGGATCTATATCTTTTTCAAATCTTGATGAACTTTCAGTTCTTAAATTAAGCTTTTTAGAGTTAACTCTTATATTAGTTCCATCAAAGTTTGCACATTCAAAAATAACTTCAGTTGTATCTTCTTTAATTTCTGAATTTAATCCACCCATTATTCCTGCTAAAGCTATAGTTTTATCTCCATCCTTTATGCATAGGAAGCTAGAATCAAGATTTCTTTCAATTTCGTCTAAAGTTACAAAAGTCTCTCCATCTTTAGCTCTTTCTACAACTATTTTTCCACTTTGAATTTCCCTTGCATCAAAAGCATGCATTGGTTCTCCAAGTTCTAACATTACAAAATTAGTTATATCAACTATATTATTTATAGGTCTAACACCAGCTTCTAATAATCTTTCTTGCATCCAGCTTGGTGAAGGCATAACCTTAACATTTTTAACTCCTCTTGCCATGTATCTTCTACATAAAGAATCTTTAACTTCAACTTTTAAATTATCATTGATATTTTCAGAATTCTTTACTTCATAATTAAAACTTGGCATCTTATAAGATGTAGAAAGAGTTGCTGCAGTTTCTCTTGCCATACCAACAATACTTAAACAATCTGGTCTATTTGAAGTTATTTCAAAATCTAATATTGATTTGTTAAGTCCTAGGTATTTTTTAATATCCATTCCTAATGGTGCATCTTTAGGTAAAATCATTAACCCATGAACTGGTTCATCACCAGCTATTCCAAGTTCTTCTTCTGAGCAGAACATACCATTAGATACTACCCCTCTAAGTTTACCCTTCTTAATTTCTGTTCCATCTGCTAAAGTTGATTTATGAAGAGCAACAGGTACTATATCTTCTTCCTTCATATTTGTTGCAGCTGTAACAATTTGAATTTTTTCATCAGCTCCTATATCAACTTGACAAATCTTTAATTTGTCAGCATCTGGATGTGTAGTTACTTCAACAATTTTTCCAGTAACTACATTTTTAATTACATCCCCTTGAGTAATAACTTCTTCTACTGCTGAACCTGTTAATGTTAATCTATCTCCAAGCTCTTTTGCATCTATATTCACTTCAACATAATCTTTTAACCAATTAAATGGTACTTTCATCTCTTTTACCTCCTCTAATTAAAATTGATTTAAAAATCTCATATCACTTTCGTATAATAGTCTGATGTCATCTATTCCATATTTAAGCATAACCATTCTATCAACGCCAAATCCGAAGGCAAATCCGCTATAAACTTCTGGGTCTATACCACAATTTCTTAATACTTGTGGATGAACCATTCCACAACCTAAAAGTTCTATCCATCCACTTCCTTTACAAACTCTACATCCTTTTCCTTCACATACGAAGCAAGTTGCATCCATTTCTGCTGAAGGTTCTGTAAATGGGAAATGGTGAGGTCTAAACTTAGTTTTAACCTTATCTCCAAACATCTTCTTTGCAAAAAGCTCTAGAGTTCCTTTTAAATCTGCAAATGTAACTCCCTTATCAATAACTAATCCTTCCATTTGATAGAATATAGGTGAGTGAGTTGCATCAACTGCATCTGATCTATATACTTTACCTGGAGCTATCATTTTTATTGGTGGAGCTTGATTTTCCATAACTCTAATTTGAACTGGTGAAGTTTGTGTTCTTAATACTAAATTATCATTTATATAAAAAGTATCTTGTTCACTTCTTGCTGGGTGATCCTTTGGAATATTTAAAGCTTCAAAGTTGTAATGATCTAATTCTACTTCTGGGCCTTCTTCTACTGTAAAACCCATTGATATAAAGATATTCTTCATACTTTCTAAAGTTAAATCTAAAGGATGTCTCTTACCAATTAAACTCTTATTTCCTGGCAGAGATATATCTATAACTTCTGATGCTAATTTAGCATTTTTTTCTTTTTCTTTTATTCCTCTTGATATTTCTTCAATCTTATCTTCAACTTCTTTTTTTACTACATTTACAAGCTTTCCTACTATTGGTCTTTCTTCTTGAGATAATGATCCCATTCCTCTTAATATAGTAGTTAGCTCTCCTTTTTTACCTAGATACTTAACTCTTATTTCTTCTAATTCTGAGCTAGTATTTACATTTGTTAATTCATTAAATGCATTTTCTTTAATAGACATTAACTTTTCTTGCATATTTGTTCCTCCTTTTTGATTAAAATAAAAAAACTTCGTCCCTAACAAAAGGGACGAAGTGCCGCGTTACCACCCTAATTGGTTATAAAATTTTATAATTTTATAACCCAACTCAAATTTAAATAACGGTTAAACCCGCTAGAAACTACTGTTAACTTCACTTCTAGGACTCCTGAGGGAACTTCAATATAAACTTCTTTAAAATAGCTTCCAGTCTTAGACTATTTCTCCCTGTAAAGTCCTTTATATCTACTTTCTCATTCATTGTCTTTTTATATTTAATTTATAATTTATTATACAAATAAACTTAATTAATTTCAATAGAAAGTTTCTATTTATTTCTATATTAGATTTTGTCTTACTTTTTCAAATAAAATTATGGATGTTGCTATTGCTACATTTAAAGATTCAGCTCCACCTGGCATTGGAATTTTTACCTTTTTACTTGCAAGCTCAAAAAGCTCATTACTTATCCCATTACCTTCATTGCCTACAGCTAGCATTATTTTTCCCTTTAAATTTTCTTCAAAAAAGTTTTTAGATTCCTCAAGAGATGTTGTTACTAAGGCAACCCCATTATCTTTAAGTTTTTTAATAATACTAAAATCTTCATCATCATAAAAAATAGGAACATAAAATATAGAACCCATAGTAGATCTTATTGTTTTATCATTATAAATATCTACTGTTCCCTTTGTTAATATTATTCCATCAACTCCAGCTGCGTGGCCAGTTCTTATTATGGTTCCTAAATTACCCGGGTCTTGAACTTTATCACATACTAGGAAAAATCCACCGTCTAAATCAATAGTCATTTTTTTATTTTTAACTACTGCTATAACTCCTTGAGGATGTTCTGTAGAAGATATTTGTAGGAATAAACTACTTGAAAAAACATATATTTTATCATCATTAATAACTTCTTTTAAACTACTGTTATATAATTTTTCCTCATTACCTTGAGATAAAATTATATATTCTATTTCCATATTAGCTTTTGCAGCTTCTTCTATTAATCTAAATCCTTCTAAAATGAACTTACCTTCTTTTTGCCTAAATCGTCTTTCTTTAAGTTTCTTTATAGACTTAAAAAAATTATTTTCTTTACTTTCTATATAAATCAAAATTTACACCTCGTTAATTTGATTTAGCTATCATGCCTTCTAATCTATTTAGGTCTTCAGCTGATCCTATAGCAACAATTACATCATTATCTTCAATTATATCTTCTGCTGATGGTGATAAGTTAACTTCATCGCCTCTTTTAATTGCCATAACATTTATTCCATATTTGCTTCTAAGTCTTAATTCATTTAAAGTTTTTCCTGACCATTCATCTAAAACTTGAATTTCCATAACGCTGTAATCTTCTGAAAGTTCAATATAATCTAATATATTTGCTGAAACTAAATTATGAGCAACTCTTACTCCCATATCTTTTTCTGGTAGTACAACTCTATCTGCTCCAATTTTGTAAAGAACTTTTGCATGTAAATCGCTATGACCTTTAGCTATAATATATTTAACTCCAAGTTCTTTTACTAATAACGTAGCCATAATACTTGATTGAATATTATCCCCTATAGTAACTACTGCTACATCAAAATTTCTTATTCCTAATGCCCTTAAAGCATTTTCATCTGTTGCATCTAGCTGTACAGCATGTGTAACGCTATCAGCTATTTCTTGTACTATATCTTCATCTTTATCTATTGCTAATACATCATTTCCCAAAGAATATAAGGTTTTTGCTATTGAAGATCCAAATCTTCCAAGCCCTATAATTACAAATTGTTTATTAGCCAATTGAATTCATCTCCTAACCTATCAAAATTTTCCCTTCTGGATATTTATAACCAGATTTCTTGCGCTTTCTTGTTAATGCAAGCATTACAGTAAGAGGACCAACTCTTCCAAAATACATCATAAGCATAATTAAAACTTTACCTATAGAACTTAGATTAGGAGTAAGCCCTAATGTTATCCCTACAGTCCCAAATGCTGATGTCGTTTCATATAATAAATCTATAAAACTAACACCAACTTCAGTGTATGATAAAATCATTGTTGAAAATATTACTAAAGATACTCCTATAAATAATAAAGTAAATGACTTATATACGATTTCTTTTGTAAATCTTCGTCCAAATACTTCCGTATCTTCTCTTCCTTTTATTACACAAATAACAGTTAATACTAAGATACCAAAAGTTACTGTCTTTAAACCACCAGCAGTAGATCCTGGAGATCCTCCAATAAACATTAATATTATAGTTAAAAATTTACTTGCTAAGGTCATGCCACTGGTTGATATACTATTAAACCCTGCTGTTCTTGGAGTTACAGATGCAAAAAACGAATTTAATAATTTATCTTTAATATTCATATTTGCTATTGTGTCAACGTTATTATATTCAAATATTAACATTAAAATAGCTCCACCAAATACTAATATAGCTGTAGTTATTAGTACTAATTTAGAATGAAGGGATAACTTTTTCATCCCTTTAAATTCATATATCTCTAAAAGAACTGTAAATCCTAATCCACCAATTATTATTAATGCACTTATTACTAAAATCACTACGCTATTACTTGAATAACCGACTAGGCTTGTTCCAAACAAATCAAATCCTGCATTGCAAAAAGCTGAAATCGAATGAAAAATGCTATAAAATATTCCTCTACCAATACCATATTCAGGCACAAATTGTGTTGATAACAATAATGCTCCAAAAAATTGTACTGACATAGTAAAAATCAGAACATATTTAACCATTTTTACAAGGCCTTGAATAGAATATGTGTTCATTGCTTCTTGCATAACAAGTCTTTCTCTTAAAGTTATTTTCTTACCTAATATTAAGGATATAAGAACTCCAAAAGACATAAAACCAAGTCCACCAATTTCTATTAACGTTATAATAACTGTCTGACCAAAAACACTCCAATGTGTACTAGTATCTAATGTTATTAATCCAGTTACACATACTGCAGATGTAGATGTAAAAATAGCATCCAGAAAATTTGTTGGCTCACCAGTTCTTGATGAGATAGGTAGGGATAATATAATTGCACCTATTATAATCACTATCAAGAATCCTAATGCTAATATTTGAACTCCATTTAACCTAAATTTTTTTTTCGAACTAAACTGCATATCTTCACCTCTTAGATATACTAAATTTATATATAAGTTTCAATTAATGATCTAAGTAATTGATATTATTACAGTATTACTTATTAATATAATAATTTTACAACTTATATAGTAATACTAATTATTATAAACTATTTATATTTATATTATTTATATCTATCTACAAAAAATGCGACCATAAGGTCGCAGTAATTATTTATTTAGTTGGCTTTTTGCTACTTCTACTAAATCTGCAAATGCCTTAGGATCATTTATAGCTATTTCTGATAACATTTTTCTATTCATATCAATTCCAGCTAATTTGATTCCATTTATAAATTTTGAATATGAAAGACCATTCATTCTTGTAGCAGCATTAATTCTTGCTATCCATAATCTTCTGAAATCTCTCTTCTTTAATCTTCTTCCAACATAAGCATTTCTTAAAGCTCTTATTACTGATTCATTAGCAGTTTTAAATAATCTGCTCTTTCCACCATAATAACCTTTTGCAAGCTTTAATACTTTTTTATGATTTTTACGTGAGTTTACCGCTCTTTTAACTCTTGCCATGCTTCAAACCTCCTACAATCTTATAAATATGGTAATAATTTCTTCATTGCTTTTTCTTGAGTAGTTGAAACATAAGCAGTCTTTCTTAAGTTTCTCTTTCTCTTAGAGCTTTTCTTTGTTAAGATATGGCTCTTGAAAGCTTTTGCTCTTTTTAGCTTTCCTGTACCTGTTTTTTTAAATCTTTTTGCTGCACCTCTGTGCGTTTTCATTTTTGGCATAATAAAATCCTCCTCTCAGATTATGCTTTATTAAGGGGCATAAATTCTAATAATTATAAAATATCATAAACCAATTTCAAAAATATATGTTAAATAATAATTTCTCATTCTTGATTAACCCCTTAATTATAAGTAGTAATTTTAAATTAACTCTTCTATATCGAATTATTTAGAATCACTTTTAAATTGCATTTTATGCATATCTAATAATGCTAAACATTAAACTTCTTTTTTATCTTGTAACTTACTATATTTGAACAAAATAAAAAAGACAGCAATATGCCGTCCTCATAATACTCACGTTTAATTTAAATAATAAATTAAAATAAGAATATACTACCTTACTAAGCTCTGCCGTAAGGTGAGAAACGGCTTTGTTTCTTCTTAACAATTGTAATTATATTATTTGATAAAAAACTTGTCAACATAATTTTAAAATTTAACTTGTTTTTCTATACATAAAGAACATCCTTTGCAATAACTTACCTTATCTTCAAACACATTTTCTATTGTATCTATAAATTCTTTATTTAAGCAATTTTTCTTTCCATGTATTATTACTTTCTTGGGAGCATTAGTTATTAACCCGCTTATTATTATATCTTCCATTTTCGCATCTGTATCTATTCTACACTCCATTAATTCTTTCATAAACTCATTAAATATATCTTCTTTATTTTTATCTTTTATTGAGTAATTTCCAATTTCATCAATAAGTATATTTACTTCATCTATTTTGCTTTCTTGAATATCTACAAAATACTTTAATAGTTTAACAAACTCTCTGTATTCTTTTTCTACCATATAACTTTCAATAACCTTATCTATTATGTTTTCTATATCTTCTCTTAGCTCCTTCATTCTAAATCTAATAAACCCATTTATATTTATTTCTGAATTTTCTTCTAAACACCCCTTAATTTTTTCTATTACATTATTCATTTTATTCATGCAATACACTAAATTATCAAATTTTAGAGATTCTTTTCCTAATAATATTTGCATGATTTCTTCTTCAACTTCTATTACTTCTTCTTGTTTAAGAAAGAAATAATTTTCAGTTAAAAAATCAAACATTTCTTTTTCTTTATATTGTTCTATAACAATTTTATATAACACATTACTTATATATAAATTTATGATATCTTTTATTCTTTCATTATAACTATCATCATCACATAATATCTTTACTATATGATTATCAAGTTCCACACTTTCTACTATCCCAATTTTTATGTCTTTTTTCCTTAGAATAGTCCTTAACTCCTGAATTTCACCTACAAAATCTAGATCGTCATTATAAACAAGCTTTAGTACAAGCATGGATTTCACTCCCTTTCTAGTAATAGTATGTATAAATTTTAAAACTATATTCAAAAAATATTTCTTAACAATCGACAAAGATACATAACTAATCTATAATTAATCCATATTTATTATTAATTTTTAGGAGCCTATTTATGATTTGTTTTGTTGATTATAGAATTACTGAATTAGAAAAAAAAGTACTTAAATCTCTTAATTTATCAATATTAGAAATACCAAAGTGTAATAATTTGTACAAAGCTATTGATGGTCATGTGGACATACAATTAAATATAATAGATAAAAAGTCGAAAAAAGTAATAATTCATAAAGATATATCAAAAATTTTCAAAGAAAAACTTGATATTTTTAATATAAACTATATAGAAAGTTCAAAATTCTTAAACTATTCTTATCCTGAAAATATATTTTTAAATGCATTGATTCTAGAAAATCATTTTATACATAACTTAAAATATACTGACGAAAATTTACTTTCAACTCAAAGCCACAAAAATTTAATTAATGTTAAACAAGGATATACCAAATGTTCTTGCTTACCAGTAAATGATAAAGCCTTTATAACTAACGATACCGGAATATATAACACATTAAAAAATCATGGTTTTGATATCCTGCTATTACCTCCAGGCGATATAATACTAGAAGGTTTAGATTATGGCTTTATTGGTGGCGTAGGTGGCCTTATTAATAAAGATTTAATGGCCTTCTATGGTAATTTAGATTTATATCTTTATGGCGATAAAGTAAAATCTTTTTTAAAAAAGTATGGAATAACCCCTATTTATCTAATGAATGAAAAACTTCATGATAGAGGAAGCTTACTTGTTTTATAGCCTTTTATATAATACGTTTTATATATATAAATGTTTCTAATATTGATTTAACAATTTAATTTATAATTCTTTGTTTATTATAAAATTTTTTAACATGTGAATAAATAAGATAAGAAAGTTATAAAAAGTAGATATGCTTTTTACCTTTTATAGCTATATAATTTTTAATATTATATAGCTATAAAGTAATCTAAGAAATTATATAGTTGAATTAAAAATTTAATGCAGTATATCTTTTATGATTAAATCTATTGAATCAATTTCTTTATCTGTATAAGAATAAAGCTTATAATCATATGCATAATTATTAAGAGCTGTTTCAGTATTATGGTTACTTTGTTCTTTAGTTAAAATACTATTATAATCTAATCTAGTAATATGTATCGATATAGTTTTTCCTATTGATTTCAAACATTCTATTTCTTTTGGAAACCTTGCATCAGGTATAATTGCTACATCAAAATCATCTTTTACTAAACTGAGTATTTTTAGTAGTTCATTTATTAAAAACATTTCATCAATTTCTCTCATTCGATCTCCTAATTTTTGAAGTAAATCCCTTCCTTTTGCATCCTTTAAGCCGTTCCATTTGTATACTTGTGTTGCAACCATTTTCAAATAATCGGCATAATGAATTATAAATACTCTTTTTCCTTCTTTCTCAAGTATATTTTTCAATTTATTTGCAAGAGTATCTTTTCCATGTCCTGCCCCTCCAGATATTGATATGTACTTCATTATAAATATCCTCCTTAAAGTAATTTATTTATGTATATATTTATATAACACTATTTTTTAATAAACATACTATCATTATATATAACCTACAATAAGGTTGGACTTATTATTCAAACCTTATAGAAGTGATTAATTTAGCGATATTAGTATTATAAGTAAAAACTATTTATAGAAGATTATCTTATTTAAATTATACCTTACTTAAAATTCATTTTTTAATTTAATATAATTTTTTCTATTTCTATAATATCTTCTCTTAACTTATAATACTTTTTATTATTTTCTTTTTCTAATATATCTAATATAGTAATAACCTCATTTATATTATTCCTATTTTCATGCATTTGTTGATTTCCTCTACCTAATTTATCACAAATGAAAAGTAATATTATATCATCAAAATTTTTACTACTCAATAATTTATTAATATTTGAAAAAGGTAAATTTTTTAATATATAAATATGATGCATATGAAATCTTACAATTTCACTTACATTTTCTACAAATCTAATATCTTCATATCTTTCTAGAAGCTCATATACCATTTTTGCTCCTTCTATATCATGCTCATAAGATCTGTATCTTCCTTTAATAAATTTAGTTGTAGGTATCTTACCAATATCATGCAATAATGCAGACCACATAAATTTTTTACTGTCATTAGAAAAATCTTTTATCCTAGCTGCCACATCTATTACCATTTTAGTATGATTCCAGACATTTCCTTCTGGATGGAACTTCTTTTCTTGAGGTATATCTTTAAGCTTTGAAACTATACTAAAGTCACTATTTTTAAATTCTTCATTTTTCATTAGTTTATCTATTTCTATAGATGGTTTCTCATTTTCAAGTAATATTTTATTTATTTTATTAAATATTTCTACTTGCATACTTTCACCTCCTAGTTTATTATTTGTATTAATTAATCTTTTTATTTTAATTTAGTATCAAAATAAATGTTATAACATAAAATATAATTATAAAGTTTGGCGCTATAGCCAAGTGGTAAGGCAGAGGTCTGCAAAACCTTTATTCCCCAGTTCAAATCTGGGTGGCGCCTCCAAACAAAAAAGCTTAGATTAATCTAAGCTTTAATTTTTTATTTTCTTGCTTTATCTAATATTTTACCAATTTCTTTATTTGAAAAATTATATGCAGTATTACAGAAATTACATTTAATTTCTTCTTCTTTACCATCATCATATATTTCTTGAAGTTCTTTTTCTCCTATAGATATTAAAGCTGCTTCAACTCTTTCTCTTGAGCAATTACAAGTATATTCTGGTGTAACATCTTCTAAAATTTTCAGATCCATTCCTTCAAATATATACTCTAATACCTTATCTATACTTCCATGTTCTTGTAACATTTGAGTTATTGAAGGAACTTCTTCCAATCTATATGTTATTAAATCTGATAATAAATCATCGGCATTTGGCATCATTTGAATTATAAATCCACCTGCAACCTTTATTGAATAATCTCTATCTACTAAAACACCTAAAGCTACTGCAGATGGTGTTTGTTCGGATACTGTAAAGTAATATGCTAAATCTTCACCAATTTCTCCTGTATATATAGGAACTTGACCTACATAAGGATCTCTCATTCCCAAATCTTTAATAACTGTAAATTCACCATTTACACCTACGTATCCACCTACATCTAATTTCCCTTTTGCATTTAAAGGAAGATTTCCATATGGATTTCCGATAAATCCTTTAACATTTCCACCTTCATATGCTGTTACAGTAATTCCTTTCGCTTCCCCGCCACCATTTATTCTTAAAGTCATTACTTCCTTTTCTGATTTTAATGTAGTACCCATTAAAGCTCCTGCAGTAAGCATTCTACCAAGTGCAGCTGCTGCAACTGGTGTACATTCATGTATTTTACTTCCTGTATTAACTAAATCAGTAGTTTCTCCAGCAATAATTCTTACCATTCCATCTTTTGCTGTTGCTCTTATAATTTTATCCATTTATATTCCTCCATCACTTTTTAACTACGTACATTATTCTTTCTGTTTGATTTTCTACTTTTCTATTTGAATATCCATCAAATTTACCTATTACTTTTAAATCCAATTCTTTAAGTTTATTTTCTATAAAGCTCTCTTTGTATGCTCTTTCTAAATGCTCTTCTTCAAATCTTTCATACAATTCACCTTTTTTAACAAAGAATGTTAAATACATACTTAAAAGATCATCTTCAAAAGTATTTTCCCAAGTATAAAATACATCCTCTTCACTATATGTATATATATTATTACCTAATATCTCTGAAAGCTTATAATATGAGTTTATATCAAATATGAAAATACCATCATCATTTAAATGCTCTTTAACTCTTGTTAAGTAATCAACAAATTTAGATTCTTCTATTATATAATTAGATGAATCTAAAACTGATGTTATTAAATCAAATTTCCTATTTAGACTAAGCTCACTCATATCTTGACAAATTAACTTACATTTAATTTTTTCTTTCTTTAATTTATCAAAAGCTTCTCTAAGCATATCATCTGATAAATCTACAGCAAAAGATTCTTTGAAACTTTTAGCTAACTTCACTGTAACATTCCCAGTCCCGCATGCTATATCTAAATAATTATTAAAGTTTATATTTTCACCATTGCAAATTTCAATAATTCTTGAGCACATTTCTTCATAATTTATATCTTCATTTATTAGCTCATCATATATTTTAGCAAACTCTCCATATGTCAAAAAATTTCCCTCCCCCTTTTTAATAGAGTTTTCTAAAACTATATTAAATGTAAAATTTCCTTTAGTCAATCTATAGAAAAAAATAAAATTTTTAAATGGTTTCAATGTACGTTTTTATATACAATTTGAATGTAGTTTTATTTTATATTTTCAAGTAAAATTAGCCTTTAAGATTATATTCATAATAATTTTATATAATTAATCAAAAATAGTTTTATTTTCTTCCTAGAATTTCTTCATTTGTTGGTATCTTTAACATTCTCTTTCTTTTTGTCATTATACCACCTATACGCCCTGTTTCTTCTGCTGTTAATCCTCCCCATCCATATTGATCTACTTTATCCTTTAAACCTAGTTCATCAGCTATTTCATACTTTATTTTTTCTCTTAAAATTTCAGCTTCAGATAATTCCTTATTTGATTTAATTTTTGATTTTATTATTTTTTTTAATGGTGTTTTACTCATTTTAATACCCCCTATAAATATGATATTTATATTTTTTCCAAAAGTTTTTCTAATATACTATCAAAATTAATTATTCACTATATACTTCAAAATTTTATATATTATAATAAAGTATTGAATTTATTCAAATATTTAACTATAGTATTAGTAAGTATATTTTATATAAGTTACTATATTGATTAGTATTAAGCTAACCTATAAATGACAATTTGCATCTTAATAACTTATGTAAAAATTAAATAATATATATGATTTCAAATTTTCTATTTTACTTAAAAAGCAAGTATATTAACCATTTAATATACTACTAATTTGAATTAAGTAGATTACTATTGAAACATATATATTTACATTAATGAAAAGGGGGACAAACTTATGTACAATGTTGCTATAGTTGGGGCTACTGGTAACGTAGGTAGAAAGTTTTTAGAAATTTTAGAGGAAAGGAATTTCCCTATAAAAACTCTATATCTTTTTGCTTCAAAAAGATCAGCAGGCTCTAAACTAAAATTTAAAGAAAATGAGATATTAGTTGAAGAAACCTTAGAGAAAAACATTAAAAATAAGAAAATAGATTTTGCCTTATTTTCAGCAGGTGGAGATATAAGCTTAAAATTTTCACCAATTTTTGCATCTTATGGTGCTATTGTAATTGATAATTCCAGTGCATTTAGAATGGATAAAAATGTTCCTTTAGTAGTTCCTGAAGTTAATCCTGAAGATATAACTTGGCACAATGGTATTATAGCAAATCCCAATTGCTCTACTATACAAGCTATGATACCATTAAAGGTTCTATTAGAGAATTATGGTATTAAGAGAATTGTATATTCTACATACCAAGCAGTTTCAGGTGCTGGTATGCAAGGTATAGCTGATTTAGAAGACGGAATTAAAGGACTTGCACCTAAAAAATTTCCTTATCCAATAGCAGGAAATTGCCTACCTCATATAGATGTTTTCCTAGACAATGGATATACAAAGGAAGAGATAAAAATGATTGAGGAAACAAAAAAAATACTTCATAATAGTAATTTAAAAATTACAGCAACTGCAGTAAGAGTACCAGTTCTTAATAGTCATAGTGAAAGTATAAATGTTGAACTTGAAAAGCCTTATGAGTTAAATGATATAATTAATTTATTTATAAATGCTAAAGGACTTACTGTTTATGATAATATAAACGAGCTCGAATATCCTACTGCTTTAATGGCATCTGGAAAAGATGATGTTTTTGTTGGTCGCATAAGAAGAGATTTTAGTACAGATAATGGATTAAATCTATGGGTAGTTGCTGACAATATTAGAAAAGGAGCTGCTTTAAATGCAGTTCAAATAGCTGAACTATTAATAAGGAGTGATATGTAATGTCAATTTTTAAAGGCTCTGCTGTTGCAATAGTTACACCTTTTAATGATTCCGGTGTAAACTATGGAAAACTTAAAGAATTAATAGAATGGCATATAGACGAAGGAACAGATGCTATTGTAATTTGTGGTACAACCGGTGAAGCTAGTACAATGACTAATGAAGAGCGAAAAAAAGCTATAAAATTTACCGTTGATGTAGTAAACAAAAGAATACCTGTAATTGCTGGAACAGGCACTAATGACACTAAAGCATCTGTTGAAATGAGTGAATATGCCCAAAGTGTAGGCGTAGACGCTCTTTTAGTTATAACACCTTATTATAATAAAACAAACAACAAAGGTCTTTTCAAGCATTTTGAATCAATAAATAATGCAGTAGATACTCCTATAATATTATATAATGTTCCTAGTAGAACTGGAGTAAATATAACACCTATTCAACTTTTAGAATTATCTAAGCTTAAAAATATAGTTGCTATAAAAGAAGCTAGCGGAAATATAAGCCAAGTAGCTAAAATGAAGGCTTTATGTAAAGATAATATAGATATTTACTCTGGAAATGATGACCAAGTAGTTCCTATTATGGCCCTTGGAGGTTTGGGAGTTATTTCTGTCTTAGCTAATATAATGCCTAAAGCGGTTCATGATATGGCTACAACATTTTTATCTGGCAACACTAAAAAAGCTCTACAAATTCAATTAGACACTTTAGATATAGCTAATAAATTGTTTATAGAAACTAATCCAATCCCTATAAAAACAGCACTAAACTTAATGGGAAAAGATGTTGGTGCATTTAGATTGCCATTATGCGATATGGATGATAAAAATCTTGAAATACTGAAATATTCTTTAAAAGAATATAATTTAATTTAAGGAGTTTACTATGATAAAAGTTTTATTAAATGGTTGTTGTGGAAAAATGGGCAAAGTAATTATAGAAGCAGTGAAAAACTTTCCTAATATAGAGATAGTAGCAGGAATTGATAAATATCCAAATGATCAATCTAATTTTAAGATATATACTAATTCTGATGATGTTGATATAAATTATGATGTTTTATTGGACTTTTCTAGACCTGAGGCACTTACTGATATTTTAAAATTATCAACAAAGAATAATAAACCTGCTATATTATGTTCTACTGGATATACTGATGAAGAATTGCTACTTATTTCAGAAAAAAGTAAAGTTATACCTTTATTTAGGTCAGCTAACATGTCATTGGGTGTAAACTTATTAAATTCATTGCTAAAGAAAATAGTTCCTACCCTTTATGAAAATTATGATATTGAAATAATCGAAAAACATCATAATCAAAAAGTAGACTCACCAAGCGGAACTGCTCTTTTACTTGCAGATACAATAAAGGATTCTATTCCAAATGAATCAAATTATATCTATGGAAGAAGTGGAAAAAGAAAAAGAGAAAAAAATGAAATTGGAATTCATGCAATTAGAGGCGGATCAATAGTTGGAGATCATGATATTATATTTGCAGGTTCTGGAGAAATAATCGAATTATCTCATAAGGCAATATCAAGAGAAGTTTTTGCAGTTGGTGCATTGAAAGCATGTGAATTTATGAGTGATGTTATAGAACCTAAATTATATAATATGGACGATGTATTAGGAATTTAAATATATAAAGAAATTAGAATTTTAAATATTATTTAATATAAAAAGAGATGAGAATTTTAAATACTTCTCATCTCTTTTTCTTTAAGAATCTTTTTCCAGTTTAAAAATCTATTATAGTGTAAAACTATAATATCACTAATTATAAGGAGGTAATATTATGGCTAAAGATAGTCAACCCGATAATAAAAAAGCTAGAATGGAAAAATGCAATTATCAAACTCCTTTAACTGAAGAAGGACATAATCATAATCCTAATGCAAAACATAAATCTATAAAAAGAGAAGGTTTTTCAAGTCAGCATTTTAATAGAGCCGGTAATTAAAAAAGAAGAGTCATATGACTCTTCTTTTTATTAAAATTATTCTTCACCTTCGATATATGCTTTATCAAAGAATACATGTCCTAAAGCTGAAACTCTAACACCCTTAACTTCTGGCTTAGCGCCTTTTACTTTAGTATAGTAGTATAATGGGATGATAGGCATATCTTCCATAATCATGTCTTCTGCTTGTCTCATTAATTCCCATCTCTTAGTTTGATCAGCTTCTTTCTTAGCTGCTGCAACTATCTTATCATATTCTGGATTTGAATATCCAGCATCGTTATTTCCTCCGCCAGTTACCCATAAATCTAAGAATGTCATTGGATCAACATAATCTCCTGACCAACCATGTCTAGCAATTTGATATTGCCCTTGTTGTCTTGAGTTTAAGAATACTTTCCATTCTTGGTTAGCTAATTCAACTTTTACACCAATCTTAGCCCAGTCTTGTTGAACTGCTTGAGCTATTAAACTGTGGTCTCCTTCAGTGTTATACATAAATTCTAATGTTGGAAGACCTTCTCCATTTGGATATCCTGCTTCAGCTAATAATTTTTTAGCTTCTTCTATATTTGCTACATTTGCATCATAGTATTCTTTATTTGCAAATTCTTCACCCTTGTCATTTAAAATTCCTTTAGGAACAAAGCTATATGCTGGAATTTGTCCTGACTTGGTAACATTTTCAACTATACCTTTTCTATCAATAGCAAGACTTAATGCTTTTCTAACTTTTGGATTGCTTAATGCTTTTTTAACATCTGCTGATAATGTATCTTGTTTACCAACATTTAATACTAACATATATGTTGCAAGGTTTGGATAAATTGTAACTAAACCTTCTTTTTTTCCACCTTCAATTTCTGCTGGTGGAACTGTATCAACCATATCGAAATCTCCAGATTTTAATGAAGCATATGCAGTATTTTGATCAGTAACTAACTTAAATACTACTCCTGGAAGCTTAACTTCATCCTTATTCCAGTAATTTTCATTTTTTTCAAATATTAATTGATCTTTCATGTCCCATTGAGTTAATTTGAAAGGTCCATTTGAAACATAAGTTTCTGGTTCAGTTGCCCATCCTTCTGGATTAGCAGAAACTATATCTTCTCTTAATGGGAAATATGTTGTAAATGCAGTAAGTTCAGCAAAGTAAGCTGTTGGTGCTTCTAAAGTAACTTTTAATGTATGATCATCTACAACTTCAATACCTAATTCTTCTCTAGTAGCTTTTCCTTCATAGAAGTTTTCAGCATTTTTAATATAGAATAATTGGTATGCATATTCAGATGCTGTTTCCTTAGTTAAAGCTCTGATCCATGAATATTCAAAGTCTTTTGCTGTAACTGGCTCACCATCAGTCCATTTAGCATCTTTTCTCAAAGTAAATGTATATACTAATTGATCATCAGATATATCCATTTTTTCTGCTACACCTGGTACAGCTTTTTCATTTTCATCAAGCCTCATTAATCCTTCAAAAGCATTTTCAATAATTGATCCTGCTCCTGAAGAAGTATTTAATGTAGGATCGATTGTTTCTGGATCTTCTCCTAAGTTATAAATTAATTTTCTTCCACTATCAGCTGAATCACTATTTCCACAACCTGCGAAAACAGACATTCCAAGCGTAAGTGTTAGTGCAACTGCGCAAATTTTTCTAAGCTTATTGCTCTTCATTGTTAGTCCCCCTTAATATATGAAATTTATACTAATTGCTTGTATGCAATAGATATCTAATCATTGAATAAATGACACGCTACAAAGTGACCTGGTTCAACTTCCTTAAGTTCCGGATCAACTTCTCCGCAAATTGCTTTGGCATATTTGCATCTACCTTTAAATCTACATCCTGGTGGTGGATCTATTGGTGATGGAATATCTCCTTCTAAAACAATTCTTTTATTTGATTTAGCTTCCTTAGGATCTGGAATTGGAACTGCAGAAAGTAATGCTTGTGTATATGGATGTTTAGGTTTTAAATAAACATCATCAGCAGGTCCCTTTTCAACCATTTTTCCTAAATACATAACTCCTATGTGAGTTGAAATATGCTTAACCATAGATAAGTCATGAGCTATAAATAAATAAGTCAACCCAAATTCTTCTTGAAGCTCTTCTAACATATTGATAACTTGAGCTTGAATTGAAACATCAAGTGCTGATATAGGCTCGTCACATACTATAAAATCTGGTTGTACTGCAAGTGCTCTTGCAATACCTATTCTTTGTCTTTGCCCACCTGAAAATTCATGAGCATATCTGTTTATATGGCTTCCATTTAAGCCAACCCTATCTAAAAGGTATCTTATTCTCTTAGTTCTTTCTTCACCTTTATATAATCCATGAATATCTATAGCTTCACCTATAATATCCCCTACAGTCATTCTTGGATTTAATGAAGCATATGGATCTTGGAATATCATTTGCATATTCTTTCTTAAAGAAACCATTTTCTTTTCACTAAAATTAGTTATATCTTCACCATTAAAAATTATTTGTCCAGAAGTTGGCTCGTATAGCTTTAATATAGTTCTTCCAGTTGTAGTTTTACCACAACCTGATTCACCAACTAATCCTAATGTTTCTCCTCTTTTTATACTAAAAGAAACATTATCAACAGCCTTTACAAAGCTTTTCTTAGCAAACATTCCTTTATTTACAGGGAAGTATTTACAAAGGTTTTTAACCTCTAAAATAACATCATTTTTCTTTTCCATTATTCTTCCCTCCTTACTGGTGATTCAACCTTTGGTGCATTTTCATGACATAACCAGCAAGCTGCTCTATGTCCTTCTGATATTTCAAATAACGGTGGTTGCTTTTCTATACAAACTTTCATTGTATATTTACACCTTGCCGCAAATGGACATCCTACTGGTGGTTTTAAAAGATCTGGTGGTTGCCCTTCAATCGGAGTTAACTTTTCTTTAATCTCACTTTTTGGATTAGGAACACTATTTAATAATCCCCATGTATATGGATGCTTTCCATTATAGAATATATCTTCATCCGATCCTTCTTCTACTACTAATCCACCATACATAACATTTATTCTTGTACAAAGGTCAGCTACTACTCCTAAATCGTGTGTAATTAATATAATTGAACTATTAACCTTTTCTTTTAAACCCTTCATTAAATCTAAAATTTGTGCTTGAATTGTTACATCTAAAGCAGTTGTTGGTTCATCTGCTATTATAAGTTTAGGTTCACAAATAAGACTCATAGCTATCATAACTCTTTGTCTCATACCACCTGAAAATTCATGTGGATATTGTTTAAGTCTCTTTTCAGGACTTGGAATTCCTACCATATCAAGCATTTTTATTGCTAAATCGTTTGCTTCTTTTTTTGAAACTTTTTTATGTTTTATTAAATGCTCAGTTAATTGTTGTCCCACTGTAAATAAAGGATTTAATGAAGTCATAGGATCTTGGAAGATCATTGCCATTTCATTTCCTCTTATTTTTTGCATTTCTTTCTCAGTAGGATTTGTTATATCCTGACCATCAAACATAATGTTATCTGACTCTATAATTGCATTATCAGCTAACAATCTCATTAAAGACATCATAGTTACTGATTTTCCGCAACCAGATTCTCCAACAATTCCCAGTGCTTCCCCTTTATCTAAGTATAAGGATACTCCTCTTACCGCTTGTACATCACCTATATGTGTTCTAAAGGAGGTCTTTAAATTTTTAACTTCTAATAATCTACTCATCTGTAATTCCTCCTATCTCTTATTCTTTGGATCTAAAGCTTCTGTTAATCCGTCACCAAATAAGTTAAATGCTAAAATAATTATACAAATAGCTCCTGCTGGGAATAATAATTGATATGCAGCAGTGCTTAATAATCCACTAGCATCATTTGCTAAAGTACCTAAAGATGCAAGTGGTGCATTTATACCTAAACCTATAAAGCTTAAGAATGCTTCTGTAAAGATTGCTTGTGGTACGAATAAAGTTAATGTTACTAATATAGATCCTAAACAGTTAGGAATTAAGTGTCTAAATAAAATTCTTGTTTTTGAAGCTCCAAGAGCTTTTGCTGCAAGAACGAATTCTTGTTGTTTTAATGAAAGGATATCTCCTCTTACTATTCTTGCCATACCAACCCAATAAGAAATTGCCATTGCTAATATAATAGTAGTTAATCCTGTTGATCCTTCCTTTTTAAATGTAGCCATTAAAATTATTACATATATTTGTGTAGGAATAGAATATAACACATCTACTATTCTCATCATTATATTATCTACTTTACCGCCGAAGAAACCTGCTATTCCTCCATATAATACACCTATAACTAAGTTTATAGCTGCTGCAGAAATAGCAATTATAAGAGAGTATCTAGATCCATACATAACTCTTACAAATAAATCTCTACCAAGGTTATCTGTACCAAACCAGTGCTGTGCACTTGGTCTTAAATCTGTTCCACTTAAATTTGTATCATAATAAGTATATCCCATTACTTTTTCCATTATTACTGGCCCTAAGAATGCAAATAATACCACTACTACTATCATAATTAATGAAAATAATGCTACTTTATTATTTTTTAATCTTCTCCAAGCATCTGCCCAATATCCAACGCTTGGTCTTACTATTTGTTCAAAATTCTTTTCCTCTTCACTTAAAGGAGTAAATAATTCTTTGTCTATGTCTAAATTCATTTTTAAATCTTCCATGTCTTTACCCCCTCTTATGCCTCTAACTTAATTCTTGGATCTATTAATACATATACTATATCTACTAATAAGTTACATATAACTATTAGCGTACAATAGAATGCTGTAACCCCTAATAATGATGTGTAATCTCTATTAGTTATAGATAATGTAAACTCATTTCCAAGACCTGGTATTGCAAATATCTTTTCAACTACAAATGATCCTGTTAATACACTTGCTACTAATGGTCCTAAATATGTAACAACAGGTATTAATGAATTTCTTAATGCATGTTTAAATATAATTGTTTTTCCACTTAACCCTTTAGCCTTTGCAGTTCTTATATAATCTGACTTTAATACTTCTATTAATTTACTTCTTGTTAATCTTGTTATAAATGCCATTGAACTTCCTGAAAGAGCTAAAACTGGCATGATATAATTGCTTGGCTTACCTAATCCCGTAGCCGGTAATAATTTCAACTTAACTGTAAATATATAAATTAAAAATGTTCCCATTACAAAGCTTGGTATTGTTATTCCTAAAGTAGCTAGTACCATACAAACTCTATCCGGCCACTTGTCCGCTTTTAAAGCAGCTATTATTCCAAGTAAAACTCCAGCTACAACTGAGAATATTATTGATGCCGTACCAACTTTTGCTGAGTTTGGAAAACTCTTTTTTATTGTTGTTAAAACTTCTCTTCCTTTATACTTCATTGATTTACCAAAGTCACCTTTTAAAAGATTCTTCATATAAATCGTATATTGTTCTCCAACAGGTTTGTCCAACCCATATTTTTCGTTTAGTTGGGCTTTCATATCCGGTGTTATTTTTTCTCCATCAAATGGACCACCCGGCATCATTCTTACTAGAAAGAATACTATAGTTACAACTGCCCAAACAGTAACTATACTAGTTAAAAGCCTCTTTCCTATATACTTTACCATTTGTTTTCAACCCCCATTCATGATTCTACGCACATTCCATTTTGTAGATATTAATAATTATATTATATTATTGAAATTTGTCAATTAACATTTTAATTTTACATCGAGTATTTTAATAATATATCAAAAAAGTTAAAGTTTTTTTCAAAATCCGCAAAAGAATATTTCTGTTATTAGTAAACGCTTACATTTGCATTTTTTCTTGTTTTATGCAAGTATAATTATTAATCCTTCATTTTTCTAATTATTATTAATCTATAATTTTTTTAACATAATATATTTCTTCAATCTTTTCATTTTGCGGACATTTATTAAAATATGTTCGTTTACCATGAACAAGATTTTATGCATTTTATTGAAATATTATATAATAAAATAAGAATATTTATTCAAAATCAAAAGCTGATTAATATAACATTTATAATTATATTAATCAGCTTTTACTAATTTTTATTTTATTAGAATTCTTTCTTTAATATAAAGTATTAATATACTTCTCCAAAGAGTTTAATGCAATTTCTAATTCTTCAATAGAATAGCAATATGATATTCTAACGTATCCTTCTCCCCCACTCCCAAAAGCACTTCCAGGAACGCATGCAACTTTTTCTTCTTTTAATAGATTTTCACAAAATTCTTCTGAACTAATATTAAATTGCTTTATAGATGGAAATATATAAAAAGCTCCACTAGGCGAGAAACATTCCAATCCCATAGCAGTCAATCTATTCTCCACATAGGTTTTTCTATTTATAAATTCCTCTTTCATTTTTTCTACATTATACAAACCATACTTTAATCCTTCTAAAACACCATACTGCCCAATTGAATTAGTACAAGATACATTATATTGATGAACTTTTGCTATTTCTTTTAAATATTTCTCAGCTGCGGCAATAAATCCTATCCTAATACCAGTTATAGAGAACATTTTTGAAAATCCTCCTATATAAATGATATTTTCTTTTATTTCATTACACATTGCTACACTATAATAATTGTCATAGCAAAAAGCTTCATATATCTCATCAGTAACAACAATTAGGTTATATCTTCTTATTAAATCTATTAACTTATTATATTCATTTTTCTTAAGAACTGCTCCTGTAGGATTACATGGATATGATAATACCATATATTTTATATCTTCTTTTTTTAATAACTCATTTAACTCGTTAAAATTTATAGAAAAATCATTATTTAAATTATAACTAATAACTTCTCCGCCTAAAATATTCACTATATTTTCATAAGCTGGATAACTTGGATTAGGAATAAGTACTTTATCATTTTTATTTATTAATGAAGAAATAGATGAGTATAAGGCTTCGCTTCCACCAACTGTAATACATATTTCTTCCATTGAATAATTAATGCCCCTTCTATTTAAATAAGTAGAAATTTCTTTTCTTAATTCTAAAAGTCCAAAATTATCGGTATAAACCGTTTTATCTTCTTCAATAGCTTTTATCATACCATACTTTATTTCCTTTGGTGTTTTAAAATCTGGCTCACCTAAAGTTAATGAAATCGCCCCATCTACTTTTTTTACTTTATTGAAGAATCTTCTTATGCCTGATATTTTAACATTATTTAAATTCTCATTCATTCTAATACCCCATTTTATAATTAATTATTGATGAAATTAATTGTTGTAAATTGCGAAGCAATTTATTAATGAAAGAATTAAAAAAATGAAAGATTAAGGTTGTTTTGCTACGCAAAACTTAAACTATAGGTGCCAAGCACTTTCCATTCTAAAATCCTGTAGTATTTTCACCTTATTTTTTTCATTCCTTCATTTTTTAATTTTTTAATTTTTTTGCTTCGCAAAATATAACTAATATTCAATTCCTTTTCTTGCTTCAACACCTTCTTCAAAATAATGTTTAATACACTTCATTTCTGTAACTAAATTACTCTTTTTTAAAATTTCTTCTGGTATATCTCTTCCTGTAAGTATCAGCTCCATAGTTTCAGGTTTATTATCAATAATATATATGACCTCTTCTACTGTTAAAAACTTATTATATAAAACTCCCATTATTTCATCTATTATTAAAATATCACATTTATTTTCTTTTATTGTATTCAAAATAAATTTATAACCTTCTCTAATCTCAAGCTTCAACTCTTCCTTTTCAGCTTCATTTAAATTCCATACAAAGTCTCTTTGTTTTTCAAATCTAAATAATTTAAAGTTATCACCAAGTTCGTCAATTGTTTTTAGCTCCCCAGTTGGACCTCCTTTTAAGAATTGAATCATATATACCTTTAACCCATTTCCATAAGCTCTCATACCTTGTCCTATGGCTGCAGTAGTTTTTCCTTTACCATTTCCTGTATAAACCTGAACTAGTCCTTTATTTAATTTCATACTATCAACTCCTTTTCATAAATTGTACATTATGTACAACTCTATTGTAAACTAAATATATTTTAACATATTTTTACTTCTTTCCTATTGATATACATTGAATATATTGATATAATTTCTTCATTCTAACCTTATAGTATAGGAGGGTATAATATGAACTATAATGAGTTAACAGATCCTTATGAAATTGCAAAATTCATAAAGGATACACAAAAAACAACGCCAGTGAAGGCATATATTAATGGAGATTTAAGTAATGCTGATTTAAAAGATCTAGAATGGTATGGTACCAATAACTTTTATATACTTTTTGGTGAAGCTAATATAGTTAATGAATTTATAAAAGAAAATAAGCACCTTATAAATCATTATAGATTTGAAAATGATAGACGAAACTCAGCTATTCCTATGCTAAACCTTTTAGATATAGATGCAAGAATAGAACCTGGTGCAATAATAAGAGATAAGGTGAAAATTGACAAAAATGCTGTTATTATGATGGGTGCTGTAATTAACATAGGCGCTGAAATAGGCGAATGCACTATGGTAGATATGAATGCAGTAGTTGGCGCTAGAGGAAAGCTAGGTAAAAGAGTACATTTAGGAGCTGGTGCCGTAGTTGCTGGAGTTTTAGAACCTCCAAGTAAATCCCCTTGTGAAATTGGAGATGATGTTTTAATAGGTGCTAATTCTGTTATATTAGAAGGAGTAAAAATAGGTAATGGTTCTGTTATTGCAGCTGGATCCGTAGTAGTTAAAGATGTTCCTTCTGGTGTTGTTGTTGCTGGTAGCCCCGCTAAAATAATTAAAATAGTTGATGATCAAACAAAAGATAAAACAAAACTTTTAGATGATCTTAGAAAATAGCTGCTACATAATAAAAGGTGAAAAGCAAAGCTTTTCACCTTTATTTTATATTACATAACTTCTTGTTCATTACTTTCATGATCTGATTCTAAATGATCATTTTGAACCTTTTCCATTTTTGATACTGATACTTCATAAGCAATTTTTTTAATTACATCAGTATCACTAACTTTCTTTTGGTATTCTCTACTTTGTAACCTTCCCCAAACTCTAATGTTGTCTCCAACTTCTAGAGTTTGACAGAATCTTGAATTTCTTCCCCAAGCAATTGTAGGAATATAGTCTGATTTATTATATGCTCTATTTACAGCTAATAATACATCAGCGATTTCTCTTCCAAACGGAGTTGTTCTATAAACAGGTTCCTTACATATATATCCATCTAAGAAAATTTCATTTGGATTCTTACTTCTTTCAATACAAGGTTCTATATTTCTAGCAAATACAGTTAAAATAAGTTTATTTGATCCATCAACAAACTTATTATATGATCTTAATTGTCCATCTACTATTATTTCCTTATCAATTGATAAATCCATATTAGCTATTAATCTTTCTGATACTGTTATGTTTAAAACATCAACTGAATCACTAAGTCTCATAACCTCCATTGAAAATGTATAAAACCCTTCCCCATACATTTCATGGCTAAATTCTAGTTCTGATATTACTTTTCCCTCTAAATAAATCTTGTTATTTAACATCAAGTTGTCCATCTCTAACCCCTCTCTCCCTTAGTAATAATTTTAGTTAGTTATACTTTTTAACCCCACTGGATATATTTCCATTATAATACATTATATCATCATTTTTCAATATTTTTTAATTTATTTTTTTATTTGCTCACCTTTATCATCAATATAGTAATTATCTTCATATATCATTTGACCAACTTGAGCAAAGCTATATCCATCTTCACTTAGTTTTTTTATTATTCTATCTAGATTTCCTGGTGTGTACTTTGCATTATTATGAAAAAGTAAAATAGATCCTGAAGTTACTCTCTTCATAACTCTATTATACTCTTCATCTGCACTAGCTTGCTTCCAGTCAACTGAGTCTACATCCCATTGAATACATTTATATCCTTGGCTACTTACAAAGTCCAAAGATTTTTTACTATAATCGCCACTTGGAAATCTAAATAAATTAGGCTTAACTCCTACAGTTTCCTCTATTATTTTATCTGTTTTATCTAGTTCTTCTTTCATCCTCGTTTCATTTATCTTTGTAAACATAGGATGAATATAACTATGGTTTCCTATTTCATGCCCCCCTTCCTTTATCTTCACAAGCTTTTCTCTATTTTCTTCACTATAATTTACCCAACCTCCCATTATAAAAAAGGTTGCCTTTACATTGTATTTATCTAGTACCTCTAATATGTTATAAATTTCATCTTTTTCAGCCCAATTTATGTCAAAAGTTAATGATATAACCTTTTCATCCTTATTAACTCTATAAATGGGCTTATCATTAGAAGCTTCTAAAGAAACCTCCCTAAAATCCTCTTTAAATAAAATAGACAAAACCATTGTACATAATAATAATAATAAACTTATTACTACTCTATATCTCCTTTTCACAAAAAACTCCTTAAATTGCTATCACTTATTTATATTCTGAAAAATAATATTAATGACTATAATAACAACTTAGTAAAATTTATGATATAATTAATTTATACTTTCTAAAATGGAGGTTTAATATGTACGAAAACTCAGCAGAATTAGCAGAAAACAAATTACTAGTTTTATATGTAATGGAATCTTTAAAGTCTCCCATTACTAATACTCAACTTACTGAAATTATATTAGAAAATAACTTTATAAATTATTTCACTCTTCAACAATATATTAGTGAACTTGTTTCGTCAGAATTTTTAAGATATGACATGGTAAATGATAAAAATTTAATTTATATAACTGAAAAAGGATCAAATGTTCTTTCTTTCTTTTCTGATAGAATTTCAACTATGAAAAAGAAGATAATCGATGACTATCTTCTTTCCATGATTGACTCTATAAAAAAGGAGTTAACTATTCATAGTGATTATACATTAGGTAAAGATAATGCTTTTATAGTAGATTTACAAGCATTAGAAAATGAAAATCTTTTAATTTCTTTAAAGGTATCTGTTCCTTCTAAAAAACAAGCATTATCATTATGCAATAGATGGAAAAGCAACCCTTCTGATATTTATACTAAAATCATGAACTCTTTATTTAGTGATGACGACTAATACAAAGTCATAGCATTAGGTTCCTTACCTACTGTTATGACTTTTATTTTATTTTCATTTAAGTTTATACATATAACTCTTCCATTTAAATAATCAGATACAAAAGCTATTTTACCAAATTTAATTATTGATTTAGGCATACCACCTAAGCTCATTTTTCTACATTTCTTATAGTTGCTTTTATCTATTATAGTAAGAGTTCCGTCCCCAAAATTACAAATATAAATAATTTCTTCATCTTCTAAAATATCTACAGGTGATTTCCCGACCTTTATTCTATTTAAAGATTCAAATGTCTTTATATTAAATACCTCAATATATCCCTCTTTATCATCACCCATACAGCTTTCACATACATATAATAACTTCTTATCATTAGAAACTTTAAGCTTTGTTGGATATTCTAATGTGCTTAACTCCTTTATAACCTTATTTGTAGTCACATCTATAATAGATACATTATTACTCTGAAAATTTGAAACAAATAATAAATTAAAACTCTTACATATTTCTATATTATGAGGCCAACTATTAACAGCTATATCTAGTGCTATCTTTTTTTCTTTTATATCATAAATGACAACTGAATTAGATTCTGAACATGCAATATATAAATAATTTTTGTCAATAGCCAAGTCATTTGGATGAGCTCCTACGTAAATACTATTTTCCTCTTTAAATGTATTCATATTTATTAAAGATATTGAGTTACTATAACTATTGGCAGTATAAGCTATATTATCATTTAAGCAAATGCTACTAGGCCCTAAAGGCTTGTCTATCTTTCTTAAGAACATTTCTTCAGTTACTAATTCTTCTTTACCAAAATCTTCATCTATAGATACTTTACTTATAGAATCACTACCTGTATTGCATACAATTAAAGAGTTCATATAGCACCTTCCTTTCTAGAAATTAAATATAGATTAATATATTTTATAATAATTTCCATAAATACTATGTACATTTACAATATATGATTTATTTAGTTAAACGGGACAACTTTTTATCTTTTATTTCAAATTTCCACATTTTCTCTTCATTTCTACTTGATATAGATATATAATACTACTTGTACAATATTTAGGAGGGATATACAATGTTTGTTTATAAGACTAATGGGGTTTGTTCTACAGAAATACATTTAGATGTAGAAAATAATATTATTAAAAATGTTGAATTTGTTAGAGGATGTGCTGGTAACCTTATGGGTATATCAGTTTTAGTAAAAGGCATGAAAATTGATGAAGCCATTGATAAATTAAAAGGAATTGATTGTAAAGGCAAAGGTACATCTTGTCCTGATCAATTATCTAAAGCATTAGAAGAATATAAAAAATCTGCATAATAAGAAGGAGTGTAAATCACTCCTTCTTATTATAATTTTCAATCAAAGTTATTACTTTGTCTCTAATATCTTCAATCGGAAAATTTTCACCTGGACAAAGAGTTTTATAAACATCTCTATGTCCTATTATTTTATAAATATCATATTTTAATGATGTATATAATGATAGTTTATATAAGCTTTCTAATTGTTCTTCTGTTGGATACTCATCTTCAAAATTTCCTTCTAAACAAATTCCAATTGAACTGTTATTTTCTCCTTTTGTATGTGCACCTTCGGCGTTTTCTGGTCTTCCAGAATATATACTTCCATCTTTTCTTATATAATAATGATATCCAATTCCTTTCCATCCTTTAGATTTATGATATTCATTTATTTCTTCAGGACTCCATTCACCTCTTGCAGAATGATGATATATTATCTTATTAGGATTATTAGTTAATTCTAATCTTTCTTTCCATTTATAATCTCTATATATAATATTTAAATCTTTTTCTAATAATTTTATATCATCATAACTAATATTTACATTATAAAAAGTTCTATAGCTTATCTTAAAATAGCTTCTTAAATTTTCTTTAAATAATACTAATATAACTAAAGAACTAATCTGAATAATTATTAATAACAAAATCTTATTTAATTTCAAATTTATTACCTTTTTATAATCATATATTATTTTTCATTATTATATTATTATAAAAAAAAGGTAAATATTCTAAAACTAGAATATTCACCTTAACTTTATACACTTCTACAAAATAAAACTTATTAGTAAAGATATTGATCCTACAATTACTAAAGATATAGTTGTAATATCAATATTTATATTAACTTTACATGAATCAATTATTCTTCCTCTATCGATTTCGTTTGTTTCTAAGCTTATATTAGCTAGCCACTGTGGATTAATTTGACCAAAATCTTGAAGAGATAAACTCATAGGATTTCCTCCTACCGCAGAAAATATACCCATCATTAATATTATTATGCCTTCAACAAAAATCACATCTCTAAAATTATACCCTTGAAAACTAGAAATAATTTCTCCTAAACTAAAAGTAACCATCAAGCTAATAATACAAATAGTTATAAATTTTGATAAAGTTTTTGAATTCTTTTTAATCATAAGAATCATCATCCACCCTTCTTTGAAATCAATTACATTATAGCATTTTAACCATTTTTTACAATATACTATTAAACTCCTAGGCTTTATTTAAATTATTAATATTATAAAATTTTACAATTATCTTTAAAGAAATTAACATTTATTGCATATATAATTTTTTATAATTTAATATATTTATAAATGTATTATCATATAAATATATTTATATAATTTAAAAGTTTTCTTCTATAACAATTAAATAAATTTTTAATTAGAAATACTACTTTTTAAAATTTTTCACAATATATATGAACACGGTTCATATATTGACTATTATGAACTATGTTCAAGATATAAAATGCTAATTCCATAATTTCGCTTTTCAAGAAAAAATCTAAAGGATTATAAGGATATAAAGAGTTTGATATTTTAACCATTAAAAATTATTATTAATATAAAGAATTAATTAATAATAATTTTTATTTAATTGTTATTTTAAAGGAGTGACTATAATGAATAATTTAATGATGGAAATTAGAGACAGAAGTAATGTATTACACAAAGCAACCGAAAATACCGGTTTCACAAAAAGACTTCTTAATAAAAATGCTACTATTGAAAGTTATGCCGAATATATCTACAACTTATATTACGTATATCAAGCTATTGAAAATAATCTAGAGAATTTAAAGGATATAGAAACTATTGCTCCATTTGCAACACCAGAATTATATAGATCTGACTTTATTAAAGAAGATTTAAAAAATATTATATCAACTACATCATTTAAACCTCTATCCTCTACTATAGCATATGTAGATAAAATTAATCACGCTTGTGCAAAAAATCCTAAATTAATAATTGCTCATGCATATACAAGATTTTTAGCAGATTTATTTGGTGGTAGAATATTTTATAGTTTACTAAAAGATCATTATAATATAAATAATGATGGTTTAAATTATTACTCTTATAAGGATCTTGGAGATATGAAAGCTTATGTTATGAATTATCACAATATGCTAAATACCCTTACTCTTACTGTCGAGGAAAAAGAAGAGTTTATCATTGAAATTTGTAATTCATATATTTATAATATGGCAATTTCAAATGAGCTAGATTCTAAATGCTTTTAAAAAGAAGTGGCAAAGCCACTTCTTTTTAAATATAGTATATAATTGTATCTTTTGATTTCTTATACTCATTTACTAAATCTTCTAATGTTATAGCAGAAAAATATTTACTTATTAAACAATTTATATCTTTCCATAAATTTTTATTTATAAAATTTTCTAATTCATTTTCTTCTTCTTCATTTATATCTATAAATATATTTTCACCTTCTAAAACTTTTAAAATTTCACTAATTGTTAATTCACTTGGATTTTTTCCCAATATATATCCACCTTGAGCTCCTTTTCGACCAACTATAATCCCACCTTTTCTTAATAAAGAAAATATTTGTTCTAAATATCTTTCTGAAATATTTTGTCTTTCAGATATTGTCTTTATACTTACATTTTCAGAATCTATATTTATAGCTAAATCAATTAATGCTCGTAAACCATATCTTCCTTTAGTTGAAATTTTCACATAATCACCTTTTTCTTTTTATTTTATATATTTCAATTAATATATATCCAAACAAAAATATAATATCAAATAAATAGTTATTAAATTTATTCAATTCAAATAGTACAATTGAAAGCATAGATTATAATTTCCTATTACTAAATAATATCTTTATCTAAATTCTATCCATTATTGCAGCTTTTAGTTAAGAACTTAATCTTTACTATAACTCATATATTTAATAATAAAAGCCACTACTATAAATAGCAATGACTTTATTATAATTATTTATATAAATCAGTTGATAAATATCTTTCTCCTGTATCAGGTAATAAAACAACAATATTTTTATTCTTATTTTCTTCTCTCTTTGCAAGCTCTGTAGCTGCTACTATAGCTGCTCCTGCTGAAATTCCAACTAACAGTCCTTCTGTCCTAGCAATATCTTTAGATGCTTTAAAGGCAGCTTCATTTTCTACTGCAATTACTTCATCTATTATTGAAATATTCAAGTTTTGTGGTATAAATCCTGCCCCTATTCCTTGTATTTTATGTGGTCCTGGCTTTCCCCCTGCAATAACTTGAGAATTTGTCGGCTCAACAGCTACTATCTTTACATTAGGATTTTTAGCTTTTAAAACTTCTCCTACTCCAGTAATCGTTCCACCTGTACCAACTCCGCCTACAAATATATCAACATTTCCCTCTGTATCTCTTAATATTTCTTCAGCAGTAGTTTTTCTATGAATTTCAGGATTAGATGGATTTTCAAACTGCTGTAGAATAACTGAATTTTCTATTGTGCCCTTAAGTTCATTTGCCTTCGCTATAGCTCCCTTCATTCCTTCTGATCCAGGAGTAAGAACTAATTCAGCCCCTAATGCCTTTAAAAGATTTCTTCTTTCTAAACTCATAGTTTCTGGCATAGTTAATATTAATCTATATCCCTTTGCAGCAGAAACAAATGCTAAAGCTATTCCTGTGTTTCCACTTGTTGGTTCTATAATTACTGAATCTTTATTTAAAATCCCTTTTATTTCTGCATCAATTATCATTCCATATCCAATTCTATCTTTTACACTACCACCTGGATTGAAATATTCTAATTTACCTATAATAGTTGCTAAAGTGTTATTTTCCTTATTATAATTAGATAATTCTAGTAATGGCGTGTTCCCTATTAATTCAACTAAACTTTTTGCTATTTTCATTTTAACCTCTCCTTATATATCCCACTATTCCGATATGTTTATTTTATACTTATATAATACTCTATTTTCATTAATTTGTGAATATCTTTTTTAAATTATAAAAAAAGAAATTGTATCATTATTATTATACAATTTCTTTTAAATTAAACATATTTTAATTTTCTTTAATACTTTTCATAAACATAGTAAAAAAATTAAATAGAACAAATGTTATTATTCCTGTAGTAATATATATCTGTATTCCTGATATTTGCTTTATAATATTTCCTATCATTTCATATCCATCATTAATTAAGAAGCCTGACATTTTAATTGAAGCTAAAGTACCTATTGCCATTGGGAATGTTAATCCTGCAAAAGCTGGAGTGAATTTATAAGAGAAAAATTTGGGTAGCTTGTACACTACAAATAAAAGTGTACTAAACACTAAAATATATAATAAATATAATAAAATTTTATTAGGCTCTTCGACAACATTTATATAGCTAACTACACAAAGGCTTGATGGTGCTAATAATATTGCTTGTGTATGAAAAAATGTCTCTTTTAAAGGTATAGTTTTTAATCTTATAATCATGAATGGTAATATTACTAATAATACCATTATCCCATAATATAGTACTATCTTACTTATTAAAGGTTCTTTCATTACAGAACCTACTACTGTTGAAACCATTAACCCATTATAAGTTACAAACCAACTTGGAACAAATGTATCTTTATTTACTCCCTTAATAACATTTCTATATGTAAATATTATTATATGTACTGTATGTAATAGAACACCTATAACCCATAGCATTTTTCCAAAAGAATTATTATAGTCAAAGTAATATCCACCTAATATCATAGTTATCATAGTTATTCCTGCATAAAGACTAGCTGGAACTGTATTTGAATACTCTTTTTTACAAGTAGGATAAAATGCTAAAATTTTAACTAAATATGCTATTAAAATACCAGTTGCTATCCACATCGTTAAATGCCTTACCCAAGTATATCCTAACGATGAGTAAATGTTTGATAATGTTGCTGCTCCTACCATTGTAGGTATTATTGGAATAGGTAAATTTTCTATTTTTCTAAAAATTAAATTATTTTTCATAATTCCTCCTAAGCTAGTTTTAATTATTCTGTTAAATTCACATTTTAATTTCAATACTTATTGTTAATTTTTTCACTTATATATGTATAAAAGATCTTTTATCATAATTCAACACTAGCATTATATCACTAATAAATATAATTTCCGTGATATTTATCACAAAGTATCATTTTTGTTAAAACAAAAAAAATACTACACTTCTTTTAACTATAATAATATCTAGCTTAATGAAGTGTAATATTCTTATTTAATTAGTTTTTAAACTTTTAAATAGTATGTGTATAAATTTATACAAAACATATGCTATTATGGTTGTAGTAATATATATTTGTATTCCACTTACTTCTTTTATAGTATACCCTAAAAAATCATTATTCAATTTTATAAAAAATGATGATGCTTTAATTGATGCAACTATACCTATTGCCATAGGGAATGTTAAACCTGCAAACCCAGGCGTAAAATTATAAGAAAAAAACTTAGGTAACATATATAAAATAAATAATAATGTTAAAAATATTATTGAGTAAAGAATATATACAAATATCTTATTAGGATTATCTATAAAATTTAAATAACCTACTAAACAAAGGCTAGATGGTGCTAATAAAATAGCTTGAGTATGAAATAATGCATCATTTATAGGCTCTTTTCTTAATCTAGAAATCATAAAGGGCATTATTAATAAAAAAACTACAATTCCATAATACACTATAATCTTACAAATAAAAGGTTCATTCATAGGAATTCCCACCACTGTTGAAACCATTATACCATTATATGTTACAAACCAGCTTGGAACAAATGTTTCTTTATCTACTCCTGAAAATACATTTTTATATGTGAAAATTATTATATGTATTCCATGTAATATTATACCAATATACCAAAGCCCTTTTCCTATTATTTCATTAAAATCAAAATAATAAGATCCTAATATCATTAATATCATAGTAAATCCTGCATATAAACTTGAAGGAACTGTATTACTGTATTCACTTTTACATGTGTCAAAATAAATTGTTATCTTTATAACATAAGCAATTAATATTATAGTTGCACATACCATTGTTATGTGCCTTATCCATGTATATCCCAAAGTCTGATACACATTAGATAAGGTAGCTGCTCCAACCATTGTTGGCAAAATTGGTACAGGCATATTTTTTATCTTTTTTAACAGAGATTTATTCTCCATAATATACTCCTTTTTATTTATCTTTAGTATACAAACTCTAAATTTTCTGTTTCATTAAAAAAGTCTGAATAATCAATATCAAATAAAGGTTTTTTAACTCTATCCACATTTATTTTTTGTTTTATAAGTTGCGTCAAAACTCCAACGTATGATAAATCCCCTTGAACTATAGCTCCATAAATTGCTCCATCTTTATAAATTATCTTTTTATAATCTTTTCCATCAATATCAGTTATTTCTTCATAGCTTTCATCTGGCTTTACAACCATACCTAATGACATAGTAGCTACTCCGCAAAAATTCATTGTATTTTTACTTCCAAAATAATCTTCCATAAATGTTTCTTTACCAACCATATTATTTGCAGCTATCATCCCTTCTTTCACTGCTGTTGGCCATATTGGATTTCTTCCTGTTATATCCCCTGCACCATAAACATCTCTAACATTTGTTTCACCTTTTGCATTTATTATAAGGCCAAATTTATCGCATTCTATTCCACTATCTTTCAAAAATCCTATATTTGATCTAACTCCCGTGCAAGCGATTATTAACTCACATGGTACTTCTTCTCCAGTATTAAGTTTTATAGAAATAGGATTATTTTCATCATCTACAATTACTTTTTCCGCCCTAACACCAAACTTTAAATTTACTCCCTCTTTTTTTAATCTTTCTTCATATATATTTGCAGCATATTTATCTAATTGGAGAGGAAGAAGTCTATCACCCATTTCAATCAATGTTATATTTACATTGTAATCTAACAATCCTGCTAACGCATCAACACCAACAAGTCCAGCACCTAAAATTACAATATTTTTCACTTTTCTCGCAATATTTTTAATTTTTATAGCATCATCTAGATTTCTTAATCCTATTACATTATTAGCACTTCTTAAATTTTCTATTGGAGGTAAAAATGATGATGATCCAGTAGCAAGTAAAACTTTATCATACCTTAAATTATCTTCATTAGATAACTTTAATAATTTTTCTTTTATATCTATTCCAATAACTTCTACTCCTTTTATCCATTTTATTTTATACATTTCAAAAAAATTGTCTGGTGAAAAGTCTAAATCTTCTATATCCCTTCTTCCATCTAAAAAATGATGAAGTATGCATCTTGAATAAACATGATCATCTTTAGATACTAAAGTTATTTCTGCATCTTTATCATGCTCTCGAATTGTTCTTGCTGCATTAATTCCAGATGCTGATGCACCTACTATAACATATGCCATTATTTATATACCTCCTCTAAGCTTAATGCTCCCATAGGACATCTATCTACGCAATGTGGATATTTAGTATCTGTAGATAGACACATATCACATTTCATTACTTCTCTATTAGTTTGATAATCCATTTTTAATACTCCATAAGGACAACCCATTATGCACATATAACATGTTGCACAACGACTTTTATCATATATGACATATCCACTTTCATCATCTCTTCTCATTGCTCCAGTTGGACATGAATATACGCACTCTGGTCTTGTGCAATGCCTACAATAAATTGGTGCATACCTTCCTTCACTATTAATAACAATCCTTCCTCTTGTATCTCTACATCCATGAGAAACCTTACAAGCAGTTGTACAAGTTAAACAGCCTATACATTTCTTTCTATCGATTTTTATCCTTTTCATAATAATCTCCTAATTGATTTTTTCTATTTTTACTGGACCATATTTATAATTAGGTTCCTTTGAGTACGTATCAAATATTGATGGCAGTACAGAATTTGCTTCTATATAATGCATTGGTGCATAAAGCTGATCTTTTTTAACAGTTCTACTTAACTTAACAAGGAATTGGTTGCTTATTCCATTTGGTGAACTTACTTTAACCATATCATTTTCTTTAATACCTAGTTCTTCTGCTAAATCAGTATTAATATTTATGTACCCTTTCTTCATAATTATAGCTTCTACATCTGGAATTTCTCTTGTTCTTGTTTGGGTATGCCATTGCCCAACTGTTCCTCTACCTGTATTTAAAATATATGGATATTCTTCACTTTGCTCAAAAGGAGGATTAATTATATCTTCATAAATAAATTTTGCTTTTTTATTTGGAGTATAGAACTTTCCATCTTCAAATAATCTTCTTTCTTCTTTTTCAATATCATCTCCTTCTTTAAATGGCCATTGAATTCCCTTTGAGTCCTTTAGCATATCATAGCTTACACCAGTTATATCACAAGGCATATTTCTAGTACATTCCTTCAAAGTTTCAAAGGCATCTCTTGGTGTTTTCCATTTATCTAAAAGACTTCCCATTCCAAGAGCATTTCCTATTCCTAGTAATATGTCATAATCACTTAATTCATCTTTTTTCTTTTCAAGCACTGGCTGAATCTTGGATAATCTTCTTTCCGTATTTATTAAAACACCTTCTTTTTTCAACCCATTTGTTGAAGGAAGTATAAGATGAGCATATTTACATGTTTCTGTATCACTATAAATATCCTGCACTGCTAAAAACTCTAATTTTTCAGCTGCTTTTTTGAATTCCAAACTATTTATCCATGATACAACTGGATTTGTTGCTAGTACCCAAAGGGCTTTTATTGTTCCATTATTTATACCTTCAATTATTGCATTATATGGTATTGTAGGCTTTTTAGGTAGCATCTCTTCGTCAATTCCTAAAGCTTTAGCGACTACTTTTCTTCTAGCTTTATCAGTATATTCTCCTCCACCATAAAGTCCAGTAGTATTACTAAACAACCTTGATCCCATAGCATTACATTGACCTGTTATTGAATTAGCTCCAGTTCCAGGCCTTCCAATATTTCCAGTCATAAGAGCCAAATTTATCACGGCTTGTGCAGTTCTAACAGCTTGATATCCTTGATTTACACCCATAGTCCACCAAAATGATACTCTTTTTCCTTCATGTATTATTTTAGCTAATTCTAATACTCTTCCTTTTGATATTCCTGTGTACTCTTCAACATCATTTATGTCATATTTTTTAACATGATTTTTAAATCCTTCAAAATCTTCAGTACTATTTTTTATAAATTTTTCATCTATCCACCCTTTTTCAATTAATACATTTGCTAATGTATATAAAAGTCTTAAATCACTTTTAGGCTTTATATCTATCCACATGTCTGAATTAGTTACTGTTTCAGTTCTTCTTGGATCTATACTTATTATTTTTTTATCTTTATTTCTATTTTTTATAACTCTACTCCAAAGAATTGGATGCGCTACTACAGGATTACAACCTATAAATATCATTACATCAGATAGTTCTAAATCTTCAAATGTGTATGGTGGAGAATCAAACCCAAAACTTTGTTTATATGCAACAACTGCTGTTGCCATACAAAGTCTAGTGTTACCATCCCCATTTCCACCTAGAAATGTTCTTCCAATATGTCCTGCCAATGCCATTTCTTCTGTACATAACTGTCCTGTGCTTAAAAATGCAAAGCTTTCTTTACCATATTCATCTTGAATTTTTTTTACTCTTTCTGCAAATATATTAAATGCTTTATCCCAAGATATATGTTCTAGCTCACCTTTTTCATTTCTTAATAATGGTAATACAGGATTTTCATATATAGTATTTTGTTTATCTAAGTTAAGACCCTTAACACAACAAAAGCCTCTATTTACAGGGTAATCCTTTGCTGGCTTAACCCTTTGTATAAATCCGTCATCTTCAACATGAAAATCAAAATTACATGCTATAGAACAATAGTTACAAGTAGATCTAACAACTTTCATATTTTTACTCCTCTTCAATAAACATTTTATAGCTATTATTAGTATTATTCGCTTATTATATGCATATTAAACAAATGGTCATATATAAATTTACTTATTCATTCACAGCTTTTGAGAGCAACAAAAACTTATATATTCTAATTAAAAATTAGCAACCCATAACTATAAAATTAGTGTATTTCTAAATATTAAAATTCTAATACCATCAATAATTTAATTTTGAAAATTTCAAACTTTCATACTTTCGTATAAATAAAAAAACATCTAGATACTTGATTATTAAAATCTAATATCTAGATGTTTCTTTATTATAATGTAAATACTTTCTTTTCATTATCTAATAAAGTACATTTATCTCCAACTCTTACTTTTCCACCTTTTAGAACTCTAGTAAATATTCCATTCTTAGGCATTATACATTCTCCAACCTGATAGTATATTGCACACTTATCATGACATTCTTTACCGATTTGAGTTACTTCTAAAAGTACTTCTCCTACTGTTAATCTTTGGCCAATTGGAAGTTTATTTAATTCTATTCCATCAACAACTAAGTTTTCTCCAAATGCGCCAAAATCAACATTTCCTCCTTTATTTCTAAATTCATCAATCTTTTCAAAAGCTAATAAACTTACTTGTCTATGCCACTTACCAGCATGAGCATCACCTTCTATTCCAAACTCCTCTATGAAATTTGCTTCTTCAACCTCATTTTTTAAAGTTCCTTTATGTTTACTTGTACATATAGCTAAAACCTTGCTCATATTTTTATCCTCCAATTTGATTCATAAATTTTAATTCTTTATCATTACTTTTTTGCATAAACAAATGTTTTTCAGGTTTATCAAAAATACTATTTTCTATTGCAAGTGATAATTCATTATCAGAACCTCCTTTTCTAATCAGCTCTTTTAAATCAATACCATAATTGAAATGTAAGCATTGTTTTAAAAACCCTTCTGGAGTTAATCTAATTCTATTACAATCCTCACAAAAACAATTACTTATAGCACTAATAAATCCAATCTTACCTTTAGCATCCTTTAATTTTATATAAGTTGCTGGTCCACCACTCTTAATTCTTTTAACTTCTTCAAAATCCTTATAATTATTTTTAATAATGTCTATAATAACTTCATTATTAATTCCTTTATACTTACTTCCCACTCCAATAGGCATAAGCTCTATGAATCTTACATCTATTGGTTTTTGTAATGTTAAATTTACAAAATCTATTATTTCATCATCATTAATATCTTCTATCATAACTGTATTCAATTTTACTTTTATTCCAAGTGAAATACATTTATCTATTGCTGCTAATACCTTATTTAAATCTCCTAATCTAGTTAATCTTTTAAATGTTTCTTTCTTTAATGAGTCTAAGCTTATATTAACACCTTTTAATCCTGCTTTTGCAAGAATTTCTACGTTTTCCTCAAGCAATATTCCATTTGTAGTTAAGTATATTTCCTCTATACCTTGTATAGTATTTATTCTTTGCATAAGCTCTACTATATCTTTCCTAACTAAAGGTTCTCCCCCAGTAAATCTAACTTTTTTTATACCAAGCTTTGCACTTTCGCATACTATTTTATATATTTCATCATTAGTCAATTTATCTTCTTTTTTAAGAAAAGTATTATTTTTCTCTTCCATGCAATATATACATCTTAAGTTACAATTATCAGTTAATGAAATTCTTAAATAATCTATTTCTCTACCATATTTATCTTTCATATTATTTTATAGAGCTATCATAAAAATTAAATTCCCCGCTCTTCCCCCCTGTTTTTTTTAGTAAATGAGTACATTCTATTACCATTCTTTTATCTATAGCTTTACACATATCGTATATTGTTAAAGCTGAAATTGTAGCTGCAGTTAAAGCTTCCATTTCAACTCCTGTTTTATCTACTATTTTTACAGTGGCTTTTATTTCAATACTATTTTCTTCATCATTTATTTCAAAATCAATATTGCAGCTAGATATCATTAATGGATGACACATAGGTATTAAATTAGATGTTTGTTTACTAGCCATTATCCCTGCAACTCTAGCTACTCCTAAAACATCTCCTTTACCTATTTTCCCTTCTTTTATAAGTTCTAAGGTTTCTTTGCTTACTTTTATTTTTGAAACTGCAATTGCAACTCTTTCAGTTTTATTTTTTTCTGATACATCTACCATTCTTGCATTTCCACTATTATCAAAATGAGTAAATTTACTATTCATTATATCCTCCTACTTTCCAAAAGAACAATGTGGGAAGGTACAAACCTTACAATCTAAACATAATCCACCATGTCCATAATCTGCTATATCACCCAAAGTTAATTTTTCATCTGCTAGTATTCTTGGCAGTACTAAATCTAATACAGTTCTTTTTGAATACATAGCACAACTTGGTACTCCTAGTATTGGAATGTCTTTATAGTAAGCTAATAAAAACATAGCCCCTGGTAATACTGGCGATCCGTATGTAACAAGCTCTCCACCACATTCCTTTATAGCAGTTGGTGTTACATCATCTGGATCAACTGACATTCCTCCTGTACATATAATCATATCTACATTTTCACTTAACCCATTCTTTATTTCTTCTATTATTCTTTCTTTAGAGTCTGGTAGAATAACTTGATTAATAACTTCACTACCGTAATATCCAAGTTTTGATTTTATTACTGGTAGAAAGGCATCTTTAATTCTTCCACTATAAACTTCATTACCAGTTGTTATAAGCAAGCAATTCTTAGGTTTTATTTCTTCTATATAAATAATTTTATCTTTTATTAATTTTTCTGCATTAATAATTTTATCTTCATCAATTATTAATGGAATAACTCTAGTTGAACCAATTTTTTCTCCTTTTTTTATTGGAGTATTGTTATGTAATGTAGATACAATTATTTCTCCAAGGCTATTAAGCTTAAACAACTCTTCCTTATCTATTTTTAAAACTCCATCTATATCTGCAAAAAAGTCAACTTTTCCTTCTTTTATTTCTTCTGATTTGCAAGCTCCATCACCAAGTACAAGGTTTGAAATTCTAATTGCAGCATCATTTTCATGTAGCTCTCCTTTACTAGGCTCCCATACATAAATGTGCTCTTTTCCTATAGATAGTAATTTTTCAATATCCTCTTCTTTTACAATATGACCTTTTTTAAAAAGTCTTCCTTTAAATTCTCCTGGTATTATTTGTGTAACATCGTGAGATAAGATACAGCCAACAGAATCATATACGCTTATCATTTTCATTATAATGCATCTCCTATCAGTTAATCATTTGTCTGAATACTTATTTAATAAATATTTCTTATAAATGTACTTATTTTCTCGCACATTCCTTTGCTTCTCCAATTAATATACCAATTCCATGTTTCAATTCATCTAATATAAAATCTAATGCTTCTTCACATGCTTTTGGACTTCCTGGTAAATTTACTATAAGAGTATCTTTTCTTATTCCAGATACTGCTCTAGAAAGCATTGCTCTTTTAGTTATTTGAAGGCTATACATTCTTATAGCTTCACAGATTCCTGGTGCTTCTCTATCAATTATTTCCTTAGTTGCTTCTGGAGTTATATCTCTTTTCGAAAATCCAGTTCCACCTGTGCTTAATATTAAATTAACCTTTAACTCATCACTCATATTTATAAATTCTTTTTTTAACATTTCCTTTTCATCAGGTACAATCACCATTTTTTCTACTTTAAAACCTGCATTTTCTATTATTTCTTTAATAACAGCTCCACTTTTATCTTCTCTTTCCCCTGAATATCCTTTATCACTACTAGTTATTATTCCAACAGTATACATTAAATTTCCTCCAAGTCATTATATTCATTAATTGTATTTATATTTGAAAAATATCTATCATTTAACTCTTCATATATTTTATCTTCTAATACTTTATATTTTGTTGATATTATAAATTTTTGTAATTTATTTTCACTTTTTACTAAGGATTCTTCAATTTTAGGAATTAATTCTTTTGAATAAATTGAACATAGTGGCTGAAGCTTTTCATTTATTTTAGGTACTAAGACTTCATATTCTTCATCTAAATTTCCTATAATGTTTAAAATATCTTTTGTAATTAAAGGCATGTCACAAGCAATACATAAAACCTTATCATTTTTTGCATTTTTAAGTGCTGAATGTATTCCTGATAAAGGCCCATTTCCTAAATGAATATCACCAAAAATTTTTAAGTTAAACTTTCTATAATCCTCTTTTTTATTTGATATAATTATTATTTCATCAAAATCTTTTCCAGCATCTATTATATTTTCTATAAAAGTTTTTTCTTTAAAAAGTAATAGCGCTTTATTGTTATAATTCATCCTACTACTTTTTCCACCTGCTAAAATAGCTAATGTTTTATTTATCATCTTTTCTCCTAAAGCTTTATAATATCTACTAAATCTCCTTGATTTTTACCATCATTATTAGTTTCTATTTCAATTATGCAATTTGAATTTATTGCAGAACTAAGGATTCCATTTCCTGATTTAGTTTGTGTTATATGTACATATTGTTTACAATTATTAACTTCTACATATCCTCTTATAAACCTTCTTTGAGGACTTTTCTTTTTGATATCTTTTAATAATATTGCTTTTTCTCGATTTATTTTAATTTCTTGATATCCAGATAATTTTTCAAGAGTTGGTTTAACTAATAATTCAAATGTTGTTAAAGCTGCTGTTGGATTTCCTGATAGACTAATTACAATTGATTTATTTACTCTGCTACATAAAACCGCTGAGCCAGGTTTAATAGTTATTTTCCAAAAAAGTTTTTCTCCACTTGTAGTGTCTATAGCATCTTTTAATAAATCTTTTTCTCCAACTGAAACTCCACCTGTTGTAATTATTAAATCAACTTCATTTGAAATTTCTTCAATATAGCTACCTATTTCATGAAAATTATCATTTATATGAGCAATATACTTAGCTTCATAGCCCAACTCTTTTATCCTTGATAAAATAGAATATTTATTACTATTATAAATTTTCCCTTCTCCTAAAGCTAAGCCTATATCAACAACTTCGTCACCAGTGCTTATAAATGCTATTTTAGGCTTTTTATATACTTTCATTTTATTTATTCCAGAACTAGCTAAAATCCCAATATCAGCATAGTCAAGCTTTTTGCTTGATTTTAAAAGTAGACTTCCCTTTGAAATATCTTCTCCCTTTATACAGATATTTTCATTTTCCTTTATATTTTTCTTTAAGATAATAAAATCATCTTCTAAAGTTACATCTTCTTGTTTTATAACAGCATTTGCGCCTTTAGGAATTGGTGCACCTGTCATGATTCTCACTGCTGTATCCTCATTCACAGCACTACTACAAACACCTCCGGCATAAACCTTATCTATTACCTTAAACTTCCTATTACTTAATTCAGTATTATTAGAAATTAATGCATAACCATCCATTGCAGATTTATTAAAAGGTGGATTATTTATTTGTGCATAAATATTTTCACTTATTACTCTATTTAATCCATCAATTAGATCAACCTCTTCAATATCTAAATTATTCACATTATTATTTAATATTTCTATTGCTTCTTCTAATGAAATAAAGGATTTCACGTTATTCCTCCCTAAAAAATTAATGTACAAAATTTTTCTCATCCCATCACTTATAATTATCCTTTTAGAATATTAATATTTCATACTTTCCTATACAAAAAAGCCTATTACCCATAAATTTGGTGAGTAATAAGCTTTTAATTTAAATATAAATAAACACTTTTAATAGTGTTAAAATTCACTTATCATATAAACCTAAAAATAAAATTGAACTTAATATTATTTTTAGATCTATCTTAACTATAAGTATAATATATTTAAATCAACTTATTTTCCTTCCCAAATCGTGGAGATGCTATCTTTTCAAATAAGCACCCTGTGAATCTAAAATTCAGGCATAATATCCATAGAATTTATCCTTAGGCAATACTATGCTCTAGAAAATATTATTGATAATTTTCAAAGTTAAAATCTTCTTCCTTTTCTATTAAATCAGCAAGTTCTTCAAAATTATTTTTATCTATAACTAAAACATCATTTAAACTTAAATTATTATCACTTGCTACTGCTATAAGATTATTCTTAGGCGTTATTATTTTACTACTAACACCACTTCTATATACTTCTATCTTTCTTAAATTACTTTTCTTATATCCTTCTACTAAAATTATATCTTTATCAATTGCCAAGTTTATAAGATCGTAAAGTTCTGTTTCTTCATTTAATTCCTTTATTATTGCAAGCCTAGAACTTGAGGATATTATTACAGTTTCTGAACCTGCTTCCCTATGTTTATATGTATCTTTTCCTTTTTTATCAATATCAAATCCATGAACATCATGCTTTATTGTTGCTATACTTAAATTTCTACTTTTTAATTCTCTTATTAACCCTTCCATTACAAATGTTTTTCCCACATTTGACTTTTCCCCAATTATATTAATTACCTTAGACATAATCTTCATCCTTTAAGTATATTTTAATTATTAATTTTTAATGGCTTTATTTAAATTTATACTTATTATGTTCTAGATTTTTTGTAATAATCCTTCTTTAAAATATATTATAAAAAAATTTTTAACTATATAATTTTCAATAAAGATATAATATTTAATTAAACTATATGGAAATTAGCCAAAATACTAATTTCCATATAAAGATTATTATTTATAACTAAATTCAAAATTCTTTTCTATATTAAAGAAATCTGCATAATCTATATCAAATATATTTTTTGTTACTTTTGATATATCTATTTTTTCTTTTATAAGTTGTGTTAATACACCTGCGTAAGATAAATCTCCTTGGATTATTGCTCCATAAATTTTGCCATCTTTGTGTATTATCTTTTTATAGTTTTCGCCATCTATGCTTATTTCAACTTTGTAAGTTTCATCCTTTGGTTCTATATCCCCTAAAGACATAGTTGCAACACCAACAAAGTTCATAGTATTCTTGCTTCCAAAGAAATCTGTCATTATCATTTCTTTTCCTAACATATTGTTTGCAGCAATTATCCCTTCTTTTACTGCTGTTGGCCATATAGGATTTCTTCCAGTTACGTCTCCTGCTCCATAAATATCATTAATATTAGTCTTTCCTTTTTCGTCTATTATTAATCCAAACTTATCACATTCAACATTACTATAGTTTAAAAAGTTAACGTTAGATCTTACCCCTGTAGCCACAATAACTAATTCACATGGTATTTCTTCACCAGTATTAATTACTAAAGCTTTAGGATCTTTATTTTCATCTAAAATTAATTTTTCTGCTCTAACACCAAGCTTTAAATTCACTCCATTTTCTGTGAACTTCTTTTTATAAACTTCTGAAGTATATTCATCTAATTGTATTGGTAAAACCTTATTTCCCATTTCTACTAAAGATATATTTACACCTGTATCAATAAGTCCACTTACTGCATCTATTCCAACAAGTCCTGCTCCTAATACAACTACATTTTTAACCTTAGCTGCCTTTTCTTTTATAAGCACTGCATCTTCTAAATTTCTAAGTCCAACCACATTATTTCCTTCTCTTAATCCTTCAACTGGTGGAATAAATGATGAAGCTCCGCTACAAATCAATAATTTATCAAAACTTAAAACTTTATCGTTAGATAAAGTTAAAGTTTTATTTTCATCATTTACGCAAATAACTTCAACACCATTTATCCATCTTATATTGTACTCTTCAAAGAAATTCATAGATGTAAAGTTTAATTGTTCTACATTTCTATGATTTGAAATGTAATGATGCAAAATACATCTTGAATATACTTCAGTATCTTTTGAAACTAATATTATTTCTGCATCCTTATCTAATTCTCTTAATGTTTTTGCTCCACTAATGCCAGCTGCTGATGCTCCTATAACTACATATTTCATTAATTAGGCACCTCCTCTAATGTAATAGCTGCCATTGGACATTTTTCTACACATTGTGGTGTCCCCTTATCTTTGCATGCATCACATTTCATTATTTCCTTTTGTGCTCTACTGTCAGCTTTTAATACTCCATAAGGACATGCCATTATGCACATATAACAACTTGCACAACGCTCTTTATTGTAAGTAACTAATCCTGTCTCCTTATCTTTGCTCATAGCTCCAGTCATGCATGTATAAACACATTCTGGTCTATCACAATGTCTACAAAAAATTGGAGCATACTTTCCACTACTATCTATTGTTATTCTACTTCTTGTATCTTCTGAATTATGAGAAACAATACATGCAGTTGTACAAGTCAGACATCCAACACATTTCGATCTATCTATTTTTATTCTCTTCATATTGAATCCCCCCTATTTTTTAAAAATATTCACTGCAACAGTTTTAAAAGATGGTTCTTTTGAATAAGGATCATAAACTGAAGGAGTTAGAGAATTTGTTTCAATATAATGCATAGGCGCATATATATGATCCTTTTTCACATTTTCTGAATAAACAACATTAAACTCATTAGTATTACCGTTTTGTGAAGTTATATTAACTCTCTCATTTTCATTAATATTTAACTCTCTTGCCAGATCTGGATTCATTAAAACATATGATTCTTTTCTATAAATTTTATTATGTTCTATTTCTCTAGATCTAACTTGAGTATGCCATTGTCCTACAGTTCCTCTTCCTGTATTTAATATATAAGGAAATTCTTTTGAGGTCTCTGTTGGATTTTCTGCTATATCTTCAAAATGGAACTTAGCCTTCTTTGATGGTGTATAATAGTTTCCATCTTCATAAAGTCTTCTTTCATCCTCTTCTATAACTTGTCCTTCTTTGAATGGCCATTGAACTCCTCTTGAGCCTTCCATATTTTTGCCTTCTAACATTTCATAAGTAACTCCTGTTATATCACAAGGCATTCCTTTAGAACATTTTTTTAATAATTCAAATACGTCTCTTGGAGTTTTCCAATTCTCAAGTAAACTTCCCATACCTAACGCTTTACCTATATTTAAGAATATTTCAAAATCAGATAATTCGCCCTCTTCTTTTGGTACTACTGGATTAACTTTTGACAATCTACGCTCAGTATTAATAAGAACTCCTTCTTTCTTTATAGCTGGAACTGAAGGTAAATATAAATCACAAAGCTGTGCAGTGTGAGTATCTTCATATATATCTTGTACTACTAAGAAATCTAAATTTTCTACTGCTTTTTTAAATTCATCATTATTTGTAAATGAATGTCTTGGGTTTGTACATATTACCCATAACCCCTTAATTTCTCCTGCAATTGCTTTTTCTATTATAACATTATAAGGAAGCGTTGGCTTAGTTGCTAATACACTTTCGTCAACTTCTAAGGCTTCCGCTACAGCTTTTCTTCTTATTGGATTATCAAAATCTCCGCCGCCATATAGTCCTGCTGTATTGCTGAACGCTCTTGATCCCATAGCATTACATTGACCAGTTAATGAATTTGCACCTGTTCCTGGTCTACCGATATTTCCAGTGATCAGTGCTAAGTTTATTATAGATTGTGCAGTTCTTACTGCTTGATATCCTTGGTTTACACCCATTGTCCACCAAAATGATACTCTTTTCCCATTATGTATTATTTCTGCTAGTTCTAAAACTCTTTCTTTAGATATTCCTGTTTCTTCTTCTACATTATCTAAAGTAAATTTAGAAACATGATTTTTAAAGTCTTCATATCCCTCTGTATGCTCGTCTATATATTTTTTGTCAATCCAACCATTTTGAATTAATACATTTGCTAATGTATATAATAGAACTAAATCAGATTTAGGTTTAATATCTACCCACATATGAGAATTTATTGCTGTTTCTGATTTTCTTGGATCAACTGTTATTATTTTTGCATCCTTATTTTTTCTTATTCTTCCCCAAAAAACTGGATGTGCTATAACTGGATTAGCTCCAATTAAAATTATAGTATCTGAAAGTTCAGCATCATTTAAAGTATAAGGAGGAGCATCAAAACCAAAACTTTGCTTATGCGCTACAACTGATGTCGCCATACATAATCTTGTATTTCCATCTCCATGCATACCCATGTAATTTCTTCCTACATGTCCAAGCAACGCCATTTCTTCAGTTGTCATTTGCCCAGTACTAATATATGCAACACTTTCTTTACCATATTTAGCTTGAATTTCAGTCATTTTTTTAGCAAAAACTTCAAAGCCTTTATTCCAAGATATTTCTCTCATTTCTCCATTTTCATCTCTTAATAAAGGGGATTTTCTTGCCTTAATTTTTGTTTGTTGCTTATCTAAGTTTAATCCTTTAATACAACAAAACCCCTTATTTACTGGATAATCAACAGTAGGTGAAACCTTTTGAATCTTACCATTATCTACATAGAAATCTATGTTACATGCTAAAGCACATAAATTACAAGTTGATTGAATTTTTTTCATATAACTTACATCTCCAATTCATAATTTTTAAACTCGTTATATTATTTTATGATTTTTAATTTTATCATTAACTATCGCTAAAAACTGTGATGATTATCACAGTTTTATAATTGATTGTTATATAATTAACAAATTGTTTAAATATATTTTCCATATTTTTTAAAATGTAATAAAAAAAGAAGTGTACTCTCACTTCTTTTAAACTTCAATTATTTCTTTTTTTACAGGCTCGTTCTTTAAAAAAATTATCTTCTTTGTAAACTCTTTTGCTTCGTTTATATCATGAGTTATAATTATAGCCGTTTTTTTATTATCATAAAAATATTGTTTTATATATTTAATGATATTTTCTTTATTTTCCTTATCTAAGCCTTTAAAAGGCTCATCCATGATAAAAATATCAGCATCATATATCACGGCTCTAGCTATATTTACTCTTTGCTTCATACCACCACTTAACTCATGTGGATATAAATATTTACAATTTAATAAGTTCATCTTTTGTAATATATTATTAATTTTTGCTTTTCTTTCATCTTTGCTTAATTTATTTTTAATCACAATATCTAAATTCTTATATATATTTTTCCAGGGTATTAATCTACTTTCTTGAAAAACAACACTGACTTTATTTCCACTTGAAATTAATTGATCTTTTATATATTTAGTTAAAGTACTCTTACCTATACCTGATTCTCCCATTATAAAGTTTACAGTATTTTCTTCAAAATCTATTGAAAAATCATCATATAAAACTCTGTCCTCGAACCTTATATTAACTTTGTTAAATTTAATCAACTATATACCTCCTCCCCTTAATTAGCTTTCCTGTAAAGTATATAATGATCTTATCAGTTATATAACATAATATTGCTACTATAATTATCCACGCAAATATACCTGATGTATTAAAATTAATTTTTTCACCTTGTATTGCAGTTCCTATTCCATATAACGGTTGACCATAAACTTCCCCTGCTATTACTACTTTAAGGACTAAGGAAAATGTTGATGTCACTATAGATGAAATGCTAATGATTATTGCTTGAATATGTATGCTTAAAAGCTTATCGAAAAAACTAACCTCAAAAGATTCAACCATCTCATTTAATTCACTATTTCCATTTAAAATCGAATTCACAGTTGTTTCATATAAAATAGGAAACGCTATAATTATTCCTATCAAATAGGGTGCATAATTTTTATTTAGCCAAATTAGTGCTATTAATATAAATGCTATTGTTGGTATAGATTTTAATATTGAATTAATTGGATATAAAAAGTTATATACAAATTTATTAAATCCAGAAACTATTCCTAAAACTATTGCTATTATTAATGCTATAAAAAAGCTTATAAATCCTCTTAGCAATGAATTGATTATATTTAATAAAAAGTTCTTTTCTTTTATTATCCTTAATATTTCATTTATTATTTCACTTATTTTAGGCAAATAAATAGAATTATTAATTTTATTGGATAAAAATATCCATATCACTACTATTATAAGTAGCGACATGAATATAATCTTTTTATCCTTCATAGAAGAAGTCTTCATTTGGTATCTTTTCTCCTATTGATTTTGCATTTTCATTTTCTAAAACCTTAAAATACTCTAAGTAATCTTGCTTACTATCTCCTGCATTTGAAAAGTTTATATTGCTATTTTTTATTGATTTCTCTATTATAGAAGCTTCTACTTGTGATCCATTTTCTACTGAATAATCTGCAGCTTCTTTATTATTTTCATTTACCCACTGGATAGAGTTATTTACCTTATCTATAAGTTCATTAAGAAAATCCTTATCATTATTTATTATTTCTTCTTTTACTATTATACTTGCTTGTGGAAATCCATTTTTACTATTAAATTTTTCTTTCCATAAATCATTTAAACTAGCTATTATATTTATATTAGGATTTTTGCTTAATATAGTAGTTAATGCTGGTTCAGGTACCACAGCATACTTAGCCTTACCACTTAATATTGCTGGTGCTAATTCTGTAGCTCCTCCTACATAACTTAAAGTTACATCATTTAATATTCCACTTTCCTTTAATAAAGCTTTAAAAACTATATCTGGAGTTAGTCCATTCCCTATGTTATACACTTCTTTTCCTTTTATATCATTAAACTCTATTTTTCCTTCAGTTGAAACCAAGTACAAAGCTCCATATCCTGTTGTTCCAACTAACTTATAACCTAACCCTTTATTATATGCTTGTGCTGCTAGATTAGATGGAACTATTGCTATATCTGGTTCTCCTTTCATAACCGAAGTTGCTAATGTATCTGATGTATTTTCTATAGAATAACTAATATTATAATTATCATTAACCTGTATATTTTCCTTTATTAATTTTGAAATTGCTGTAGACGGAACTCCATTTGGAACAACTATTGATATTTCTTTTCTTTCGGTATCTTTAATTACATTTTCTTCCACTTTTGCTTTACAGCCTGTAAATATAAAAAATATAGTAGCTATAAAGAAAATACTTAATTTAATTTTATTGTTTCTTCTCATTTTATCTACTCCTCCATGCTTTACTATATATTACCATTATAACATTAATCTTAGTATACTCAATGTCAATCTAAACAATACCACCACCTCTTTATGAGTTATTTTTTATTATATAAAGCAGTTTCAATATTGATATTGTTCTGTTTTATCTATATAATATTATTATATAATTTTAAAGGGGATGAAAATTTATGATAGAAAATAAAATTGAGTTACTAATTAAGAATAGTAATAGCTTAGAAAATGTAAAATCTACTTTTGGCATGGGTACATTTAAGAGATGTAATGCACTAAATTTAACATTAAGAAATATTAATGCAAATGTAGAAAAAATTAATCACTGTATAGATATAATAAAAAATAATTCCTCTATATTTTCTAACTTTAGAGGAAATAATCTTTTAACTACTGCTGTTAATTTATCTATGCAACCTAATCCAGAAGAAAGTTTTAATGATATTATGATTATATATGGCAAATTAAAAAATTATTTCTTAAACAATCAATTTTTAGTTTTAGAAGCCCAAATAATATACAATTACAAAAATACAAATGATATTGATTTAATAGTTATAAATACTAGAAAAGCCTATGACACTATGAAAAAAAATCATTTGTTTTTAACTGGACAAGATGATATTTGTGCCGCAGCTCTCATTGCAACAACTTCCAATAACTTAGATCAAACATTTATAGATATGGAAGAATGCTATAATATTTTAAGAAGTAATAGTTTTTATAGTGGAAATAACCTTCAAGCTTTGTCCCATATACTTTCACTTTTTGAAGGATTAGCACAAGAAAAATGTAATAAAGTTATTTTATTGGATAAAGTTTTAAGGAACCACTCTGTTCCATTAAAAGGCTATTCTTTACCAATTTTAGGAGTTGCAGCTCTTACTAATGCTGATTATGAAAAATTTGCTACTGACTTAAATTCAATAAATAATTCATTAAAGAAACAAAGTGGATTTGGAAGCTTTACTTTAGGCCGAGCTGTGAGAAATATGATTATAGCTTCTTTACTATCATTAGAATCTATAGAAGATACTAATTCTTTAATCAAAGAAAAGTTAATTGAAACAACTAACAATATATCTTTAAATATAGTTATTATAATGCAAATAGCAGCAGCAACTGCTGCTACATCTGCAGCCGCAGCCGCTGCTGCTTCAAGTAATTAACTTTATCAAAACCTTAGAGCTTACTCTGTAAACTTTAAGGTTTTTGTTATTTCATCTTCTCCAATTATTACTTCACTAAAAACTTCAGTAGCATTTTCTAAATACTCATTTGGATTTAACATAGCCGGACTAAAATGAGTTAAAAGCATTTCACACACATCACCATTACTAGCTAAGCCTGCTGCTTCTCTGAAAGTCATATGTTTATTTTTTATAGCCTTTTCTATATCTTTATCATCTCCATAAGTACCTTCACAAATAAACAAATCACTATTTTCTATGAATCTAACAATACTATTTATTGGTCTTGTATCTGTAATAAAGCTTACTTTAATTCCTTTTCTTTCTTCTCCTAAAACCATTGTGTAATCATATTGAATCCCATCATAAATCACTTCTTCTTCTTTTTGTAATTTATTCCACAACATTTTAGGCACATTACTTTTAATAGCTTTATCTATATCAAACTTTCTTTTTCTTTTAAAATAAAAATTATATCCAAGGCAAGGTGATGAATGTTCAAGTTCTAAAGTCCTTACTATCAAATCACTTTTATCATTTGTATCTAATTCAATTAAATCCTTTTTCACATTAAAATATAATTCATTGGGATTTTCTATTATATTTAAATCATAAGGTAAATATGGTGCAATAACTCTAAGACTATTTACTACATTTGTAATTCCTATCGGTCCAATTATAGTTAAAGGATGCTCTCGTCCACTATTTCCTATGGTTGAAAGAAGTCCTGGAAGTCCAACAATATGATCACCATGACAATGAGTTATAAGTATTAAATCTATTGCCTTAAATCCAAGTCCCATTCTTCTTATTGCTACTTGTGTACCTTCACCACAATCTATTAGTATTTTTCTTCCTTTATAATTTATAAATAAAGAAGATAAATTTCTTTTTGGCATAGGCATTCCACCACCACATCCTAATAGTGATACATCAATCAAATTAATCAACTTCTTTCCTAATATGTTTGTAAATTTAAAATTTATATTTTTAATAATATAATCTTATTAAATAACATAATTCTATATTATTATTTATCATATTTAAAACTTATAATCTAAAATATAACTTTTATTTATTGATACATATTAATTAATTTATATATGCGCAAAAAGGGAAGTTCGAATTTAGAACTTCCCTTTTTATCGGCTAATATCAAAATTTATTTTGATACAATTCTCTCACTTAAATTATTAAAAATTATTTTGCTAGCTCTAATGCTATTTCCATCATATCAGTAAAGCTTTTTTGTCTTTCTTCAGGACTAGTTTCTATACCTTTAAATATATGGTCAGAAATTGTAAGTATAGATAACGCTTCTACTCCAAACTTTGCTGCTAGTGTATAAAGCTCAGCTGATTCCATTTCTACAGCTAAACAACCATAATCAGCCCATAACTTTATTCCTACATTAGTATCATCATAGAATAAATCTGAAGATAAAACATTACCAACTTTAATGTTTAATCCTTTTTCTTTTCCTTTATTATATGCTTCTAATAAAAGATCAAAGTTTGCTGTTGGAGCATAATCCATACCTTGAAATCTTCTTTTATTTATTGCTGAGTTTGTTGATGCACTTTGTGCTAAAACTATATCTCTTACATTAACATCTTCATTCATGGATCCTGCTGATCCAATTCTGATAAGTCTTTTTGCTCCATAAAATTGAATTAGTTCATTTACATATATAGAATGTGATGGTAACCCCATTCCTGTTCCTTGTACAGATATTCTTTTGCCTTTATATGTACCAGTATAGCCATACATTCCTCTAACTTCATTATAACAAACAGGATTTTCTAAATAATTTTCAGCTATAAATTTAGCTCTTAATGGGTCTCCTGGTAATAATACTGTTTCGGCTATAGCTCCTTCATTAGCCATTATGTGTAAATGCTTTGCCATATGTTAAAAGCCTCCTTAATTTATGATTAATAAAATACTATCATATTTCTAAAAACAAATAAACCTTTTCACTTTAAATTATCATTATTGTTACATTTGTTATCAAAAATAAAATAACTTTTACTCTTCATTATATATTATTCACTCTTTTCTCATAAAAATAAATTGAGAATTAACCTTAATGATATGTATTAACTCTCCTATTTTCGTATAATTTCGAATATAATTCTCAATTTATAAAAAAGTGTAATTAGTAAAATTAATTTTACTAATTACACTAAAATTTATCTAATATATTGGATTATTTGTAATACTGCTGTCATTGTCTCTTGGAGCATATATATTTACTCTCCCAAAGGTTTCAGTGTTAATTGTGTAAACGTCGCTTTGTGGATTCCCTAATATTTCATAAGATAATCCTCCATATCTTGATGGAGCTAAAAATCCTACTTCATTTCCTATAACAGGTGCTCTATTTAATGAATATACTCTCCAAGTAGCAACTGATTTATTTAAATTTAAATATCTTCTACTTGATGATGGGCTTCCAGATGATCCTGGTGTTCCTGGTGAAACTACTGTGCTATCTCCATATAAAGCATTAGTAGTAATTGAACTATCATTATCATTAGGCGCGTAAATATTTACTCTTCCAAAGGTTTGTGTATTTATAGTATATACATTACTTTGTGGATTTCCTAATATTTTATATGATAATCCCCCATAAGTTGATGGAGCTAAAAATCCTACTTCATTTCCTATAATAGGAGCTTTACTTAAAGGATATACTCTCCATCTACTAACTGATTTGTTTAAATTTAAATATCTATCAGTACCTGGTGTAGTTGTAGGTGGATTTACTGGTGCTTCTGGTTCAGTTGGCGTTGTCACTTCTTGTCCAACTAATCCTTTTACTATAGCATTTGCAATTCTTTCAGGATTATAAATATTCATATCACTAGAATCAATAAAACAACACTCTACTAACATTGATTTAGTTCTTATTCCTCCAACTACAGCTAGTTCACTACCATTTTTTATTCCTCTATTTATATATCCTATAACATTCATTTCTTTTAAAATATTAGATGCCTCTACAAGAGTAGATCCACCTTTTGTATAAATTTCAGTTCCTCGTCCGCCACCTGCATTTAAATGAATTGAAACCGAAATATCTGCTGCTGCTGAATTAGCTGAAGAAACTCTAATTCTTAAACTTTCAGATACACTTAAAGCATAATCTGGTGATACAACAACAACATAATGTCCTAGATTCTCTAATTTAGCTCTAACTTTTTTTCCAATCTCTCTTGTACAAACTTCTTCTCTATACCCATTTCCCGATGCTCCAGTATCAGGTCCCGACAAACAGTGTCCATAATCTAACACTATTTTCATATTAATCACCTCAATATAAAATATGCAAGTATTATGTTATCTGACATTATTACTTAGTGAAAATATACAAATAACCTTATATATTATTAATTTGCTTTCTTATTTCTCCTATCATATAAAGAGAACCAGCTGCAACTATTAAATCATCTTTATTTGCTTTACTTAATGATAGTTTTATTGCCTTGTCATAATCATCAAAAGCAATACAATTATTGTTATACTCCAATACTACTTCCTTTAGCTCATTTGCACTAGCTGCTCTTATTGAATTTGCAGTAACAGTGTACACTTCAGTAGCTACTGGTGCTATTATTTTAACCATTTCTTCTACATTTTTATCTGCTAAAATTCCAAGTATTAAATATAAATTTTTATATTTAAAATATTCCTCTATATTACTTTTAAGAAATTCTATCCCTGCAATATTATGAGCTCCATCAATTACTATAAATGGATCTTTCTTTAATACCTCAAGTCTTCCTTTCCATTTAACATTTTTTACGCCTTTATATAATTTATTAATATTTACCTTTATATAATTTAACTTTTCAAGCTCTTCTAATGCTTTAATTGCTAAAGATAAATTAATTATTTGATGTTTTCCAAGCAAAGCTAAATCTAAAGTGTATTTATTATTATTAAAATTTACTGAAACTCTTTGATAAGGAATATCATCATTTACTATTTCTAAAAAAACAAAATCATTTGAATCTACAATAGTTAATTTAGATTTTGTTAATAATGCTTTATTTTTTATAATATAAAGAGCTTCATCCTTTTGATTACAAGTTATAACTGGAATTGCATCTTTTATTATTCCTGCTTTTTCATTAGTTATTTCTTGTATTGTATTTCCTAAAATATTTGTATGATCTAAGCTTATAGATGTTATTATTGATAAAATTGGTTTAATTACATTTGTTGAATCTAACCTGCCTCCAAGGCCTACTTCTATTACTCCAAAATCAACTTTTTGTCTATATAAATATAAAAACATAATACATGTTAATACTTCGAATTCAGTTGGATGCTTATATCCTTCTTCTACTACTTTATTAACATATGGCTTTATTTCTTCTAATAAGTATACCAAATCCTCTTCTGGTATATTCTCATCATTTACTCTTATTGTTTCTTCTATTTCTTCTAAATGTGGTGAATTAAAAAATCCTACTTTATAACCATGTTCAATTAAAACTTTACCTAATATAGAAGAAGTTGATCCCTTTCCATTTGTTCCAGCTATATGTATAAGCTTTAGTTTTTTATGTGGATTTCCGAGCAACTCTAATAATCTCTCTGTACGTTCTAATCCATAATTTGAACCTAATACTCTTAGCTCCTCTAAATATTTTATTGTCTTTAAATCCTTCATATCTATTTCATTCCTTTAACACTTTTTCTTATATGCTCTAAAAATAATTCCATAGTATTATTTACACCTAAATAACTTAACATTCTACTTCCAACTGCATCTTCAAATTCATTGAATAATATTTCATCATTTTCTAAAAGTAAGAAATCAATTCCCCCAAAATCTATATCTATATTATTTAGTAGCTTTTCTAATATCTCCTTTTGCAAAGATGAATATTTATATAATTCAACATTGCCACCCCTTGAAAAATTAGATAAGATTTCATCTTCTTTAGGAAGCCTAATTACTGAATTAACTATATTATTATTTATTATATAAAACCTTATATCTCCAACATAATCTTCAATAAACTCTTGATAAACATTTTTATTAAAATCTAAAGATTTAAAATCCTTTAATATATTAACTCCTATTCCACCATGTCCATTTTTAGGTTTTTCTATTATCTTTTTATTACTATTTAACTCTTCAATGCTTCTATAAATCTTTGGATACTTAATATCTAAAGTTTCCATAAAATTATATGCTTCTAACTTATCATTTCCAAGCCTGCAAAAATTAAATTTATTAAAAACTCTTAGTCCTAATGATTCTAAATCATAAGTTATTTTATAATCTCTAGATCTATTTATAGCAAATTTATATTTTGAATTTACAATTTTGTAATCTATATCTTTTGTTAATATAAGTTCCAAATCCAAATTGTATTTTATTCCATCTTCTATTAACCAATTTATATAGCTTTTATTTTTTTCTACATCTATTTCATCATAAATAACTAACCCTTTTATCATAAACATTCCTCTAATATATATTTTAATATTTCTGCTCCAAAGCTTTTTCCCCAAAGCTCTTCAAAGCTTAAAAAATTCAAATTTGAATTCACTTCACATAATATAGGTTTATTATCTTCACCAAATAATAAATCTACGCCTGAAAAATCTAAACCTAATACCTTATGAGCTTTTAATGCAATCTCTTCTTGTTCTGTTGTTAAGTTTATTAATTTACCTTTTCCACCTTGAGATATATTAGCTCTAAAGTCTTTATCAGATTCCCTAAGCATAGCCCCTATCACTTTATTCCCTATGATATTTACTCTTATATCTTTTCCATAACTACTTTTTATATTTTCTTGCATAATAAAGTCTACATTTCTTTTATTTAATTCTGTAACCTTTTTAATAAACTCTTCTTTATCTTTTATTAAATAAACCTGCATACCAAAAGAACCCTTTGATTCCTTTATTATTATTTCTTTGCCAAGTTCCTCATAACATTTTATTAAATAATCTTCACTATTTAGTAAATAATCAAAAATCATTGGTGATAATATTGTTCTTGGCATTTGTATATCATTATTAGAAAGTTCTAAATGCATTAACCCCTTATGATCGCAATATTCAATGGCTTTACTTGAATTAAAGACCTTAAATCCCATCTTTTCTAAGTGCCTTGCTAATAATACATCTTTGTCCCAAAATATAATAAATTTTGGGCTTTCAATCTCTTTTAAATATAAAAGCTCAGCTTTTCCTTCATTATTGTATGTAGGTATTATCTCCGTATTTTTAACTGCCTCTAACTTTACATTTAAATTTTTTCCTTCAGTTACTAAAGATTTTACAAGCTTATTTATTTTAGGAATATTTAATGTTCCATTATAAATTATCCATCCTGTCATAAGTAATTCACTCTTTCTATACTTAATATTTATTTAATGCTTTCGCCTTTTTTCCATAACTTTTTACCTGAAAAATATCCAATTATAATAAGTAAAACATTTATTATAATTGTAAAAATTATTAAAAATCTATTTGCTATATTTATTTTATTTATCATTACTACTGGTATAAATATCAAATAAAATAATACTAATAAACTTACAATTAAATTTCTTATAAAACTCTTTTCACCTAAGGATTTAAATGGCTGCCACCATATATTAAAATCTTTCATTTTTTATGTCTCCTATTTCTTCATAATGGTAAATAATTCAATTCCTTTAATATGTACTGCAAAATTTATATTACTTTAAAACTACTTTAACAAGCTTTTGAATTCATTATAAATTATACATTTTTACTTGTGTAATAACTCTTAATCACCCTACTTTTATCACTTTTAATTTTTTTTGTCAATATAGCATCTTAGTTTATTACTTTTTATTAATTGAATTTTATATTAAGGTACTTTACAATAATAAATATAAAACCTAAAGAAGGAGCTTATTATGAACAATTTAAATGAAGCATTAAAGTTAAATTTAGATAAAATCTCTATTTTTGAAATAGATGAAGAAAAGTTAATAGAACTTAAGTCTTACGATTACTATATGCAAACAAATTTTTATTTTTGGTTAATTAATAAGATAAATTATTTTGAAGATGAAAAGCTTTATGATGAGTTAGCATATGCTCATTACTTAATGTCTTATTTTGTTTTTATTATCCTAACACCTTTATCATATGAGGATTTAGCATTTAATCATATAAATAAAGCATTAAAATATAAAAATAATCTTAAATATAAGGAATGGCTTCTTATATTTTCAACTCTTCCAAATAACTTTATAAAAACATATGATGCAATAAAAATTGCTGAAGAAGTTATTGAAAAAGATCCTAGCAGTACTTTAGCTAATACTATATTACAAATGTTTTAAAAACACTAAAGGCCCTAGCTTAAGCTAGAGCCTTTAATGCCTTTTATCTTATTAAATCTTTTATCTTAAATATTATAAACTAAATACTCTAAATTAGAAACAAAAATTTTTTTTAATAATAAAATAAATTCTTTTAATGTTGTATAGCAATGAATATTATTTTAATATTTTAAAATAATATATTCTATTTTAAAGTATCTATTCTAACTAAAACTGCATTTAGCATTTCTTGATATTTTTCTCTCTTTTCTTTTTCACCATCAATTACAGCTTGTGGTGCTTTAGCTACGAACCCTTGATTAGATAACTTTTTATCTATTCTTTCTACTTCGCCTTCTAGCTTTTTCTTTTCTTTATTTAATCTTTCAAGTTCCTTTTCTTTGTCTACTAAATCTAAAAGTGGCATAAATAATTCTCCACCCTTAACAACTAGTGATACTGCATTTTCTGGAACCATAGCTTTATCATCTATAAATGATACTTCTGATGCAGATGCTAATTTTTCTATATAGTGAACCCCAGAAATAAATGCATCTTTTGCTTCAGTTGTAGTATAGCTAATTACTTTAGCTTTTCTTGATGGTGGAACATTCATTTCAGCTCTTACATTTCTTAACCCCTTTATAGCTTCAATTATAAAGTCCATATCCTTTTCAGCCTTTTCATCAGTTAAGCTTTCATTGTATTCTGGCCAATTTGAAACTACTATTGAATCACCATCAGTTAAAGTAGTATATATTTCTTCAGTTATAAATGGCATTACAGGGTGTAATAACTTAAGTCCAGTTTTAAGAACATCATTTAAAACATTATAAACTATACCTTTTTGCTTTTCATCATCGCCATATAGTACGCCTTTAACTAATTCAATATACCAGTCGCAGAATTCAGTCCACATGAAATCATATACCTTTTGAAGAGCAATTCCAAGTTCGTATTTTTCCATGTTTTCAGTTACTTCTTTAACTAAAGTATTCATTCTTGAAAGAATCCACTTATCAGCTAAACTATATTCTTTGCAATCAGCGTATTTATCCATTACTTCTTTATCAAGATTCATCATAACAAATCTAGAAGCATTCCACATCTTATTTGCAAAGTTTCTAGCTGCTTCAACTCTTTCTGGAATATATCTTATATCATTTCCTGGAGAGTTACCAGTTACTAGCATAAATCTTAAAGCATCTGCTCCATATTCATCTATAACTTCTAATGGATCAACACCATTTCCAAGAGATTTACTCATTTTTCTACCTTGAGAATCTCTTATAATTCCATGAATTAAAACTGTATCAAATGGAGTTTTATCCATATTGTGTATTCCTGAGAATATCATTCTTGCAACCCAGAAGAAGATAATATCATATCCTGTAACTAATACATTTGTTGGATAGAAGTATTCAAGATCTTCCGTTTCATTTGGCCATCCTAAAGTTGAGAAAGGCCATAAAGCTGAGGAGAACCAAGTGTCTAATACATCTTCATCTTGATGCATATGTTTTGATCCACACTTAGGGCAAGTTTCTGGAGCATCTACTTGAACTATTATTTCTCTACAATCATTACAATACCAAACTGGGATTCTATGTCCCCACCATAATTGTCTTGATATACACCAATCTTGAATATTTTCCATCCAATTGAAGTATATTTTATCAAATCTTTCTGGAACAAATTTAGTTTCATTATTTTTTACTGCTTCTATAGCTGGTTTCGCTAAAGATTCCATTTTAACATACCATTGTTTTGATATTATGGGTTCAACTACAGTTCCACATCTATCATGAGTACCTACATTATGAGTATGTGGTTTAACTTTAACTAATAAACCTTGCTCATCTAAATCGCTAACCATTTGCTTTCTAGCTTCATATCTATCTAATCCTTGGTATTTTCCACCTAGCTCATTAATAACACCATTATCATCCATAACTCTTATTTGAGGTAAATTATGTCTAAGTCCTACTTGGAAATCATTTGGATCATGAGCAGGAGTTATTTTTACAGCACCAGTTCCAAATTCAATATCTACATAGTCATCACCAACTATAGGAATTTCTCTATCTGTTAGAGGTAATTTCAATGTTTTTCCTATAAGATGTTTAAATCTATCATCATTTGGATTAACAGCAACAGCTGTATCTCCAAGTAAAGTTTCTGGTCTTGTAGTTGCAATTTCTAAATATCCACTACCGTCAGCTAATGGATAATTTATATGCCAGAAGCTTCCTTCTTTTTCTTCATATTCTATTTCAGCATCTGAAAGTGCTGTAGTACACTTTGGACACCAGTTAGTTATTCTATTTCCTTGATAAATTAAGCCTTCGTTATATAGCTTAACAAAAACAGTTCTAACTGCTTTATTTAAATTTTCATCCATTGTAAATGCTTCTCTTGAGAAGTCACAAGAAACTCCCATTTTCTTTAATTGAGTTCTTATTGTATCTCTATACTCATCAGCCCATTCCCAAACCTTTTCTAAGAATGCTTCTCTTCCCATTTCTTTTTTAATTAAGCCTTCTTTTAAAAGTTCATTTTCAACCTTAACTTCAGTTGCAATAGAAGCATGGTCTTGTCCTGGTAACCATAAAGTACAGTATCCTTGCATTCTTTTAAATCTTATAAGCATATCTTGAAGTGTATTATCAAGAGCATGACCTAAATGAAGCTTTCCAGTTATATTTGGTGGTGGCATAACTATAGAAAAAGGCTTCTTATTTTTATCGATTATTGGTGTAAAGTATTTTTTTTCTTCCCAAAGCTTATAAATTCTTTCTTCGAATTCCTTTGGATTGTATGTCGTTGCTAAGTTTTTCTTTTCAGACATCCTTTTTGCCTCCTTTTTTTACTTTATATAGATTAAAGATAGATACCTAAAAATTTGCTTTTATTGAAATTAATAAAACTAGTTTAATAAAGATATTAATTTTAGTTCTATTATATAATTTGAAGGTTCATATAATAATTTATTAATCTTTACTAACTACATATTAAATTTTTATATAATCAAGATAATTAATAAACTTTATTATATGTACTAAATGGTAATAAAGTATTAAATTGAAGGTTCATACTTTAGATTCACATAATTAATTTATAAATTCATTTTTGTAATTTAGAAATAAAATAAAATTATATATTCTTGATTATTAATTTTAAGCAATAAAAAAAGCCTTCATCACAAAAGGACGAAGACTCGCGGTACCACCTTTTTTCTTAATATAATTTTTTTTATATTAAGCTCTTTATTTATTAACGACTAAGAAAGCCGCCTTTACTTACTTTAGTTCAGTAAAGATGCTCAAAAGCTACCTTCAGGATACTCTAATATAGAAGGCTTTCAGCCGATGACCTTCATTCTCTTTATATATTGTATTCCTTACTCCTCTTTATCATTGCTTTTATAATATGATTTTGTAAGGTTATCTTATAATATATTATTATTTTTGTCAATATTGTCCTTATAATAAAATAAATAAAAAGATGCTATGATATTATAGCATCTTTTTATTTATTTGCTAAATTATAAAATCTTTTTTATCATGCTCTTTTGCTTTTGGCTCTCCAAAAGCTGCTTTTACACTTTCCACTTGTGGATTATGATTAATATGTTTCTTATGACTATTCTTTGATTTCTTACCCATTTCTTTCACCTCCAAGCTTATATACTTAGATTATGTAAAAGAAATTTATTTATTTTATTAAATCTTAAGAAAGAAAGTGAAAATATGTAATTATTATTATCCTTCAATCCATTCCATATTTTTTATAAACTCATTAACAAAGTCCTCACTCATACTTGGATTAATAGTTTCTTCATGAGTTATTGTAACTATTGACATAGCAATAGCATATTTAACAGTATCCTTAATAGAAAGGTTATTCATATAGCCATATCCAACACCAGCAACAAAAGAATCACCAGCACCTGTAACATTTTTGACTTCTACACTGCTAGTACCTATCTTTCCTTCTTCCTTAGAGTTTTTATAATATATTCCATCAGCATCAAGACTTATAAATACATTTTTAACTCCTAAGGACAAGAAATAATCTCCCGCTCTTTTTAAATCATCATCATTTTCAATTTTAAATCCGCATAAAACTTCAGTTTCCAATCTGTTTGGCTTTACAGTATGAAAATATTTTATTAAATGTTTTATTTTCTCTGCTTTTGTAGCTGAAACTGGATCTAAAACAAATTTAGTTTTACCTTTAAAAGTAGTTAAAATATACTCTAAAAGTTCTGGGTTATCAGAATCTAATATTGTATATTCGGCATTTTCAATTATATGAGATTTAGAATCAATAAAAGAAGATTCCATCTTATCTAAGCTGTCCATATCAACTATAGCAGATTCCATTTCTCCGTGTTCATTTAAAATTGCCATATATGTTGGTGTATACTCATCTTCTAAAATCAATGAGTGTTCCATATTATATCCTATTAATTTTGAATTTTCTAGAATATTTCTTCCTTGATCATCTCCACCTAAAATAGAAATGAATTCTGTATTAACATTAACTCTTGCTAAGTTTTCAGCAATGTTTCTACATACTCCACCTAAAGATATTTTAATATTCCCTGGTATTGAGTCTCTTTCATGATATTTTTTTCTACTAAAACCTATTATATCTACTATTGATGCTCCTAATACTAATATATAAGGATTATTATTACACATACCATCTCTCCTGCTCTTTAAAATCCGTTACTAAAAAACATAAATATATTATATTAGAGAAATATAAAAAAATAAAGTCAAATTTACAAACTTTGTCGAATTTTATTTTTTAATTGTATTTATTATCAATATATTTTCTTTAAAAATTTCTAAATTCTGCTACACTTTCTTTTAAAATTCATATATTGAATATTAACTTATTCAGCTGTCAATAATTTAAATATATGTTTCAATTAATAATCTTCATAATTATAGTGTTATAAAATTAAAAGTTAATAGTCTTATTTAAGTAAAATATCAAAATTGAAAGCATATATTATTTAATTTTTTATATAAGTTGCTAAAATAATAACTTTACTTAAATACCATAAACTATAAAAATATTTTAATTAAATGAAGGATATTTATTACAACTTATATACATATAATTATCACTTGGAGGTAAAAATGAATTACTTTAATGAAGGTAATAAATACTATAATCTTAAAGAATATAAAAAAGCAATTGAATATTACACCATGGCAATTGAAAACAATGAAAGTATGACTTGCTCTTACTATAACTGTGGAGTTTGTTATATAAAACTTAAGGATTTTGATTCAGCAATAACAATGATAAAGAAAGCTCTTGCTATGCAGCAAGAAAGTAAATATTTCTTTAACTTAGCATATTGTTATGCAATGAAAGAAGAAATAAAAAAAGCATTAATTTATTTCAACATAGCTTGGTCTTTAGATAGTTCTGATACTGATTGTGAAAAAGCAATAAATTTAATAATGTCTAAAAACAAAAAAGCATTATAACCTATTTAAGGTTATAATGCTTTTTAACTTATATGCTTAAAGCCATTCACCTGCTATTTGAGCATTTAAATGATCTTCATTAAAATCTTTGTTATCGAAATAATCTCCTGCTAAATAAAATGTTGGATCAACATTAATCCAAATCCCCTCATCTGCAAGATATACCTGATTCCATGCATGCGGTCCATAATTTTGACCGTCAAATGCATCTCCAGTTACTATTCTGCTTCCTAAATCAACTGATTTTGCCATAGCTACATAAAGACATGCATAATCGAAGCAAATTCCACTTCTAGTATTCCAAGCTTCAATTGCACCACTATTAGTTACACCTTCAGGTCCTAATGCTTTTTCTGCTTTTGTAAAATCATACTTTATATTTGATCCTATCCATGAATATAACCTTTTTGCCTTTTCTCTATCACTTTTAGCATTTCCTATTATTTCAGTTGCCTTTTCATCTATCTCTTTTGATGATTTAATACCATCTTCTAAAGTAACTCCATTATAATATACTATTACATTTGAACTTGCAGGAATATACTCTTTAAAATCATCGTAAGATAAAACAGGCTTATTTATTGACATTATACTTTCTAAAGTACTATATCCATTAATACCGTTAAATAAATTGATTTTCATGCTTCTTCCAAAGGTTGTATTATAGGTTATTATTCCCATAAACATTATTAAGATAATAACAAGCCCTTTTAAAAATCCAAAAAGCGATGAAAATAATACTATTCTTAACTTACCCTTGCTTAATAACAACTTATAAGCTTTTGTTAATGGCTCACTTAAACACTTTAAAATCCAGTAAATTATAGTTTGTATAGCTAAAAAAACTATTCCTAATACTAATGCTTTAAATAAATTATTATTTACTAAAGTAACATTAGAATTATCACTCACGAACTTCAATATAGCTAAATATATCTTATCTAAATTTGTAAGCATAATTAAAAATGTTATAAAAATAGAAAAATAATAAATTAATCTATTTAAAGAGTACTTAGCGCTTCCTTCTTCCAAAGCCCCTTGTATACTACCCTTTATTGAAAAAAGCATTAATATAGCACATAAAATATAAGGTAAATATGTAACCATTAATGTCTCTCCTTTTTAATAATCTACATATCATCAGTACTTGTTACTCTTTTTACAGCATATGATACTATATCGTAATCATATCCCTTTGATAATAAAAATCTATATAGCTTTTGAGATAACTTATATTTATCAGATTCTCTTTTTGATAAAACATTATACTTTTTTAATGCCATATTATATGCTACTTCTCTTTCTTCATCTTCATCTATGTTAGATATTTCTTCTTCTATAAGGTTATCGTTAATCCCTTTTTTTATTAAATCATACTTTATCTTCTTTTTTCCTTGTAGTCTACTTCTATCCTTAACATACATTTTTACATAATTTGTATCGCTTAAAAAGTTATATTCTTTTAAAAAATTTAAAGTTTTATCAATTGTTAAATTATCATATCCTTTTAATAAAAGTTTATCTTTCAATTCTTTTTCACTTTTATATGATTTTTCTACTATTTTAAGTGCAGCATTCTTGCATTTTATATAATCATCTTCTTTAGCAATAGATTTTATTTTTTCTAAATCAATATTTTCATTTGTCTTAAGACCTTCTTTATATATCAATTCAGTACTTAAAGAAAATGAATATTCATTATCAATATATATATTTACTCTTTCTTTGTTTCTCTTTTGTACCTCTATTTTTGTAATAATATTCATAATTATCTCCAATATTTTAAGATTTTAATATATGAATTGTTGGATTGCTTAAAACCTCTCTAGCAACTTCTTGAATTTTATTTATATCAAGAGAATGTAGCTTTTCCATATCCTTAACAAATTCATATAAGTCCTCTCCATCTAAACCTTGATGAAGCATATAATTGCATAACTCTGAAGGATCTTCTAAAGTTGAAATAACTGCTGTTTTATGAACTTTTTTCATAAGTTCTAAATCTCTTTCGCCAATTGCTAAACTTCCACTTTTAACTCCAGATATTGTTTCATTTATTGCACTTACAGCTGAATTAAGATCTTCCTCTCCAACTGCTGTATAGATATATAAAGTCTTAACACTATTAGTCATATCTATACTTGTATAAATATCATAAGCAAGTCCTCTTTTTTCTCTAACTTCTCTAAATAAAAGTGAGTTAGAGCTTTCTCCTAATCTATGATTTAAAATTCTAAGAGGAAGTTCTAAATCTCTATTTAAATTATAGAAAGTATATAAATAAACTATTGTATTTTGCTCTATATTAGATTTAGTTGTTGTTATAGACTTACATATATTCTTTTCTTCTAAAATATCCTTTTTTATTTTTTCTCCAGGTTCCCATCCTTTAAAAACTTTTTTTACTTCATTTAACGCTTCATCATGATTATATGAAGATACTACTGTAACTAAAGCATTATTAGGAATATAATGCTTCTTATAAAAACTAGTTAAATCATATCTATCATAATTTTTTACATTTGCTTCAATGCCTGCAACATCATATTTTAATGGACTTTTATTAAATGCTACTTCATTTGTTCTTTTAAAGCTTAAATCCTCAATATCATCCTTGCTAGTTCTCATTTCTGCAAGTATTACTCCTCTTTCCTTTTCTAATTCTTCTTTATTAAAGGCAGGATTTATAATCATATCTCCTAATATTTCTATAGCATTTTTAAATTCCTCTTCTAAACAACTTATAGTATATACTGTAGATGTATAATCTGTATATGCATTATACTCTCCCCCTAAGAATTCTAACTCATCATTTAATTCTTCATAACTTCTTTTTTTTGTTCCTTTAAACAGCATATGTTCTATAAAGTGAGAAATTCCCTTTTCATTCATATTTTCATATAGTGATCCAACTTTAATACCAACATTTATAGCTGATATTTTTGTATCTTTTTTAATTGTTATAACTTCTAATCCATTATCTAAAAAATGTCTTTCAACATCAAAATTCAATTTAAACATATTAATCCACCCATTCTTCATACTACTTAATTATTAAAAATATAATATGACTATATTCTAAATACAATACTATAATTATATATATGTTTCAACTAAGAATCTACATTATTACTCTTTTTAAATCAAATAATTACTTATTATTCATGAACAATTTACTCTAAAAGTAATTAATATCTATCTTTACTTATTTTTATGAAATTTATCTCAACATTTATACTGTTTTTTAATATAAAAATATACTTAATATACAACAAGATAAATATTACATTTTATTTAATTTGATCAATTAACCTTTACCACACAAGTCTTGACATTTATAATTATATTAAAGATTTTATTATATGGAGGGTTTTATGCCAAAAAATATTTTATTAATTGAAGATGAAACTCGTATTAGATTTTTACTAAGAGATTATTTTTTAAAAGAAGGCTTTAACATTATTGAAGCTGCTGATGGAGATGAGGGACTTAATTTTTTTATTAGCAATAAAATAGATTTAGTCATATTAGATATCATGATGCCAAAGGTTGATGGAATTACAGTTTTAGAAATGATAAGAAAGGTTTCTACAGTTCCTGTTATATTATTAACTGCTAAAGGCCAAGAAGAAGATAAGTTATTTGGATATGAAATGGGGGCTGATGATTATATAACTAAACCATTTTCACCTAAAATACTAATAGCTAAGGTAAAAGCTTTACTTAAGAGAACTTCTGAAGATACTTTTTCTGGATTAAATGAATATGATGGGTTGACTATAAATAAATTATCTCATGAAGTTAAAGTAAATAATGAAATTATAAATTTATCGCCAAAAGAATTTGAGCTATTATCTTATTTATCCGACAATGAAGGAATTGCATTATCTAGAGATACTATATTAGATAATGTATGGGGATTAGATTACTATGGAGACTTAAGAACTGTTGATACAAATATAAAAAGACTTAGAGAAAAGCTTGGAAATAAAGCATCTTATATAGTTACAGTTAGAGGAAGTGGATATAGATTTGAAGCACAAAAATAAATTTAACATATCAAAAAAATTATTTTTAATAACTTTTGGATTAATATTTATTTTATTAATATTTAGCATGTTATTTCAAATTTTATTTTTTGAAGATTTCTATTTAAATAGAAAAGTAAATAGAATGATTAAAGAATCAAGTAAATTTAGCACTTTAAATTCTTATTATACTGATGAAAATCTTTTAACTGAGGCACTAATTAGATTCGAGCAAGAAACAGATTCCAAAGCTCTTATTCTTTCATTAGATGGCAAAATTAGATTTGTGGCAAATTACGGTAAAAATACGGATGACTTTCAAGTTTTAACTTCATTTTGTGCTGAACTTATTAATGATAAACATCTTGTTAATCAAGTTTTAACTTCTGGTAAACCACAAGCTAGTATTTTTGAAAATAAATTAAGTAATTCAAAGAAAATTGGTATTTTATCTCCAATGTCATTAAACTCAAAAAATGATTCAATTATTGTATCTGTTTCATCAATGCAGCCTATAAATGAAGCTGCTGGTGTAACTAAAGAGTTTTATGGATATTTATTTTTAGGCTTTAGTATAATTGCTGTTTTCTTATCATCAGTATATGCAAATTTAATTTCTAAGCCATTGATAAATATAAATAAAGTAGCAAAAAGAATGTCCTCTATGGATTTTACCGCTAAATGCGAAGCAACTTCTGATGATGAAATTGGTAATCTTGCTACAACATTAAACTTTTTGTCCTCTACACTTGAAAACGCCTTAGATGATTTAAAGCAAAAAAATAAAAAGTTAGAAGAAGATATCGAAAAAGAGCGTAAACTTGAAGAAATGAGAAAAGATTTTGTTGCAAGTGTCTCTCATGATTTAAAAACACCTATTGGAATAATAGAAGGATATGCAGAAGGACTTAAAGATGGAATCGTAACAGGTAAAGATGCATTAATTTATCTAGATACTATCATAGATGAATCACATAAAATGAATAAATTAGTAACTAATATGTTAGAACTTTCAAAGCTTGAATCTGGAAATATAGAACTAGCTTTAGAAAAATTTAATATACTTAGACTTATACAAAAGCTTATAAAAAGCTTCTCACTAGAATTTGCTTCAAAAGATATAAAATTAAATTTGAAAACAGACCTGGAATACTGTTATGTAATTGGAGATGTATTTCAATTAGAACAAGTTATTACAAATCTTATAAGTAATACTCTTAAATACACTCCTAATGGAAAAGAAGTGATTATAGAAGTAGCTAGTACTGATACTTTAATTAATATTTCTATTGAAAATAAAGGTGCTTATATTCCTGAAGATGAAATAGAAAATTTATATACTAAATTCTATAGAATCGATAAAGCTAGAACTACTTCTAAAAATAGTAATGGTCTTGGACTTGCAATAGTAAAGAGAATTTTAACACTACATGAAAGTTCTTATTCACTAAATAATACAGAAGATGGAGTTAAATTTGAATTTACATTAAAAAAAGCAGATGACTCAGAAATAATATAAGGGATGAAGTTTCATCCCTTATATTATTAAAAAGTAGTAGGAAATTAAAATTTCTACTACTTAACAATTTAACCTTCTATTAAATTAAACTCCTGTATCTTCTTTATTTTTTTACAATGTGGGCATATAATTAGACATTCATCTCTTAACTCCTCGAATGTGTATCCACATTTACTACATGTACATTCTGATTTATTTATTTCCATATACTTCATCCTCTCTACAATTCTAATTTTTACCATATATTACTTTTCTTATTCAACTGAAAATAACTTTAAATTTTTGATAGAAATTTTTCAGACTATATATTTATATTCTTATTTTATATAAATATTCCAAAATTATTATAAAAAATAAACTATATTTTAAAATTAAATATAGTTTATTTTTTTTACTAATTAATTTCTAATTCTATAGGCTTTTTTCTTTTTCAGGCTCTTTGTTGACTTTCATAAGTTTCAATCTGTTCTTTTCTATCTAATTATTACATTAGTCTTTTAAATTCATCTTTCCTAAAAGTTCTGCAAAAGGATTATTATTAAAGTCTTCTGCTTCCTTTTTCATTTTCTTCATCATATTATTTACTTCTCTTTTATCTACTTTTCCCTTTTTATCAAATCTCTTTTCAAATTGTGATGCTTTTTCTCTAAAGTTACAATTAGATCCAGTACAAACATATATCTTTCCTTCGCCCTGTCCTCTAACTTCTAATTTCTTTTTACATTCTGGACATCTTGCATTGGTATTTCTGCTTACGCTTTCTCTATATCCACATTCTCTATCTTGGCAAACATTCATGACTCCATTTTTACCTTTTACCTCTAAAAGGTATTTGCCACAATTAGGACACTTCTTACCTGTTTTATTATCATGAATAAATTTACTATCAGTTCCTTTTATAGATTCTATTAAAGCTACAGCATAGTTTCTCATTTCTTTTATAAATAAATTAGAATCTTCTTTCCCTTTGCTTATTCCATCTAATTTCTTTTCCCATTTTGCAGTTAACAATGGTGATTTAAGCTCCTTTGGAACTAAATCTATAAGCTGTCTTCCTTTAGATGTAGGTATAATTTCTTTTCCTTTCTTTTCTATTACAAAAGAATTAAATAATTTTTCAATTATATCTGCTCTAGTTGCAACAGTTCCAAGTCCACCTGTTTCATTTAATGTTTTAGCAGAATCTTTATCTACACTGATATATTTTTGTGGGTTTTCCATAGCTGATAAAAGAGTTCCTTCATTAAATCTAGCTGGTGGCTTAGTTTGACCTTTACTTAAATCTACTGAATTTATCTTTAATAAATCCCCATTATTAAGTTTTGGAAGAACTTGATCTTTTAAATCATCTTCCTTTGAATTATCATCTATTATTTCTTTATCATATAAAGCTTTCCATCCCTTTGATTTTATAACTTGACCCTTTGCAATAAATATTTCTTTATTTATTTCAGCCTTTATATTTGTTTGAATATATTCAAATGGAGGCATTAAAACACTTAAAAATCTTTTAACTACAAGGTCATATATATGTCTTTCTTCTGAACTTAAATTACTTAAGTTTGGCTTTTGCTCAGTAGGTATTATTGCATGGTGATCACTTACCTTGCTATTATCTACAAAGCTCTTACTCACATTTATTTTTCCCTTTAATATCTCCGAAGATGCCATTCTATATTCACCAATAGATATTGCTTTTAATCTCTCTGGAATAGTTGAAACAACATCTGTTGATATATATCTTGAATCAGTTCTTGGATATGTTAAAATCTTATGATTTTCATATAGTCTTTGCATTATTGATAAAGTTTGCTTTGCTGAATATCCCCATATTTTATTGGCATCTCTTTGTAGCTCTGTTAAATCATATAAAGCTGGAGAAAATTTCTTTTTAGGTGTTTCTGTTATAGATATTATTTTAGCATCATGCCCTTTTAAATTATTTAAAATTTTATTTGCTGCTTCTTCATTGAAAATTCTTAAATTATTATCTTTATTAACCCACTGAAGTGATATTCCACTTGCTTTTGCAGATATAGTATAAAAGTCTTTTGGTTTAAAATTCTTTATTTCATCTTCTCTATCAACTATCATAGCTAAAGTTGGTGATTGTACTCTTCCTGCTGAAAGCTGTGCATTATATTTACATGTTAATGCTCTTGTTGCATTAAGTCCAACTATCCAATCAGCCTCTGCTCTACATACTGCTGCCTTATATAGGTTTTCGTAGTGGCTTCCAGGCTTTAAGTTCTTGAAGCCATCTAATATCGCCTTATCAGTTTGAGATGATATCCATAGTCTTTTTATAGGTTTCTTAACTCCTGCCTTTTCTATAATCCATCTTGCTACAAGCTCACCTTCTCTACCAGCATCTGTAGCTATTACTATTTCTTCAATATCATTTCTATTTAAAAGCTTTTTTACTTCGTAAAATTGCTTAGATGTCTTTTTTAAAACAGTAAGCTTCATATACTTAGGTAACATTGGAAGAGTTTCCATACTCCAAGTTTTATACTTTTCATCATATCCTTCTGGATCTTGAAGACCAACTAAATGCCCTAATGCCCAAGTTATTACATACTTATTTCCTTCAATATATGATCCCTTATTTTGATTACTTTTTAGAACCTTTGCTATATCTCTACCAACAGAAGGCTTTTCTGCTAGTACTAATACTTTTCCCATACTATTAAGTCCTTTCTCTTTTAAGAGTTCTATTTTAACTCTTAACCAAATCTCTATTTATTTTCTTTTATCTAATTAAACTATATCTAATTTATAATATTCTGTAAACCTTCTTTAAATAAACATTATATATTTAAGATATCCTTGTATTCATAATTAGTAAATTCCCACATTTAATGATATAATAAATGATAAAATAACATAGGGGGAATATCTATGGTAGAAATATTAAAATTAATAGCTAACATTATTAATGACTTACATGATAAAGTTTTAGATATTGTCAGCATAGCTGGGTATCAATTAAATGATAAACAACTTCACTTTATATTTATGGCTTTAATTGGAATAATCATATTTGGAGTAACACAAGTTTTATTTAAGAAACTTGCAAAATATAGCATTACTGCAATATCTTTTATCTATACATTAACAGTTATGATAGTTATAGTTTTTGCTATAGAAATACAGCAAAAACTAACAAACAGAGGTAATATGGAATTTGCTGATATTGCTTATGGTTTATATGGTTTCATTTATATCTTTTTTATCTATTTACTTATAAAGCTCATTGTAATAGTAATAAAGAAAATATATAAGAAATATAAAAAATAATTATAGTTTTTTTCATAATGACTTATAGTATTGAATATCACTTTAACATATAATTTTTATTTAAAATGAATTTATATTAGTAAAATTATAAAATCATATGATAATCTGATTATTAGTAAAAGGCTCAATCTAAGAAATCTATTTAATATAAAATTTATTAAATTTAAAGTAAGCTTTATTGCCTTAAAAAAGTTAATATCTTATTTTGTAAAGGGGGGCGCGAAACGCGACCCCCTTTTAAACCATTGATTTTACTTACTTAAAGACGTTTTTTAACTTAAATAAAAGTTTATGTCTATTATCAACTACCTATTATTAATTCTAAATAAGTCCTCCATCAACTTTTATAATTTGTCCAGTTAAATATTTACATGAATCATTACATATAAAAGCCACTAATTTTCCAATTTCATCAGCTTCTCCAAATCTTCCCATTGGTATTTCATCTTTTAGTTCCTTCTTTTCATCTTTTGATAAAAATGAATTCATTTCTGTATTAATTACTCCCGGTGCAATTGCATTTACTCTTACTCCCATTGGAGCCACTTCCTTAGCAAGTGATTTAGTGAACAAGTTTATTGCCCCTTTAGAACTAGAATATACTACTTCACATGAAGCTCCAACATCGCCCCATATAGAAGAAATATTAATTATATTCCCTTTTCCTTTAGAAATCATATGAGGAAGCGCATGTTTACTTAAGTACATAGTTCCTATAATATTTACTTCCATAACATTATCTATATCTTCTTTTGAAGAATCCATAAACAATCCTATAGTAGATATTCCTGCATTATTGACTAATATATCTATCTTCCCAAATGATTCTATAACATGGTCAATCATTTCTTTACACATAGCATAATCAGATATGTTACACTTATATAATTTACCATATCCTCCCAATGCAATTATTTCTGCTAATGTAGTTTCTGCACCATCATCGTCTTTTGAGTAATTTATAATTACCGTTGCCCCCTCTTTAGCTAATTCAATGGCTATTGCTTTTCCAATACCACGTGATGCGCCTGTAACTAAGGCTATTTTTCCTTGTAAGTTTTCCATCTTCTTCTCCTAGCTTTTAGTTTGTATTATAGACATTCTTTAATTACTCTTTTTACATTTTTAAAGAATATCTTATCAATTTCTGAATTTGTAAATTTTTCTTTTATTAAGGCATCTCTAAGTCTTCCTATTTCTCCAATATTTCTAATTTCCACTTCATTTTCAATCCCATCAAAATCTGTTCCCAGTGAAAGTACATCTATACCTCCAATATTTCTAATATGTTTAATATGTGCTATCATAGATTCAATTGTAGGAATCTTTTCTTTTCCCAAAAATGGTGCACAGAAGTTTAATCCCATAACTCCACCCTTATTAGCTAATTTAACTATCATATCATCAGTTAAATTTCTTGAATGATTAGTTATTTCTCTAGCATTAGAATGAGTTGCAACGAAAGGCTTCTTACATATATCTACTAAATCATAAAATCCACCATCTGATAAATGAGAACAATCTGGTATTATTCCAATCCTCTCCATTTCATTAACTATTTCTTTTCCTTTAGAAGTTAAACCATTATCTTTATATCTATATCCTGCATTGGGATAACCTATACTATTTGGAAAATTCCATGTTAATGTTATGAATCTTATCCCCATATCATAAACCTCTTTTACTCTTTCTACTTTTCCTTCTAATACTTCACCTTCTTCTATTGATAAGAAAGCTCCTATTTTCCCTTTATTATTAACTCTTTCTAACTCCTCTAAATTTCTTACTATTTCAATATCATTATAATTTTCTTTTAATTCTTTCATTAAAACCTCATGCATTCTTTTAAATTCTAAATATGGATTATCTACTATATTTAACTCTATAAAATGTGCAAAAACCTGTGCTAATGCTTTAGCTTCCTTTAATTTTTTTATATCAACTTTGCAAATACTTTCCTTAAGCTTTAGATTTTCATATAATAATCTGCTAGCAGTATCACAATGTAAGTCAATTGAATTCATACATATCTCTCCTTTATTTCCTATTTTCTATTTTACTTTCATTTCCTTCTTTAGCTTCTTTTATCATTCTTATTCTTTCGTTTCTTGCCCATAACAAGTAGTCTTCTAATCTTTCTGGTCCAGTAATAATTTTTCTCCTTGCCCAAAGAACTCCTGATTCTTGTGATTCCACACTCCATTTTACAAGAGATATTTTTCCACTTTCTATTTCTATTGCTGTCATTGCATATGGTAAAACACAACACCCATCATTAAAGTATGGTGGCTCAAGTTTGCCTGGCATTCTACTATTATGAGTATGTCCACATAGTAGCATTTTACCATTTTCTTTTGTCCATTTTTCAAGCTTTCTATCAACTTTATTTCCTTTTTTATTATTTTTAGCAGGACTTGTTGGATCATTAAATCCTGCTAATCCATTTAAAAATTTCCACACATATCTTACTAAAAATCGTGATATCATCCAATAATCAGAATTTATTAAATCTGCTTGATGTCCATGAGTAACTAGAAACTTTTCATTAACAGGAGTAAATTTAAAATTAATACCTTCATAAAACTTAATATCTTTAATAAACTTTAAAAAGTTTTTTCCATAATTGGCTCCAATTTTTCTTAATGCCCTATACTGTGTATTATAAAAATTATCTCTATTTTTTATTATATCATGATTTCCATAAATCATATAAATTCTATTTTCTTCTTTTAATCTATTAAATAACTTAAATATATCATTATAGCAATATGCTATATCATTAAAATTTCTATTTTTCCAAAGCTCATCTCCATCTCCAACTTCAACATAAGTAAAATCCTTTCTGTAATAATAAGCTAGAGCTGTCTTATAAATATTTCTGTTTGGAAGAAGGGAATCATAAAAAGTTCCATCACCTCTGTGGATATCTGAAATAAATACTATATTATCCCCATCATCAAATTTTACTTCCATTGCATTCTCATAAAGATAGTTTAATCTTTTCATAAATTTCCTCTTACTTAATTTTTAATACTTTATTATATGTTTTTATTACTTATTTGCTAAAAACATCCATACAAAATACTAATAACTTATAGATAAATTTAATATCTTTTGTATAAACTACTTATATAGTTTAAAGAGGAAAGAGGCGAAATTTGTGAAGCTTAAATATAAATTTATAAATTTTATTTTAATTGTACTATTTACCTTTAATATATTACCCTTTTCTATTTCTTTTGCAGATGACATTTATGAAGATGAGGAAACTATTAACTTTTTAAATAATGGTTTATCCTCTGAGGAAATGAAGCAAGAATTTAAAGGTTTGCTAGAAGATTTATTTGCACAAAGGAATGCTGCTATAGTTTCTGGAGATTGTGAATTATTAAAGGGATTTTATGATTTAAATATAAAAGTAAGCTTATGGGCATATGAAAGTGAAGCTAAAAAAACTAATTATTTAATAAGTTGGTCGGAAAAACAAGCTGTAAAGTTTAGAGATTTAAAATCTATAGTTAGAATAAGAAAAGTTGCTGAAAAAGAGCCAGGTTTATATGGAGTAATTTGTGATGTTGCAACAGATTTTAATTATTTTTATATTGATACTCCAGATGTTATTAATCACTTTAGGCTAGGAACTAATCACTACCTAAACTTAAAGAAAGAAAATGATAGATATATTATAACTAAGGAATGGTATACTGACCCTTTTGCAGATTCACTTGATATGAAAAATATAAAATCTGATGAAATAAAAAATTACATATTGACTCAAAAGCAACCAGAATTTATACCTAATGAAAGAGTAACAAAGGCAGTAGAATATGCTCATAAATATTGTGGAGTTTCTGAAGATGAAGAATTTACTTTTAAATATAATTCAAAATATAAAGATCACAATCCTGATGGTGGTGACTGTGCAAATTTTGCTTCACAAATACTATTTGAAGGTGGAGGTTTCAAGAAAAATGGCCTATGGAATTACTCTGGAAAAGAAGGAACTAAGGCTTGGCTAAACGCACAAGGCTTCAAAAATTATATGGTTGGAAGTGGTAGAGCTTCATATATTGCTAAAGGATCCTATCAACAAACATATAAGGCAGCCTTTAATATGAGGCCTGGAGATTTTGTTGCATATGAAAAGAAAGGGAGAATAACCCATATATCAACAGTTACTGGATTTGATTCTAAGGGATATCCTTTAGTTACATGTCATAACACTAATAGACTCCTTGTTCCCTATGATTTAGGTTGGAGTAATGATAATATAAGATTTCATCTAATTCATGTTCATTACTAAGAATTTAATTATAAAATACCACTACAAAATTTATTTATAACTTTATAGTGGTATTTTTATTTATATTAACTTATTTTCTTCCTTTTTACTTCCAAATTATAATAGAAATTTCAATATTACAATTTTCAAGTAGTATTCAAATTATTCTTTATTTTTAACTAATTTAGCTATAAAAAATCCTTCCATATTTTCATTTGGAATTATTCTTATTGATTTTGTAATTTCTTCACTATATATTTTTTCTTTATATTTACTCAAACCCCTTATTACATTTGGTAATTCTAAATTAATTTTTTCTAATCTCAAATCTGGATATTTATTTAGTGCATATTCTATAACTTCTTCATTTTCAAAAGGATTCAAAGTACATGTTGAGTATACCATGATTCCCCCAGGCTTTAGAGCATTATAAGCACTATCAAATAATCTTTTTTGTAATTTTGAGCACAATGCAACTTTTTTTTCATTCCATCCCTTATATACTTTACTACTTTTTAACGTGATTATTCCTTCTCCAGAGCAAGGAACATCTAAAAGAACTCTGTCAAAATATTTATTTAATCGTTTACCTATAGAACATCCATCTGCACCTAAGACTATTATTGAATTTGCACCTTGTTTTTCTATATTGTAATTTAACCTCTCTCTTCTTATTTCATTTACATCATTTGCTAAAATAGTTGCTTTATTTTTAGTTAAATCAGCCATGTAAAGGCTCTTTCCACCTGGTGCTGCACACATATCTAAAACAACTAAATCTTCTTTCAAATCTAAAAATAAAGGAGGTAACATTGAAGATAGGTTTTGTAAATATATTTTACCATATTTATAAGCCTCTAATCTTCTTAAGTTACTCTCCTTAATGCCTTTTGCAATAAATGCATTTTTTAATACTGGATGATTTACAGCCTTTATTTTATTCATGCTTAATTCATCCATAACTTCCTTAGTATTGCCTTTTAAAGTATTAATTCTAAATGTAGTATTTCGTCCTCTATAATAACTTTTATAAATAAGATCTAACTGACCATCTGTAAATATATTTTCTAAAATTTCTATAAGCTCTTTTGGTAAGCTATTTTTAACTTCCTTAATTGACACTACATCACCCCTATAGTTTATTCATAATATATATTACTTTTCAATTGTATAAATTATGCTTTTTTTATAACTTTCACTTGCTTTTTAACTTCTACGCTTATTCTTTCTGTAACCTTTACTCCAATAACTTTTTTAAACTATTTATAAAGATATTTAACTGAAAATTTTAAAATATTACTTTCATTTTTCTCTATAATTTCATCTCTAAGTTTTTTGTAATCTTTTATATTAATATATTACTGATTTCAAAGTTAATTTGTAATTTCTAATAAAAAAAGCCACCTTACTATATATAAACCATAAATAGTACAGTAGCTTAATTCTTTATTATCTTAAAGATTAATTTTTAATTCAACTGGGCAATGATCAGAGCCTAAAACTTCAGAATGAATTTTAGCATCTTCTAATTTATCCTTTACTGAATTTGATACTAAGAAGTAATCAATTCTCCATCCTGCATTCTTTGCTCTTGCATTAAATCGATATGACCACCAAGAATATGCTCCAACTTCATCAGGATAAAAATATCTAAATGTATCAACAAAACCAGCATTTAATAATTCTGTAAATTTACTTCTTTCTTCTTCTGTAAATCCTGCATTCCTTAAATTAGTCTTAGGATTTTTTAAGTCTATTTCCTTATGTGCAACATTTAAATCTCCACAAACTATAACTGGTTTCTTTTCATCTAATACCTTTAAATAATCTCTAAATGCATCTTCCCAAACCATTCTATAATCTAATCTAGCAAGTTCATTTTTTGAATTTGGAGTATAAACTGTTACCATATAGAAATTTTCAAATTCTAAAGTGATAACTCTACCTTCTTTATCATGCTCTTCTATCCCTAATCCATAGCTTACACTTAAAGGCTTTTCTTTTGTAAATATCGCTGTTCCTGAATAACCTTTTTTCTCAGCATAGTTCCAATACTGATGATATCCTTCTAATTCTAAATCTATTTGTCCTTCTTGCAATTTACTTTCTTGAATACAAAAGATATCTGCATCCATTTCTTTAAAATATTCTAAAAAGCCTTTTGTAACACAGGATCTTATTCCATTAACATTCCATGATATTAACTTCATTTATTCTTCTCCTTTTATATAAAATTATGTTTAATAATATTATATCACGTTTTTAATTTAATATCATTCTATGAATATGTATTCATTCTTTTAGATAATTCAACTAATTCATCTAAAGAATTTTTTGCATCAGTAACTTCTTTAAATAGCATTTCAACTGTTGCAGCTGTGTTTTGTGAATTTGCTAATGTTTCCTCTGATATTGAAGCAACATTAGCTATTCCATCTGTAATTTTGGAATTATCGTTATCTATTGCTATAATTCTACTAGTTACTCCTTTAACAAGTTTTTCCATATCATCTAATCCATTAGTTAAATCATAAAGCTCATTAGTAGTATTCTTTACTATTAATTCTTCTTCATTTATTATTTCTGTAACATCATTAATAGATTTAGAAACATTTAAAACTTCGCCTTCTAATTCTTTGATAATACTATTTATTTCATTTGAGGAATCCTTACTTTGCTCTGCTAACTTTCTTATTTCATCTGCAACAACTGAAAATCCTCTGCCATATTCACCTGCTCTAGCTGATTCTATAGCTGCATTTAAGGCTAAAAGATTTGTTTTTTCTGATATATCTCTGATAATATCAATTATTATTAATACTTTAGAAGTCTTTTCCTTTAGTTCATTAGCTATTGTATAAACCTCTAAATTTTTATTTTTAACTTCATTAGAATTTCTAGCAACTTCTTCTACCATTCCAAATACGTTTTCGAAAATATCTCTACTTTTCTTAAACTCAGTTTCCATGTCCTTTGAATTATTTACAGCACTTTCAATATCTAATTTTATATTATTTGATGCTTTGTTTTGCTCTTCAATATTTGAAGTAGTACTTTCACAACCATTTAATATCTCTAAAATTGCACTACTTATATCAGTTGATGATGATTCTATAGTATTAAATGTCTCTGATATTGATGATGTATTCTTATTTAATAATTCTATTGCTGACCTTATTTCAATTAATATCTTCTCTTGTTCTTTAACCATACTATTGCTTTTTTCTCTTTCGAGATCTGCTTCTACCCTTATTTTATTTGATATTCTAGTTATAATAAAAGTCATTGCATAAAACATGAAAATACATACCAATTCTAAGAGTATATTATCTCTAACAGCTTCATTATTAAAATTTATAAAAGCCCAGATTACATTGAATATAAAAGCTCCTACTATTGGTATTATCATAAATTTATGATCTAAATATATCATACATATAACTATAAGAGGTACTATTGCAACTGGAGCTACCATCAAATTAGATTTAAATAGTAATATTGCATAGACTATTGCATATGGTGTTCCAACTATATGTCTTATCTTTATATTATCTTTATCCTTAAAATAAAATATGACCATAATAAATGTTGATACTAATGTGATTGCAAGTGCTAAATATGCAAATTCTTTTTCTATTCTTTTGTTTTTTAACATGGCTAATAACCCTAATGAGTATGTTATTGCAAGAACTGAAGTTGCTATGACAAATCCTCTATTTGTTTTTCTTGTTACTTTATTTTCCAAGTATCTCTTCCCCCAAACCCTTTTTCTATAAGTATCGTCATATTTTTATCAAGCTTTACAACCTATCTGTTAATAAATAAAAAATAGTAGAAATATGTAATAAACTGCTTCATCAGAATAAAATCATCTTTCTACTATTTATAGTTTTTTTATTTATTTTATAATTTAGTCTATACTATATATAAATTTTATTAGTTATATAATGGATGCCTTTCACATAAAGCTTTAACTCTTGATTTTAATAATTCTAAATCATGATCTTTTTTAGAAATTGCATCATTTATAATAGCTGCCACTTCTTTCATATCTTCTTCATTAAATCCTCTTGTTGTTACAGCTGGAGTACCTATTCTAATTCCAGATGTTACAAATGGACTTTTAGTTTCATTTGGTACAGTATTTTTATTTACTGTTATTCCTATACTATCTAAAAGTATTTCTGCATCTTTTCCTGTAACATCTTTATTAGTTAAATCAACAAGTATTAAATGATTATCTGTTCCACCTGAAACTATTTTAAAATCATATTTAGTTAATTCATTAGCTAATGTACTGCAATTATTAACTACACTTTTTATATATTCTTTATAACTTGGGTCTAGTGCTTCTTTAAAACATACTGCTTTTGCTGCTATAGTATGTATAAGTGGGCCTCCTTGTATTCCTGGGAATATGGTTTTATCTATTTGCTTTGCATATTTTTCTTTACAAAGAATTAATCCACCTCTTGGTCCTCTTAATGTTTTATGTGTTGTTGATGTTACAAAATCGGCATATGGCACTGGAGATGGATGTACTCCTGCTGCAACAAGCCCTGCAATATGAGCCATATCTACCATGAATAAAGCTCCTACCTCATCACATATATCCTTAAAAGCTTTAAAATCAATTATTCTTGCATATGCACTTGCACCTGCTACAATAAGTTTTGGCTTATGCTTAAGAGCTAATTCTCTAACTATATTATAATCAATAGTTTCAGTTTCCTTATCAACACCATAGGAAACAAAATTAAATAGCTTTCCTGAGAAATTTACTGGTGAACCATGAGTTAAATGTCCTCCATGACTTAAATCCATTCCTAAAACTGTATCACCTGGTTCTAGTGCTGATAAATAAACAGCCATGTTTGCTTGTGAACCTGAATGTGGTTGAACATTTGCATGCTCAGCACCAAATAGTTCTTTTGCTCTTTCTCTTGCTATATCTTCTACTTCATCAACTACGTGACATCCACCATAATATCTTTTATTTGGGTATCCTTCTGCATATTTGTTTGTAAGGAATGATCCCATAGCTTCCATTACTGCTTTTGAAGCAAAATTTTCTGATGCAATTAGTTCAATTCCATCTTGTTGCCTTTTTAGTTCTTTTTCTATTAATTCATAAATTGCTTTATCTTCTTTTGAAATGTTTTCAAAATTCATTTAATCACCCCAAATCCTTTTTTACTAAATTATAAATATAATTTAAATAATAATCAATTAATATTTCTAAATTATTCTTGTTTTTTTATAAATTTATAAATTAATTCATTAATAATATTATATATATTATTAATTCTGTAAATTAGTATATACTATGTATAATGCTATTATGTTATAATACTTTAAGAAAATTTTTAGGTTTATAAGGAGCATACAATATGGATATGAATGAAATACTTCACGTTGCAACTTTCGCAGGAAAAATAATGCTTGAGTCTGGTGGGGAAACATATAGATCTGAAGAAATAATATGGAGAATTTGTAAAATCTATGGAGTAGAGGATGCAGAAAGCTTTGTTACTACAACTGGTATTATGGTTTCTGTATGTCATGAAGGAAAAACCTATTCATTAATTAGAAGAGTTTCAACAAGGACTATTGATTTAAATAAAGTTGATAAAGTAAATGATTTGTCTAGAAATATTATAAGCAGAGGATTATCTGTATCTGAACTAAAAACTCAACTCCAAATAATAAATAGTGGAGAAAGATATAATGATAAAACAGCTATATTAATTTCTGCATTAGGTGCATTTTGCTTTGTGTTTCTTTTTGGTGGAAAAATAAAAGAAGCTATTGCTGCTTTTTTTATTGGACTTATTATAAAGTCAGTATCTATAAAATTTTCTAGCCTTGAAATAAATCAATTTTTTATAAATAGTATTTCAGCAGGAATTGCTGCTATAATGGCTATTTTATTTTTAAAGTTAGGATTTATAAATGACATAGACAAGACTATAATTGGTTCCATAATGCTATTAGTTCCCGGTCTTGCTATTACAAATGCAATAAGAGATACAATATCCGGCGATTTGCTTGCAGGTCTTACTAGAGCTGCTGAGGCTTTTTTAGTTGCAATTTCAATAGCTGTAGGTACTGGTGCTGTACTTAGTTTTTGGATTTCTACTTTTGGAGGATTATAATATGCTAATACAATCATTATTTGCATTTTTTTCTACACTCGGTTTTGGTATATTATTTAATATAAAGGGGCAAAAATTATTTTATGCTGCTTTAGGTGGTGGATTAAGTTGGTTCACAAGTTTATATTGTGAAAGTTTAGGCTTTAATACAACTTCATCATTTTTTATTTCAGCAATTATTTTTAGTATTTACTCAGAAGTTCTTGCAAGAGTATTAAAAACTCCTGTTACAACGCTTATAATTTGTGCCTTAATTCCATTAGTTCCTGGTGGAGGAATGTATTATACAATGTATGAAGCTATAAATGGAGACATAATGAAATCTTTAGAAATAGGATTAACTACATTAGCAAATGCTGGTTCACTTTCTCTTGGAGTTATATTTGTATCGACAGTTACTAGACTTTTAATGTCTGCTAGAAAGAAGAGAGAATTTAGAGAATTAGAAAGACGTGCAAAAAGAAAATTTAAAAAATAAAGCCATACACTTTATTATTCAGTGTATGGCTTTTAAATTATTCTTCTATTGAAATAGCTGTTACTGGACAGCTTTCACAAGCTTCTCTTGTTGCATCTTCCAATTCTGCTGCAACAGTTCCTTCTATAGCAACTGAAACTCCTGTTTCTAATGAAAATACCTCTGGACAGACTCCTTCGCAAAGTCCACAAGATATACATGTATTTTCGTCAACAAATGCCTTCATGCAATTCGCCTCCTTTATTCACATTACCTTAAACCTTCAAAAGTTAATGTGTATTTATAAGTTAATATATCATAATTATAAATAATTATTTTTATTTGTCAATATTATTTAAAAGTTACTATTAGTAATAGATATTGATTATTCTTTATTTAATAGATTATAATAAGTTTATGTCGTTTTCTCTACATACTTTTAAATTTTTTTCATCCCATGTACTTGCTTGTACTTCTCCTATATGTGCTTTATTTAGTAAATACATACAAATTCTAGATTGTCCTATTCCTCCCCCTATTGTATAAGGTAATTCTCCACTTAATAGCATCCTGTGAAAATCTAAACTTCTTCTGTCATCATTTCCAGAAACTTTAAGTTGATAATCTAATGCTTTTTCATCTACTCTTATTCCCATTGAAGATAGCTCTACAGCCCTATCTAAAAGTGGATACCAAAATAATATATCTCCATTTAAGTTCCAATCATCATAGTCTGGACTTCTTCCATCATGCTTTTCTCCAGATTTTAAAACCCCTCCAACTTTCATTAAAAATACAGCTTTATGTTCTTTACATATAGCATCTTCTCTTTCTTTTGGAGTGTATTCTGGATACTTGTCTTCTAACTCTTGAGTAGTTATAAAAAATATTTCTTCTGGTAATTTATCTTCACTCTCTATTAGATCTTTATGAACATACTTTTCAGTTTCCTTAAAAACATCATAAATACATCTTACTACTTCCTTTAGCTTTTCTTCAGTTCTATCTTTTTTATCTATAACTTTTTCCCAATCCCATTGGTCTACATAAATAGAATGTAAATTATCTAGTTCTTCATCTCTTCTTATTGCATTCATATCAGTATATAATCCTTCCGATACTTTGAATCCATATCTATGAAGACTTAGTCTCTTCCATTTAGCTAATGAATGAACTATTTCCACATCCTTTCCAGTTGCTAATACATCAAACTTTACTGGTCTTTCTACTCCATTTAGATTATCATTAACACCACTTTGTGCATCAACAAATAATGGCGCTGAAACTCTTGTTAAGTTTAAGTTTTCTGCTAGTTTTTTTTCAAAGAAGTCTTTTATTTTTTTAATATGAACCTCTGTTTCAATCAATGTTGTGCTACTTTTGTAACCTTCTGGTATTATTATTCCTTCTACTTTCATTTTAAACTTCCCCCTTTAAATAAATAATTAATTAAATTTAAATAATCAAATCCCCACGAGTAAAACAGTTTTATTACAATAAAAAAAGCCCTCATCCTTTATATATAAAAGGATGAAAGCTATAATTCCATGTTGCCACCTTAATTCACTATTACTTCACAATAATAGACTCTTCAAGTACATAAGTAAAACTTAGATACTCTAGCACTATAACGGGCGCAACCCGGTTACCGCCTACTAGGTGTTATCTTTCGGGGCACGGCTCAGAGATGTTATTCAAATTAACTTTCTTATTCTACTCACAGCTAATGTAGAACTCTCTGAAAAGATACATCAATTTTACTTCTTCTCATCATAGCCTATAATTCAATTATTTATAAAAAATATTATCACTTTATTAATAGTTTGTAAATAGTTAATTAAGATTTTTTAAATATTATTTTACAAATGTATTTATAGTTTTTATTAATTGCTTTAAAGTATCTTGCTCGCATGACCCTTCTTCAATACCTAAGCAATTATTTGCATAATACTCAATAGTTAGTCCACCTACTCTGTTTATTGCTGATCTAATTGCTGATATTTGCACTAATATATCAGAGCAGCACACATTTTTCTCCATCATTCCTTGAATTCCTTTTACTTGTCCTTCAATTCTTTTCAATCTATTTACTATATCTTTTCTTAGCTTTTCATTTTCCTCTTCCATACTTAAAACCTCCATAATACTATACCTCTATAGGGTATATATATTTTAACATTTATACATCTATCTTTCAATTAAGAAAATGCATAATTACTAATTATATATTATTAACTAATCAATATAACAAGTTAAATGAAACTTCAAATTTTAAATATATCTTACTTAATTTTATATAAATTATTATTATTTATACATTCCAATTAATTCAAAATTTTTACTATAAACTTTATATTTTTTTATTTAAAATATAACTATATTACTATTTTTAAAGATAATTTAATTTATTATTATTTTAAGTGCTATAATAAGCTTATATATAAATATTATTATGTAGATTTTGATTTTTATGTGATAAATCATGGAGGTTCTTATGGAGAATATTTTAAATATATTTAATAGTCAAAAAGAGTTTTTTTATTCTAATAAAACAAAAGATATTAACTATAGAATTAATAATTTAAAAAAACTTAAAAATTTAATAAAAGAAAATGAACAAGATATAATGGATGCCTTATATAAAGATTTAAGAAAATCAAATTTTGAAAGTTATGCTACTGAAATTGGAATAGTTTATGATGAATTAAATCTTCATATAAAAAATTTAAGGAAATGGTCTAAAAGAGAAAAAAGAAAAAGTCCTATTGTTCACTTTCCTGCTAAAAGTTACATTTATAAAGATCCTTATGGGGTAACTTTAATAATAGGTCCTTTTAACTATCCATTTCAATTAGTTATTGCTCCATTAATAGGTGCTATATCTGCTGGAAACTGTGCTATTATTAAGCCTTCAGAAAGCACTCAAAATATAGCTTTACTACTTGAAAAAATAATAAACGAAAATTTCAAAGAAAATTATATAAGAGTTGTTAATCCTTTAGGTGGAAAGGATACTGTTTCCTATTTACTAGATTTAAAATTTGATTACATTTTCTTTACTGGAAGTGTTAGAGTTGGAAAAATAATTATGGAAAAGGCATCAAAAAATCTTATTCCAGTTACTTTAGAGCTTGGAGGAAAAAGCCCTTGTATAGTAGATAATTCGGCTAAACTAGGTTTGGCTGCCAAAAGGATAGTTTGGGGTAAATTTTTAAATGCTGGTCAAACCTGCGTTGCTCCAGATTATATATTAGTTCAAAAAGATATTAAAGAAAAATTATTAAAAGAATTAAAAAAAGAATTATTACTACAATTTGGATCTGATATAAAATCTAGTTCTGATTTTCCTCGCATAGTAAACAAACATTCATTATTAAGATTAAAAAACTATTTAAATGATGGTGAAATATATTTTGGAGGATCCGTTGACGAAAAAGATCTATATTTGGAACCAACTATTTTAACAAATATCAAAGAAAATAGCTTAATCATGGAAGAAGAAATTTTTGGTCCTATTCTTCCTATTTTAGAATATTCAAGTTTAGATGAAGCTTTAACTTATGTAATAAATAAAGATAAGCCTCTTGCATTATATTATTTTTCTGAGGATTCTACTTCAATAGAAAAAGTATTAAATTCAACTACATCTGGTGGAGTTACAATAAATGATACTATAATCCATGTTGCATCTTCATATTTACCTTTTGGAGGCGTTGGTCCAAGTGGTATGGGGGCATATCATGGTAAAGCAAGCTTTGATGTATTCACTCATAAAAAATCCGTAATTAAAAGAGGGACTTTCATTGAGTTTCCAATTAAATTTGCACCATATAATAATAAAATTAATTTATTAAAGAAAGTTATGAAATAACTATTCATATGTAAATTATATTTTATGTAATTTACGCCACTTGAAACCTTTTCACTATTGGAGTATTATGTATTTATATTTTAATATTTAAATATAAGGAGGACTTTATGAGGAATTTTAATTATAAAAATGGTACTGAAATCATTTTTGGAAAAGATACTGAAAATAATGTTGGTGCAGAGGTAAAAAAATATGCCAATAAAATATTACTTCACTTTGGTGGTGGAAGTATAAAATCCACTGGATTATATGATAAAGTTATAAATTCATTAAAGAAAGAAAACATAGAAGTAATCGAACTTTCTGGAGTTAAACCTAATCCAAGAGTATCACTTGTAAGAGAAGGTATAGAGCTTTGCAGAAAAAATGATATAGATTTTATATTAGCTGTTGGTGGAGGAAGCGTTATTGATTCATCTAAAGCAATAGCTGCTGGTGTAAATTATGATGGAGATGTTTGGGACTTATTTTTAGGTACACCTATCAATCATAAATGTCTACAAGTCGCAACTATATTAACAATACCTGCTGCTGGTAGTGAAACAAGCTCTGGTTGTGTTATAACAAATGAAGATGGATTATATAAAAGAAGTACTGGACACCCTACACTAAGACCTGTATTTTCAATTTTAAATCCAGAACTTACATTTACTTTACCTAAATATCAAACTTCTTGCGGTATTGCAGATATGTTTGCTCATATACTTGAAAGATACTTTACTAATGAGCAATATGTAGATTTAACTGATAGATTATGTGAAGGTGCCTTAAAAGCAATAATAAATAATGCATTAAGATTGAATATAAATCCTAATGACTATAATGCTAGAGCAGAAATCATGCTATCTGGTATGGTAGCTCACAATGATTCTTTAAGCATGGGTAGAATTGGAGATTGGGCAACACATGATATAGAACATGAATTAAGTGGAATATATGATATTGCTCATGGTGCTGGACTTGCTATTATATTCCCAGCTTGGATGAAATACGTTTATAAGCATGATATAAATAGATTTGCTCAATTTGCAAATAGAGTTTTTGATATTGATATAAATATGAATAATCCTGAAGAAACAGCTCTTCGTGGTATTGAAGCTTTAGAAAACTTCTTTACTAAAATTGAGCTTCCAACTAGATTAAGTCATGTAAATATTAATGATAAACATATAGATGAAATGGCAAGAAAATTAGTTGCCCATTGCGATCACGTAGGAAACTTTGTAGAAATACGTTATCCTGAAGCTTTAGAAATTTTAAAATTAGCTCTTTAATCTACAAATATGAAACAGGTGTTACTTTTAAGTAACACCTGTTTTGTTCTAATTTTACCTAGGATACTTTAAAATACTCCTCTAATATTACCGCTCTTATTGACTCATATTTTATATTATCAGGTAAATACTTTTTCAAAATACTAACCTTTTCATACCCATTTACCTCACAAGCTTTTAATATCTTTTCTTTATCATCATGATTATAATATTTATTTAAATTTAAACTAATAGAAAACTCTCCATTTTCCTTTATATAGTCTGTTACATATCCTAATATTGTAGAAATAGATACTTCAATATTTTCTGAAATTAAATCTAAATTAACTCCATCTTTTATCATATCTATAGCTATTTCTTCATTTGATCTCTTTTCTCCATCAATTATTACTTTTCTTTTTCCTTTTTCTTCGAAAACTATATTTAAGTCTTTTTCTACTACAAACCTTCTGACTTCTTCTATTATTTCATCTCCATACTTTGTTATCTTCTTTGGTCCTATTCCAGATATATCTTTTAACTCCTCTAAATTCAAAGGGAACCTTCCGCTTATTTCCTTCAAAGTATTTAAAGATAAAATAGCTTGTGGAAGAGAATTTTCTTTATTAGCAAATTCTCGTCTGATTACTTTTAACCTTGATAATAACTCTTTATTACTTTCAACATTCAAATAAACTTCTTCATTTTTCTTCTTGTATTCATTATTTACTATTTTTATATTATTTTCATCAACATAATCTTTTATTGTATTAATAAATATTTCTCCATATTTATTTAGTTTTACTTCTCCAACTCCACTAATATTCATAAGTTCTTCTAAATTAAGTGGATATTTAGTACTCATTTCTCTTAGTGTATTATCACCAAATATAATATAAGGAGGAACCCCTTCTTCATTTGCAATATTAAATCTAAGTTCTCTTAAAATTTCAAATAATGTATTATTATCATTTGAAGTACTCTTAATTTTAACTTCCTTGAATTGAACATTTTCCTCCCCCTTAATAACTTTAATTGATTTATTATTAAGCTTTATAACTGGATATGTCCCCTCTACATAATCTATATATCCATGAGAAATTAAAGTATTTATAAAAACCTTAAGCTCATCACTAGAATAGTCTTTCATTATTCCATAAGTTGATAGTTCATTAAATTTTGCATTAATAACCTTACTGTTTTTAGAGCCCCTTAAAACGTCTACTACCATTGCAACTCCAAAGGATTTTTTCATTCTGTAAATACATGATAATACCTTTTGTGCATCTATAGTTTTATCTACTAATTCACCTTCACTTAAGCAATTACTACAGTTATTACAATTTTCATGAACATCTTCACCAAAATAATTTAAAATATACTTTCTATAACAATCATTACTATAAATTAAATCTACCATTTGCTTAAGTTTAAAATATTGATTATTTTTTCTCTCTATATTTTCAGTGCTAACTTCTATTAGATATTTTTGTGTATGGATATCACTTGGAGAAAATAATAATATACATTCACTTTTTTCTCCATCTCTCCCTGCTCTACCTATTTCTTGATAATATCCTTCTATATTTTTAGGCATGTTATAGTGAATTACAAATCTAATATTAGGCTTATCTATTCCCATACCAAAAGCATTTGTAGCAACCATTATATTAATTTTATCTTTTATAAAATCTTCTTGATTTTCTTTTCTTAACTCATCATTTAGCCCTGCATGATATCTACCAGCTTTATATCCATTGGAAGTTAATAGTTCATAAATATAATCAACTTCTTTTCTTGTTGCTGCATATATTATTCCTGAGCTATCTCTATTTTCTTCTATATATTTTAATATATAACTCTTTTTGTCATTTCCTTTTTCTATATTGATAAATAAGTTTTCTCTATCAAATCCAGTTACAAATAAACTTGGGTCTCTAAGTCCAAGTAAATTTATTATATCCCCTTTTACTTCTTCTGTTGCTGTAGCAGTAAAAGCTGTTACAATTGGCCTTATATTAAGCATTTCAATAAAGTTTTTTATTCTTCTATAACTTGATCTAAAATCATGTCCCCATTGAGATACACAATGCGCTTCATCTATTGCAATTTGACTTATCCTACATTCCGTTATAGCCATAATAAACTCATATGATTCTAATCTTTCTGGAGCTACATATACTATTTTGTATTTATTTTCTTTAACATTAGTTATTATTTCTTCAAACTCTTTAGAGGTTAATGAACTGTTTATATATGTAGATTCTATTCCCATCTCTTTTATTGCATCAACTTGATCCTTCATTAAAGATATAAGTGGAGATATTACTATAGTTACTCCATCTAATAATAATGCAGGTATTTGATAGCAAATTGATTTTCCTCCACCAGTTGGCATTATAGCTAATACATCATTTCCACTTAAAATACTATTTATAATATTTTCTTGCCCTCTTCTAAAGCTTTTATATCCATAATATTTTTCTAATATTTCTAAACCTCTATTTTTCATATAAAACACTCCTTAAAACTATCTACCATTTATTTAACTATTATAATTATCAACACAAACATACGTTCTTAATCATATTTAATAATTAAATAAGTTATCTGCAAATCTTAAAATTATATTTGCCAACTAATAATCTGTTTAATTAACGCTTATATTACATTTAACATTTATTATGACTTATATATTTAAAAGAAAAGTGAAGGGATTCCTTCACTCTTTCATAATAATTTCATTCTTACCTAATTTATTTTTATTCTTTTCCCTATAATAAAATATCTTGTAAAGAATTATAAATCCTAAAACAAATGCTATCACTATTATAGCATATAATTTAAATACCTCTTCTGGTAAGACGTCAATAATAGGATCTGTCTTTGAATCAAAGACCCAATAATCATTATTAAAAAATATCTTATGAAATACTACAAATGCCTTTGAAAAATTTATAAATATTGAAGCTAATAATACTGCAATTATGCTTATCAGTGTATTAGCCCCATAATTAAGAATCTTAAATAGGTTGAATTTTTTATTATATTTCCTTAAAATAAATTTAATTACTATAAATGCCAGTAATATGACTATAATAATTAAATAAATATTCAAAAATATTTTTTTAACTTCATAAAAATGAAATTCTCCATTAGTGCTCATTATAAAATTATTAAATTTCAACTTTTTTATAAATGGATTTTGTAAGTAATTTAATAATATATTATAATCATTCATTAATGCGTCTTTTGAAAGTTGTCCTAATCTTGTTAAATCATATTTATCTATCGAGTAGCTATAAATAACCCTTAAATTTAATGATATAATCACGCTTAATCCAATTGTAAATAAAGCTACCATTATTCCTTGAATAATCTTGGATATTGAAATTAACAACCTCTTCATTTTCTACCTCTTTTATTTCTAACATTATTAAATATTATTAATTAACAACATATTTTAGCTAAATAAAAATATATATTTTAACTTATATATATAATAACATAATAATTATTATTTTGAATATAAAAAATAAAGCAATCACTATATCCTCAAAATAATTGATTTTAGTTTCTTTGCAAATAATTTTTAATACTAAAAAAGATATAAGATAGTTCTAGTAATAATTTACACTAAACCTCTTATATCTATAATATTGTTTTAAACTTTAATTATTTTTAATTTGCTTTAAAAGATTCGCATCGTCCCTCCAGTTTACCATTTTCTTTAATGGAAGTTATCATAACATAGCTAGAACAGCATATTTTCTCTTTATTATAAAAACATTTTTCTGCACTACACTCAATATATGGAGTAAGTAAACTATCTTGAATTTTATCTAATCTATCTATATATAAATCTGTTTTTCCTATCATAAATACTCTTTTAGAAATTTTATATTTTTCAAATGTTATACAAGATGTTTTTAGTTCACCATCTATCTTATTGATGATTTTAATATTATCATTATCACATATTCCAAAAAAATTATGATTGCACTTCCTTACATTACATGCTAATCTGTTCATTTAATCATCCTTTCAACAAGAGATTTTGCTCTTATAGAAAGTTTTTGCATTATACCCTGTATTTATTCTCATATATCAATTAACTTATAATTAAATTTATATTTTCTTTGTATTGTGGATATTTTTTATTTTTATACAATATTGCATTTTTAGGACAGCAACTTATACATCTACAACACATAATACAATTATCTCTAAATTTAATATCACCTCCTATATATTCTATATTTCTTGTCGGACAAGCCTTAACACATAAATTGCATTTGTCACAACTCGAATTAACAGAAAACCTATATGAATTTTTATATAAATCTTTTGTTTTAAACTTATATAATCTTTTCATTATTGTTGCTTTAAAATTATTTATTTCTTCTTTACTATAATTTTCAATTAAAAAATTTGCAACTGCATCTTTTATTTTATTTGATGAACTTTGATAAATATTATCTAAATCTTTAACACTTTTATAATTTTTACTTATAATAAAACTATTTGGCATTTTAAAATTTTTAGTCATTATGACTTTAAAATTTTTTTCTAATAAACCTTTTTCTAATTCATCAAAGTACATTTTATTTTTATCCTTACCAGTGGTAAATATCATTGTTTTTACTTCTTTATCAGATGGACCTAAATTATCATCTATATACTCCATAAAGTTTTGAGGAATATATTCAAAATACTTAGGAAATCCAAGTATTAAATAATCGTATGAAAAGTTCTTAATATTTATCTTTTCTTCTATAGAATGAGTTTCTATATCACAACCATTTTTTATAAATTCTTCTTCTATTTTATTTGCAATAAATTTTGTATTTCCACTGCCACTAAAATATAAGATCATACCCTTCAATATAACCCTCTCCTTTTATCCCAGTTAAAATATAATTAGGCTACAATAATAAGCTTATGTTAATAATTATATATTATATGTAAAATATTGGAAACATTTTTAATTTTACATATTTATATATTATTCCTTCTTTTTCTTCAAAATAAGAAAAGATAGGACTTTTCCCTATCTTTTCTTACTATTTTCTTATGTTAAAGTACAACGTCATCTTTATTATATTTCCAAAATAAAATTGCTGATATTAAGATAATTCCACATATAAATGTGTATATAAAGAATAATGTATTTCCAATACTTCCAAATAAAATTATAAGCGATCCGATAGTTGCAAGAATAGGATTAACCTTTCCTTTCCATATTCCCTTAATCTCACCACTTAATCCCATTTTAAATACTTTAAAATATAATAATATGTATAATAAATAATTTATTGTAATAGATATTTCTGATATGTCACTATTAGGTAAATAATTATATTTTTGCGTTATATAATGAATAATTAAACAAATTAATGAAATTACCAAAGCTACTATTGAAGATATAATTGGCATACCTAATTTCTCATTAACTATTTTTATCTTATTTGATTTTGGAAACATTCCTCTTATAGCTAAAGAATATGGTAACCTAGTATGTCCCATTATTAATCCATTTACAGTACCCAATATAGATATAACTACAAATGTTAATATTATCTTAGCTCCCCATGCTCCAAATAATTTATTGGCAGCTAAGTCAACATGAGAATCTCCTAAACTCATAATTGTATCAGGTCCAATATACATGCTTATCCCAACAAAATATAATACATAAATAACTAATATAAATAAAGGAGCAATTACTAAAGCCTTTGGTAGATTCCTTTTAGAATCTTTAATTTCATGCCCAATAGAAGTTGATATAATCCATCCATCAAAAGAAAAGGCTATAGGTGCAATTGCAGCTATCCATGTTGCAGATTTCATATGTGTAATGTCGCTTGCTGATATTTCACTAGGATCCCCAAAGAAAACTCCTGCTAATGCTATTAATATTAGCGGTATAACTTTAATCACAGTTGAAGCATTTTGAAAATATCCTCCTAGTTTTGCAGATAAAATATTTAATATATATAGTACTATCATAACTATAAATCCAATGAATGTTTGAATTGCTAGTCCACCATCAATTCCAAATAACATACATATATATATCCCTGATACCCATGCAACTACAGCAATAAGTGTAGGATAATATAGGAATGTATGAAACCATCCAAATGCACAAGCAATAGACTTATTATATGAAAATTCAGCATAAGTTATTATCCCTCCTGCAGTTGATTCCCTTGATGCTAATTCTGAAATAGTTAAGCTTCCAAATATTATTCCCATAGCAGCAATAAAGAAAACAAGGACTCCTAAGCTTATACTTCCATTAGTTGCTACTAAAATATTATCACTTTTAAAAAATATCCCGGATCCTATTACAATTCCTACTATCATCCCTATGGCAGTGAATAAACCATATTCGTTTTTCTTCATATTTCCACCTCTTTTTCTTATATTTATTAATAATGACAAATAACTATGTCCAATATACCACAAAAAGGTAAAAATAAGAATAAAAATTTAGCAATATTCAAATATAATTCAAATATTAAACTCATTTTGTTAACATTAACTAACTTAATTTTATATATTTATTTTCTTAAATATATAAATATCTTTAAGAACCATATTATTTCTATTTTTATATAGTTTTTGAATATGACCTATTTTTAGTATAAATTAATAAACTAAGTATATTTTATAAAATTAATCAATTGTAAAATTATCCAAATTTAATATTTCATTTTTTCTCTTAATTCTCCAATATTTCACTACTAAATTTATAAAAATATTGACACTCTTTTCTCATTTATGTAGATGATATTTATAATTTTTTAAATATATTATTGATATCCTCAAAATATATTACTTTAAGGCTTATTTAATTTATATATCAAGAAGAAATTTATTTATATATATATTAATCTTATCTGTAGATAAAATATATTATTTAGTGCAGAAATCCAAATTTTACAATTTGTTAATATTTATATTGAATAATATTTTTATTAAATGTAATATGTTGGTAAGAAGTGCAATCGTTTGCTCTTTCAATTAATTTTAAAATATATATGGAGGGATTATAAAATGAAAAAAGTCTTAGCAACTGTTTTAACTACATCATTAATGGCTGGAATATTTGTTGGATGTTCTTCTAATTCTGGCAAAACAGAAAACGATACCAATAAAAGTGATGGAAATAAAGTAGTTAAAGTATTTCAACTTAAAGTTGAAATTAACGATGCTTTACAACAACTAGCAAAAAAATATGAAGAAGAAACCGGAGTTAAAGTTGAAGTCACTTCAGTAGGAGGTGGTGCTGACTATGGTGCAGCTTTAAAAGCTGAATTTCAAAAAGGTACTGATCCTGATATATTCATGATTCAAGGGGCTGGTGATTTAGAAGTATGGTCCCATAAAGTTGATGATTTATCTTCTGAAAAATGGATTTCTAATGCTGTTAAAGGTACATTAGATACAGTAACGAAAGATGGTAAAATCTATGGTATGCCAGTTGCAACTGAAGGTTATGGACTAATATATAATAAAGAAATTTTAGATAAGGCATCTATAGATCCAAAATCAATCGACACTTTCGATAAATTAAAAGCTGCTGTTGAAACATTAGATTCCAAGAAAGCTGATCTAGGCTTAGAAAATGTTATATCTTATACAACTAAGGAAACATGGGTAACTGGTAATCATACTTTTAATATTCCATTAGCAGTTCAAGAAAATCCTGCTCAATTCACTAAGGATTATACTGATGGGAAAGCTGATATTACAAATAATCAAGGTTTTAAAGATTGGATGAACCTTGTTGATTTACTTTGCAAATATAGTGGAGGAGCTACTTTAGATACTATAGATTATAGTACTCAAGTTGGTAACTTTGCTTTAGGTAAAACTGCCTTCTTACATCAAGGTAACTGGGTTGCTGGAGATTTAACTAAGCTTGAAGCAAATTTTGATATGGGCTTTATTCCACTAGCAATCAATAATGATACTAAAGTAAGTGGAAGCATTCCTGTTGGAGTACCAATGTACTGGACAGTTAATAAAGATTCTGCTGTAAATACTGAAGCTAAAGAATTCCTTGATTGGATGGTTACTAGTGAAACTGGTCAAAATCATTAATAGAAGATATGAAAATGATACCTGCATTTACTAATTTCAAAGTTGAAACTGATGATAAGTTAGCTAAATCAATAATTGAATATAATAATGCTGGAAAAATTCTTCCTTGGGCATTTACTAACCTTCCTGATGGATTTAGTATGGAAAAAATAGGACCTATTTTCTCAAAATATGCTAAAGGTGAAATAGATCAAACTAAGATGCTTGAAGAGATACAAGCCCTTACTAAAAAGTAAATCCATAATATTTTTCTTTGTCCGCAAGGGATTTTAATCCCTTGTGGATACTTATATTATGGCTAAATTTTATGGGAGATGATAATATGGCAAAAAAATGTAAATCTAATAAGGGATTTTGGCTTTTTGTAGGTCCCTCTTTATTTGCACTAACCATAGTAGTAATAATTCCTTTTTTGATAGGAATATATTATACATTTACTAATTGGAATGGTGCCAATCCTAATTATGATTTTGTAGGTTTCTCTAACTATAGTAATCTTTTTAAAGATACACAATTTATTTATTCCTTCAAAATTACAATAGTTTATACTATTGCAAGTGTTATCTCTATAAATTTAATAGGATTTGGACTAGCCTATTTTGTTACTAGAAATTTAAAGACTAAGAATTTTCTTAGAACTGGATTCTTTATGCCAAATTTAATTGGTGGACTTATTTTAGGATTTATATGGCAATTTTTATTCAATTCAGTTTTTACATCTCTTGGGGCTAAGCTTGGATCTGATTTTCTATCCATATCCCTTCTTCAAGAAAGAAATACTGCTATTTTAGCTATGCTTATAGTTTCTGCTTGGCAATATGCTGGATATATAATGGTTATTTATGTAGCTGCACTCGAAAATGTACCTACTGATTTAATTGAGGCAAGTCATATTGATGGTGCTAATGGACTACAAGCCTTTAAGCATATTACTTTACCAATGGTTGCTCCTTCAATAACAGTATGTTTATTTTTAACACTTGCTAATTCTTTTAAGCTTTTTGATTTAAACTTTTCTTTAACTCCCTTAAAAACCACTGAAATGCTTTCTTTAAATATATATAAAGAAGCTTTTGTATCAAATAGTATGGGAGTTGGTCAAGCCAAAGCTATAATATTCTTTATATTTGTTACAGCAATTTCCTTGACTCAAGTTTATTTTACTAAGAAAAAGGAGGTTGAAATGTAATGCAAATTAAAAGACAAAGCAAATTAAAAACATTAAATAGCTATAACTATAAACTAGGGATACTAGAAACCCTTGGTTGGTGCCTACTTATAATTTATATGGTTCCATTTTATCTTATGCTTATAAATTCCTTTAAAAGCCGAAGAGAAATATTTGATAATACTACTGGTTTACCTTCAAAATGGAATTTTAGTAACTATACAGATGCAATAGAAAGAATGAATATGAGTAGTGCTTTTATTAATTCGTTAATAATAACTGCATTAAGCATAATACTAATAGTTTTATTTTCCTCAATGGCTGCCTGGACTTTAGCTAGAACCAAAACTAAAACCAGTAAAGTGATATTTTACTTATTTGTTGCCGCAATGATAGTTCCTTTTCAAGCTGTGATGCTACCTCTAGTAAAATGGATGGGTATGATGCATATTGATGCTATAAACTTTAATATGCTTGGAACACATTATGGACTTATTTTTATGTATATAGGCTTTGGATCAAGTATGAGTATATTCTTATATCATGGATTTATAAATAATATTCCTTTAGAAGTTGAAGAAGCCGCTATAATAGATGGATGTAATAAATGGCAATTATACTATAAGATTGTATTTCCTCTTTTAAAGCCAATTACCGTAACTGTTATGGTTTTAAACGGTATATGGATATGGAACGACTTCTTGCTACCATTCCTAACTATAAATGGTAAAATAAACACTATTCCTCTTGCTATGAATAATTTCTTTGGTGCATTTTCTAAGCAATGGGAACTAGCCATGGCAGCATTAATTTTAGCCGTTATTCCAATAATTATTTTCTACTTCTTTGTTCAAAAGTATATAATTAAAGGAATCGTTCAAGGCTCAATTAAATAATTAACTTTATTTCCTAAAATAAGCTTTATAGTTTATACTTAGCATATATACTATAAAACTTATAAAGGAGATTTCTATGGAAAAAATTATTATTTATTATCTTTTTATTATTAATATTATAGCTTTTACAATAGTTTATATAGACAAGCAAAAAGCTATAAAAAAACAATGGAGAATTAGAGAATCTACTATTATTTTCATTTCCTTAATTGGTGGAAGTATAGGAACTTATTTAGGCATGTATTTTTTTAGGCACAAAACAAAACATCTTAAGTTCACCTTAGGAATACCAATAATAATTTTAATACAGCTCTCAACTTATCTAATTATAAAAAAATAGAAATGGATAATTTATAATAAATTATCCATTTCTATTTTAAACTATCTTTAAAATCACTCATTTGAATACACCAATTTTTATAATCATTAATTTTATTATCCAAACAATTTATTTTCTTTAGTGTAAAGTATGTTACAGGTATATCATTTTTAAAACCTAATTCTTCTAAAACTCTGTGATTTTTATTATAAATAGAACAACATAGTTCTATATTTTTAATTTCATCTTCTATACTATCTCTAAATAATTTGCATAATAAAATTTTAGTGTATTCTTTATCTATTGAATTCAATTCTAATATTTCAATTTTATTTTTATCTTTTTTTAATACAAGTGATGCTAATACTAATTTATTTTTACTAACGACATAATTATTATATTTCTCTATAGGATTTTCTCTAAATATCCATTTTAAATAATTTACATCCTTATAAATTTTGATTTTGCTAGTATTATTTTTTAATAGTAATGAATAATTAAACTTATAATCATTATCTACATCTACTTTTTGAATATCACATCTATTTATATGGTAAATATCCTTATCCTTAATTTCTAGCTTAAGTGTTGGCATTTCATATATATCCTCAAATCCAAATTTCTTCACTAAATTATAATGATATATTTCATTTGGGAATGCTAATAATAAGCTATAATTTCTTTCTTTTAGCTTTTCATAGACTTTTATTGCAAGTTCAAAAGACAATCCATTATTTCGAAAATTAGGTTTAACTAATATCGGCATAGATATTCCTGCTTTAATTATTTCATTATCTACTACTATATTAATAGGTAAAACTGAATAACTTGCAACTATTTTATTATCTTCCCTTGCAATACAAAGAACAAAATCATCTATTGGATTATTTAAATATCTCCATAAAAAATATTCTGTACTTAGATCTTTATTAAGGCACACTTTATATAAGCTTTTTAATTCATCTACTATTTTATTAAAGTCTTGTTTATCTATAAATTCTAATTTCATAATTACACCTGCTAGTTTTTCTTTTAATAAAATATATGAATCTTAAATTAATTACGTTCTATAAAAAAACTAACATATATAATTTTTATTATTTTATCGCTATCTTAATATTAAAGTAAATTTACACTCGCTTGAAATCTAAAGTAATATAATTGTAAAAGCTATACACAAAATAAGTTCATTATTGCTTAATATAAAGTAGAAATAGTAAATTGGATTAGAATTCATATAATATAAATTCTAATCCAATTTATTAGATATCTTTTTTAGCATATAGATTTGAAGTAATAAAATATGATGATAAAATTAATGTAAATATACATAGAACAATTAGTACTTTTACTATTAACATATCAAAATTTATATTAGGTAAATATTTTATTAATTCACTTGAAAATACCATTGGAAAAACTACTAAAAATACCATTGCTATTCTACCCTTTTCAAACCCTAAAGTTAATTCTAATGGAATCAATATAGTCATTACAAAAATACCTATACCTATCATTATATAAATAAATGGCCATAATGGACCAAGTTCACTTATCGTAACTATATTTAAAGAAATCAAGCCTGTATATAGTACTAATGATACTATAGTGGCTATTAGTGTATTAATAGCTACAAATATATATCTTGATAATATATATTCTTTTGGCTTTATTGGTAGAGAATATATTAAATAATTCATTTTACTTTTCTCTTCATAAAATGCTGTACTATAACATGTGGCCATTATAAATAGTGCTCCACCAAAAGTCATCATTTCAGGATTTATAAATCCTAAAAATATTCCCATGGCAATTATTAAAATCATATATTTTTTTAATGCAAATACTGTTTCAAATTGTAAAAATAATAAATTTAATATTTTCCTCATATTAATTCCTCCTAGTATAATAAAGCATAATATCTTCTAAAGTTGGTTTTTCATAAATAACTTCATTTCCAAATATCTCAAATGCTTCTTTTTTATCTGATGTTAGTCCTTCAAAACCAAACCCATTAGTTTTAATAGAAATAAGATATTTCCTTGTTTCATTATCTAAAAGTTCTTTTTTTCCTTTTATTATAGAATGTTGTTCTAATATTTCATCTTTTTCACCGTATAATATAATTTTACCTTTATATATAAATATAATATAATCAGCACATTTTTCTAAATCGCTTGTTACATGTGTTGAATAAAAAATTGTAAGGTTTTCCTTTTCCATTTCTTCTTGTAATATCTCTAGAAATTTATTTCTTATAATTGGATCTAAACTGGCAGTAGGCTCATCCATTATTATAATTTTAGGCTTTATAGATAATGCCATAGCTAATTCAAATTGTTTCTTTTGCCCTTTAGATAATTTCCCATAAATTGAAGATTCATTTAGATTGAATTTATTAATTAAGTTATTATATAATTTTTCATCCCAATTTCTATAAAATCTAGCTATAGATAACTTTATATTTTTTAATTTACTTTCTTCTAAAAATCCGCATACATCGCCAACAAAACCTATAGATTCCTTGATTTTAGGGTTTTCAGAAATATTTTCTCCTAGAACTAAAATTTCTCCTTCATCACATTTAATCATGTTCATAATAGCTTTTATAGTAGTTGTTTTTCCTGAGCCATTAGGTCCAATAAATCCTGTTATAAAACCTTCCTTTACTTTTAATTCTTCTATATTTAACTTAAAATTCTTATACTCTTTTTTTAAATTCTTAATTTCAATTGCTTCCACTTTTATACCTCCTCATATAAACTCTTAAATATTCCTAATGCTTCATCTAATGTTAATCCAATAGCTTTTGCAGAAACTATTGCTTCTTCTAATTTATTTTCAATTTCAAACATAGCCACTTCTTTAAGTCTTTCATTATTTGATTCTGCTACAAATGTCCCTTTTCCTACAACAGTTTTAATAAATCCTTCTTTTTCAAGTTCTTCATATGATCTTTTAGTAGTAATTATACTTACTTTTAACTCTTTAGCTAAAGTTCTTATTGAAGGTAATGCTTCTCCAGGTTTTAAAGTCAAATTAATAATTTGATTCTTTATTTGACTTTCAATTTGTTCATATAAGGGTACTTGTGAGGAATTGCTAATTACTATATCCAATCTTTCACCTCCAATTGTATATAATGTGTATATATCATCTATATACATATATTAATTCATATACACACTATTGTCAATAGAATAAAAAATTTACAGTCTCAGAAACCTATTTAAAGTAAAACTTAATTTACTTTTTCAAGTAAGTTTTATTACGTTGAAAAAGTAATCTAAATCGAAAACCTATTTATTGCATATGTATCACATTTTTATAAAAATCTTTCATAATTATATTAATATACGCAAAAAAGGAAGTTCTAACTCGAACTTCCTTTTTTATAATCTAGTATCAATTTTCTTGATACTACACTTTGTAATCTATTTTAATCTTCTTTTGTATTTATTGAAATACCTAATTCTTGTAATTGCTTTTCATCTGCTATATTAGGTGCTTCACTTAAGTAACAGTAAGCATTTTGGTTTTTAGGGAATGCAATAACATCCTTTATATTTTCTGTTCCAGCTAAGAACATTACCATTCTATCAAGTCCAAAAGCTAATCCACCATGTGGTGGTGGTCCAAACTTAAATGCATCTATTAAGAATCCAAATCTTTCTTGTGCTGATTCTTCTGTGAATCCTAATGCTTTAAACATTTTTTGTTGAAGTTTTGAATCATGGATTCTTATAGATCCTCCACCTAATTCTTCACCATTTAAAACTAAGTCATAAGCTTTTGATCTAACTTCTCCTGGATTAGTTTCTAGCATATCTATATCTTCATCCATAGGTGATGTAAATGGATGATGTGCTGCATGATATCTTCCTTCTTCTTCATCATATTCAAATAATGGGAATTCTGTAATCCAAGTAAAATTAAATTCATTTTTGTCTTTTATTAAGTCAAATTGTTTAGCAAGCTCTAATCTTAGTGCTCCTAAGCTTTGGAATACTACTGAATTCTTATCAGCAACTATAAATATAGCATCTCCAACTTCTGCTCCCATAGTTTTAACTATTGAGTTTGTAACATCGTCAGTTAAGAACTTAGCAATAGAAGACTTAACTCCATCTTCTTTTAATTGAATCCATGCAAGACCTTTAGCCTTATATGTCTTAACAAATTCACCTAATTTGTCTATTGGCTTTCTTCCAAGATCTGCTCCACCTTTTAAGCAAAGAGCTCTTACTGAACCACCAGCTTCTATTGCTGATTTAAATACTACAAAATCCATATCCTTAACGTCTTCTGTAATATTAGTTATTTCCATTCCAAATCTTAAATCTGGTTTATCTGAACCGTATTTTTCCATAGCATCTTTAAATGTCATTCTCTTTATTGGTAATTTAACATCTACTCCTGCTACTTCTTTAAATACATGAGCTATTAAACCTTCATTCATTTTAATAACATCTTCTTGTTCAACAAAACTCATTTCTAAATCTATTTGAGTAAATTCTGGTTGTCTATTTGCTCTTAAATCTTCATCTCTAAAACATTTTACGATTTGATAATATCTATCAAATCCTGATACCATTAATAGTTGTTTAAAAATTTGTGGTGATTGTGGAAGCGCATAGAACATTCCAGGATAGTTTCTAGAAGGTACAAGATAATCTCTAGCTCCTTCTGGAGTACTCTTAGTAAGCATTGGAGTTTCTACTTCTAAAAAGTTATTATCGTCTAAATAATCACGAACTGATTTAGAAATTCTATTTCTAATCATGAATATTCTTTGCATATCTGGTCTTCTAAGATCTAAATATCTATATTTTAATCTTATACTTTCAGCAGCATCTAATCCTTCCTTTATATATATTGGAGGTGTATCTGATTCTGAAAGAATTTTTAAACTTTCACACTTAAGCTCTACTAATCCTGTTGGCATATTATGATTAGGAGCTTCTCTTAAAACTACTTCACCAGTAACTGCTATACAATATTCAGGTCTAACATCTTTAGCTTTTTCAAAAGCCTCAGCATTTATTGCTTCACCAAATACTATTTGCATTATTCCTGTTCTATCTCTAAGGTCAATAAATTGTAGACCTCCTAATTTTCTATTTCTTTGCACCCAACCCATTAATGTGATTTTTTGTGATACGTTATTTTCTCTAACTTCTCCACACATTAGGGTTCTTTTTAAGCCACCTAAAGCTTCACCCATTTTTTCTTCCTCCTAACTATTTTACAAGCTTTGCTATTTCTTCTATATTATCTAAACTCACTTCAAATTGCTCACCATCACTCATTCTTTTAAGCTTTAATGTCTTATTTTGAAGTTCGTCATCACCTAAAATTGTAGTAAAAGCAGAACCTATCTTATTTGCATATTTCATTTCTGCCTTTATACTTCTTCCCATATGATTTATTTCTGTCTTTATACCAATAGCTCTAAGTTTATTAGCTAATACAAAAGCACTTGTCTTAGCCGCTTCTCCCCTAGCACCTATATAAAGATCAACTACCCCTTCATTTGGAATTTCTATACCTTCTTTTTCTAAAGTCATTATAAGTCTTTCTAAACCTAATCCAAATCCTACAGCTGGCATTTCTGGTCCACCAATTTCTTCTATAAGCTTATCGTATCTTCCGCCTCCACAAACTGTAAAATCATCATTTAATATTTCAAATATAGTCTTTGTATAATAATCTAATCCTCTAACTATACCTGGATCTACTTTATATTGTATTTTTAAAGCATCTAAATAATTTTTAACTTCAGTAAAGTGAGAATCACACTCTTCACATATATAATCTAATATAATTGGAGCATGCTTAGTTATTTCATTGCAACTTTTTTCTTTGCAATCAAGAATTCTCATTGGATTTTTTTCAAATCTAGTTTTACAAATTCCACAAAGATTATCATAATTTTCTTCAAGATATTTTTTAAGTGCTTCATTATATTTAGGTCTACATTTAGGACATCCTAAGTTGTTTATATTTAAACTTAAGCTTTTAAGCCCTAATTTTTTTAATGATTCCATAGCTAATGAAATTACTTCAGCATCAATTGAAGCTTCTTTTGAACCAAAAACTTCAACTCCATATTGATGGAATTGTCTAAGTCTTCCTTTTTGAACATTTTCATATCTGAAACAAGGTATTATGTAATATAACTTTGTTGGCTGAGCTTCATTAAATAATCTATTTTCTATGAAAGCCCTTACTGTTGGTGCTGTACCTTCTGGCTTTAAGGTAATACTTCTATCACCTTTATCATTGAAAGTATACATTTCTTTTTGCACTATATCAGTTGTTTCTCCAACACCTCTTAAAAATAATTCTGTATGTTCAAACATTGGAGTTCTTATTTCTCTTACCCCATATGATTTTGAAACATCTCTTAAAACTCCCTCTACATAATGCCATTTATATGCATCTTGAGGTAGCATATCCTTCGTACCCTTAGGTGCTTGGATTTCCATAAAATATCTCCTCCTATTTAAGGTAAAGTTCATCTAAAAGTTTTATCTTTTCCTCTACCATTTCCTTAATTCTACTTGTGTACTCTCTAATATCTTTAACATTTCCAAATCTTTCAATTCTATTTTCTTCTAGAAAGACTACTTTTGATACGGCATCTGCCCCTAAAGCTATTATAGTTTGCTTATCTTCTATCATTTGTATATTATATAAGCATTCTTTGCCTTCTTTAGAATAGCCTAAATTCTCCATATTGCCAACCATATTTTTTTGTCTATACATATAATATGGCTCTATATTTAAACTTTTAGCTAAATTTCTACTTACTTCATACATTAATGAAAGTTCATCTTGCTTCTTTATTTGTATACCTTTCTTTAAAATGAAATTTTCATAAAGAATAGATGCTCTTTTTAAAGATAATCCATGGACAGTTAAACTATCTGGTCTTAGTTTTAAGATTTCATTTGCAGTATATTCTGCTTCTTTTATCCCTTCACCAGGTAATCCTATTATCATATCCATATTTATATCATCAAAGCCTAAATTTCTAGCTAAATTAAATTTATCTATAACATCTTTTGATGTATGTCCTCTACCAATCATTTTTAATGTTTCATCATTCATTGTTTGAGGATTAATACTTATTCTAGTAGTGTTATATTTTCTCATAGTTTGAAGCTTTTCTAAAGTTATACTATCCGGTCTTCCACATTCTACAGTAAACTCAAGTATTTCTTTATCCAATACGAAAGCATTATAAATTTCTTTCATAATATCTTCAAACTCTTCATTATTTACTGCTGTTGGAGTTCCCCCACCAAAATAAACACTTTCTATTTTTAGATTTCTCTCATTAACATACTTTTTCATTTCTCTTATTTCATATGTTAACGCTTCTAAATAAGGATTAACTAATTTTTTATTACTACCTATAGGATTAGCTGTAAAGGAACAATAAAAACATCTTGTCGGGCAAAATGCCATTCCAATATAAATTGCAATACTCTTTTCATCTTTATTTACAAGCTCCTGTTCTTTTTTAGCTACTTTTATACAAAGCTTAGCTTTTTCTTCCGAAGCTAAATGTTTCTTTGCAAATAAATCTATTATTTCCTTTTCACTTTTTCCTTCTTCTAAGTACTTTAAAGCTATTTTGGAAGGTCTTATTCCTACAAGTATCCCCCATGGATAGTAATCTCCAGTTATTTCTTTCAATGAAGAAAAAATTAACCTCTTAATATCTTCTTTTATATTTTCTAAAACATTACATTCTCTATAAAAATCATTAAATGAAAATGATATTTTATCTTCTTCTATATTTATTATATAGTTACCATCTTCCTCAAACTTAATTTCGTCAAGTGCATAATATATATTAAACATTTGATATACGTCATATCTATATTTTAAATTATTTAACTTAATCTTTAATTCCATTTATTCTCCTCTTATGCTAGGAAGGGATTTCTCATCCTTTCAAATATAATAGTAGATTTTGGCCCATGTCCTGGGTAAACTTCTACGTCATTATCAAGTACCATAAGCTTAGTTTCTATACTTTCTATAAGCTCATTATAACTACCACCTAAGAAGTCTGTTCTACCTATTGAACCATTAAATAAAGTATCTCCAGTAAACACCTTATCTTCTACTAAGTAACAAGTTCCACCTTTTGTGTGCCCTGGTGTAAATATTGCTTTAAAAGTTAATTTTCCAACTTTTATTTCATCACCTTCATTTATATATTTATAAATGTTAGGTAACTTACCAAATATTCCCGTTGAATCCATTTCCATGTATTCCTCATCTGCTTTATTAAGATAAACATCTACTTTATATTTATCTTTTAATTCTTCTACAGCTCCATTGTGATCAAAATGACAATGTGTTAAAAGTATTACTTCTATTTTAATTCCTAAAGCTTCAATTTCTTTAATTAAATAACTTGCCTCTGCACCTGGATCTATTACAGCTGCTTTATTTGTATTTTCATCTATAACTAAATAACAATTTGTTTGCAATGATCCAAGTGGATATGTCTTTACTATCATACTTATCCTCCTTTTTAAAAATTCTTTTTACTATCTAACATTAAAGTCACTGGTCCATCATTTTGAATATCCACTTTCATATGAGCTCCAAACTCACCAGTTTCAATTTTCAAATTTGATTCCTTTAATAACTCAATAAATCTCTCATATAAAACTTTTGCTTTTTCTCCACCTTCTGCTTCCATGAAGTTTGGTCTTCTACCCTTTCTGCAATCTCCATAAAGGGTAAATTGAGAAATTACTAAAATTTCGCCTTTCACATCTAAAACTGATAAATTCATTTTATCAGCTTCATCTTCAAATATTCTTAAATTAATCAACTTTTCTTTTATATATAATAGGTCTTCTTCAGTATCGTCCTTTGAGATCCCTATTAATATATTTAATCCTTTGTTGATTGATCCAATTATATTTCCTTCTACTGTAACTTTAGAAGATGTTACTCTTTGAACCACAGCTCTCATATAATCACCCCTCTAGTTATTCATTCTGTATACATCCATTACACCTTTTAATCTTCTTATCTTTCTCATAAGTTCTCTTAGTTGTTCAATAGAGTCTATTTTTACCTTTATATTTATTATAGCAATATTACCTTTTGATGATTTAGCATTTAATGCATTTAATGGTAATTTAGCTTCAGTTATTATCATCATTATATCTGATAATATACCTATTCTATCTTCGGCTCTAACTTGTATTTCAGCTACATAGGCTGTTCCTTTTGAAGAGCCCCATGAAACTTCAACAACTTTTCCATTATCATAATCAATTAAAGCTTTTAAATTACTGCAATCACTTCTATGAACTGAAATCCCTCTTCCTTTAGTTATATATCCAAGTATCTCATCTCCCGGAACTGGATTGCAACATCTAGCAAACCTTACCATAAGATTATTAACACCTTTTACTGTTACTCCATAATCATTAGAAGATGTTTTCTTATTTATATTTGCCTTATCTGATTTAGAAATATGATCGTCAATTGACTTATTTATGCTTTCTAAACTTTGTTTTTCAGTAATATTTTCTTCTTTTAACTTAGCTATATATGATGAAGCTGAAATCTGCCCCACTCCTATTGAAGCATATAAATCTTCCATACTATGAATATTGTATCTTTTAACTGATTTTTCGTATGCTTCACCTTTGGCAATTTCTGAGTAAATTACCCCTTGCTTCTTTAGTTCTTTTTCAAAAACTTCTTTCCCTTTATCTATATTTTCTTCTTTTTTAATTTTCTTAAACCATTGTCTTATTTTACTTTTAGCTTGATTACTTTTAGCCATATTTAGCCAATCCATATTAGGGCCCTTAGCATTATTAGATGTTAATACTTCTACTATTTCACCTGTTTTTAAATTATAATCAAGAGGTACTATTTTACCATTTACCTTTGATCCAATACATCTATTTCCTATATCTGTATGTATTCTATATGCAAAATCTATTGGAGTAGCTCCACTTGGTAAATTGATTACAACACCTTTTGGAGTAAATACAAAAATTTCATCAGTAAATAAATCTATCTTAAACCCTTCAATAAATTCTTCTGCATCTGATGTTTCTTTTTGCCACTCAAGCATATCTCTTAGCCATGCAAGCTTATTTTCAAAGGATTTTTCCTTATCTTCTTGCGTATCACCCTCTTTATACTTCCAATGGGCTGCTATACCATATTCTGCAGTTTTATGCATCTCAAAGGTTCTAATTTGTATTTCAAATGTTTTCCCTTGAGGTCCTATTACGGTAGTATGAAGAGATTGATACATATTAGGCTTAGGCATTGCTATATAATCTTTAAATCGGCCAGGAATAGGCTTATATATAGTATGTACTATACCTAATACACCATAGCAATCTTTAACTGTATTTACTAAAATTCTTATTGCTGTTAAATCGAATATTTGCTCAATGCTCTTATTTTTATTAATCATTTTTTTATATATACTATAAAAATGTTTTGGTCTTCCATCTATATCAGAATCTATTTCAGATTCCTCCAATTTATTATGTAAGTCTTCTATTATTTCAGCAATATAAGTTTCTCTTTCAACTCTTTTTTCTGCAATTTGTTTTACTAAATCATAATATTCTTCTTCATGTAAATATCTAAAAGCTAAATCTTCAAGTTCCCACTTAATTTTAGATATACCTAATCTATGAGCTAATGGAGCATATATATCTAAAGTTTCTTTAGCCTTTTGTTTTTGTTTTTCTTTAGGCATAAATTTTAAAGTTCTAAGATTATGTAATCTATCAGCTAGCTTTATAATTATTACTCTAATATCCTTTGCCATAGCTAAAAGCATTTTTCTAACATTATCAGCTTGTTGCTCTTCTTTTGTCTTATATTCTATCTTGCCCAGCTTAGTTACGCCTTGAACTAAATCTGCAACTTCCTCATTAAATATATTCTTTATATCATCATATGTATAGTGTGTATCTTCTATAACATCGTGCAAAAGTCCTGCTACTATTGTGCTAGTGTCCATACCCATTTCAGCAAGTATTTCAGCCACATCTATTGGATGGGTTATATAGGGCTCACCTGACTCTCTCTTTTGATTCTTATGAGCATCACATGCTAAATCATATGCTTTTTTTACGATATCTGTATCTATATTGTTACAATTTTCATTTATTTTTCGTAATAGGCCTTCATACATATGGGTAATCTCCTTTGATTAAGTCTAAAATAATTGGCTGGTTTTAACAACCAGCCATTTTCTTTTATTATATAATATTTAATTTGATATTTCAACAATATTAGAATTCGTAATCAACTAAAGACATAACTTCATACTTTTCTAATTTATCTCTTCCATGTAAACCTGTTAGTTCAATTGCAAAATCTAAACAAACTACTTCTCCACCAGCTAATTCTACAAGCTTAGCTACTGCATCTATAGTGCCACCAGTTGCTAGTAAATCATCAACTATTGCAACTCTTTGTCCTTTTTTAATGGCATCTTTGTGTATTTGTAATGTATCACTACCATATTCTAAATCATAAGTTATTGATATTGTTTCACCAGGTAATTTCCCTGGTTTTCTTACTGGTACAAATCCTATACCCATTGCATAAGCTACAGGAACTCCATAAATAAATCCTCTTGCTTCTGGTCCAACTATTAAATCTATATTTTTGTCCTTTAAATGTTCAACAATTTTATCAATTGAGTATCTTAATGCCTCTCCATCTCCAATTACTGTAGTTATATCCTTGAAGCTTATTCCTTCCTTTGGGAAATTTTCAATTACTCTTATTTTCTCTTTTAGATTCATGATAAATCCTCCATCACTAAAAATTATAAACTATATAATTATTCTCCTTACTAAAACTACTACTTTTTATTTTAAGTAATTATCAAATTAATTATATAGTCATTTTTGATTTGTTTAAATATTTTGTTATTTGTTCTGCTCTATCTTTTTTAGTAGTAGTCAAAAGTTCTATAATTATACGTGCATTATCCATCATTGTTACTGCATTTATGGTTGGTGTAATAACATCTATAATCTTTAATATGCATTCTTCATCCATTTCAACAATACTATAATAATTCATTATAGATCTTAAACCATAATTATTTGTATTTATTAAGAACTTTCTACCTTCCTTTAAAATAACTCCATTTTCACCTTTTAAAGGAACTTCCGCCCACTGTTCTCCTATAAGTATCAAATCCAAATACTTATTTATGCTTTTTATGTTATAGTATATTGCAATTGCTTGCATTAATTTAAAGGTTAATCCACTAATAGATAAATTTTTATATCTATACTGACACCCCTTTTGATTTGGATTTATGTATATGTAATTTCTCTCATTATTAACTTCTTTATTTTCCAAAACTATCAAATCTATCCCAAGATCCCTACAAAGCTCTTCTTCTCTTTCTGAACTTAAATCTATACCTAAGGTTATCAAAAGCTGGCCCCCTAGAAAACTAACATTATTCTTTATATCTTCTGATATTATTCCAGAACTAGAAGCTTCATCATGAATTATATATTCTATATCTGCATTTAAATATTTTAAGACTAATATTAAAGACGATATAGCACACAACCCATCTACATTTGGCACTCCATAAATAACTATCTTCTTTCTATTATTTATAGCTTCTACCATATGTTCAATAGCTTTATTCATATTTTTAAGTATAAAGGGATTATATCCAGTAATATAATTTGGACTATAAATACTCTCCCAAAACTTACGCATTATAAACTCCTCCATAAAACTTAAGAAAACACATATATTATAATGTAAAATCTCTAAGATTACAAATGTTTTCTAAGGAAAAAAATAATAAACCTCCAAAATATTTCGGAGGTTTAACTTTTTTTGTTATTTTTTAAAAGATTAAGCTAATTCAGCTTTACTTTTTTTACCTCTTTTATCTTTTAATATAACCCATACTGGTGAAGCTATGCATATAGAAGAATATGCCCCCGCTGCAATACCTATTATTAATGGGAATGTAAACTCCCTAACTGTTGGTACAAATATGTTTACGGCTATAATTGTAATTAATGTAGTCAATGTTGTATTTATTGATCTTGACATAGTTTGAGTTAAACTCTTATTTGCAATTTCAGTAGCTGATGCTCTTCTCATATTTTTAGAATTTTCTCTTATTCTATCAAAAATTACTATTGTATCATTTATAGAATAACCTACAATCGTTAATATAGCTGCTATAAATGGTGTATTAACAGGTATGTTGAAAATTGCAAATACGCTAATTGTAATAAATAAATCATGTACAAGTGCTACGATAGCAGCTACCCCATAATTCATTTCAAATCTCATTGCAATATATATTAGCATAGCAGCACAAGCTACTATTAATGCAATTACTGAATTTCTTGTAAGTTCTTTTCCTACTGAAGCTCCAATTTCATCCTGTGATAATAAAGCATTATCCTCTAAACTATATTTATCTTGTAAGGCTTTAAAAACTTCTGAAACTTTTTCACTATCTAAATCTTTTGCTTTAATTTCGTATTCTGTTTCATTTGCCTCATTTGTAACCGCGTCTGGAACTATCCCTTTAACTATTTCATCTGATTCAGGTTTATTAAACCCTTCACCTAATTCAATAACAACTTTAGTTCCGCCTAAAAAGTCTATTCCAAAATTCAATCCTCTTGAGATAGTAAATCCTAATCCTACTATTATAACTATAATTGATAAGGCGAACCAAAGCTTAGTCTTTTCTATAATTTTAAGCATTATTAGCCCCCCTCTTCACTCTAAACTGCCATAGACTCTTTAAAAGTCCAATATCTACTGCAAAATTCATTAAAATCTTAGTAACTACTAAAGCAGTAATTAAGCTTAAAACTATTCCTATCATTAATGTTACAGCAAATCCCTTTACTGTTCCTGAACCTATAAAATACAATATAAGTGCAGCAATAAATGTTGTAGCATTTGAATCTACTATTGATGACATTGCATTTTCAAATCCACTTTTCACAGCACTTTTAACTGATACACCTCTTGTAAGTTCTTCTCTAATTCTTTCAAAAATTAATATATTTGCATCTACTGCCATACCTACCGTTAACAATAATGCTGCAATTCCTGGTAGTGTTAGTGCTACTCCCATTTCTACAAATACTAAAAGTACTAATGTTATATATAATGTTAATGCTATACTTGCCAAAATTCCTGGAACCCTATACCAAAGTATCATGAATATAAATATTAATGATATTCCAATAACACCAGCCTTAATTGCATTTGGAAATGCTTCTGCACCTAATTGAGCTCCTACATTTTTAACAGATACTGCTTTAACTGTTACTGGAAGCGCACCTGAACTTATGATTCCTGATAACTTTGTTGCTTCATCCATTGAAGACATTCCATTAATAACAGCTTTTCCATCAGTAATAGCACTTTGAACCACTGGCTGTGATACCACTTCATTATCCATTGATATACTTATTGTCTTTCCTATATTATTGGCTGTAGCTTCAGCAAATTTTGCTTGCCCTTCCTCATTTAATTCTAATGATACAACCGGTCTTGATGTATCATCAAGAATAGCCGTTGCCTCTTTAACATCTTTACCTGTTAAAACAACATTACCTTTTGGGTCCTTAAACTCTAAGTTACCAGTTTTACTTAATCCATCAACTATCTCACTTGAGTTATAAGCTCCAGGTATATCCACTCTTATTCTTTTTTCACCTTCTTCAGTTACAATTGTTTCAGATACTCCAATTTTATTAACTCTAAGTTCTAATAATTGCTTTGTTCTTTGACGAACATCTGATGGAACATCATCTTCTTGTATTTCCATTAAAACTGATACTCCACCTTGAAGATCAAGTCCCTTAGTTATTGCTTTATTAAATGACTTAAACTCCCATCCTGCTATTTCAAACCCTTTAAAACCTGTAAATGCTAATGAGAAAATAGCAACGATACAGAGTATAAATAATATTGAACTTTTACTCTTGCTTTTGCTTCTCGCTTTCATGTTCTTCCCCCTCTGGTAAGTTTTCACCTAAAATTATATTACTTATGTTAAGTAATATCAACTACTTTTTACTTAATTGGAGTCGTTTTCCATCCTTTATATTCCAAATTCTCTTAATAAATATTACTTTACACAATTCTATACTTAAGTATAACTATTATTTTGTAAATCTATACAATAATTACGTATATTTTATATTTATATAAAATATTGATAAATTTAGATTTAACTAAAATCTTTCATTTAATTTACTGTTAAAACATCATACATTTTCTTACAACATAAAAAATAAGAGAATTTTTAATTCTCTTATTTTAATGATATATTATTTAATTTTTATAAATTAATTTAAATAATCTTTAGTTTTAACAAATAACTTTTCTTGTATTAATAAAGTTATAGATTTACGCCAAGCATTCCAGAAAAAAGGCCAATAAATACACATAATGTGAATTTAATAAAATCATACATGCCTAATGTTGGTTCTGCGCCGAATATAATTCCAATTATATATAGAGCTATGTAAAACATACATCCTACTGCTAAACCAACTATCCATCCTTTACTTCCATGTGCTTTTACTGCAACTAGTGAGCCTACAACTAACGCTAGACAAGATATAACTACATAAATAATATTAAAAACACCTTCTCCAAGAGTAATACTGTTCATTACTAAAGAAAGTATTGCTGTTATTAAAAATGTAACCATAATTGCCCAAACAACGCCTTTTAGAACACTTTTAAAATAATTTGACCACTCCATAAAAATTTCACCCCCTAGTATTAATTTTATGAAATACTAGGGGGTATTATTCTTATTCTGTTACTTTATTTACTTTTGAAGCAATACCATTTTTAGAAATTTTTAATTTTGTTCTTTCAGCACTAGTTTCAATAATAACATAGTTTTCTTCTACTATTATTATCTTTCCCATTATTCCGCCTCTAGTTACTATTTCATCGTTTTTTTCCAATGCTGATAGCATTTCATTGTATTTCTTTGTTCTCTTCTTTTCAGGTAAAATTAATAAAAAGTACATAAGACCAAACATTAATACGAATGGTACTACAAGTGATAAAATTTGTGCCATTTAAATTCATTCCCTTCATCAAATAACTAATATATTTCATAATAAAAACTATATCTTATTTATGTGGTATTGTCAATTATATTAACAGATACTTAATACTTTAAGCTTTTCCATTCCATTCTTTTAATTTTTGTTCTTTAAAGTCTTTAAAGTATCCCCCATCTATTGCAGCTCTTATATCTTCCATAAGCTTGTTATAGAAATAAAGATTATGTAATACGCATAGTCTCATTGCAAGCATTTCCTTAGCTTTAAATAAATGTCTTATATATGCTCTTGTATAACTTTTACAAGCTGGGCATCCACATCCTTCATCTATAGGTCTCGTATCTAACTCGAATTTTGCATTCATTAAATTTATCTTTCCTTCTTTTGTGAATACATGCCCATGTCTACCATTTCTTGCCGGAAGTACACAATCAAAGAAATCTACACCTCTATCAACTGCTTCTAATATATTAGTTGGTGTTCCTACTCCCATTAAATATATAGGTTTATCTTCTGGTAAATGTGGTACAACAGCATCTATTATTCTATACATTTCCTCATGAGTTTCTCCAACAGCCAAACCGCCTATTGCATATCCATCTAAATCCATCTTTGTTATAGTCTTGGCATGCTCGATTCTTATATCCTCATAACATCCACCTTGATTTATTCCAAATAGCATCTGATCCTTATTTATAGTTTCAGGAAGTGAATTTAATCTATCCATTTCCGTTTTACATCTTTCAAGCCATCTTGTTGTTCTTGCAACTGACTTTTCAACATACTCTCTTGTAGATGGGTTTGGAATACATTCATCAAATGCCATAGCTATAGTTGATGCTAAATTGCTTTGAATTTGCATTGACTCTTCTGGTCCCATAAATATCTTTTTACCATCTATATGTGATGAGAAATAAACACCTTCTTCTTTTATCTTTCTCATTCCTGATAGTGAAAACACTTGGAATCCACCTGAATCTGTAAGAATAGGCCTATCCCAATTCATAAATTCATGTAATCCACCAAGTTTTGCTACAACTTTATCAGATGGTCTTAAATGTAAATGATATGTATTTGATAATTCCACTTGACATCCTATTTCTTTTAAGTCCATTGTTGATACTGCTCCTTTTATTACAGCAAGTGTACCAACATTCATAAATACAGGAGTTTCTATAGTTCCATGAGGAGTTTCAAATCTTCCTCTTCTTGCGTTTCCATCTTTTTTTAGTAAAGTATATCTTTTCTTACTCAAAATTTCACTTCCTCTTCTTGTTTATTCTTTTATTAACATAGAATCTCCAAAGGAGAAAAATCTGTATTTTTCTTTAACAGCTTCATTATATGCATTCATTACATGCTCTTTTCCTGCTAAAGCTGAAACTAACATTATTAAGGTAGATTCAGGTAAATGGAAGTTAGTTATTAATTCATCAATAACTTTATATTTATATCCCGGATAGATAAATATATCAGTCCATCCACTTTGCTCTCTTACAAATCCATTATCATCACCAATTGTCTCTAGAGTTCTTGTAGATGTTGTTCCAACTGCTATGACTTTATTCCCTCTTTTTTTAGTTTCATTTATTAAATCTGCATTTTCATTATCTAAGTGATAATATTCTGAATGCATTATATGTTCATTTATATCTTCAACCTTTACAGGTCTAAAGGTTCCTAGTCCAACATGAAGAGTTAAGTACGCAATGTTAACTCCTTTAGCCTTAATTTCTTTTAGTAATTCTTCTGTAAAATGTAATCCTGCTGTTGGCGCTGCTGCCGACCCTTTTTCTTTTGAATATACAGTTTGATATCTTTCTTTATCTTCAAGCTTTTCAGTAATATATGGTGGAAGTGGCATTTCTCCTAACTCATCTAATACTTGTTCAAAAATTCCCTCATATGAAAACTCTATTATTCTATTTCCTTCTTCTACGATATCAACTACAGTGCATATTAGTTTACCTTCACCAAAAGTAAATTTTTGACCAACCTTTGCTCTTTTACCTGGCTTAGCTAAGCATTCCCATCTATCGCCCTCTATTCTTTTTAATAACAAGAACTCAATCTTTCCACCAGTTCCTTCTTTTTCACCTATTAATCTTGCTGGCATTACTCTTGTATTATTTAAAACTAAGGTATCTCCTTCATTTAAATACTCTATTACATCATGAAAAGATTTATGTTCTATTTCACCAGTATTTTTATCTAAAACCATTAGCCTTGAAGAATCTCTTTTTTCTAAAGGATGTTGTGCAATTAATTCTTCTGGCAAATCAAAATCAAAATCACTTACTTTCATTTTCTTGTCTCCTAATCTTTATCGTTAATAATTCAAATTTTCTTTAAAACAGCTTTTGCTGCTCTCCAGTTACTTTTTTCTTCCCCTTACTTCTACCTAAATGTTCATAGGCTTTATCGGTTGCAACCCTTCCTCTTGAAGTTCTCACTATAAATCCCGTTTGTAATAAATACGGTTCATATACGTCTTCTATTGTTCCAAGCTCTTCTCCTATAAAATAAGAAAGAGTTTCTATTCCTACAGGTCCACCATTAAAGTTATCTATTATTGCTTCTAAGATTTTATTATCAACTCTGTCAAAGCCCTTACTATCTACTTCTAAAAGCTCAAGTGCTGCTTTTGCTTCTTTATAACTTATAAGAGAATCAGAATAAACTTGAGCATAATCTCTAACTCTTTTTAATAATCTATTTGCAATTCTCGGAGTTCCTCTTGATCTCCTTGCAAGTTCATAAGCGCCTTCTTCAGTAATGTTACACTCTAATACAAAAGCAGATCTAACTATAATTTCTTTAAGTTGCTCTTCCGTATAATACTGCATGTCGCAAAGAACTCCAAATCTATCCCTTAATGGAGATGTTAACATACCTATTCTTGTTGTTGCTCCTATTAAAGTAAACTTAGGTAAATCTAGCCTTATAGATTTAGCAGCAGCTCCCTTTCCAATAACAATATCAAGAACATAATCCTCCATTGCGGGATATAGTATTTCTTCTACATTTCTATTTAATCTATGTATTTCATCTATAAATAAAACATCATTATCTTTAAGTGTTGTTAATATCGCAGCCAAATCCCCTGCTCTTTCTATAGCTGGACCTGAAGTTATTTTAAGTTCTCCATCCATTTCTTTTGCTATAATATTAGCTAATGTAGTTTTTCCAAGACCTGGTGGTCCATATAATAATACATGATCCAAAGCTTCATCCCTATTTTGAGCAGCCTTTATAAATATATTTAATCTTTCTTTAACTTTATCTTGGCCTATATATTCATTTAAACTTTGAGGCCTTAAACTCAAAGAACTTCCATCTTCAAATATTTCTTGTGGTGTTATTATTCTTTCCATAACTCACCTCTATCCCATAAGGACCTTTAAACAATTTTTAATTATATTTTCTAGGGTATCTGTCTTATCTACTTTTTTAAGCGCCGCTTCTGCTTCTTTTTCTGAATATCCAAGTGCTAAAAGTGCACCTAAAGCTTCAGCTATATTACTTGCGTTGTTTGGCATTAAATCTTCAAACTCTCCTGAACCTTCTATTACTTCAGATATATCTTCTTTTTTAATTTTATCTTTCAGCTCTAATATAATTCTTCCTGCAGTTTTCTTTCCTATTCCAGGAGCTTTACATAAATGTTTTTCGTCTCCCATCATTATTGCATACCTTAAATTATTAATTCTACTAATGGATAGCAATGATAATGCAGCTTTTGCACCAACACCATTAATGGAAAGTAATAGCTTAAACATTTCAAGCTCTTCTCTAGCATCAAATCCATATAAGCCTAAAAAATCTTCTCTTACTATTTGCTCAAGATATAACTTAACTTCTTCATCGATTTTAGGCATAGATGACATAGTTGCTCCTGATGTAAATATTTTATATCCTATTCCATTGTTTTCAATAATAATATAATCTCTATTTATACCTTTATATTTTCCTCTTATGTATTCGTACATACAACTAACCCCCTCATATGCCAACTAAATAGTCTATTTAGTTTCTAACCTACACTATACTTTATCATTATAACTAAAATAATTCAAGGTAGAAACATAAGCATAAAGATGTAAAAGGAGTAAGATTAATTTTATCTTACTCCTTCCTATAAAATAATTATTCCAAAACTTATCTATTATTACCTATAAAAAATAATGCCAATGTTCCTGGACCTGAGTGTGCTCCAATAACTGGTCCTACGTTATTTATAATAACTTCTTTTACTTTTACTTCATTTAAAATTAAATCTCTTAATTGTTCCGCTTCAGCTAAACAATCGCCATGGCTTATGAAGATTGTTTGATCTTCTGGATTTACAATTCTTTCTTTTAGTTTTTCTTGTAATTCTTTAACTGATTTTTTTCTACCTTTCACTTTAGAAACTGGAATTAACCTTCCTTCATCATCTACGTGCATTATTGGCTTTATACTAAGCATTGTTCCAACTATAGCAACTGTACTTGATACCCTACCACCTCTTTTTAAATGATTTAAATCATCTACAGTAAACCAATGGTTAACCTTTAATTTATTTTCTTCTATCCAGTTTATTATTTCTTCCTTAGTTGCTCCATTCTTAAGCATATTAGCAGCATAATAAACTATAAGTCCTAGTCCCAGTGATGCACTTTTTGTATCAATTACTGTAATATCTGCAGATTTAATTTCATCTTCTACAGCTTCCTTAGCTATTCTTGCACTGTTTACACAACCACTAAGTGCTGATGAAAATCCTATATAAATTATTGAACTGCCTTCGTTAGAATATTTTTTAAATATTTCTGCAAATGTATATGAGTTAGCTTGAGATGTTGAAGGCATTTCACCTGCTCTAATCATATCATAAAAGTCTTTATACTTTATGCTTTGCCCTAGATCATCTGGAATATCTTCTCCCTTTATATTAACTCTAAGCTGCACTATTTCTATATTATTTTCTTTAACGAAACTTATAGGTAAATCACAACAAGAATCTGTCAAAATAACTGTCTTCATAGTCATCTCCTCCAAAAATATCTTTTTATAATTATAATATGCTTTTTATTATACATCTATATTCAAAGTTTTTCTATGAAGTTTAAGAAGCAATTTAATATTATACTTCATAATCTACCACAATTCTTTCTTCTATTACCTTTTTTATAAAATTAACTACCTTTAAATGCTCTTCATTGTTTTGATAATAATTTAAATCATCCTTTGAATGAAAAGTTGAATATAAAACTACATCGTAAGCTTGACTAGATTCTTCAAAATTTATACCTACCTCCAGCTCTAATACTTTATCTATCCTTCCTTTTAAAGATTCTATTTGTCTTTTTATTTCTAAAGAATTAATTTCCTTAGTATTATCTTCTGCATTTTCTTTTAACTTCCACATAACTATATGTTTAATCATAAAATTCCTCCTTATTTAATACTTTTAAATCTATATCTAAATTATATAATTTAACATTTATATCTTCAAAGTCGACACCTTCATAAATTTTTATATGTTTATTAGTAATTCCAAAGTACCCCTTATTTATGTCCACAGGAATATTTATTCTTGTTTCTACTGGTATCCACCCAACACCTTGAATGTATACTTCTGCCCATGTATGATATAAATTTTTAGAAGTTTTCCCCAAAATAAATTTTGCTGGTATATTAGCCGCCCTACACAATGCAATAAATACATTAGTACATTCACTATAACCTCCCTTCATAATATTTATTGTATTTAAAGCACTTTGAGTATCTTCGCCTTCATATATTCTTGTAGATAACTCATCATCAAATTCTATATTTCTAGTAAATTCTAATATTTTATTTATGATAATTAATTTATCTTTCTCATTTCTAATTAAATTTTCAACTAATTTTTTAATATCTTTAGAATCACTCTCTATACTTTTAGTTGGCATTAGATATTTTTCTAATCTTTCTATATTTAACTCTTGTTGGATAATTAATGGATGGGTTTCTAATATAACTTCATAATTAGGTTTCTTCTTATATAAATTTTTTACACTTTGATGAGAAGAATTTAAAAGATTTATATCTATTTTGCTTCCTTTAATAATATAAGTTTTATTAACTAAAAATTCGTTATTTAAAAAATCACTCCTTAAAATCTTTATTTTATCTATTATTATTGATTTAATATTATTATTACTTTTATCATTTATGTTAATATTATGATATTCTTCTTTATCATTTTGAATGTAATCTATACTACTAGTAATATTAAAAATATAAACCTCACTATCTATATTGAGAAAACTATTTTTTAGCAATATAAGATTTGCTATTTTATTAATCTTTGTTGGTACAATTAGATGTTTTTCATACTTATTCTGAATTTCTCTAGCTATATCAACTATTAACTTATTCCAAATATCTAAATCCTCAAAGTTTTCCTTTATATCTTTTTTTAATATATTATCTAACATCAAGGCTACTTCATACGGATTATAAACTATACTATTTTCAATTTCTTCACAAACTTTTTTTGAAATATCATTATTATCATTATTAAATACATTATTTATAATAACTATCAAGTTAACCCCTCCAATACCCACTGTAAATATTTTACTATTCCTTTTTTTATTTTAACATATTATAAGTTATTATTTAAGTTTTAATATATATTTAAGTAATTTTATTAAAAGAAAAAGCACTATTTTAGTGCTTTTTAAATATCTTCTTTACTTTGTCTTGAAATATTAAGCAATATACCTATCGCACATAAATTAAACACAAGGGAAGTACCTCCATAACTTATTAACGGCATTGGTACCCCTGTTACTGGCATTGAACCTGTTACAACTGCAATATTTATTATTGCTTGTATAGCTATTACTGAAATTATTCCTATAGCTAATAAATATCCATAATTATCTCTTGCTTTAACTGCAATAGAAGTCCCTTTTATTACTATAAATATAAATATAGATATTATAGCTACACAGCCTATCAATCCTAATTCTTCACCTATAATAGCAAATATAAAGTCATTATGTGGCTCTGGCATAAATAGTGCCTTTTGTCTTGAATTACCAAGGCCTACACCAAAAAGCCCTCCTGAACCTAGAGCATAAAGTGATTGTATAAGCTGATAGCTATCTCCTGATGGATCTGCCCATGGATCTAAAAAGCTAGTAAGTCTTTGCAATCTATAACTCTCCATAAAAATCAATCCAAGTCCAGCTGACAAACCTATTGGAATAAGCGAAAATAAATGACTCAATTTAGCTCCACCAACTAATATCATTATGAAAGAAACCATCATAACAATTGCAGTAATACTTAGGTTCTTTTCTAAAATTATTAAACCTGCAAATACAGCTGCTATGGCTAAATAATATAAAGTTCCTCCCTTAAATTCTTTAATTTTACCTCTTCTTTTATCAATTAGTAACGCTAAGTATAATACTACAACATATTTAGCTAACTCTGATGGCTGTAATGATAATCCTCCTAATCTAATCCATCTTCTTGCTCCATTAATATCTGCTCCAAGGAATAAAACAAGTACTAGAAGACCTATTGTAATTATAACTAGCCAAGGAGTCCACTTTTTATAAGTATGATAATCTATAGACATGGTAACTATCATTCCTATTATTCCTACAACCGTCCATATTATTTCTTTAGTAAAATAATGATCTGAATTCCAAACATCTTCTTGATACAAAGCATAATATGAACTTGATGAATATACCATAACTATACCTATAAAAAGCAATACCACTATAGCACATAACAAACTGTAATCTATATTTTTCATTTTTATTTTTTTTCTTTTTATTGAAGTTTCTTTCTTTTTATTTCTCCCCTTTATATCTAACTTTCTTACATTATCCATATTATCTCCTACTATCCTATTATTTCAAATCTAATTTAACTTTTGTTCCCTTCTCAATAAGTTTACCAGCAATAACATCTTGGCTATCTACTATACCTGTACCATTTGCTTTAAATGTTATTTGAAGCTTATTTAGAATATCTGTAGCCTCTTCTAAAGTCTTACCTTTTAAATTTGGCATTATTAACTTATTTGCATCACTTTTTGAATCAGATAAATTAACACTTATAATAGCATTTTCTTCAACTAATGAACCTGGATAAGGCTCCATATTAGTAACTTTTGATCCATTTCCCTCTAAATTTATATTTAATTTATTTGCTTCTAATATCTTTGTTGCTTCATCAACTGATTTTCCTCTTAATTCAGGAACAACTATTTTCCTTTTTTCTGCATATCTTTCAGTATAAACTTGAGAATCCATATAAGTAAACATTTCTGATAATAATGATTTTAATACTGGAGTTGTCACAGGTCCCCCGTAATATTGACCTGCACTTGGATCTTCAACTTTTATAAATATTGTTACTTGAGGATTTTCAACAGGATATAAAGCAACAACTGATGCAATGTATTTGTCAGCTGAATATCCTCCTAATATAGGGTCAACTTTTTGAGCTGTTCCAGTTTTAGCCCCTACCCTTCTCTCTTTCCCCATAAAGCTTCCAATTTCTTGTCCTTGATTTATAGTTCTTTCTAGATAATCTCTTAGTACAGCTGTTGTTTCTTCAGAAATTACATTTTCTTCAACAGCAGGTTTAAATTGTTCATCTATTACTTTTGTTCCATTATCAGCTTCATGCATAACTTCTTTCATAATATGTGGTTGGATTAACTTTCCTCCATTAGCTATAGCATTGAAAGCTCTCATAAGTTGAATGCTATTTACAGTATTAGTTTGTCCAAATGCAATGGTTGCTAAATCCATTTCACTCATATCACTTACTGATTTTACAATTCCTTCTGATTCTCCTGGAAGATCTATTTTAGTTAATTTTCCAAATCCGAATTTATCTATATATTCTTTTAATTTTGCACTACCTAGCCTAGAACCTAGTTCCATAAAACCTACATTACAAGAGTTTTGTAATATCTCAGGTAAAGTTTGAGTACCGTGCCCTGCTGTATTCCAACACTTAATTGTTGTAGAACCAAATTTCACTCCACCATCACAATAAAATGTATCATTTTCATGCGCAACGCCTTCTTCTATAGCTGCAACCATAGTAATATTTTTAAAGGTAGATCCTGGCTCAAAGGTATTACTTATAGAACTATTTCTAAACATATTTTGTAGCTTTTCAAAATCATTTTCACCTTCAAAATCCTCATATTCTCCATATGGATCATTAGGATTAAAATCCGGCTTATTTACCATTGCTAAAATTTCACCATTATTAGGATTCATAACTATAATGGATACTTCTTTTGCTTTATTATCATCGTAAGCCTTTTGAGCTGCTCTTTCAGCCATAAGTTGAATATTTTCATCTATTGTTAACATAACATCTTTACCGTCAATTGGGCTTGTATATTTTACTGTTTGGAATGGTAATTCCTTTAATGATCCATCGACTTCTGCTATTTTATAACCAGCTATCCCTGTTAATTCTGAATCATATTGCAACTCTACTCCATTTAATCCTGTATTATCAGAATTCACACTTCCTAGCACATGAGCTAAGAAATTATTATTTGGATAATATCTCTTTGGATTAATAGAAATGATAACTCCATATATATTTAATGCTTTAATTTTATCTGCGACTTCTTTTTCTATTCCTGTAACAAGTGTACTATTTCTTATTTTAGCTCCATTTTCATCAACAGTATTTAATTTCTGTTTAACCTCGCCAATTGATATTCCTGAAGCATTGGCTAAATCTTGTGCAACTTTTTCTATAGTCGTATCTTTTTCTTCTAAATGTACTTGTATCGCTTCTAAATCTAAATCTACTCTATATACATCAATTGATGTTGCTAGTATAGAACCATTCCTATCTTTTATGTCTCCTCTTCTAGCTTCCACAGAAACTTGTGAATTCCATTGTCCTTGAGCCATATGTTTATATTCTTTATTCTTATAAATCATAATGTAAGTTAATCTTCCTATTAAAAATAAAAATATTAAACAAATACTAATACTACTATACAAAGCTCTTTCTCTTGTATAAATTTTCTTAAATTTATCATTATTTCTTTTAGTACTTTTTTTTCTATTATTCATTTTTCTCCCCCATGGTGCTATTTAAAGATTTACTATTCATAGGTTGTCCAATTTATTATATCAAAAAGATATTTATTATGTAAATTATTTCCTATATATTAAACTAAATAAAAAGTAAAAGTGGATTTCCACCTTTACTTATTATCTTCAAATAAAGCTAAATATTTCCCATATCCTTTTTCTTTCATTTCTTTTCTAGGTATAAATTTTAATGATGCTGAGTTAATACAATATCTAAGTCCTCCTAAATCTTCTGGTCCATCACAAAATACATGACCTAAATGTGAATCTGAATTTTTACTTCTTACTTCAGTCCTAACCATTCCATGACTTTTATCTACTTTTTCTTCAATTAACTTTCTATCTATAGGTTTTGAAAAAGCAGGCCATCCGCAACCAGAATTAAATTTATCCGTTGAAATAAATAATGGCTCTAGGGAAACTATATCTACGTAAATACCTTCTTCAAAATTATTATTATATTCATTCATAAAAGGTGGTTCAGTTCCATTTTCTTGAGTAACTCTATATTGAAGTTCTGTTAATCTATTTTTTAATTCATCTTTATTCAATTTTTCCATATTTCATCCTCCATTTATATTATAAAGCCATTTTTGTAAAATTTCTATTTATTCTTAGTAATAAATATTCTTTTTATTACAGTTTGAGGTGGATTTGATTTAGTCATAGCTTCACTTACTCTCATATATACTAAATCTCCATTTTCAATTACTATATTTTCTTTTTTATCATTTGCAGAATTCATAACTTTTGTTTCATTATTTATAATTCCGACAACTGTCATTTTACTAACTTCTTTTCCTTTCATATATCCTTGTACAGTTATCATAGTTGAATTTCCATCTTCTGATTTTTTTATTTCTGTTACTTCTCCTACAACAACTGGACTTTTGGTTGACATTCCTTTTTCAGGAGTTGCCCCAATTAAAATTCCTGAAAAGATAATTAGTGAACAAAGTACTAATAATGATTTTTTTAATTTCATATTAATTCCTCCTTAATTTCTATTCACTAATAGTTTTGTCCTGTTTTTTATAAATATTCATATTCTTAATAGTTTTGTCCTGTTTTTTATAAATATTCATATTCTTAATACTATTTATTTCTTTGAAACATATGGATTATTTTTAATATAGAATCGCCATTTAAAATCTTTTGCCTCTTCAGCATAATCTATACCTATTCTAGTAGTTTCTACTATTTCGATATTTTTTTCATAATTATATTCTAAGTACAATCGACTATCTATATATAATTTTTTATAATTATCTTCCCTTGTAATACTTAAAGCACTACATAACTTAGATGGACCATTAGTTAAATTTCTTTTTTGTGCATTAGTTAACTCGTTATAATTTTTGTTAAATCTAATATTAGATAAATATTCAAAATTATCAAGAGGCTCTACAGCTCTTATTAAAACAGCTTCAGGTTCTTCTTTAATATTAGTTACTATATTAAAACAATGATATAAACCATAAATAAAGTAAACATATGCTATTCCACCTTCCTCAAATAAAGGCTTTGTTCGATCTGTTCTTTTATAATTATAAGCATGGCATGCTTTATCAGTTGACCCTATATAACTTTCCGTTTCCACTATTTTAGTTCTAATCTTTAATCCATTCACTTCCCTTACTAAATAATGACCTAAAATACCTTTTGCAACTTCAATAGCTCCTTGGTTATAAAACTCTTTTTCAATAATCATAATAAATCTCCAATTTCAATTTATAAATTAATTATCTTTGTAACTTTATTATCCATTATACTACTATATTTATTCCTTAAATATTTCATAATTATTACTTATTATTTTTTTCTAAAAAGGAATAATAAATATTATAAGAAACTATTAATAGGAGATTTATATGTTAGAAGATTTTATAAAATCAATTATACCTACTTTGGTAAACATTTTAGAGTTAATGGGAATTTTAGTTATATGTATTGGATCCATTAAAGCTTTTTATCATTATTCCTATTCATTAATAACAAAAAAATATTACCCTTTAAAATGGGAATATGCAAATTCCCTGGCTACAGCACTTGAATTCAAGCTAGCCGCTGAAATATTAAAAACAGTTATTATTAGAAATATGAATGAACTAATAATTCTAGGCTCAATAACCTTATTAAGAGGATTCTTAACATTAATTATTCATTGGGAAATGAAGTCTGAAAATTCTTCTAAAAACAAAAAAGATAGAGAAGCCAAATAAAGCTTCCCTATCTTTGCTATTTTAAATTATTAAATGACTGTTTTGTTAAAGATACATCTTTATAATTTATATATACATCAAAATTTATTGTAGAAATTTTAATGTATGGTCCTTTATTACTTTGAATATAGAGCTTAACTTTTTCTCCACTTTTTAATTTAAAATCACCTTTTTTAATGACACCGCCATCGCTATATCCATTACTTCTAATTCCTATTTCCGGAATATCGTCTACAAGCTCTATTGATTTTATGTCTTTTCTTTTTAAAGTAGTTCCATAGCTTCCATCTATAACTATAGCTTCATCTTTAATTATAAGATCATTTGGCTCATTCCCAAATGAAAATGTTATAATTAAAATTGAAAATGTTATAAATCCTATAACTATCATTACTATTATTTCTGCTTTGCTCTTTTTATTATGATCAAATCTTTGAAGATATATTAAATACCCAAATATAATAATTATTAAAATAATCACAAAAGGTATTATAGAAATCTCAAAATAATCTGAAACTATAGCTCCTATAAATATTATAAAAGCTATTAAATAGCACATTCTCCCCATATGTTTAGCTACTTTTTCAATATCTACCCTAGCTTTTTCTTCTTTAGACTGAGTATTATATCCAGATATCAACCAGTAGCATTTATACTTGCTAATAGCCACTCCTAATACTATAAATATTAAACAAATAATAGAAATAAATATTATAGATCCCATGGTACACCTCTAATCTAAATATTTCCAAAAATCAAATTCATTACCATTTCCTTATATGGTTAATTATAACACTTTTAATCATATTGTCAATACCATTATTAGCTAATCCTTACCACTCAATTGTTAAAATATTAACTTCATCTTTTATCAATGATACTTTGTATCCTTCAATAACAAACCAAGATAATAATTCCTTTTGTACTTCTTTATCATTACACATAAGTATAGCTGAAACCTTATTTATATTAGATTCCTTAGCATAATTAATATTGTCTAATATTTTTCTTTTTTGATCATTTACAAACTCTAAATTCATAAAATCCCTCCTACCTATTTAATTTTATTTATATTTATATATGCTTCTAATTGTTATCTAAATAATTTAAACATTTATAATAAATAGTAATATTAATCTAAATAACAAATTCAAATCATATATTTTTAATCTTTATAAGCTATTAAAACACTAAATTTACTCAAGATTATAAAATAGTTATATGTCTTACTAAATATTAACTCTATATCATATCTTATATATAATATGTATTAGCTATAACTTATTATTATGTTAATTATTTTTACATTATATGAAATCTCTATATACCTACTTTAAGTTGACTACCTTATGTTTAAATATACTAAAAAAGTATATTATATATTTTACTAATAATAAAACAGGAGATAAACTTCTAGTTTATCTCCTGTTTTATTATTCCAATTGCAACTCCTAATATATTGACTTCTTTGTTTTCCAAACTAATTGGAGCATATAAAGAATTTGCAGGCATTAATTTTGGTAAATTCCCATTTAGGTTTAGTGTTTTTAATGTTGCCTCACCATCTAAGCTTGCAGCTACTATTTCATTATGATTTGCAGTCCCTTGTTTTTTAATAACAACTAAATCACCATCACAAATCTCTTTTTCTACCATAGAGTCACCCTTTACTCTTAATATAAAGGTATCTTTTCCTCTTTCAAGCCAATATTTAGGTATACAAAAACTTCCCTCTATATTGTCATTCATTTCTATAGGTGTTCCTGCCGCTATATTATTAAACATTGGAATATCTTCTAATTCATTTTCATTATAGCAAATATCGTTTCCTTCAAATACTTCTTTTCTATTCGAAGCTGTATCTATATTAAACTCTACAATTCCCTTATTTTTTAAGTTTATATACTTATACTTTTCAACTGTGTCTACTTGTTTTTTCTTTTTTGAATCATATTTAGTTTTAAAGTTAAAGCTCTTTCCCTTTACATCAATCCCTAAAGTATTTACTTTTCTACCTTTTATCATCCAAGAATTTTCTTTATTATTAAGTTCGCTATTTAATATAAAAACAAATGAAGAATGTGGTTTATTTTTATAAATAGCTTTTATAAAATCTATTTCTCCCTTAGTAAACTTCTCCATATCATCTAATATAACATGACTATATAATCCGCCATGATTATTTATATATGAAATAGCATATATAACATGATCATACTCATCCATTAAGCCTTTATTAATTAAATTTTCATTATATAGATCTTTAATTTTATAAATAGATTCTCTTGTATAAGAAGATTTTTTAATTCTTCCTCCACGTCCTTTTCTATCAACTTCAAGATAGTAATCCTTAGAAAAATTACTAGCTTTTATCCATAAAATTTCTTCTAATATAAAGTTCATTGTTGCCTTTTGAAGAAACTTAGATTTTTTATAAAATGATGATATTTCATTTTCTAATTCTTTTAAAATTTCTATACCGCTTACTTTATCTATAACTTGCATAGCTAGTCCCTTTTCTCTTCTAAAGGCTTTAGAATATGTATCAATAAGTTCTTCTAACGTTATAATGTTTAATCTATCCTTTTCTAACGAAAACAATGAATAAAAATAATTCTCATTACTTTCTTTTTTATAAAGTTCCATTGCTTCATATGTCTTAGTATAATTAGATGTTACAAATAAAATTTTATCCTCTTCATAAATACAATAATTATTTTCTAAATTTATAGCCTTATAAATTGATGCAGTACTCTTCCCTGTTCCTTCTTTGCCTTTCAAAAGCTGATATCCAGAACTTTTATGATTTATAAATCTATTTTGAACTTTCGAAAGTTCCATACTTTCACCACCTTAAATCTATCTTATGTTTTCTGTATTTTAATAATATATTTTATAATACCTTATGTCAAATAATCGCTATTAAAAATTCAGCATTCTATTTATAATTAATAAATCTCTTTATTCTAAATCTACATAGTTTATTCACACACAAAAATTAATATGTTATATAAAAAAAGAACCAATAAAATTTCTTTCTTTTACAAGAGTCCATTTTATTGGTTCTTTCATTAAATCTATCACTTAATATATTTTCCAAAGCAATTTAAATAAAATTTTAATTATATATAATCATTCTTAAATCAATAACCTACACCATTAATAATTATATAATTTTAAAAGTAAAACTAAATAAGTTTTAATATGCAATTTCTATTACAGCTTTATTTAAAAGGATTATAAAAGCGACCATGGTTAACTATAGTTGCAATAATCGCTATAATAAATATTAAGCTAACTATTAATATCGCTATATAATCTCTTTTTTCAAACTTTCTTCCACTATACCAAGTACGTTTTTTATTTTTTCCAAAAGCTCTTAGCTCCATTGCTGAACTTATAGTATCTATTCTATCTAAACTTGAAAAAATTAATGGCATCAATATTGCTGCAGAATTTTTAATTCTTTTTGTTACTCTTTCTTTTTTAGACATATCAATTCCTCTAGCTTGTTGTGCAAATGATATATCTTGATAGTCACGTTGAACATCAGGGATATATCTTAATGCTATTGAAACAGAATACGCAACTTTATAACTAACACCAATTTTGTTTAATGAAGCTGCAAACTCACTTGGATTAGTTGCAACCATAAATAATAATGCCATTGGTATTATAGAAAAATATTTTAATGTTATATTAAACTGATAAAATAATTGTTCTAATGTTAGTGTATATGGACCTGCAATTTTAAATAAGTCAGTTCTACTTCCATAAATTTGAACACCTTCATATGGTGAAAAAATAAAAATAGCTAAATTATTTAACAATAAAAATATTAATATAAAATAAAGAACAAAGGATACTTGCTTAAATTCTACTTTTGAAATTTTAAATACAAATATACTTAAAATAAACATAAGTATAAGTACGCGTGTATCATATGTAATCATTGAAGCTAATGCCCATATTATCAAAGCAATTAACTTAGACGCACCTGTCAATTTATGAATAGGTGAATTTATATTTGTATATTCAAGCATTTTGCTCATATGCCTCTAATCCTCCTATCATAGTCAATAAACTTTTTAACAAACTCTCTTGGATTATCTAATTTAGCCTTTATTGCTAATTCATATAAAGATGTTTCTTTTAAATTAGCTTCAGATATTACTCTTTTATCGGTAAGTATATTTGATGCTGTATCATCTGCTAACTTCAACCCATTAGATAATACTATTGCTCTATTTGTGTATTCAAGCATTAAATGCATATCATGAGTTATCATGATTATAGTGACACCTTTTCTATTTAATTCTTGCAAGAATTCCATAATTTCAGTATAGTGCCTAAAATCTTGCCCAGCAGTTGGCTCATCTAAAATTATAACTTCTGGATTTAAAACTAGTATAGATGCAATAGTTACACGTTTCTTTTGTCCGAAGCTAAGTGCTGAAATTGGCCAATTACGAAACTCATATAACCCACAAACTTTTAATGTATCAAGTACTCTTTCTTTAATTTCTTCTTCACTAATTCCTCTAACTTTAAGTCCTAATGCGACTTCATCAAAAATCATAGTCTTAGATATCATTTGATTTGGATTTTGCATAACAATACCAATTTTATCTGCACGCTCTTTAATTGTATCGTTAACTAAATCCCTACCATTAAATAATATTTGCCCTTTAGTTGGTTTATAAAAGCCACAAATAAGCTTCGATATAGTAGATTTTCCTGCCCCATTTCTTCCTACTATACTAACCATTTCTCCTTTTTTAATATTAAAAGAAACTCCTTTTAATATTTCTCGTTTTTCTTCATATCCAAACTTTATATCTTTTAATTCAAGTATAGTTTCAGAATTTATATTAACACTCTTGTCAACAGTTTCATCATACCATTCTTTAAGTTTTTCTCTATATGTATTTAAATTTAATGTATCAATATGTTGTGGATTAATATCTGGAGTAACCTCACAGCCTGCATATTTTAAAGCAGTAATATATAATGGTTCACGTATGCCTGTTTCCGCTAATATATTAGAACTTAAAAGTTCTTCTGGAGTTATATCCGCAGCAATTTCTCCATTATCTACTACTATTATTCTATCTACAGAGCAATGTAGCACATCTTCTAATCTATGCTCTATAATTACTATAGTTTTATTTGTTTCTTGTTGTATTTTGTCAATTAATTCAATTGCATTTTTACCTGTTGCAGGATCTAAACTTGCAAGTGGTTCATCAAATAAAATTATATCTACATCTCCAACCATAACCCCTGCTAAGGTTACACGCTGCTTTTGACCACCTGATAAACTATATGGAGCTGCTTCTAAATGCTTATCTATTCCAACAATTTCAGAAACAATTTCTACTTTATTTTTCATTTCATCTTGAGGTATACAATCATTTTCTAACTTAAAAGCAATATCTTCTCCTACAGTTAATCCAATGAACTGGCTATCTGGATCTTGAAGAACAGTCCCCACTGAATTAGATAATTCAAAAATGCTCATTTTACTGGTTTCTTTCCCCTTGACTTTCAGACTTCCTGAAATCTCTCCTTTATATGAAAATGGAATAAGACCATTTATACAACTTGAAATCGTGCTCTTACCTGATCCAGAAGGACCAACAATAAGAACTTTTTCGCCTTCATATATAGTTAAGTTTACATTATTTAATGTTGGCTTTGCTTGAGCTCTGTATTGGAATGTAAAATTATCGAACTCAATTACAGGTTTTTTCATAGCAAACCTCCCTTTATATATAAATTATATGTTCCTCGAAAACGTTATTTATGATTAAAAATAATAGTATATTGTTTGTAATATATACGTAAAAAATACCAGAGACCTAAAGCCCCCAGTATTTTAATTAGATATTACTCTCTATCTAAACTTCCTTTTTTAACTCTAGTCTTAGCATATGTATAAAGTAAAATACTGCCTAATATTCCAACTGTAATTGAATTAGAAATTGCAGCAACTACACCTTGTAAATAAACTTTATTAGCTGGCTCTGCATATATAAGTATATCTAATGTAGGAGCAACTAAAAGCCATGCAATTAAATTAGCAATTACTTGGTATATATTAAAAACAATAATTTCTTTCTTGCCAAATTCACCGTCATTAACTTTTAATTTTTTCCATGATAATCCTATTATAAGACCAACAACAGCTGAAGCTATAACCCAACTAAACCAAGGCGAACCAAAAAATACTAAATCCTTCAAAGCATGACCTATAAAACCTATTGATATTCCTGCAATAGGACCATATAATACTGACATTAATGCTAAAAAAGCATAACTTGTTTCTATATTAGTATTTGGGATACCTGATGGAATAGCTCCAAAACGCCCTAGTATCATAAATACAGCTGCACCTATACCAATCGCTACTATTGTTTTAATAGACATTTTATTTTCCATTATAATTCCTCCTCATTTCATATATAGTGAATAAATACTATTCGTGTTTTAAATTAATTTCTAATCATATATTACTCTAGGAGCTTTTCTGATAGATATTATCCAATTTGTTCCAGTTTGTATATTATAGGCTTTTGAGAATGATCCTTGATTTATAGCAACAGCTAAATTATCTAATGAGTTAACATAAACCAAGGTTTCACCTACATAAACATCAGCAAACGACTTTGCATAAACCATTATATTTCTATAAACTTCTCTTGTATTATTTCTAATAGAAACTTCAACTTTATCTCCATACTTAATACCTAAGCTAGTAAATAATTCTCTTCCAATATTTGTCCATAAGCTACCAAATCTTACATCTAAAACATCTATAGTTCCTGTTACTAAATCATTTTCTTTTATAGATTCAACAACTGGTAATTCTACTATTTCATCAACTGGAATTTTTGGACCAACATGTTCAAAATCTATAACTCCAGCTGCAAGTCTTGCTCCTGTATAGGCATATATATCTCTTCCATGGAAAGTATAAGATGCTCCAGAATTAGGTAATCTATTTATAGTTTCATCGATTTCTCTGGCCTCAACTATCCCACATATTCTTTTAATGTGAGTAAGTGTTCCATTATCTGGGGTAATTATATATTGTCCACTTGCAGTCTTAACTCCTATACTCTTTCTATTTGATCCAACTCCAGGATCGACTACAGATACAAACACAGTGCTTTTAGGCCAATAGACTACAGTTTGAATTAACCTATATGAAGCCTCCCAAATGTTATATTGTGGTATTTCATGTGTTAAATCAAATAATTGAAGTGTCTTATCTACATTATAAGCAACCCCATACATAGCACTAACAGCACCATCTCCAATTCCAAAATCTGATTGGAATACTAAAGCATTTTTCATAAATACTCCTCCTTAGTAATATATCACACCAAAAGTATATAATACGAATATTATTCTAGTCAATATTTTTTTTATTCGCATATATATATGTATTATTTTTAGACTTTTTAATAAATACTTCACTATAAACGAAATTTATAATATTCCAAATATAAAATTAGCATTTTTCATTCATTAAAAATAAAAAAGTTGACACTTTACTTCCACTAGCTATCTTATTTTGTTATTAAATCACGATTTTTTAATCATCTAAATAATATATTCATGATATCTCATATTTAAACACTTTCAAAATTCAATCTTCAATTTTAATTTGGGTCTATTAATCACCTATATGAATATTTCTTGTTTAAAATACATATTTTTGCTATAATTTAACAAATAACTTATGGAGGTGTTTTAATGAACGATTTAAAAGTTTTAGTTTATTTAGATCTTTTAAAAATTAAAAATTTCTTTTTTCAAATTTTTCATCATCCGCTTTTATTCTTAAAGAAATTATTTTCTATAATCATATTTTTCGGACTTTGCTTTTCTTCATTTATAGTTTCAATATTTAAAAATGAATCTAAAGCTTCCATAGCTCCAGAAATGCAGCAATCTGCTCTAGGAATTATAGCTATAATATCATTAGTTTTTATACTATTTGTATTAGCAAATTATTTAAATGATTATGCTCCAAGTAACTTCTCAATTTCAGATATTAGCTATTTATTTCCTTCACCTATAAATAATAAATTAATACTATTTTATTCAATGATTCGTAGTGCAATAAAAGGTGTAGCAAGCTTCTTTTTAACGTTTATTTTTATTATATTAATGCTCCTAGCCTTTACTAATTTAGCATTAATAGGATTATTGCCAATAGCTTTAGGATTTTTCTTTATATTCTTATTTTTTATTTCTTTATCTTATTTGTTTTTTGCAATAAAAGTTAAAACAGGATTAGTTAAAGTCTTAAAATTTATCTCTTACATATTACAAGGTATTGCATGTTTAATACTTTTATTTTATTTATATAAGTTTTGGAGTCTAAACTTTAACTTTAACAAATTGTCTATGTCTATTTTTGATAGCTTTCTTGTTAAATTACCTATAATTTCTTCTATAGTTAAATTTATATCTTTACTTTTAACAGAAACAATTACACCGCCAATATTTGATATATTATATTTATTATCATTAATTATTATTAATTGTTTCTTATTTATAACTCTTAATGTTGAATATTATGAAGAAATAGCTGAAAAGGTATCTACACAAAATGAAAAATTAAAGCAGTTAAAAAACAACAAGAGAGATGTTCATTCACAAATGGAAAAAGATATAAAAAAAGTTAATTTAAATAGTAGTTCTAAAGAAAGATGGGGATCATTATCATTATATTGGAAAGCTTCAATTATTAGAAAAAGAAAACAGACTTCATTAAAAAAATATTTATTATTCTTAGTTAATATTATTATCGGAATAATCGGAGGATATGTTACTTTAAAAGGAAATCAATTAGTTTCATTGTTAGTGATTTCAATTGGTACAGTTTATATAGTTCTTATTTCATCTAATTTTTCCGAGTTATCTAGAGAATTAAAAAATGTATATATTTATATTATCCCAGGAAAACCAATAAATAAAATTCTTTCTACAGTCTTAGACGAACTTTTAATGTTAGCAATTAGAATCAGTATAATGCTTATTCCTTCTATTATATTAGATTATAAATTCTTAATCTTAGGAATAGGATGTTACTTAATTACTATAGCATTCTCATTAGTAGTAAAATTACTTAACTTAATCGTAATACTTCTTATGCCAAAGGATAATGAATCTGGGCCAGGAATTCTTGTAACTTTCGTGCTAATGATACTTATAATGATTCCATTTGTTGCAACTGTAGCTACTTACAGTATAACTATTAATCCATATATAGCATTTGGAGTATTAACTGTAATTGTTGGGATTTATATAAGCTTATTAATGTTGTTATGTAATAAAATATTTGATTTTATAGAATATTAATTTGGAGGAAATTATGTTAGAAGTAAAAAATTTATCTAAATCTTTTAAGAAAAATAAAGCAATTGATAATATATCATTTAAATTAAACACTGGTGAAATATCCATATTATGTGGCCCCAATGGTGCTGGTAAAACTACTACATTAAAGTGCATACTTTCTTTATTAAGAAAAGATTCAGGTGATATTTTAATAGATGGAAAATCTACAAAGGATAGAACCATAAGAGAAAATTTAGCCTATATACCTGAAACCCCTGATTTATATAATTTATTAACAGTTTGGGAACACTTTAAATTTATAGCCTTAGCTTATAAAATTAAAGATTGGACAAGTAAAGCTGATGAGTTAATGAATGCTTTCAACTTAGCAAATAAAAAAGATTCTCTTGCTAAAGACTTGTCTAAAGGTATGAAACAAAAGGTATCTATTATAATGGCTTTAATTCATGATCCAAGTATAATTTTAATTGATGAACCTTTTGTAGGTTTAGATCCTAATGGAATAAAGGAATTTAGAGAAATACTATCAAAAATAAAATCTCTTGGAAAAACCATACTAGTTAGTACTCATATCCTTGCTTCAATGGAAGAAATAAGCGATACAATGATTTTAATGAAGGAAGGCAAAATAGTAGATTCTGGTAACAAAGAATACTTAAAAGAAAAATATAACGAATTAGGTAATATAGAAGATTTATTCTTTAAGATAATTGATAATGCTTAATTAAAATGAAAAATGCTAATACTCTATTTTGAAGTATTAGCATTTTTATTTATATCAAGTTTTGCAATCATAGGGTAATGATCTGAAGGATATTTACCATTTTTGTTATACTCTAATATTTCAGTATCTAAAACTTTAAACTCTTCGGTTACAAATATATAATCTATATGAAGACCTTTTTTATTTCCTTTAAACTTACTCATAGTAGACATATTATAAATTTCTTTCTTGTGATCTTGTACAGCTATAAATTTTTTACTACTATATTTACCTTCCGAGAAATTTTTAATGGCTTTACTTGTTGGACTTGCATTAAAATCTCCCATTAGTATAGCTGGATAATTGTCTTTTTCATGTTGTTTATCCATATACTCACCTATTTTTTTAAGTCCATATTCCCTAGCCTTTGATAATAAAAAATCTAAATGTGTATTATATACTCTAACTATATTACCATCATTTAATCTTATTAAAGCTGTTGTGCATATTCTTGGATAAACAGAATACCAAATAGCACTTCCTATTTTTTCAGGATCTTCTGAAAGCCAAAAAGTACTGTATTCTAATATTTTATGTTTCTTAGAAACTAATATATCATTTCTTTCTATAAAATACTTAAGACTTCTAGGGCTCCCAATTATATTATATCCTGGAGCTTCTTTTGAAATATCCTTAAACATTTTATTATTTAGCTCTTGAACACCTATTATATCGCAATCATTATTGTTTAATATATCATAAACTATTTCTTTTCTTTTATTCCATCTATTATTTATATCTAATAAGAAATCTGTCCTTAAGTTAAAGGTCATAACCTTCATACTTCTACCTCACGCCATATTCTAAAGTTATTTTGCTTCTATAGATAATCTTTGTCTAATTTTCACCCTATCTAAAGAATAACCAGCTATTAAAAATATTATACCACTTCCTATAGGTTGCATTATATCTATAAAGAAAGTTGCAAGTGGAGCTACAAAGCTACCTGATATAACAGCTCCTGCTAAATAATATCCAAACCATCCTACAATACCAGCTATAACTATTGCTAGTACATTTTTTTTACATATTATACTATCTCTTTTAGAAGTAAAAAATAATACCATTATAGGTTTAATTATTATTGTAGGTAACACCCATATCATTCCACCAGCCAATGCATCTGCAAGTCCAGCTCCTATACCCGCTGCAAGCATTGCATATGGAGTAGGTAAAAGTACTGCTGCAAGATATATGAATGTATCTCCTAAATGTACATATCCTCCATTAAAGCCTGTTGGGATATGAATAGATATTGTAATGCATATAAAAGCTGCAAATAATGCTGCCAAAACTAAACTTCTTGTTTTAATTTTTGTTTTCATTTATCAAAATCAACTCCTTTAAAAATACTTCAAACATTATTCCTTCTTTTGGATTAGTTTTAAATTTAGATGTATAACTAATTGCTTCATAAATAAAGTTAGTTGCACTTTTAATTGCAAAATTTAAATTATGATTATTTAATAATAATCCTATAATAATTGAAGTAAAAATATCCCCTGTTCCGCTATATGATTCATTATTAAAAACTGATTTTACTATAAAAAATTCATCTCTTCCTTTATCGTAAGCAAAATTATAAATTTCACTTTCTCTTATTATTCCTGTAATAATAATCTTTTCTGGTCCCATTTGTGCTAGTTTTTTAGCAATTCTCATAACTTTTTCATTACTTGTATCATACTTTTTATATTCTTCTCCTGTTAATATACATGCTTCTGTTAAATTTGGTGTTACTATACTTGCAATAGAAACAAGTTCTTTCATTTTATTACACATATTTTCTGTAAAAGTATCATAAAGTATTCCATTGTCTCCCATAACTGGATCTATAACAATTAAAGAATCTTTATTATCTAATACAAAATCTAAAACTATGTCAATTTGCTTTTCAGAACCTAAAAAGCCACTATATATGCAATCAAAGTTTATATTGAGCTCTTTCCAAACATTTTTATAATTGTTCATTTCATTAGTTATATCTAAAAATGAAAACTTATCAAATTCAGTTTGAGAAGAAAGTATAGCTGTAGGAAATGGACAACATTGAACTCCTAAAGTCGATAATATAGGAATTGCTGCTGTTAGTGAACATCTTCCTATTCCAGATAAATCATTTATTGTAGCTACTTTTTTTACCCCATTCATAAGTGCACCTGCTTTTTAATTAAGTTACTTATTTTATAATAATCCAATAATTACATTTTGTCCATTGTAGCGATACAATATTAATTAAAAAAAATAGAACTATTAAGCATAAATAGTTCTATTTTTTATTGATTTCATTTTTAAGATATTACTATAATTCTATTACTTTATTTAATAACTCATTACTTCTATTAATAAAGTCATTCATTTCTTCAGAACTTAATTCCTTATTAGCTATCAAAGCTAAATCTAAAATATACTGACATATTAAATTAATATCATCCTTTTTACTTTCAAAGTCTACAGATGCTAGCTTTTTAATTATTGAGTTATTATTATTTATAACTAAAGTTTTTTCTTCCATAAACATATTTGGCATTTCCATTCCACCAAACATTTTGCTCATTTCAGCCATTCTTCTTGATTGTTCAGAAACCAATATCATAGCAGGAGTTCCTGAATTTTTTAGATTTTCTACTTTAATATTATTTACTTTATTAGAAGTTGCTTCTTTAAATAACTCTTCCAGCTTAGTATTTAACTCTTTTGAATCTTCACTTTCACTATTTTTAAGTGTTTCTGAAATATCAGAGTCTATTCTGGTAAATATAACTCCATTTTCTTTTGCCTCTAAAAAGCTAATAAAATGGTTATCTATTGAGCAATCTAAAACTACAGCATCTAAATCCGCTTCCTTAAACATTTTAATATATTGTGATTGTTGCTTTTCATCTGTTACATAAAAGACCTTATTTTCATGTTTATCTTTATTATTTTCTAAATATTCCTTTAATGTTATATACTCACCATTTAGTCTTCTAAATATAACAATGTCCTTTATTTTATCATAGAAGCTTTCATCTCTCAAACAACCGTACTTAATAAATATTTGAATGTCCTTCCAAAAGTTATTAAAGCTTTCTCTTTGATTTTTATATAGTGCAACTAATTTATCTGCAACCTTCTTAACTATATGCTTAGATATTTTTATAACATCCTTATCTTTTTGAAGAAAACTTCTAGATACATTTAAAGGTAGATCTGGACAATCTATTGTACCCTTTAATAATAGTAAGAAATCTGGTATAACTTCTTTTATGTTATCTGCAACAAAAACTTGATTATTATAAAGTTTTACTTGCCCTTCAGTAGCTTCCAGTTCATGTTTAAGTTTAGGAAAATATAATATTCCTTTTAGGTTAAATGGATAGTCTACATTTAAATGAATCCAAAATAATGGATCATTAAAATCTCGGAATACCTTTTTGTAAAATTCTTTATATTCTTCATCAGTACAATCCTTTGGAGATTTCATCCATAATGGAGTTGTATCATTTAACGGTTTAATATCTTCTTCCTTAACTTCTTTACCTTCTTCTTCTAAATATATTTCTATAGGTAAGAATGAACAATATTTTTCTATTATTTCTCTAACTTTATACAATTCTAAAAATTCATTACTATCATCATCTATAAAAAGAGTTATTGTTGTTCCTCTCTCTTTTCTATTTAAAGATGGAGATATCTCATATTCTGTACCACCATCACAAATCCAAGTTACTGCTTCTGCTCCTTCTAAATAAGATAAAGTATCTATCTGAACTCTTTTTGCAACCATGAAAGCAGAGTAGAACCCTAGCCCAAAGTGACCTATTATATCTTTTCCATCTTCCATTTTATCTTTATATTTTTCTATAAAATCCTCTGCACCTGAAAATGCAACTTGATTTATATATTTCTTAACTTCATCTTCAGTCATTCCAATTCCATTATCAATAAATTTCAAAGTATTATTTTCTTTATTTAACGAAACTGTAACCTTATATTTTTCATTTTTATTTCCATTAGTTTCTCCTAAAGAAACTAATCTTTTATATTTGCTTATAGCATCGCACCCATTACTAATAAGTTCCCTAATAAATATATCTTTGTCAGAATATAACCACTTCTTTATAATTGGAAAAATATTTTCTGTATGTATTGAAATATTCCCTTTATTTTTCTCCATTAACAATCCCTCCTCTTTACCATAATTATTTTATTTAAAAGATACTATTATGTCAATATTTACTAAAGCTTGTTTTAGTTATTAAAATATCTCTACTAACAATTAATTGAATAAAAACTAATTTTGTAAAACAAAGCTTAGTTTTTCTTTTACTTTCTTTGATTTTCATTTAACAAGTTATATAAATTTACACCTTAATATAAAAGTCTAAATATATAGTGTTAAGTTTATTATAAAAACATATTGTAAAATAATTCCTAGAGGCTATATAATATTAATATAATGAATTATCTATTAATTTGTAAAGAAGGTTTTATTTTTAAAAAGCTTATTCTTAATACTTTATCTTGGATATTAGTTGTATCTTTATTGTCTTTTTACCTACATAATACTTTAAATTTTCCTTTAATTAATTATATTTTTATATTAGGAATATCCCTTATAGCTTTGGGTATTATAGCTATTATACGCCCTATACTCCAAAAATCTAAATTAAATAATTCAATTAAAAATACTATCAATTTTAGAATTATTGAAAGTAATAGTATCTCCATTTGTTTAGCAGGAGTAATTTCCTTATTGGCTTGTATTTTATTGTAATCTAAAAATGGATCTATAGCTCAATTGAAAATGTAGAATGCATAATATAAGTAAAAATTATTGAAAATAATTTCAAAATAATATAGGTTTCAGTATTTCATTCTTAAATACACTGGAAATTTTACATTCTACATTTTATATTAAAGCACTTTCTAGATAGTAATATTTTTAATATTATATGCCTTACTCTTCAATCACTTTAATAATATTGTCTTGTACTCCAATTACTTTTAATCTATTTTCAATATATTCTTTAATTATATCAATAGCTTCTTTAGTAATTTTTTCACCTGCACAAACTAAAGGAATTCCTGGCGGATACGGAATTATCGCCTCTTTAGCTATTTTCCCCAAAGCATCATTTATATCTAAGCTAGTACTATTTAAATTAAAAACCTCATAAGGCTCTAATACTTTAACAGGTGATATTTTTGAAAACACTGCATTTTTTTCATTAGTTTTCAACACATTTATATTTAAATTCTTAATAGCTAAATATATTTTTTCAAAATCCTCTTCTGTATTTGAAGGCGAAAAAATCAGGACTATTCCTCGTGAAAAACTCATTTCAGCTTGTATCTTATTAACTCTAAGATAATCTAAAAGTTTATGACCACTATATCCTTTATTTAAAGTAATTAAATATCTACTTTTATCTATTGTATATTTATTAAATAAATTCTCATCACTTATTACACTCACTTTACCTAATAAGTTTATTTTTTCTTTCCACTTTTCTGCTCTTTCTTTTAAGTTACCATAGTCATCTTTTCCGTAATTATCTAGATAATATCTAGCATAATCTAATGAAGCCATTATTAAATATGATGGTGATGTAGTCATAAAAGTCTTTACATAAAAATCAATATTTTCTTCATTATTATTTACTAATAAATATGCTCCTTGTGTTAAACTAGGTAGTGTTTTATGAGCACTTAATACTACATAATCCCCAAGATTAGCTAGTGACTTTGGTAAATCCTTATTTACTACAAAATGAGCACCATGAGCACTATCAATTATTACTTTTAGTCCTTTTTCTTTTAATTCTTTTATTTTATTTTCTATATCGTAAGATATTCCAAAATAATTCGGACTTGTAATTATTATTCCTTTTGGATTAAATGCTTTACTTAAAGCTTCATTTATTTCTTTTTCTCTAGGCGGCAAAAATATTCCTATATTTTCATCTATTACAGCATCTATATAAATTACCTTAAGTTTTCTTAAAATAAGTCCATTATAAATTGACTTATGGCAGTTTCTTTCTACTAATACCTCGTCCCCCTCTTTAAAAGCAGCAAATATTGAAGCTAAATTCCCTGAAGAGCTTCCATTTACAAGAAAGTATGCTTTTTTTACATTATAAGTTTTTGCTAGAAGCTCCTCCGCTTCCTTTATTACCCCTTCTGGGCAATGTAAATTGTCTAAAGGGTCCACTTCCGTAATATCCAAATTCCCTAGAGTTTCTTTAAACTTTTTTCCTAATGAATCTCTTAAAAACGCTTTCCCACTTTTATTTCCTGGCATTGATAAAATCAAATTTTCTTCTTTATGATATTTTAATAATTCTTCTAATAAAGGTGCTTTACTCATTAATATCTCCCTTTTATTTATACTTAAATTATGAATAAAAAATTGTATTATATTTATAAAAAGCAAATATAGCTTTGTTATTCTTTTCCTTCGTATCAAGTCAAGAGCAATCCACATATATTCACTTACAAACTAATAAATTAAAATAATTATAGATTCAATTATCTTAATTGCTTATTACTTGTATAGATTTATTTTCTAACACTTTTTTAGCTACATCTAAAATATAATTTTTATCTATAGCATCAAGATTATTAAATTCTTCTGAATATATTTTATAATCTCCAAACATTGTACTATACGTTGATAATTCTTTTGCTAAAATTATATTTTGTTCTTCTCTAAACCATCTCTTTAGTTTCATAGACTTTTTAAAATCAAATATATCATCATTACTTATATTTACTTCAAACCTTTCAATTTTATCTATACATTCATTTATTAATTCTAAAGATTTATCTAAATTTTCTTTTGAAGTACTATAAGTTATTTTATAAAGCTTTATGTACTTTTCATAAGAAATCTTAGTTAAAATATCATATACAAGTCCATTTTTTGTTCTTAATGTATCGAATAATAATGAATTAACTCCTTCTCCAAAATACTCATTAAATATTCTTAATGCTTTTATTTCGTTATAGCTTAAATCATCTATTGGAAATATGACTTGAACTTTACATGTATTAATTCCCTCTTTTATTTCTTTATAAACTCCAAAGTTAGTCTTATCATAAATTATTTTTTCTTTATTATTTCCATTATACTCAGTACTCCAATTCTCAAAATAGCTTTCAACTATATTTTTAACTTCTTCAAATTCTAAAGAAGAAACCACTGCTATAGAAGTCTTATCAGGTAAATAATTATCTTTATAAAATTGTTTTATATCTTCTAATTTTATTTTTTGTAAATCTTTATTTGTACCTATAATTGGATACTTTATTCTTCTTTCTCTAAAGCTATTTAAAAATAGTTTATCTTCACAATATTGCTCTAATTCCTCATCCCAATCTCTTAACTCTTCCTTTATTACATTCATTTCTTCTTCAAATCCCTCAGTTGGAAATATAGGATTTAAAATTATATCTGAAAAAAGTTCTACACCTTCTTCAAAATCTTCATTTAACATAGTTCCATAGTAAATAACATATGGAAAGTTTGTCATGGCATTTTGAAATCCAAAAATTTTACTTAAGTTTTTATTTATTTTTTCCTCATTCCTCTTTCTTGTGCCTTTATAAACCATATGCTCTGTTGCATGAGCAAGTCCTAATAATTCTTTTTCTCTACATGCGCCTGCATCTATTGATATAGACATTGATGTTAAATTAGATGTAGTTTTTGTATATATAAGCTTCATCTTATTTTTTAATATAAATTCCATCTTATCCTCCAAAACTTATTTTTTTATTATCATTGTAATATAAAAAGTTGGTATTTGAACATAAGCAAATACCAACTTTTATATTTAAAATTATTCTGCCTTTAAAGCAATTGCACATTCAATTCTCTTCTTTTGCATTTTACAGCCAACTTCATAAGGTATTTTCATATCGCCATTGAAGCTAAAGTTATTTGCTTGACATCCTCCACTACAATAGAATCTTGCCCAGCAATCTCTACATTTAGGCTTGTTGTATATATGAGCTTTTTTAAATTCTCTGCCAAGGTCTTTATTGTATGTATCATCATATATACTTCCAAGTTTAAATTCTTCTTTTCCTACAAATTGATGGCATGGATAAACATCTCCCTGTGGAGTTATTGCAACATATTCAAATCCTGCTCCACAACCTGAAATTCTTTTATAAACACATGGTCCACCATTTAAATCAACATTAAAATGATAGAAGTTATACTCTCCATTTTGTTCTCTTTTTCTTCTTGCCATATCTTCATATAGTTTATCATAATTTTTCATTATTTCTGGTAAATCTTCTTCTCTTAATGCAAGAGGATGTCCTTTTTCTAAAACCACTGGCTCTATAGAAACTTCATCAAAGCCTTCATTTACCATAGCCATTACATCTTCAAAGAAATCAGTATTTGCTCTTGTAAATGTTCCTCTAACATAATACATCTTTCCAGGTGTTCTCTTTTTTATCATCTTCTTTATATTTGGAAGTATGTCATCATAAGATCCACTTCCATCAACTTTTATTCTAACATTATCATTAACACATTTTCTACCATCTAATGAAAGTATGATATTTCCCATTTCCTTATCCATGAAATCCATCATATCATCATTTAAAAGAGTAGCATTTGTTGTCATTGTAAATCTTATATTTTTCTTCCACTCTTTTTCATTTTCTCTCGCATACTTTATTATTTCTTTTACAGTATCCATGATCATAGTTGGTTCTCCACCAAATAAATCTATTTCTATGTTTCTTCTTGGACCACTTCTTTTTACAACATAATCTATTGCCTTTTTAGCAGTTTCTAATGACATGACACCCTTATGTCCATTATATTCTCCTTCATCTGCAAAGCAATATTTACATCTTAAATTACATCCATGAATTATATTTAGGCAAACTGCCTTTATATAATCTCTATCATCCATTGATCCATGAGCTATATCTTCATACTTATCTTCTGAATATAATAGTCCATCTTTTACAAGTTCCATTATTTCATCATAGGCTTCTATAACAGTTTCTTTATCATATTTATCACATAAAAGCTTTAATGTTTCTTCCTTATCCTTCATTCCATCATCATGTACTAAATCATATACTAGCTCGTCTACTATATGAACAGCTCCTGTATTTACATCTAATACAAAATAATTATCACCTTGTTTAAATTTGTGTATTAAAGACATTTTCTATCCCTCCAAAAGCTTTGCTTAACATAAAAAGTAAGCAGCAACTTAATTGTTGCCGCTTCTTGTTAATTAGTTTTCACACTCTAAGTTTGCAACTGTACATGAAGTTTTGCAAGCTGATTGACATGAGTTAGCACATTCTTTACAACCTGGTTTTACTAAGCTGTTTTTGATATTAGTCTTATTGATTGTCTTGATATGTTTCATGATTATACTCCCCCATTCTTCCAAAATACCCAAAGATTATAACATAAAAAATTCACTTATAAAAGATTAAATTTCTAAATTTGGTGAATTTCTTATTATGTAACCGTTATATGGTATTCTAACTCCTACTCCTGTTACATCAAATTCATAATCTGTATCTTGTAATGCTTCCTTACCTTGCGCTAAATTTAGCGCTATTCTATAAAGAACTTTTGCTTTTTCTTCAGCATCTTGCAAAACTGTACCTGTCATAAAGCCTTTTTTAATCATTTCCCTAACTTCCTCTGTTCCACCTATACCTACTACTGATATAAACTTATTTGGATCACCTAAATTATACCCTTTTTCTTGAAGTGCCAAGACAGCACCTATTGCCATATCATCATTATTTGAAATTATTACTTCAATATTATCGCTATATTTATCAAATAAAGACTCAATCTTTTGTTTAGCACATTCTTTTTCCCAGTTACACACTTCAGAAGCTATTTCATTAGTTTTAATTCCACTTTCATTTAAAAATCTTATAACACATTCACTTCTTAATTGAGCTTCTACATTATCTTTTTCTCCTTCTAATAATATATAATCTAAACTACCATTTCCATTCTTATCCTTTATATTTTCATTTTTTATCTCATTAATTATCATTTCACTTTTAATCTTACCTGCATCACAAGCTTGTGTTCCTACATACAAAGATTTATTATAAGATTTAATTCCATTCAATGATAATGGCTCTCTATTAAAAAATATTACAGGAATATTATTTTCCTTGATTTTATTTATTACAGAATCTGATTCATGTACATCTACAATATTTAATAGTATTACATCTACTTTCATTTTTATAAGTTCATCAATTTGCTTATTCTGTAATTCTTGATTTCCTTCAGCATTATAGAATATAAAATCTATTTCATCTTTATTTTCACTTTCAAGTTTTTCTAATTGTTTTTTTATTTCAGAAATATAATAAATATCTTCATTATATAAAAGTACTCCAGCTCTTAATGGTGTTGTATTAATTGTATTAGCACTTATATCTAACCTAAATATGTTTATAATTATAATCACTACAATACTAAATAAACTAACTTTTTTCATATTATTCTTCACATCTCCTTTATTTACTAATACAGTTATCTATATAATTTTTTTATTACTTTATAATTTCAAATATTATTTGCATACTCTATAATTTAAGAAGTATTATTAATCATAAAAATAACTATATATAATTCTACTATAATTTTTTAATTTCTTCCTAAACTATAAATTCTAATAGTTCTTTCCTTAACAATCTATTTGTAATTCTTATTTAAATATAAAACTCAAATTATAAATTAGGTGAATTTCTTACTATGTAACCATTATACGGAATCCTAACACCTACGCCTGTTACATCAAATTTATACTCTGTATCTTGCAATGGTGGGTTCCCTTGAGCTAAATTTAAGCCTATTCTATAGAGTGCTTTAGCCATTCCTTCAGCATCTTGTATAACTGTACCTGTCATAAATCCATTTTCTATCATTTTTCTAGCCTCAGTTGTTCCATCAACTCCTACTACAGATATGAACTTATTTGGATCTCCTATGTTATATCCTCTTTCTTGAAGTGCCAGTATAGCTCCTATTGCCATTTCATCGTTATTTGAAATTATTACTTCAATATTATCTCCATAATTTGAAAATAAAGACTCAATTTTATTTTTAGCACATTCCTGTTGCCAATTACAATATTCAGATGCTATTTCATTAGTCCTAATTCCATTTTTATTTATTGATTTTATAACACATTCACTTCTTAACTGTGCTTCTATATTATCTTTATCGCCTTGTAATAATACATAATCTAATATACCGTTTCCATTCCTATCCTTTATATTTCCACTTTTCATCTCATTAATTATCATTTCACCTTGAATTTCACCTGACTCACATGCTTCAGTTCCTATATATAAAGACTTTCCATAAGATTTAACTCCCTTTAATGATGAAGGTTCTCTATTAAAAAATATTACAGGAATATTATGTGCTTTAATTTTGTTTATTATTGAATCTGCTTGATGTATATCCACAATATTTAATAATATTAAATCTACTTTCATATTTATGAGTTCATCTATTTGCTTGTTTTGCAATTCTTGATTTCTATCGGCATCATAAAATATAAAATCTATTCTTTCTTTATTTTCGTTTTCTATTTTTAACAAGTAATCTCTTACTTCAGAAATATAATAATCATCTTCACTATATAGTAGTACTCCTGCTCTTATAGGCTTAATGTTCTTTGTATTAGCACTTATATCAGCACTAAATATATTTAATATTATAATTACTATAATACTAAATAAACTTACTTTTTTCATATTATCCTCCACCTTTTCTGTAATTATTAATAAAGTCTTTCTATCTAAATTTATTTTTATTCCTATATATTTTTGTAATTTGAAAATTTAATATTTATATTTATTCTTACAAGTTATAATTCCTAGAATTAGTATTAATCATAAAGGTATTTTTAATACCAATTTAAAATATGATTTACAACTCTTATTTTCCATATACTTAAATATAAAGAATAAATTACAACTTGTAATATTAATAACATACTGATATTATAAATTTAGTCTTAAGTAACTTCCAAGTGGAGTGAAATAGATGTTACACAAGTTTATTGTGGAGAGTGATTATGGCAAATCACTCTTTTTTATTTAAACTCATTTTTATTTTTTATAAATCAACTTAATATTTTGATAGTTAGATTTAATTGTTTTTATATTTTACAAAAAAAGGCCTATAAAAGACCTTTTTTCATAAGTTTATATTTTTATTTATTATTTAAATGCTCTTCTAATTTTCTTATATTACTCTTTTTACCTATAACTACTATTAAATCATTTTCCCTTAAAATATAATTTGGGTCTACTTCTATTATAGTTTCTTCATCTCTTTCCAATGCAATAATATTTAAATTAAAATCATTTCTTATTTTAGATTTTAATATTGATTTTCCATCTATTTTTGAAGTAACCCTTAACTCCTCTATATGAATATCATTATTTAACTCAATAAATTCTAATGCTTCTTCATTTAATAATCTATTTGCAATTCTAATTGCCATATCATTTTCAGGATATACAATTTCAGCACCTATTTTTTTTAATACACATCCTTGTTCATATGTTATTGCTTTGGAAATAACTCTCTTTACTCCCATATTTATTACATTTAATGTAGTTAAAATACTTACATCGATCTTCTCTCCTATACATACAAATACAGTTTCACAATTCTGAATTCCTGTTTCTTCTAAGGTTTCCTTATCTAAATTATTAACTACAAAAGCATTTTCTGTAAGAGATCTAATTTGCTTTATCTTATTTTCATTATTGTCTAATACTATTACTTCCTTACCTGCTTCTATTAAAGTCTTTGCCAAAGCAAAACCAAATCTTCCTATTCCAATTATTCCAAACTCAATTTCAGGTCTATGATTAAACATTATCTACCTCTCCTATCCTATTATAACTGTTTCTTCTGAATAATAAGCATTTGCCGTTTCTTTAAAATACCAAATTGTAGCAATAGTCATTGGTCCAAGTCTTCCTATAAACATGATTATTGAAATTATAATTTTACTTAAATCAGTAAGGTTTGGTGTTATTCCTGTTGATAACCCTACTGTTCCAAAAGCACTAGTTACTTCAAACAATAGTTGCATAAAGGTATAATTAGGCTCTAACACACTTAATATAAAGGTTCCTAGGCAAACAACGAACAATGCTAATATAGTTATATTAAAAGCTTTAAATACTACACTAGTAGGTATCTTCCTTTTAAAAGCAATACAATGTTTATTTGTAGCTGTACTATAAATACTTTTATATAATGTAAATATAGTAGTAGTCTTTATACCACCACCTGTTGACCCAGGAGATGCTCCAATAAACATTAAAATAACTAATACAAATAATCCTGCATTTGTAAAATTGCTTAATGAATAAGTACTAAATCCTGCTGTTCTCGCAGAAGTACTAAAAAAGAATGCTACAAGCCAAGAAATATCTTCAGTAAACTTTAATAATATTGTTCCAATTACTAATAATATAGAAGTCATTGTAATTACTACTTTTGTATGTAAACTAAACTTTTTAAAGGATCTTTTCATTAAAATTTCTTTAATTACTAAAAATCCTAATCCTCCAAATATTATTAATCCGCATGTAGTCAAATTTAATAAAATATTATTTTGGTATGGTATTAAATTTTGAAGTCCTCCAAGTATATCAAATCCTGAATTATTAAATGCTGCAATGGAATGAAACATACTTATTCCTAATGCATCTAATGGCTTATAGTCCTTTGAAAAAACTAAATAACTTAATATTACACCTATTGTCTCGAATGTTAATGTCATTAATAGCACTGATTTAACTAATCTTACTAGTCCCTTCATAGATTCTAAATTCATAGACTCCTTGATAAGTGTTCTTTCCTTAATTCCTACTCTTTTCCCCATAAGTAAAATAAAACCCACACCTACTGCTGTCACTCCTAATCCACCTATTTGAATCAATAAAGCTACCACAGTTCGTCCAAAAACAGTAAATGTATCAGCTGTATCTATAGCTATTAATCCAGTTACACAAACTGCACTGGTAGAAGTAAATAACGCATCTACAAAAGAAACTTTAACGCCATCATTTATAGATATTGGTAATTTTAATAAAATTGCTCCTATAATAATAACTGATAAAAATCCTAAAACTATAATTCTACCAGGCTTTAATTTCTTCATTAATTTCATATAAAGCTCACCCCTTTGTGACGTCTTTTTATTATTATTTCCTTATATTAATAATTTTAGAATTTAAATAAATTCCTATCTTCTTCATGATCTGAATATATTAAAATCTTACTTTTTCCCCACAAAATTTACCATGATTTTTATGATTAATTATATATAGACTCCTATGTACTGTCAATTTTATTATTCTTATTCATATTCCTATAAAAATTGCAATAGATTAAAATAACCCACTCTAATTTACTTTATCTTCTTAAATCTTTGCAAATTCTTACTTTAATTAAACAAATGAATATTTTAATAAAAAAACTCCGTATCAATTTAAAATTGATACGGAGTTTTTATTAAATTTATTCATCCCATCCTTCAGGGAATTCAGCATTGTGGTAGATCTCTTGAACATCATCATCATCTTCAAGTAAGTCTAACATCTTTTGGAACTTCTTAGCATCATCTTCGTTGATTTCAGTATATGTATCTGGAACCATCTTAACTGCTGCTTCTAAGAATTCTAATCCATTTGATTCTAATGCTTCTCTGACAGTACCAAAATCTTCTGGTGTAGTTGTTATAACAAACACTTCCTCTTCAGCTGCGAAATCTTCTGCACCAGCATCTAAAGCAAGCATCATAATTTCATCTTCATCTTTATCTTCTCTTTCAATAACAATTTCACCTTTTTCTTGGAACATGAAACCTACACAACCTGTTGCTCCCATGTTTCCACCACCTTTAGTGAAAGCACTTCTTACATTTCCTGCTGATCTATTTTTGTTGTCTGTTAAAGTTTCAACTATTACAGCAACTCCTGATGGACCATAACCTTCATAAACTATTTTTTCATAATCAACTCCAGCAAGTTCTCCTGAAGCTTTCTTTATTGATCTTGTTATAGTATCATTAGGCATATTTGCTGCCTTTGCTTTTGCTATTACATCTCTTAATTTTGGATTAGTGTCGGGTACAGGGCCACCATTTTTAACTGCAATAACAATTTCTTTACCTAACTTTGTAAATATTTTCCCTCTTTTAGCATCCGCTTTTCCTTTTTTATTTTGTATATTATGCCATTTTGAATGTCCTGACATTTTTATTCCTCCCAACATTAATCAAAAATTTTATAAATATATTGGAATTATAACACAATTATATTATTATGACAAACTTCCTTATATATTCTTAAATTAGTAATATGCTACATTATTATAATTATATTTTTTAATATAATTCAATTAATAGTCTATACAATAAAACTAATAATATCTTAATAGTTAGTATATTCATAAGTAAATTACAAATTTTATAATTTTAAATCAACTTATAAAGCCTATTTTCTTCTTTAAAATATATTCCTTCATCTTGCTTATCCACTTTTATTTTCCCATTTGATATTTCAATTATCTCTTTTTCAATATCACTAGCTTTTTCTATTTCTGCTAATATATGAACAACAACTTTATCTGTATACTCTGTATCTTCTATATACCAGTTATTTTCATTGCATTTATATTGAATTTTACCTAACATATCATAATCCATATGAAATAATAGTCTTACTCCATTTACTTTTTCAACTATTCCACCAGCCTTTAAAGCTATAGATGCCCCCTTTGTATATGCTCTAGTAAGCCCTCCTGTACCTAATAATATCCCACCGTAATATCTGGTTACTACTATTGCACAGTCTGTTACATTACTTTTTTTCATTACTTCAAGTATTGGTATTCCTGCTGTTCCTTGTGGTTCACCATCATCGCTATACCTTTGAATCCCCATATTTTCTCCAATAACATATGCAAAACAATTATGAGTGGCTTGTTTATGTTTATTTTTAATTTCTGATACAAATGCCTTTGCTTCTTCTTCACTTTCACATCTTTTCGCATAACCAATAAATTCTGATTTTTTCTCTACAAAACTATCTTCTCCAAAATCTCTTATAGTAATGTAACTCATTAAAGTTCCTCCTTAATTAAACCTATACCTTTTATTATCTTATCTTTACTTACTTGTGAGAAACCAATTCTAAAAAAGTAATCTCCATTTTTGGAATCTCTATAAAATATTACTCCTGGAGTAATAAATACATTTTTTCTTTTTAACTTATAGTATAGCTCCTTAGATGTTATACTTTTATCTTTTAATTTTATATAAAAATAAAGTCCTCCTTTAGGATCTATATATGTTACTTTATCTAAAAGCTCACCTTCAATTAAACTTTTTATTAATTTATATTTTTTCTTATATTCCCTACATTGGTAAGCAATATGCTCTTTCCAAAATCCTTCACTTATATAAAGTTCCAAAACCCTTTGCATAAGACTTGAAGTAGTAATATCAGTATTTATTTTAGAACTTTGTATAATTTCATTAAATGAAGCTGGTGTTACCATATACCCAAGTCTTATTCCTGGTAAAAATATCTTTGAAAAACTTTTTATATAAATAACTCTTTCATACTTATCAAGTTTTTTCAATGGTTCATGAATTATATTATTATCATATATAAGTTCAGATAAATAGTCATCTTCTATAATATAGAAATCATATTTTTTTGAAAGATCTAATAACTTTAGTTTTTTTTCACGGCTATAACTTATACCAGTAGGATTTTGAAAATAACTCATAGTGTAAAAACAACTGATTTTATTCTTCTTTAAAATTTCTTCAAATTCATCTAAATCTACGCCATCTTCTTTAATTTCTATTTCAAATATATTAGCTCTTCTCCATTTGAATACCGATAATGCTCCCCCATAAGTTGGCTTTTCTACTATAACATTATCATTTATATTTACGATAGCCTTTGATGCTATATCAATCCCCTGCTGTGCTCCTGAAACTATTAATATATTATCTAAATCTAATTTATTGTTCCAAAAAGATTTATTTATGGTATCTCTTAGTTTTTCATATCCAAGAGGTTCTTTTATTATTAAAGCATTTGCTCCGTCCCTATCTAGAACCTTATTTATTACAGATTTAAATTCATTTATTGGGAAATAAACTTCTGTATTTGTTTCTCCCGTAAAATCTATAATCTTTTCCAGTTCCTCTGGTAACATATTTTTAAATATCTTAGAATATTCTCTATTAAATAATGATGTTAGTTCTTTTCTTTTAGCATATGTTCCAGAACCAACTTTTTGAAAAGCATATCCATCTGATTTTAGTTTTTTATATGCATTTACTATAGTAACATTATTTACTTCTAAGATATCTGCTAATTCCCTTATAGTAGGTAATTTTTCTCCATCACTTATATCTTTATTATCTATTAATTTTCTTATACGATTTGCTATTTGTACATATTTAGGAATTTCATCTTCAAAAGATATCTTAAAAAATTCTTTCATACTTCCCCCAAAGCAACTTATTTTTTATAACTATATACATTTTCAACAGCAAGTAAGCTTCCCTTAGAATCTCTAAATTTTCTTTCACTTCTTGTCAAAATATTATTCTTATATAATAGTTTTAATATTTCTTCAAATTTAATATTAAAATTTTTAAAATATGAATTATTCTTAATTTCAAAAGCACTTAAAGGCTTATCCATTTCTTTTATATAATCTAATATATCTTTTGCGGACATTTCGATATTATATTCTAAGTAATTTTCAATGTAATTTAAAACACTTTTTATATTTTCATCATTAATATCAGAATAAAAAAGCTCTCTAACCATTTCATTAAGTTCATCATTCAAATTACATGCCATCGTTAATGAATCCTTGCTTACAGTATAGCCGTTAATACTTAAATAAAGATTAGAAAAACTACTTAGTGCTCTAATTAAAAGCTCAGAAGCAGTATACCTACTTCCTGTACTTAGATACTTTTTACAAATTCCTATTTCTTTCAATGTATTTCCTAAATAAACTAAATTCCATCGTCCTTTATCTAAATCCATTACATATATAAGCCTTTGATAAAGTTCTGTTATTTCCTGATCAATTGAATATATTAACTTAGCGGATATAAGGCAATTTTTTATTATATCTCGCTTTCCTGCCTCAAGAAAATTCTTTTTGAAAGCGTCCTTACCTAAAAATTTTATATGTATTGGTATATCCATAATCTCTGAATATAAATCTCTTACCTGTTCAAATTCATCTTTATATATTACAAATAAATCTATATTTGATTCCTCCCATAAATCACCAGTAACCATACTTCCAAATACAAAAATGGCTATTACGTCAGTATTTTTCATAAGAATTTCTGTAATTTCCTTATATGATTTTTGATAATCTATAATTGATTTCACCATTAATACGCCCCCTTATTATTTACTATTGTATTACTACAATTTATTATATAAAAAAACTGCAATAAAGTCTAATCTTCATCGCAGTCATCATCTTTTTTACTATCATTCTCAGAATATTTATCATCTTCATTTAAACAGTCAAAACATGATTTATAATCGTTTGGTAAATCTCCGCATCTTTCAATATCATTTTCAACAGCGCGCCTATATATAGCATTTCTTTTCTTTAAAGTATCTAAAACACAATAAGCTTCTTTTACTATTTCATGCGTTAAATCAACTGGAAGTTTAATCTGCCTCTTTTTTGCATATGCATTAGATTGTAAATTTTGTGCTGCTATAGATATACCTTGTGCTGATAAAGAAAGAAAATATAGTTCATCTAATAGTGGTTTAACCTTTCTATCATAAAAGTATTTTTCTTCTTCACCACCTATAATTATTGAACCTATATTTGTTTGCATACTGTTTACTGCAGCAGATAAAGTTGTTACTTTAGCTACTGCATCATCCACAGAGTTGCAAGATGAATGATTTAATGCATCTGATGTATCATTTAATCCTGATGTATTATTCAACTGCGTATTATTACCAATTATTGCTGCTTGATCATCTTCAAGGGTTATATCTTCTTCGTCATTTGATGAATCTATTGCTACCTCATATATCATATTTTGCACTTAATCATCTCCATAACTTGTTTGTTACAGTATATTCTTAAGTAAGTATGTTTATTATAAAATCACTTGATTTGTTATAAGCTTCGTCATCTACTTCAACAATCATAAATGTTCCATTATCTCTATAATCTTCTTCTAAAACTCTTCCATTTCTATGAAGATATGAATTCATATCACTCCTATCATAAGGAATTAAATATTCACATTTTTTCATTTTATAAGGTAATTTTTCTTCTATTAAGTCAAGAAGATTATCTAAATTTATACCTTCTTTAGCTGATATTTCAATTATTTTATATTCTGAACATGCCTTTTTTACTTCTTCTACTTGTTCCTCTGTAGCTCTATCTATTTTATTTAAAACTAATATAGTTTCTTTACCTTTTGCCCCAAGCTCTTCTAAGACTTCTTCTACAGCTTTTATTTGATCAAGTGCAGAATCTGAAGAAGTATCTACAACATGACATAAAAGATCTGAATATATTACTTCTTCTAAAGTTGATTTGAATGCTTCAACTAAATCATGAGGCAATTTTCTTACAAATCCTACTGTGTCTGTTATAGTAACTACGCCTTTATTTTTTAGTATTATGGATCTTGTAGTTATATCTAAAGTTGCAAATAGCATATCTGCTTCAAAGACTTTTTCTTTTCCTTGTATCTCTTTTTGAGCTGCAACATCACAAAGCTTATTTCTAAGAGTTGATTTACCTGCATTTGTATATCCTACTAGTGATACTCTAGGAATACTTTCTTTTGTCCTTTTTTCTCTTTGGACTTCCCTTGTTTTCTTTATCTTTTTAAGTTCATCATTCAAATCATATATAGTTTCCTTTATATGTCTTCTATCAGTTTCAAGTTTCTTTTCTCCTGGGCCTCTTGTTCCTATTCCACCGCCGGTTCTTGAAAGTACTGTTCCTAAGCCTTGAAGCCTACTCATTCTATATTTCAGCTGTGCTAATTCAACTTGAATTTTTGATTCTTTACTTCTTGCTCTCCTTGCAAATATTTCTAAAATTAAAGTTGTTCTATCTATGACTTTAGCACCTGTAGCAGCTTCTAAATTTCTAACTTGGGAACCTGATAGTTCATCATCAAAAATTATAAGATTTGCATGCTTACTTTGTCTTAAACTAGCTATTTCTAAAACCTTTCCTTTTCCTATATAAAAAGCTGGATCAATTTTACTTCTACTTTGATATACTGAATCTAGTACCGGTATATCACAAGCTTTTGTAAGCTCCTTAAGCTCCTCCAAACTTTCTTTAGTATCAGATCCAACTAAAATAGCTTTTTCACCTTCATCTTCAATAATATCTTTTTCTTTAATCATACTTTCTATATGTTGAATTTTATCTAATATATGAATTGAAAGTACTTCTTCAATTGTAAGATTTAATTTTTCTTCATAGTCTAATAAATCATCTGAAATTGTTATCATTCCTAAAGAGCAATCTGTAACATTACCTTCATGTACTCCTATTGCCATAATTGCATCAAGCTTTAATTTTAATAATGCTGATATATCAAGAGCAGATAAATTAGAAAAGCCATTAGGATGTGTATGTATAACTCTAACACCTGACAATCTTTTTTCTCTTATGTCTATCATAGATACTTCAACTGAAGTTGAATCTCCAATAGCAACAGAAACAACCTTACCTCTTCTATCTACTGCAACGCTTATTTCCCTATCCAAAATAGAAGTCAGCCTTGAGATTACCTCTATTATTTCTACACTACATGCCTCATCTTTTAAAACCTTTACTTTATAAAGCCTTTCAAGCTCATCTAAATAAGTTTTTTTAATACCATCTATATTTCCAAATATCATTAATACCACCTCACTTATATACTATTAACAACTTTCATATAATTCTATACTATTAATTAGATATTGTAAATATAGCCAAATCAATATAATATCTATGTTTATCTAATTAAAATACCATTTATATTAGATAAATTATATTGAATTAATTACATATAATAAATAATAACATATAAATTCATATTATACTTTATAAAAACTTAAAGTATGGTGAAAAAGTCTTCAAAAATGAGTTGCAAGAATTTGAAATAATATGTAATATAAAAATAATAATATAATTAATATTGCAAAAGCTAATTATAAATTGATTAAGTATAACTATTATAAATATTTTATAATGCAATTTTTATAAAGTATTGGGTTTTATATAGAACATTTTAGGAGGATTAAACTAATGGATGACAAGAAAAGAAACATACTTTTTACAGAAGAGCAAATCAAAACTAGAATAGCAGAGCTTGGAAAGGTTTTAACTGAAGAATATAAGGACAAGAAGCTTTATGTGCTTCCACTTCTTAGAGGTAGCTTTGTTTTTGGAGCAGATTTATTTAGAGCTATTGATTGCAGAGCTAAAGTTGGTTTTATGACTACATCTAGCTATGGGCATGGAGAAGAAAGTACTGGAGAAGTTAAAGTTGTAAATGACATTCCTGATAATATAGAAGGATGGGATGTATTAATCGTAGATGATATCATAGATACTGGCTACACTATGGAATTTGTAGTAGATTATGTAAAAAAACGTGGAGCTAATTCAGTAAAAACTTGTACTCTATTAGATAAACCTTCAAGAAGAAAGGTTGATTTGAAACCAGATTATTGTTGTTTTGAAATAGAAGATCTATTCGTAGTAGGTTACGGACTTGATTATGAAAGCTTCTATAGAAATGTTCCTTATGTATTTAACTGGGAATCAAAATAAAAATACATATTTATTTTTTAATATATCAATTAATAATATACATGTAAGTAATTAGATATTAAATGTACTTGATTAATCTACCCAAAATTATAAAAGCCCCTAAAATTGGGGCTTTTATAATTTTTAACTACATTTAACTAAATCATTTCTTTATTTTTGTAATTTTCTTATTTTCTCATTCATCTATATAAATAGATTTTCTTTACAGTGTTTTAATTATTTTCTTATGAATATTTTAACTTATAAATTGGCTAATGTATCTTATCAGTAGTTAATTGTTATTTACTTTCAAGGTTTATTTAGCTCAATTGCAGTATTAGGAATTTTCCCAACTATTATTGTTTCTGCAACTGGTATTTGGCATGCTACTTCTACATCCCTACTATTTAATGGTACTACTATCTTCATCTTCATATTAACATTCAAATAAATCTTATGTCTTGTTTGATTTATTCCTGCACTTTCAAATACCGACTCATAACTGCTAGTTATGTTTCCTATTTGAGTCATTTTTATATTCACTTTAGGCCCCAAATTATAAAAAACTAAATTTTTAGTCATATATCCTAAGGGCACTTCTAACCCCATCTCTTGTAATTTCCCAAATTTATCGTTAGATGCTAAAATCAATTTTGACGATAGATAATTTAATTTTACAGTATCGGCTCTTAGCATAGTTATATTTCCATCATTATCTTTTTCTATAATTATCATGTCAGAATAATCAAATTGATTTGAATAAATATCCAAAGCTGTTTCATTTATAATCTCTGTTGCTTCTCTTTTTAACTGCTCTTCTCCTATAGTTAAAACAGCTGGTAAAATATTTTTATCAAAAAAATACAATATAGAATTAAATAAGACACAAATGGCAATAATACCCAATATAAGTTTAGGATGTTTAATTTGAAATCGCATTTTAGGTTTTTTTGTATAATACTTCATAGACACCTTCTTGAGTTATTATTTTACTCTTTATATAAATATGCTATAATATTCTATATTATTTATTTTATACTTTAAATAATTTTAAATTGCAAGGGAGGAACAAATGGCTACTAAAGATACTTCTAGAACAGAAAAAAGCCAAGCTAATGTTAAGAAAAATAAAAACAGCGGCAAAAATTCTAAAAAGAAAAAAAATCAACCTAAATATAAGAAAATTTTGAAAGGTACTTTTCTTGGAATATTAATAGCAGGGCTTCTTTGCTTTGTTGTTGGACTTGGTTATGTATTTGCAATAATTAAAAGTACTGAGCCTCTTGACGTAAATGCGGTCCTGACTTTAAATGAGCCTTCAATGATTTATGATAGTGAAGGTCAATATATTGATAATCTACCAACTCAAGAAGAGAGATATAAAGTAAAGTTAGATGAAATGTCCAAATACTTAAAAGATGCTTACATTTCAATTGAAGATGAACGTTTTTATAAACATCCTGGCGTAGATATAAAAAGAACTTTAGGTTCAGCTCTAAGATCTGCAAAATACTTCTTTACAGGAAGTGGAAACGTACAAGGTGGATCTACTCTTACTCAACAATTAATAAAAAATACATTATTAACAAACGATGTTAAGATTGAAAGAAAAATTAGAGAAATTTATCTTTCACTAAAACTAGAAAGTAAACTTACAAAAGATCAAATATTAGAAGCGTACTTAAATACCATTCCTCTAGGTGGTAAAATTTATGGAGTTGAAGCTGCTTCAAAATACTATTTTGAAAAAAGTGCTAAAGATTTAACTTTACCTGAAGCTGCATTTATTGCTGGTTTAACTCAAGCACCTAGTGCTTATAGTCCTTATGACCCAGAAAATATAGCCGACCCTACAATATACTTAGATAGAACAAAAACTGTTCTTATGAAAATGAGGGATTTAGGTTATATAACTCAAGAAGAATATGACGAAGCTTATGCTTTTACAGATTCAAATCAATTTGCTTTTTCTCAAACAGTAATTAATTACAAAATTAATTATGAATGGTTTGTATATCCTGCTTTAGATCAAGTCAGAAGAGATTTAAAGGATGTATATAAGTATACTGATGAAGAAGTAGATAGATTATTTGCTACTGGTGGTCTAAAAATTTATACTACTATGGATAGAAAAATACAAGATTCTACTCAAGCTGTTTTAAATGATAGAAATAGCATTCAACAACTAGATATTTATGCTAATCCAGAAGTTACCGATGAAAATGGAACTCCAGCACTACAAGCTGCTGCTGTAATTATGGATTATAGAACAGGCCAAATTAAAGCTATGGTTGGTGGTAGAGGTGAGCAACCTGCTAGATCTACAAATAGAGCTTATTATGCTTTAAGATCTATAGGGTCTACTACAAAACCTTTAACTGTTTATGGACCTGCAATTGATACTAAAACTATTACTGCTGGTACTGTCCTAGATGATGCTGGTCTTCCATCATCTATTCAAAGTAAATATGGTGGGTATAATCCAGCAAACTGGAACAAAGTTTCAGACGGATTAATTACAGCAAGACAATCACTTGCATTATCTAAAAATGTACCAACAGTTCTTATTGAAGACAAACTTGGTATTGAAACTGGATTAGCCTATGGGGAAAAATTAGGATTAGTCTATAGTGAAGAATCAAAAGGTATAGCTACTATATCTTTAGGTGAATTTACAGAGGCCGAAGCAAACCCTGATGGTGGTAATCCATATATCCTAGCTTCTGCCTTTGGAAGCTTTGGTAATAACGGCTTATATACTGAGCCTATATTATATACTAAAGTTGTTGATGCTACTGGTAAAGTTATATTAGAACCTAAACTTAATCAAACACAAGTATTTTCTCCTCAAACTGCATATATAATGAGAGATTTACTTAAAGGTCCTCTAAGCTTTGATGGTTCTTTAGCTAAGATTCCTAATATGCCTGTAATAGGTAAGACTGGTACAACTAGCAATGTTACAGACTTTTTATTTGCTGGATTAACCCCATATTATTCAGGTGCAGTATGGATTGGTTATGATAATCGTTCTGCAATGGGAGGTGCTAGTTATAGTTCTTCAGCGGCTTCATTATGGGGTGCTATTATGGCTCCAATACATGAAAACTTAGAATATAAAGAATTTGATGGAAATCCTGGCGGTGTTACTAGTGTTGCTATTTGTAAAGACTCTGGAAAAAGACCTACAGATTTATGTAATAAAGATCCAAGAGGTTCAAGGGTATATAATGAGTTATTCATTGCTGGAACTGAGCCTACAGGAGTTTGTGATGTTCACGTAACAGCGAAAGTTAATAAAAACAATAACAAACTTGCAACAGAAAATACTCCAAAGAATTTAATTGAAGAAAGAGTATTTATAAAGAAAGCTAATCCTTCTTCTGGTACAGCTGATTATCAATATGTACTTCCAACAGAAAAAGATGATACAAAATATGTTCCAAAGAATGAAGCATTCAATTTATCTGATTTAGGAATAACTATAGGAAGTAACGCTGATGATGCTATAGAATTGTTAAAATCTAAAGGAGTAAATGTAAAGATTTCTAACAATGATGCTAAAACTAGAATAATTAAGAGTTTGTCAGCTGATAAAGCTAAAAAAGGTGATACAATAACTATAGAATTGAAAGACTCTGAAGAAAATAATAATGGCGAAAATAACAATGAACCTAACAACAATGGCAATAATACCAACAATAACAATACTACACCACCAAATTCTGATAATGATTAATTAAATACATCAAAAAGAGAACCTATTAGGTTCTCTTTTTTTATCTACTTTCCATTATCTACTTTTTATTATGCATAAGTTGTCAGAATCTAATTCATTATAATGCATGTATTCATAGAAAACCACTTATTTATCGTATTTTATGAATTTCATCAACTTTTTTCTTGCATTTTTCTTATGTTTAATATATTATAATCTAAGATGAAATTTGTATTAATTACGAAAGAAAAGGGGGATTTTTATTTTATGGAATTTTTTAATAATATAATCTTAGCATTTAATGATTTTTTATGGACTTATGTACTAATAGCCATGTTAATTATAATTGGACTTTACTTTACTATAAAAACTAGATTTGTTCAATTTGGAAACCTTAAAGAAATGTTTAGACTTCTTGGAGATGGCGCTACTGCTGAAAAAAAAGAGCATTCTGTTTCATCTTTCCAAGCCTTTTGTATAAGTACTGCTTCTAGAGTTGGTACTGGTAATCTTGCTGGTATTGCAACTGCTATTGCAATAGGTGGTCCTGGTGCTATCTTTTGGATGTGGCTTATAGCACTTGTTGGAGCAGCCTCAAGTTTTATAGAATCAACTTTAGCCCAAATATATAAGGTTAAAGATGGACATACTTTTAGAGGTGGTCCAGCTTATTATATGGAAAAAGGACTTAAAAAAAGATGGATGGGTGTTACTTTTGCACTACTTATTACAATTGCATTTGGATTAGTATTCAATTCAGTCCAAGCAAATACTATTACTCTTTCTCTAAACAATTCATTTGGATTTAATAGAGCATTCATTGGGGCATTGATAACAATATTTACTACTATCATTATTTTTGGAGGAGTTAATAGAATTGCTAAGGTTTCGAGTATTTTAGTTCCAATTATGGCAATAGCCTATATAGTTGTTGCGCTATTTATTGTTGTTAAAAATATAGGTCAAATTCCTTCAGTCATAAAATTAATATTTGAAAATGCATTTGGTATAAATCAAATTGTTGGTGGTGGAATCGGTGCTGCATTAATGCAAGGTATAAAAAGAGGTTTATTCTCTAATGAAGCTGGTATGGGTTCAGCTCCAAATGCTGCTGCCACAGCAACCGTATCACATCCTGTTAAACAAGGTTTTATACAAACTCTTGGTGTATTTACTGATACAATAATAATATGTAGTTGTACTGCATTTATAATTTTATTATCAGATGCTCCACTTGATGGCACTGTAAAAGGAATAGAACTTACTCAAATAGCACTTAACTCTCAAGTTGGTTCTTGGGGTGGAATCTTTATTTCAATTTGTATTTTATTGTTTGCATTTAGCTCTATTGTTGGAAATTATTATTACGGCGAGGCCAATATTCAATTTATAACTGATAAGAAGATTTACTTACAAATTTATAGAATTGCAGTAGGCGCAATGGTATTCTTTGGCTCACTTGTCAGCATGGATATCGTTTGGAATTTAGCTGATGTATTTATGGGCTTTATGGCTATAATAAATTTAATAGCAATTGTATTACTAAGTAAGATTGCGTTTAAAGCATTAGATGACTATAAGAAGCAAAAAAGAGCTGGAATAAAAGATCCTGTATTTGATGCTTCATCAATTCCTGAACTTTCTGATGAAGAAATAGAATGGCAATCAAATAATGAAAATGATATAGCTGTTTAATATAAAAGAGATTTGAATAAATTTAATATTCAAATCTCTTTTTTACTAATTTTATTTATTTTTCTTAATTTATTGCTACAGCATCTAAATTGAAATTTATTACTTCTCCTGAATCTGCTCTTACACATATAGAATATACTTCTTCTTTTTTATCATTATTAATTACTTTTACATTATAAATATATGATAATACCATTTCATTATCTTTTACAGCGACAAAAGCAATCATAGGATTCTCCAAAGCACTAACTTTAAAATTAAGATTGACAAAGTGTCCTTTTGCTATCTCTCCAGCCTTAACTTCATCAATGTTTATTTCTTTAATATGTTTTATATGATCCAACGGATAGTTTGAATACCCTTCTAACTTTCCTTTGCTTTTATCAATTACTGCACTTATTTCCTGCTTATAGTAAGGATATCCATCTTTACACTTATAAAAAACTATATTATAACATGGACTATTTTCCTCTTCTCTTGACCTAACTTCTTTAAATTTGAACTCATCATTAGTAATTTCATTAACATACTTTGTTGCTAAATTAATAGCTTTTTTTTCATCTATAACTTCATTTGTAGATGTACTTCCTAAATTTTTATTAGAAAATCCCAGCACATTATAATCTTTATCTATATCTACCCCATAATTTCCAACTATAACAGAGTATTGTATTTGGGAACTTTTATTAGCTAGTTTATTTAAAGTTGCTTCTTCATCTATTTTACTATTATTTTTATATTCTTCTATTATATTACTATCAGACAAATTTTCTATAAATTTCTTTGCTACAATAACTTCTTTTGTTCCTTTATTTAGTATGTTGTTTATCATAAATACTATAAGAACTAATAATACTACAATAACTATACTGAAAACTATAGTTCCTTTTTTTAGTCTCATTGTATCCTCCTTAACTTATTGTATTAATTTTAATCCTATAACTATATTTTCTTAATACAATAATTTTAATAAAATCTTAATTGTTATATTTATATTTTACATTATACAAGTTATAATATAAAGTATTTTTTAATTTTTAAAGTTAATAATATTTAATATTATTAACTTATTTTAAACATACTTGTATTTATATACTATTTATTCTATAATCCATGTATACAACTAATTTACTATAAATGGGGGATTTTAATATGAATTTATCAAAATTAATAGAGCAAAAGAAAAAAGAAAAAGCTAAGAAAGAAAAAGCTAAAGTTGCTAAAAATGTAGCCTTAGGAGCTACTATTGGTGTTGCTGCTGGACTAGCTAGTGGATTATTATTTGCACCTAAGTCAGGTAAAGATACTAGACAATCATTAAAGAAAACTGCTAATGATTTAAATAATACAATTAAGAGTAAAGCTATAGATGTTACTGAGGATGCTAAGAGTAATTTTAGTGACGCTAAAAGTAAAATTGCAAAATATCTTGAGTCAAAAAAAGCTATAACTAGCGATTCTTTAGAAGAATCTACAAAAGAAATGACAGAAGAAAGTGATAATAACCTTCAAGAAAATTCAAATATTTAATTAAATAGTATGCTTATTTTATAAATATTAAGTGAGGATATATAATATGACTATTACTATTAATCTTAATACTCTTTTATTAACTATTATAGTTATCGTTTCTGTTATAGCTTTAATTTATTTAATTTTAGCCCTAAGAAAACTTATTGTACTTATTGATACTATAAATACAACTCTTAAAGATAATAAAACAAATTTAGATAGTACTATACAGAATTTAAACGGAATCTCTGAAAATGTTAAAGATATAAGTGATGTTGCTGTTGAAACTACAGCAGAAGCTATTGTTATGAAGGATGGAATTGTTAATCAATTAGATACTATAAAAGATATCATAAATATAATAGTTGGAGTATTTTCAAAAAAATAATATACATATGTTATAGGACAGTACATAGTTGTTTTAATCAACTATGTACTGTCCTATTTAAATACTTCATTCTTTATTTTATGCACCCTATTATATCTTTTATATCTTTAATACCTTGTTCTATACAAAACTTTTCCATTTCATCTATTATTTCTTTTCCTGCCATAGGGTTTATAAAATTTACTGTACCTATTTGAATTGCAGTTGCTCCTGCCATCATAAACTCTATTGCATCTATTCCATTAGAAATACCACCTAATCCTATTACAGGTATGCTGACAGCTTTTGATACTTCATGTACCATCCTTAATGCTATTGGCTTTACAGCCGGTCCTGAAAGTCCTGCATATATATTATTGAATATAGGCTTTCTTTTATACGGATCTATTGCAAATCCCTTCAATGTATTTATTAGTGATATTGAATCAGCACCAGCTTCTTCACAGCTTACTGCCATTCTCACTATATCTTCTGCATTAGGAGAAAGCTTAACCATAAGAGGTTTATCTGAAATTTTCTTTATTTTAGAAACAACTTCATAAGCTACATTTGACTTTATTCCAAATGCCATTCCCCCTGATTTTACATTAGGACATGATATATTAAGTTCTATCATATCTATATCAGTATCTCTTAATTTTTGAATGGCTTCCTCATAATCCTCAATACATCCTCCACCAACATTTGCAATAATATTGGTGCCAAGTTCCTTCATTTTAGGAAGTTCTTCTTTTATAAATCTGTCTATTCCAGGGTTTTGAAGTCCAACTGAATTCATCATTCCTGATGGAGTTTCATATACTCTTATTCCTTCATTACCACCTTTAGGATTTAAAGTTAATCCCTTTGATGATATTCCTCCTAAAATTCCAACATCATAAAAATTATTATATTCTGCTCCAAAACCAAAGGTTCCTGATGCTGCTATTACTGGATTCTTAAACTCTATTCCATTTATATTTACTTTCAACATTTACAAAACTCCTCCTTTGATTTTAAAGTTCAACATAATATCCATCAAATACTGGACCATCTTTACATGTCCTTTTATTTCCATCCTTAGTTTTACATGTACATACAAGACAAGCCCCAACTCCGCAAGCCATATGTTTTTCCATAGATACATATATTTTTACATTTTTTTCTTTACATATATCTATAACTTTTTTCATCATTATTTCTGGACCACAGCAAAGTACGGTATCATATTCCTCTACATTAAGGATATCTGTTATAAATCCCTTATGCCCATAGTTACCACTATTAGTGCTTATATATGTTCCATCTACATAATTCTTTATTTCATCTATTAAATAAATTTCATCCCTAAATCCTGCATATAAATCTAATTTAGAGACATTATTATTTTCTTTAAGCTTTTTAGCTACCTCAAGCATTGGTGCAGTACCTATACCACCAGAAACCAATGCAACTCTACCAAGCTTTTCATATACATTAAATCCATTTCCTAATGGTCCAGTAAGGTTTATATAATCTCCTTTTTCTAAACTAACATATTCTTTTGTGCCATTTCCAACAACTGCATATAAGAATGTTATAGTCCCTTCATTTTTTTCACATACACTTATTGGCCTCGGAAGTAATGTTTGTCCACCTAATTTCAACATGTAAAATTGTCCCGGCTTTACTTCATTATTATCTTCTACAACCATTTTGTATATTCCATTCACTATCTTTTCGTTTGATATAACTTTTGATTTAGTATACGATACCTTCATTAGTTTTCCTCCTATAGATTCTTTACCGCTGCTCCTATTTCATCTCTCATTCTAATAACTTCTTCCCTTGCGCATAATGCAAATTCTTTTTCCATGCCTTCCTGCTTTTTATATGCTAAAAGTATAGCTCTTGAAGAGTTTACGACTCCTCCATTTCCATTATTTAAATATAAAGCCACATCTTTTGCCTTTCCACCTTGAGCCCCATATCCTGGTATCAAGAAAAACATATTTTTAAATCTTTTTCTTATTTCAATACCTTCTTCAATATGAGTGCATCCTATAACCCCACCTATGCTTGAGTATCCACATTCTCCTACTATTTTTTTACCAAGCTCAACTATTTTATCACCAACTACCTTATATACATCTCTGGAATCTGTAGTCTTTAGCATTTCTATATCTTCTGCCCCTGGATTAGAAGTCCTAACTAATGAGAATAGTCCCTTGTTTCCTTTTTCCATATATGGCATATAAGGCTCTATACTATCCATCCCCATATATGGGCTAAGAGTTATAAAATCAGCTTCAAAATCTCCTTCAAAGTGAGCTTTTGCATATTGCTTGGCTGTTGCTGCTATATCTCCTCTTTTTATATCTGCAATTATAATTGCATCTTTTTTTCTTAAATAATCTAAAGTTTCTTTATAAGCAATCATTCCTTTTAATCCTAAAGCTTCATAATAAGCAATTTGAACTTTAAAGCACGCTGCCACATCGATAGTTGCATCTATTATTTGCTTATTAAACTCAACTAATGCTTCAACTTCCGATCTTCCTTCAAAAAGATAACTAGGTATATATTCAAGCGCTGTATCTAATCCAACACAAACTACTCCTCTTTCTTCTACTCTATTAAACAATTTATCCATTATTAAACTTTTCATATTTATCTCCCTACTTCTTATAAAGAATCCTTCCTGCTTTTATTGTCATTTGAACTTCTCCATAAAACTCCATACCTTGAAAAGGAGTATTTTTTCCCTTTGAATTAAATTCCTCTGAGTTTACTTTGATCTTCTTATCTAAATCTAATAAGACTACATCTCCTTCAACTCCAGGACTAATTCTCCCCTTATTCATACCTAGAATATCCGCACAGTTCTTTGACATAATTTCACTTAACTTATTTAAATTTATAGCTCCGGATTTAACTAAGCTTGTATAACATATAGAAAATGATGTTTCAAGCCCAACCATTCCAGGTGATCCTTTTTCTTTATCTTCTTGTGTATGAGGAGCATGATCTGTACCTATACAATCTATAATTCCATCTTTTATAGCATTTATAATTTCATATACATCCTCTTTTTCTCTTATAGGCGGATTTACTCTATAATTATTTATATCTTTTGTTAATGATATATGATGAGGAGTGACCTCGCAAGTTATATTGCTAAAACGCTTCTTTGCATTCTTAATATACCCTATAGCTTCTTTTGTACTAACATGACACATATGAAGCCTTGCCCCAGTTTCTTTTGCTAAATAAATATCTCTTAATGTCATTATATTTTCAGCTATTCTCATATCTATATCTGAGAAACTATGATCTTCTGCATGAGACATTATTACCCATCCATGTTCTTTTGCTTTTAGCATAGCTTTATACATAATTTCAGAGTCCATAACTCCAACGCCATCATCTGATATTGCTTTAAGCCTATTATCATTAGCAAAGTTATCTAAATGCGTTATATCCTTGCCATTAAAACCTTTTGTAACAGATATACATTGATGCAAATCTATTAAATTCAACTCTTTCTCTCTGTTTCTAACTTCTTCTAAAACTTCTTTACTAGAACATATTGGCTTAGTATTTGCCATCAGACATACTCCAGTATATCCACCTCTTAATGCTGCTTTAGACCCTGTTTCTATATCTTCTTTGTAAGTAAGCCCTGGTTCCCTAAAATGTGCATGAGTATCGATAAATGAAGGCATTAAAGTTAACCCCTTAGCGTCTATAACATTTATAGCATCTATATTAATATCTAATCCTACTTCTTTTATATTTCCATTTTCTATATAAATATCTCCAATAAAATCTTGTGAGTAATCTACTATTCTAGCATTTTTTATTAGCAAATTCATAATTTCACCTCATAGTTTATATTTAAATCTATAAATCAGATAGACTTGTTATGTGATCACAATAATCACACTTGTATGTTCCTTTATTCTCATCTATTAGGTTAAATGTATGCGGAACATATTGTTCTACCTCTGTTATACATCTTGGATTACTGCAAATCAGAACATCTACAACCTTTTTAGGTAACTCTGGTTTTATTTTTCTAGATATTTGTCCGTCCCTTACCTCGTTTATAGTTAGATTTGGTGATAATAATCCTAAAATTGTATAGTTTATTTCTGAAGAATTTTCTATTTTAATTATGTCTTTTTTGCCAACTTTATCACTTTCTGCATTCATTATTAATGCAACTTGGCTATTAACCTTATCTAGATTTAAATAATTAAATATTTTTATTCCCATTCCAGCCTTTATATGATCTATTACTAATCCATTTTTAATACTTGTTATTTCTAACATCTAAGCCACCCCCAAAAGTTTCGCAATTAATGCCATTCTTACATACATTCCATACTCTGCTTGCTTAAAATAGCAGGCTCTATCATCTCTATCAACTTCTATGGAAATTTCATTTACCCTTGGTAGTGGATGCATAACTATCATATCTTTTTTGGCTAACTTCATCTTTTCTACATCTAAAATATAGCTATCTTTAAGCCTTATATATTCCTCTTCATTAAAAAATCTTTCTTTTTGAATTCTAGTCATATATAAAATATCTAGTTCATCTATTACGTCTTCTAATTTTTCAACTTCTTTAAATTCTATATTATTTTTTATCAATATTTCTTCTCTTATATAAACTGGTATAGATAATTCCTTTGGTGAAATTAAGATAAATTTAGTTCCTTCATATCGTGACATAGCTTTTATAAGTGAGTGAACTGTTCTTCCATTTTTTAAGTCTCCACAAATTCCTATTGTATGATTTGTTAAACCATCCTTTAAAGACTCTATTGTTAAAAGATCAGTTAATGTTTGAGTTGGATGCTGATGTCCTCCATCTCCTGCATTTATTACAGGAACTTCTGAATACATACTTGCAAGTTTAGCAGAACCTTCCATTGGATGCCTCATAGCAATTATGTCAGAATATATAGACACCATAGTTATAGTATCTGCTAAAGTTTCTCCCTTTGCAGTAGAACTTGAATTTGGCTCAGAAAACCCTAGAATTTTACCACCAAGTCTCATCATTGCAGCTTCAAAGCTAAATCTTGTCCTTGTACTTGGTTCATAAAATAAAGTCGCTAAAATTTTTCCATCACAGATATGAGAATACTCCCTTGGATTTGCTATTATTTGATGTGCTAATTTAAAAATTTCTTGTAATTCCTCTTTTGAAAAATCCATTGGATCAATCAAATGTTTGCTTTTCATATTCATTTACATCACTCCTTGTTAACATCTCCGTGTTAAATTTAAAGGTATATATGTTTTCAATTTTGTTATTTTACTTAAATAAGCTTATTAATTTTTAATTTTATAAAATAGTAATAATACAAATTATTAATTGAAACATATATTATAATAATTTACAGAAAAAAACCTTCCTTATTTCAAGGAAGGTATAATAAGCCCTAAATAAAAGTCTTTTACTATTACAATCTCTTCCTTGTTAATCTCTCTGGATTAAATTAAAGGTCATCTTTTCCAATAGGATAACACTTATATAATATATTGTCAAGAAAGTATTAATAAGAACCTCTCTTCTTAGTACTAATTTATATAAAATTATACTTTATATCCATTCTCTAGGAACATAAAAACATATTCTATATGATCATTTTGCACATTTGCCTTTTAAACTAAATATAATATAAATTATATTGAAATAAGGTTTATATTATATTTAGTTAGGAGATTTTTATATGTATCCGAATGATTATAGTGCTTTAAGACGTTATCGTAGACAAACACACAATCACGAATTCCTAGGAAGTACTAGATTTACTGAAGAAAGCGATGATAGACATAATCATCGCTTTGCAGGTATCTCAAGTGAAGCCATACCGTACAATGGATCTCATGTTCATAAAATAAAAACTAGTACAGACTTTTTCGGACATTATCATGATATATGTATTATAACAGGTCCTGCTATACCTATGAGTAATGGTAAACACATTCATTTGGCAATTGCTACTACAACATTTGTGCAAGGGCATGTTCACGAGTTTATTTTCACAACATTAATCGAAGCCCCTGAACTATAATTTATGCTATTGAGCCCGTTTTAAGGGTTCTTTTTTTATATTTATAATATTAATATTTTGATCTTAAGCTATACTTATTTTCTAAAAAGTTAATTATTAATTTATAGTCATACATTTTATTTAATATTTTCATATCTTTTTGTAATTTTTTTTATACATATATCATACTATGAACTATGAAGTTAAGTTCCTGAAAAGGTATATATTGGACTATAAAATTCTCCAAGGAATAACTATACTATTAGTTATTCCTTCTTCCATATATTTGCCTTTTATATATTTATATAAATGAACTCATCTATCTCCTTCATAGCTACAGTTCTTAAAAATTCATTTATCGATATATCCTTTAGATCACAATATTTTTTTATTAATTGTTTTTCTTTACTGTTGAGTCTAAGCTCAACTTTATCATCTAAAATAGAGTCTTCCTTCTTCTTAAAAATAAACTTAATTAAATTTAATATATTACCCATTATTGTCCTCCATAGATATATATTTAAAATTATCTTACTGAAAAGGTAGTTTAAAAACTATTTTAATTCTATAGTAATTTTAAACGATCTTACATTACATATTTATTATATTGGTAACAAGATTATTACAAAATTTTATTATATTTATATATTTTGTCTTTATAAATACTCATTTTGTATATTTAAACATTTATAAAGACAAAATAATTGGGAAAGGTGGTTATTTAAATGAAAAAATTTATAGCTATTATTTTTATTTCTTTATTTTTAAACTTTAATATAGTAAAAGCAAATCCTCAAATTTCCTCAAATATATTAAAGGAAGGTGTTTATAACGTAAATAATATTACTAACACACTTGGCAACGTTCAAAATGTTCAAAATGTCTCAAATTATAGTTCTATATATCTAATTCTCTTAGATCAAAATGAAACAGTGTTACAAACAATAAAAATGAAACCACAATCTGAAACATATGTATTAAACAATTTTGGAAAAAACTATAAATTAATATTAATTGGCGATGGTGAAGCTTTTTTATCTTAAAGCTAAGATTTAACCATATAAATATTTGCTATTTCGCCTAAAAATGCCTACATATAATATATATTCAATTAATTAAAATAGAAAGGTAGATGTTAAAGTGAAAAAATTTCTTGTCATACTATTAGTTCTTTTATCAGTATCTTACATACCTACTAATGCTGTTATTCAATTTGCTGAACCGCCTCTTAAAGAAGGAGTATATAGAGTAAATACTTTTACTACCCCATTAAATGAAATAAATTATATCGAAAATACTTCAAAAACAGATGACGTTTACTTTGTAGTATTTAATGAAAATGATACCTTAATTCAATCAATAAAGCTACCTCCAAACTCTTCTAAACATAAAATTTCACCACTAGATCCAAGCTATAGAATAGTAATTATCGGAAAAGGTACTATTCTTTTATCAAAAGAATAATATAGTTATTTTTTATAACCATACTAAACACTTTTCTATAAATTATTTATAGTGTTTATGAATAACTTATTAAGAATTTGAAGGATAACCAAATATAACACCCAATAGACATGTTATAAATTAAATATCTAAATCTTAGAATATTCTATTCTAAACAATATAAAATAGAGGATAATTATAATAACTATCCTCTATTTTACTTCAAAAATTTATGCACTTTTATGCCTTTCAATTTAAACAAACATTCCATAAACCTTTAATATATAAATATGTCAAGGATTAATGCCAATTATTCATCACATTATCCCACATAGTTTTTCCACATTTAGCTAATGTAACTGTTCCATAAACACTATTAGGTATTCCCATAGATAAAACAGTGAATGTAAAATTCCCCTTTGATAATCTAATTAATTCAGTATCATTTTCTACTCCATTCTTATCCCCAGTCTTACTTGAAATTTCATATTTCAAATCATCTGGAATATATAGAGCTAACTTATTTTTAATTTGCTGTCTTGTTAAAATATCAATTAACATCTGACTATTTTCTTCATTTAAATAGGTTGAATTATATAAATGTCTCCAAATTCTAGCAAGATCTAGCGCACATGTTATATTTTCAACTTCACTTTTAGTCTTTCTTTCATCAGTTGTTTTTCTATTTAGCACTGTATTTTTCAGGCCCATTTCTTTTATATCTTTATTTATTTTTTCCATTCCAACAATATCAATTATTTTATTTGCTGCTGTATTATCACTTTGTATTAACATAGCAACTAATAACTCAAAAACAGTGTATTCTCTTTCATTAAACTCATGAATTATCCCTGTACCATAAACTTTATCTTTTCCATCAATTTTTATTTTATCTAGAAAGTCAATTTTTTTATCTTCTACACTTTTAATTAATGATACAGCTATAGGCAGCTTCATACAACCTGCTGCTACCATTTGAACGTTTTCATTATAACCATAAATGTATCCACTCTTCAAATCCTCAAAGAAAAATCCATATGTCCCAATTCTTGATTCTAAATATTTCTTTATCTCTTTCATAATACCCTCCAGCTTTCTTTACTGTATTCTCTGCCTAATAAAATTATATCATATTGTCAGAAAATTTTGAAGTATCAAATAAAAGTTTATATAACTTTTATTTAGTTTTTTATTTAAATTTAATAACAAAAATAGTGGTAGAGTAAAATATCTACCACTTCGTTTATAATTAATCAGCAAATGAAATTCCTATTTTTTTTGCAACTTTAACTAATTCTCCATCTGGATCAACTAGTTTTGATTTTTGACCTATAACATTCTCTAAACTATCACTAGACATTTTTCCATCTTTAAGACAAACCATATCTCCAAACTTACCTTCATTAATAAGTTCAACAGCTCCAACTCCATATCTTGTTGATAGAATTCTATCATATGTTGAAGTTATTCCACCTCTTTGAATATGACCAAGCACTGTGCATCTTATTTCTTTATCTGGTAATAGCTTTTCTAAATCTTCAGCTAATTTATTTCCTATTCCACCAAGTCTTATTGGATCTGGACTATCAGCAACTATCTTAGCAACTACTACTTCTCCATCTTTAGGTTTTGCTCCTTCTGCTACTACAACTATACTAAATCTTCTACCTGCAGCTTCTCTTTCTTTTACTTTCTCAGCAATTTTATTTATATCATAAGGCATTTCAGGTAAAAGTATAACATCAGCAGATCCTGCAATACCAGATTCTAATGCTATCCAACCTGCTCCTCTACCCATAACTTCACAAATCATTACTCTATGATGTGATTCCGCTGTAGTATGTAGTCTGTCTAACGCTTCAGTGGCAACATCTATAGCCGTATTAAAACCAAATGTTACATCTGTTGATGCTAAATCATTATCAATTGTTTTTGGAACACCTATTACTTTAACACCTTTTCTTGCAAAGTCTCTTGCTGATGTTAAAGTTCCATCTCCTCCTATTACAACTAATACATCTACTCCTTCTTTCTTTAGATTATCTACAGCTACATCTGATACATCTTTTTTTACCATAACGCCATTTTCTTCTACTAAGTAATCAAATAAGTTGTCCTTGTTTGAGCTATATAATATAGTTCCTCCTCTATGAAGAATCCCTGATACGCTATCTAAAGTTAGAGGTACGAAATCATTGTTGTATAATCCCCTGTATCCAAACTTATAACCTATTACTTCCATTCCATAGTTTATTATAGCTGTTCTTGTTACGGCCCTTATAACTGCATTTAATCCTGGACAATCTCCACCACCTGTTAGTAATGCTATTTTTTTAATTTGTTGTGACATTTAAAACTCCCCCTACCCAATTCAGTTACTTTCAAATTGATTATACATTTAAAATTTTCTGTTAATTCTTTTTTTTGAATATAACAATTTAGCTTCATTTAATGCAATTGTTTTCAAAGCATTATTGTTAATTCTCTTATTTAATGATAGCATAAAGATAATATACTGAAAAGTAAAATTATCTTTATTTTCAATATTTTTTATATTTTTGTAATTTTCTCATAATTATTGTTTTAATTTATATGAAATTAACTAAACTATATTGAAATATAGTATTAAATACTTTATAATATCTTTATATTTATTTTAAAGATAGGGGATTATTTATGAGAAGCTTTAACGAAGAATTTTTAAAACTTGAGGAAGAAAGAACTACTTTAAAAAAACTAAAATCAAAGATTTCTACTCTTGATGTAGAAATAAATAGAACTAATGAATCATTAGAAGTACTAAAAAAAATTTTAGCCAAAGAAAAAAAGGATGTAGATAATTTAGAATCCTTTAGCCTATCATATGTTTACTATAAAATTAAAGGATCAATGGATGAAAAGCTTTCCAAAGAAAAACTTGAATTTTTAGAAGCACAAGCTAGATACTTAGAAAAAGAAGACTACTTAAATAGATTAACATCTAATAAAAAACAAATGCTAAAAGATATTAACGATATTGGTGATATTGATTTAAAATATGATGATCTTTTAAATAATTCGGCTGAATATATTATAAAATTTAATAACGGGAAAAGTGAAAAAGTATTATTAATTTTAAATAAATTAAAAAATACCTCCCTAGAACTTAAGGAAATACAAGAAGCTTTATTTGAAGGCGATAAACTAATCCCTTATATAGATAAAGCTATATCAAACTTAAATAGTGCTCAAAACTGGGGTATCTATGATATGATGGGTGGAGATTTTATAGCAACAATGGCTAAACGTTCCAAAATGGATGATGCTTCAAAATCAATAAATTCAATAAAAGTAATGTTAAATAGATATAATGCTGAATTAAAAGATTTAAGTGATGAAATTAATGTTAATTTAAATCTTGATAGTATGTCTGGTATATTTGACTATTTATTTGATAATTTTTTTACAGATTATTTTGTACAAGGTAAAATTAATTCTGCTTTAGATTCCACAAAAAACTTAAAAGCTAAAGTAAATAATATACAATCAAGCTTAACAAATAAAGCTCAAAATTACAAAAAAGAAATTGAAAACCTAAAAAAAGAATTAGAAAATGAACTAAAAAAATAAGAGTACAACTAGGTACTCTTATTTTTTTTAAATCATTTTACATAGTTAAAGTTACTATTCCAGCAAGTGATAATGCTAATAAAACTATACCTGCAATAATTCTATATATAGCAAATATTCTCATAGGCTTCTTCTTTAAATAGCTTACGAACATATCCATAACTATTATTGATACTATAAAAGCTACAATAAAGCCAATAATTAATGCCACTATATATGTAGAATTCATTATTGAATAATCAAATTTAAATAAATCCATAGCTGATGAACCAATCATGGCTGGAACTGCTAAAAAGAAAGAAAACTCTGCTGCTACTGGAGTTGCAAGTCCTGCAATCCATCCCCCCATTATTGTCGAAGCACTTCTTGACATTCCTGGCCACATTGATAAAACTTGGAATAATCCAACTTTTAATGATTGCATTGGAGTTAAATCAAAAACATCAACTGTTGTAGTTTTTCCTCTTTTTGAAGCCCTATTTCTAAATCTATTTTCTATTACTAGTAATAATATACCACCAACAATAAATCCAACAACTACTGCAGAAGGTTTAAACAAACTTTTTATATCATCATATAAAGTTAAACCTACAATTAGAGCTGGAATTGATGCTATTATTACATTTATTCCAAATCTGAAACCTGATTGTCCTTTTTTCCCTAATGTAAAGATATAAGTAAAGAAATCAACTACCGCTCCCCAAAGTTTATTCCAATATAATACTACTACCGCTAAAATTGCTCCAAGTTGTATAACTACCTCAAACATCTTTGCAAATTCTTCTGCACCAACAGCACCCGACCTAAAGCCTATTAGACTTCCTACTAAAATCATATGTCCTGTTGATGAAACTGGTACAAATTCCGTAAGACCTTCTACTATAGCTATAACTATAGCTTTAAGTATATAGATAAAATCTAAACCCATTCTTTTTCCTCCTTTTAAGACCTGTTATAATTACAACAAATCTTATTATACCTTTATAATCTTATACTGTCTATTGAATATAATCCATTAAATCTTAAGATTATATTAAAGAAACTTAAAAATAAAATAAAGAAAACTTTATATTTTATTTTTTATAATCTATTTCTATACTACTTACTACATTTTCACCATCTATTGAAAGCTCTATTAAATTATCTCCTTTAGTTAATAAAATATCTGAATACTTTTTAACTTTTCTAAATCCACTATCCTTTTCTTTTATATAATATTCATCCATTATTTTGCCATCCTTAAAAGCCCCAACTACAAAACTACTATTTTCTTGTTCATTTTCAAGTGATGTTTTTTCTTGCTTTTTCATTAAAACTAAATATGCTTTTTCATCACTTGAAACAAGTGTATCAATAGGGTTTTTGTTTATTAAATCTTTATTTTGTGTGAATATTGTAGGCACAATATAGCTTCCTTTAAACTTAAAAGTTATATCACTTTCATTTTTAATATAAGTTACATAGCTATTACTTTTTTGCATGTCAGTAGTATTATCAATACTTATCGTATAAGTATATAAAGACTTCTTTAGCATTGGTATATAATCATTTCTATCACTTTTTCCTGTGTAATTTAAATTTCTAATGTCTCCATCAAGAAGCTCTAATGCACTACAAGGAAATCCTTCTTTATCAAAATATCCTCTATCAATAAAATCAATCATTATCCATTTATTAGCTTCTTTGCTCCAAAACTCAACTATATAATATGAACTTTGCTTACTTAATTTAGCATCAGTTCTTCTAAACTCTCCAAGTCTTGCTGTATACCCTACACTTTCAAGAAAATCTCTATAAATTATACCAAGATCTCTAGCTGAAGCCTTCTTAGCTCCATTCTTTTCCTTTAATATATCAAATCCATTTATTCCTTTAGTATTAGGAACATCATCAAATGTAATTATTTCATTTAAAATTTCCGATATTTTTATGGCCTTTTTAACTTTATCTTTTTCACCTTCTAATTTTTCTTCTATACTATACATATCTTTAAGTATTTTTATTTTTTCATCATCCTTTTCTCCATAAAAGAATTTTATATTGCTTTCATTATATATATTATCCCACTTTTTAATAGTAACATCATTTGAATATTTTGATTTAAAAATAAATATAAACCCGATACATATTACTAAAATAACTACAATTAGCCTAACTATTTTTTTAGATTTTTTCAATAAGATCCCCCCATAAATATAATTATATATATAATATAATTATAATAATACCAGAAATTGTATTATTTTTCTACATAAAAAAAGTGCCTACTGGCACTTTTAATAAAACAATTTCAATCCTGTTATCTTAAACTCTTGGGAGCTATCTTTTAAAAACTTATCATAAACCTCTTTTGATTTATTATAATTTTCTATAAGAGAATTCTTAGTACTTTCGTCCATACTTGCTGGAATTTCTTCATATGCCGCTTTTATATTTTCATATCCTCTTGCAATATCATTTTCAACCATTAAATAATACCAACCTGCATTATTTAATGCCAATATATCTTTTTCATTCATAGAATAAGCTTTACGAGTAAGCTCAATTCCCTCTTCATTCTTTGAACTCTTTAAATATACAGCACCTAAAGTTCTATAATATTCCGGGTTATCTTCATCAAGCTTTATTGCTTCCTTTAAGTTGTTAGAAGCATCTTCCCACTTTTCATCAACTATATCTAGCTTAGCAAGTTTAAAATACAACTCACTATCATCTTTTTTAATATTTAAAGCTAACTCATAATAATTCCTAGCCTTTTCATAATTAGATTCATAATTTGAATAATAATTTGCTATTTTAATTATTGTTTCATAGTTGTATGGCTCTTTTTTCATAGCAGTTCTAAAATACGCTTCTGTTGGCTTAATATTTCCTTTTGCTAATAAAATATCAGGAATTAAGCTTTCATAATTATTAATATATTCTTGATTGGCTATTATGCTTTTTTTAGCCAAGTTAAACGCTTCTTCATACTTTTCATTATTAAATGCCTTTACTGCTGAAATATAATATGTTACATATGAATCTTTCTTTTCCTTTTCTGCTTTTCTTTCAGCTGCTTCTAAATATTCTTCTGCTTCTGAATTATTATTTCTAGATTTGCATATTTCATAATTTATAAAATCACTTGCTATTCCATCAACATTATTATCATCTAAATCTTTCATTAATTCTTCTGCATCATTTGCAGTTTCTTTTGAAACAGAATAAGCTTTTGCTAGAAGCATTTTATATGCATCCTCATTTGTATTATTCTCTATCTTAGCTTGTATTGATTCTATTAATTTTTCACTATTAAATGAAGACATATCTTCTATAACATCATATATTTTCAATTCATTCTTATCTAAATACCATGCATCTTTTAAGAGTTCAAGTCCTTTATCCCATCTATTAATTAGCATATTCATATTAGCTAACACACAAACATCATAAGCTGATTTTTCATCTATAGGATACTCTTCTGTTAACATTTCAGCTTTATATATATGGTTATTTGAAATATAAGCTGAGAATAATGTCTTTAAAATTTCTTTGCTTCTTCCATACTCACTTATATATTGTTCTCCAAGTGAAATAGCTTCATCATATTCTTTGTTCATTATAAAGGTAAACAACATAGAATTAATCAATTCTATATCTTTATCTTTATATTTATCAAAGCCCTCTTCTTTTATTATTCTATCTCTTTTTATTATTGCTTCCTTTAAAAGAGAACTTGATTTTTTAATATCACCTTTTATAGAATATATATCAGCAGATTTTACTGTCCAAATTGGCCAATTTTCTTCTTTTTGCATTTTATTATATTCTTCAATTGATTCATCATACTTATTTTCATAATATAGATATTCTGCACTATTTTTAGTTATGTTAATTTCCTCAACAGTTGTAAAGTTCTTTATTCCTAATATCATAGCAAGTACAAATAAACAAGGAATACCAATCATAACAACTGGTTCAATATATGGATTTTTTTCATTCATTTTTTTGTATGTATTATTTATTTTTTTGCTTGTCCTATTAATGCTCTTTCCCAATGGTTTAATTACAATTTTTAGTTTTTTAACAAACGGTTTCAAGCACTTTATTATAGTAGAAAAAAGCTTGTCTGTTTCTTTCATAACTTAATCCACCTTTTCATTTTATCTACACAATTATTATATAATATACATTTTATCAAATATTTTTAACTTTTACAATTGAAATCTTTACAAATTTCGCCTAATAATTAATACTTATTTTAAACATATTAAAATTAACGAAGAAACTTTAAATAAATTTAATTTAATTTTAAAAAGCTAATAATAAAACTATTATCAGCTTTTTAATTTCAACACTAATTTATATTTTTTAATCTTTCTTCAATCTTTGCAACAATCATATACATAACAAATGCTATTACTGAAAGAATTACAATACTCATCATAACCATATCTAATTGTGAAATTTGTCCACCATATACTATTAGAAATCCTAATCCTTCTCTTGCTACTAAGAATTCACCCATAATAACCCCTACCCAAGATAAACCAACATTTATTTTTAATGCAGAAATTAATACTTGGATATTTGATGGGAATACAAGATACTTTAGTGTTTGAAACTTTGTAGCTTGTAGTGTTTGCATAAGCTTTAGTTTACCTTTATCAACTTCATTAAAGCCTGTTAATACTGTTATTATTGTAGTTACTATAGAAATTAAAAGTGCTATAACAATTATTGCTGTCATACCATTTCCTACCCAAAATATTACTATTGGTGCAAGTGCAACTTTGGGTAAAGCATTTAATACTACTAAGTATGGATCTAACACTTTTGATGTAAAAGGTGATGCCCATAATACAATAGCTATAATTGCTCCAAGCACCGTTCCTAATGTAAATCCTAATATTGTTTCATAACAAGTTATTAATATATGCTTAAGCAATGTTCCTTCTTTTACAAAAGATATAAATGAATCAAGTATCCTAGATGGACTTGATGTTAGAAATGGATCTATCCATTTCAGCCTTGCTGCTACTTCCCATAAAACAATAAATATTAATAATATGGCTACTCTAAATACAGCTATCTTAATTCTATCTCTTTTTACTTTTTTAATATAATCCTCATGTTCTTTACTCATTTACACTGTCCAACTCCTTCCATAGCAAATTGAAATATTCATTAAATTCTGGTTCCTTTCTTCTTTGAAACGGAGTTGCCTCAGCATTTTTAAATGTTATCTTTACATCTAATTTTACCTTTGCAGGTCTTTTCGTAAGAACTATTATCCTATCAGAAGTTGCAATTGCTTCTCCTAAATCATGAGTTACCATTATAGCTGTTTTTCCTTCTCTTTTTATTATACTCTTAACATCATCACACACTTTAAGCCTTGTTTGATAATCTAAAGCTGAAAATGGCTCATCTAAAAGTAGAACATCTGGATTTAATGCAAGAGTTCTAATAAGTGCTACCCTTTGCCTCATTCCTCCTGAAAGCTCTGCTGGCTTATGATTTTTAAACTTAGATAATTGATAATTATCTAACAACTTGTCAGCTCTTTGTATATTTTCTTCATTGTCTAAGCCTTTTATCTTTAACCCTAATAATACATTGCTTCTAACAGAAAGCCATTTAAACAAATAGTCTTTTTGAAACATGTATCCCATTTTATCTAATCTATTATTTATATCTTTATCTATATAAATTATTTTTCCATCAGAAGGTTTTAAAAGACCACTAATAATATTTAAAAGCGTTGATTTCCCACATCCTGATGGCCCTATTATGCTAACGAACTCCCCCTTTTCTATTGAAAAATTTACATTTTCTATAGCTTTTGTCTCACCCTTCAAAGAGTGATAAGTTAAACTTATATTTGATATATCTATTAAACTCAAATCTATACCTCCTTTCTAATTTATGTAAATATTTATAGAAGGAAGTTTATTAGCTAGCTCTAGTATTCTAGAGCTAGCTCTTGAAGATTTACTTAGAATTCATTGCTTCTTCTGAAAAACTATTATTAACTATCTTTTCAAATGACGGTCTATCTGTCAATAAGCTACTATCATAACTTTCTATTACATCCATTAATCTAGTTAGATCTTCTTCTTCAATTGATGGCTTAGTAGCTATAGCATTTATCTCTTTGTAATTCTTAACAACTGAAACTATTATGTCTTTATCAGTTCCTGGGAAAAATGAAATTATTGAATCAGCTATTTCTTCATCACTATGTGATTCAACCCATTGTTGACCTTTATAAATTGCATTTGTAAATTTTTGAAGTATTTCTGGGTTTTTATCCATGTAAGATTTAGTTGTAAAGAAACAAGTATAAGGTAAGTCTCCAACTGCTTCTCCGATTGATGCTATAATCTTACCACTACCTTCTTTTTCTAACATAGAAGCTGTTGGCTCAAATAATGTTACATATTCACCTGTACCAGCTTTAAAAGCACCTGATGTAGCAGTGAAATCTATATTAGTTACCATATTTACATCAGTTTTAGGATCTAATCCATTTTGTTTTAATACATATTCAAATGCCATTTCTGGAACACCACCTGGTCTTCCTCCTATAACTTCTGCTCCTTTTAAATCAGTCCATTTAAAATCTTCATCTGCTTCTCTTCCAACTAAAAATGCTCCATCTGTTTGTGTTAATTGTGCAAAGAGTACTGGGTAATCCTCTCTGCCTTGATTATTAATGTACACAGTTTGCTCAGGTCCACAAAATCCTATATCTGCATTTTTACTTAAAACTTGTTGCATTGTTTTATCTACAACATATTCTCTTACACAAGTATTTATATGGATAAATATTTAGATATGAACTATCTAAGAAATGAATACCTGAATTGATTTTAATTAATCATTATATGCTATCTCCCACTACATTTTATAAAATTATCTATTTCCTTTATTGCTAAAGATCTAAAGAATTCGCTGGCTGATATATGTTTTAAATCACAATACTTTTTAATTAATTGTTTCTCTTTAGAATTAAGCCTAAATTCAAACCTATCATCTAATATTATATTTTTTTCTTGTTTTTTAAATAAGAAATTTATTAACTCTACTATTTTACTCACTACCCTACCCCACTTCTATTTTAATTAATTATCAAGAAATATAAAGGCTTGTCCGTACATATCCGTACTGTACAGGCCTATTTACTATGCTTTATTAGAATTATTATCTATGTTAGGTAAAGGTAGAACTCCAAAAAGCATATCTTTAACTACTGCTCCTGGATTACTGTATTTAATTAACTCCTGATATAATAATAAGTCTCTTTCTTTATTCTTAGAAAACTCTAAAACAACTCTTAACCTTTCTGCCATCAATGACACCTCCAATTAATTACTTCTGGTATCTTTGTATTCAATGTTATAAATGAATAGAACCTAGTGTTTAAATTTTTTAGAAGTAGATGTGAATTAAATAAGGTGGTTTAGTTGAAAGGAAGTTTTATAAGGATAAATATAAGCATAAAGTTATCATTTTTATGTATATTAGTTCTTATGACTGGACTTATATTAAAATAAAAGCACTTAGAATAAATCTAGGTGCTTTCACTTATTAAATATTATAATATTCTTCTTGCAGTATAGAAATCAGTTATATTACTTTCGATTACATTAACACCTTCCCTAGAATTATGAATCATCTTACCATTCGACGTGTATATACCAACGTGATTTCCGCCTAATGTAAATACTAAGTCTCCTGCTCTAAGATTAGCCTGTGAAACTACGACTCCCTGGTCCATTTGATTCCAAGTAGTTCTTCCTAACGATATTCCTTGATGTGCAAAAATATGTTTTGTAAATGACGAACAATCAAATATATGCCTTGCTGCATCATCTGCACCATACACATATGTTACAAGCGGAATATGCGCTCTAGCTTCAGCAATTACTTTATCTGCTTGTGTTTGCGATTGAACAACAGTTCCATCATACATAGCTAATAATCGTGTTGTAATTCCATTTATTTTTCCAACTGCTAATCTCCCAGATACTCTTGCTGCTTCATAATTCGTTAACTCTTTTTCCTTTACTGCTGTAAACTTACCATTTGTTTGTAATTGCCAGCTAAATATACCAGTAACATTATTCCCATAGTCATACAATGCAATTATTTTATCTTTACCACTACTATTATGTGTTGAAACTACCTTTCCATTTATTAAAGATCCATTAAATGAATTGGAATACCATGTCTCAGATAATGAATAAGCTCCATTGTTATTTATTAATGATAATATCCTAGTAGTAGCGTTTCCATAATCATAGAACATTGCAACTTCATCTTTACCATTTCCATCATAATCGCCAGATACTGTTTTTCCTTTAATCTGACTTCCCGCAAATTGCGTTGCTCTAAAAGCTTCCTTACTTGTAAATTTTCCATCTGACCCCATTGTTAATTCAAAAACAACAGTAACATTATTTCCATAATCGTAGAATATTAACACTTCGTCTTTACCATCGCCATTAAAATCTCCAGCTACCATTGCATTAACCATATCTCCAACAAAATCTGTAGCATTCCATACAGTTTTTGAACTAACAGATTTTCCGTCACTATTTAGTGAAAACTGAAACATTGTGGATGTTCTATTAAAATAATCATAAAGCACTAATATCTCATCTTTACCATCACCATTAAAATCTCCTGATACAACTTTGTTTGTTATACTGCTTGCATTAAAATTATTTACACCAGATTCATAAATTGATACATTATAATACTTTCCACCATCTTCATATAAGCGATGAATCCCTGTATTAGCATTTCCATAATCGTAAAATGCCATAACTTCATCTTTTCCGTTTCCGTCATAATCACCATAAGTAACTCTATCTTTTATTCTTTCCGGATCATAATTGGCTCTTGTTTGAGTCCATAAATCTGCTGTACTACTATAATTATTGATATCCCAAGAGTTGAACTTTACATTTCCATCTCCACCAGCATTATATGCTTTGGCTTCTTCCGAATGTAGAAAACCTAATGAGAAAATTGATGTAAAAACTGCAACTGTCAAAAATGTTTTGAGTTTTTTCTTAATCATTTTAATTCCCCCTTAATGTTTTATGTTCACATAATAACATATTATGGAAAATAAGTAAATAATATGATTATTGAAAAAAATAAAAAAGGCTAGTAAGTAAGATTTCTCCTACCTACTAGCATTAATAACTACTTTCCTAATTTTTCACAATACTCTATAGCTTTATCTAATGTTTCTTTTCTATTAGCTCCCTTTATTTCTACATTAGTATATCCACTTTTATTTTTAGCCTCTCCTACTGCAATTACTGTTTTATATTGTCCATAAAAAGCATATGGTCTTAAACAATTAATAGTAGGACAATTTAATCTATCTGCCATTATCTCCGCTATAGCCTGATCTGTTGAATTTGAATATTGAATTATATAATCCACTTTAATTTCCTCCTTAATATATTGATTAATATTTAAATTATTTAATTCTATTTGAACCATGTTTAAGAATCTTTGCCATCCCATATCTAATGTTCTATGAGGACAATATTTCCCACTAAAATCTTGATGTTTCCTAATTTGAGATATTCCCCATCCATATTCTTTTAATAATGCCGCAACTTCTCTAGCAGTTCTTTTTTCTGCATTTATAAATCTCTCTCCACCTGATTTTGAATAACATATTTCTACTGCTATATAATTTCTATTACCTTGTCCACTTCCTCCATCTCCTGAATGCCAAGCGTTTCTATTGAATGGAATACATTGTATAGCTTCCTTATCATCTATTGCAATATGAAATGATACTTCATTCTGATTATCCCTCCTAGCCATATAATTTCTTTCATTTATAGCTGGAGCATCATTGGCTGTATTATGAATACATATCCCTTTTGGTGTCATTGAATAAGGACACTTAGTTGAATATTGACTTTCTGGTATTAAATTTTTAATTAACGCCATTTAAAATTCCACCTTTCAGATTTAAAATTTTATAAATTAAAAGAAGCAAGATTACTCCTGCTCCTTAGTAGATTTTACTGTACCTTTTACTGTAGATTGTCCGAAGTAAAAAGATACGATCATTATTGCGACTGTAGTAAATTGCTCTGTACTTACTACTTCTCTAGCACTTAGAATACAAAATACTGTTATAACTAATAATGCTATAATCTTTTTAACCTCTATAAGACTAGTTATTTTAGTTACTAATTTGCTCATGCTATTTCTCCTTTCTCTTTCAATACTTTATCAAGCTTATTATCCATATTGTCTACTTTTTCTACTAAGTTTTCTGTTAAAATCCTATTACTGGTACTTAGTTCCTCATTCGTTTTAGTAACCCTATCTAATGTTGTTTCTATCCTTGGCCATATCTTTTTATACATGAACCATATTAATAAAATACATAAAGCTACAGGAAATACAAATGTATTAAATAGTGTTGTTATATCATTCATCTTGCACCTTCTTTCTCATAAATTAAAAAGAACCTACTATTGTAAGTTCTCTAATGCTTCTATTCTTTTTTGCTGTTCTTGTACTATTCCCCAAAGCATACTACACATACTATAGGAATCAATTCCGGGAGTGTTTCGTGGATTTAATAATAATTTAGCTTCTTCTGTTAGTTCTTCTAATATAAATCCTAATTTTTCATCTGCATATATTTCCATTCCTTTTCCGTCTTTATCTATTGCGGTAGGGAATGATTCTAATCTTTCTATATCTGCTTTTAATTTATATTTCTTTATGTGATTATTCTTAAGTATATTTATAAAGTCAATATCGGTAGGCTCTGTTATATCTGTCTTAAACTCTCTACTAGAAGCATTATTAAAAGCACTAGCAATAAAGCTTCCATAGCCATTATCGGAACTATTTCTACTTTCTACTGCGTATATATCTCTTCTAAATTTAAGAGTTCCTCCACTTCGGTTCCCCCATATTCTTAATGCTGTATTTGCTCCTGGTTCAAATGCCATTGCCATTTTATTATTTCCTGTTGTATAAAAGGCTAATTCACTGTTATCTATAGAAATATATGTTTCTCTATTTTTTTGAATTCTTAATATATTTTGATCCGCATCTATTCTACACTCTTCACCGAACAATTTTATAATGTGGTCAGATGGTTGTAATCTACCTTCAAAAATTAAATTCCCAGCAGAATCTCCTTGTAACATTACTTGTCCGGAATTATTTAAAACTGTTAATGCTCCATTGCTTATTTCAACTCCAGAACCATCTATAATAGTGTTTCCTGAGTAAACCTCATTCGGATTCGGTGTCCAAGGTAACAATAACTTACCTTCTGTTAGTAATAAATCTTTTATCCAACAAACATATCCTCCAGTATTGTTTTTAGAACCTAAGTGTTTAACAGCTATTTTCATTTCTGTTGAATTTTGTGTTGTTATTGTAATACTTTCTCTTCTACTAGTTCCAGCTTCTACTATATTTGATTTTATTCCCCTACCATTTTCTTGGGGAAGTTCAATTATTAAAACTGCTCCAGATGTAGATACTTCTGGAGTTAATACTGCAGAAAGTGTATATGTTGTATATGGTTTTACTTGAACAGTTTGATATATTGCAGTAGCTTCATTTACTCTTGTATAAATTCCAACTTGTCCTGAATTTCTTTGCCAATAAAAACTTCCTACATAAGGATGCCACCAATAAAACTTATCGTTATTAATTAAATTACTATCTTTTATTAAATTGTATCCGCCACTACTACTAAAATCTAATTTTAATTGATTTGCTGTTAACTCCATACTTGCTTTAGTAGCATAAGTGTTAGTAGCCTCTCCTTTGCTTAAATAAGTATTAGAAACCTCTGTTTTTACGCTATTCGCACTTTGAGTAATTGCTGTATTCATAGCTATTGTTGTAGAATAATTTTTTAATTTATTATCCGTAGAGTTATTCGCACTATTTATTGCATCTATCTTTGCAGTATTTAGTTCTGTTTTAGTGCTATAAGTATTACTTACAGTAGTCTTAAATCCATTTAAGTTTTGTTCTAAAGTAGCTTGTTTATTTTCTATTGTTGCAACTTTTCCAGATACTCCACTTAAATCTGTGGTTAGGTTCCCTATACTACTTGTATGACTAGCTACTGTTGTATTAATTCCATCTACTGTAGCTTTAATACTTGTATAGTTATCTTTTAATGTAGTTACATCACTTTTATTTATAGTGCTTTCTTTTATTAATCCTTCTATCTTTCCTTGTGCCACCGTTATTGCTGTTGTGTTGGATTCTATTTTTTCTTCTACATCCTCTGGAGCTACTGTAAAATCTGTTGCTTTATTTCCTCTTTCTAGCTTTGGTTTAGAAATATATACTTCACAATTTTTATCAAATCCAATAACAAAAGCCACGGATTTAGTGTCAACATTCTTTGCCTTTCCACTAACTACAACTTTAATCCATTTACCTTTAACAATCTCATTTTCTAAGTTTTTTCTTGTACTTCCAGCACCAGCATTACCGTCTTTATAGAACCATACCCCAGCTTGGAAAGTTCCATCTATTTCTTGTTCAACATCCTCTGGAATATAGTACATAAAAGACATTGTAAATTCTTCTCCATATTTTGCTGGAATAACTCCTCCACCTGTATAAAGATACCTTGTACTTGTTGTAGTTGCATTTGTTCTTAATATTTTTACAGATTTATAACCATCACATAATATTTCTTCATTTATACTCATAAATTGTGCATCATATCTCCATGTACCACTTAAAGGTTTGTTAAAGTCAGCGTTTCCTTGTAGATTCCTTCCCCCTATCTCCATATTATCTACATTGCTCTTAAGACTATTAAAACTTACTTCTAAACTTTGTCCTGTACTATCAAAGGATATCCTACTAGCTTTTAATGTTTGTGTATTATCTTTATTTACTTCTGTTATTAAACTGCTAATATTAAGTTTAGAACCATTTATATTAGCATTATCAGCAACCATATCATCACGAATTATTTTATCTTTTATAGCACTAGATTTTAAACCTAATGCATCAAACATTAAATTCCCTTGCTTATCCCATACATACATGGAATAATCTCCACTAGCATCTTTACCTATCTGAACTCTTACTCTTGCACTATCTTTTATTTGTATAGTGTTATCTTTAATAAGTAAGTTTCCATCTGTACCAACTATATTGAATCTATTAGAATCTATATTACCAGCCTTTAAATCTCCTACACTAATGTTAGGAGCTATCAAGCCTTTTATAACTGCATTATCTATTACTACATTGCTAGATGTAAGATTTAAGAACTGACCACTTTCTCCTGTAATGAATTTAGAAAGTAATGTTTGCAAGTTTAAAGTTCCACCTTCTGCAACTTCAAATTTTATATTATCTGCATTTAAGTCTGTTACTTCTATTTTCTTAGCTATCGCTGTATCTATTTTAGCAAATTTTATATTTGCTTTATCTACATCTAACTTATTTACAGTTAAACTTCCTACAGTCCCCTCAAGAGCTGTGAATTTATTCATTTCAACTTTATTGATTGTAAGTTTCTCCACTGCTTTTGCAATAGCATTTTCACTTACTGTCCCATTATCAGAAGTAATATTGTTTACTGTATCTGTTGTGTCTGCATATTCCTTTTGTATATCCTCAAAAGTTAAGATAGTATTGGCTATTTCACAACTATTACGCTCTGGTTCATCTGGGTATTCTTTTATCTTAACTATACGTTGCTTTTCCCGTACCCGATTTTCTTTAGATAAAAGATAAATGGTATCTCCTAAACTATAATCTAAAATATTTTTATATTTAGTATTTAACTTAGCAAGGTCTATAATACCTACTGCATAAGCTACACGAGGTTTGCTTAATTCATTAAGCTTTATTGTTGCATCTTCTAATAGACTGGAAGCTACTGTGTATCTTTCATCTTTCCAAATAAGAGTTTTAACCTTTTTAGAATATTGATAGTTTTCTAAGTAGTCTTTGCCATTAGCATCAATCTTAAGTCCATCTTTCCCAATAGGTTTAATCCTTGTAAAAAAGTCATAACTATCGTTATTTATATCTAACTTTTTCAAGTTTAAATCCTCTGTGAAGTAAGTTCCTTTATCTTGCCCTTGTTTTTCCTTAACATAGATAATCTTATTTATAGTGTCAAATTTATACTCTACTAAATAAGTCTTTCTAGCTTGTTGTATAATATCCCAACTATTACAGTTAGTCATTCTTACAGTTCTCTTTTTAGTTACTCCTGTAACATTTGCAGTCCATCCAGTACCAGATAAAGCCAAATCTAAACACTTACTTATAGTTTCCTCTAAACAAGTAAAACTTTCCCTTGCTTCTCCCTCTAAGTCTTCTACATTAAGACTTGCGTTTATAGTTAACCAATCCTCAGAACTATCTATAGACTTAATTACAAATTCATCCGTCTTAGTTCTTATATATCCCTCATTTTTAATTTCCTTCCCAAGTCTTTTTGGATATAAAAAAGAAAGTGTCTTATCTCCAGTTTTAAGAGCACTTTCTATACAATAATCTTTATATGCTACTAAGCCTTTTATCTTATTTCTATTTACATCATATAGTTGTAACAATTTAGCCCTCCTTTCATAGAAGTTTATATAATGTTACTTAAGTAAAAATTCAATACTTGTTAATTCTGCTGTAGTTAATTCTATATTTGAATTTAAGAGAGAATCTAAAGATATATCATAAAAATCAACTTCATTTTCTATATTATTCAGTTCCGTAATCTCTTTGTTAAAACCTTCTACATCATCAATAAAGCATTTATTGCCTTCTGTCTTTAAATTTCCTTCTTCATCTTTCTGACCGAATCTATCTATCAATATTGCTTTTTCATCATCATATGTTTTAAGTTCTCTAGCAATTATCTCTATATTTTTCTTTACTGCATAGCTTATCTTTATAGGTAATTTAGTACCTGCTAAAACTGCTAGTGTATTTAATCCATTTACCATATTTATATTAGTTATTTTTATCTTACTCATTTGTCTTCTCTCCTTATATATATCTTGGTTTATATTTTATTGTTATATCTACACTACTTTTATCTACTGTTATAGTATTCACTCCTGGTTTCAAACTTGGAAAGCTCCACATTTCTGTATCACCATACTTATTTGCTCCATCTACTATAACTGTTCCATCTTCTCCATTTATAATTATCTTCTTACTAGCTGTTATATTTTTTATCTTAATAAAATCTTCATCTAGCCCTGTAATAGTTAAATCCACTAAAGCAATACTAGGAGTAATTTCAACTATGGCAGGAGTTACTTGATTTCCTGCTACATTAATAGTTTTAGATGTTACTCTATTCATTGTTTCGATTTTCTCATTTGCAAATTCATACCCTAGGAAGGTTAACTTCTTCTTATACATATGTTTAGATACTGTTTTTTCAGTTGTATTTGCAGATAAAATGCATCTGTATTTATTAGCGTAGCTATCTAACGTTAGTACAACTTCTCTTGTTAATTTACTCATAAAATTGCTTATATTATTTAATATTAAATCTCTTGATTCACCTTTAAATGCTAACTCTAATTCTATTTTTTTAAATTTTTTCCTATTTTCTAAAAATATAGGGTTTAATGTACCAGTTGGCCATTCACTTACATTACTTAACTCTTGTGTATCAATATCTACTTTTAATAACTTAGCATTGAAGCTAGATATATTAATTGAATCTATTAACATTATCTCACCTGCCTTGAGTTTAGAACCAGTTTCCCATTTACTTTCTTATAGGTATACTGACTTATTTGTTCACTATCCATATAGTTATTTACGATAAAAACTTGTTCTTTATCTACATTAACTTCTTCTCTTACAATTCCTCTTATATTTTCGTACATACTATCAAGTGGAATAACAGCCTCTGCATTAGATCCTTTACCATTAAATTTATCTCCTACTCCTATCCCACCTGGCAAAACAGTTGGCTCTGTAAAAATTCCACCTTTGTAGTACCAATCAACACCTATTTTAGGCATACCTTGGTCTATCCATTTCAATGGATTTAATGTGCCATTGAGTGTGAAATGCGGTAATTTAAATACAGATTTAATACTGCTCCATATGTTTCCTATTGAATCTGCTGCTCGTCTAAATGGTGATACTATACTTTCTATTATTCCACTTATTTTATTAATAACCCATTCTATTGGCGACCATAGGATCATCTTTATGGCTCCCCATATCCCGCTTAATATTTGAATTATTCCAGTCCAGATTTGTGACCAGTTCCCACTAAAAATACCCCCAATAAAATTGATGATACCATCTAGAATAGGCTTTAATACACTAGTCCATAATATACCAACAAATCCAAAGGTCCATTTAACAACATTTAGAATCGAATCAAAAGTTGATGAAAATATCGGTAATAACACTGCCTGTAAAAATGAACCTATAGCCTGAAATAAAGGTTGTAATATGCTAATCCATAAATTATTTAATGTTTCACAAGCTCCAGCGAAAATATTAGCTACTATAGGAAATACATAACTAAATACTTCTGCCACCTTTTTAATTGCTTCAACAAAAAAATCCCACATAGGCTTCCCAAAACTTTCCCAGGTAGTAACTAATGCACTAATTGTAATACTAAATAAATTCTTTAATCCTTCAAAAATTGGCCCTAGATTTTCTATTACTGTTCTTATAACAGATTCTATACTTTTAAATATATTTATAGAAAAGTCCATAAGATCTATCAATGCATTTCCTATACTTGAATCTCTCCATTCAAAAGCAGCTTTAAATGCTTCAGCTATTCCTTCTCCATTCTTAACTCTTGCTATTATTTCATGAATTGCTGACATCACTTTTCCTATCTCCTCAAAAATAGGTAAACCTCCTATTGGGCCTGTTATTACTTCTAACATAGATTTAAAAGCTTGACCATAATCATCAAACTCTTCCATAGAGTTATTAAATGTGTCCCTCATTTCAAGAACTTTATCTATTATCCAACCGAATTTATCATTTACAGAATCTGCTATTGTAGTAATTCCTCTGACTACAAATGATACAAAAAGTTCTATTCCTCTAAAAGCACCACTTAAAACTGTCTGGATTATTGGCATATTAGATAAAATCCAATCAGCAAAACTCTGAATAAGGGGCATGACTTTAACTCCAATTTGAGTTCCTATCATACTAAATGATGATTTTACATCATCCAATGTATCTCCAAGAACTACGCCAGCATTAACAGCATCATCACCTAATACAAGTCCCAAGTCATGGGCACGGTTTTTTAAATCTTCAATACCTTGAGCTCCATTATTAAGCATAGGCATCATTTCAACTCCTGCTTTACCAAAGAGTTGAGTTGCAAGTCTAGCTTTCTCGGTACCATTTTCCATATTGGCTAAGGCCATTATAGCTTCATTCATCATACTTTCCTGATTTTTCAGCTTTCCATTTCCATCATTCCAGGATAACCCTAGTTTATCAAAAGCTTCACTAGCATTCTTACTTCCACCAGCTGCTGCATCCATTTGGCTAACTAATGTTTTTACTCCTACTTGAAGTTTTTCGACATCCATTCCATTTTGTCCTAATATATAATCCCACTCTTGAAATCCTTGTTTTGATATACCTATTTTATTACTAAGCTTATCAATTCTATCTGTAACTTCTGCTGATTTAGTTGCCATTCCAAATAAAGCAGCTCCACCAGCAGCAGCAGCTCCTGCAATTGCTGTTCCCCATTTAGCAACTGTACCTGCTCCCTTTAAAAACTTATTTCCTAACCCTTCCGCTTTTTCATCAGTTTTAGAGATGCTTTTGTTTGCTTCATCATTATTTACAAGTATAGAACCCATAAGCTTAAATATTTCTATTGCCAAAGTACTAACCTCCTTTCTATAAAGTTAGTTCTATAATGCCCTTTACTTTATCCTCAATTTGCTCTTTAGTTAGTTTCTCATCTACTTTAATAGCTGAAACTCTACTTTTGTTCTTATACTCTTCAAAGCCTATAAAAGTTTCTTTATCCATTAATCTATAGTCAACTAACCACTGTTCCCAAAGTCTATCTTCTGATTCCTTTTCATAAGCTTTAGATATTAACTCACAACCTTCCTCAAAATAAAGGTTCAAAATATATTCTATATTGCTATATCTCTTTAATAAAAGCTCCTCAGTTTCTACTTTATCAACTGTGAAGCTTTGGATAAAAAAAGTTTCCACTTATCTACATTAGCAACTTCCATAAGTTTTTCTAGTAAATCCAATGGATCCATAGTTTCAACTTCTTCTGCTTTAATTTCTAGTGGCCCTGATAAGAATTCATATATTTTCTTTTCAGAACTTTCATCTGTACACTTACCTAGTATAGTAAAAAACACTTCATATCCAACTGAATTAATATCAGAATTTTTATCAACTTTACTTGCTATATTCTTTAGCTCTTCTTTTAAATTTAATGACATTATTAATCTAGACATAATAAATATGTCTTTTGTTTGTAAATTTCTCATTTAAATACCTCCACATATAAAATTAAGAGAGCATAAAACTCTCTTAATTTGTTTCAATTATATAAGTTTCTGTTAATGTTAAACTGTCTGGAACTCCACTCTTAAATGCCTTTGCCTTTAATATTGTATTTTTATCTACTGTTATCGCTGTAGAATAAGTAGTATCTTTTGAGGTTGGTTCAAAACCATTAGTAGTGTACTTTATAGTTGCTTCCTCTGTTGATGTTGAAAGAGTTATACTCTTACTTTCTGTATAAGTTCCACCTTTTACATTAGCTACTGGAGTAGCAACATTTTTCTTCTTAGGATAGTATATTCTGTATGGTGGTGAATCTAAGTCATCTTCTGTGTAATGTCCATATACAGTTATTCCAAGTACTGCTTCTTTTTTATCTTCTGTTTTTATATTTAATCCATCTGTACTAAGAGCATTAAATATTTGTATTATTACTGGAGTATCTGATCCTGTTATAGTTCCGATATATGTTAAATTATCAAGGTAGTCCTCATCTTTTATTTCACTTCTACCTGATATAATTTCATATTCTCCATTACTAGAAATATCTATATCTGCTGCTCCAAGTGCAAGTTTTATAGTTTCTGGAGTTGTTTCTAATAAACTCATTGATTGACTTACTTCCCAGCTATCTATTAACTCTAAACCTTTAGCCTTACCAGCAACTCCATCTGCTTCTATTTGCCTAACTGTTGCTACTGCTTTAAACTCTCCACCACCTTGAGTTGCACCTATTAACTTTCCTGCTTCTTTAGCACTTTCATAGGTATCTACACCTACATTAAAGTTCTTAAAAAAAGCTCCTGCACCAGTTAGTAAATTTTCTTTTGTTTGCTTACTAAACCCACTTTTAACTTTTCCCATAATTTACTCCTTTCCGTAATATCTAATTTCATAGCTTAAATTAATTCTTTGAATTCTCTTATCTTCGTCATCTATCCATTTTCTATCTTCATTGTAATATAAAATTATGCTATGATTTTCATTTGTTAATTTATATCCTTCTAAAGTCTTTTGAATATTATCTGCAATAGTTTCTATGGTTATAGTGCTATCTTTTACATCAATATTCCATATATCAAGCTCTAATACTTTTGCTCCATATATATCACTAATTGAATAAGTTAAATATGGATAAAGAGCTTTATCACTTGCTCTTCTATAAAATACTCTTTCATGTACTTCAGATAAAATTTTCTTTATATCTTTTCTTAACTCTAAGGTATTACTAACCATCTGCACCACCTTCGTATTCCTCTTCTTCAATCATTGATAATGCACTAGCTTCATCTTCTAATGCACTAAGATACTTTGATTCAATTACAACTATTTCTGGAATACTTTCACTTACCGTCTTTTGTAATAATCCATATTTTTTTGATTTGCTACTGCCTAGCTCCTGGAATCCCCCATAAAAGGCATTGGGCTTAATTCCAACTTGTAAATCACATTCTTTTCTTCTAACCCAATACTGAGTATATCTACCTACATTACCTTTTTTTCTTCTAAACATCCCATAGTAACCATTTCTAAACTTATTACAAATAAACTTACCAACATCCCTTAAAGCTGCTCTACTTAGTTCAGCTATAGTATATTGAACTCTATCTACAGAAGAAATATATTCAATATTACCTTTCTTAATCTTTATTACTGATTTAGGAACTGACATTATTAACAACTCCTATACAAACCAACTCAGTAAATCCATCTAACCTATCAAAACTTCTTAGTAGCTTATAATTTTTCTCACCATGCTTTATATTTTTTTCACCCTTATATTCAAAACTTCTTACTATAAAAGTAATTTCAGGCTTTAGTCCATTAGCTTGAGCTTGATAGAACTCAGTTTGTTTTATTGATTCAATATCAGCTAGCACTTTTCTTTGTATTGGATTATTCTTTATATCTCCATTATCATCCGAAGTACAATTTTGATTTTCAACTAAATAAATTGGATTAATAAATTGCATACAATCACCTCCTGCATATTTGCATTGCAAGCATATTAAAAGCTGGAGAAAATTTAGTCTCTCCAGCCTTATTATTTAATAGATCATTAACTCCTATTGCAATGCATGATAGAGTTTCACCAGATATATTATTTATATCTATCTTTGCCCCACCATTTTCAAGATAACCTTTTACTGCATTAATCTTTAAAGTTATATTTTTATCGATTAATTCATCATTAATAGTTATACCTAATTCAACTTTTACATTCTCAAGAAGTTTCTCCATTACTCACCTATACTGTTGCTTTCTTCTTTAAATAAATTAATCCCTTTGCTCCTACAAGCTTTGAATCTGATTCGCCAATAGCCATTTGACCATCAGCTATCATTAAAGCTTTATGAATCCACTTATTCTTATCTTCATTAAAGTATTTCTTGTAGTACATTGCTAAGTTAGAATTTAAAATATAATCCTCTAAATTAACTAAAGCTCCAAAAATAGCTCCTGCTTCTGCATTATCAAATCCAGGGAATTTATCAGTAGTTAAAACTTCTCTCCCATTAAGAATTTTTTGACCTTTTTCATTAATCTTTCCTAAACCTATTTTTTGACCGTTTGTATCAGTCATTCCATTTAAGTGCATTTCCCAAGTTTGCTTATTCATTAGATATATTTCACTATCCTCATAAGCTTCAGGGATAGCAGCTTCTGCTCTAGCCCAGCCCTTAACTGTACCAATTTCTTTATCTGTAAATTCAATTATTTGCTCTGCTGGTAAAGTATATTTTGTTAACCCCTTAGGTTGACCTGAACCTGTACCTGCAATAACCGCAGTTTCAATAGCTTTTATCATAGCTTTCTTAAGTTGCTTAATAACAGTTGATTCAAACATACCAAGCGTTACTGTTGATGTTAATAATCCTATTGCTACCTTAGCTTCTAGTACATGATAACTAAATGAAACACTTGCTTTCATTTCTGCTTTTTGTTCATCTGATACTTCTTCTTCTGATGCTAACCATGTAGCTGTTGGATTAATATCCGCTATCGGAATTTTAACCCCACCTTGGAATGAAGTTTGAGTAATTCTATTAATTATTTTACCTTCAACTGTTAGATCTTCTATAACTTTATTCATAATAGTTGTTGGAATTACTGCTGCTGCATCACCTACTACAGTAAGAGCATCTGCCCTTTCTTCAGCATTTTTATATTCTTCTGGAATTGGAGTACCATTAACAACATAATTCCTAAATGCAGTTCTATAAGCTAAAGAACCATAGATATCTTCATCTACACCTTCAGCAGCTCTATTGCTCATACCTCTACCATACGTTCCTAATGGATTAAGGTTTCTTTGTTCTGGTTCATTACTTAAGCTTCTAGCTGCTGGGTCCCCTGCCGCTCCTGCATCTCTTAAAGTGATTTGCTCCTCTAAACTTTTAATGTCTATCTCAGCTTTTCTGATATCTAGTTCAATTTTATCTACTTCCTCCATAGTTGCTGCTGTTTTAATACTTTCATATAAAGCAGCTCTCTTTTCTCTTGCTTGTTGTAATAATTGTTCTAAATTCATTGTACATTCTCCTCTTCATTAATTATTTTTATACTTGTATCTTAGTTCTAACTTCCTTTTTCTCAAGTCTAAGCTCTCCAGCTGTTTCAAGTTACTCTCCAGCAATTCAAAACTTCTTGCAAATACAGAAGTTGTATCATAAAACGGGGTATCCACCACGCTGACATCATATAATTTTTTGATATTTGTAACTGTTCTAAGTGTTTCCTCATCTCCATAGGTCCAAGTATCTCCTCCTGAAGAAACAGTAAATGCAAAAGACATCTTATCAATCAATTCTTCTTGGATAGATTTATAGATGTCTCGGTTACTTTGAGTATCAATTAACTCTGCTATTATTTTTAATCCTTTCTCATCTTTTATAAGCTGCAAACTATTATTTCTAGTTCTAGCCATAATACACCAGGTATCATTATGGTTATATCTAAGTGGAACATCTGACATATCAGTAAAATCTAAAGCTCCACGTTTTATTATCTCTGTAAATTTTCTTGCACCGTAAATATGAGTTGCTGGTTGATCATATGTTATTGCATAACCTTCAATTATCATTTTTCCTTCTTCATTATCTACAGCTCTCATCTCTATTAGTCTTTGTTCACCTTTAAATTTACTCATTCTTATCCTCCCTTCCTTTAGTTACTGACTTCTGTAATTGATATTGGTCAGCTATATCCCTATTTATATAATTAAGAGACATTCTTCTTATATTTCCACCTTCAAATGGTGGATATCCAAAGGCTCCTAGTACTTGATTATCTGTTAAAGTACCTATCCTAGTTAATATATCAACTGCATTTATTTTATTACTTGTATTCATATACATTAACCCTTGTTGGTAGTAAATAATTTCATGACCTATTTCTAATTCCCTTTGAGTAAATAAAGTCTTAGTAAATGCTCTTCCTAAACTCATAACCATAGGCTCTAGTTTCTTTTCATAATATGCTTGATATTGTTCTTCAGTAAAATCCCCATTAAATATAGCTCTTGATACTCCATAATGTGCTAAGATTCTATTATCTATAAATTCCATTGTGTCTTTATCTATAAACTTAGGATCTATAGTAATTGGAATATAGTCACCTTTATTATCAATAGGTAAAATACCACTCTTAGTATTTTTCATCTTTTCTTCAAATTTTGCTCTTTCCTCTTCCTGTTTCTCATCATCAAGCAATGTGTTTATTTTAATAATTCCTCTAACTGCAAAACTTGCTTTAACTCCAGTTTCGATACCTTGTAATATTGTATCATTTGCATTTAACAACTTTAAAAGGCCCTTATTATTAGGGTTTCCTGTTTCATCCCCACCCATAAAATCATTTAGACTATAATCTTTCCTCCAATGAATTACATCTTCATAAGGTAATATATAAGGCTCACCATCTGCAAAATAAAATCTTATAAAAAGCTTTCCTGTGGTATCTTCTAAGAACTCTACTAAGCTTGGATTTAACGGCCATAATCCAGTATAATATCTTTTATATTTGTTATCACCTAACATGATCTTATCGTAAGTTGGGTATATAAAAGCATTTTTATTGTATTCATATTGGAAGACAATTTTTGATATAAAGTCACTTGTAGTCATTAATGGATTAGGTCCATATTTTAATAACCTATTTAACTCATCATTAATTACTGTTTGCATTTCATCTTCTGGATTTATCTTAATATGTTTAGGACATAATTTACTCATATCATTACAAATAATTGATATTGCATTTTGAACAATATCACTAGCATATATATCATTTCCAAATTGATTAAATACTGGAGTATATCCATTCATCATTTTTGCATACTTCATATTGATATTTTTTTGCTTAGCTTTGTTTATAAGATTAAAAAATCCTATCTTAATCACCTCCCTACTATATCCATATAATCTTTTTTATATCTATTTAATGTCTCATAAGCAATTAGTAATGTAACAGCTCCATCAATCCAATTATCAGGTTTACCTTGTACTTTTACTGGTGCTCTTTGCATACCACTGCTTTTCCATTTAGCAGATACATTGCTTAAGCACATTTTATCAACTGGATTTTGATTATAATTTAAAAGCTTATCCTTCAAATCTGCTTCTACTGAACTCATTGCTGCAGATAATTCAAAAGCTTGGCCTATTTTTTCAACATCAAACCCATAGTCCTCCATTCCCTTTTTAAATGCTTTAGCTTGCCATTTATCATATCCAGTCATATAAACCTTAATCCTATATTTTTTATATAGCATTACAAACCATTCAACTACATCTGATTGTTCAACCTCATTACCAGAACATACAAATATGTATCCACCCTTAATCCACTTTTTAAACTTTTCTTTCATTTCTCCTTCTTCCATATCCCTTAATTTAGATTCAGGAATAAAATATTTTGAGAATGTTGTTTTAGATTTAGTTTTAGGATCATAAAATATAATTCTAGCATTAGTTAAATCATTAGTTTCAGATAAATCAGCTGCTCCTATTGCAATTTTATTTTTAAAATCTTCAATATTAGCTTCTAAAGTATTCTCAATATCTTTATTACTTAACCACGCTTGAGCGTTATTCTGTTTAACATTAAAGTCTTTTGCTAAAACAAATGCCTTAGTACTTGAGCTATCTCTTGCTTCTTCAATCATTCTTCTAAGAAATGACCACTTTTTAATTTTTCCTATACCAGGATTACTTTTAGCCCATGTGGTTTCATCTTCCCATACTTCCTCTTCTGAATCTTGAGTATATAACCAAATAAGCCATCTTTCATTTTGCTTCTCACCATTTAAAACCTTCCTAGCCTCAATTAATCTTTTATCTAGATATCCATCTTGAGTAAATCCTTCTGTAGTTAATTCAAAATAAAGTGGTTCATCCTGAGTTGACAGAGCTTGTCTTATAGGCATAACTAAGCTATCATCTTCCATTTCAAAAACTTCATCAACTGCACCAACACCAATATTTCTTCCTTCTTTTGCTCCTGATTTAGCTGATAGTTTTCTTATACTACCTTTATTTTGATAACTAAACTTACCTTTTTTCTTTTTAGTTCTAGGGTTTCCAAAATAAATACCTTTAAGATTTTTTCTAGTAACCTTTTCTAATGTCTTACTTTCTTCCCTCATGGAATTTATAGCTTGAAACATTAAATCGGCTTGCTCAAAGTCATTAGAAGCACATAATATTTTCTTACCCATTTCACCACAAAACCACTCTGATAAACATATAGCTCCTATTAGTGGAGTTTTACCATTCTTTCTTCCTACTAAAAAAAGTATATCCTGATACTTACGGACATACCTTCCAACTTCTTCATCATACATTTTTATAGCAAAGATTGCTTCTATAAAAGCTTTTTGAAATACCTCTAGTATAAATGGCTTACCTGCATAAGGTGCTTCAAAGTGTTTGCATTCATTTTCTATGAATTTTATATGCTTTTCAGAATCATCTAAATCAATTTCTATATTCATTATGTTTTGATAAATAGGATCTGTTAATTCCTTCTTTAACTTTTCTAGTTGAATATATAACTCTTCTCCAACTATCTCTTCACCTTTATCAATCAAATCAATATATTTTAGTATCCAACTATCTCTTAAAATATTATTATTCATAATCGCCTAAATCATCATCTTCATCTGTTATATTTTTACCAAGTAAATTAGATAACTTAGAAATATAATTTAAATAATTAGCTCTAGTCTTAACTATTAATTTAGAAACTGGTAACTCTTTTTGTAATGTTGAATTTTGGGGATGAACTTTTATTAAGCCACTTGATATTACTATTTCATGTAGATCATTTAATTCAACTCTTAATCTAGCACATTCCCAAAGGGCTCCATCTATTAAATTAAGTTGCTGCTCATCTACTCCATCAAATAAGGATTTAATTCTCTCGTATTCTTTCTTAACATCCATCAACCTCACCAACTTTCTAATTTTCTCTCAAAACCTTTCAAAAAAAAGTCAAAATTTCAGTGTGTACACAAATTACCTATCACCTCCAACGGTCCTAGGGAAACTATTGAATTATTTATATGGGGGTATAATTATTTATCCATAATTATTTTCTAAACTCATCAAACCATTTATCAATATAATTAATCCATTCTTCTTTATGCTCACTTCTATAATCATTACAGTTGTTAAGTCTTTTAATACAAGTATCTCTATCTACATCCATTAATATCAACTCTGCTCTTGTTTCTTTTGCTAGTCTTTCCCTTTCAACTTTCCTCGGATATCCACCAATAATCCATGCAGTTCTAAATCCACCATACCTAGTTTTAATATTTTCTACTATAGAGTTTCTTATAGCAAAGATATTATAAAGTAATTCGTCTGGCTTATCATATTTAGGTAATAAGGTAACAGCTTGATATAAGCTATCCATATCTATAACTAAATCCCCTCTTTCCATATGTTCAATAACATAAGAAGTTTTTCCACTCATTGGTGGACCATAGACTAAATAAACAGCCTTCTCTTTTCTTTTATGCCCTCCACCACTCCATCTCTTATGATGTCTATTGTGACAACCTTGGCATAACACTTCTACATTATCAGGGTTAAGGCTTATCATCTTATCTTTATAATTATCTTCTGTAAGTTCAATAATATGATGTAACTGAATATGTTTTGAAACAACTATTCTTCTATCACATCTTTCACAATGTATCCCATCATGTTTACTACGTTGAAGTAATATAATCTGTCTAAAGTTAATCCATTCATCAGATGAATAAAACCTTTTAAGTACTCCACTACTCATTACCACTCTCCCTGCTCTGCTTGTTTCTTTCTTAATTCTAGTAATGCCTTATCCATTTCTACCTTTGAAGGATTCTCTTTCCATCTACCTTTCTCTTTATTAATCAACCAGAACTTTATAGCTTGAACATCTGCTGGTACTTCCTTTTCAGTTTCTACTACAACGATGTTTTCTTTCATACACTTATTGCCTTTATCATCATAGTAAGTATCTTTAACTTTACAAGGAACTGTTTCTTTAACAACGTATCCAGTAGCCTTTTTATATAATGCATTTTCAACCTTAAAACTGGCTCTACTTTTGCCCCTTTTCAGACTGTTTACAATGTCCAAATTGCTCTTTTTATAGTTCTCAAGACTTGATCTGCTTATCCCTAAATTATAAGAAATTTGGCTTTCTGATAATCCCATAGATGCCCATGTTTCAATGTCTTCCAGTCTTTTTAAAACTTCATTCAATTTGCTTTTTGCCATGTAAAAACACCCCCTAACATTTTGGACAATTGACTTTTTTAAATAGCAATTTTTTAAGATATTTCCCAAATTTGAATATATGATTTTTTAATATAAATTTTTATAAATTTTATCAATTTCATTAAAACCATTGTAAAACTAGTAATATCAAGGCTTTAAAGATATTTTGATTTTTCTTTTAAATAGGTAATAACAGTATAGATTACTCATTCCATTTTTAGCATACATATATTAGTAATAATTTTTCAAATAAGCTCCTAATTTACCTAGTGTATTTTTTAGCCTATTAATGCTTTTAAAAAAAATTAAAGCCTATCATCAGCAATAGATGCAGCTCCTTCTTTAACTTCATCATTTAAGCCTAGATAAACCTTCGTTGTTTCTATACTTTTATGTCCTAATGCTATTCTTACATACTCTAAATTCCTAGTTGATTCCCAAAGTCTAGTTGCATAAGTCTTTCTTAGACTATGCCCACTAATATTTTTTAGATTTAATTCCTTTCCTACTTCTGAAAGTATATTGCTATATGCTTTTGGAGATATATGCTCACCTTTTTTATTACTTTCAAATGCATATGAACTTTTAGATTTCCCTTTGCAATAATCTTTAAGTAACTTTCTAAGATTAGCTTTTATAGGTGATTCTCTTTTCTTAGGTGGTCTCCTACTTGAATTAGGATGTTCCTTTATATATTTTTGCCATGCTTTATATTGCTTTTGTTCTTGAATAGAAAACTTATCCTCAACTAAAGCTTCAAGTATTTCTCCAATAGTTAATCCACATATATCACCTAGTCTATATCCAGTAGCAACACCTAAATAAAAAAGCATTATATTTCTTTTAGCATACTTTATACTTTTTTCTTCTAGCTTATATTTAAACTGTTCATATTTTCTTTCAGGAATAGGATTAGCAGGAACCTTTTCTCCTCGAATTATTTCATCCATTACCTCACCTGCCTAATTGCCCCACTAGAACTTCGTTTATAAGCACTATGACTCATAAGTTCTTTAATGTCTTTTTCAGTAAGCTTTTCTTCTTTTTTGGAATGTAGCTTACTGTATGTTCCTGGTTGCTTTTCTTTTAATATATCCTTTATCCTCATACTCTCACCCCTTTTTTGAACATAATAAAAGGACTAGTAATTTATTAACTACTAATCCTTTAAACTTCATAAAAAAGCACAAACTCTCTCGCCTGTGCTTCTTATTTCTGAATCTATACACTTTTCTCACTATACCATAATCTTAGCAATTAGTTTTTCATATGTCTATAATATTTTCCTTGTATTTTCCTGACTTTTTCACTATTTTATCCTACTTAAATATAGCTTAGCTATTTACCTGGTCTTAGTGGTCTTTCATAAGTTGGTATGTTGCAATTTATTATCTTATATTTGTTTATTTCTTTTTTAGAAGATAGAAGGTACCCTATTATTCATATTGGAAGCTCCACCTTATCCCCTCCTGAGCTATACTTCTAATTATTATTTAAGCCTTATGAGTTTATTCCATATAAGTTCATTATTTTTCTTTTTAAGCTGCATCATATCAATAAATCTATGGTAATCAATAAGTTCAAATTCTTCAACCAAATTAAGCTGTTTAGCTTTATCAGCTTCTTTTATAGCCATATTAGAGAAATGATCTGCAGTAGTAACAAATATACAAGACTTTGATTGATGAAGTAATGTTGTACCTAAAAGTTCTCTAATTGAAGAGACTGGTTCAGCCATCTCCTTTTTAGTTCTCCTTTTAACTTGAATTATAGTAGGTTTATCATCATTTATTAAAATTAAATCTTTCCCTCCATCATGGGATTTGCCAACTAATTCGACATCACAACTGTAGCATTCTCTAAATATTGATTGGGTTAACTCCTCCATTTTTTTATGATGAATACCATAAATTTTTTCAGGATTTTTCTTAATATATTCACTTAAAGCCTTTATAGGTACCACTTTACTATTATCATCATATTTTCTTAATATTGATGTATTTATCTTTATCTCTGAAAACCTTACACCCTCAAGCATTGCATCACTACTATTTTGATATACATGCTCCCACCAACCACATATAGGGCATTGAATGACTGTTTCCCATTCTTCAAAACTTCCTTCAAATATGTTAGGATGTCTCAAGCTCTTTCTGAATACATCATTCTTAATTTTAATCTTACAAAATGGACATACTCCTTTTTCAGCATAGAATACATCTACATTATTTTCTTGATGTTTAAAATTCACTACTCCTTGAGAGCCTTTTCTAAAGATATATTCACTATAATCAAGTATCATTTTTTATCCCCTTAAAAATAAATTTATTACCATTAATATAACTAAAATTTATAAATCTTTTATTAATAAAAACACACATTACATTTGCTATTAATAAAAATTATATCATCTTTTATTTGATATAACTACCTGTCATAATTCAAGCTATTCAATTTTAAATATTTTCAAAAGTATTTATTTATCTTTAACTATCTGATTAATGCTAACCTCTATTTTGCTCATATAAAATAACATCTGATTAACTATGTTAATGATCTTCTTTAGCAAAATCCAAAAGCCATCATAAATTTATATAATGCTATTTTCTTTAATTCATAATATCTATTTTTACTTATTTTTAACTCATCCATTACCTCGCTAGCACTTATTATATTGCCCTCAAAATAACACCTTTTAATTATTGTTTGTGATTTATAATCTAACTTATAAAGTACACTCTCTATAACATTAACTAAAGTTCTTTTATACTCATCATCAATTGCTTTCCTTGCAGTTGGATCTGATGGTGAACAACTCTTTTCAAAAACCTTGTCCCATCTTGTTGCTTCTCCTAGACCTGGAGTCTCTAAGCTTATTACATAATAACTATACCTTTCTAAATTATCCTCAACGTGTTTCTTAAACTTTCTATAGCAATCTTCATTTATTAACATAATCCACTCTCACTCTCTTTTAGTTTTTATTTATTTTATCTAAGATGTTCATGACGAACACCTTTTAAGAATTTTAAAATTTAATCTTCCACTAAAGAATTTCTACATACATTACACTTTATTGTAAAGCCTTCCTTATTCAATTGTAATACCTACTATATTTGAATGGCGTATTAGTACCATAGAACTTCTTTTAAGTTTATATATTCCTCTGCATCACACATATGAAACATATCTTCACACCAGCCACCTTCATCATGGTCATATTTGTAATAATAAACTTCACCATCTTCATTTATAAATGGATTAGTTATAGAATCATATGCTGGTGCTCCTACTGGATAATATGTCATAACTTCTTTATTTAAAAATGGACAATATATTGTGCCCCACTCATTCATATCTGATTTCCATTCAAGTTCTATATCCGAATCTATTGGCTCAACTCCTAATATTGCATAGTCTTTATTTAATCCTTCTATATCTGTTAAGATATAAATAATTTGTCTTAATACCTTTTTCCCACTAAAATTACTATAAACATCATCTTTCATAGTCTCATATTTTTCATGTGGATTAAATTCTTTAAGTATTAATATATCTTCAATTTCAAAATCCCTATCATTTTTTCTTAATTCAAAAGATTTCTTCTCACTTTTAACATCATTAAAATATTGTGGTAATATCTTCAGTTCATGCATTTTCATTCTCTCAAACCCTCTCTTTTATTTATTTTTATTTTGTAATAGTTTCAAACTAATTCCTAACTCTAACATATTTAAATATCAATCCATTTTATTTACTCCATCTTATTTACTGATTTCAAATCATTTATTCTTATCCATTCATGCCAACATCTTCTACCATTTTTTATTACTCTTACTCTGACTAGTTTTTTGTTAAGATGTATGAATTTTATTAATCCTTGTAGTTTTTCATTCTTAAAGTTGAATTCAACTAAATCATTTATTTTAAGCTCTTTTGCAATCATTAATCCTCCCCCTTACTTTCTTTCAAAGCTTTTTCTATAGCTTTATTTATAGCCATTCCGCTAAAATAATACTCAATAGCTTTGCATATTATTTTTTCTAGCTTTGAATCAATCACTTTTGGTTATCTCCTTGTACTTACATTTCATGAATTCCTTTTTCCACTTAGAGTATATTTTCTCTACTTGCTTATCTGAAAGTCTAAACATATTTTTTAATCTTATTTTTATAACTTTTGGATTCATGTATGATATTTCTTCAAGGTACTCAAATATCTCATCCATGGTTTTATTCTCCTTAAGATTTTTTAACTTCTAGGATAATTGCTGGGCCTTCACCTTTTATGTATCTGCTCCTACTATCATCACATCCTGCTGCTTGAACTTTATGGACTTCATTTTTCTTAATTTCCATACTCCTTATACCATCCCTATTTTGTAATTCAAGTATTAATTCACTTAATGTTGCTTGTCTTAAATCAGCCATTTACACTCCTCCTTAATCCCAACCTAGTAGTTTTTTTTCTAAATCATCATAGTCGTAATCTCTGCCTTTGAAGTTATTAAATCTTAACTTTGGCTTCTCATTGCTGTTATGCTCTATTATTATTTTTTGATTTAAATAATTTTCAAACTTATTCCCAAATAGTGTTTGTGGTGTTAGATATTGCTCAAATTTTGTTCCTTTCCATTCCTTCACCTTCTTATCTATGACTTTCTTAAAATCATCAACACTATATCCATCATTGAATCTAGCAGATATTAGCTTAATAGTATTTCTAGAATTTGATTTATATCTAGCTCCTGTTTTTATGTTTAAATACTCAACTACCTCATCAACATCTTTTTTTATATATTTTTTATTAAGAGTTTTTTTAGTAGATGAGTTATTTAATAGATGAGTCTTTGTTGTACATTCTGATGCACACCCGGTGTTCATTTCTACACACACCCCCTCTACATTTTCATGCACACCCTGTTCATTCCTATGCATACCCTGTTCATTTTCATGCACACCCTTTCTTGCATTAGATGGCTTGGTCACTTTCTCATTAAGATTTTCTTCTTTTATATCTTTAGTGCTGCTTATAAGCTCAATATATTTAGGTCCTAAAGCGAAAAATGAATAAGTTCCTCCTTCTTTTTTGGTATAATGAGTTAAAATATCTAAATCTCTTAATTTAAGCATTCTTAGCATTATTGTTCTTTTACCTAACTCTAAGAAAGGCATTTCTTCTGCCATTGAATTATAATTAACCCAATAATATGCCTTACCTTCAATTATTTCAGCTTTCATTCTTCCTGTTTCTCTAAAATCAACAAAATATCTAAGTATAGCCATATCTTTCATATCAAGCTTTAATTCCATCATCTTTGAAACTGAAAATCCTAAAAATGAATATTGCATTCTCTTTATCTCCTTACTTAAATTACTAAATAATTCTAATTATATTTTTACTTTATACTTATTTAATGTTATAATAGAGATACGGATGGCGGTCCGTATCTTTTCGATTGATGAACCTTTTTATAAGGTTCTTTTTTATTTTAAAACCATTGAATTTCACCATTACGCTCTACTACATGAAGCCAAAACTTTTCATTCCCTTCTTTATCAACTATTCCAACAGTTAGGTTTCCATCTTTATCTAAGTTGCTCCAGGAAACTTTAAAATCAGTCCCACTTTCATATATTTCTTTAAATCTGCCTAATAAACTACTCATTATATTTCCTCCTATAACATTAACTTCGTAGCAAATATCTTAAGTTCCGATGCTCTCATTTCTAATTTGCTAAAAAAATCAATTATCGTTCCTAGTTCTTCTTTTTCTGATTCATCAATAACCCCATCTTCAACTATTTTAAATAAAAGCTTTTGGATCTTAGGGCTTTCTTCTAAAGTATTAGTTGTTAATACTGCAAATCTAAATAAATTATCAATATTTTCATTATCTATAGGCTGTATAATCTTTTTGCCTATTGGACATTCATTACAACAATAGTTATTTAATAATTCTGGAGCATTATATACATCTGCCATAATAACAACTTTATCTACTGGTACAACTTTGCATAAACCAAGTTCATACTGAGCTAAAGAATCTTTACTCCAACCTAACTCCTCACTTGCACTTTCTCTACTTGCAAATTTAGAATTATATTTTGCGGCTTCAATTCTTGCTTTACAATAAGGGTTTTCATTTGCTTTACTAACTGCTCTTGTCATTTTTATACCTCCTAAAACTTAACAATAATAAATTTATGTAGCTTCTAAATTTATCCATATTCAATTTAAAAGTTAAATTGAACATGAGATAATTAATATAAAGAAAAATATTACATATCTACTTTTAAGAATATTTAATCTATACTTTTCTTATGAAGCTATTCAACATCTTTATCTGCGGCCTTAACCTTTTGCATAATAATTGTGCCCCAGTTTGGGCCGTATTGCTTTTCTAAACCTTCTATCATAGACTTGTAATATCTATCACTTAAAGCTTCAAGTTCTTCTTCTGTGCTTGGGTAATTTAAACAAATAGCTGTTAAATCACTTTTGTCACTTTTAAATTCTTTAATACAAGCCATAATCTATACTCCTTAAAACTATTTATAATCTAGTATATTTTTATAAAAATTATTGGTTACCCCTATTAAGTCTTTTTAGGATTTCCATAGCCTTACATACTTCTTTCAACTCAACAAGCATATCTATCTCTATTTTCAATAAGATTTAATTCTTTTCCATTTCGCATATTCTCACCCTCCTTGTAGTCATTTTGTTTACCTAATTTTCAAAAAAAATTTCTTCAATTGTCATCTTAAAATATTCTGAAATAATTTTTGCTTGTTCAAGTGATATCTTTCTATCACCATTTTCTAACTTACCATAACCACTTTTATGCTTATACCCAAGTAAACTTGCTAATTCAGCTTGACTTATATTATTTTCTTCCCTAATTTTTTTTAATTTATTATACAAGCAAATTATCTCCCTTCTAGTAGTCTTTTTGTTTACTTAAATTAAGTATAATAGTCGTTTTGACTACTGTCAAGTAGTTTTTTTGTTTTTGTAATCTTTTTGTCTACATCTTTTAAAGTAGTCATTTTGTATATTATAATATAATTGTAAAGGAGTTGATTCTATGCAATCATTCGGTGAAAGATTAAGAAGCCTAAGATTAGAAAAAGATATGACACAAGAAGACGTTGCTTCATACTTCGGTCTTCATAAAACACGTATATCTCAATATGAATTGAATAAGCGTCAAGCTGATGATGATATGAAAAAAAAATTAGCTGAATTTTTTGGTGTTTCTTTAGATTATCTAATGGGTAATACCGATATACGAGAATCAGCAGATGAAATTTTAAACAAAAAAGAGCCTACTATAGCTCTTCATAGTGATTATGAATATGATGAACTTCCAGACGAGGCTAAAAAAGAAATTGAGAACTTTATAGAATATGTTAAAGCTAAATATAAAAAATAAGGTGTTCGTGAGGGCACTATTATTTTTTCATTTGTTATGTAATTATTTAACATAATATTAATAATATAACTATTTAAATTGAAGGGAGATTTTATGAGTACAATTGCAAATAATTTTAATTTAATAATGGGTCCAAGAACTATAACTGATGCTCTTGGTAGTAAAATAATTGAACTTGATAGTATTGTAATTGCTGAATTAATTAAAAATTCTAAAGATGCCCATGCCAAAAAAGTTACTATTAACTTTAGTGACTACAAAAACTCAATTACTATTTGGGATAATGGCGATGGTATGAGTATTGAAGAAATAAAAGACAAATGGGGTGTAGTTGCATCTAACAATAAATCAAATGAGGTAGATACTTTAGGTGGAAAAGGAATCGGAAGATTTAGTATTTTCAAGCTTTGCAATAGCTTCACAATAATCACTAAGAAAGAACATTCTAATGAATATAAATTCACTTTTGATATAAAAGATTTATATAATCATAAATCTGCTGAAGATTATACAATATCAATTATTGAAAGTCCAGTTCCAGAAATATTTAAAACTAAATCTTCTAAAGGTACATATATTATAATGAATGAAATGAATGAAATAAATCTTGATGAGATATATTCAAATACACAAAACCTTATTTTACATAACTCTAATACTATTAAAAATATGGATGTTCAATATATTTATCCATCAGAATTCAAAAAATCATCACCGCTCTCTCCAGAAATTGCTGTTAAATCTGCTCCTTTTCACTGTGAAGCAACTTTTGAAGGATCTAATATATTAAATTATGACTTTAAAGTTTCATTAAATGATAAAGTAGTATATACTTCAAATGATTTTTCTAGAATAAGAAAAAATTTTTCTAAATTAGATTCAAATGTCTCTTTAGGAAAAATTAAATTTACTCTCTCATCATTTTATTTGGATGTACTATTTTTAAACCATTATGAAATAAATAAGAAAAATCTTGAAGAAAACTTTTTGAATTATTTTTGCGGAGTTTCAGTTTATCGTAAAGATTTCAAGATTTATGGATTAGGTGAAAATGATTGGTTAGGATTAACAGAAAGAAGACTTGATAATCCTTCTAAAAGAATAAATAATAGGCAAATATATGCTTATCTTACTTTAGAATCACCTGATTCTAATCTGTTAGAAGAAAAAACAAGTAGAGAAGGTTTTATTCGCAGTAAATACTTAGACTATCTTAAAGAAACTCTTATAATTATTATTAAAAATTTTGAAAAAGACCTTTCTTTATTTAGGCCTCAATTATATAACAAAAAGGAGAAAATAGGTCTATTTGATAATGAACTAGATAATAGTAATAAAGGTACTTCTGAGAAAGATATACCTTCTGGTACTTCTGAGAAAGATACACCTTCTGGTACTTCTGAGAAAGATATACCTTCTGGTACTTCTGAGAAAGATACACCTTCTGATACTTCTGAGAAAGATACACCTTCTGGTACTTCTGAGAAAGATACACCTTCTGGTACTTCTGAGAAAGATACACCTTCTGGTACTTCTGAGAAAGATACACCTTCTGGTACTTCTGAGAAAGATACACCTTCTGGTACTTCTGGAAATGAAAAAAAAGCACCACCTACACCTAAATTTAATAAAAATATAATAATTGACTCAAGCTTTACTCCTTCAGAAAAAGCACCAGAAAAAATTAAGAGAATAATTTTTGAACTACAAAAATTAAATTCATTCTATATAAATTCTCAGGCATTACTATTAAGATGTTTGATAGATACATCTACACAATATTTTGCTGAAGGTAATAATTCAATCAATATAAATACTAATGATTTAAAGGGTAGTGTACTTAATGTATTAAATCATTTTTCAAATTCTGGTATTCTAGATAAAAAAATATGTGACAGGATACGTTCCTCAATAAAAAAAGATTCCATAATTAATTACTTCAATGGTGTTGCACACTATTATAATTACAGACCTGATTTTGATACAATAAAAAGCATATGGGACACATTTGAACCTTATATAGAAAAATGTATATCCAAATAATAAAAAACAACTGGTAAGCTACTCTATATGCTCCAGTTGTTTTTTTATACTTAATGCTATCATTTCCGCCATTAATGGTGGAACAGCATTTCCTATCTGTTTAAATGCAGCTGTCCTAGAATTTTCAAAATAGTAGTCATCTGGAAATGATTGAATTCTAGCTGCTTCTCTTACTGATAAGGATCTATTTTGATTTATATCAGGATGAATATAATAATGTCCATCTTTAGCCATATGTGCTACTACAGTGTGGCATATTCCTTCATATGGTACTATATTAAATCTATCAAGGAAAGAATCTCTATTAGAATGTGTCATTAGCTCTTCTGGTAATTCATTATATCTAAGTTTTCTTCCTTCACTATTCCAAGTCTCTACATACATTCTATATATTGATAAATCCCTCTCATTATTAAGCCTACATTCATGTTGAGATAGTACATTCCAATTTTTTCTCACATGAGTTTTTATTAAACATTCATTTGTATCCACTAAATATTCGTTATTATATTCTCCTGAATTAATAAACGGTAAATCACTAAATAAATCTCTTATAGTAAAATTTTTTCTCTTAATATTGAATGTAGGGTATCTAAAATCTATATCTTCTCTCCAACCTATTATTATAATTCTTCTTCTATCTTCTAGAACACCAAAATCTTTAGCATTTAATACCTTATAATCAATCTTATATCCAGCTTCACTAAAATTAATTTTCATATCTTCAAATATAGTTCCATTTTGGGCTGATAATAATCCTAATACATTCTCAAACACAAATACTTTTGGTCTATATCTATTTAAAAACTTAATGTATTCTAAATATAAATAATTTCTTCTATCACCTATCATTCCATTAGGATCTCTTGATCTGCCAATTACAGAATATGCTTGACATGGAGGACCTCCAATAATAACATCTACTTCTCTATTTCTTCTATTCTCATCAATCTTTTCAAATACATCTTCTATTGTATCTTCATTAATTTCTGCATTTATAATACTTTTAAATATTCTATTAGGTACGTTGCTATAAAGTTCTTCTCTAGATATTTCTCCTCTTAAATAGCTTTCATATATATAAAGTCTTCTATTTCTCTTTAAAAAATAAAATGCTTGCCTAGTTTGGAGGGTCATACAAGCAGCTTTGTCCATTTCGACATGTGCAAAAAACTTAAATCCTTTACGTTGAAAACCCTCAGATAATCCACCTGCTCCTGCAAACAAATCTATACAATACATTTTCCCCCCTCCTTTCATTGAAATTATACCAGGTTTGTTTTTATAAAACAATATTATTTAGTCATAATTTTATTTTTGTCAATCAAGTAAATTTATTTGACTTTTAGAACATATGTTCTTATAATAATTTATATTATTATTTCTCATAAGGGGTGACAAGTTATATGAAAAATATTGAAAATATTTTTGATATTATTGAAAAAGAAAATATCATTTATGAAGAAAGAAACTTAAGCAATTTAAAATCAAAAGGCCTATATCTTAAAATCTATGAAATTGCCCCTATAATTGCTATAGATAACTCAATAATAAATAACACTAGTATTTATATTTCTATTCTCTCCGAAGAACTAGGACATCATTTTACTACCTATGGTAATCTTTTAGAGCCAAGCAAGAGTTATGTAGATAAATTAATAAAACATAAGAAAGAAAATATAGCTAAAAAATGGGCAGCTAATTTTTTAATACCTGATGAAGATTTTGTAGCTGCTTTAAATAAATGTGTTGCTTCAAAATTCGAAATGGCTGAATATTTTGACGTCACAAATGAACTATTAGAATATAAAATTTTATCCATAGTTCATGATGAAAATAAGTACAAGTCTATAAAAGAAGATTTTATGAGTAAAGAAATACAATATAACCAGTGTACTGTGTAGTTCTAATAAATTAATTAACCTTTATAGTTTAACCTACATCAATTTAATTTTTAAGAGTTTTAGTGAATATTATATACAAAGGGGTGATTAAAATTAGAGCTGCAATATATGTTAGAAAATCTAGATTATCAGAAAAAGGTGAATCTATTAATAACCAAATAGAATTATGTAAAAAGTATTTTTCTAATCTTCACCTAGAAGACAATATTGAGTTTATTATATATCAAGATGAAGGCTTTAGTGGTGGAAATATTAATAGACCTGAGTTTCAAAAATTAATTAAAGATGTTAAAAAGAGAAGATTTAATTATTTAGTTTGCTATAAGCTTGATAGAATTTCAAGAAATGTAGCTGACTTTACTTCTACCCTAAAGATATTGGAAGAAAATAACGTCAACTTTATTTCTATAACTGAACAATTTGATACAACTTCTGTTATGGGTAGAGCCATGATTAATATATCTGCAACTTTTGCTCAAATGGAGCGTGAAACTATTGCTGAAAGAATAAGAGATAATATGCTTGAACTTTCTAAAACTGGTAGATGGCTAGGTGGTACTTGCCCATTAGGTTTTAAATCTATTCCTGTTGTTTATGAAAGTAATGGCCATAAGAAGAAAATGTATTCTCTTGAAGTTATAGATGAAGAAATTGAAATAGTAAAACTTATTTATAATATGTATATTGAAAAACATAGTTGCAGCCCCATTGCTCGTTATCTATGTACTAATAGCATTAAAGGAAAAAATGGTGGTGATTTTAGCCGTAATACAGTATTACAGATATTAACTAATCCTGTGTATTGTACTGCTGATAAAAAAGCTTTTGAATATTTTAAATCTAAAGGCTCTACCATTGAAGGTAATGCTAATTCTAGTAATGGTATTATGGCTTATAACAAGCGTAAAAATGGTAGGAAGGATAATCCTATGGATCAATGGATAATTTCAACTGGAGGCCATTTAGGGGTAATTCCTTCTGATAAATGGATACAATGTCAGCAAATATTAGATGCTGTAAGAAAAAAATCTAATAATAAATCTGGTACTGGTAATAAATTTTTATTGTCTGGATTATTAAAATGTGAACATTGTGGTTCTTCTATGTGCTCCTGGAGTAGAAATAATCCTAAAAACAATAAATATGAAAGATATTATAGATGTGAGCTTAAAAATAGAGCATCTAAAAGATGTACTTGCAAAATGTTAAATTCAGATAAAGCTGAAGCTTTTGTAATAGATCTATTAAAAAACTTTAATATAAAAATGCTTGATAATTTTAAAAGCAAATCAAATTCTATTAACGCTGCAAGCATTGAAAAAGAAAAAAATCTATTAAATAAATCTTTAAATGAAAATAATAAAATTATCTCTGGACTTATAAAAAAGATAGCTTTACTTGATGATATTGATATTCTTAAAGCTATTCAAAGTGAAATTAAGAATTTAAAAAGTGATAACGAAGTTATTGAAAAAAACATAAATGATTTATCTATAAAATCCTTCATTGTTGAAGATGAAACAGAAAATAAAAAAGCCTTCATAGAAAGCTTAAATTTATTTAAAAACACTATTGATTTTATAGATGATGTTGAAATAAAAAGAAATATGATAAAAAATTTAGTTGAGTACTTTACTTATAATAGTGATACAAAACAAATTAAATTTAAGATAAGACTATAAAGATATTGCAAAAGGAGACAGATTAAACAATAACTCTGCCTCCTTTTTTAAAATTATTCCTCTATTAATTTTATATCATCTATAACTGGTGGAAGAATTAATGGAATATTATTATTCATACTTTTAGTAATTGTCCCCAATAAATAACTAACTTCTGAAGCTACTGGATCCATTAGCTCTTCAATATTAGAAATAATATCTTCATTCTCTACCTCTTTTTCAAATTCAAGTACCACATTAAAATCCATAGAAGATTTAAACAGAAACTCTGGTACAAATAATGAATAAACTTTAACTTTTATATTTACTACTCCATTCTTATTCTCAACAATTTTATATTGCATATTTAATTTATAATTTATGTCAGCATCAGTATCAGTAATAATATCTCTAAATTTTATTTTTCTTAAAAATATTTTTCTATCTTCTAATTTCCCTAATTGCTTTCCCATTATTTCACTCCTAACTAATTATTATAGAATTTCCTATCTGCATTTTTATATATATTCCTCATCCAAATATCATCACTTTTTTTAATAACTGATTCTTGTATATCTCCAACGCCATTTTTATTAACAACATTTATCGTAATTTTTTTATCTCCAAAACTTTTCCCAATACCAATACTTATATAACTTTGTATTAACTGATTTATACTACAATTTTCTTCTTCAGCAATTCTTGCTAGTTCTCCATGTAAAAACTTAGGTAATCTTAAACTCAATTTACCACTAAATTCTTCTTCTTTAAACTTATTTGGTATAGGCAAACTAACACCATCTTCTATAGCAATATCTATAATATCATTTCCTACTGCGATAACCTCTGCCATAGCTTCCTCTACAGTTTCACCATCGCCCCAACAATCTAATTGTTGTATATAAGCTAGATATCCTCCTTCATCTTCAGGCGCCTTCATAATTTCAATTTTATAATCTTCCGCCTTAAACTTTTTCATAACACACACTCCCTTATATGTTTGACACTTTCATTATAATCCCATTACTTCTTCAAATGCCTTTATAGCTTTCTTAATATATATGGACTTTATAGGTTTAGCATACGGTATATTTACAAATCCATTTATGTCTTTTAATTTTTCATGTTTATAAAAGAAATGACTAGCTCTTGATCCATTTCTTTTAGTAAACCCCGCAACATTTACTAATAATCTATCTATCTCTTCAAATGTTACACTTTTAGGATTATTTTTTATTTTCTCATATAGTTTTTCATCTCGTCCCACACCATATCCTCCTATATAGTCTTACCTATAATTAATATTATATTCATTTGATACTATATATGATACCACTTTGTTAATCTAATGTAAATATTTATAAATTAATATTTTTTAATTCAATATAATACTTTCTAATTTGTGTAAGAGAATATGTTGCATCGGCACCTTGTCCTGTTGCTAAATCTATTTCTAATCCTTCTTCTTCGAATAATCCTTCATTTATAGCAACGTACATTGGAGCATAAAATACAGAACGAACAACTTCATTTAATCTAACCTTTGTTAATTCATTATTAGAATTTTTATTATCTTTTGAGCAAGAAATAAAACTAAGGCTTGTGATACCTATTAATGCTATTAGAGATGCAACTTTAATTAATTTACTTTTCATTCAAACCTCCTTAAGGTTTCTAATTGTTATCATAATTTATAATATGAGTTCAGAGCAAATTTTGTTAAAAAATAAGATATTTTAATTTATACTAGGTATTTCTGTAACCGATTATATTTAAAAGTAAGTTATGTAAATTTTATTATTGCATTTACATCTTTATTTAATAGTGATAAATTATTAATTGGATAGTTTAAGGAGGTCACAAAATGAAAATTTTTAGAGAAGCAATAATAATTCTTGGTATTTACTTAATTGGAGAACTTATTTCTAAAGGTCTTTCGTTACCTATACCTGGTAATATATTAGGAATGATAATCTTATTAATATTACTATGTAGCAAGACAATTAAAGTTGAAAAAGTTGAAACTGTATCTAACTTCTTTTTAGATCACCTTGCCTTTTTCTTCATTCCTGCTGGTGTAGGACTTATTACATCCTTTGATTCTATTAAAGATAGTTTAATACTTATTATACTATTATGCATAATTACTACATCTATCGTTATAGTAGTCACAGGAAGTGTAGTTCAATTTGTTATGAATTTCCAAAAGAGAAAAACTAAGAAAGGATATGAATTAAAATAATGAACATTTTAACTGAAAACATCTTATTTGGACTAGTAATTTCGCTAATAGCCTTTGAAATCGGACTTTTTATCTATAAAAAAACAAAAATCCCACTATTTAATCCACTACTAATATCTATAGCATTAGTAATTGGATTTTTAGTATTATTTAATATAGATTTTGATGTTTATAATAAAGGTGGACAATTTATAAATATGTTTCTAGGACCTGCTACAGTAGTTTTGGCAGTACCTTTATATAAACAATTGCAATTACTTAAAGAACACTTATTACCAATAGTGACAGGTATATTGATTGGAAGTAGTGTTGGAATAGCTTCTGTTTTCTTAATAGGTAATATTTTTGGAATGGAAAATATACTTACTATCTCTTTACTTTCAAAATCTGTTACTACACCTATAGGAATAGAAATTACAAATCAACTTGGGGGATTAGCTCCTGTAACAGTATTGTCCATAATTCTATCTGGAATAATCGGTGCTGTGGTAGGACCTATTCTTTGTAAGGTATTTAAGATTAAAGAAAGGGTTGCAGTTGGAATTTCATTAGGAACTGCTGCACATGCTGTAGGAACAACAAAGGCATTAGAACTTGGTGAAACTGAAGGAGCTATGAGTTCTTTATCTATTGGAATTGCAGGTATAATGACAGTATTTTTAGCTCCAGCTTTATATAGTTTATTTTTAATATTTATAAAATAAACTAAAATAAAACTAGTAAAGTTTAATTATATGTTAAACTTTACTAGTTTTATTTTATTGGTTCTTTATTTTTAATAGCTTTGTATTTAAAAGTCCTATATTAGAATTATTCAATACTCTAGAAGTATTCTTCCTAGTATAAGCTTCTAATTTAACCATAAATTCATCTGGTTTAATTTCTTTATCATTTACCATCTTTAAGCCCTTTTCCCAAGAAGCTGTCAAAGATGGATTTAAAAGCGAAGGAATAGATACACTAATTGCTTCATAAATCATTTCTCCAAGTTCTGTTGGAGTTATAACTTGTGTTTTTTTATTTGATTGTATGTATTCTATATTAATTAATTTTTTTAATATTTCTGCCCTAGTTGCTGAAGTTCCTATACCAGCACCCTTTATATGCCCGCGTAACTCTTCATCTTCTATTAACTTACCTGCATTTTCCATAGCAATTATCATTGAACCTGTTGTATATCTCTTTGGAGGAGATGTTTCTCCCTCTTTTATTTCTAACTCATTTATATTTAATTTTGTTCCTTTTCTTAAATTCTCTGGAAAGGCTTCTTGTTCTTCATCTTTTTCATTCCCAAGAACAATTAAATATCCTCTATCAACACATATCTTTTTATTTAAAATAAAATTTTCCTTCCCAACTGAAATTGTAATAGACATTTTGCTATATTGCGCTGGTGGATAGAAAATAGATAAAAATCTTCTAAGTATAATATAATAAACTTGTTTATCTAGACTAGGTAATTTACTTAGAGTATCTTTTCCTTCCCCTGTAGGTATAATAGCATAGTGATCTGTAATTTTACTATCATCCACGTATTTACTTTTCATTATAGACTTTGAATAATCTTTTTCTAGTATCTCACTTGTAATATTAGTTAATTCTTCTCCAAGTGGCATATTTTTGAGTTTTATTATATTACCTTTTATTCCTTTTGCAACTGCAGTAGATAGCACTCTTGCATCTGTTCTTGGATATGTAACCATCTTTTTTTCATACAATCCTTGAACTATTTTTAATGTTTCATCAGGACTTATTTTGAATCTCTTTGTGCATTCATTTTGTAATTCTGCTAAGTTATATAAAAGTGGTGCATTCTTTTTTTCCTTTGTTTTTTTGACTTCCTTAACTGTTCCAAAGCCAATATCTCTTAAATCCTTAATTAAAATTTCAGCATCTTCTTTTTTTTTGAATCCTACTTCATTATAAAGCTTTGGAGATTCAAAATACTCAGATCCTTCTATTGCTTTCCAATCACCTTTTATAATAGACTCATCATTATCCCTAATAAAGTCTCCAGATATCTTATAAAAAGATGTCTTTTTAAAACTTCTTATTTCTCTTTCTCTTTCTACTACCATTCCAAGAACGCAAGTCATCACTCTTCCAACCGCTACCACCACATTCTTATCTTTTCTTAATACATTAGCTAGTGTCTTTCCATACATAAGAGTCAATAACCTTGAAAAATTTATACCAAAGATATAATCTTCCTTTGCTCTTAAATATGCTGAATGTGCTAATGAATCATATTCTGATAGTGGTTTTGCTTCTTTAATACCTCTTTTTATTTCTTCTTCTGTTTGAGAGTCAATCCAAACTCTTTTTTTTATCTTATTGGGTTTACCAGCCATATCATCTACTAATCTATATATATATTCTCCTTCTCTTCCAGAGTCAGTACATACATATATACTATCAACATCTTCTCTATTCATTAAACTACTAACAATATTAAATTGAGCTGAAGCTGAAGAAATAACTTCATATTTATACTCAGTAGGTAAAAAGGGTAAATCTCTCAAGTTCCAAAATTTTAATTTTTCGTCATAAGCTTCTGGATAACTCATAGTAACCATATGACCTACACACCATGTAAAAATGCTTTTTTCTCCCTCTATATATCCATTGCTTCTTTTCCCCTTAACATTAAGTAGCTTTACAAAATCCATAGCTACTGATGGTTTTTCTGCTATAAATAAAGTTTTCCCCATAGAAACTTCCTTTCCAAATGAAATAAACCTTCAGAAGAAGGCTTATTAATATTATACTACATATTAAATTACATTTCATTAAGTAACCAAATAAAATAATTCAAAACTCCTGCAAATATAAGCCATAACATATATGGAGTTATTAAAAATGCAGATATTTTATCTACTCTAATAAATTTAATAAATGTTATTATTACTAAAACAAATAGTATTATAATCCAAAAAAATGAAATTGCATATAGTCTAAATGTAAAAAATATAAAACTCCACATCAAATTAAATATAAGTTGAACTAGATAGAAGAAATACGCTCCCTTGTCATCAATCCCTTGCTTATTTCTCATATATATTCTATATGCTGCAATTCCCATCAATATATATAATATGTTCCATACTATTGGAAATACAATAGCTGGCGGATTAAAAAAGGGCTTTTTTAAAGTCTCATATGTAGCAATAGAGTTTTTATTAAGATATCCTACTATAAATCCAGATACTACTGGTATTAGTATATTAGTTATTAAAGGTATTAATTTAAATTTACCATTTACTTTAAATATATTTAAACTTTTATGTTTCTTAGGAGTTTTTTTATGTCTTATTTTCTTAGGCTTCTTAATATCCTTTTTATTAAATTTCTTTTTATTGAGTTTATTTCCCTTATTCTTCATTTAATGCACCTCTATATAATATTCATTATTATATATGCATTAATATTTTAATTTATGAAATTAAAAATATATATCCGAAAACTCTATATCTATTTTTTCTTGTAATTCATTAATTTCTAAATTATTATTCAGTAATACAACTTCTCCTTTAATATTATTATCATATGGAAATGTTATTTTAAATATATTTCCATACTTTATTCCTGCGTTTATTGTTATTTTCCCATTATGTAATTCTACTAATCCCTTAGTTAAAAATAACCCTAAACCACTTCCCTCCGATGGCCTATTTAATGATGTATTTACTTTTGTAAATTTATCAAATATAACCTTCCTCTTATCTTCTGGAATAGCTTCTGCATCATTTATAACTTCTATAATTATATTTTTCTTATTTTCTATTCTTAGCATAACGTATATATTACCTTTAAATTTACCATATTTTAAAGAATTAGATAAAATATTTAACATTATTCTCTCTATATAATCTTTATCACAATAAAAGTATATTTCTTCATACTCAGGATCAAAAGTTAATTTTGTTTCTCTGAGATTCATATAAAAATTACATGATAACACTACATTTTCTATTATATCTACAATATTATAAACTCTTTTATTAATTTCTAAAAATCCTTCTGAAAGCTTATTACTATCTATAAAGTTATTAATCGTTCTAATTAATCTTAGACAGTTTTGCCTTATTATATTATTATTTCTATTAATTTTTGTTACTTCACAATTCTTTAAATACATATCATTTAATTGAAGTGCAGAATAAATAACATTTATAGGCGTTCTTAATTCATGTGATATATTAGAATAAAATTCATCCTTAATATTTTCATCATTAATTTTTTTCTCAAGTTTTAAAATTTCATCTCTTTGCTTTACTAATTTAGTTACATCATTAAATAATAATATTTTTTTATCATCATAAATCTTAACTAAACTAACCTCTAGCTCTTTAATTTCTCCATATTCATCTTGTATGCTTACCTCAGCAGAAAAATCATTTATCTCATAATCATCAGGATATTCTATACCTATAATTTTATTTAATATATAGTTTAGTCTTAATTCACTTTGAGTACATACTATTTTACTAGGCACATTATAATATATATCATTATAATAATTTGAATGAACCATTATATCATTTTCAAAAAGTAACAATCCATCAGAAAAGGCATTGACAACATCGTAATACCTCTTTTCACTTTTTTCTAAAAGCAAATTTAATTCCTTTAATTCCTTTTCTCTTCTTTTTAGATTTTTATGTAAATTTGTTTCAATTTTTCTTACTTTATTTAAACTTTCATATGCACTGGAATAAGCATTAGATAATAAAGCTTCTTCAAATTTCTCATAGGTCAAAAAATATGCTAATAATTTTATAATCCATATAAAAGAAGTTAAATTAACATCTAATATTCCCATTAATGTCATAAGACTATCGCTTAATATTAGTAATACACTAGTATATATAATCCATTTATTTCCGCTATCTAGCTTCTTATATTGATATAGGATAAATCCAAATAAAATAAGTAATATAATTTGATTTATAATAAATTGCTTATTAGGATTATTATATATCTCTCTTAAATAAGTTAATTTATTGTATGCTATTAATGGAAACATATAAATTATAGGTATAACTATAATAAAAATTAAATTTTGAATTTTAGGAGAATATCTTTTTTTATATAAAATTATGCTTGATATTATGTTTATTAGCTCTAAATATGTAATTAGCCCTATAAAAGACAGATGAAATCCAAGCATTTCATCTTGCAATAAATATTCTAGGTCTATAAACCTTAACATAGCTATATAAAAATAACCAACTCCAATGTATTTTAACAGTCCTAAATCCTTATTGCTAACTTTTACAATGCTTATTATGAATATTAGTATTGATATTGAAAAGCAAAGTAATCTAGTTATAAATATGTATTCATTTACCATTTTAAAAGCTATATTAATAATAATTAGCATTACAAGTATAGGTATAAATATATTAAACATTAACCCTTTACGCCTATAATTTTTTTCACTTAACATCTATCTTCTAATCACCCTTCATTTATACAACTTAATTGTAAAAATAGTTCCTTTTCCTATATCACTAATTATTTCTACATCTCCATTTTGAGCCTTAATTAAATTATATACAACAAAAAGACCTACTCCAAAACCTGTTGAGCTATTATTTTTTACTCTATCTTCAACCTCATACTTTTTAAAGGCTTTTTTTATAAATTCTTTACTCATACCTATTCCAGTATCACCTACCTCTATAAGTACTTCCTCTTCTGAATCTTTTATATTTATAAATATAGTTCCATTCTCATTAGTAAATTTTAATGAATTTGATACTAAATTTAATATAACTCTTTGCATCATTTCTTTATCAAAATAAACATATATCTCTTCTTCATCAGTATCGAAAAGTATATTTATTCCTTTGCTCTTTATATGCGTAGAAAGAGAATCTAGGTAATCCTCAACAAATTCTACGATATTATCTAAAACTAAGTGAGCCTCTAAGTTTTCCGAATCTATTTTACTTGTATCTATAAGATTATTAGCAAACTTAGTAAGAAGAAAGCAATTTTGCTTACTTATTTCATTATACGCACTTATTTTTTCTATATCATTATTTTCAATTAATATTTTCTCTAATTGTATTGCCGAATATATTACACTTATAGGTATCTTTAAATCATGAGAAATATTCGATAAAAAGTTTTTCTTTATTTCTTCTTTCATCTTTATGCTCTCTAACTCTTCTTTCATAGATACGAGCTTTATTTCTTCAGTTAAGTCTTTTAATAATAATATACATTCTGATTCTTCACCATTTAAAGAAAAGAATCTAACTTCTACTTTCTTATCATCTTTATCTATTGTCGTTGAATATGGCCCTCTATTTATATCAACTACTATTTTTCTTATATCAATATTAAAATTTATATAGTTATCTATTCTTCTATTTACAACTTCTCTTAAATTTTCTTTTTCTATTATTTTCAAAAAATTTGAATTACAATAAGATATCCTAAGATTATTATTTATTATCACTATAGGATCAGGTAAGCAACCTAAAAAACTTTTATATACTAAATGTCTATCCTTTAACTTTCTATAAGCTTCTTCTAGTTTATAGTTACTTTCTATTATTTCTTTATTTATCTCTTCTAATTTTTTATTTGTCTTAACTGTTTCTTTAAAAATAAAATTATAATTTTCCTTTGCTATATTGACTATTACAAATAAAATTGTAGCTGTATAAATCAACAATTTTATCACACTAACTATATCAACAAGCAAATATATTTCTATATTTTTCATAAAAATTCTAATAATAAAATCTATCGTTATAATATTTAAATTTAACTTTAGTAAATATATTTTTTTATTAAATATTCCCTTATTTATATTAAGATATCTATATGTTGCTATTAGAAGCACTGCAGTTGTAATTATATATAATAAATATATAAAATTCTTATATATAATATTATTTATTAAACTTAAAAATGAAACAATCCCAAATAATAAAATATACTCTAAATATATTTTATTACAAATTCCAGTATCATCTTTATATTTAGCTATTATATAATATAGAAGTACTATATTAAGAGATTTAAACTCATAACACCTACTATATCCTATCTTAGAAAGAACTATTTTCAATTCTTGAAATTGATTTTCAGGAGTTGAAAATACCATAAAAACTATACACATAATAAAAAGAAATATTTGCAATATTCCGTATATTTGCTTCTTAGTTAGACTCTTTAAATGTATTGTAAACATAAGTAAAATCATAACTATTATTATATTCAATGCTTGTACAATATCATATATGGCTATAAAGTCATATATTAAGGCTATCTGGTACATACTAAAGAAAATTAAGCTTATTAATATATATGATAATAATTTTTTCATATTAATATAATAAATTTTCATTCTAAAATTATTATAATCCACACTATTTCTCCTCGCTAGCAATTATTACTACATAATTTTACATCATTTCCTTTTATATGTGAATAAATTTTAAAAATTTTGTAGATTTTTTGTAGATATGGTAAGTATATGAACTTATTATATAAGTTCATATACTTATTTCTTTAATATTCTATTTTTCTAACCATTTTACAATATCATTAATAACTTCATCTTTATTTGCTTCATTTAGCATCTCATGCCTTCCATCTTTATATAACTTATAACTAATGTCTTTTACACCAATTTTTTTATAGCTTTCATAAAGACTTATTATTCCTTCCCCAAAATAACCAACTGGATCTCTATCTCCCGCAAAAATATAAATAGGAATGTCTAAAGCTTTTATTTTTTCTAAGTTTTCATTTTTATGTATGTCCCATAATCCATTTATTAAATCATAATAAAAAGGAGTTGGATATATAAATCCACAGTACTCATCATTTATATATTTGTCTACTTCATTTTCATCTGAGCATAACCAATCAAAACTAGTCCTTGGATTTTTTACACTTTTATTAAATCCCCCAAATGATAACTTGTCCATTAATCCACTTCTTTTATTATTTCCTTTAATAAACATTTCAAATTTAGCAACAGCTAATCCAGCTTTAGTAAAGGCTTTTGGACTTCCATTGCTTCCAGATAAAATAATAGCATCAATAGTATCCCCATACATTTGTATATATCTTTGACTTAAGAAAGATCCCATGCTATGACCAAATAATATTAATGGTATCTCTTTATTTTCATTTTTAATAATTTCATTTAATCTTCTTATATCTTCAATCATTGAATAAAATCTATTTTCTTTACTTATAAAACCCAGTTCATTTAAGTCATTTACACTTTTTCCATGCCCACTATGATCATGAGCATAAACTGTATATCCCTCTTCAACAAGTCTATTTGCAAAATAATCATATCTTCCAGCCCATTCTGACATCCCATGAACTATTTGAATAACAGCTTTTGGCTTCCTTGAATTATCACTCCATTTATAGCAACTAATATTTATTCCTTCTTTATTCTTAAAAACAAAATTTTTCATAGTAACTCCTCCGATTTTCTATTTATTATATTATCTCTTCTATATTTATCCCTGTCAAACTTCAATAATTAATAAAATCTTATAACAACCTTATTTGTAAGTATATAAAGTTATGATATACTATTCATAGTTAAAATCAAAAATTTATTATTATTTGATTATCTATTAATATTATTGTATATAATATTGGATAAGTATTATAAGGTGGTGAAAAAGATTAGTATTAAATCAATAATAAGCATTATAGCTTCAAAAATTACAATTTTTCTAACAAAAACAATACTAAAAGGGGGAACAACCTTTCCTGGAAAAGTAGCCTTAAAAATAGATAGAAATATACTTTCAAAGGTATCCAAAGGCTACAAAGTAGTTTTAATCACAGGTACTAACGGTAAAACTACTACGACTAGCATGATTTATAACATTATAAAAGAAAGCGGAAATAAGGTTATTACTAATAATACTGGTGCAAACCTTTTTCCTGGAATAGTTACAACATTCATTGATAACTATAAGTTCTTTAATAAAGTTGAAGATTCTTATGCAGTTATTGAAGTTGATGAAGCTAACTTAAAATATATAACTGAATATATTAATCCAGAAATAATAACTGTGACAAACCTTTTTAGAGATCAGCTAGATAGATATGGTGAAGTTTACACTACTTTATCAAAAATATTAGAAGGAATACACCTTTCTCCTAATACTACATTAGTCTTAAATGGAGATGAATCTCTCTTAGGTAAATTAGAACTTCCAAATAAAACTGTATTTTATGGTTTTAATGCAAGTATAGGAGATAATAAAGATATAGAAATAAATGCTGATGCTAAGTTCTGCAAATTCTGTAAGTCTCCTTATGAATATAATCATATTACATATAATCATTTAGGTGACTTCTACTGTACAGGCTGTGGCTTTAAAAGAGCTCCTTTAGAATATGCAGTAACTGAAATTTTAGAACTAACACCTGATAGTTCAACTGTAAAGCTTAATGATTTAGAAGTTACTATAAGCCAATCAGGTGCTTATAACATTTATAACGGTCTTTGTGCTTATGCTGTAACTAAAGAAATTGGAATAAATGATGCTTCAATAAAAAAATCATTACAAAACCAAGATTCTAGTTTTGGAAGACAAGAAGCATTAAATATTGAAGGTAAAGATGTAAAGATTATTTTAGTTAAAAACCCTGCAGGATATAATCAGGCTTTAGATACGCTTTGTTTAAATAAAGATCCTTTTGCTGCAGCATTTCTTTTAAATGATAATTATGCAGATGGTACTGATGTTTCTTGGATATGGGATGTTGACTTTGAAAAGCTTCATGACCTTAATATTAATGAAGTATTTGTTTCTGGTATAAGATGTTATGATATGGCAGTTAGACTTAATGTAGCTGGATTAAATAAAGATAACTTTATAATTGAAGAAACTTTTGAAGAGCTAACAGAAAAAATTAAAAATAGTAAAAATGATAAAATTTATATTCTTGCTACTTACACTGCTATGATTAACTTTAGAAAATATCTTCATTCAAAAGGTTACATTAAAAAACTTTGGTAAATAAGGAGGTTTATAAATGGAATTAAATATTTGTCATCTTTATCCTGATTTACTTAATGTTTATGGAGATGTTGGTAATATTCTAATACTTAAACATAGAGCTGAGCAAAGAGGAATAAAGGTTAATATAATTAATACGTCATTAAATGATGAATTTGACTCAGAAAATACAGATATACTATTTTTTGGTGGCGGTCAAGATTTTGAGCAATCAATAGTTTCTAATGATTTAAAAACTATAAAAAAACCTAGCTTGCAAAAATATATTGAAGATGAAAAGGTAGTTATTGCAATTTGTGGTGGTTATCAATTGCTTGGAAAATATTATATGGCTCCAAATGGAGAAAAAATTGAAGGTTTAGGAATTCTTGATATATATACAGAAGGTGGGGATACTCGCTTTATAGGAAATACAGTTATATATAATGAAGAGTTTAATGAAACATATGTAGGTTTTGAAAATCACTCTGGTAGAACTTATACTAATGGGTTAAAACCACTAGGAAAGTGTGTACATGGCTATGGAAATAACGGTGACGATGGAAACGAAGGTTGTATATATAAAAATACATTCTGTAGCTATTTCCATGGATCATTATTATCTAAAAATCCTGAGTTAGCAGATAGATTTTTAAATATAGCTTTAAGTAAAAAATATGATAATATAAACCTAGAAAAAATAGATGATTCTCTTGAACTAAAAGCAAAAGAAGTTATGATAAAAAGATTAGAAAATAAGAAATAAAATTAAGGCAAACTATTATACACAGTAGTTTGCCTTAATTTTTTATTTATTTAATACATTTATATCTTTTAAATATTGAATTTCCCAGTCTTCTATTTCATTTAATGACTTAAATCTATAGCCTTTTTCTTTATAAAAATCAATTATACCTTGAAGTGATTCTACAGTAGCATATTTGTCCCCTAAATCATGCATAAGAACTACTTCAACATCATATAATCCACCTTCATCTCTTATTCTTGAATTAATAAACTCTGCTGATATATCTTTAGATTCCGCATCTCCTACTGCAATAGTCCAATCTATATAATATTCACCATTTTTTGATATACGCTCTTTTATTTTAGATAATACATTAATATCACAAACCTTGTTATCAGCACCACCTGGTAATCTTATAAAATTTAAGTTTCTTTTTCCTAATATACTTTCAATAGTACTCTTGCATTTATCTAAATCTTTAAAATAATTTTCTTCACTTTTATATAGAGATGTATAATCATGCATATTGCAATGAGGCATTATGCACATTCCACTTTCATTTAGTGATTTTATCATATATGGATATATATTAGCAGAATCTCCAACAACAAAAAAAGTTGCTTTTATATTATTTTCATTTAATATATTAATTAACTCTTTAGTTATATTTACAGATGGTCCATCATCAAAAGTTAAATATACAGTTTTCATATGATTTTCTGTATACAATGCAGAAACTGGGATATAATTTATATTGTTAAGAAATATAAAAAGTGCAATAAAACTAATAAATCTACTAAACTTTTTGATATTAACCACCTCTTTCTTATATTTGTATTTTGTACAATTATTAAATTTATATTACATGTAAATTAAACCACTTAACAATCATTCTATATGTTGTTATTATGTAAAGTGGGTGTTATACTTAAATTTGTGTATAAACCTAATAGTTTCAAAATGAGAAATTAAATCATATTCATTTTTAAGTTGTTAATATACATCTTATTTATAGTATTATATTAAATAGACAATAAACCTGTTTAATATTAATTACATATGCTTTAAGTGAATATTTTAAAAGAAGCCATATATTGTTTAAATTTTTATATAAATTACTAAAATACATAATTTAAAAAATATTATATTCATATAATTAGGTTATCTATTTTTGTTAGCTATATAATTTATTACAACTTATATATATTAAAATCTTTAGAAATGGGGAGATGAAATTGAAAAAGAAAAATTTACTAAAGTCGTTGGCAGTTGCTCTTTCTATTTCGTTATTAGCTCCTTTTGCTAATAAAGTAAGTGCACAAGAGACAAATATTCAAACTCCAGAAATTATTGGAGAAGCCGCTGTAACAATGGACATTAATACAGGTGAAATTATTTATTCAAAAAATGCCGATTTAAAATTATCACCTGCAAGTACTACTAAACTTATGACTGCTCTACTTTTTGCAGAGAACAAGTCAAAATCAGACACATTAACTTTTAGTGATACTGTCGTTAAGGTAACTGAAACATCACTAAATAACTACAAAGCAATAAATCCTGGAGATAAAATTTCAGCAGAAGATACTATGAAAGCTGTAATGATATTTTCTGCAAATGATACTGCTTATTTAATGGCAGAGTCAGTTGGTGGTACAGTAGATAACTTTATAAATATGATGAACGATAAGGCTGCGGAATTAGGACTTAAAAACACTCATTTTGTTAATCCATCAGGATTAGAAATTGATCCTTTAAATCCTAGCAATACTGAAATAAATCAAACTACAGCATATGACTTAGCTCAAATAGGAATTGCTGCTTTTAAAAACGATTGGGTTAGAGAAACCATGGCTCCTAAGAGTGGTGAAATTAGTGTTAGCCTTTCAGGCACACCTATAATAATTGAATCTAGAAACAAATTACTTGGTAAAAATGGTAATATAGGTGGTAAAACAGGAACTGAAGAACAAGCTGGACACTGCTTTGTAGGATTTTATGAAAGAGATGGTAGAGATCTAGTTACTGTAGTTCTAAAATCTGAATATGGTGCAACTGGTCTTAATGTATTTGAAGATACAGAAAAATTAGCTAACTATAGTTATTCAGCACCAAAAGAAATCTATAAAAATGCTGGTGATGAAATTGGCACTGTAGATTTAACTTACAAATCATTTAGATTCTTTGGTCCTGAAAAGCAAATAACAGCTCCTATAGTTGTTAACGAAGATGTAGAATACTATAAAAATGATTTTAATGATAAAAATGCTACTCTTTCTTATAATGGAGATGTAAAAGATGCTTGGAAATTAAGTGGTAATAAAGAAGTTAAGTTAACATTTTCTACTCCAGGACATACTGAAGATGTTTTAGGAATGGTTAAACTTTCATCTTTTGAGCTTATTAAAGCTAATTTACCTATATATTTATTATCATTATTAATTATTGTAATTATATTAGTTTTAATATTATTTATAGTAAGAATAATTAATATGAAAAAAAGAAGAAGAAGAAGATATTATTAAAAATAAAAGGTAGATTTAATTAAATCTACCTTTTATTTAATTTTAATTCTTATTTATATAAATTAGAATAAATATATGCTATAATCCTAAAGAAAATATTTTAAAGGGGAGATTCTATTTTGAATAAAGTTGATTTTAAAGGAAGCGTCGTTTTAAACCCTGTCCCTGTAGTTTTAATTACATCTAGAAATAAATCAGGAAAAGATAATGTTTTTACAGTTGGATGGACTGGAACAATCTGTACAAAGCCTCCAATGCTTTCTATTTCCATTAGACCTGAAAGACTTTCTTATGAATACATATGTGAAACTATGGAATTCATTGTTAATATGCCCTCTTCTGAAATGGTTAAAGCTGTAGATTACTGTGGAGTTAAACCGGGTAGAAAATTTGATAAAATAAAAGACATGGGATTTACAATGAAAGAAGGAACAAACGTTAATGTTGCCTATATAGATGAATGCCCTGTTACTATCGAATGTAAGGTTAAAGATATAATAAAATTAGGCACACATGATATGTTTATTGCAGAGGTTGTAGGCTCTCATATAAATAGTAACTTAATAGATGAAAAAGGAAAAATCCATTTTGAAAAAGGTGATTTAATTTCATATTGTCATGGAGAATATTTTAAACTTCCTCAAAACTCTATTGGATCTTTTGGATTCTCCGTTTCAAAAAAAATTAAGGATTCTAAAAAACAGAAAGACAGTAAAATAAATAATAATAAAAAAATAGAAGAAAATTCCAAAAATAATTTCTTGAATAAAAATAATTCTCCTAAGAATAGTTCAAAATCAAATAGTAAAAAAAATTATATAAATAAATCAAAAAAAACAAGTAATTCAATTAAATTTAAAAAGAAAAATAAATAATCTCTAAATATATTATGGAATATATTTTTTGGATAAATTTACATACAAATTTGTTTTAATAAATGCTTATTATTCCAATAGATTCCTTGACTTTAAGTAAAAATCTATCTATACTCAATAATGTTACAATGAATTAGATTTGGGGGATTAAGCCATGTTTATATTAACATATACTATTAAATATGAAGAACTAGATGAGAAAATTGAAAAATTACAAATTAATGATATCTTCAATGTATTTTATGAAAGTCCTTTAGAAATTACTACTGATGAGTATGGATATGGTTATCTAGAAAAATCAGTTTCTACTATCGATATTAAAGTTGCTTATGAGCTAGATAAAGATAACTTATCTTCATTCAAGCACACTGTTTCTTCTATTTTAGAGACAGATTGTATAAATATTGAAGAAGTAAATTATGATTATGAAAATTATGACTTTCCTATGGTACATATAAATGATAACTGGGTTTTAGCTTCCCCTGATGAAGTTATAAATGATAAAAATACGCATAAAATTTCTTTTATTTCTCAAGGTGCATTTGGTACTGGATTGCATGAAACAACAAGAGACTTATTAAATGTTATTTTAACTGAAATTGATTTATGCAATAAATCAGTACTAGATATAGGCACTGGATCAGGAATTTTATCAGTTGCATCTGCTATTATAGGTGCATCAAAGGTTACTGCTTTAGATATAAGAGATGTAAGAGAAGAAGTTGAATTAAATGCTTCATTAAATGGATTATATAATATTGAAGTTTTAGTTGGCAATGCATTAAATGAAGAAGTTAAAATAGATGATAAATATGATTGGATTTATATAAATATAGGTGGAGAAGAAACTGAATTGTTTATGGACTTTATAAAAGAACATTTATTATCCAATGGAAAACTTCTTGTATCTGGACTTGTAGAATGGAGCTTTGATAAAGTTAAATCTATAGTTGAAAGTCATGGATTTAAACTTGAAACAAAATATCAAACTAATGAATGGATAACAGCTATATTTAATTAAAAAAGGAAAAAGCCTATATACTTGAGATAAACTTTCGTATATAGGCCTAATTATTATTCATTTTTTATTTTTCATACAGGTATTTATATATGTTATAATTTGCTTTAACTTTATCTACATACTTCTTTGTTTCTGGGAATGGTATATAATCTAAATTTTCACCATCTTGTGAATACTCTTCATCACTTAGCCATTTATTAACATTTCCACTTCCACCATTATAAGCCGCTAATATCAAATCTAAATTTTCATTAAATTCATTTTCTAAGTTTTTTAAATACCAACATCCCATTTTTATATTTAACTCTGGATCAAAAAGCATAGATGGTATAAAATAATTTATTCCAATTTCTTTGGCTGCCCATTCTCCTGTTGTATCCATAATCTGCATTAGTCCTTTGGCATCTCTCTTTGAAACAGCTTCCTTATTAAAATTACTTTCTGTCTTAATAACTGCTAATACAAGATACGGATCTACTTGATATTCCTCACTATACTTATTTATATAATCAGCATATTTGTATGGATACACATAGTTCTTCATTACTAATGTTATTCCAATATAAGCAATAAATACTGTAATTAGAATAGTCAAGATACGTTTAAACTTCATTGCTTTCTCCTTACTTATTTAATTACCTTTAAAAAATCCACTACCTTATCAACTTGATTCTTAGTTTTTAATAAGTCACCATTATTATCAATAATAATATGTGCATACTCTTTTTTCTTATCTAGCGATATTTGTGCATTTAACCTATTTACAGCTTCATCTCTAGATAATCTGTCTCTATTTTTTAATCTCATTATCTGAGTGTTATTATCTACCCATACTACAATTATATAATCCATATAATCATTAAGGTTATTTTCTATCAAAGTTGGAGCATCTAATATAACAATTGACTCTCCACTTTTTTCGTACTTATCTAGCTCTTCAAAAATTTCATCTTTTATATATGGAATAATTATCTCTTCATATTTTTTTCTCTGTTTTGGAAATCTAAAAATATGATTTCCAAATTCTCTTCTTCTAAATTCCCCTCTCCAATCGAAAAAACCTGATCCAAATTCTATTTTTATCTTATCTAGAATTTCAGGGTATTTAATAAGGACATCTCTAGAGATTGTATCTGCATCTATTATTTTAAATCCTTCTTCTCTAAGCATTCTTGACACAGTGCTTTTGCCAGAACCAATTCCTCCTGTTAACCCTATCTTAATCATTTTCAGTTAAGCCCCCTTATTTAGCCTCATACCATGTTTTACCCATATTAGTATCTACTTCAAGAGGTACTTTCATATCTAAAACTTTTTCCATTTCATCTTTAACTATTTGTTTTACCTCTTCAAGTTCATTTTCTTTAACATTCAATATAAGCTCATCATGCACTTGTAAAATCATTGTACTTTTTAGCTCTTTTTCCTTTAATTTATTATAAACATTAACCATAGCTAACTTAATTATGTCAGCTGCACTTCCTTGAATAGGAGCGTTCATAGCCAATCTTTCCCCTAATGCTTTCACTATTCTATTAGAAGATTTAATTTCTGGTATAAATCTTCTTCTATTTAAAATAGTTAATACATATCCATTTTCTTTTGCTTCTTGCATTACACTATCTAAATATCCCTTTATCTTAGGATATCTTTCGAAATAAATCTCCATATATTCAGAAGCTTCTTTTTTAGTTATGTGTAAATCCTGTGAAAGACTAAAATCACTTATTCCATAAACTATTCCAAAGTTTACAGCCTTAGCCCTACTTCTCATTAGTGATGTAACATCCTCTATTGGCACTTTAAATACTTCAGATGCAGTTTTCGTGTGTATATCACTATGATGCTTAAATGCATCTATCATATTTTCATCATTTGACATATGAGCAAGAACCCTTAATTCTATTTGTGAATAGTCACAAGATAATAAAATGTCACCTTCTTCATCAGGTATAAATACCTTTCTTATTTCTCTTCCCATTTCATATTTTATAGGGATATTTTGAAGGTTAGGCTCTGTACTTGATAATCTTCCTGTAGTAGTTACTGTTTGATTAAAGCTTGAATGAATATGCCCATCACTATCTATAACATTTTTTAATCCTTCCACATAAGTAGAATTAAGTTTTGTTATTTGTCTATAATAAGTTATCTTTGGTATTATTTCATGTTTATCTTGAAGTTTTTCTAAAACCTCAGCATTAGTTGAATAACCTGTTTTTGTCTTCTTAATTACAGGTAAATCTAATTTTTCAAAAAGTATTTTTCCTAATTGTTTTGGTGAATTTATGTTAAATTCCTCTTCTGCCAAATCATATATTTCTTTTTCTGTTCTAGTAATCTCTTCTTTAAATTTTATTGCTAAGTCATCTAGCATATTTTTATTTATATTGAATCCTAAAGCTTCCATAGAAGAAAGAACAAATATTAATGGATGTTCAACTTTATAATAAAGTTCTTCCATTTTTTCCTCCTCTATTTTCTTCTTTAATAATTCATATATATCTCTTAGTTTAAAGTTTACCTTTCCTTCTAAGATTTCACCTTCGCCAGTAATATCTTCACCTAGATACTCATTTATTAATGTTAATAAATCATATGATGATCTAGCTGAATCTATTAAATAAGCTGCTATAGCAGTATCAAATTCAAATGTCTTTATTGATATGTCCAGCTTATTTAATACTGTAACTAATGACTTCCCATCATGAATTATTTTAGTTAATTCTTCATTTTCCATGATTGCCTTTAAAGCTAAATTTGCTTCATCTTTGTTAACACTATAAATATTCTTAAAATTAATTAAATATACTTTATCTTCATTAGATAAATATATTTTACTTAGTTCTATTTCTGAGTATTTTGTACTATTTATAACATCATATGTTATATAACACACCTTATCTAATGACTTTGATAAATTAAGCAATTCCTCTAAATTATCTATAGTAATCAAATTTAAAGATTCTTCAGTTACTTCTAAATCTTTATCCGATTTAGGAAGTTTATCGAACATGGACTTCATTTGCAACTTAAAGAATAGCTTCCTTAATCCTTCTTTATCATATGATTCTTGACTTTTTATCTCATCTAAGTCAAATTCAATAGGTACTTCAGTTATTATAGTTGCTAGCTTTTTACTAAAAATAGCTTGTTCTCTAAAATTCTCTAGATTTTCTTTTAACTTTTTCCCACTAATATTATCTATATTATTTAATACTTCTTCTACAGAACCATAAGTTTGAATTAATTTATAAGCTGTCTTTTCTCCAACTCCCGGAACTCCAGGTATATTATCTGACTTATCTCCCATAAGACCTTTTACGTCTATAAACTGAGTTGGTGTTACTCCAAATTCTTCAACAAAAGTTTTATGATCATATACTGCTGTTTCAGTAACTCCTTTTTTTGTTATAACTACATTTATGTTATCTGATGCTAATTGTAGAGCATCCCTATCTCCAGTTACTACATAAACTTCAATATTATTTTTTTCTGCATACTTAGCTAAAGAACCTATTATATCATCTGCTTCAAATCCATCAATTTCATATTTACTTATAGATAATAAATCTAAAAGTTCCTTTACTATAGGAAATTGCTCTGCAAGTTCAGGTGGCATTTTCTTTCTGCCTGCTTTATAATCTTCATATTCTTTATGCCTAAAAGTTGGTCCCTTTCTATCAAAAGCTGCAACTATATAATCTGGTTTTAACTCTTCCTTCATTTTAAATAACATATTTGTAAATCCATAAACTGCATTTGTATGAATTCCATCACTAGTTGTTAACTCTGGAATAGCATAAAATGCTCTATTTAGAAGTGAGTTAGAATCTAATATCAATAATCTTTCCATATCTTCCTCCAAATTAAGGTGTTAACTCCTTAAATTTATGTTTATTATAAATTATACTATTTTTATAGTAACAAATCATTACATTTTAATTAATATATCTATTTGAATTAAAATCTATATTTAAACTATTAGAAAATACTTAAATCTAATTCTTCTGATAAATCTTTAATTACATGTAATCCTGATATACTATTTCCTTTTTCATCTAATGATGGTCCATAGATACCTATTCCATATTTCCTTGGAACAGTGGCAAGGATTCCTCCTCCTACCCCTGATTTTGCTGGAATTCCAACATGAACTGCAAACTCACCAGATGCATCGTACATTCCACAAGTAACCATAATAGTTTTTACTATTCTACATACCTCTCTTGACATAACTCTTTCATTCTTCCAAGGAATAACTCCATCATTAGCAAGAACTGATCCAAACCTAGCTAAATCTCTTGCGGATACTTCTATTGAGCATTGCTTAAAATATAAATCTAATATTTCCTCTACATCACCATCTAATATACCACTACTCTTCATGAAATATGCTAAAGCTCTATTCCTATTTCCTGTTTCCTTTTCTGATAAATATACTCTTTCATTTACTGATATACTTTCATTATTTGTAACAAGTCTTATAAAATCTAATATTTTTTGAAACTTTTCATTAACATCTTTACCATCTATTAATGATGTTGTAACTATAGCTCCAGCATTTATCATAGGATTATATGGTCTTCCTGTATCTCTAACCTCAAGGTTTACTATTGAATTAAATCCCATTCCAGTTGGCTCTACATTAACTTTTTTAAAGACATTCCGTCTTCCATTATCTCTAAGTGCTAAAATTAATGTAACAACTTTTGATATGCTTTGAATAGTAAATTTCTTGTCACATTCTCCTGAATAATATTCCTTTCCATTTAAATCAACTACACATATTCCTAAATCATCAGGATTTGCCTCTGACAATGCTGGAATATATGATGCGAGTTTACCATCACTTCCATATTTTCTGTTTTTATCAACTAATGTATCTAACAAATTAAACATTTATATCACCTCATGCTATCTTTTGTTTTATGTTAAATTATTTTGCCCCATATCTAAGTATTTCTATTATATTAATAATTATTATTATACACAAGGGAATTTATACCTCTATATTTTTAACTAGACTATTTTACTATATTATGTAAAAATAAATAATATAAATAATAAATCGAGGTGATTTCATGGATATGAAAAATATGTTATTAAAGTATGCAACATTAGCTGTAAAAAAAGGTGTTAATTTACAAAAAGATCAGGTTTTACTTGTTAATTCACCAGTAGAATGTATAGATTTCGCAAGGGCTATTGCAGAAGTTGCTTACAAAGAAGGCGCTAAAGAAGTTGTTGTTCATTATGGAGATCAAAAGTTACAAAGACTTAAACTTGAATATGCATCAATGGATACATTAAAAGAAGTACCAAATTGGGTATCTGAATCATATAACTCTTATGCTAGAGAAGGATGTGCAGTTATTTCAATTTCTGCTTCAGACCCAGATGCTTATAAAGATATTCCTATGGAAAAAATATCAACATTTCAAAAGCATCGTCAATTAGCTTTAAAGGAATACTATGATTATTCAATGGCAAACAAGATACGTTGGACTGTAGTATCTGTTCCAACTGAGGCATGGGCATTAAAAGTATTTAAAAACTCTAACTCTGAAGAAGCTGTATCAAAGCTTTGGGATGTAATATTTAATGTGGTTAGATTAAATAATGATGATCCAATCAAAGCTTGGGAAGAGCATAACAATAATATAGATAAAAAATTAGAATTTTTAAATTCTAATAAGTTCCAAAAACTTCATTATAGAAATTCTAAAGGTACTGATTTAACTATAGAGCTTCCTAAAGATCATATTTGGCTTGGAGGATCAGAAAAATGCACTTCTGGTATAGAATTTAATGCTAATATGCCAACTGAAGAAGTTTATACTCTTCCTAAAAAGCATGGAATTAATGGAACTGTTACTTCATCAAAGCCTTTAAGCTATGGAGGAAACCTAATTAATAACTTTTCTCTAACATTTAAAGATGGAAAAGTTGTTGATTTCAATGCTGAGGAAGGATATGAATCATTAAAAGAATTATTAGCTAGTGATGATGGTGCTAGTTATTTAGGAGAAGTTGCATTAGTTCCTTTCGATTCACCTATATCAAATTCTAATATAATTTTTTACAATACATTATTTGATGAAAATGCAGCTTGCCATTTAGCATTTGGTAAAGCTTATCCAACTTGTATAATTAACGGAGAAAATCTAAGCACTGAAGAACTTGCTAATAAAGGCGCAAATGATTCAATAATCCATGTTGATTTTATGATTGGAACAGATGATTTAGACATAACAGGATATACTTATGATAACACTGAAATTAAAATATTTGACTCAGGAAACTGGGCATTTTAGTTCTTCTTAATATTTCAAAACCTTTAATCATATATTAGTACATATTGAAGTATTTTACTTTATATATATTAATTACTTAAATTTGTTTATACTATGAAAATATTGTATATACTATATCTATGGGAGGGGTTTTGTTATGTTATTAAAGGAGGAAAAAATGGTTAAAGTTTTAGTATTAGGTGGAAGTGGATTTGTTTCTGAATCTCTTGCAACCTATTTAATTAATCGTGGCTATGATATTGATATTTTAACTAGAGGCTTAAGAAAGGTAAATTATTCAGGATACAAAGATCATATTATTTGTGATAGGAAAAATAAAGAAGATCTAAAAAATGCTTTATCTAATAAGAAATATGATGTGATATTTGATATTTCCGCTTACTCAAAGGATGATGTTGAAATTTTATTTTCATGTATTAATCCATCTACTTTAAAAAGATATATTTTCTGCTCATCTGCAGCAGTATATATCCCAAGTGCTGAAAATATTAAGGAAGATGCTAATAAAGGAGAAAATTCTACTTGGGGTAGTTATGGATATAATAAATTGCAGGCTGAACATTATATAAATGAATTAATAAAAAATAAAGGGTTACATGCAACAATATTTAGACCTAGCTATATTTATGGTGAAGGAAATGACTTATATAGAGAATGTTTTTTCTTTTGATAAAATAAAAAATGATGAAGTTATATTAGTTCCAAAAGATGATGTTAAAGTTCAATTTATTCATATTCAAGATTTAGTTAAGGCATTTGAATGTGCAATATATAATGATAATGATAATAGATCATATAATTTAACTAGCCCTGATTTATATTCTTGGGATGAAGTAATTAAATCCTGTGCATCTATTTTAAATAAAGAAGCTAAAATCAAAAAAATTCCTTTATCTAATTCAGAAGTTAGAAGTTACTTCCCTTTTAGAAGCACTAACTTTAATTTAAATATAATGGATCTTAGAGAAAATGGATTCCATTTACCAGTTATATATTTAAAAGAAGGATTAGAAATGTCATATAAATGGTATCTTGATAAAAAGCCTTTTTACCAAGACTCTAAACTTGTGAAAGCATTATAGTAAAAATAATTTATTTTATAACCATCATTTAATAGTTAATTTTAAGAGGTCTTAAACAAATAGCACCAAATAAGATACAGTTATTCTTATTTGGTGCTTTTAGTTTATTATTATAACTTATTTAATTATCATATAAATAAAGATATTACTTTTATAAGTATATTTAAATATAGAACTTTTTTATTCTATTTCATTTTTAGAATTATTATTTCTTCCATCTCTTCTTTCTAATTCTTCTTCCAGTACTTCCTTTATACCTTCCATTTTAGATTTTAATTTTTTCTTTGCATTAAATTTTTGAAATAATAAGGTTAAAGACGATGTGAATCCCATCATTTCTTGTGTTTCACTTAATAATATCTCCGTAGAATTTGAGTTTATTTCTTTAAATTCATATTTTGAAATATATTTATCATTGCTTATTGAATTTGTTACCTCGTATAACTTATTTTTTTCATATCCAGTTATACTAGTTTCCATTTCAATTTTTTGTTTCCCAACTTGTTTTATTACTTTTTTATAACTTACTTCCGTTGGATTTTTATCATTAAATTTAGGCATTTCTTTTTTATTTAAATCAATAAAAACTTTAAATACTCTTTCTATTGGATAATTTAAATTTATACTTATATTATAATTACTCATTAATAGTCCCCCTTATAACTTATATTACTAATCTTATTATTACATCTTTTCGAATAAATTACTATAAAAAA
>NZ_JH815222.1:2052471-2119460 GCF_000158375.2 Clostridium sp. 7_2_43FAA
AAAGGATGTAATCCTTTTATTTTTTATAGTAATTAACTTTTATCTTCAGATCTTGGTTTATTTTTTCCAAGTTTTCTAGATTCCTTAGAATAGCCTACTTCGTCAGCAGTTTCCATTTGCATTTTCTTTAGTTCTGTTCTAGTTTTTTGTCCTGACTTCTTATTTTTTTTAGAATTCTTATTATTTTTATGTGCCATATAAAAACACCTCCTATCTTATATATTTTTAAGATATTAAGGTACTTTTATGCTAAGTAATAATTAGAAATTTTAGTTATTCCTCATATATTATATTATCACAATTTTCTTTGACTTTTTCTAAATCAGTTGTTGATTTTACCGTCCATCCTAAAATAGGTACATTTCTATTACGTTGAAATTTAACTACAGCTTTTGGTAAATAATCAACTTCATAGGCTATAAAAGCTGGTTTACTTTCAAAATTTAAAAGTAAGTTTTTTAATAAAAACTTTTTGTATTTAGGTAAATCAGAATCATCAAAAGATCCAGATAATTGTCCTCTTGGTATTTCTGGTGCATTCTTTTTAAACCATGATAAAACAAATGGATTAAATGCTTGAACAGCTATATCTCCCTTATAATCCTTTATTATATTATAAACTTCACTTTCAAGGATTCCAACTTTATCCTCATTCTTTATTTCAATAAGCAGTGGAACTTTTCCATCTATAAGCTCCAAAACTTCATTTAAAGTAGGTATATACTCATTTGTATTTAAAAGTTTTAAATCTAAAATATCTATATATTCTAGCTCATTTACATTTTTATTTGACCCTGTCATTCTTTCTAAATTATAATCATGAAAGACAACAACTTTGTTATCTTTAGTTAATTGAACATCTAATTCTATAGCCACATTTTTATCAATAGACTTTTTATATGCTTTTAAAGAATTTTCAGGTATATCATCATTATTATGTAGACCTCTATGAGATATTTTAGTATTTTTAACCCACTCTAAACTTCCATCTTCTATTGGCGTAGCTTTAGTTAATAAAAATAGACTTATTAAACATAATAATACTATTCCCAAAACAATAGATGAAATTATAATTATTTTTTTCTTCATAAATTTTCTCCTCATATTCAAATTTAAAACCATTAATTACCACAATAAAATTATATCACTTATAAAACTAAAAAATAGTAGCTGCCTAAAAAAATAAGCAGCTTATATCAGTATCATTTATTTATTTTTATAAAAATCCTCTAACCTAATTCTTATTTGCTTTATAAAATCATAAGAATTAGTTACAGTAATACTTTCCAAGTCGGATAAAAGTGCTAAATCTTTTGTCATATACCCTTCATTAATTGTCTTTATAGATGCCTCTTCCAGCTTATTTGCAAATTCTACTAATTCATTTAAATTATCTAGTTCCCCTCTTTTTCTTAATGCACCTGACCAAGCAAATATTGTTGCTATAGAATTAGTAGATGTTTCTTTTCCTGCTAGATGGTTGTAATAATGTCTTTGTACAGTTCCATGAGCTGCTTCATATTCATAATAACCTTCTGGCGATACTAATACAGAAGTCATCATTGCAAGAGATCCAAAGGCTGTTGCAACCATATCACTCATAACATCACCATCATAGTTTTTGCATGCCCATATGTACCCTCCTTTTGATTTTATCACTCTTGCTATTGCATCATCAATTAATGTATAAAAATATTCTATATTAAGCTCCTCAAATTTCTCTTTGTACTCTTTGTCAAATATATCTTGAAATATATCCTTAAAAGTATGATCATATTTTTTAGAAATAGTATCCTTTGATGCAAACCATAAATCTTGCTTTGTATCAACTGCAAAGTTAAAGCAACTTCTAGCAAAACTTTCTATAGATTTATCTAAATTATGCATTCCTAGAACTACTCCGTTACCATCAAAGTTATGGATAAGCTCTCTAGTCTCTTGTCCAGATTCATTAGTAAAAACTAATTCTACTTTCCCCTTCTCTTCAACCTTCATTTCTACATCCCTATATACATCTCCATAAGCATGTCTTGCTATAGTTATAGGCTCTTTCCATGTTTTCACATAGGGTTTTATAGAATCAATTATTATCGGTGCTCGAAAAACTGTACCGTCTAAAATAGCTCTTATAGTTCCATTAGGACTTTTCCACATTTCCTTTAAGTTATATTCTTTAACTCTTGCTGCATTAGGAGTAATTGTAGCACACTTCACTCCTACACCATATTTTTTTATTGCTTCTGCTGCCTCTACAGTAATACTATCATTAGTCTTATTTCTATACTCTAATCCTAAATCATAGTACTCTGTTTTTAAATCAACAAATGGATTTAACAATTCATCCTTTATCATTCCCCATAGAATCCTTGTCATTTCATCTCCATCCATTTCAACTAATGGTTTTGTCATCCTTATTTTGCTCATATATAGCCCCCCAATATTTAATTTTTTAATAAGCTAATTATACATTATAAGTTAGTTTTTTACAATTAAGTTTATTTTTTATGTCTATTTACACAGAATATTTATCTTATTAAATATTAACAACTCAAATAATATAAAAATCATTTATAAAAAAAATCTGATACTAATTTATTTATAATTTTTAGTATCAGATTATTGTTTTATTTAATCATTATTTTTAAAAGCAAATTGATATTAAGACTATAGCAAATATTATCTGACAAACGCCTACTGTTCCTCCATATAACATTGCTTTCGGTCCTTCTTTTATTAAATCATTTATTTTAACTCTCATTCCAATTCCTGCTAATGCTATAATTTCAAAATTACTGCTAATCCATTTAAACATAGAAGATATAACTTGTGGTACAACCCCTATAGTATATAATATACAAATTATAAAGAATCCATTTATGAACCATGGAATATTAATTTTTCTCTTTTTGCTTAACTTTCCATTATCCCCATTTCCTTCTTTAATACCTTCAGTATTTGATTCTTTCTTAGTAGAAGACTCTTTAGATAAATCTATTTTTTCAAAAACTAATACAACTGCTACTAATAATATTATTCTTATAATTTTAAATACTGTTGCTAATTTTACAACATCATCTGAAACAAATTTTGCTGAACCTATTACCTGACCTACTGATTGTAATATCCCTCCCATCATCGCTGATGTTTGAAGTGTTTCATTATTATATAGAGCTGCAGTTATAAATGGAAGTAAAATCATTAAAATAGTTCCTATAACATTTACTATTGTTATAGCTATTACTTTATCAGAATCATCAGCATCTATTACTGGAGCTGTTGCACCTATTGCAGATGAGCCACAAACTGCATTTCCTGACGACATAAGCAAACAATATTTTCTATTAAATTTTAGTTTTCTTCCTATCCAATATGTTATAGTAATTGTTAATGTCATTTGTAAAATAACAAATATAAGTCCATTAAATCCAAGCTCCAATATCTCTCCTAAATTTAAATTAGCCCCCATAAGAACTATAGAATAATTTAAAAGATCCTTCTCTGCAAATTTAGTACCATTATCATATTTATTTCCTTTAAATATTGTATTTCCTACTAGTATACCTATAAATATAGCAAAGCTCGCAGCTCCAACTGTAGAAAATCTTTTCCCTAATATTTCTGAAATAATACCTATAATTAAGCAAATTATTAGCCCAGGTAATATACTCTTTATTTTTTTCATTATGTATTCACCTCAAAATCTATAAATTTTATATATCGTTATTATGACATTATTATAGATATCATTTGCTTAAAGGTAAAATACTATTATTTTATTATTATAATAACTATTTACTTATATACTTTTTATCCCTAGTATATTCTATAAACATATTCATATTGTTAGATATAAATTTATCTTTATGCATTATTAGATATAAATCTCTCTCGATTTTCCCTTCTTTAAGTCTAAAATAAAATAATTTTCCTGTATTAACTTGCTCTTCTATTACTCTATACGAAACACACCCCACACCAAGGTTTGCCTCAACAGTTCTTTTTATAGCTTCTGTATTCCCTAATTCTAAAAAAGTGTTAAACTTTATTTTATTCTTTTTTAAAAATATTTCTGTGTGTTCTCTTGTTCCGCTTCCTACTTCTCTCATTATTAATTTTTGATCTTCTAACATTTTACCTGATACTATTTGTAAATTTCTTAATTTATTTTCATCTCCACAAATAAATACTAATTCATCCTTCCATTCAACTTCTTTTATTATTTCTTCTGAATTGATTTCACCTTCAACAAATGCAAAATCCACTTTATTTTCGAGAATCAACTTTTCAATATTTTTTGTATTTTCAATAATTAAAGATATTTCAATATCTTTAAAATTACTAGAAAAATCCTTAATTATATCTGGAAGTATGTATATTCCTATAGTTGTACTCGCTCCAATAATAATTTTACCTTTTTTATTATCTGTAAACTCCCTTAAACTTTTAACTCCCTCATCATATAAGTTTAACATTCTCCTTGTATAATTTAAAAAAACTTCTCCTTCATGAGTTAAAAATAACTTTTTACCTATTCTATCAAACAGCTTTACACCAAGTTCAGCTTCCAATTCATTTATACTTTGACTAATTGAAGGCTGGCTTATATACATTTCTCTTGCTACTTTAGTCATATTTAAGTGCCTAGCAGTTTCATAAAATATCTTAAGCTTTCTAAAATTCACAGTTCACACCCCTTTATCATAAACAGAAGAACTCAGCAACTGCTGAGTTCTAAAATAATTTATTTATTTAAATCTTCATATTCTACATCAATTACTTCACCAACAGAATCATCAACTTTATTTGAATAATCATTATCAAAGTTTGATTTAGCTTCGTATCTATAACTATTACTCGTTGTACTCTTACCCCTCTTACTATCAAAGTATCCTTTTACCTTAAATACAATATATAAAATTACTATAAAAGGTAATATCCATACTAAAAGTTGGATAGCTAAAGCTGCAACTAATCCAATTAGTAAAACTCCACCCACTAAGTATAATCCTGTTTTTAATCCACTACTCATAATAAACCTACCTTTATATTTTATATTATTAGTTTCCGCTACAATAAAGGTATTATACCATATGGAAAAAACTTTTTCAATAAAAGATAACTTTTATTTCTTTAAAAGGTTTGTTATAACTCTTAATATTATTTTGATATAGTTTTATCTTTCTTTGCAATTTTCGGTAAAATAGCTCCTAATCCTAATAATACAACTATTGTAATTATTGTAAGAGAAATTTGGAACCACCATTCACCTGAATATGTTTCAACACCTTTTGGGAACATCCCCATTAAACAAGCAAAAGCAGTGAATATAAAGCACCAAATTCCAAAGCCTAAAGCTACTTTATTATTCTTTACAAATTTATAATCTGAATTAAACTTATCTGACAGCTTTTTAAGCATTATAAATGCTAAGAATACCCATAAGTATCTTAATGGCATTACTACTGAATTTAGTTTTAATAACCAATCAAATAATGCGTTCATATCCCCAATTCCTAAAGCTGGAACCATAATTAATATACCAACTAATATTGCAGTCATAGCATATCCGTTTATAGGAGCACCATATTTATTAGTCTTAGTTAATTTTCTTGGTATATAATTTTTATCAGCATCACCAATTAAAACCTTAAGCGGTGCATCTATTGAAAATACTAATGCTGATATTTGTGCAAGCATATTTGCTATTGCATAAATTATTAAGAATAAATTACCTAATCCATAATATTCACCTAACATCTTAAATGCATAGTATTGCCCATTCATCATAAGATCTTTTGGAATATTATTGGCATCAAACATCATTCCCATAGCCATTGATCCAAGTAAAGCCGAAACAGCAACCATAGCAGCTAGTACTATCATTCCTCTTGGAAATTCCTTACTAGGCTTATTCATATTATTTACATATGGAGATATTTTTTCAGCACCTCCAACTGCAAAAACTAGCATTGATAATGTTGTAAAATACGTAAAATCAAAATTAGGTATAATTGATTTTAATGTTATATTTGTAGTAGCAATTTCTATTCCTCTTATAGCTGGTGCTGCTACCATTAATAATATGTATAGCATAGACATTACAAAAACTGAAGTACCTGCAATGGTCCCAATTTTCTTTAGAGATGTAATACCTCTTGATGCTACCCACAAGAATACTAAAAATACAACTAATGTTAAACTTTGTGCTAAAAGTGTGTTCATATTGCTTATAAAAGTCCCATCTTGTTTTACAGCCCATCCAAGTGCTATTAAAACAGCCTGAGGCTTTTGAGCTAAGTAAGGTACATGTACTACCCAATAAGTCCATCCTGCAAAATATGCTAAAGTTGGTCCCATAGTTTGTCTAATCCATGTACTTACTCCTCCTTTCCCATCTTTAAAAGTTGATCCTAATTCACCAACCATTAAGGCATACGGAACAAAATATAAAGCAATTATTAATATCCATGATACAACTACAGTTAAACCCTGATTTGCAAAGTTATTTACTACATTTCCAAATCCCCAAACTGATACAAAGGCCATTAATGCCAGGTTGTACCACCTAATTTTTTTAGCGTCTTCTCCCATAACGCGCCTCCTTAAACTCTTAAGTATTAAATCATTAATCCATAATTATTTTACCAACACCAATATATTCCGACAATAATAAATATTTTATTCATTTACATATTTTTATTATATTAGTATTTTTTTAATATTTTATTGATAATATTAAATATTTTATTAATTATTCATAATATATTCTTATATTTCCCTAAAAATTCTTATTATATTATAAAATATACAAAACTAAATATATCTTAGATATTTTAACATTTTACATTGATTAATTATTCTACTTTATACTAAAGTACTTCTTATTATACAAATAATTAATCTAAATCAAACCATCTATTTATAACCTCTATTGTCTCTTCACTTGGATAATACATTTTATCTCCATCTTTGTTTCCTACTGCAAAAATTGAAAAACCTAAAAGCCACGGCTCTGATTCATAAGTTCTTCTGTATGCTTCAAAACCATTTGCTTGCTCTTGTGTGTTTATTTCATTTGAAAGATAAGGATTCCATGGTTCTACTGACGCCTTGTTAGTTCTTGGAAATCCTAATTCACCAAAGAAAATTGGTTTGTTCCACTTATCATAAAAGTTTTTAACTTGCTCCTTAATTTCTTGCTTTCTATTATATCTTTGAGATGAAATCAGTGCATTTTCAAGATTAGCAACAGTATTTACATCATTATCAGTTAACTCAAAATATGAAGCAATAGATATAAAATCTACTTTCGAAAATATTTTATTATTTAATTTTGCATTATATTTTTTATTTAAATCATTTACTTGATTTTTGGTAATTTCATCATCCCAATTAGCTGTTGTCCAAAAGCTTGTTCTATATGTAATTAATCCTTTATAATACTCTCTTGTAAAATCAATCATATCGCAAAATTCATCTTCCATTCCCTCTAAATGAGTAAATCCTGTAGCAATATTTATTGCGTCTACTCTATAAGGAATGGCTATTTCATCTATTATAGGTTTTAATACATTTTGCTTCCAATTTATAAAAAAACTTTCTTTATCAGAAGGATTGTAATCTGTTTCATATTTGCTACCATTTGCAATCCATGGATAAGGCTCCAAAATTACATTTATCTTTTTTCCTTTAAGCTCTTTTAATAATAACTTTGCTCTTTCCAGACTGTTATTATCTACATTCATAGTACTTGAATCTATATCATCTATATTTATAACAATTGGTAAATTTATTGTGTTTAATTCTAGAGTTCCAATATCATTCATTGCTTGCTCTACTGTATAATCTGTTGAAAGGTTAGCTGATTTAATTTTTTCATTAAATTCATTATTTAATATTTTTCCTTCTCTTTTATTTAGAAAATTATTTATTATTCCTCTGCTTGTATAGTTAATTGCATATAAATAATACCCTGATATAATAAGAACAATAATTATCCCTGCAATTATTCTAACTTTTAAATCATCAGTTCTTTCTTTTTTAGTATTATTATTCTCCATAATTCCCCCATAATATCTATTTAATTTATTCATTATACAATATACCATTTTTTTAATTATTTTACAATTTTTATTACTTTTACCTTCACTAAAAAAGCTTAGGAATATATTCATTATTCCTAAGCTTTCTTAGTTATGTTAATTATTATATAAAGTTATATTATAAATTTTAAAACAAACACAATTCCCACTATTACTGTTGGGATAGTAATATCTTTATATTTTCCAGTAAATAATTTAATTATTATATAAGATAAAACACCAAATACCATACCATCTGAAATACTATAAGCTAGTGGCATCATTATAATAGTTAAGAATGCTGGTAATGCTTCTGTCCAATCTTCTAAATCTATTTCCTTAATAGGTTCTAACATAAATAATCCTACTAATACTAACGCACAACATGTTACTGCTGGTGTAATAACTCCAAATAATGGTGCAAAGAACAATGCTAATGTAAACATAATTGCTGTTGACACGGCTGTTAAACCAGTTCTTCCACCTTCAGCTACTCCTGATGCACTTTCAACAAATGTGCTTACAGTACTAGTCCCTAAACAGGCTCCTAATGTAGTTCCAATTGCATCGGCAAAAAGAGCTTTTTTAATATTTGGAACTTTTCCTTCACTATCTAACATTTTTGCTTTTGTAGCAACTCCAACTAATGTTCCAATTGTATCAAACATATCCATAAATAATAATGTAAATAATACTATTAACATATCTATAGAAAATACATTATGCCATTCAAATTTCATAAACACAGAACTAATTGAAGGTGGTGCACTTATAACTGAATCAGGTAAATTAGTAATTCCCATTGGAATTCCTATAATTGCAGTTATTATCATCCCTATAAATAAAGCACCTTTAACATTTCTAGCCATTAATATACCTGTTATAACTATACCTATAATTGCTAATAATGCAGGTCCCTTTGTTATATCTCCAAGTGAAACTAGTGTACCTTCACCTTTAACAATAACGCCTGCTCCTTCTAAACCTATAAGTGCGATAAATAAGCCTATCCCTACTGAAATTGCTTTTTTAATATTTGCTGGTATAGAGTCAACTATAGCTTCACGAACATTGAAGGCAGTAAGTAAAATAAATATTAGACCTTCTAAAAATACTGCTGTTAGTGCAAATTGAAATGAATATCCCATTCCAATAACTATAGTAAATGCAAAGAAAGCATTTAATCCCATACCTGGTGCTTGAGCAAATGGAAGCTTTGCATATAATCCCATTATTAATGTAGAAACAATAGCCGAAACTGCAGTTGCTGTAAACACGGCTCCACTATCCATTCCAGCTTGTGAAAGTATAGAAGGATTAACGATTAATATATATGCCATTGTCATAAATGTAGTTACTCCAGCTAACATTTCCCTTTTTATATTAGACCCCTTTTCAGTTATACCAAAATATCTGTCTATAAGTTGATTAGTTTTTGTTTCTTTTCTCATTTTATCACTCTTTCGTATTATTTTATAAATCCATGGACTATAATACATCATTTTTAGATAAATTCCAAGCATTAAACGAATATTATTTTATTTTTTATTATTATTTTCTGTGATAATATTTACATATGTATACTTTTATATTTTTTTCAGCGTTATAATTCGTAAATTAATAATCCTTATTTCTTTAAATATATTATTTTTTCATATATTAATAAATATCATTAACTTTATTTTATAAAAAAATGAATTTTTCTTTTATTTAAAGATAATAATTATAATACAGACCTTTGAATACAGATAGGAAAACTTGTGAAATTAATATAATATAAATTTCACAAGTTTTCCTATCTGATTGTATATATTATAATAATTTTAGACTTACAAATTTATTAATATAGTTCACATCTTGTATATCAATTTGATGATAATATTTCAAGTTTTATTTATTAAATTCTAATTACTATTTTATAAAAATATATTTTTATTAATTTGTTTTAAATTCTATACTTGATTTTGAAATAAAAAAGATTGTGGTAATAACGAAATCTTTTCGTCATCATTACCACAATCTTTAATTTAATATATCTATTATATTATTTTTTACTTCATTGCTTCTTCTATAGCAACAGCAACTGCAACAGTAGCTCCAACCATTGGGTTGTTACCCATTCCGATTAATCCCATCATTTCAACGTGAGCTGGAACTGATGAAGAGCCTGCAAATTGAGCATCTGAGTGCATTCTTCCCATTGTATCTGTCATACCATATGAAGCTGGACCTGCTGCCATGTTATCTGGGTGAAGAGTTCTTCCTGTACCACCACCTGATGCTACTGAGAAGTATTTCTTTCCTTGATCAACACATTCTTTTTTGTATGTTCCAGCAACTGGATGTTGGAATCTTGTAGGGTTAGTTGAGTTACCAGTAATTGATACGTCAACTCCTTCGTGATGCATTATAGCAACCCCTTCTCTAACATCATTTGCTCCATAACATTTAACTTTTGCTCTTGGTCCATTTGAATATGGAACTTCTCTAACTATTTCTAATTTACCTGTGAAGAAATCAAAGTTTGTTTCAACATAAGTAAATCCATTGATTCTTGATATAATATAAGCAGCATCTTTTCCTAAACCATTTAATATAACTCTTAATGGCTCTTTTCTTACTTTATTAGCTTTTTCAGCTATTTTTATAGCACCTTCTGCTGCTGCAAAACTTTCGTGTCCTGCTAAGAAAGCAAAACATTTAGTTTCTTCTCTTAAAAGCATAGCTCCTAAGTTACCATGTCCTAAACCAACTTTTCTATCATCTGCAACTGAACCTGGGATACAAAAAGCTTGTAAGCCCTCTCCAATAGCTTCAGCAGCATCTGCAGCTTTTACACATCCTTTTTTAATAGCTATAGCAGCACCTAAAGTATAAGCCCACATAGCATTTTCAAAAGCAATTGGTTGAGTTGATTTTACGATATCGTAAACATCTATACCCTTTTCATCGCAAACTGTTTTTGCATCTTCTATTTTAGTCATTCCGTACTTTTCTAATACAGGAATGATTTGATTAATTCTTCTTTCATAACTTTCAAATAATGGCATAATACTTTTCCCCCTTCAAACTATTCGTGTCTTGGATCGATAACTTTTACAGCTTCGTCAAATCTACCGTATTGTCCTGTAGCTTTTTCCATAGCTTCATTAGCATCCATTCCCTTAGCAACCATTTCCATCATTTTTCCTAAGTGAACGAATCTATATCCAATAATCTCATTGTTTGCATCTAAAGCAATCTTAGTTACATAACCTTCTGCCATTTCTAGGTATCTTGTTCCCTTTGCAACGGTTCCGTACATAGTACCAACTTGTGATCTAAGACCTTTTCCTAAATCTTCAAGTCCAGCTCCTATAGGTAGTCCACCTTCTGAAAAAGCAGTTTGGCTTCTTCCATAAACTATTTGAAGGAATAATTCTCTCATTGCTGTATTAATAGCATCACAAACTAAATCTGTATTTAATGCCTCTAATATAGTCTTTCCTGGTAATATTTCTGAAGCCATAGCAGCTGAATGAGTCATACCTGAACATCCAATTGTTTCAACTAATGCTTCTTCAATTATTCCATCTTTAACATTTAAAGTTAATTTACAAGCTCCTTGTTGAGGTGCACACCAGCCCACTCCGTGAGTTAATCCTGAAATGTCTTTAACCTCTTTAGCTTGTACCCATCTTCCTTCAACAGGAATTGGTGCAGGTCCATGATTTGGTCCCTTAGCAACAACGCACATTTCTTCCACTTCTCTTGAATACATCATATTATATCTCCTCCCTAATTATAGATTGCTATAGTCCTATTGGTTTATGAACACATTTTAAATATGTAGACTACAAGTAATCGGGACAAATCCCATCCCACCATGGGCAAATTTATCCTATCTATATAATACCAGATGTCTAAATCTCAAACAACATAATATTATAAAAAATTTCCCTTCTGTTCCATAAAATTTTACTACTTGCTATTTTAATCCACTTCTGATATAATAGTTTTTGCAGCCGGTCGGCATGGCGGAACTGGCAGACGCACATGACTCAAAATCATGCGGTTTTACCGTGAGGGTTCGATTCCCTCTGCCGGCACCAATAAGCACTTAAACTCTTGTAACTCAAGATTTAAGTGCTTTATTTTTTTATATTTAATTCATCATAAAACAAATTTAGAAATTATCTATACCAAATTGCATAAATATGGGTACAACATAAATATAATAAGTAACTACTATATCCCCCACTCCACTTTAAGCTTATTAACTATTTTCATCATTTCTCCATCATCTTTTGCTATATCGGGATGATATACCTTTGCTAAAGTTTTATATATTTTCTTATACTTGTCCCTATCCTCTTCATTGTAGTTACTATGTTTACTTTTATGGTAACTACTATCAGAATTATAACTTTTGTAGTTACTTTTAAAATTTTCATAGTAACTACGTTGTTGTTCTTTATCTGATTCATATTGTCTTTTTATTTGTTCTAGCATTTCCTTATTTCTAAGTACACCAAAAACATCATAACACTTATCATAAGAGTTAATACCATATATTTTCTGAAATCTTTCTTTATCTTTTAAATATTTATTAATTATTTTTTCGTGTTTTTTTATGAGTTTTATATTCATTTGTTTTCTTGTATTCTTCTTCTATTCCTTCAACTAACGGATTAAGTTTTTTATATATCATTTTACAAAGCTGTTCTTCTGTTATCCCAATTGATTCATATTTATTATTTAAATTGCAATAATCACCTATCCATGTATCAGAATTAGTAGCAATTTCATAATATTCAATTGTACCTATACTCCATTGTTTCTTTTTAACCTTACCATTTTCCCTATAACTCTTATGAATACTTATTTTGTAAGCCTTCTTTATAGATCTTTTAAATCTACCCCCTGTATATTCATACCCATAATATCCACAATTAACACCATATTTAACTGATGTATATTATGCCTCAAGTTCTTTGTATTCTCCATAAGTATTTTCTTTTTTAAGTTTTATTTCTTGTATTACACAATACACTTTATATCCCCTTCCTCGTATTTACTTTAATATAATTTTTAGTAACTACTCTATACTATATAAATATGCAGTGAAACTTCCTATTTAATTTAATTATCTTATTTTTTAAATAATTGGGGGCTACTATATAAGCTTTCTTCATACAAATAAATATTTTTAAAATTGTTTATTGACTATATTATTATGCACAAAAAAGGGACTCTTGCTAGAATCCCTTTTATCAATCTATTATCAAAAGTTGTTATTCTTTTTCTCTATTATACTTATCCTTAATAATGTTAATAATTAAAGGAGCTAATTTTATCATAGAATCTCTATAACCTAATTCAATATTGTCAATTAACTTACTTTTATTCATCATTACGCTTCCAGCTCCATTAACTAATTCTATCTTTTTAGATGGATATATTTCTATGATTTTATTTTTATTGAATCCCTCTTTGTTTAACCTATCCTTATTTGATAAGCCTACAACAATTATTAAATCACAATCATAGTTCTTTAATGGTGCTATTGGAATATTATCAATATTATTTTTAGAGTACTCTGGTGACTTAATTCCTCCATCTGCATATCTATTATTTTCTATTTTTATAGGACTAAAGATTATTGGTATAGCACAAGATGCTAAAACTATATTCAATATTTCTTCATTACTATATTCATTTAACTTGAAGTATTCTGGACTTTCTTTATCTATATTATATGCACATGCATAGATATCTCTATTGTGCATATTTATAGTTTCTATATTTACATACTCCTTTATAAAATTTTCTATACCTATTTGTGATAAAAGTCCTATATCATTGTTTTTTATTTGCTCTATTATACTCTTCTCATAATTACCATGAGTAATAGTCTTTATAAGTTCCGGTATTTTTATACTCCTAGTTCTTTCTTGTAATCTTATAAACCTAGAATATGTTATACTACTCCAACTATCTTTTATAATTTTTCTATCATTCATAGCAAATAACAAAGCATTCACAGATCCTACAGAAGTTCCCGATATAACTTTTACATTATCTACCAAATTCAATTCCCATATTGTTTTAAAAACTCCTGCTTCATAAGATCCCTTAGCTCCGCCTCCAGAAAGTACAAGCCCAATTTTAAAATCTTCTAACAAACTACCCATTTTAACCTCTCTTAGTAAAATTATCACTATATATTGTAAATATATAATGTATTTTCTTGATTAATTGAATTATATAATATCGATATTACATCAGTAAATATTTATTATTTATATTATAATACTAAAGGGGCTATATAAAAACGCCCCTTAATTTAAAATGTATAATTTATTGTTCGAAATTCAATTGTTCTTTCTAACTTAACTAGGAATTAATCTTATAATTTTATCATCCGAAGTATTAATACTTCCTCTTCCATCCCTATTACTTGTTGTAATATAAATAGATCCATCTTTACTCTCAACAACCTCACGTAATCGTCCATATTTATTTTTAAATAATAAGTCTATGTTATTTACAGCTGTCCCATTTGAATCTAATGATATTACAAGTAACTGTTCTCCACGTAAATTAGCCACTAGTAATTTCCCTGACCATGGGCCTTTATTTATAAAAGTCATTCCTGATGGTGCCCATGTAATATTTCCACTTTGAATCAATGGCAATTGTGCTTTTATTTCATTAGAAATTTCATCTCCCTGAACTAAAGGCCACCCATAATTAGCTCCAGGTCTTATAATATTTATCTCATCATGTGCTATTTGTCCATGCTCTGATTCATATAACACATTATTTGAATTCCATTCTAACCCTTGTGGATTCCTATGCCCTAAACTATAAATTGGTGAATTTTTAATTGGATTATCCCCAGGAATACTTCCATCTAACTCTATCCTTAATATCTTTCCTGCTAAACTTCTAACATCCTGTGCTAAATTGGGGTTTCCTGCATCTCCTGTTGTTATATATAACTTATTATCTTCGCCTATCTTTATACGTCCTCCATTATGAATTTCTCCACCTGAAATTCTATCTAGAATAATTTTATCAATAAATGCTTTATTATTTCTTTCAATTAACCTAACTACTCGATTATAAATTTTATTTTCTTCTAAATATGAATGCATTACATAAATATAATTATTTTCCAGATGATTTGGATCTAGTGCAATTCCCATCAAGCCACCTTCCCCTCTACTAATAAAAGGTGAAGTAAACATAATTAATGGTTCTTCCTTAAGTTTACCATTTTCAATTACCCTAACTGTACCTGATCTTTCTGTAAAATATATTTTACCTTCATTACTTATGTCTATAGCCCAAGGAACAAATAAGTTTTCTGCTATAACCTCTATTTTATATGGAAATTCTTTTGATGAAGATAATTCAGCTTTTGTATTCTTCACATTTTCACTACGAGATAACATATTAGATAAAACACTATATATTATTCTTTTCATAGCAACATCCTCCATATTATAATTAACACTTTCTTTATAATATGAATATATAACTATATTGCATCATCTTTTATTGTACATTACAAATATATATTTTCTTGTATTTAAAAATATAAATAGAAATTAAATCTCTACCTTTTATCACAAACTTTAATATAATTGACCCTAGATATTTTCTTGATTATTCTCAGGATTTTGTTCATCATTTATATTTGGATTTTGCGTAGGCTTGTCTTCCGGAGCATCATTAGGTTTATCTTCTGGAGTATCGGTAGGCTTCTCCTCTTTATCAGGCGTTGGATTTACTTCAGGTTTGTCCTCTGGATTCTCAATAGGCTTTTCAACTGGTACTTCAACTGGTTTATCTTCTGGATTAACAATAGGTTTATCTTCTGGTCTTGAATTTAAATTGGGACTTTGACCTTGTTCGTATGTATTATCAAATTGAATATTTGATTCTTCAATTGTAGTATTAATCGAATTTTCTTCAGCTTTTTCCTCTTCTTTCTTTTTTGACAACTCATTATATAATCTCTCATAATATAGTAAATCTTTATCCAAATCCCCTTTTGATTCATCTATATTAATGTTGTTATCTAGTTCTTTTATTTTAATTTTTAAAGATTCTAACTTTTCCCCTTTTTTAACTTCTAAATTATTATCCTTGACATTTTTCTCTTGTTCATTTTTTTCAATTTTCTTTGTAGAAAACATTTTCAAAGATAATTTTTCGTTATTTATTTTATTTGAATAAATAATTCCACTTGTAATCACAATTATTAAAATCATTATTAATCCTATGCATATTCCTAATTTTATTTTGAAATTATCATTGACTATTTTAAATATTCGTCTAATAAACTTCATATTAATCCTCCATTTTATATTAAAGTGTTTTTATCTATATTCTAGCAAAATATAGATAAAAATACAAATTAATACTATTCATAATACTACTTTATCATTAATATTTACTTATATAATTAAACTGCTTTTATATTAATTATATAAGTAAAATATTATACAACTCTATATTCATGCTAAGTCCATAAACTAAATAATATCAATTTCTTTCAAAATAATAACTTTTTCATCATTTTTTTAGTAAATATTATACAAAAAATTGTATATATGGTAAAATATCTTATATATTCGTCATTTTATGGAGGTTATATTAATGGAAATTATCAACAAAGAAATAATACGTAACTCTAATAATTTTTATATAGATATAATAAACAATTTACTTTTTACCCCAAATATCTTTATAAATAGAAATTATCTTAAAGATTTAATTGAGGATATGGAAAATAGATTGATTAATGATAAAATCGATAAAAATGAACAGTTTATAATAAAACTTATAATTGGACTTTGTAATGAGAAATTAGAAGAATATTTCTATGCCATAAATATATTTAATGAATTGATTAAAAGTAAAGAATTTATAAAAGATTCATTTATTATAGGTGTCTTATATATTTCTTTGTCCCTTATTAATTTAAAAATAAATAATATAAATTTACAAAAGAAATATTTTAATTTAAGCAAATCATTTTTAGAAGATAATAATCAATTTGAACTTTTACTTTTTCTTTATATAAATACTTCTGTCGTAAACTTAAAAATCTATAAATTTGATATTTACTTATATAATAATATTGATAGTTCATTTAAAATTTTAGCAAAACATGAATATAAATATGCATCTCAAGCATATTTAATACTTGGAATTATATATTATAAATATCTAAATTTAAATAATATATCAATAAAGCTTTTAAGTAAAGCTTTATACATAGCAAAAATTAATGGCCAAAATGAAATACAAATTTTAGCAAAGTATCATATAGGTTCAGTTAATATGCAATTATATAAATTTAAATATAGTAAAAATTTATACAAAAGTATCTTAAAAGATTATGAGCATTTATTGCCTATTAATATTAAAATTGATATCTATATTAAGTTAGTAAAAATATATATTAAATCTAATGCAAATTCAGCTGAGATAACTAAATTATTAAATATTATTGAAAAAAGTATTTATAAGTTAGATCTTTATTATATTGATATTTATCTTATAAAGTATAATATACTACTAGTCCAATGTAAGATATCTCAAACCCATGAATCTATAATCGATTCATCATTAAGTAGCTTATTTTACTACTTGGACAATGCATATTATATATATAAAAGTAATATTTCAAAGTTTAAATTTATGGATTTTGATTATTGGCTAGAAATAACGTATGGAAATTTATTTTTTAAATTAAATGACTATGATAATGCATTATTCCATCATAAAAAATCATTACTTTATTCTGAGAAATATAAAAATGAGAATACAATATGTTCATATAAATTAATTTATAAGGATTTTGAAGCTCTTGAAAATTATAAAGAAGCCCTTAGTTATCTTAAGGCTTCAACAGAAACTCTTGAAAGTTATACTAGAAATAAAAAATCTGATATTTATATTCAATTATTTGATGATTATGAAAACCTAAAATACTATGATTCAATTAAGAACGACTTCTTTTCTAATCTCAGTCATGAACTTAGAACTCCTATTAATATAATTTATTCTTCTGTTCAGCTTATAAGTTCATTAAAAGATAGAGATCCTGATTCACTAAAAGAATGTTTTTTTAAATATGAAAAGAGTGTAAGACAAAATTGCTTAAGGATGTTGAAACTAATAAATAATTTAATAGATATAACTAAAATTGATTCTGGATCAGCTAAATTAAATCTTGTACATCTCGATGTAGTATCCTTTATCGAAGACTTAACCTTATCTATAATTCCCTATACAAGATATAAGAAGCTTAATGTCACTTTTGATACAAACGTTGAAAAATTATATATGAATTTAGATACTTATGCATTAGAAAAAATATTGCTAAATCTTCTATCTAATGCAATAAAATTTACCAATCCTAATGGTAATATTTTAGTTAAAATTGATGCTAATAAAAATTTCACTAAAATAATTGTAAGAGATGATGGTATAGGAATACCAAGTAATTTAAAAAACCTTATCTTTGATAAGTTTTTTAAAGTAGATGATACTCTATCTAGAAAAACTGAAGGGAGTGGTATTGGTTTATCAATAACAAAAGGACTAGTTGAGATGCATGGAGGATTTATTATTGTTAATGATGAATATACTAATGGCACTGAATTTATAATTAATTTACCAACCCTTCCTGAGAAGAAAACTTTAGAAAATAGTGATTTTAAATACTTCATAGATGACGAAAAAATTATAAGAGAATTATCTGATATTTATGAGTTATTTTAAATAAATAGTAAGTTATACTGAGTTTTATTATTTAATACTTAGTATAACTTTTTCATTTATTAACTATAATTTCTATTTTTATTATTGTTAAACAAGCTTTGCTTATCCCCGCCCTCCCCTAAAGTTTATCATACATTTATTTTTAAGTATTCTAATTTACTTTAATTCAATATTAACACATTCTATAATTTATAATTTTAAAATAGTACTTTTTTATTAATTATGTATTTTTTTATGGCATTTAGTAAATACTAGTATTACATTTTAGATTATTATCTAAATTTATTTTAAGGAGGATTCTAAATGAAAAAGTTTGTTTGTACTGTTTGTGGCTATATCCATGAAGGAAATACACCACCAGAATTTTGTCCTGTCTGTAAGGTAGGTCCTGAAAAATTCCAGGAGATCACTGATGAAATGAACTGGGCAGATCAACATAAAATTGGTACTGGAAGTAATCTTGATCCTGAAATTTTAGAAGCATTGAGAGCTAACTTTACAGGTGAATGTACTGAAGTTGGAATGTACTTAGCTATGTCACGCCAAGCAGATCGTGAAGGATATCCAGAAGTTGCCGAAGCATATAAAAGAATAGCTTATGAAGAAGCTGAACATGCTTCCAAGTTTGCAGAAATTTTAGGTGAAGTTGTTGTTGCTGATACAAAAGCAAATTTACAAGCTAGAGTTGAAGCTGAATATGGTGCTTGCGATGGCAAAAAGAAGCTTGCTGATTTAGCTAAGCAACAAAACCTTGATGCTATTCATGATACAGTTCATGAAATGTGTAAAGATGAAGCTAGACATGGATGTGCATTCAAAGGCTTATTAGATAGATATTTTAATTAATTATTTGTTAAGAAGGAGAGATTTCAATGCAAAAAATTTATTGTAGCGCAAATAATTGTTCTCATAACAAAGAAAATATTTGTTTTGCTAACCGTATAAACGTTGTTGGGAAAAATTCAGATATTGAATCTGATACATGTTGTGGATCATTCTTAGATAGATATACCTATGGGAATTTAACTAATAATGTTTACGATGAAGGAGATCCTTGTAGTTGTTTAGTATGCAAAGTTAATAGTTGTAAATATAATGAAAATCAATTATGTTCATTAAACTCTATAAATGTTTCCGGAAATGATGCTAAATTATATAGCCAAACTAATTGTGAAAGCTTTTGTAGAGAATGATATAATTAAAAAAAAATGATATCCCACCACGGATATCATTTTTTTATTAAGGGGATAAATTATTAATTGCTAAGCTGCGCTAACAACTATATACATATATTACTATGTTTTTATGTCAGTACTGTTACAAAAACTATAAGAAAATATTTCTTTTCCCTTAAGAATATTAATTTTTAATAAATTTGTCTAGCTTTTTTTGAAGACTATATATCCTAACATTAGACTTTAGCTTCGCTATAAATAACTCCTCATCTATTGGTTTAGTTATAAAATCATCTGCTCCACAATCTAAAATTTTAGATAATGCTTTATTATTATCTAACGCAGTTACAGCTATTATTGATGAGTCAATATTACTTCTTCTTATTTTTCTAATTATATCCTTACCAAATTCATTTTTCAAAATAATATCTATTAAGTATATATCATACTTTTTCCCACTATCTATTAAAGATTTTCCATCTTTATAGTAATCTACGTTATATATTCTTCTACTTCTTAATATTTCTTTTTCTAACTCTATAAAAAATTCATTATCTTCTACTATTGCTATATTAGCTTCTTGAAGATCTCTCATATACTCATCAGTTCTAAATATACTATCTAAATAATTTCTAACTTCTTCTTCTAAATCTTTCTTTAGTATATACTCGCTTATTCCAAGATTAACCAAATCTTTTCTTTTATCATCCATATCTTCACTAGTTACTACAAAGATAGGAATATCAAATCTTTTGTTTATTGCTTCTACAAATTCTTCAATATCTCCACCATTAGCATATAATGATGATATTATAAGACTAACGTTTTGTGAATTTAAAACGTCTCTTGCCTCATTAAAATCCCTTACATTAATATACTTATGTCCCTTTTCTTTAACAATTTTTTCTAATAATTTAGAGAAAAAACCACTTTGTTCTATATGTAATATATTGTACATTTTCTTCCCACCTTTTATATCATTTTAAATCAATTATACATTAAAATTAAATCTGATTCTTTATATTTATCGAAATACTTTTAAATTTATGAATATTTTATAATAAAAAAAATATAATATAATTTCATCTATTCCATCACTTTGCTTTAAGTCAAAGTAAAGTCACATATAACACTTCCAAACTAACATCAAGAAATATAAAAATCTTTGAATATTACTTCAAAGATTTTAATTTTAAATATATGTTTCAATTAATAATCTATATAATTAAAACTAGTATAATATTAAATATTAATATTATACTTTAAAATATATATTAGTAAACACATTTATATACATATAAAAATAATAAAATCATTGCAACTCCTAAAAGTACCCATAATACTGAATAAATGATATTTTCTATCTTCTTACTCATTTTTACCACCTATGCTATAGTACTCTATTGCATTTTTTAAGAACTTAACAGTTTGAATAGGTGCTTTTCCTATAGAAGTTTCTCCTGCTAATAAAAATCCATTAATACCACATTTAATAAATTTATAAATGCTTTCAATTTCTGGTAAAGTTGCAGGATGTCCGTTCTTCATGCTATTTAATATATGTGTAGCTACAATCACCTTTTTATCATTTTCCTTTATAGTTTTAATAGCTTGGTCTTGAAGGTTCACAGCATTTAATATACCTGACTCAGGTACTAAATCTCCCCTACCTATAATAATAGAATCAGTTAATTCTAAAATTTCTTTAATATTATTTATACCAGTAGGTGTTTCTACTTTAGCCCATAGCTTGCACTTATTATTTGGATACTTTTCTTTTATTAATTTATTTATTATATTTATATCTTCTTTTCTTTCAACGAAAGATTGACAAATTATATCTACGTCATTAGCTAATGCCCATAATATATTTTCTTTATCTTTTTCACTTAAAAAAGCTTTATCATCATATATATTAGATAAATTACATCCCTTTCCACCTCGTATAATTCCCCCTCTAAGAACCTTAGTCTTTATTACACCCTTATCTATTTCTATAATTTCAAAATTCATAGTATTATCCTTCATAGAGATAGCTTTTATATCACTTTTTATTATTTCTTCAGTACCTATTGTTAAAGGAATAAGCTTCATTTCTTTAAGCTTTGAAGTATCTATACTACTATAGAAATCTTCTCCACAAAAATATACTTCTTGTCCATTATAAATCTTATATATATATTTTAACTCTTTAGATACCCTTATTTTTTTCCCACATAAATCAACCAGTATATGTACATCTCTTTTTATCTCCTTAGAAAACTTTATTACATATTCAAATTCTTCTTTATTAAAATGAGAACAATTCAACCTTAATATGTCTACTCCATTTTCTATAAGTTCTTTAATAATCCATTTATCTGTAGATTTTGGTCCTATAGTAGCTATTATCTGCATCATACTCTCCCTATTATTACTAATACTTATTTCTACTACAAAAACTATATTTTTATTACTAAAATCTCTTTATATAATTTCATAAAAATATGATATGAAATTATATTTTCCAAGCAATTTCATACCATATTCAGACTATTATTTTTACTATCACACATTATAAATTAAAATTAGCTAATATATTAACTATTCCTTCTATATTTAATTTTTCCATTATCTCTTCATTTTCTAGTGGTACCCTTATATATAACCCAGGTGCATTTATATTTTTAAGCAAGTAAAGATGCTCACCTTTTTCACAAATCGTTTTTTTTAGGTTATCCTTCAAAAGATTTTCTACCATTTCACAGCAAACTTTTGAATTTCTATCATAGAATATTTCACATATTGAAATATCCTTTTTAAATTCTATTCCAACATAAAAATCTATATTAGTTATATTGGCAATAAGAACTTTTTCTAATAAGTTTTTCCCCATATTTTTATTTTGATTTTTAGATAAATCTACAACAAAATTTCCTGTTTCCTTTAATCCTTGTGAAATGGCATTTAAAATTCTAGTATTATTTATATCTATTCCGTACTTCACCCTGCCTCCAAGGAAAATTGTTATTAGTTTATTCTATTCTCTTTTATGTGAAAATGTTCTAAAGTCTTTTTCATAAGAATAAGTTTATATATAGCTTATTATTTGAGGAGGTACATCGTGAAGAAATATTTTTTTGCTTTTAGTTCTGTATTAATTATATTTTTATTTACTGGTTGCAATTTTAATAAGTCACAATACATAAGACCAAAGTCTAAACCTAGTAATAATTACTATACGAATGAAATTCAAGAAAAACTAAATAATAAAGAGTCATATACCATTAAGATTTTCGATTTAAATGTATATAAGTATTATAGTGTTAATGAGGATGAACACAGTATTTTACCTGAATTTATAGAATCCTTAAACAATGAAAACTATGGAGCTGAAATAGAAAAAGAGCTTACTCCTGAATATAAATTAATTATAGAGTTTTCAAATGCAAAATATATAATCAATGCATATAATGATAAATTAATATCAATTCATCCTTGGGATGGAGTTTATGAGGAAGATATTATTTCTATGGAAGGTGTCTCTGATTATTATAATTTATATAAATTTTGTGAGTATATAAAGAAAGTCTCAAGTGGATTTGAAGGATAATTTTAAAGACAGTAGATACACTCTTGTTTTTACCAAAGTCTATCTACTGTCTCATTTTAATCTAACTTATTTTTTATCATAAAATTATTTTAATTATAATTTTATCTACTATTTTATTTTTTTATTTCTTCTAACATTCTAAACACTCTTTTTTTATTTAAAGGATGTATCATGTTAGGAGCTATTTCATTTAATGGAGCTAATACGAATTCTCTTTCCTCCATCCTAGGATGTGGTATTGTTACAAAATCATCACTTGTTACTAAATCATCGTAAAAAATAATATCTAAATCTATTACTCTTGGTCCCCATCTAAATATTCTTTCTCTTTTCATATCCTTTTCAATGTCTAAAAGTAAAGCCATCAATTCTCTTGGGTTTAATATAGTATTTACTTCTATTACAGCATTTTTGAAGCTATCTTGATTTTCATATCCCCAAGGTTCTGTTTCTATTATAGTTGACTTTTTTATCATCTTTATTTCTTTATTGCTTTTAATTTTTTCTATAGCAATATTTATGTTTTCTTCTTTTTCTCCAATATTGCTACCTAATGCAATATAAGCTTTATGCCATCCTCTATTTATTTCCACAGCTGCTGTATCTAAATGTCTTCCTATTGGTGCCCATGGCTTTTTTAATAATACTTTTATATTTTTAACTAAATCATAATTATATAACACATATTCTGCTATCTTTTCTGCGGCAGTTTCTATTAAATCATAACTTTCTTTTTGAAACTCTTTTTCTATATTATGACAAAGCTCTCCATAATGAACAGACTTTGTTAAATCTCCACTTTTAGATGCTAAACTTAAATCTACATCTAATTCTAAAGATAATATAAATTTTTGTCCAAGAGATTTTTCTTCATTAAACACACCATGATTTGCAAATATCTCCACATCTTTTAAATATAACTTATCCATAGCCTATCCTCTATTTCATTTTTAATATTTTATCAGTCATAATGCAAGCTCTTTTATTTTCAAGTACATCATGTACTCTAACCATTTTGCATCCTTTCATTATTCCCATTACAGTAGTTGCTATCGTTCCTTCTACTCTCTCATCTACTGGTAATTCTAACGCTAGTCCAATCATTGATTTTCTTGAAGTTGCAAGTAAAACAGGGAATCCTATATTTACGATTTGCTCCAAATTATTCATTACAATTAAATTTTCTTCGTAATTTTTAGCAAATCCTATACCTGGATCTAATATAATATTTTCTCTTTTTACTCCAGCATCTAAAGCTACATTTATACTTTCTATTAAATCTTCCAATACATTCTTCATTAAATTTGTATAAGGTTTATCTTCTCTATTATGCATTAATATGCATGGAACATTATATTCTGCTGCTACTTTAGCTATATTTTCATCTTTTTTAAATCCCCATACATCATTTATAATATCAGCTCCTGCTTTTATAGCTTCTTCAGCAGTTTTACTTTTATAAGTATCTATTGATATTAAAACATCTAACTCACTTTTTATAGCTTTAATTATTGGAACAACTCTTTTTATTTCTTCTTCTTCAGACACATATTCTGCTCCTGGTCTTGTTGATTCTCCACCTATATCTATTATATCGGCACCTTCTTCTACCATTTGCTTTGCTCTTTTTACAGCTTCGTGAGTTTCATTATATTTGCCACCATCAGAAAAAGAATCTGGAGTTACATTTAATATTCCCATTATATAAGTTCTTTCATCTAAATTTACTATTTTATTTCCTATCTTCATATTTCTCTCCCCTTTAGCTTATGGTTTTATAATATTATAATTTTATTTTTCTTATTTTCATCCCAATAGCAATCATTATAAGATTTACAATTAAAACAATTTCTTGAAAGCTTATCGCTTTTATATATTATTTTTGAAAGCTCATCATCACTTTCCTTTCTATGCTCTTTTATGCATTTAACAATTAATGTTTTATCTGCATCAGAAAAATTTGTATCTTCCAATATTTCTGCTGCTATTATAGCACTTCCCTTATGATGATCTATTCCTTCATTATATTGTAATACTCTTCCTATATCATGTAATAATGCTATTGAGTATATTACTTCTTTATTATATCTTAATCCTTTTTCTAGAACAGTTATATAAGCAATTCTTGCAACATCTAAAAAATGTTCAAGAGTATGATTACAAAATTCTCTATTTATTTCTAATTTATTTAATTCATTTAATAAGCTTTTATATTTAAGATTATTTAGAATTTTATTAACATTTTCCAAAAATCTACCTCCTATTTTAATAAACTCATTACTTCTTTTCTTAATTCGTAATCTTCTTTAAAACATCCTCTATATGTTGTAGTAACAGTTTTTGTCCCTGGCTTTTTCACACCTCTCATAGTCATACACATATGTTCACCTTCAATTACTACCATAACACCTTCTGCATTTAAATATTTCATTATTGCATCAGCAACTTCTGTTGTTAATCTTTCTTGTAATTGTGGTTTTTTCGCATAAACTTCTACGCATCTTGCAAGTTTTGAAAGTCCTGCAACTCTTCCTTTTGGTATATATGCAATATGAGCTTTACCATAAAAAGGTACAAGATGATGCTCACACATTGAATAAAATGTTATATCTTTTTCAAGTACTAAATCATTACCTTCAACAGTAAAAGTTTTTGACAACTCATCTTCTGCTTCTTTTCCTATTCCTGAAAAAATTTCTTCATACATTCTAGCTATTCTATCTGGAGTATCTAAAAGCCCTTCTCTATTTGGATCTTCTCCAATACCTTCTAATATTAACTTTACTCCTTCTAATATCTTTTCTCTATCTATCATTAAACGCCCCTCCTATTTTCAATTTTTGATTCATACTCTTCTCTAATCTTAATTGTGATTTTATTTTCTGTCAAAATTCTATTTTCAAATTTACTTACACCCATTATACCTAATAAACTATTTGTTATAAATATTTCATCAGCATTCATCACTTCATCTAAGTTTATTTCTTTTTCTACTACTTGAAAATTTTTAATTACATAATCTCTAACTACTCCTGGAAGTAATCCACTTTTAACTTCTGGAGTCAATATTATGCCATCTTTCACAATAAATATGTTAGATAAACTTCCTTCACATACATATCCTTTTTCATTTAAAAATATAACCTCATTATATCCTTCTTTTAAAGCCTCTTCTCGTTCTAAAAGATTTTCTAAATAATTCATAGATTTTATATATGTTAATTTCGATGTAGAATTTTTTAATGTGCCAGCTACCTTTAATGAAAATCCTATTAAATAATCTCCACTTTTATATACTAGTTCTCTAGTTTCTAATACCATATTTTTTTCAGTCACAACTATCTTTAAAACACAATTTTTTATATTAAAATCCTTTATTATATTATTAATATCTTCTACTTCAACTAATTCTCCAATTTGTAGCGTATTAATACCATTATTAAGCCTATTTATATGTTCATCTAAAAATATTGGCTTATCTTTTACTAGTATAGTTTCAAATACACCTCTTGCAAAAAAATATCCACTATCTATAGTTATCTTATCTTTTCCTACTATTACATTTCTCATTATAATACCCTCATTAAAGCTCTTGCTTTATCTAGTGTTTCATTATACTCATCTTCTTCTATAGAGTCATAAGTTATCCCACCACCAACTCCAAAGTAAGCTTTATTTTCTTTTTTAATAATTGTTCTTATAGCTATATTAAAATCTGCATTTCCTCTAAAGTCAAAATAGCCTATGGAACCTGTATAAAGGTTTCTTTTTAAACCTTCTAATTCTTCTATTATTTCCATAGCTCTAATTTTAGGGGTTCCTGTTATAGATCCTCCAGGGAAACATTCTCTTATACACTTTACTGCAGATACATCATCCTTTAATATTCCCTCTACAGTTGAAACTAAATGAAATACTGTTGCATATTTTTCAAGTTTAAACAGTTCAGTTACTTTTACTGAGTGAGGTTTGCATACCTTACTTAAATCATTTCTTTCAAGGTCTACCACCATTAATAGCTCAGCTCTATCTTTTTCACTATTTATAAGCTCTAAACTATTTTTTATATCTTCTTCTTCATTTTCGCCTCTAGGTCTTGTGCCTTTTATTGGCCTTGTAACTACTTTTCCTTTATTTATTTCTATAAATCTTTCAGGTGAAGAACTTATCACTTGAAAATCTTCAAAATTCATATAAGCAGAAAAAGGTGCCTTATTTATAGTTCTTAGCTTCTTATATATTTCAAAAGACTCTTCTTGATTTTCTGTATAAAACCTTTGAGTCATATTAGCAATATAAACATCACCACTTACAATATAATTTTTTAATTTAGTAATTGCATTTTTGTAATCTTCTTTTTCAAAGTTAGATTTAAAATTACTATTTACTGATTCAAAATTTTTCTCTTTTATTATAGTTGCCAAACTTATCTTTTCTTCTAAGCAATCTAGCTCCTCATTATAACCATAATCAGTTATTGATGTTATGTATTGTTTGTTATTTTCTAAATCAAAAACTATTATATTCCTATAAAAAATAAACTTCATATCGCTTATATTAAAATCTTCATCACTTGTATCTGGAAGTTTCTCCAATATTCTTCCTGTATCATATGATATATATCCTATTGCTCCTGAAATAAAAGGAATATTATCATAATCATGATCATTACCTTTATATTTATCTATAAGGCTTTCTAAAACTATAAAAGGTTCACCTTCAACTTTTACTTTGTTAATAAATGCCTCTTGTCCTTTTGATTCAAAAATCATAAAAGGATTTATTCCTATAAATGAAAATTTAGATAAAACTTTATCTTCTTTAGATGAATCTAATAGTATTGTATTTATTTCATCCTTGAAAACATTATACACCTCAAGAGGATTACAATTTATTTTAACTTCTCTTACTTTAACCATTCATATCCTCCTTAAAGTTCTTTGATATTTCAATAAAATTCTTTATTATTTTATGTCCATCTTCTGTCATTTCAGCTTCAGGATGAAATTGAACTCCAAAGATAGGATATTTTTTATGTTTTACTCCCATAACTACATTATCTTCAGTATAGCTAGTTACTTCTAAATCATTGCTAAGATTTTTATCATCTATTATAAGTGAATGATATCTTGTTACCCTTAATGGATTTTTTACATCTTTAAATATGTCTTTATTTGAATGATTAATATAACTTATTTTACCGTGTACAGGCTCTTTTCCTTTAATTATATTACTAGAAAAATAATGACCTATACACTGATGACCTAAACATATTCCAAGTATAGGCTTGATTCCTTTGAAATTATGTAAAATCTCTAATGATATCCCTGCTTCAATTGGTGTCTTTGGTCCTGGAGAAATTATTATTCCATCTATATCTAATTTTTCTATTTCTTCAATTGTTATCTTATCATTTCTATATATTAAAACTTCTTCTCCTAGCTCTTCTATATATCTAACTAAATTAAATACAAAAGAATCATAATTATCTATCATTAAAAGCATAAATATCCTCCATGTTTTGTATTAAAAGTAAATCTATTGTGTTAAAATATTTTTAATGAATAGATTATATCATAATAATATATAACTTTAAAATTTTAAGTTATATATTATTAATTTGAAAGGAGAAGATATATGTTTAAATGCGATTTGCATATTCATTCTATTTGCTCTGATGGTAGATTTACTCCTAGCGATATAGTAAAAATGGCGAAAGAAAAAAACTTAGACTATGTTTCATTAACAGATCACGATACATTAACTGGTATAAAAGAAGCTTTAAGTGAAGCAGAAGCTCTTAATGTTAAATTAATTCCTGGAATAGAACTATCTACAGAATATAATGGAGAATCAATTCACATTTTAGGCTTTTTTAATAAAGATAATTATAATAATCCAGAGCTTAATACTATATTAAATGAATTTAAAGAAAAAAGAATTTCTAGAGCATATAAAATAGTTGATAACTTAAAAAAATATCACAATATTGAAATTGATATAAATAAAGTTTTATCTAATGGGAAGGATACTATTGCAAGGCCTCATATAGCAAAAGCTATAATTGATGCTGGTTATCCTTACGACCATGATTTTATATTTGATAATTTTATAGGTAATAATTGTCCTGCTTATATTCCATCAACTAAGCTCTCTACTAAAAAAGGGATTGAGCTATTAAAAAAATATAATGCTTTAGTTTTTTTAGCACATCCTGTATTAGTTAAAAAGACTCCTGTTAAAGATATATTAAATTTAGGATTTGATGGACTTGAAGCAATTTATTATAAAAATACAGAAAAAGATACAGAGAAATTTTTAAAACTAGCTAAAGATATGAACTTATTTATTTCAAGCGGATCTGATTGTCACGGAATTCCTAATGATGAAGGGCACGGAAGTGTAGGAGATGTAAATATTCCTCAAGATGATTCTATAATCTCAATGCTAAATTGGGTACTATCCTACAATTAAAGATCTGTATACAACAGCCCATTAATAATATAAATTGAAATATTTTAGTGTAAAATGCTATACATAATTTATATTTTACATTCTAAATAAAGAGATGTCTCAGGCATCTCTTTATTTCTTTGATATACATTTATAGAATATTGTACTTACTATTAATACTGAAATTCCCCCAAATAAAACTACTACATAAGCTTCTATACTTTGAAGTAAAACTCCTGATATTAAATATGATATAGGTACAACTACCTTTACTATACTTATTGTTAAACTTAAAGATCTTGCTCTAAATTCTTCTTCTATATTGGTTTGTAAAGTATATGAAAATGGAATATCAACTAAAGATATACATACTCCTATAAAAATCATTATAACTAAATAGTAAATAACATATATATTTATATTGCTTATGGTATTAATAAAAAGCGGAATAGAAAGTAATATTATATTCACAGATATAATTATCCCTGTTACTGAAAATATACTATTTAATTTATATTTAGCTATGATATTCTTTACCATAAATGCACCTATTATCATTCCTACTGGAATTGCTCCTTGAATTAATCCAAAACTTTTAGTTGGAATTTTTAATATATTATTTAATATAATTGGTATTGGAATCGTAACTGAGAAGGATATGAAGAAATTAAATATTATAAATATAGCTAGAATCTCAATAATGTATCTTTTACTTATTAAATATTTAAAACCTTCTGCTATTTCTTTAAAATAATTCAACTTACTTATAGCAATATTTTCATCAGATTTTTCTTCTAATTCACTATTAGAATTATATTTAAAATCAATTAAAGTATCTAGAATAGCTGAAACTAAAAATGAAATAGAATTTATTAGTATAAAAGACTCTATATTAAATATAGCAAAAGCTATCCCCCCAAATACTGGACCTAGCACCGATGATATGGAATCTATTATCCTATTCCCTGCATTAATATTAACTATTTTTTCTTTCGAAACAATGTTAGGTATTGCTGAATCTATGCTAACATCAAATATAATATTAATGCTAGTAACAACAAAAGTGCTTAAATAAATAATTCCTGTACTTAGGCCTTTCCAATTACTAATTAAATATACTATGAATAGAAATACTCCATTTAAAAGATTAGCTGTAACTACTAATTTCTTCTTATTAAATTTGTCAGCTATAACTCCTACAATTGGATTTAATATAATTATAGGTAATATACTTAAAATTAGCGTTGTAGAAAAACTAATACTAGATCCAGTAATCTTTAACGTATATAAACTTATTGCAAAAGTATATATAGCTGTCCCAAATATTGATATTAAGCTTCCTAGATAAAATAAGATAGCATTTTTATCTTCTTTATTTTTTATAAGTTTCATACTTATCACCTCTAGAAAATTATATAATATCTTCTATACACCATATCAAGTATCTAATTTTTATATTTTTACTTAAATTAAAAGAAAAGATAGGGTCAACCCTACCTTTTTCCGAAATACAAATATGAGTAAACTTCTTCACTATTTGAAAAATAATCTTCATATATACTAGGTTTATTTAAATAATCTGATTTTTGTTCTGATATCATATTAAAGTTATATTTGCTTATCTCTTCCTTAATATGATTAATATTAAAATTCTTTCTATTTTCCTCTTGTATAAAATTACTTAATGCAAATTTTTCAAATAAAATATATGATAAACCAACATATGAATCTTCTTTTAAATACTTTAATATATCTTTAATAGAAAAATCATTTTGCTCAAACCAATAATTACTACTACCTCCATAGTCTAAGAATAAATCAATGGATTTTGCCTTTATTGGTATATATTTAAAATCAGTACAAATAAACATTATATTCTTTTTTAAATCACTTCTTTCAATTAATGATTTCAAATAAATATGCTTTCCAATATTATTATCTATAGCAATATATATACTACTATTATCTAAATCATTATATAAATTTCTTAATAAAAAACCTAATCCAGTTCCTATTTCTAAGATTACCTTATCACTAAAATTAATTTGACAAAGCTTATTGCATGTCCAATCTAATCCCTTTCTTACATTTAAAATGTAATTTTCATCAGTTTCTTTTATATAGTCTTCAATAATATTGTTATATATTTCATTGCTACTTTTTTCTAAATATTCATCAACAATTAATATTCCAGATTTTACGCTGTACCCCTTACCACAAGAGCATTTTAATTTTCCATCTAATATGTAGTTATCTTTTATATTACCCTCTTCTAAATATAGATTTCCTCCACAAACAATACATGATAATAAGTTCAAATTTTTAATATCTATTCCTAAATTAAAATTTCTTTTTACCTCTATTTCATTTATATCCTTTATTTGCTTTATCAATTTATTATCTATCTCTACTAATTCATTTATTTTTTTATTTATTTCCTTTTGCTTTAAAGTAAATATATCATGAAATATATTATTTTTTCAGTAACACTAAGCTTTCCCAATGTCTCATAAACAAAAATAGACTTTATTTCATTTAATGTGAAGCCTAATGATTTTAGCTCTAAAATATTTTCAAGCTCCTTTTGACATTTTTCATTAAATTCATATTGGGCTCCATTTTTATACGGTATTATAAGTCCTAAATCTATATAATGCCTTACAGTTTCTATACTTATTTTATTTATTTTACTAAACTCCCCAATTTTCATATATACTCTCACTTTTCAATAATATAATAACTTAATTTTATATTAATTTATTATGGCTTTCAAATACTTCTAATAATTAAATAGAGATATTATTAAAAATAATATCTCTATAAATAATTATATTTAAATTTATTTACCTATTCTTTTATCGTCATTAAACCATTTGGCTTGAGTTGTAGGATTATTAACTATGCCTAATGCAACTAATATAGATAATATTGTATTAGTTATAGTTTGATATTCTTCTGGCACTATGTGTACACCAAAAGCACTTAAAATCATTGGTATTAATGCAAGAATAGAAACCCATAAACCATAGTTCTTAAATCTTGACCAATCAAAATTCATAGTAAATCACCTCTTGTCTATGATATATTTTATTCACTAAAATCTAATTATGTGAATAAAATATAAAACTGTATCAATATATGTAAAAAACTAATATTGATACAGTCTTAACTCTATTCTTTATTAAACTATTTATTCTAATTCTTCCTCTAAGAAAGCCTTATATCCTCTCATAGTTTCATAGATATCTAGCTTACTTGCTACTTCCCAAGGAGCATGCATATTTTGAAGCGCTACACCACAATCGATAACTTCCATATTATATTCTGCTAAAATATATGCTATCGTTCCACCGCCTCCTTGATCTACTTTACCAAGTTCAGCTGTTTGGAATAAAACATCATTTTTATCCATAACATTTCTAAGCCATGCCATAAATTCTGGATTTGCATCATTACATCCTGATTTTCCTCTAGCTCCTGTATATTTACTAAATACAAGACCCTTACCAAAATATGCAGAGTTTTTCTTTTCCATTACAGAAGGATAATTAGGATCATAAGCAGCTGTAACATCTGCTGATAACATCTTTGAATTTGCTAATGCTCTTCTTAATTTTAAGCTTGAATAATCTCCAAGTCTATCCATTACTTCAGCAACAACATTTTCAAAGAATTTTGAGTGCATCCCAGTTGCTCCATTACTTCCTACTTCTTCTTTATCAACCAATAATACTACTGAAGTATATTTGCTTTTATCTAAATCTAAAAGAGCCATTAATGAAGTATAAGCACAAACCCTATCATCTTGACCATATGCCATTATCATACTTCTATCTAATCCATATTCTCTAGCTCTTCCTGCTGGAACTACTTCTATTTCTGCTGATAAGAAATCTTCTTCTTCAAAATCATACTTTTCTTTTAGGATATTAAGAATATTTGCTTTAACAGCATCCTTTTCGCATCCTTCTAAAGGCATATTTCCAACTAATAAATTTAAATCTTCACCTTCAATAACTACATTAGCTTTCTTTTGAAGTTGATCTGCAGATAAATGTATTAAGAGATCAGATATTCCTACAACAGGATCATTATTATCTTCACCAATTACTACATCAATTTTTGTACCATCTTTCTTAACAACAACTCCATGTAATGCTAAAGGTAATGTAACCCATTGATATTTTTTTACTCCACCATAATAGTGTGTTTCCATCATAGCAAGGTTAGAATCTTCATATAAAGGATTTTGCTTTAAATCTAACCTTGGAGAATCTACATGAGATCCTATTATTCTCATACCTTTTTCAATTGGCTCCTCACCAATAAGAAATAGTGCTAATGCTTTATCCTTATTATTGATAAATATCTTATCACCAACTTTTAAAGTCTCCCCATTTTCTATAACTTCTTCTAAATCTCTATATCCTAGAGCAATAGCCATGTCTACACTTGTTAAAACACATTCTCTTTCTGTTTTGCATAAAGACATATAATCTATATATCCTTTACAAAAATCAAATAACTCCTCTTTCTTATCTCCTGTATATTTTAACCAAGGATTTTTTTTATCTTCCTTTTTGTCCATATTAGCCCTCCTAATTTTATTTATTGTAATTATTATTTAAATCTATACTATATTAATATAAGTATTATTCTATTATCTTATCCATTCTACTTTCAATTATATCTACTGGAGTAACATCAGACATAAGTGAATGCCTATAATTTACAGCAGCAGCTTCTATTATAACAGCAATATTTCTGCCTGGTCTTACAGGAACTCTAAGTTTTTTAACCTTAACCCCCAATATATCTTGACGATCATCATTTAATCCTAGTCTATCGTAATCCCCATCATCTTTCCAATGCTCAAAATGCATAAGCAATTGTATGTCCTTTTCAGGTAATATGGAACTTAATCCATATAATGATGCAACATCTATTATTCCAATTCCTCTTACTTCAAGCATACCTATAGTAATTCTTGGCGACCTACCAATTAGTTCCCCATCAATTTCTTTTATATCTACTGCATCATCAGTTACTAATCTGTGACCTCTTTTTATAAGTTCTAAAGCAGTTTCACTCTTGCCAATCCCACTTTCGCCTGTTATTAATATTCCTATTCCATACACATCAACCAACACTCCATGAAGTCTAGTTTCTGGTGCTAATTGACCTGTAAGATAAATTGTTAATTTACTAATAAACTTTGTTGTAACAAGCCTAGTTCTCATGAGCCAAATTTTATTTTTCTTAGCTGCTTTTAATAACTCCTCTTGAGGTTCTAAATCTCTTGTAATTACTAAACATTTTAAATTGAAACTAAAATATTTGTCTATTCTTTTCTTACGAAGTTCAAGAGCCATAGCCTCTAAAAAACTCCATTCAGCTTTTCCTATGACCTGTATTCTTTCAGGAGCAAAGTAATTATAAAATCCTGATAGCTGTAATCCTGGTCTATTTATATCATTGACAAATATTTCTATATCATTTTCCCCTTCGACTAATACTTCCATATCAAAATCTTTTATTATCTTTTCAACTGTAACTGACAAATTTATCACCCTTTAATTTCTTTTTTTTGGTTCTACGGTTTCTAGTTGAGCTCTAAAATTATTTTTTACACTATCTATATATCTTCTTCTTAAAATTTGTTGTTCTTCTTTTTCTAAATCGTTTAATCCCTCTTCCTTACTCTTCTTATAAAGTTCATTAATTCTTTTTATTACATCATCAATTTTCATGTTTTGATAATCCATCTTTAGTTCTCCTTTTATTTTAATTTTAATTTAACTCTTTCTTATATTTTACCCTCTATTTAAATCAATATCAACTTATATAATTTCGACAATTCACTTACCATTATTTTACAAATTACTTTCTTAACATTTTTTATTTTTAATCAATATTTTTTACATGATTTTCATTTCCTTATATAATATTACAAATTATGATAAAAATTACAGTAAAAAATTAGACAAATTTGTTGTTATTTGTTTTATGAATTCATTTTACATTTTTACACTTTTTGGTATAATATTGTTATAACGCGATGTATTTTGTAAATAGATGGAGGTGCTACTAAAAATGATAAAGAAATGTAGAAGACAAATATTACTAAAGAAAGCTATACTTAACTTCTTGTTAGGATATCTTTCTCCAAGCAACAAATTAATAATTTATCTTTCACAAGATTTGGACAAGCTAATAAGTAAATCACAAAAGAATATCTATAAAAGATATATTAGAAAACACATTGGTAGCAACCCTTTGAAAAAGGTTGCTTAAATAGTCTACTAAATATTTATTATGTGTAAATTTCATGATTACTTTATTTATAAATTAGTTAAATATAATTCCTTATAAATCAAAAAATATAGAAACTTTTTTAAGCTAATAGCTAAAAAAAGTTTCTATACTTTTTCGATAAAAAAACACCTTATCAAATAAGGTGTCATTAACAAATATATTCCCAACATGCCGTTCACTTAAATATTCATACCTGCGGCTCGCAGGTGGGTTAAGCTCACTAATTCGCTGCCTTCTCCTGCCACATAAAGTGAATTACTGAAGCCTGACATTGTTTTAGTTGTTGCAAATCCCGTATCAATAATGTAGGTTGAATATTATAAGCTTAGCGCACATCTCAGGATTTATTTTATGATTTTATTATATCATAGATTATTTCATATGCAATAGAATTTTTTTCATATGTATCTATCAATTAGCAAATAAATTCTTTGGCAACATCCTCAATAGATAAATCACTATCTTCCTCAGTAAATAATGCCATAAATTGAATGCTTTCACAATTTACTGAATCAATTTGAAAAGCCATAACCTCTCCTGAAATTTCTAACTCTTCAACTATTTCTTCAATTATATCAACTACTTCATCATTTCCATATTCATAAAGGTAAGGAATGAAGTATTCTTTATACCATTGAATACTTTCTTCTTCATAATCGCTTTCTTCATTTGAATAACTTCTTGCTGCCTTTAAAACATCTTCATCAAAATCTAAAAAGAATTTTACTAGGAATATACCATCTTCTTTTTTTAATTCTTCAATTTCAGTTAAAAAATTTTCATCTAATATTTCTATAATCTTACTACAATTCATAATTTCCTCCAATTAATATAACAATTTTTTATATTCCTTTTTAACAGCTAAAAACTCCTTATCATCCTCTACTAAGTTTAACTCTTCTTTTCCATTTACATCATCTACTCTAAAGACATATACATCTTCGCTCTTTTCATCCATTGGGGCTAATAATAAATATTCTATTTCTTCTAAGTAAATTCTTGCTACAGCTTCAAAATCTACTTTATTACCATCTTCATCTAAAAAGCTCATTATCTTCTTTTCATTATCATCTAAATTTAGTTCTTTATTATCCATTTTGTTCTCCTTTAATTTAATTATCAAATAATATTTTATATTTAAAAAAGATTTTTTACCACTATTTTTTTACTTTATTATTTTATATACAATCAACTTTTGTAACTATATGCATATTTTTTTCATATTATGAAGTAATAATAATTTCAGAGGACAAATTTATGCTAGAAACAATATTATTAGTTTTATCAGTATCAATAGATTCATTCCTAGCAAGTATTGCATATGGAACTAGTAAAATCAAAATCCCACTGACCTCTGCTTTTATAGTGGATATAATCTCAGCTAGCATGCTAGGATTTTCCCTTCTAGTTGGTGGATTCCTTCAAAATTATATATCTGCTAGTGTTGCAAGAATTATAAGTTTTCTTGTACTTTTTCTTTTAGGAGTATATAGACTTTTTGAAAGCTTATTAAAATCTTATATAAAAAATAAATCAAATAATTTATCTCCATTAACTTTTAAATTATTTGATTTTAATGTTGTTCTGCAAGTATATGCTGACGAAACAAAAGCTGACTTCGATAAATCTAAAATACTTACATCAAAGGAAGCTTTATACCTTGCATTTGCCCTATCGTTAGATAGTTTAGCTGTTGGATTTGGTAGTAGTCTTATATCTATCAATTATATACAAGTTTTTGCAGTTGCTCTTTTAATTGGTATAGTCGCTATTTTACTTGGTGCTTTTATTGGAAAGAAATTTGTTGAAACTACAAATATAAATCTTTCATGGCTGTCAGGTGCAATGCTTATAATTTTAGCTTTTTTAAGAGCATTTTAAAGGCTGCTAAAAATAATTTAGCAGCCTCAATTTTTTAATATAATTTATTTATTTTCTTCTTTTTTCTTTTTGTTTAATAACATAAATGCTCCAGCTCCAACTATAATCATACCTATAATTATTAAATAAATAGGATTATTTCCACCTGTAGCTGGTAAAGTAACTCCATTTTCATTATTAACTTTTTCTGCAATTATAAACTTACTAAAATGTGATGTTTTAAATGTTACTTCATTTCCATTTATAGTTGTTTCCATTTGCTCGAATGTTTTAGTTTCCTCATTATAGTAGAACACAGTTAAGTTTCCTCTATTTAATCCTTTTAAATCTTCATCTGTTAACTTTAATGTTACAGTTGCAACTCCATTTTTGAAATTATGAATTTTAACTAAATTATCGCCAGTCTTAACAAATAAATTAAATTCAAATACTTTTTTAACTCCTTTAATTCCAGCCATAATAGTTGCATCTTCATTAGCTTTCATTTCAAAAATTATACTTGACCCTTCTTTTAATAGATCTTTATCAATTAAACTAAATGGTAGTACTATAGTATTTTCTCCATTCTTAATTTCAAAATATCCATTTCCAGCTTTTATAGATTCAATATCTTTTATTTCAAGTCTAATTTCATTTGATGGATTTTTTATAACTACTTCATTCTTTCCATTAGGATTTTCTACTTTTTCTACTATATTTTCTATAGGATTAGTTGTTCCATTATCATCTTTTACAATAACTTCACATGTAGCTTTAAAGCCCCCATCCTTTGTTGTTACTGTTATTGTTACTTTTCCTGCTCCTACTGCTATTACTTTTCCATTTGCATCAACCTTTGCAATCTTTTCATCACTTGATGTCCATGTTACATCTTTATTTGTTGCATCTGCTGGTGAAATGCTAGCTTTTAATCCTAAACTTTCATTTATCTTTAATTCTACTGATGTCTTATCTAAGCTTACTCCTATTACTTTTACTACTTGTACTTCTTCATTTTTCACAGTGATATCACATGTAGCTTTAAAGTTTCCATCCTTTGTTGTTACTGTTATTGTTGCTTTTCCTACTCCTACTGCTGTTACTTTTCCATTTGCATCAACCTTTGCAATCTTTTCATCACTTGATGTCCATGTTACATCTTTATTTGTTGCATCTGCTGGTGAAATGCTAGCTTTTAATCCTAAACTTTCATTTATCTTTAATTCTGCTGATGTCTTATCTAAGCTTACTCCTGTTACATTCACATCCTCATTATCTTGTAACTTTTCTATTTCTGCTGAGTCTCTAACTCTTAGTCTATGACCTTCTGGATCTTCAGATGCAAGTCCTATTGCAGAAATTTTATCTCCTACATTAATTCTAGCTTTCCATTCATCATCTACACCTGGATTTTTACTACTTCGTACATAACCTTCAACATATACTCTTGATTCTCCAGAACCGTCATCTACAAATATACTTTGTCCTTCAATCCTAATTACTTTTCCTTCAACTTTAACTAAAAGACCTTCTTTTCCTTCTAGCATACTATCTTTTGTTGAAAGTTTTATCGGCTGTACTAAATTAATATTTTCATCAATTATCTGTAATCCTAAACTTTCATTCTTAAGAGCTACTTGGGCATCATTTAAATATGATGAAACTTTTCCTTTAATTCTTACTTTTTGACCTAATTTTACTGCTGTTGTTGAAACACCGAATATAGTTAACCCTGCTGTTTCATCTTGAACATAAATAACATCAAAGAATGAATTTCCAGGTGCAGCTACATTAGAGGCTGCTGTTACATACCCTTCAACTACTACTGTTTCACCAAATCTATCTGGAATGTTATCGTTATTATTATCTATTCTAACATCAGCAATTTTACTAACTTTAAGTTCTGGAGCTGGAGCAAGTTCTTTAAGTACTTTTTCACTTATTTGATAGTTTGAATAATCTAATCCATCCATTTCAAAGTTTGAGAAGAATGTAGCTCCTGATACTACAACTTTAGATCCATTACTTAATGTCTCAACAGCTAATCCAATAACTTCTCCTTTTCCTACAGCTGCATTATCACCTTGTTTATCAGCATCATTTCCATAAGTAGTTGCATGTCCTCTTACTAAAATATCAATATTTGTTGTATCAGATGGCATTATAAGTGTTGATCCACTATAAAAACTATATTTTTTAGTAATGTCTATTCCGTTCATCCAGCTACTTTCTGTGTTATAGTCATCAAAATACAATCTATAATTTTGCCCACCATTTTCGTTATCATCAGTTGCCTGATCATCATTAAATCTTATTTTTGCACCTATTGCTTCAAGTACAGAATTTCCTTGCCTTGCATTTCCATACTCATCCTTAGCATCTCCATAATCTGCCTTAGAAGTTATTGCAATATTTCCACCATTTTGAACAAATCTAGCTATTGCAGCTAATTCATCCTCAGTATATTTTTGTGGCGTCAATCCATAAGTATCTTTTACTGTACTTTGAGGATCTGACATTATAAGTAGTGATGCTCCCTTTAGTACTTCATCTGTTATAGGCTTAGTATTTATTACTGACTTAATATTATTTTGAGCCATTAATGCAGTTAAAGTTGTAACTTTTCCTGAATAATCTCCTGAAACATATTGATTTTGATGTGCGCCATCTATAACAACTTTAGAAACTTCATTTACTCCTAAAACTTCAACTTCAATAGCTCCTTTAAACTCTTTAACTTGTCCGTTAATAGTAGCTGTCACTTTTACTTGGAAAGAATAATCTCCCGCTTTTTCAAATTTATGTGGTAACTTTGCAACAATTGATGAACCTGCATCTACTTTTTCAATAGTTTCAGTTTTTATAGCTTCAGTTCCATTATTTAAATAATATTCTACTTTAATATTATTTATAGGTGTCGCTTCATTGTTATATATAGTAGTTCCTATATTAAATTCTTCACCAGCAATAATCACTTCTGTGTCAGAATCTACTGTAGAAATTCCAAAGTTTTCTCTTTCTCCAACCCAAACTGCAGATGTAACAGCTATATCACTATCTGCTTGATCTACTCTTACATAGTAATATGAACTTGTTGATTTATCTAATGTAAATGACCAGTTCTTAGTTGTAGAGTTTATATTATCAATTGATTTAACAACTTTACCACCATCACCTATTATTGAAATCTTTTTAATGTTATCTCCAGAATTTATATCCTCCACATTAACATTAAACTCTAATAAATCGGTTTGTGGTATTATTGATCCCATGGTATTTCCATTAACCTCATAAGAAATTTTTAAATTTTCATCTTCTGTTGCATAAACTCTTCTTTCTTTTATTGCATCATAAACAGATTCCCTTGAAAGATCAGATGCTTCTACAACAGTTCTTGCAGTATTTGCATTCCCCCACTTACCTTTATGGTTATCTTGGTTATTAGTTGGTGCAACGTGCCATCCTTTATCAAGTGCTCTTGTATAATATTCATATGAAGGGAAATATCCTGATCCTCTAATAGCTCCTTCACCATTTCCAACTTCAATTAATGTAACTTGCTTATCTATTTCAGCATCATAATAGGCAAAGTCACTAAAATCTCCAAAAGTTTTTCCTGGGTGATTTAATTGTGACATGGATTGTTTTTGGGTTTTTAAAGCATTATAGTAATTTTTCAAATCCATTTTGCTATTTGTTCTTGTCTCAAATCCTGGCGTATTAAAAGTATTAATATGACCATATCCACCAGTAGAACCTGACCAAGTCATTTCATATCCATAAATAGCTACGAAATCTCCATTTTTATTATACCTATCTGCAGCATTTAAACCCTTTTTCCAAGCTTCACTCATTGATCCATCAGCTATGCTCGCTAATTTATCATTATCAAACCAATTTGAGTGATCTGTTACAGCTAAGAAATCTACCTTTGCATTATTTTCTGCATATTGATATGCCTCATCAACTGTACCAGTACCATCTGATATATTAGTATGTGAATGTAGTTGTCCAAAATATAAGTTTTTCTTAACTTCTCCAATTGTAAACTTCCATTCTTGAGATGTTAAATTTCCTAAAGAATCTTTCACTTCAACTAAAACAGTATGAATACCATCAGCTAAATCTTCTCCTACAGAATATTTTATAGTTTTATCATCTTTAGATATGTTAGCGCTTACATCTTTTCCATCAAGTGATACCTTAATTGAATCCTTATCTATTCCTGATTCATCATTAAAAGTCGCACTAATTTCAGGACGTCTTAAACTTCCTATATTTTCTCCATTAGCTGGCTTTAAATCATTAACTGTTGGTCCAACCTTGTCTGTAGCTTTATTTACTATTACGATACATTCTGCTTTTATATCAGGTTTTATTGTTGATTTTACTTTTATAGTTGTTTCCCCTTCTTTAATAGCAACCACTTTTCCATCTTTATCTACAGTTGCTATTTCAGGGTTCAAACTTGTATATTCAACACCTTTTTCTGTTGTATTTTCAGGGATATAAGCAAGTGTTAAACTTTTATTTTCTCCAACTTCAAGAGATATACTTTCATCAATTCTTAATCCAATTAATGCAATGTCCACAGATGAATATTTTGAATTTCTAGGAGTTGGTTCTTTTGCGTAAAAATCACTTCCATTATTATTAGTATCCCAACCATTAGTTATTCCATTATTTGAACCATCATTATCTTTGCGTTGAGCACTCAAACTAGCGCTAATTGCAGGTGCAGCCTTATCTCCTTCAAAAGTTGTCGCTGTTCCAACTCCAACAAAATCTATAGATGCCCCTTCTGCATTTACTAATCTAACCTTTAAGTTTGTAGCTCCCATATTTAAGTTTCCTAGAATATCTGGATCAGGTAAGAGTTCTTTTCCACCATCAGTACTTGTTCCAGCTGCTTGTTGAGTTAAAAAATAACTATTTGCTTTAATTAATCCACTTAACTCACAATTATTATTTCCAAATTCTCCAGTAGCACTTGCATACTGTAATTTCCATCCATCAATATTTATATCACTATCTGTTGGATTATAAAGCTCTATGAAATCGTTTTTATATTTAGACCCAAAATTTCCTCCGCCGCCATATACTTCACTTATTACTACGCCACTTGCTTTTTCTGCTTTAACTTCTTTTACTGGTACAGTTATTAGTCCTACTATCATTGTAAGTGTCATAAATGAGCTTAATATTCTGCTTTTTAAAAGCTTTTTCATATTCATCCCCCTTAAAATATTTTAATAAGCTCTTGATATAAGTATTTCTACTTATACCTCTGATTAATTATGTCAAACTTATAATGCAAATTTTAAATAGAATTTCTTTGTACCTCCCCCAAAAAACTCCTCCCTCCATCTTTTACTAATTTAATTTTATCATTTAGTTTCTGTTCTTCAAGTCGAATATGATTATATATAATAATTATTTTTATTCATATATCGACATAATATTTAGTATTTTAATTAATATTCTTAAAATATTATACTATTTTTATTATTTATTTATTATACAGCAACCTATATTAAACTTTTCTACATTATGTTAATCAATTTAGATTTATTATGTTAAGTAAATCTTCAGTTAAATATATTAAAGAAATTTAAAAAAGGATTATATTTTTATTATTAAATATAACCCTTCTCAAGTTGATTATTTTATTGTTAATTTATTCTTTTTATTAAATACAAAAAATGTTCCTGCTAGTACTAATAGAAATCCGAATATTATTCCACTTATAGGATTATTTCCACCAGTAGCTGGTAATGTTACTCCACTTTCATTATTAACTTTTTCTGCAATTATAAACTTACTAAAATGTGATGTTTTAAATGTTACTTCATTTCCATTTATAGTTGTTTCTAATTGTTCAAAAGTCTTAGTTTCTTCATTATAGTAAAATACAGCTAAGTTGCCTCTATTTAATCCTTTTAAATCTTCATCTGTTAACTTTAATGTTACAGTTGCAACTCCATTTTTGAAATTATGAATTTTAACTAAATTATCGCCAGTCTTAACAAATAAATTAAATTCAAATACTTTTTTAACTCCTTTAATTCCAGCCATAATAGTTGCATCTTCATTAGCTTTCATTTCAAAAATTATACTTGACCCTTCTTTTAATAGATCTTTATCAATTAAACTAAATGGTATTACTATAGTATTTTCTCCATTCTTAATTTCAAAATATCCATTTCCAGCTTTTATAGATTCAATATCTTTTATTTCAAGTCTAATTTCATTTGATGGATTTTTTATAACTACTTCATTCTTTCCATTAGGATTTTCTACTTTTTCTACTATATTTTCTATAGGATTAGTTGTTCCATTATCTTCTTTGTCAGTTTTTACATTAACTTCACATGTAGCTTTAAAGTTTCCATCCTTTGTTGTAACAGTTATTATTGCTTTTCCTGCTCCTACTGCTATTACTTTTCCATTTGCATCAACCTTTGCAATCTTTTCATCACTTGATGTCCATGTTACATCTTTATTTGTTGCATCTGCTGGTGAAATGCTAGCTTTTAACCTTAAACTTTCATTTATCTTTAACTCTAATGATGTCTTATCTAAGCTTACTCCTGTTACTTTTACTACTGGTACTTCTTCATTTTTCACAGTGATATCACATGTAGCTTTAAAGCCTCCCTCCTTTGTTGTTACTGTTATTGTTACTTTTCCTGCTCCTACTGCTATTACTTTTCCATTTGCATCAACCTTTGCAATCTTATCGTCACTTGAAGTCCAAGTAACTTCTTTATTTGTTGCATCTGATGGTGAAATGCTTGCCTTTAATTCTAAGATTTCATTTATATTTAATTCTTCTGATGTCTTATCTAAACTTATTCCTGTTACCTTCACATCCTCTGGCTTTTCCTCTTCTGGCTCTGCTGTACAATTAATTTTCATTATTATTGTCTTAGTCGCTTGTCCAGCTCTACCGTCATCGGTATACCAAGGTAAATCAATAGTTTCTTGTGTAGGCTCAATATGAAGCTTAAATTCATTCATTCCTGGTTTTAACCCTATTTTCTCTACATATACATTGCCATATTCGTCCATAGCACCAGTGTATAATTTATTAATATCTTCATCATTTATTGTAAACTCTACTCCATATGGCACTGTAGCTTTTAATGTAAATTCCTTTTTATCAGTTTCATATTCTATACTATCTCCATAAGATATTCTTGGCATAGAAACCATCATAGGCATATCTACCCAACGAAGTACATAATCATCTACAATCATTGAATTTCCACCTTGATTCTTAACTGTTAACTTCATATTAGTATCAGTTGAACTATATGCCCAATTTCCATAATCCTCAGTGTCATTTTGAACACGATTATGACTTGTAAATGCTTCTGTACCCCATGAACCTCTTGTATACTTATATTGAATGCTCTTTCCTGCCATCATTTTAAATTTATATTCTACTACATCTCTAGATGTTGCTCCACTTGGTACTGTAAGTCTTCCACCTGATGCATTCCACCCATTTAAATCTCCTGCAATATAAATATCATCTGTAGCTGGTGTATAGTTTGGAATATGAAGTCTTAATGTTACATCTACCATAACTAGTGTTGGAGTAACAGATTTTTCTTCTGAATACGCTCTATTATAGAATTTATCATATGTTGTAACTTTATAAGTATAGTTTTTATCATTACTTACTGTAAAATCTACAAATTCTCTAGAAGCTTTATCTTCTACAGAAACTTTTACAAATTCACCATTACCTTCTTTACGATATACTTCAAATCCTTCGACATCAACTCCATCTGATTCCCAATTAAGTTTTGCTCTATTAGATTCTACAAGAATATCATTAAGTATAGGTGATTTTGGTGCAGTATTATCTTCACTATTCATTATTGCATTCATTGATGCTTCATCTGACTCTGTATAATTATCTCCAGCATTTGTTGTTGCTTTAGCATAGTATTTATATATTCCTGATTCTGTTGGTTCAAATGTTGCATAATAAGCTTTTGATCCATCATCTAAATCAGCTCTGTATCTTAACTTAGTACTATTGGCATTATCTTTTGATGTTTCATCATTATAATACATAAGTCTAGCTTCAAAGTTTGGAATTTCTTTTCCCCTATATTCACTATTGTCAGTTAATCCCGGAATATTAATATTAACAACTATTTCATCAGTTTTATTGCCTACACCAATAGTTAAATCTTTTACGACATTAGGTTTACTAATTGATTTAATATTAAATGATGGTAATGCAGTTACGGAATCACTAAATTCACTTTCTCCACCTTCTTTAATAGCTGTAACATAATAATAATATCTTGTTCCATCCACAACATTTTCATCAATAAAACTTGTATTAGTTTCTTCTCCAACCTTTTCAGATTTTTGACCCTCAAGATTAGTTCTATAGATATTATATTTTGTAGCACCAGAAACTTCATTCCAAGTAAGAGTAACCTTTCCTTGTTCAGCTTTTGCCTTAAGTCCTTGTACCTTATCAACTGTTACTATTTTATTGTTAGATACCATCATTAATCCCGTTTGAGCTGGAATTTTTACTTTTACTTTTCCATCTTTTACAGTTGCAGATATATTTCCATATAACTCATCCTTTAAAATTAAGCCTTCTGGTAAGAATCCTGTTACATCTGCTTCAATAGTTTTATCTGAGTTTGATTGATTTAAAACTAATAATGCTCCCTTTTCAGAATTCTTTCTTGCATAAGCAATAACATTATCATTTGCATAAGCAGTTTGAAGTTCACCAGTTGCAAACAAATCAAGATTTTCATTTCTGACTCTTGCTGCATTTTTATAAACATCGAATAATTCTGAATATCTACCTACAGCAGAATACTCTCCATTAGATTCTAAAACTCTTTCCCATGGGAATGATCTTCTTGAATCCGGATCCTTTGTTCCAGTTACACCAACCTCATCACCATAGTAAATTGTAGGTGCTCCTGCATATCCCATTTGGAATATAGCTGTTAGTGCTTGTAGTTTTAATGCATTGTCTGATGCTTCTGGAGCAATCTTAGTGTTTTCTTCTTCCCATGTAGGATTATCTATCTTAGTTATATTACGTATAGTATCATGAGAATCTACTAAATTTAACATTGCTTGCCATGCTTCTTTAGGATAGTTTTCTCTTATTACTTCTAATGCATTGTTAAAATTCACTGCATTACCACTTATTATATAATTTTGAAGGGCAGCTCTAAATTGATAATTCATAACTGAGTCAAATTGATCTCCTAGTAAATAATGAGTTGCAACTCCCCATTCTTCTCCTAATATAACTGGATCATCTATTACATTCCCATTAACATCTAGTCTTCCAGCAGTTGATTTTACAGCTTCTCTAAATTTTTGCCATGTACTTGTTGATACATCTGGTGCAACGTCTAATCTCCAACCTCTTGCACCCATCCACATCCATCTTTGAGATGCTGCATATTCCATATTTTTTTCTGCTTCTCTATCACTCATACCTGTTAAATCGTATCCAATAACATTTTCTCTATAATCAACATTATTCCATTCATGATTTCCAGAAATCGCTAACTCATCACCTTCTTGAGGCGCTTTTGCCTCCATTACTGGTAATGAATCATATCCCCACCAGCCTTCATATTTATAATGCTGATCTTTTGCATCTAAAGCATTTCCATCCTTATCTCTTATAACCCATTCATTTTCTACTTTAAACCAAGTTGTAAACTTAAAGTCTTCTGGATAAGAATAATTTTTATCAGTTAAAGGGTTTTTTGTATTTTCAAATTCCTTAATAACCTCTTTTTCTGCTTTCTCCTGAGATTTTCCTGTATTAACTTTATCCCATACCTTTCTCCAATATTCATAAGCCCCAATTTCTGGATACTTCTCATATCTATCAAAATATATAGAATCATCGCCAACATGGTTAAATACGCCATCTGCTATTAACTTAATTCCATTCTCTTCAGCAGCTTTTGCAAAAGCTTGATATACTCTATCTGAAGATGCTCTAGTTGCTTCATAATTTAATCCTGAAGTAGGATCACCTTCTTTATTATAAACAGGTTGTCCAAACATTGGATCTAATGATTTATAATCAGTTGCATCATATTTATGATTAGATGCAGCCCAAGCCACTGGATTTAAATATATAGCTGATATTCCTATTGATTTTAAATACTGAAGTTTTTCTTCTATTCCTTGAATATCTCCTCCATAAAATTCATTAGTCCATATATTATCTGTTTTTGAATTGGGATAATATGGTTTATTTTCAGGAGTTGCATGTCTTGGATTTTCAGGATAATCACTCCACTCCCCCCATACCTTTGATGATGCTGGATCATTTTTTACTCCTCCATCATAATATTGAATATCATATGACTTAAGATTCCCATCAGCATCAATATAACCTCTATATCCATCTAATAGTTTAGCTCTATTATTTTCTTCATTTCCATCAAAAAATCTATCAGGGAATATTTGATATACAACTGATTCCTTCATCCAATCTGGAGTTTTATAATCTTTATCATATACTGTTAGATTATATGGCAATGCACCTTCTTCTGCTGTTGTACCATTTCCTCCACTCAAACCATCATCACCATATTCTAGCTTTGCTTTTCCATCGACTAATATAAATTTATAGCCCCAAATTCCAATCCCCTTAAAATCTGTTTTGGGTACTATTACTTCATAGTAATCTGTTTCATTAATTGTAGTTGCTTTTCTCATATCATAGCTTTTTGCTACTCCGTTACCATCTATAAGTTCAACCTTTGCAACTTGAACATCATCTTTTGCTACTCCAATTCTTAGAGTTAAATCTTCACTTTCCTCTTTTATTGCTCCAAATGGCTTTTTATAAGTAATACTTCTTGAATCAAATGTTATTGCTGATTTATTTATGAGCCCATCAAAATTTCCTTCTGCTACCTTATAATTATGAGTTAACTTTTTATCACCTTTATAATTTATGGTAAATATAACATCTGCTGGGTCTAAAGTATTTACTATTAAATTACTTCCACCTTCATCTACTCCATAACTCTCATCCCAATTTGCCCCAAAAGCTACTTTTGTTTCAAATTTTCCTGCTGGCAGATTTCTTTGTAGCTTATATACACTTCCATCAAAATTATAATCTACAAACATTTGCTTAGCGTTCTCTGGAGACCATTTTCCTTCACCAAATATTTCTTGAATATCTCCAACTAATCTTGGCCACTTGTCATTACTTAATTCTGAAATATATTGAGGTATTCCATTAACTCCAGGTACATTTATCTTAACTTGATTTAATTCTTCATTAACATAAAAATTAACTTTAGTCTTTTCAGTTAAACTCAAAATAAAGTTATCTCCATTATTGCTAAATCCATCCCAAGTTCCATTCTTAACAATTTTAAATTCATGCTTACCTGCTTCTAAAACTGTTGAATATTCAAAAAATCCATCTACTAAATGTTTTAATTGAGTTTCAGGGTTACTATTATTCCAATTTTGAAATGATCCTGCTATAAACCACTTATTTTTTCCTCCTGGCTGATTAACTAATTCATCAGCTATTATTTCTCCAGTCTCTGGAGACTCTTCCTTTGGAGGTTCAACATTTGTAACAGGCTTTACATAATATGTTTTACTATCATCTTTTTTATAATAAACTTCTAAGTTTCCATTACAATCAAGATATGCTAAATCTATTATTCTTTCAAAACTATCCTCTTTTTCCCAATTACCATATTTCCCCTTTGTACCTATTGTCCTTGAATCACTAGTAATTCCTGTATAAGAAATTGTTGTTTCTACTCCAAATTCATTTTCTTTATTAAATAGTCCTTCTTTACCTTCTGGACCACCTGTAATCCAATTCCATAAGGACCACCCTTCATAATCTTTATTAGGTCTATTATAATTTACTTTTATATTAATATTTGAAAAATTCTTGTATAATTCTTCATATTCAATACTTTTCGGTTCTGGATTGCCTTTATCTAGAACTCCCGATGTTATTATAATTTCTTTTTCACCTTTAGATAAATCATATTTAACATCTCCTGTAGCCTTATTTTCCCACTCTCCCTTTTTTATAATCATTCCAAGTTCACCTGATTTAGGTACATCAATTACAGCATACACACCCTTTTCATCCTTATGTGTAAATTCAACTACATGTCCATCCTTACTTGGCCACCAAGTCCAAATATTCCATCCTGAATAATCATTATCTTCTTTTAAAAATCTAACTTTAACTTTTTGATCTCCAGTAGTTTCTGCTTTAACTACATTGTTTGGAATAGGTATTAATGTTAAACAAAATAGTATAACTGTAAATATGCTTAGCTTAGCTTTGTGTTTTAAAACACTATTTACCCTCATAAAAATCCTCCTTTTTATTAAATTATCAAAGATCTATTTCGGAAACGTTTCCAATAAGCTTGTAATTACTTTTATTTATATAAAAATAATTATAGAAACATTTCTTACCCCAATTGTAAATGATTACTACATTTTTTTCTATAGATTTTATTTTTTTTGTATATTAGTACAAACTTAAATAATATTAATTCTGACAACTTATTTTTTATAATAGCTTGTCAATTTTATTTATATCTATCATAATATTATTATGGTATTTAAAAGGGAAAATTTAGGAGGTATTTTATGAAAAAAACTTATAGTTTAACAAAAAAAATATTTATTTCAATGTTATTAGGTGCACTATTTGGAATTTTAGTACAAAGTTTAAAATCTGAATTCATTCGGGACACTATTATTTTAAATGGATTTGTAAAGGTTTTATCTAGTGTATTTTTATCATCAATAAAGATGATGGTAGTTCCTCTTGTATTTGTTTCATTGACATGTGGTGCTGCTTCAATTGAAAGCATAAAAAAACTTGGAAGAGTTGGTGGAAAAACATTTTTCTTTTATATCACTACAACATGTATCGCAATAACTATAGGAATTCTTTTTTCTATATTAATAAAACCTGGTACTGGACTTGATATGTCTCATCTATTAGTAAATGAACCAGTAATTTCACAAAATAAATCTTTTATAGATATTATAATTGAAATAGTTCCTACTAATCCATTTGAATCATTTGTTAAAGGTAACATGCTTCAGGTTATTTTCTTTTCAATTTTATTTGGTTTATCTATAAGTATGGTTGGAAAAAAATCCTCTTTAGTAAAAAACTTTTTTGATTCATTAAATGAAGTAATAATGAAATTAGTTCAATTAATTATGAATTTTGCACCCTTTGGTGTTTTTGCATTAATGACAAATACTTTTGCAACTATTGGATTTAATGCAATGATCCCACTTATTAAATATATGATAGTTATACTTCTATCTTTACTTATACACTCCTTTTTCATATATGGAGGATTGTTTAAGGTATTTACTAAACTAAGTATAAAACCCTTCTTAAAAAAATTTATCAAACCAGCTTCTATAGTTTTTTCAACTGCTTCAAGTAACTCTGCTTTACCTGTTACATTGGAAGCAATGGATGAAATGGGAGTTGATAATTCAATTTCTTCCTTTACCATTCCTCTAGGATCAACTATTAATATGGATGGCACTGCTATAATGCAAGGTGTAGCTGCTATATTTATTTCTCAAGCTTATAATATGAATTTAAGTATCACAAATATTTTAACTATTATATTAACAGCAACATTAGCATCAATTGGAACCGCTGGGGTACCTGGTGTTGGTATGGTGATGCTTTCAATGGTCCTTCAGTCAGTTGGATTACCTATTGAAGGTATAGGATTAATTCTTGGTATTGACCGAATATTAGATATGTGTAGAAGTACAGTCAATACAATGGGCGATTGCATATGTACTATTATAATTAGCAAATCTGAAAATTCTTTTAATGAAAATAAATATTATTCAAACTCAGATAATTTAGAAAATTTAGAGGATTTAAATGAACTATATGAAAATGCTGATAATTCTATTTAGCTTAAAGAATAAATAAGTAATTAAAATCTTATATAATATCATAATCATCTCAATTTTTTACTTAAATTTGCACTTTATTTATATAAAAATATTGATTGACAACATTTCCCCCTATTGCTAAAATGATATAGTTAGTATAGTTTAACTCTAAGTTTACTATTACTAAACTTTTGTGTGATTTTAGGAGGTTTCATGAGTGAAGCATTTTTGCTAATTAAATATTTATCTATTGGATGGAACTAAATTTTACAATTTATGGAGGGATTTTTATGAAAATTGAACAACTAGGAAGACATATTTTGGTGGAATACTATAACTGTGACAAGGATATTTTAAAAGATCATTCTATCATTGAAGAGCATATGAAAGAAGCTGCTATTGTATCTAATGCAACTATAGTTACAAGTTGTTTCCACAAATTTAATCCCTGGGGAGTAAGCGGTGCTGTTATAATCCAGGAATCTCATCTTACAATTCATACATGGCCTGAATATGGTTATGCATCAGTAGATCTATTTACTTGTGGTGATACTGTTAATCCTTGGCTTGCATTTAAGTATCTTGAAGATGCATTAAAAGCCGAAAGAAGTGAATCTACTGAAGTCGCAAGAGGTTTAGTTGATAAAGTTAAAACTTTTTCTAATGGAGCATACGATAATATTCAAGTAAAGCATAAAATGGAGGGTTAAGATATGGATATGGAATTATGGTACACTGAAAATCAAACTCAAAACGTAAATTTTTCTATGAAGGTTAAAAATCACTTGTATTCTGAGCAAAGTCCATTTCAAAAAATTGATGTATTGGATACTTATGAATTTGGAAGAGTACTTGTAATTGATAACTGGACAATGGTTACTGAAAAAGATGAGTTTATTTATCATGAAATGATAACTCATGTAGCTATGGCTACTAATAAAGATATTAAAAATGTTTTAGTAATAGGAGCTGGTGATGGAGGTACTGTTAGAGAATTAACTAGATATAAAACCATTAAAAATATAGATATGGTTGAAATAGATGAGTCTGTTGTTAAAGCCTCAAAAGAATTTTTGCCTTTTACATCAAATAAGCTAGATGATGAAAGAGTAAACTTATTTTTTGAAGATGGAATTAAATTCGTTAAAGGCAAGCAAAGCTTATATGATTTAATTATAGTGGATTCTACTGATCCAATAGGACCTGGAGAAGGCTTATTTACCAGTGAATTTTATAAAGATTGTTTCTCTGCTTTAACTGAAAAAGGAATTCTCATAAACCAATGTGAAAGCCCTTATTACCCTCATAATTCAAGAGAAATGAAAAGATCATTTAGTAAACTAAAGGGAATATTCAATATATGTGAAGCATATCAATATCATATGCCTACATATGCTTCTGGACATTGGATGTTCTGCTTTGCTTCTAAAGAATTGCATCCATTAAAGGATTTTGATGCTAATTACTGGAACTCATTAGGTTTAACTACAAAATATTATAACACAGACCTACATAAAGGAGCATTTATGATTCCAAATTATGTTAAAGAAATCTTAAATAATTAGTTAATAAAACGCCGATAGGATTTTAAATCTTATCGGCTATTTTATTTCTATATAAAAATAAATTTTTAAATTAATCCAACAAAAAATATCAAAATAAATAAACTTATATAATATCTTTTTTGTCTTTAATATCAAATATCTATTCACTTATTATATAAATTTTTATATCATAATACTATAACAATTATTCTAAGAGGTTTTAATGTACGGAAAATCCACAAGTGCACAAACTACAAGTCTTTCGCTAACAGTATATAATAATATAGCTTTAATAAATGAAACTAGAGATCTTCCAAGATATAAATCTGATTCTAATCCTTATATTTCTATTGAATACTTTGATATAAGCAATTATATAGATGAAACATCTGTTATAATTACAGGCATGGATGACTTTATAATGATATTTAACTATCTTTGTTGTAATGATAAAAATCCTAATCTATCTCCATGCGATACATGTGAAAATTTAATACCTAATTCAATATTAATTAAGGGAAATAACATTGATTCAAAAGAAATAAAAACATATTATTTAACTGATAATATTAGATGGTCTAGTAGCTATACAATAATTTTAGATGAGAAAACATTGGAAATTCACTGTTGGTTCAATCTTATAAATAAATCTGGTATAGATTATAATAATGCTACTTTAAAAGTTATTGCTGGAGATGTGAATTTAGCTTACAAAAACCTTTATATTTCTAATGCTCCAATTCAAGCTACTAAATTAGAAAGTAGTACTCCTATTGCTGATATCGGAATTGCTGATTACTATATTTATACAGTACCAGATAAATATAATTTTCTTAACAATACACTAAAGAGAATAAAAAGCTTTTATAAAAATGGGATTTTATATAGTAAACTTTATGACTTTGGATATGATTCTATAAATGCTAATATAATAATTAAATTTCAAAATACAGCTGAAAACAATTTGGGTATTCCACTTCCTTCTGGCAATATAAATTCTTTTACTCGTTTTGATGGTAATTTAGAATTTGTAGGAGGAAGCTCAATAAAAGATATCCCCAAGGATAGGGAGGTTTCCTATATAATAGGAAAAGCATTTGATGTCACATCACAAAGAAAAATAATTGCTTATCAAAAATATGCAGATTATATTCTTAAAGAAGTACAATATATAGTTACTAATACAAAAAATGAGACCATTCATATAAAAATATGCGAGCCTATATATGCACCTTGGGAAATGACTTTTGCTACTGATAGATATGAAACTGATAAAAATGGAAATCCATGTTTCCAAACTACAATTGAATCTAATTCAAAAAAAGAAATAATGCTTAGTTACAAATATGATGTTAAATCTAATTAGTGTTTAAGCAAGGTATTATTAAATATAGATATATTTAATAATACCTTGCTTATTTAACTTACTTTCTTATTTTAAACACATTGATAGATTCAATTAATTTTTTTGAGCTCTCCATAGCATTATTTGAGTTAATTATGGTTTTGTCTGATTTACTACTTGCATCCACAATTTTATTTGCAATATTAGCTATTCCACTACTACCTTCTATTGTTGCTTTAGATACACCGTTCATAATGTCTGAAATCTCCTTAATAGATATTAATAAGTCATTAGAAATTTTATCAAACTCATTTACTATATTATCTATCAATATTCCATCATCTTTATATGTTTCTGTTACTCTTATCATATTAGAAAATTCATTTTGTAAATCCTTATCCATAAAACTAATTAAACTATTTGAACTATCTATAAGACTGTTAACTGCTGCAGATATATCATTTCCTGTCTCCTTTATCTTAATAACAGATTCTTTTGAAGCTTCCGCAAGCTTTCTTATTTCTTCGGCAACTACTGCAAATCCTCTTCCTGCCTCTCCTGCTCTTGCAGCTTCTATTGATGCATTTAAAGCTAGAAGATTAGTTTGTTCTGTAATCTCTATAATTATTTCTGATAGTTGATATATCTTATTAATTACTTTAGTTTGTTCTATGGCATCTTTCAATGTTATTTTAGTACTTTCCAAAACTTCATTTGTATTCTTAAGGCCCAAATTAACAGAATTCTTATTATTTAATGCTCTATTACTTATTTCTCCTGCAATCTTTGACCCATCCTTTGCCTTATTTGCAATTGATTCAGCAGATATTTCTATAGCTTCAATTGAATGACCTATTTCTTGAGTTGATGCAGATGTTTCTTCCATAATTGCCGTTACTTCTTCAGATGTAGCTGCCATATTTTCTAAGCTAATATTTAAATCATATATATTTGAATTAATATTCATAATAGAATACTCTGTATTTTTTGATTCTATTTTAACATTTTCTAATAAAATACTAAGTGAATTCTGAATTATAGTTATATACTTTAATATAATTCCAAGTTCATCTTTTCTATTTAAAACTTTTTTATCTATTTCTTTTGAGAAATCTCCCTTTGAAATTATCTCCATTTCATTGACAGCTACCTTCAAAGGTTTAACTATATTCCTTGTTATAGCTGCTGCTGCAATAATTCCAGTAATTAATACCAATATTATGCTTGTAAGCAGTAATGAAATTAATTTTTTTATAGCCTGCTCATTTTCAATTTTTATACTTTCTGCTATAGTATTACTATAATTAGCAAGCTTGTTTAATTCGTATCTAAACCCTTCACCAAAATCAAGTTCAACTAATTCAAGTTGTTTTTTAGCCTCATCCCCATTTCCTGAAATAGCTAAATTAATGATTTCATTTTGCTTATCTCTATAAGGTTTTAATTTAGTTTCAATTCCTATTATTGCTTTACTTGTATGATCATCAATATATATATTTTTATAATTGCTAAAATTTTTATCAAAGTTTTCCTTACTCTTAATTACTTTCTCTTTTTCTTCTTCTTGAAAATTCTTATTGCCAACGTTTAAAATAATTTTATAAATACTTGTTTCAATACTACGTTCTTCATTTATGCTATTATTCAAGCTTAATACAGATGAAAAATTTTCATTATACATTTTTTGCATTCTTTCATCAGCTTTATTAAGTTGAAATATTCCTATTCCCCCTATAACAAGCATCATTAAAGTTAACGTAGTTGTTAAGATAAATATTTTCACTCTAACTTTTAAGTTTTTAATCATATATCCACCCCGTTCATAATTGAATTTTGTACAATTTAATTATCCATTATAATCTCATTATAGTCAAAATATTCCTTTAACATTGTCAAAACTTTATAATAATTGTCAAAATACTTTATAGAAAATAAGAAAAGCACTTAGTAAAGAATCTATTTACTAAGTGCTTTTCTTTAATATTAATACTTATAATTGTATTTCTACTACTTCTTTTTTTTCAAGGCTTTTTAACACATCTATTACCCTTTGATTACTTGATCCCCTATATTTTAAAGATATATTTCTTTTATCTATTTCAAACCTTCCATCAATAAGTACATCTACCAAAGACAATATAGATAATCTATCTTCATTTTTTATTATATCCTCATATAAATAGCCAGACCATAACCAAATACTTTTTTTAGTTTCTTCTTTTATTCTTTTTAATAAATTAAACAAATCTTTATCTTGTATTTGTTCCATAGGTTCTCCACCTAAAATATTAACTCCATTTACATTTGGATTTTTAACGTATCCTATAAATTCTTCTTCTGTTTCCTTTGTCCACTTATCACCATAATTGAAATCTTGTAAATCTTTATTAAAACAACCCTCACAATTATTAGTACATCCACTTACAAATAATGTAGTTCTTATACCTGGTCCATTACTAACATCAAATTTTCTTATTTTAGAATAATTCATTTAGCAAACCTTCCTTATAAATGTAACACTCTATCTCCAATTTCAGCAGTTCTCCCTTTATTCCAATAATTAGTTCCTATATAACCACAAGTCCTTCTCATTACTTGCATTTCCGCTTCTTCTTTATTTCCACAGGATGGGCAGAACCATTCTAAATTATCATCTAATTTAATTTCACCAGTATAGCCACATTTATAACAGATATCTGGTTTAGTATTTATTTCTGCATATTGTATATTATGATATATAAAGTTTATAATTTGCTCAATTGCATCTAAGTTTTTGCTCATATCAGGAACTTCTATATAAGAAATACATCCACCTAGGCTTATGTTATGGAATTGAGATTCAAATTTTAATTTACTAAATGCATCTATTTCTTCACAAACATGAACATGATAAGAATTAGTATAGTATAACTTATCTGTTACATTTGGAATAACTCCAAATCTATTTCTATCTAGCTTACAAAATCTATATATTAAATTTTCTGCTGGGGTACCATATAAACTAAATCCTAAGCCAGTTTCTTCTTTCCACTTTTGACACGCTTCATTCATATGATTCATTACAGCTAAAGCAAACTTTTCTCCCTCTTCGCTTGTATGACTTATTCCAAGCATTGATTGAACCATTTCATGTATTCCTACATAACCTAATGACAATGTTGAGTACCCATCTTTTAATAACTTATCTATTTTTTCTTCTTTTTCTAACCTTGCTATTGCACCATGTTGCCAATGTATAGGAGAAACATCTGAAAGTGTTCCAAGAAGCATATTATGTCTTGTTAAAAGAGCTTCCTTACAAAGTTCTAATCTTTGATTTAGCATATCCCAGAATAACTCCATATCTCCATCAGCAATTATACCTATTTGAGGTAAGTTTAAACTAATTACCCCTTGATTGAATCTTCCATACCATTTATAGTTACCTTCTTCATCTTTCCATGGTGCAAGATGTGATCTACATCCCATTGGTGGGAAAGTATTTCCTTCATAATTCATTCTCATCATCTTTGCTGATTGATAATCTGGAACTAATCTTCTTGCCGTACATTTTGCAGCTAATTTAGTTATATAATCATATTTTCCACCTTTAAGACAATTGTGTTCATCTAATAAATAAACAAGTTTTGGAAAAGCCTCTCCTATTTCTTGTCCTTTATAATTTTTCATACCTTCTAATCTTTGTTTTATCATTTCTTCACAAATTAAGGCCATTTCTTCTTCATACTCATTACCTTCCTCAATCTCTAGGTAAATTGTACTAAACGGAGCTTGACCATTCGTAGTTTGCAATGTTGATAATTGATATCTTATAGTTTGAACTCCATCTCTTAGCTCCTTAAACTTCATATCTTTAGCTAATTCTCTTGCAAGTTCTTCATTATTATATTTTTCTAAATACATCTTATAAGTTTTTTCTTCAGTTACTCGTAAAAATTTAGCAAGATGTTTTATTGTTATGCTTTGTCCACCATACTGATTACTTGCAACTTGAGCCATTATTTGAGTAGTAACAGTACATGCTGTACTAAAGGATTTAGGCGTTTCTACAAGTTTATCATTTATAACTGTTCCATTATTCAACATATCTTCTAAATTAATTAAGCAACAATTAAATATATTTGAAAGAGTATAATCCATATCATGCCAATGTATTACCCCTTCATCGTGTGCTTGAACTATATAGGTTGGAATAAGTCTTCTTCTAGATATATCTTTTGAAACTTCTCCAGCAATTAAATCTCTTTGTGTTGCCGCTATAACAGAATTCTTATTTGAATTTTCTTTTATAACATCTTCATTAGTTTTATTTAAAAGACTTAGTATACTTTCGTCTGTTGTATTTGTGTTTCTCTTAAACTCTTGTACCGCTCTATATCCTTCATAGGATTTAGCTGTTACGATTTGCCCATAGTGAACAAGTCTATCGTAAACATAAGATTCGATTTTATGTATAGTTGGAGTATCCCCTTGTTTTGAAAAATATTTTTCAGCATCACTTGCTATAAGCTTTGCTATATCTGCTAAATAAATACCGCTTCCATTTTTCATTGCTTTAGAAATTGCAGCCCTTATTTTATTCTTATCAAAATCAACTATACTTCCATCTCTTTTAATAACTTTCATTTAACCCATCTACTCCCCTTTAAAAGTTTTAAAACTTTTATATTTTGCCTTCTTTTAGCACTCATTTTCTAATTATACAATAAAACATTTTTCATTGCATTTTTACAACTACTCGTTTTTTTAAACAATCCTTATAAATTTTCACTTATCTCAAAATTACCTTTGTTTTATGGATATAGTTGATATTTTTTTTAATTAACATATATTTATATATTTTAATCCTCGATAAATTTTCAATATTCACCCCTAGGTAGCATTAATACTATGATTAACATTTTATACAAAAATAAAAACTTAAAAGCTATACTAAATTAAACATTAAAATTAAAATAGCATAGCTTTAAATTTATAATTTTTCATCAATCAATTTTATTTTACTTTGTGTTTCATCATTTATAGGTATACCTTCATACCATTTATCATTATTTATCTTTGCTACATCACCAAAATATTTACTTTTCAATATTATTTCTGGTCTGTACTCAAAATGTAAAATATCAAAGTGCTCCCATTTTCCACCCCAGACAAATCCATTATCTTCAAATACTCTAACTAACTCTTTAGGATAACCTTCAATTCTCTTGCTTCCTTTAGTTTTATCAACCCATTTCCAATAATCTGCATCATTTCTGCTTAAATCTATAGCTATTCCATAGGCATGCGGACTAAGTCTTCCAGTATCTTGTATAACCCTATAATTATAACCTCCACTTATAGGGAAGATATAATTGTTGATTTTATTATTTGTTTTAGCTACTTCTCTTGCTTCATTTAAAGCTTTCTTTAAAGATTCACCTGCTTTAGCATTTTTATTAAACATTACATTACCACAAGATGTTGAAAAAGAAGATAAATTCTTTTCTATTTGATTCTGATTGCTCCCATAAATACTATTAAGAAAAGAATAAGCTCTTCCTCTACCAGGATCCATTCCATCTACAACCATACTTATACTCTCTAATGGATATATATCCTCCAATGTATCTTGTAAATCTGCATTTGCTGTTTTCATATCTTTACTTTTTTCTTTTTTATCATCATACAAAATCTTTTTATCATTATTTAGTATTAAATATATATATCCATCTTCAGATACATCTATATCCTTTATTTCTTCTGGATAAGCTAACATTAAAACTAATAAATCTCGTTTAGCATTATTTATATATGTACCTTCTTCCATAACCATAGCTTGTGGCTTATATCCTATTAAGCTAAATAAAAGTACTATACAATATATAATTATAAATTTCCTTTTCATATTTTCACCTACTTATATTTTATATTTTTATTATTCCTAAAAAAAATAAACATACTCTGATAATTTAATAATTTTTAATTTGAGATTTTTTTTAATTACTGTTAATATATAGTAAATACTTTTTATAAGGGGGCAAAATATGAGTATTATAGTTTCTAAATTTGGAGGAAGTTCTCTTGCTGATGGTAATCAATTTAGAAAGGTAAAGGATATTCTTTTATCTGACAATAGAAGAAAATTTGTTATACCTTCTGCACCAGGGAAGAGGAACTCTAAAGATTTTAAAATTACAGACCTTTTATATCTTTGTCAAGCACACATTGAATCTAGTATTCCACTAGATGATGTATTTAATCTAATATCTAATAGATATAAAGCTATAGTTTATGAGCTTGACCTTTCATTGGATATAGACATTTATTTAAATGAAATAAAAAAGGATATAGAAAATGGAGCATCTAAAGAATATGCTGCAAGTAGGGGCGAATATCTAAATGGTATTATTCTTGCAAATTATTTAGATTTTAAGTTTATAGATGCTAAAGATGTCATTATATTTAATAAATATGGAAGCTTAGATAATGAAGCTACATATAAAGCATTAAAAAATACACTTTCTAATTACGAAAAAGCCGTAATTCCAGGATTTTATGGATGTGATCCTCTTGGAAATATAGTTACATTTTCTAGAGGTGGTTCTGATATTACAGGAGCATTAGTTGCAGCAAGCATGAATGCTGATTTATATGAAAATTGGACAGATGTATCTGGTTTTTTGATGGCTGATCCCAAAATAGTCGAAAATCCCATGCAAATCAAGAAAATTACTTATAGGGAATTAAGGGAGCTTTCTTACATGGGAGCATCTGTATTACATGAAGATTCTGTTTTTCCTGTAAGAAATGCTGGAATACCTATTAATATAAAAAATACTAATCTTCCATCCGACCCAGGAACACTTATTGTTAAGGATATGGAGCCTGATTATAATAATCCTATAAAAGGGATTGCTGGCAAAAAGGATTTTACCGTAATTTCTATTGAAAAAGCAATGATGAATTCAGAACTTGGATTTTGCAGAAAGGTTCTATCAATATTAGAACAAAATTGTGTTTCTTTTGAAAACATGCCTTCTGGTATAGATACTGTTTGTGTTGTTATATCAGATTCACAGCTTAATAATAAAATAGATATTTTAGTTGATGAAATAAAAAGAGCATGCAATCCAGATTCAATTGTAGTCCATCCCAATATGGCTCTTATTGCAACAGTTGGTAATGGAATGTCTTCAAATAAAGGTATTGCAACTAAAATCTTTTCATCTTTAAGTGATTCTAATATTAATATAAGAATGATTGATCAAGGCTCTAGTGAAATAAATATCCTTATAGGAATAGAAAATGACGATTTTGAAAAAGGAATTAACTCAATTTATAAAGCATTTATTTAAGTTATAAAATTAAAGGCAAAATGCTAGTTTACTCTACATTTTGCCTTTTAAATTATTTCTTTAAATTATTTTTTCTAGCCATTTATAGCTACTATATCTACTCCATTTTCATCTTCTCTTATCGTTATTTCCATTTTTAGATTTCCAGTTGTTATACTTCCAACTATTTTTATTCTACTAGTTCCCTTTTTTATATTATATGTATCTTCCCCTAATTCAGTATGCTCTAAAATATTTATAACATTATTATATGGATCTATCAAAACCACTTTAAACTTTCCAGACTCAATATTAGAACTATATTTTATATTGATTTCCGTATCATTATTAGAGATAACATGCCAAATAGTATCCATTCCTGTAAACTTGAAAGTTATATCTGTATTGGAATTTTCATTTATCCCTCTTTTTTCTAAATAGGAATAATTATCATTTATTGACACTATCTTTGAATTATCATTATATATACACTTTTCATTATTATAAAAATAAAATTTATCTAGAAACCTATTTATGGTTATTACTATTCCTGATACTATAATTATAGGTAGGATAAAATAAACGAGCTTTTTATTACTCATATTCCTCACTTCTCCAAATTTCGTAAACTCTGGAAAGAATTATACCATATAATAATATTTAATTCATATATTATACAAAAAATAATAAAATATTTATTATTTTATTATATATGTTAAATTATTCAAATTAATTATTTTTCTCTAGTAAGTTTTATTATTATATCCTTATGATCTGGATATAGGTTTAAAAGATACTCTCTTTCGAATAATTCAAAATCTTCATATTCAAATGCTGGGGCAACCATACATCCAACTAAAGAAAATCCCTCATTATTCATAGCTGAGCCAAATATATATCCTTTTGGAACTAAAGCTTGTGGAACCTCCCCATTTTCTATATTTATCCCAAGTTGTTTTGTTATAAGTTCTCCCTCTGGACTTATCATATAAATTGTAAGTGCTTCTCCATCGTGGTAATACCATAACTCATCAGATTTTAACCTGTGAAAATTTGATACCTCACCTGTTCTTAAAAGAAAATATATACTACTCCATAAGTTTTTATTTTCTCTCACCTTCTCTTCTGATAAAAATGATTCTTTGAAATATCCACCTTCAACATGTGGTAACATTTCTAAATTTTTTATGTAATATTCTGCATTTTTCATTTTATATCCCTCCCTTTATTTATTAATATTATATACTAAATTTCTAAATATTACATTTCTAATTCCAATACTTCTTCCTCTTGGTATTCAATAAGATTCAGTTTATCTTTTTCATTTAACTCCTCTAAAATTCCTTATATAAAATCTATATTTTTGTTTTTTATCAAGTTTAAGCATTTCTAATCCTTTCCTAAATGGCATTCTAATATCAGTTATTACTAAATCAGGGATAATTTACTTATTACCGCTAATCCTTTTTCTCCATCTTCTGCTTCTTCTATAACTGTAAAACCCATAGATAGCCAATCAATTGTATGAACTAAACCTTTTCTTATTATTTCTTCATCTTCATCTATTATAAGCTTATACACTTCACTTTCCCCCTCTAGTATACGGTAAAATTATTTTAACTAAGGACTCTTATCTTCTTCACTTGATATTCCTATTCTATATTCTTCTCCATATAACAATTTGACTCTTTTGTGTATATTATATAATCGAATACTTTCCGTATAATTATCATCTATTGATTCACAAATAATAGTAGCTAAAACTTTTTTTCATTTAAAATTCCCCCTAATATTTAATAATTTCTTTTGTCCTTTCATTGTTGTAAATTAATAATATCAGATGTAAATGTATAAACAAGTCTTAATATCTGTACAAATATATTGTTTTATGAACAACACTTTATATGTTTGAAATTGCTTCATATTTATTTAATTTATGGTAAAATATAGCGTATACAAAATATACTATTAAAGGAGATATATAAATGAAATTCATTTTTAGGTTTAAGAATTTACTATCTATATTTATTATTGCTTTTTTCACTACTACATTAGTTGCATGCAATAATAAACCTATAGAAAAGGAAGTCTCAAAAGGGTATATATGGGAGGCAACTAATGGCAGTACTAGTGTAAATTTAGTTGGAACTATACATCTTGGTAGTAATAATATCAATTTTTTAAATGATGATATAAAAAGAATAATTGATGAAACTGATGTTTTATCTGTAGAACTCGACTTATCACTTAAGGAAAATATAGAGAAAACTCAATCCTCTGGATATTTAAAAGATGGAAAAACTATAGAAAATTATTTATCTGAAGATGAAATTAATAAATTATCTTCTATTATTAATACATTAAGTCCTAAATTCAATATAAAAGAAATAAATAATTTAAATTCTTTCTCGCTAATTAGTTTATTGACTAATCTCTGTTATGCTAAAGCTGGAATACTTGGAAATGGATTAGATTTAATTATGATAAACGGAGTGAAATTACGTAAAGCTAATGGAGATAATATAACAATTAATGAACTTGAAGGAGTTGATTACCAACTTGAAACAATAAATAAAACTTTTACTTGGGAATATCTAAAAAAATATTTAAATGACTATTCAAATTCTAATATTGATGAAGAAGTTGATATAGCAAAAAATCTTTTTAATGCCTATAAAACTGGAGATATTGAATTTATTGAAGAATCAAATAATAAAATGAAAAATGATAACCCGGAATACTATAAAATAATGCTTACAGATAGAAACATTGGTATGACAAATAAAATCGACGAATTAATTAAAGATGGTAAAAATCATACAGTTGCAGTTGGAGCCGCTCATTTTATCGGTGAGGATGGCATATTGAAGTTGCTAGAAGAGAAAGGTTATAAAATAACTAGAGTAAATTAAAAACTATATATGGAGGTTCATTTATATGTATGAATATAAATTTATAAGACTAGAATTAAAAGGTTTTATAGAGTCAAAACCAAGGCAAGACTATCATCAAATAGTAACTGATCATGCAAAGGAAGGATGGAGATTAGTACAAATCCTTACTCCACCAACTGGTGCTTATGGATCTGCTACTCATTTTGAATTAATATTCGAAAAACAAATTTAATAAAAACATTATTCAATTATAAAGCAAAATAAGAAAGATTAGCACCTCTCTTTCTTCTTATTTTGCTTTATTTCTTTAAATATAATTTTCATTTTTCCTTTAATATATTTATTATATAAAATTAGCTACAAAAGCAATTAAATATGATGCTGGTACAAACAGTAGCAATGCCACAAAAGTACCTACCACTTTACTTCCTACCATTGCTATTACACAAGCTCTAAAATCCTCTTCACTACATTTGCCATCAACTACATCATCAGTCATAATTGATAAATGAGGATCAATAAAAATTGATGTCAGTATTGTTGCTGTTCCATTAATTACTGGTGATAAAGATAAACAAGTCATTCTAAGATCTGGTGATATACTTGCTGCATATATTGGTGCAAAAGCTCCCGCTGTAATAATGGCTACAGAAATAAAATTATAAAATAAAATTTTTTTAGGAAGTATTCTATAATTTATACTTGTTAAACTTTCTTTTACAGGAATTGCTATACTTTCCTTCATGTATTTCACACCATTTTTTGAAAAACTATGTATGATAAGCTTAGGCATTGACCTTTCTATTGAAAAATGATTTACTGCCTTACTAAACATTTGCTGAAATGTTGGTATTAAAAAAGCTCCAACTATAGATGCTATACCTGAAATTATAATTATTAAATTAAATATATTAAGCAAAGCTCCACTACTTGGATCACTTTCTACAAACTTTGTTAATAAAGGAGTTTGGAATGTCAGTGCAGTTCTTGAAACAAGCATTAATACATTAAAAACTGCAAATGTAACAGCTATTTTCCCTGTTCTAACCCCTACTAACCTAACTGAATACGCTAATGTTCCAATTAATGAAATTATAAAGTTTAATACTAAAACAATTATAATTTGTTTATCCAACTTATATCACATCCTTTAATGCCGTTTTTAAATATATATTTCAAATTAAATTATCATAAATCCTAACTTTATTGTTAAATATTTTTTAATTTATAAATTTTAATAATACTATTAATATTCTCTTAAGAACTATAGTCATCTTAATTATAACTAAATGTGTTTATAACTAAAACATATTTGGTAAATTATAATATATTTGTAATAATTAAAAAGTGAATAATATAATGAACCGCCCCCTGTCAAGTAGACAGGGTAAATAATATAAAATTATGCTGCTAAGGTGTGGCTTCTATATTCAATAGGAGCCATACCTTTTAGTTTCTTTTGTAATCTTTTTGTATTATAAAATTTTATATATTCATCAATAGCTTGTTCAAGTTCTTCAAAGATTGAAAACTTTCTTAGATAGTACATTTCTGATTTTAAAGTACCCCAAAAAGCCTCCATAGGCCCATTATCAATACATCTACCTACCCTAGACATACTTTGCACTGCATTTAATTTTATTTTAGTTTCATCTTGTAATGTTTTA